>NZ_CP168608.1:0-147223 GCF_047325135.1 Ralstonia sp. Ralssp110 | reverse complement strand
TGGGCAGAATGTGTTGACCGGCAACACAGTCGGGCGCAATCCGGTGTTCTTCAACAGCGGCCCCAACGCGACGGGTGGGCAAGCTCTGGATACCAGCCTGCAGCCCGGTACAGGCAGCACCGACTTGATCCTGGGTGCCTACTACTACCAGCCCGTCAGCCAGGATTTCGATGCGTTCGTCAACGGCCAATTCCAGGCCGCCGTGCACCAACGGCTGAATGAGGCTGGCGCGGACTTCCGCCCCGGCAACCTCGCCACCATGAGCTTTGGCGTGCGCTACGAGGCCAATCCGCACGTCGTGCCGCAGTTGCAGTTCAACGTAACGCGCAAGAACGCCGACAAGGGCGCACTGGCCGATACCACCAACACCGCAGGCACGGTGGTCTACCTGTCGCCGGGCGTGACGGTGAGCGTGGCGCACAACGTGCAGATCTACGCGTTCTTGCAGAAGGCGTTGTACAGCAATCTGCAGGGTTACCAGCTCTTCCCCCGCTGGTCGGGCACCGTCGGAGCCAGCTATGCGTTTTGATACGGATTGCCGTTCACCGCGCGCATGGTCGCGGCGTACGTGGCTGCAAGCGGCCAGCACGGTGGCGCTGGGCGCCGGGCTGGGTAGCCCATCTCACGATGCACATGCCGCGAGCCTTGAAGTCGGGCGGCCGGCGCCTGCCCTGGTGCTGCACACGATTGATGGCCACAACATCTCCACCGAAGACCTGCACGGCCATGTCGTGATCCTGAGCTTCTGGGCGACATGGTGTGGGCCGTGCCATCAAGAGCTACCGTTGCTCTCCGATTACGCAGCGAAACACGCACATCGGGGTCTGCGCGTCCTCGGCTTCAGTCTGGATGAGCCAGCCTCGTTGTCAGCGGTGCGGGAAATGGCGGCGGCGTGGAGCTTTCCCGTGGGGCTGCTTGGCAGCGCCTATGCGGGTGGCTACGGCCGCGTCTGGCGAATTCCGGTCAACTTCACGATCGACCGCAACGGCCTGCTGGCCGACAACGGCTGGGACTCGCGTGAACCCGCGTGGACTGCCGAACGGCTTGATCGCATCGTCACACCGTTGTTGCGTTAAAAGGCCGATCGTGGCGGCGTTGCGCCCGTCAAGAAATCTAGCGCATGCCGCCTCGTCTGCTATCGGCAGACGCTGCCAGGGAAGGGGCGACTGACCGATTTTTGGTTGCGGATTCAACCGGTCGATGCAACACACTAGAGACTACGTGAGCAGTAGAGGTGTTGCAAATGAAACAACGGCGCCGGATCTACTACACCGAGAGTCAGAAGGCACTAATGTGGGAGCGCTGGCGCAGAGGTGAGACGCTTCATCAAACTGCCCGCCTGTTCGACCGGGGACACTCTTCGGTTCAAGGCATTCCGGCGGAGACCGGCGGTCTCCAGCCAGCACAACGGATCGTTCACAGTGAGTCCTTGTCCTGTTAGTTCTTCAGTCTTCTTCGTTTCGTTCCGGGGCGCTTATCTCATGTGGCAGCGGCCGAGCATATCTTTCCAGAGTGCGCCGTCCCTCAACATGACCTCAACAGGGCGTTGATCGACGTGCTTCACTTTGTCGCGATCCTGCATCACAAAGCGTCCGCTTTTCGGATCGAATTCCAGTGTTTCGCCGGCTAGCATCCGCTCGAAAATCTTTTGCTGTGCGGTACTGAGCTTCGTCACTTTTCCTTTTCCTATGTCGATTGGCGGCGTTCGATCCGACCTCTATCGGCGACGACGAGGCCGATAGATCCAAGCATGGGCGAGACAACCTCATCGTAGACCGCGCACGCGACATCACATGCCCGATCGGCATCCGTACCATCGCAGGTAAGGCCTCTATGAATAATGCAGTTGCGGAGTTCTTGAACCTTTTGGCTCTCGTCGATGAGCGATGTAGCAACGCCATCGCGGGCAACTTTTGCGAGGTCCAGGCCAGCCAGCTCGTGAAACAAGCGCGACAGCAAACTTCGATAGCGGTCAAATCCGGTTTGGCCGACCGCATGCTTTACGATTACGTCGGCCAGGCCAGCACTGTGCACAAGGCCAGAGGTGAAGCTAGTCAAGAGGTCCGCGCTGGCCGAACGAGTGACTTGCAGCGGAATCAGTGGGCGCCTGCGCGCGCTATCATCAAGCAAGTTGACGATGTCGACGCACTTCCATGAAACCCCACACCCGATGGCTTGCTTGCGACAGCTGTGGCGTCTTGCGTGACCACCGTCTCGATTTCACCAACCTAACGCCGTTCGAGAAGAGCCCGCACATCCAGATCTGGCTTTGCACAATCTGCGGTAGCCGGCATCCCTTAGCACCGTCACACAGCGACCAATCCGATCGAGAACGGCTGGAGCGCCTTGGTCAATTGCGCCTGATCGACTAGGGCCGCTTTGCCGCACGTGCGGTTAGCAACCTGCACTATCGCAACTGCCCAGCGGTCATGCATGACTGCTGCCGGGGTTTCCTCGTTCGTCTGGCTTACCCGTGTGCTGGTTACTCCAAGGTTCTTATTTATCGGTCATCCGCGACCGATCCTGCGTGGTCGTCTGTGTCCGGTTCCCCAGTCATCAACGCCTGGTGGGTCTCCATTCTCAATCTCTGCGGATCCGCGTACATTGCGACGTACCAGCCCAAAACGTGAGAAGCCTCCATGGCGACTGCCCCAACCCGAAAGACCGCCACTGTGCTGCCGATCCGGCAGCCTAGCAAGTCGGAACAAGCTTCTGACAAGAAGTGGGGCAAGGCCGTGATGAAGCATGGTTTCTGCATCATCCCGTCCATGTTGTTGCGGTGCCAGCAGCGCCTGGGATTGAATCCGACGCAGCTTGCGGTTCTGCTGCAGCTCGCTGATTACTGGTGGCAAGCGGACCGTAAGCCGTACCCGAGCAAGCAGACATTGCACGAACGGCTCGGTATCAGCCCACGGCAAATTCAGCGCTATATTGCCGACCTCGAGGAAGCAGGGCTGGTCAAGCGCGTGGAACGACGAGCGACGAACGGCGGGAAACTCAGCAACGAGTACGACCTGTCAGGCTTGGTCGATCGACTGAAGAAACTTGCTCCCGAGCTTGACGAGGCCAAGGCGATTGGCCGTGCCGCGACCAGCAAAGGTGGACTGGCCAAAGTGAAGGCGGCGAAGACAAAGCCGACGGAAGCATAACGACAACAAGAGCGACGGAATGGAATGGAGAAATCCGGCTCGCTGGCAACAGTGGGAGAACAGGACAATCGACAGAGCAGACTGCTCGTTTGCGCATCTGGTGCAGTTCGACATGCGGCTGGAGCGGCCCGCGAAGGGCGACATGGAGGCGTTCAGCGTTGGCATCCGTGTGGTATTCGATTGCCACGTGGTGACCGAATGGGACGAGACCAAGGGGCCTGGCGATGTAGCAGGCGATCCTTGCTACTGGATCGACGCCGGGGACAAGTGCCGGCGCTTCCATGCGCAGCGATACGAGCTGTCGAAAAGCCTACCCGATCTGATTCGCGGTCTGCCCAGCGGCAAGACCAAGTGCTACATCGCTAAGAACACCAACTACATGGTGTGGCGCCCCCTGGGGGCCGGGCTCGAGGGGCCGCATTACCAAGTGTTCTTTGACCTCTATCGCACCGACGATGCGACCCCGCGTCTGGTGATGTATGTGCAGAGTGCCTACGTCAAAGACAACCCATTGAAGGTGCAACGCGAGAACGAAAAGCCATTCGCGACGGTATGCGCCGAATTGGCGGGGTTCATCAAGAAGGTGCCCAAGGGCCCGCGCAACAAGGCCAAGAAGAAAAACGAGCGCTAGAAAAGCAGAAGCCCGCGTCAGCGGGCTTCTGGTACATCGGGACCGGTTCCTCTTACCAGCGATTGCTAGACCATCTTGTGTGATGGTGGGCGGTTCCTCGCACCGGCGTAGGGAACCTCACTTTTGATACGAACATGTTCATCACATGCTGGATTACATATTAGCACCATAATCAAAAAAGAGTGAAGCGCCGTGATGTAGCATGAAGTTGAGCTCCAATTTAAGTGCGCCAAACGGCACGTTCCCAAAACCGTCGTACGAAAACGTGTATCGCAGATACATACGTCGGTTGCGTCGGCGTTTCGGTGCCGATGGCGAGCCCTGTTGATTTAACGTCACTCCGGGGTATCGATTATGAAATCGCCTCTGACATGAGCGCCCTACTTGGCCACCTGTCTGCCGGAGTGAAGCAGTATCCCTCGCGCAACTCCAAGGCATCGTCCGTGCATGGCGCCCCGGAGTCGGTCCCCCTGGTTAACGCCGCGCTCCCAACGCTAGGCTGCCCCGTAAAGCTTCCGAATTTGCCCCTGCCGACGGCGCGCTCCCGCCTTGTTATAGATCGCCGTCGTTGCCCGTGATGCGTGTCCGAGATAGCTCTGGACCACATCTTCAGGCACCTCCGCTTCGGTGGCTTGCGTCCCGAAGGCATGCCGGAAGGCGTGCGGATGCAGGAACAGCCGGTTCCTGGCTAGCTCGGCATGGTGTTCTGCGAGCCACGCTCGGAAAGCCTTGCCTGCGCGATCGACCACGTGGCGCAGCCCACGGTCGCTGTAGCCACTCCTCCCCTCCTCGGCTTTTGCCTTCGCACGCGGACTCGTGCCCAGTTCCACCGGCGACAACAGCGGGCCTGCCGCTTCACCGAGCACGTCCCGGTCTGCCCAATGCGCCTCCAGCGCGGCGTAGACACGCCGACTGATCGGTACCATGCGCAGCTTGTTCCGCTTGCCCAGGATCTCCAACTCGCCCCACAGCGGTCCGTCGCCGGCCGCTTGCCGCAGCCCCGCCCTGTCGGCCGCCGCCGCCTCGAATACGCGCATGCCGGAATCGTGCAGCAGCAACAGGGTCGCGCGCACGCAGCGCCAGTACGCGCCATGGACAGCCTGCTCGTTCAACCACGGCATCAGCACCTGCCAAACATCATCCGGCACCGCCCGCTCTACGTCGATCGCCTGCACGGCCACGCGCAGTGCAGGCACGCCCTCCCACGGATTACTGTCCAGGTAGCGGCGGCCGACCAGCCACTCACACAGTGCACGGAGCACCGTTTCTGTATAGGCGCGGCTGCGGGGCGATAAGGTGCCCTGGAACGGCCGCCAGCCCGGCAACGCGCGTGCCACCTGGGGCCCCGCCCAGCGCGGCCCCAGCTCCTTCTGCGCCAGAAAGGCGCGGTACGCCAAACAATCGTCGGTCGTCAGGTCGCTGAAGGCTCGGCCACGCTCCAGGATCGCCCACGCCAGGAAGCGCTCGGCCTCCTTGCGATACGCGCGCCAGGTCGAACTGCCGGCGGGCCACAGGGAGAGCCAGGTCTGGATCGCTGCGTAGTCGTGGTCGGCATCGATGCGGCAGCGATGAAACTCTGCCCGGTTGCGGCCAGCACGGCCATCCAGAGCCGCGGGCAGGCGCATCGCCTCGAGCGGCACAGCCTTGCCCTCCCCGGGCGTGAGCGCCGGGGCAAGCAGCGGGACCGGAAGCGTCGCCCCGGTGACGTGCGCACCGAGCTTGCCCAGAGTCGCTTCGTTGGCCACCAGCATGCGCACGATGGTCGCGGCGGCGGTCGGCCCGATGCGCGGCACTCGTCGCCACCAGGCGCGCCCCCGGTCGTTGGCCAGCGCCATCAACTCGCCGAGCGTTGCAGCACCACCTGCGGCCAAGCGTTTTGCCAGCGGTGCCGCGAACCACAGTTGCACCCGATGCTCCGGCTTCGGCGTGGGGGAGCCAAACTTTTCTTGAAGGGTTTCGAGTTCGCGCAGGCCGACCTGCAGCTCCGGGGACGGGGCACGGCGATGGCTGGCCAGCGTGGCCGCCAAGGGCTCGCGTCCATAGCGCAGCGCCAGTTGCGCCATCGCGTGACGGATCTCGCGCAGCGCCTGCAGCGCGGCAACGTCAGTCCATTCGATATCGGGATCGGACGACAGCCAGCGCTCAGCCACCGCCACGGAAGGGAGGCCCTGCAGCCAGCCGCGCAGCGCCGCGAACTGGGCGCGCGTCGGGTTCCCGGTCGGCGAAGATGTCGTGGGAGTCATCGCCCCGTCCCCGGCTGCGACGATTCTCTCGCTCGCACCGCGTCCCAGCGGTACCAAACCGTCTGCTGCAGGGCGACCGGCACAACCCAGCCAACCGCAGCGCCCCCCAGCATGACTTGCTGCCCTGCCAGGGCGCCGTCGCTGGCCAATCGCAAGCCCAGCCGCTCGGTGCTGCGCCCATAGCCGGTGCCATCCTTCTGTACCGTTGTGATCCCCCGCAGCCAGAGCGTGCCCGCCGCGCACGCAAAATCGCCTGCGCTGGCCCGCAGTGTGCCTTGATGGAGGGCCTGCCCGCTGAGGTCGAACACGGTCACCTCCAGGGCGTCAGCATTGGGCTGGCGCAATCCCACTCGCCCGAGGCCTTTCGGTGGCGCAGCATGCAGCAAACGTGCTGCCAGGTCCTGCCGAAAACTGTCCGCAAACCGAGGGTGATCCGCGGCTTCGGCGGTGTTCTCGTAGAAGCCATCGAGCGTCGGACATGCGGCGCCCGGCGCGTCCGCTGACAGCGGGGGCCAGTCGCTCGGCCACGGGTAACTGGTCGACATGCAGCCTGTCAACAACAGCGCGACAACCGGCAACAAAACACCCGATCGCAAAGAGCAGGGTCGTCTTCCGAAAAAGGTCGCAAGCAGTCGCTTGCGCATGTCGCCCCTCACAGGTTCGAGGGATCGCGTCGTGACCAGCGCCATTTTCATTCCGCCGCGCCTACTGGACGTCGAGGTCAAGTCGACGCAGCGCTTGCTTCAGTGCCGCCTGGAAATCATTGGGCCGCTCGTCACTGAACAATAGCGGCAGCTGTCCACTCAGCCACTCAGTGTCGCTAGCCACATCGATTCCTGGAGTGCGTAACAGCACGGCCACGGCCCGCAAATAGCTCGTCGCCCAGTCCGACTGGCGGTCATAGATGGAACGCCCGCGCGCACGCATCACCAGTTTGTAGCAGGCTTCCCGCTGCAGTCCGTCTTCAGCGCGCATCCCTTCAAAGATATCCGGGTGCTTGACCTTGAGGGCAGCCAGGAACGACATCAATCCATGCCAGGGCTGCTGACCAAGAAAGTACAGCGCGCATGCGCGCTCGATCTCCCGCAGCGACAGATCGAGCGCCACCGCACTGACCGTCATCGGCAGCAGCAATTGGTCGTGCGGATCTTCGTAACGGAAGCGCTCGAGCGTTTTGCCCACAAAGCGCTGCAATTGATTGTGTGTCTCGTCGATCGTCAGCGTGCGGACTTTCGGCAAGCGCAGCGACAGATGGAGAAACTTGCCCAAATAGGCGGCGGCATTGGTCTCCGCGCCATAGACGCCGCGGATCGCCTTCTCGAGCTGGTCCCGGTTCATGACCAGCACGAACACCAGATTGGGGGCATCGAAGAAGTGCTTGATGCGCTCGAGCAGCTTCACCGCAAACGCCGGCCGACAACGATCGAGCTCATCGATGATGATCACCACCGGCTTATCGTCATCGCCCTTGGCGAACGCTTCCAGTTCCTGGTGGAAGGCGCGCATCGAATCGCGCTCCTTGTCATGCAGCTCGATGCGGCGCTTGACCCAGGCCTGCGCCGCATCGGCCCCCTTCTCACCCACTTTGTCGAGCTGCTCTTCCCACGCGTCACCGAGATCGGTGGTGCCGATCGCCTTGCCCACCAGATTGATGGTCAGCTTGGTGGCCATCGGCATGAGCGCCTTGCCGACCTGCGCGGCCTTGCTGCCCAGGCGCGCGGCGCGGGATTGGTCGGCCGCGCTCAAGCGCCGGACCTCCGCCGCCAACAGCAGGAACGGGTCCTCGACGTAGTCGTTCTCGAACGCGTCAATGCAGCCGACACGGAAGCCATTGGCGAGCAGCTCAGCAGCCCAGTGTCTGGCGAACCAGGTCTTGCCCTCACCCCAGGGGGCATCCAGCGAGATCACCGCCCCGTCGCGCAGTCGCTCCAGATAGCTGGTGAGCTGGCGCCCTAACCGTTGGCGGCTGAGGACGTCGCCCTCAAACGGGGTCTGGATGGAGTCCCAGCGATCGCTCGGCAGATTCAGGGGCGGGAGGGCCTCGGGCAAAGCAGACGCGTCTTGTGTCGACATGAAGAAGTCCAGTTGGCTAGCGCGCCCAGTTTGCAAACCAGTGGGTCCAGGCGGACGCGGCCAGCAGGCCCGCCAGCGCGATGGCGGCCGCCACTTCGAACCAGAAGCGGCCGGGATGTCCCTGGCGCGTGATGCGCCGGCCGTTGCGGGCCACGTAGCTGCCGCGCTGCCACAGCCACACGCTGTAGATGAGCGTCAGCACGGACAGTGGCCAGGCCAAGACATCCAGGATGGCGAAGAACACGGACAGCCCCTCCCCCGGGCGATTATGTGAGGTCGATTTCGCCAGCATAGCGATTTGGGGGCTGAAATGCCATGCCGATAATAGCACTTATCGGCAAGGAAATCGGACCAAGAAAGTACCGCACCCTGCCTCGTGAGCCGGTC
Organism: Ralstonia sp. Ralssp110; assembly: GCF_047325135.1. Lineage (NCBI taxonomy): Bacteria > Pseudomonadati > Pseudomonadota > Betaproteobacteria > Burkholderiales > Burkholderiaceae > Ralstonia > Ralstonia sp. Ralssp110. The sequence goes on along the minus strand of NZ_CP168608.1, from coordinate 138,740 downwards.
ATTCCGCTCGCTCTAAGGCTGTCGGCGGGCACCGCCGCTATACTCTCGCGCGACACGTCACCGAACTGGACTCATGGGCTTCGAACAACTGGCAACCTTGAAGGCCGAATTGGCCGCACAGGCCGAGGAGGCCAAGCGCACGGCACGCGCCCAGGCGCCCCGCCGCACCACCCCCTCCGCGACTGCAGCGACTCCGGTCGACCCCGTGGTGCGGACCATTGGCAAGCTGCAACAGCGCTTCCCGCTGGCGTTCCCCAAGAACCCGGCGCCCAAGGTGCCACTCAGGATCGGCATCTTTGCCGATCTGCAGGCCCAGGCGCCGGATCTGAGCGAAGCCGAACTGCGCGACGCGCTGCGAACCTGGTGCCGGGGCGCCCGCTACTGGGCCTGCCTGACCGAGGGCGCGCCGCGCGTGGACCTCGCCGGCCAAGCCGCCGGGCACGTCACGGCCGCCGAGGCGAGCCGGGGACAACAGCTGCGCGTCGGCCGCCCGAAACAAGACGCCGCGCGGCTGAAGAAACACCCACCGCGTTGAACGGCCGCCGTCGTGCCGAGCACCGTGCGGATTTATACAAAATCTTGTATAGTTGCAACTGTAAGAAAAGGGATGCCGAATGACTGCGACGAAGCCCGTCGAGTTTCGCGGCAGCGCCTTGGATGACTTGCGCGCGTTTCCGGAAAGCGCGCGGCGCGAGGCGGGCTACCAGCTCGATCGGCTCCAGCATGGGCTCACGCCCGACGACTGGAAGCCGATGCCGACGGTGGGCGCGGGCGTGCAGGAGATCCGCATCCAGGACGCCGCCGGCGCCTTCCGGGTCATCTATGTGGCCAAATTGGCGGACGCGGTCTATGTGCTGCATTGCTTCCAGAAGAAGACGCAGAAGACCGCCAAAGGCGATCTGGAGTTGGCCGCCAAGCGCTACCGCGACCTGATGAAACAAGGAGGCTGAATCATGACAACACAACGGTTCGCCAGTGTCTGGGAGGCCATCGAGGACACGCCCGTGCAGGCCGAAAACATGAAGCTGCGCTCGTCCCTCCTCATGGCGCTCAAACGCCACCTCGAGGCGGCGGGCCTCAGCCAAGCCCAAGCGGCCGTGCTGCTGGGGGTGACGCAGCCGCGTGTGTCGGACCTGATGCGCGGCAAGATCAATCTGTTCGGGCTCGATGCGCTCGTCAACATGGCGAGCGCGGCGGGCTTGCACGTCGAATTGCGGGTCTTGGAAGCCGCCTAAGCGGTGCGCCTGGCTCAGCACAACCAAACCGCCTGATTTGGGCATTGATTGCCATGACCACCCGCTGGCTGGCCTGCCCCACCTGCGACCGCCTGTGCGACCACACCCGGTCCACGGCAGATACCGCCCTTCCCTACGCCACCACCGCGTCCACCTGGATCTGCACGCGCTGTGGCACGGCCCACCTCGTGGCCGACCTGCACAGCGACCAGGCCGCACGCGAGCAGCTCGAAGCGGTGTACGGGCAGCAACGCCTGTTCGACTAAGCGCGCGGCGCACACCCCGCCCCGTCTCCTCCCGCTGCATCGGCGTCCTTGGCGCGGTCCAACGCGTTCAGATGCGCACGCAGGGTCACGCTCTGGGCCGCATCGGCAATCACGCCCGCCGGCTGGGTCGCGCTGTACGCCCACAAGGCATCCAGGCACGCGAGCGCTGCCTGCACCGCCGCTTCCGTCACCGCTCCCGTGTGGATGTCCAGGGCGGCGCAGCGCAAGGGCTCGACATCGGGGCACTGGGGGTCACGCATGCGCAGGACGGCAAAGACCTCCGCATACGCGCGCAGGGTCGCCGGCACCTCGTAGGCCCGGCGGTGCGTGGGCGACACGTAGATCCACGCCCCCTGCTCCGTCGCATGCAGCTCACCGCCGCGGGCCACGTGTTCGAGGATGGCCCGCAAGGGGCCAAAGGAATTTTCGAGCCGCCACGGCTGCGTGCGCAGCGGCGTGGACGTGCTGGAGGCTTTGGGGCGGTACGGCTTGCGCGGGGGACGACTGCGACCCATGCAGAAACTCCTAGTTGAGGGCGAGGCTGACCGGCAAGGAGTGGCGCCCGAAGGCCCGTTCGACCTCGGCGGTGGCCAGACGCAGGTCGCCGCTGCGCAGCCGTTCGATCCACGGTTCGGTTTCCGTCAGCGGCCCCGTCGCGCTGCGGCCGGCTTCCACCACCTCGACAAAGCGGGCGCGCTGGTCGATCACGTAGAGCTTGGTCTGCGTGCGATTGGTCAGCGTGGTGCCGGCAAAGCGCTGGCGGAACAGCTTGGCGCGGCGCTTGACGCGTTGTTCTTCGGCCGCGAGTTGCTGGCGTCGGCGTTCATCGGCGGCCGCGACCGAGAAGTCAGTGGGGCCGCAGGCGAGGGCGGCCAGGTAGGCGAACAGCTTGCCGCCCTTCAGGTCCTGCAGATAACCGGCCACCACCGTCACGATGTCGGACAGACGCTTGCCGTGTTGTTTGGCCTGGCCCATCAGCTTGAAAACACCCGCCCGCGACAACCCCTGACCAGTGAGCCAGGCCAGATCTTGGGGTAGGGCGCCGACCAGGGTGGGGCGTTGATTCTTTGAGAGAGTGGGTTCAGTTAACGTATGGCCGTCTGACATTTTGTCGTGCGGTGGCGTGTGGATAACGGCCTCTGGCACGTCGATCAGGCCCACCAGTTCACAGGCTTGGCGGGTCAGACGCACACGTGCCACGGCAAAGCGGCCGCTGCGGCTTTTACGCTCCTGCGGCAGGACTTCGATGAGCTCAAGCCGACGCAGGGTGGCCAAGTGGCGATAGACGGTCCGGGTGTCGGCACCGATGCGCTCCGCGATCACATCCTTGTGGGCAAAGATAGGTGCAAAGGGCTCGTTCTGGGGAACGAAGCGGCACAGTTCCGCGAGGGTGGATCGAACGGCGCGAGGAAGTCCGAGAACGTGCTTCGCCGCATCGTATGCGCGGAGGATTCGATTGGGCAGATTTCGACGTTTGCTAGGGGCGAGTGTTTCCCCGGCGTTTTCATGGCGTTGCATGAATGCTCCGTTGTGCAAAAAAGAGGCTGACATCTCTTGCACGCTGGAATCCGTCCATCTACACTGGCTTCGTCTACTAGCCGTTGCGTTGGAGGTTTCTAGCGCAACCTGTACAAGAGCCCGGTTCCAGCCGGGCTCTTGTACTTTCGGGATGTGCTTAGCTGATGTATCTCGTCTGTTCTGTGTCTTGAAAATCCTTAAGTCATTGATTTATAAGGATGTTCTACTAGAGCAACGCACTTAACTCGCCTTTCTGGCGTCAGCTTTCTCTTGAAGAAGTGCCTTGATGGCCTCCTCCAGCTCTGACGCCGCCTCACTATCCTTTACGTCAATCCGTAGCGTGTTTGCCGTGCGACGCATCTCGCAGAACGTCGCTTTTCCTACCCGGATTTTGACGACCTCAGGCTTCGTGCGCTGCGTAGGGTTGGGCTCGGCAGACGCATAGCGGACCCCCGCTTGTTGGTCCAATTCACCCACAGCAATCTTCTTAATTGCTTCAAGCACTCGGGCGCTCTTGCCTTGCTTGGACAGTGCTGCGAGATCAGCTGCTGCGTTTGCGCCAAGCGCCGATGCGCTCGATTCAAGGACCGCATGGACCTCAGCCGGCAAGGAGCCAAATGACATCAGCTTCGTCACATATGACCTCGATATCCCGGCCATGTCGGCAATCTCATCATGAGACATCCCCGGCTTCCGTTTCCGGATCATCTCGAAGCCCAGGTATTTCTCATAATCCGGCAGGCTCGGTTGGAGCAGGTTGGCGTAAAAGGCCCCTAAGTCGGCCTGCAGGTCATCGATCTCTTGAGTAACCGCCGGAATCGTGGTTCGACCCAGTTCGCGAAAAACTGCAGTGCGGTTTAGACCTGACACCACTTCATATCGACCGTCGCCGAGCTGTCTGACGGTGATGGGGGTCACCAGTTTGTTGTGCCGCAAGTTCTCCCGAAGCTGCACATACTCTTCCGGAGATAGCTTCCGCCTACGGCCGGGCACTTCGACAAGAAGGTCAAGCGGGATCTCCTGCAGATTTGCTTTCCGCAGTTCTTCAAGCTCCTTTTCAAGCTCCTCCGCTCGGGCCTCCGCCGCGTCGATCCTTTGCGTCGCGGAGAGCAGCATTCCAGGTGCGCTTTTCGGCGAACGTTCAGCTTGCTTCTCGATGGTTCTCGCCTTAACTCCGGCTGTCTTTTGGCCTAGCTTCTCGTAAATGCTCATGCTTCACCCCACGCCAATGCGAGCTGGTCGACAACGTAGTCAGCGAGGCGGTCGAGCGGCTCCTTATAACGCCGGTACGCTTCCACGCTGCCGTCAGGTTTGCTCAGGTCATAGACGGTCTTCAGCTGAGCCGAAGCAGTCTTCGCAGCATTGCTTTCCGGGATCTCAATTCCGTTGATGTGCGCGCCGTACGCCTGCTTCATCCAGGTCTTCACCAAACGGGAGATTTCGTTCGCTTGCACCTTGGTGTAGATCACGGAGATAAAGTCGTAGCTCTTGCTCTTGGCGTCAGGCAGGCTGTCTACGAGTTCCGAAAAGATGCCCCAAAACTGCACGCTCGACGCGAAGTCCAGGGCGTCGGGCGGGCAGGGCATTAGCAAGCCGTCGGCAGCAAACATTGCGTTAAGCGTAAGCTGCGAAAGGCTGGGAGAGGTGTCGAACAAGATCAGGTCGAATTCCTCACGAAGGGGAAGAATGCCAACCGCAAGCATTTCCCAAAAGCGGAATCCGCGTTGTGACATCGCCTTTGCCGGGATGGCAAACTCCGCCGCAAGCAAGCCGCTTGATGCCGGAATAATCGACAGATTTGCCCAGTAGCTTGGCTGCACTGCATACCGTAAATCGGGCTCATCCCCATGGATATACGGCATGATTGTGTGTTCGATGCTCACGTCTTGTTCTGGGCTGATGCCAGCGAGTTGCGTCGCTGTACCCTGCCCATCGCAGTCGATGACGAGAACTCTGAGACCACGGAGAGTGGCCGCTTGCGCTATTGCGAGTGTGGTGCTGGTCTTGGCAACCCCACCTTTGTAGTTGCATACTGCAACTGCTTTACCCAATCGCCCAGCAGGCCGGACCGGCTTGTTTCCGACGCGCCGGACCCACTCAATGGCGTCTTCCAATGAATACTCTTTGGCCTTCGACCCCTCGAACTTTCGTCCGGAGGGGAGGCCATGTTTTTGCGCTAGATATTTGATCTGGGTCTTGTCGACCCCACACAATTCCGCAATGGCGTTACTGGTGAACACTGGGGCAACCTTGCGAGGATGCGGTTCAATCATCGCCTCCCGCACCTGGGAGAGGACATCCGCAGACGTGGCGGCCAGATTGTCCAAGTCATCCATCGTCACCTTCTGTAAGGCCATGGCATCTCCGAGACATGTAAAGAATTCCGTATTTCTCGGAGTGTACTAAACAATACGGAAATCTGCACTGTTTACTTCCTTGCGTCGCGGAGTGGCAACCATGGATGGTTACAAGGAGCGGACCGGCTATACCAAAAGGGGCCGGATGCCGGGGGCATGACAACCCCATTTGCATCTATTCCCTCAAGCGTTACTGCTTGAGGCGGCTGAGTTCAGCGCTTCCTCCCATTGTGGGCATGAGGAGGGTGTCGTGTTCCTTGTCATATCCAATGTTGGAAGTACCGAACCCCGTTGAAACTTGAAGTACACCGTCATGATAGGTGGCAGGAATCTTGTCGGTCTTCATGCCACCAGTGATGAAGTCAGCGTGAGTGTCCGAAACCAGAAATCCCTCACCGTTCCTTGCGATCTCGACCGTTCCTTTGCGGCCCTCGCGGCCCCATTTGCCGATGAACCGGTCACCGTCCTTATGTCCACATCCCCCGATCAAAGCCATCACGCCAATAGCAACAGCAACAACTGAACTGCGAGCCATTCTTTCCTTCCTAAAGATAGGTTTGTCGAGGGCACCCTGAACGATCAACGCTCAGCCCCCGAGATACCGCGATAGGCGGTCCGTCAGATCGGCGCTCTGAGTTTCCGCAGTGGCTGCACGCCTAGCAACAAGCAGAGCAGGGTGCTGGCCTGTTCAGCAACCGCGCCACTCTGAGTATGTGTTTTGTGCAGAGTTGCACTAATTTTTGCATGGTTCGATCGCTTTGGCGACACACGACTGCTGACAGTAGTAGAAGGGCTGTTGCATCAGGGGTCCTACGAGCCCGTGCAGCCATGCGGGCCATGCCGCTTGTGGCGTCCGGTTTTCGCTCTTCTACGCTATTGCATCGACATCAGTCCTTAGGGCCGGCCGAGAAGTCTCACCGGGGCTCTGAATACTGTGAGCGCTGTCGTGCGGCGAGGACACAACCGACGCATTACGCTCAGGGAACCTGTCTGCCTGCGCCCTTGTCCTGTTATCTCGTCGGGTTTCGCGGCATCGCATCGTTACTGTGGATCCATCCCGCGAGCGAAACCTCTCGTAGTAAATGAGATCTCGTGCGGCGACTTGATGAAGCGAGTCTCTGGATGTGGGGACGGGCATTTGGACGGATAGTGAATGCCAGTACATGGCCCGGTAGGGCAAGGGCCATCACAGACCGGAACCTTCACGCCAACTGCGGAATTAAAAATTCCCTAGATCTGATGTTCAAACTGCGCGGCATGTGGGTCTCGCGTTTCGTCTACAGTGACAAACTTTTATCTAAGTGAGCGTGTGTGGGGGCACACGACTGCCAGCAGAAGAGCCGCAGGGGAAGTGACGCCTCGGATTGCGCCAGGGCACAACGGCAGGAAATCTCATCTTTCCTTGTTCTATGCGAATCAGCCCACTTCCACCGTTGCCCAACCTCATTGCGTTCGAAGCTGTCGTCAGGCATACCAGCTTTACTAGGGCGGCTGCTGAACTCAACCTCACGCAAAGCGCCGTAAGCCGACAGATTGGTCAGCTTGAGGCTTTCCTAGGTCGCCAATTGTTCGTGCGAGATCCCCGGCGGCCGTTGCAGCTAACCATTGCGGGCAAACGCTATGCGGACCGGGTGCGGTCCCTCTTGGAGGTCTGCTCGGACGCCACGCACGAAGTCATGAGGCGCTACGGCGATCTGGACTTGTCGGTCGCATGTTCATCCGGCGTTGGAACACTCTGGCTGGCGCCCCGTATTGGATCGTTTTGTGCAACGCATCCGAACGTCAATGTGCGCATCATCGTTCGCGACTGCTTTGCCTCGCTGACCCCATCCGAGTTCGACGTGGGGCTGTACTACCTGCGCGAACGTTGTGGACCGCAATTCAACACGCAGCCGCTTATCGACGAAGAAGTTCTTCCGGTGTGTTCGCCAGACTATCTTGGCGGGCGGCTTATCACGCCAGAGGATCTGACGCACCAAACATTGCTGATGCAAGACGACCGGCAATTGATTTGGATGTCGTGGGAAGAATGGCTGGACCTCAATGGCGTCGAGATGCCTAAGAAGCCGCGCGCTATCGTCTCGAATTCCTATCCGCAGCTCGTACAGATGGCGCTCCATGGCCAAGGCATATTGCTCGGCTGGCGGCAAGTCATCGATGGCCTTCTTGAAGCGAAATCGCTGGTGCGCGCAACTGAAGAATCGGCGACCTTCGGGGGCGGCTACCACGTCCTTACACCAAATGATCGCGCAATGAATCGCGCGGCCACCATGTTCACGAGCTGGCTCCTTCAGGAAGCCGGAGACCCCAATCGAATGTTGTAGACCCCATGCGTGTAGCGCATGGGGGTAGTTGCATTTTTCGTTTTTCTGGCCTTTCCGACTCCGCTAGTATGCGTTTCGTGAGAGGTGGTGGCAGTTTTGTAATAGTGACAGGCGAACCTCCGCACTGAATGAAGTCCATGCACAGCACCCTCTTATCTAGCCTAGAAAACCAGACCCAGTTGCCACGGCGGCGAAACGCAGTCGCAACGGCGATCCTCGGCAACGCGCTCGAGTGGTTCGATTTCACGTTGTACGGCTTTTTTGCCCCAGTCATCGCGATGGTCCTTTTTCCATCAACGAGTGAATTCACCGCGCTGCTACTCGCGATCGCAACGTTCGGTGTGGGATTCGTGACGCGTCCGCTAGGGGGGCTCGTTCTAGGCATCTACGCAGATCGTCGGGGCCGGCGACCGGCGCTTGCACTGTCCGCACTGCTGATGGCATTGGGCACTGGCCTGATTGCAATCGCGCCAACCTATGCGCAAGCCGGTATAGCGGCGCCGATAGTCGCGGTGGTGGCGCGCCTGCTGCAGGGGTTCTCAGCGGGCGGAGAAATGGGCGGGGCGACTGCATACCTTAACGAAATCGCTCCGCCAGGTAGGCGAGGGTTGTACACGAGCTGGATTCAAAGCAGTGTCGGCTTCGCCATCTTATGCGGCGCGACGCTCGGGACGTTGGCGACCTCGCTGCTCGATGCTGAAGCCTTGCGTTCGTGGGGCTGGCGTATTCCGTTTGCGCTTGGCGTCGTGATTGGACCAATCGGCTATGTCATCCGGAGCCGCTTGGACGAAACACCTGCGTTTATAAGGACCACATCCGACGTTCGCACGAGGTCCCCGTTTCTTGACGTCGTAGGACGCTATCGACGCGAGGTGCTCATCAGTGCAGCGATCGTGGTGATGTGGACTGTCTGCACATACGTATTGCTGTTCTACATGCAAACCTATTCGATGCAGGTGCTCAAGTTGCCCGCTGCTGCCGGCTTCGCCGGCAGCATGGCGAGTGGCGTGGTCATGATGTTGATGGCGCCTGTCTTCGGCTGGTTGGCGGATCGGTTGGGGTATCAGCGCGTATTGTCCGGCGTAGCGATGTTGATACTTGTCCTGACATATCCGCTGTATGCGTATCTCAATCATGCACCTAGTGCGGCTTCGCTGGTTTTCGTCCAGGTCGTGTTTGGTTTGCTCAGTGCGGCATACACCGGACCAATCCCGGCGGCGTTTGCAGATTTGTTTCCCACCAAAGTGCTTTCAACCGGGTTGTCCACGGCTTACAACCTGACAGTCATGTTTGTCGGAGGTTTTGCGCCGTTCTATCTGACGTTCCTGGCACATACGTTCGATGCGACCCTCGCCCCCGTGGCGTACGTGATGATCGCCGCTGCCGTGAGCTTGATTGGCACCCGATATTTACGTGACATGACGGATCTACCCCGGCGGGCATAGTAAGGCGGCGCACTGGGTTTCAATTCATACCCCACGGCCATCGCGACGCGAACGAGGGCGGATACTTGGCACGGACAAGTCCTGTGCTTGCTGCAGGAAGCGCGCGGCAAGGATGCCTCTGCGACTGAACTCAAAACACATATGGTGCCAATCAAAATAAACGTTTTGATTGGCGCAACGATTTCCTTGATGTATGATTTGATCAATGCTGCTACGAAACCCCTCCTTAGGCGTCACAGGCCGTGGAAAATACGGCTGTGCAACTGGCAGAGGGGATATGTACTTCACATTTAGGGAACTTGCGCTTGTGGCGCTCACCGGCTCGAACAACTATCTGCTGAACCTTCACAAAGAGGGGGGGAAGTGGGTCATCGATGTCAGCGTGCTCGATGCCGACAAGAGGACAGCAAAGCAGTACCAAGTGCAGACAAATCGCGGCAAGACCAAGACTTGGCGGTACTTGGAAGATGTGCTGTTGTTCGTGGGTGAGTATTGCAAGAACTGCCAGAACTTGTCGATCGCGATTGAAGGCAAGGTCTGGAGACTGAAGGCAGAAGGAGAGGACCGAGCAGTCCAATCGTAAAAGCGGCCGACGCAGGTGGTGGAACACCGACGTCAGCCTGACCATCGTAAAACCCGTGAGAGGCTCAAATGGCTACGTCCATTATAGCGTTTGTTCGCTCTGTAAAAACGCGCGCGTAAGTGAGGTCACATGGTTGACTTCAGTACGCTCGCGCAACAGTGCGCGCCCGGCGTCCATCCGACGACGCTGCAGGCCGTTGTCCGCACGGAATCCGGCTTTAACCCCTACGCGATCGGTGTCGTTGGCGGCCATCTGGCCCGCCAGCCGAAGACACGCGCGGAGGCGGTTGCGACAGCCAAGGCCTTGGCCGCCCAGGGTCTAAACTTCAGCATGGGCTTGGGCCAAGTCAATAAGGCCCACCTACCGCGCTTTGGCCTGAACTACGAATCGGTCTTCGACGCCTGCGCCAACCTGCAGGCCGGCGCTCGCATTCTCCAGGAGTGCTACGACCGCGCGCGCACGCAAGTCGGTCCCGATAAGGCGCTGAACGCGGCCATCAGCTGCTACTACAGCGGCAACTTCAGCCGGGGCTTCCAGGTCGAGCGGACCGGCACGAGCTACGTGCAACGCGTCGCCGCCAACGCGACTGCAGTCAATCCCAATCTCGAAGTCGTACCTGCCATCGCGGTCGTGATGGATAGGCCGGCTGCGCGCGTCCCAAAGAACACAGCCAACCCGCGGCCAACACAACCGGCATCCGGTGCCGCACCCGAACCATCCACTGCCACAGCACAAAACGAGCGCTCCAAGACGCGCGCGAAGTGGGACGCCTTCGGCGATTTCCGCCCGCAGTGAATTCCCCCGGATTCAAACCAGCCGCATCGTCGGCATTCCCGTAGGAGAACGCAGTTGAAAGCCCTCCCTAAAAGTCCTCTGACCCTGGCAGCCCTGTTTGCAGGTTTGTTGTGCTGTGCACCGGCGTTTGCCGGTGGTCTGGATTCCGGCACGCAAGCTGGGAACACCTTCAAGATCTGGTTCTACAGTTTCTGCGGCATCTGCGCCGTCATCTACCTCCTTTGGGTCGGCCTGGAGCTCTGGAGCGACAAAGCGCGATGGGCCGATTTCGGCCTGGCAATCGGCAAGGTGGCCGCGGTCGGCGCGGTCGTCATCATCGCGCCGTGGGCCTGGAACCTCTTCGTCGGTTGAGCCATGACGGAGAAGCCGAAGTACTCCGCATACGCGGGCTTGGGCAAGGTCGCGATGTACTGGGGCGTCCCATTGATCCCGCTGCTGATCGTGGTCGGCACGTTCGTCTTTCTGGCGTTGCTCGCCGCTGCCTTCATGGGCCCGGGTGGGCTGCTCTTTGGCGGCCTGGCAGTCCCCATCCTGCTGTTCCTGCGCAAGACGTGCGAGACCGACGATCAGGCACTGCGCATTCTGTGGCTCGAAGTGCTCTGCGTGTTGCGCCGGCGTTCCTGGCGCATGTTCGGCCGCACTTTGACCCTGGCGCCGATCCGCTACGGCCAACACCTCAGCGTTTATCGCCGGCCCTTCCGCAAGGCGCCCGCCGAGCGCGCTCAATAAGGATTCCACCATGCAAGCACGATTGACCAGCGACTTTGGCAAGGTGCCGCCGATCGAGGCGTGGCTGCCGCGCATCGAGATGCCCATCACGCGCCGCGTCACCCACTACGAAGACGGCCGGATGATGCTCTGCATGCGCTTGACGGGCATCCCGTTCGAGTCGGCCAGCGACGCGCTGCTCACCAACCTGTTCGATAACCTGAGCGGCTTCTACGCGGGCATCGGCCGCGATCACGGCAACCGCCTTTCGATGTGGGCCACGTTCAAGCGCCGCAAAGTGTCGTTCCGCCAGGCCTATCAATTCCAGTCGCAGTTCCTGCAGGACTTCACGTACAAGTATCTGCAGCGCTTTCACAACGGCAACTACTTCGAGAACGCGTTCTACCTGTCGCTGCTGCTCAAGTACGACGATTTCGATGACGGCCTCAAGGCGATTGAGCAACTGGGCGACGAAGCCTTCAAGTCCCTTCGCGACTACGACCCTGAGTATCTGGAGACGAACCAGCGCAATGGCCTGCCGTTCTCCGAGCCGTATCGCTTCATCGGTGAGCTGGTCAACGGCACAGACCTCGCCGTGCCGATCACGGCCGCTCCCGGATACGAAACGATCCCGGATTCGTGGTTGCACTTCGGCTATGACCTGCTCGTCATCCGCACCGACACCGCCGAGAAGTTTGCCACCTGCTACGACCTGAAGGATTTTCCCAAGAGCGGGTGGGGTCAGTTGAACCCATTGCTCACGCTCGATGCCGAGTTCACCATCACCCAGTCGTTCGGCTGCTTGACGGCTGCCGGCGCCGACAAGGCCATCGAGGGCCAGATCAACAAGCTGGAATCGGTCGGCGACAAGGCGCAGCACCAGATTGCCGAGCTTCGACATGCCCAGGCTCTGATCAGTGCCGGCGAACTGGCATTCGGCCAATACCACGGCGCGCTAGTGGTCTACGGCGACACGGCCAAGGAAGCCATCGACCGCGGCGAGCTGGTCAAGGTGCGTGCCAAGGGCGAGTGCGGTGTCGGTTGGGTGCGGGCCACTGCGTCCGCACCGTACACGTACTTCAGCCAGGTGCCGGGCGCCAAGATCCTGCCGCGTCCGATGCTCAAGAGCTCGCGCAACCTCGCATCGACGTTCTCGGTTCACGACTACTCGGCCGGTAAATCCAAAGGTAACCCGATCGGCGATGGCAGCGCCGTCATGCCGCTGCAGACGGTCTCGAAGAAGCTGTACAGCTTCAACTACCACGCCACGCGCGACGACGAGTTCAACATCGGCGAGAAGATCGCCGGCCACACCGTCATCCACGGTGCCACCGGTGTGGGCAAGACGGCCCTGCAGCTGGCCATCGCGTCGTTCTTCATGCGCTTCGATCCGATGGTGTTCGGCCTGGACTACGGCGGCGGCATGAAGATCTTCTTCAAGATGCTGCGCGGCACATATATCTCACTGCAGCGCGGTGTGGCGACCGGGCTGGCGCCATTCGAGCTGCCGGACACGGGATACAACCGCCAGTTTCTGTACGACCTGGTCAACATCTGCGCACGCGATGCCGACGGGAAGCTCACCGCTGAAGAGAAGAAGCAAATCAAGGATGCCGTCGACACCGTGATGGCCCTGGAGGATCTGTCGCAGCGCACCTTCAGCCGCCTGCTCGAATCCATTCCGAACATGGGCGGCGACAGCCTGTATGTGCGTCTCGGCCAGTGGTGCCATGCCGAAGACGGTCCGCTTGCTTGGATGTTCGACAACCCGCCGCAGTCATTGGTCGATGTCACTGACGAGCGCCACGTGTGTTTCGACGTGACCGAATTCCTGGTCGACAACTACGCACCGTCGGAGCCGTTGTTTGCCTATCTCTTCCACCTCAAGGCGCTGATGCAGCAGGAGGGTGGCTTGATGATGTCCATCATCGAGGAGTACTGGGCGCCGATCAAGTTCAAGCGCACGCGCGAAGAGATGGCCAAGACGCTCAGTGCGGGGCGCAAGGAAGGCGAATTCCTGGTGCTGGTGTCGCAGCAGCCGGAGCAGGGGATGGCGAGTGAGATCTGGCCGCAAATCCGTAGCCAGACGGCCACCAAGATCTTCTTGCCCGATCCGGAAGCGGAATACAGCAGCTATCAGCGTACCAACATGACGCCCAAGGAGTTCGCGGAGTTCAAGCGCCTCTCCAAGACCTCGCGCACGTGCCTGATCAAGCAGAGCAACCAGTCTGCCTTTGCGACGCTCGACCTGTATGGGTTCCAGGACGAGATGGTGGTGCTCTCCGGCAACAAGGAGAACAACAAGCTGCTCGACGAGGTGATCGCAGAGGTGGGTGATGACCCCGACGTGTGGCTGCCGATCCTGCAGGACCGGGTGTTCGAGGCCACCACCCGCAAGAAGCTGATAGCCGAATGCGGCAACGACGCGTCGATTTGGAAGCCGAAGCTCGATGCGGCCATGCAGGATCGCCGCGAGCAGCGCCATAGCGCAAACGATGCCGACCGCCGCCGCGTGGCCTAGTCGTGCGGAACGCATAACAAAGAAGTCGGGGGGAGTGGCCTCAAGCCCTCTCAACAATCGGAGAACAAAAGTATGGACCAACAACCGTTGTATCGCGTGCCCACCCGACTGGGAAAAGGGAGCGGAATGCTCCAGGCATTGTTGCTCAAACAATGCCACCCGCTCAGACCGGCGGTGTGCCGTACCGTTGTGGCGATCGCAAGCGCTCTGTGCCTGTCCACCGCACATGCCACGGGCATTCCGGTGCTCGATGTATCGAATCTTGGTCAAGCAGTGTTGATGGTGCAGAACCTCAAAGCCCAGATCGACCAGCTCAAGAGCGAGTACGACGCACTGACCGGTAATCGCGGCTTAGGGACGATCCTCAATGATCCGCGCCTGCGCAGCTATCTGCCGGACCAATGGCAATCGATCTATGACCAAGTCAAGGGCGGCAGTCTGCAGGGCATCTCTGGCGCGGCCCAGCAGATCGCAGCTGCCGCAGGCCTCAACGGTGCATCGACTACAGGGCAGCAGCGCTACTACGACGTGATCGCAGCCAACAAGGCGATGGCCATGCAGGCCTACAACGCGACACTCGGGCGCCTGAACAACATCCAGGCTTTGATGCAGCAATCGAACCTGACGCAAGACCCGGCTGCAAAGGCGGATCTGCAAAACCGGTGGTCCGCTGAATACACGATGGTGCAGAACGAGCAGACCCGGCTGAACTTGATGGCGCAACTGCAGCAAACGGAGCTGCGATTGGCAGAGGAGCAGCGCGAACGGGAATCGAAGCGGAAATTCTTGGGAGACACGCAATGAAGCGAGCCATCGTTTTGGTGTTGATTGGAAGCCTTCTTCTGGCTGGCTGCAATCGCCAGAGCTGGGATGAGAAGCGTGAGGAGGAGGCCAAAGCCCGATTCCTCGGAGACAAGAAGTGACGCGGCACGGCTATTGGCCCCGCCTGGCTTGAAGGAGAGATCATCATGGCAGACACGCCAGCGTTGAAAGTCGCCATCTTTACGAAGATGTTCCAGGCGTTCGACCAGAACCTGTTGAACGTCATCAATAGTGGTTCGGCCAAGATCATCACGCTTATCACGCCCCTGATGGGGACGGGCTTCGCGATTTACGTGATGTTGGTAATGGTGTCCTATTGGCGCGGGCACAGTCACGAACCGGTGCCGGACTTCATCCAACGCATGGCGGGTTGGGCCGTGGTGTTGGTGCTCGGTATGAACATCAGTTACTACAGCCAATACGTGGTGCCGTTCTTCAACGGGCTTGGCGATGACATCGCTCGTGCGCTCACGGGTTCTCAAGACACCGGGGCGGCTCTGGATACGCTCGCGACAACTTACGTCAAGGCGATGACGCAGATCATGCGCGATGCCCACGGCCCGGAGAGCATTCTGAACGCGGTGGTGTTTGTCTTCATCACGTTCTTGCTGGGATTGCCCTTCATGGGAATCTCTGCGGCCTACATTGTCCTCGCGAGGTTTGCGCTTGGGCTCTTGCTTGCCCTTGGCCCGATGTTCATTTCAGCGGCGTTGTTTCCGGCCACGCGTCGATTTTGCGAAGCCTGGATCGGCCAATGTTTGAGCTATGGCTTTCTCGTGGCGCTCATCGCAGCGGCGGGGATGATCGAGATCAGCTTCGCGTCTTCCATCTCTCCAGATGAGGCAACCCTCGGGTCGTTGATCGAGATTGCGTTGATGGGTGTGGCGTTCATCGTTGTCACGCTCAATCTTCCTGGCCTTGCCTCGCAACTCTCCGGCGGCGTCGGTATTTCCAGCATGGTCGGCAAGATCGGCCAGGCAGCGCGGATCATGAAAGCGATCCAAGGCGGCTTGAAGGGCTCTGGCGGTAAAGGCGGCAGCGGTGGCGGCTCGATGGAAGGCACGTCGGGCTCCTAACCAAACTCCACGACTGACTCTTCCATGAGAACACTCATCGTCATCTCGCTGGCGGCGGTTTTGGCCGCCTGCAGCAGCGCCCCAGAGGCACCCCAGCCGTCCGGCGCATGGCAACCGATCAATCGAACAATGTCGAAGTAAGGACGGACATGTTCAATCTTTTGAGAAACAAGCTGCAGGGCAGCACCCCTGGCGGAACTGCGCCCATGCCCCAGGTCGATGACCTGGAGCTGGGCAAGTGGTATCTGGAACAGTGCAAGCAACTCGCCAAATCGCGTGTGGAATCGCGTGAGCGGGTGGCCGACGCCGCATTGCTGGCGGTCAAGTGGATGGGTGCGATTGCGATTGTCGCGGTGGCCGGTGCGGCGGCCGTGGTGGTGGTCAAGCGCCCCAATCCGCCCCCGGTCCTGCGTGTGGACAACGCGACTGGCAAGGTCGACGTGCTGCCGACCACGGTCGATGGCAAGGTCACCTTCACCGAGAAAGAAGACCGCGCGGATCTGCGTAAGTACGTCGAGCGGCGAGAGGGCTACGACTGGGAAACCATCCAGGACATGCACGACGCCGTGATGGCGATGAGCGCCGAGAAAGAAGGCGAGCTATACGACAACTTCATCCGCGGCGACCACTCGCCGCTCAAGGTGCTCAAGAACGAAGCGCGCGTGATCCCCAAGGTCGGAGCGATCAGCTTCGTCGGCACGACCGCCCAGGTGATGTTCTCCCGCAAATACGTGCCGCTCAATTCGGCCATCAAGCCGGAGACCACGTACTGGGTGGCCACGATCTCGTACCGCCATGACGGCGTGCCCGAGAAGCGCGACCTGCAAGACATCAACCCCACCGGTTGGAAGGCCACCAGCTACACGGTGACGCGCGACTGGTCGCGCAGCGGCGAGGACACCAGTTCGCCGGAAGGAGCCCACCCATGAAGCGATGGATTCCTGTTGCCGCCCTCACGCTGGCGGCGATTCCAGCGGCCGCGCGCGTGATCCCCGGCGCGTGCGGGTTCGAGAGCCACATCCAGTGCGCCGTCTACGACCCGAATGAGATCTATGAGGTGGCCACCACGCCCGGCAAAGCCATCATGCTGCAGCTCGAACCCGGCGAGACGATCGAGGACGACGGCGCCGGCATGGGCGACGGCAAGGCCTGGAACGTCTCGGCCAACAAGAACTGGATCCTGCTCAAACGTGCGGCGCAGCGGCCCGACACCAATCTGATGGTCGTGACGAATCGCCGGACCTACACCTTCGACCTGGTGACGGCCACGCGCGGTACGCCTGCCACGTGGGTGCTCAAGTTCGACTACCCGGACACGCGGGCCCGCACGGCGGCAGAGGATGCTCGCAAGCGCGCGCAGGTGCTGGCAATGACACGCATCGGTGCGAGCACGTCCAAACCGCGCAACGCGGATTACCAGATGCGCGGTAACACCGAACTGGCGCCGACTGCTGCCTGGGACGACGGCACCTTCACGTATTTCCGCTACGCCACCGCACGGGAACTGCCGCGCATCTACGTCAAGCGGGCCGATGGCTCCGAGGCGCTGCCGGCCTATCACATGGAAGCCGACACGATCGTCGTGCACGAGGTCGCACGCGAATTCCTGGCGCGCCTGGGCAATTCGGTGCTGGGCATCCGCAACGACGGCTATTCCCCTGAGGGCCACTACAACGCCGCCGGCACGACGGTGCCCGGCACGGTGCGTCTCACGAAGGAGCACTGAATGACCTGGATGCACAACGTACTCAAACGCTGGGCAGTCCTGATGCTGCCTGCCGTGATCGCCTCCCTGGGCCTTGGCTATGTCTTCGGCGCGTCGCTGCGCCTGGCGGTATCCGTGGCTGCTCTCCTCGTAAGCGTCCTGCTTGGACACCTCCTCTTCAAGCTGGTGGACACGAGCTTGTCCCGCAGGGCGAGAGCCAACGCGCCCTTTGCGTGGGAAGTCTGGATCAATGACGTCAAGGTCGGCACCGTCACCGATGCTGAGTATGCGGCGATCCAATGCCTGGCGTTGCACGACGGCAGCAGTGCGGTGGCTCAGCTGCTCAATCTTGGCCGGGTTGCGATGGTGATCGTCAGCCGGCTTCTTGTTGGCCTGACGCTGGGGATCGCATGGAGCGCGATTGCGCTGGCGCTTCTGGAGCCGGAGGCGCATATCGCGATGATCCGGGCACTGTCCAACGCCGACCCAGCGGCGCTGACGCACTGGACGCGCACGCTCGTGCAATACGGCGTGCTGTTCATGGTGGTGCAGGTTGTCGCGATGGCTGTGATGGGCTTTCGCTTCGGTTTCCGCAATCACTATCGCGCGGCGATCGCCACGATGCTGCGCCAGCACTTCAACACGCCCGCCGATGGCGACATCCGCCTTGTCCGGATGAGCTTGCGCAGCGGGCTGCCTACCCCTCAATTCGGTTACGCGCATGACTGACCCCAACGAAATCAACCCCGCGCCGGCCGAAGAGCGCGGCATCCCCTCGGTGCGCCGAGGCAAGAAGCAAACCAATAGCAAGAAGCTGGTCATTCTGATCGTGGTGGTGCTCATGCTGGCCATGGCCGCGGGCGGCGCTGCCCTGTTCGTCAAGCGGCTGACCGACATGAAGCTTGCCGAGAAGGAGGCGGAACGCACCAAGCCGAAGGAGCGTGCGCGTTCCGATCAAGACAACGCCGATCTGGAAGCGCAGAAGCGGCGTATCAAAGACGAGGAAGCGCAGGCCAAGGGCGCGACAGGCATCGGTGGCCTGGCTACGCCCGCAGGTGCCCAGTCTGCCAACGGGGCGGGCACCTCCGGTAGCAGCGGCGGCGGGGCTGGCGGCGCCAACGCCAACGCACAGGGCGGCAATCCCGGCACCGGCACTCAGCCGCATGTCGAAACACCGGCAGAACGCCGCCTGGCTGGCAATGTGACGGTGCTGTCCCAACGCAAAGGCCAAGCGTCACCGACAGCGGGCGAGGGCGGTGCATTGACCGTCCAACCCTCACCGTCACTGGGTGGCGGTGGCAGCAAGAACAGCCTGGACGAGCAACTGACACCGTCGACGGCGTCTCGTGCCGGCGTGGTCCGTGCGGGCTTCCTGTCCGATCTGCGCTACCTGCTCAAGCGCGGCACCATGATTCCGTGCGTGATGGGCACCAAGACCGTCACGACGTTCCCGGGCATGACTTCGTGTTCGCTGGTGCGCGATGTGTACAGCGCGGATGGGAGCACGCTGCTCCTGCGCAAGGGTGCCGAGGTGACGGGCGAGCAGCGCTCAGCATTGCTGCAAGGCCAGGCGCGCATCTTCGCGTTGATGACGCGCATCGACGATGGTCCCGTGACCGTACCGCTGGACTCCCCGGTGACGGATGCCTTGGGCGCCAGCGGCATGGACGCCTACGTCGACAACCACTTCTGGCAGCGCTTCGGCGGTGCCGCCATGGTGGCACTGATCAGCGACTTCGGCCAGGCCGTGGCCAACCAGTCGACCAGCTCGAGTGGCTCGACCACGGTCAACTTGTCCAACACGACACAGGCAACACAGAGTCTGGCGGCGGAGACGCTGCGTAACACCATCAACATTCCGCCGACGGGCTACGCCAACCAGGGTGCGCTCATCAACATCTTTGTGGCGCGCGACATCGACTTCAGTAAGCAGTACGAGCTGGTTTCTGCCGTGCCGTCCCTGTCAGGAGGTGCGCAATGACCACGGTGCTCGATTACGACAAGTCCACCACGGTGCGCAGCCTGCTCAAGCAGATGGGTATCGCGCGATTCCTGGCTACGCCGGGCATTACCGAAATCAAGATCAATCGCCCGGGCGAGCTCTGGACCGAGAGCTGTGCTGGCTGGCAGCGCTATGTGGCGCCTGAGTGTTCTTTGGACATGGCTAGGCGCCTGGCCAACACGCTGGTGAACTTCAATAAGGGCAAGGGGCCGCTGACAGAACAAGATCCGATCAAATCGGTGGTGCTCCCGGATGGCGAACGCGGCCAGGTGGTGATTCCGCCGGCGTGCGAGGCCAATACGGTGTCCTTGACCATCCGGATCGCCAGTGCGGACCGGTTCTCGCTTGACGACCTCATTGGCTTTGGCGTGTTTGAGGGCTATCGGGACGTCTCGCCGCACAAATCTGTGCCAGAGGGTGTCGAGCTGGAGCCGTTTGAGCTGGACATGATGGCTGCCAAGGAGCAGCGCGACATACGGCGCTTCTTCGAGCTGGCCGTGCACCATGGCTTGAACATCGTCCTGGTGGGCGGCACGGGCTCCGGCAAGACCACGCTCACCAAGGCGTTGGCCGATCTGGTGCCGCAGGAAACCTGCATTTGCACGATCGAGGATACCCACGAGCTGTCCCTGCCGTATCACCCGAACCGCACACACCTGTTCTTCAGCGACATGTTGCCAGCGACGGACGTGGTGAAGTCGACGCTGCGCATGAAGTTCGACCGGGTGTACCTGTCCGAGCTGCGCGGCAATGAGGCGTGGGACTACCTGACCCTGCTCAATACCGGGCATGAGGGCGGCATGACCACCGTGCACGCCAATGATTGCATCTCCGGCTTGGGAAAGATCGCCACGCTCATCAAGCAAAGTCCGGTCGGGCAGACGCTGGATTGGAATTTCCTGCTGGCCGAGGTCAAACGCACCATCGACGTGGTTGGTTTTATGGACCGTAAGACCAAGCGCATGACGCAGCTGTACTTCGACCTGGTGGAGAAGTGGAAGCTGCAGCGGGGGCTGGCATGAAAACGCCGCAGATCATCGTCGCCGTGGTGGGTGGCCTGGTTTTCGTGGGCGGCTTCGCGATCGGTGGCCAGCTTGCCGGCGCAACCCTCTTTGCCAAGCTGCAGAAATTGCCGGACTCGGTGGTGGGCGTGACCACGCTGTACCGCTACTGGCAGGCCTATGCCGACGTGAAGCCGGTCAAGCAAGCCTTGGGCGTCTGCAGCCTGGTGGCAGCCGCCATCACTGCGGTCCCGTTCGTGTTCATCGGCATCGTGCTGGCTAAGCTGCACAAAGATCGGGAGCTGCACGGCAGTGCACGCTTTGCGACGCTCGCCGAGATCCGCAAGTCTGGCCTGGTGGGGCGTGAGCAATGAGCCAGGAAGCTTATCCCGGCCTCATCGTTGGCTGGCATCCGCAGCTTGGGCCCTTGATCTATCACGGCCAGCAAGGCGTGCTGCTGGCGGCCGCCACCCGAACCGGTAAGGGGGTCGGCTTCGTGATCCCGAACCTGCTGCACTACCCGCATTCGGTGGTGCAACTCGACGTCAAGGAAGAGAACTTCAAGTACACGTCGCTGTACCGGCAGCGTAACGGCCAGGAGGTGTACCTGTGGGCGCCGTTCTCAGAGACGGGCCACACGCACTGCTGGAACATCTTCGATGCGGTGTGGCAGCGCCCGGAACACCTGCAGATTGGCGACATCATGTCGATCGGAGACGCACTGTATCCGGCCAAGGTGGAGCCCCGTGCACGTTTCTTTAACGACAACGCACGCAGCTTGTTCCTGGGGTTGACGCTGTACTTGCGCGAGACGCCCGGGATGCCGGTCACGCTGGGCGAGATCCTGCGCCAGAGTTCGGGCAAGGGCAAACCGATCAAGGAATACCTCAAGGGGATTCTGGAAACGCGTTCGCGCACGGACACCGACCTCGCGCCGCTCTCGTGGCGCTGCGTTGACGCGCTCAACCGCTTCCTGAACCAGCCAGAGACGACGCTAGGGAACGTGCTGTCGACGTTCAACGCGCCGCTGCAGATCTTTACCGATCCGGTGGTGGAGGCTGCCACCAGCAAATCCGACTTCGATCTGGGCGACCTGCGCAAGCGCCGCATGACGATCTACGTCGGGATGGCGCCGGGCAAGCTCGCGGAGGCCTCCGCGCAACTGTTGATCAACCTGTTCTATTCGCAGCTGGTCAACGTGAACCTGCGCGAGCTGCCGGAGAGCAATCCGGAACTGAAATACCAATGCCTGCTGCTCAACGACGAATCCACGGCGCCCGGCAAGATTGAAATCATAGCGCAGGCCAACGGCTACATGGCCGGCTACAACCTGCGCCTGGCCACGGTCATCCAGTCGGTTGCGCAGGTGACGGAGTGTTATGGGGAGCAGGGCGCCCGCTCGCTCATCACCAACCATGGCGCACACCTGCTGTATCCGCCGCGTGAGCAGAAGGATGCCAATGAGTACTCCGAGATGCTCGGGTACTTCACGGCCATCGCCCGCTCCAAGAGCCGCAACCGCGGTGCACGGTCGAATAGTACGGGGGAGAGCGAATCGGGCCAGAAGCGCGCCCTGATGCTGCCCCAGGAACTCAAGGAGATGGGGCAGGAGAAGCTCATCGTGACGTTGGAGAACTGCAAGCCAATCCAGGCTGAAAAGGCGTTCTTCTACAAGCACAGGGTCTTCATCGATCGCCTCAAGGAAATCAGCCCGTCACTTGCAGCCTTGGGTGACGAGATGCCCAACGAGGAACAGTTGAAAGAGGCCTTCCTGACCAAGGGCGAGGGCAGTATCGCGCTGCCGCAAGTTGACTTCCAGGCGTACTGGCATGTGTCGCCGGCGCAGGCCTCAATGCAGCCCGATGACAGCCGGCCGGTCGAGGTCGATGAGCTGGCCATCCTGGAGGCCTCCGATATCACCAATGCAGACGCGATTCTGCTGGCCATGCGCCAGGTGATGCCCGAGTTCGACGAGGTGATGGCCCTCGTGCTCCGAGATACCCCCCGATTCGATGCCCAGCAAGTGGATGACAGCCGACCCGTGCAGCCGGACGAGTTGGTCCTCCTGCAGGCGTCGGACTTCACCAATGAGGACGAAATCACCGAGGCCATGTGCGGCGCGATGCCGTACTTCGGCGAAGTGATGGCGATCCTGAACACCGCAGGAGCGAATGCCGCATGAACACCATTGATTTCGACAGCCCGGAAGCCATCAAGGAGCGCGCCGACGAGCTTCGCGCGCAATTAACGGCCGTGGACTGGCGCAAGCAGCGCACTGACCTCGACCCCATTGTGGAAGGGTTGCGCGATTTGGCCGAGCGCGATTGGTACGCCGCGGCGGATGTCTGGCGGGAGTCCGGCACGGATGCACCGTTGCCAGAGTTCATCGACCCCGCAACCGAAGTGGCGCTGGAGCTGCGCTACCAGTCGGCCGAACGTGGTCTTCACCGCGAGCTGCGGGAAACGCCGGCAACGCCCGTCGACCAGAAGATCGACAAGGTTGCAGTGGGGGAAGCGGCCAACGAGCCGGATGCCAAGAAGCCGGCCAATGAGCCGGAGAAGCCGGTGGCCGATCGGCTGACCGATCTTGATCTGGTCTCGGTCAAGGCCACACGCAAGACCGATCGGGCGCGTGCCGAAGCCATGCTGCGGGAAGTGGCAGAGCAGGCGCGGGCGGCTACCAAGGGAAAAGTGCAACTGGGGCCGGCAGCCAAGAAGGAGAGGGACGCCGCTGGCGGCGAGCTGGTGAGCAAGTCCGGCACCAAGCCCATCTTCAAGAAGACCGGTTACGAGATTCCGCAAAAGGTCGCGGCGCTATATGTCGCGCACGAGGGAAAGTTTGTCGACCGCAAGACCGAGCAGGTGCACTTCGAAGACAAGGGGCGTTCGCTCTCCACCGAGAGCAATGACCGCTCCGTCATTGCGCACATGGTTGAAGTGGCCAAGGCGAAGAACTGGGGCACCGTGACGCTGCGCGGCAGTGAAGAGTTCCGGCGCCAGGGTTGGATCGCCGCGGAACTCGCCGGCGTGAAGAGCAACGGCTTTAGACCGCGTGCGCAGGACCGCGCCATGCTGGAAGCTGCCCGGCAGGAGATGCGCATCAGCGGTGCACAGCGCAGCACCGAGAAGGAAAACAGCGTCGAGGCCGACGACGGGAAGCCGGCCGAGCGTTCGGCCGAGAAGCCTGAGCCGACAAGCGCCGCTACGCCAACGCCGGCAGCCGCCCCGGACAAGGGCGGAAACCAGAAGGAAAGCATCGGTATCGCCGCCGCCCGCATGGTGCTGGAGCGCCAGATTGCGAACTGGCCCGCCGCCACGCAGGACAAGTGCCGCAAGGAGTTTGAAGAGGTGATCGCCAGCGCTGCGGCCTACAAGGACCGCAAGGTCAACCTGCCGACACCGCAGGTTTCCGAGAGAACCATGGCACAGCGGCGTTCTGCGCAGCGCCCGGAAGTGGAGCGTACCAAGCAGGCAGCGCCAGGCCAGCCCAGCCAAGCGACCAAAGCCCCCGAGCGGGCGGCGGTTGAGCCGGGCATCGAGATGGATCGGTGACACATACCACCTTTGAATTTGGAACCGTAGAGGAGCCCTAAAAATGATCATTGCAGTAATGAATTACTCCGGCAACGTGGGCAAGAGCATGGTGGCGCGCCATCTTCTGGCGCCGCGGCTGGGCGACGCGTCGGTGATCTCCATCGAGTCGATTAACGCCGATGACAATGACGGACCCACCATGCGCGGTAGTGAATTCGGATCCCTGCAGGAGAAGCTCCTGGCACTGGACGATGCCGTGGTCGATATTGGCGCGTCCAATGTGGAAGATCTGGTGAACCGCATGAAGAGCTACAGCGGCTCCCATGAGGACTTCGACCTGTTCGTGGTGCCGACGGTGCCGGATGCGAAACAGGAGCGTGACACGCTCGCGACGATCAAGGCGCTGTCCGATGAGATCGGGATTGAGCGTGACCGTATCCGTGTTGTTTTGAACATGGTCGATCCGCGCGATGCCCTGCGGTCCAAGTTTGCCTCGTTGTTTGCATTCCACGACGAACATCGCGGCTTTGTGCTGCGCGAAGACGCGGCGATCCACGAGAACGAGCTGTTCGGCAAGTTGGCCAACAGCCCGATCACCATCGGTGACTTGCTGGCCGACACCACGGATTACAAGGCCATGATCCGCGAAGCTCAGACGTCAGAGCAAAAGACCGAACTGGCACGCAAGGTCGCCATGCGTCGGCTCGCGGTTGGCGTGAACGCGCAGCTCGATGGCGTCTTCGCGGCCCTGATGCGCTAAGCGATGGCGGAAACATCTGCACAAGAGGCGCTGTTAGCCGAGCTGCTGGGCGACGTGCACAAGCTGCGTGAGGAAGTCGCGGCGCTCGGCCAGGTGGTGCCGCAGGCACGGGAGGCCATCGAGCGCGCTGGCGAGTTTGCAGCGCTCAAGTTTGCGAAGGAGACCACCCGCGTTGACACGCTTCTGGCTGAGCGCATCGTGCAGATGGCCGCCGCAGTCAAGGACGCGAGCGCCGCGCGCGAGATGCTCGTCGGCGCGGTCACTGTGAAGGCCTCTGAGCAGGCACGGTCGCAACTGCTTGAAGTCGTGCGCGACGTGCTTGGCAAACCGCCTACCTCACCTTCAGCCAAAGGCGTCGGCCGATACCTGGACCGCATTGTGGTGGGGCTTTGCAGCGCGGCCGTGGCGAGTGTGCTGACCACCTGGATTGTTGTAGGACTTGTTTCACATTGACTCCATGAAATTGCCCATCCAATCCTTGGCTCGAATCGGCACGCTCGCCATGCTTGTTGCATCGGGCCACGCGAGCGCGAGCGACTACGGTTGCAAGGTGCTGCTGTGCCTGGCCAACCCTGCCTCCAACGGAGGTCCAAAAGGGGTTGCCGAATGCGTTGACCCGATCAACCGCTTTTACAACGACCTCGCTCATGGCCGCCCATTCCCGCGCTGTGAAGAGGCGGAGGCCACTGGCAATCGGGCGGTACCGGTCAACGATCCGTTCGACCCATGCCCGTCGACGCTGCAACCGGCCGAACCCGATCAATACGTGGTGCAGGGTCAGTCCTCGGCAAGCAGTGTTTCTGGATACAGCCAGGCGGCTGCGCCGCAACTGGGCGCGACTACAGGGCAGCGGGCGTGTGTCGGCAGGTTCGTCGGCCGCTACCTAATGGGCGGCACTGACGATGGTACGACAGTCAACGTGTATGACCAGGTCGTCTGGCAGAAGGCCCAGAGTCCGCGCGCCATAGACCTCTACCTGGACAACGTCTGGCAGCAGCGCGTGCATTGGTAGGTGGCGTTCAACATACCAGTGGGGGGGAGTTTATGCAGAAGAAGCAAGAAGATCGGCCGGCTGTTGACTCGGATACGCAGCGGCAAGCGACGGAAGATGCAACCTATCAGCGGCGCTGTCTGTGGGGCAGAAGGGGGCGTGAAAGTTTGTCTGAACGTGAAGACGGGGACGCCGAAGCGCACGTGACAGACGATGAACTGCTGTCGGACTGGAAAGCTGAACGCACAGCATTTGGATTGCTGCTCGTTGGATATGCGTTCCTGATGAGTATGGCTCCGATCCTTGCCCGCTATCCCAATGAAACGGCGCAGATGGCTTGCACCTCGATACGGCACATCGTGGATTGGCGCGTCTGGGTGGTGAGCACCTCTGCGATGTGTCTGGCGGCGGTTGCCGCCATCGTGCTCAAACGGCGGCTCTAGACCGCCAGTACAGCCTGACAGCAGGTGGAGGAAACCCGCTGCCAATCGACCATCCGGGGATCTGGACGCACCCAAACCAATTGAATAGGCCGGACCGCTGATGTTGGCGCCGGCGCGGCGCATGCCCAGATGTCGACTGCCAATGACACATCAACACAACTTTTTGGAGGATATTGATGATGAAACTTCGGACGCTTGCCAAGCTGAGCGCGCTCCTGGCGACGACACAGGTATGTGCTCAAGTTCCTAGTGCCGACCCGGTCAATATGAGTTCGATTCAGCTCCAGCAATTGGAGCAACTGCATGCCATTCGCGCGCTATTGGCGTCGCAGGGAGCGCCGCGTGAGCCGAAATATTGCTACTTCGACAGCAAGGCTTTCTCGATTGGCTCGAAGCTCAACGGACAAACGTGTGCCCCTGCGGTCGCGTCTGGCGAGCCATCGCGTTGGGTTGGGGATAGCGAGGCGACCAAATAGGAAGCACCGCTTGACCACAGGTAGCAGAAGGCCAATACCAATGCGTATTTCGGAGGAGTGAACCGATGACGAAGAGCAACGCAACATCAGTTTCGAATGCCGAGCTGGAGTTGCCCATGTCGCAGCCAGAGCATGGCCAGGATGTCCGCGACCTTCTTGCCACGTTGGTAGCCACGCAACTGGAAACGCTGGCAACGCTCAAGGCGATTGAAGCAAAGTTGCCAGCCTCACTTTGGTAAGCAGCTTGCGACCGCCGATTGAAACGCGACGAAGCGAATTCCCATTGTGCCGGCGTGAGCCGGCGCTTTTTTAGGTGATAACAATAATGAAGATCAAACGCTTTGCCATGCTGGGGACTGTGGCCGTTGCTTTCCTGGCCAGTCACGCTATCGCCGACGTTGTGACGGTTGCACAAGTGCTGCCGCTGGAGGGATCGGTGGAACCCTCGACGCGCGCCACTGCGGATGCGGCGCAGGTGTACCTTCGCAAGGTCAATGACGCTGGCGGTGTGAACGGCCACACCATCAAGGTGGTGACCCTCAATGCTTCCGGCAACCTGGAAACGGCGGCGCAACGTGCCGGAGACGTCATTCGGCAACAGCACCCCGCGGCTTTCCTCAACTATTACGGATCTGCACGTACTGCTGCGCTCATCAAGAGCGGTGTCCTGGATGCAGGCCGCACCCCCGTGATCGGTGCCATTGTTTCGTCGACTCAGGTGCGCCAGATGCCCGAGAACCATTGGGTGTTTTATATCCGCGCGGGCCTGAAGGCCGAGGCGGACCGGATGGTCAGGCAAAGTGTGTCGCTTGGCGGCAAACGGATTGCCGTGCTGTATCAGGCAGACGCCTTCGGTGAAGATGGGTTGCACAAGAGCATGGCGACCATGCAAGCGCTTTCGATCAAGCCGGTGCTGGCGGTGCCGTTGGAAGCGAAGATGATGGAGATGGGCAAGCTGGTCAATCTCGCCGAAACTGTCCTGAAAGACGACATCGACGTCGTCCTGATGTTCTCCGATAGCGTGAACATCGGCAGTTTCCTGCGGGCTTACCGGGAGCGGGGTGGCAACGCGGTGGTGACAACGGATTCCACCCCATCTGCCGACGAGCTGGTGCGGGCATCGAGCCCGGACCTGGCGCGCGGTGTGTGTATCGCAGAGGTGATGCCGGCGCTCACCAAGCGCAACACCAGGTTAGCCCGCGCATTTGTGGCCGACATGACGGCAGCCGGCCGCCTCGATCTGGCCAGATCGTCGACCGCGCTGGAGGGCTACGCATCGGCTAGGCTGTTTGTTGAAGCGTTGCGCAAGGTCACTGGCCCGGTGACCGCAGACGCGATTCGGGGGGCGCTGCAGACACGTGGCCCCTTTGACCTAGGCGACTTCGAGCTCAATTACGGCCCGAGGCAGTACGAGGGCTCGCAATACGTTGACATCGGCATCATCGGCCGCGAAGGGCGGGTGCTGAACTAGGAACAGATGACGGGAATCGATGCGCTTGATTCGGAATACCGGTAACAACACCATCCTGCGTCAACTCACGAAGGCAGAGGCGGAATCGGTTCGGCGGTATTGCGGCGCCGGCATGCAAACGCAGGCGCACGACGCACAGGTTGTCGAGGCCATCCTTGCCGAGATGCATAACGGCAAGGAGCCGCGCTATTGGCTGGAGTGCGATTGCCGGGATGGAGAGGCGATCGAGGAGCGGCCGCGCATGACCGCGCGCATTCGAGCCGATGGACCTCGGCACTTCGTGCGCATTGCTGGACGTGATGCGCATTCCTGCGTGCTCAAGACCTTTCGCACCGATCCCTCCGAAGACGAGGACGATCCTCAAGGAGAGCCAGGCAAGCACCCGGCGCTGCACCCAATCCGGAACTCGCTGGACTATCTCGATAAGGTCTACGAAATGGGGGGCAAGCGCCCCAGCAAACGCGCGGGTGGCGGTAGTGGTCCGAATCGCGGACGCCGTTTGCCAAAGCTCGGGCGCATCCTTTACACCCTCTTGGAACAGGCAGGATTCAGCGCGGTTTCCACGGATGACCTGGACACCAGTCAAGCATCCTTGACCCATTGGGACCGCCTGGAGCGATTTGCCGTTGAGGAAGAGGTGACAGAGGCGCTCACGCTCTGGGACATGATGAAGACCCGCGCGTGGACCAAACCGGTCGATTTCATGGCCGACATCGACAAATTGCAGTGGCCCAAGGGCAAGAAGCGCATGGGCTATCTCCTCTTTGTCGCAGACAAGGTGACTGCGTCGGCCGCCACCAAGTTGACCCGTCTGAAGCCAGCTGTGGTGTCGCCGGCAAGTGGGATTCGAATCGGGGGCCGGGACCAGAACTTTGCGAATCCGCCGTACTGGGTGCTTGCAGTCATCGATCGGGACGACAACGGCGTCGCTCGCGTGCGCGAAGCCTTCGCTCAGCATGCCTTCAAGATGAACCGACCAATACCTCTGGACAGCAGTTATGAGCGGCAGACACTGAAACTGCTTCTGGACGCCATGCAGTGGGTGAAAAAGAAGGGCGTCACAGTCACGCTCAAGAAGCCACTGTTCGATAGCGAGGTGACATTGGCCGATGGCACGATCACGCACTGCCGCGCGGATTTCGAGCTGCAAGTCCATGCGCCAATGGGAGCGAATGGGGAGTCGCGTCGCGTCCTGGTCGAAACCATGGGGGCGGATTCGCAGGAATACCTGGACCAGAAGGCGGCCACGCACGCCATCATGCGGCAGCGCGGTGCGATCATCGAGCACGAAGTCCGGAACGACGGCGAGCAGGCCGACCGGGACGATAGGTTGCGCAAGCGCGTGTATGGTCGTCTGATGGCGTTGGCTGGGATACCGCTCGCGGCGGGGCGCGCCTAGTGTGATTCCACGATGCGAGCGGCAAAGATCTGACATAAGAAACTTTCAGATCGGTTCCCATCCGATGGGGGATGCGCACCACATTGTGTTCCTCTACCATCCCGCCCCAAGTCCAAGAAGGGGCGCCTGACATCTTCCGTTGATGGCCATGCAGCGACCCCGCTAAACAACAGGTTTGGGGAGTTCTGCAATGCGCGAGCCGGTATCGGCCAATGCGCGGCCCGCGCTTGCGCAGCCGCGTGCGGCAGTACAACAACAAGAACCAGGCATTTCGGGCGGGGACGACACCCTTGTCAGTCGTACTGACCGCGCCAGGCGCTCGGTTCTCGCCCGCACCATTGCAGGTGCTGTTGCCGTCCTCAGCTGGCTGGGCCCCGTACAAATTTCGTGGCAGGCCGCTCAACAGAGCGCGGCGATCATTGCGACACATGGCAACGATGCCAGCGAGTCACTTCGCAACCTGATCGCGTCGTGGCAAACCACGGGCCGCATTCTCGTTCGTTGGGGTATCCAGCAGGCCGAAGCCGCGCCAATTACCGACCCCACCGCCCCCATTCGTTTTACGCCCGCCATTACCCAGACGACGACGGGTGTCCCGACCATCAACATCACGACGCCGAACCAGGCCGGTCTGTCGTACAACCTGCTGCAGTCGCTGACGGTCGACAATGGCGTGGGCCTGGTAATGAACAACAGCCTCACCGGCGGCGGCACGTTCCTGGGTGGCAACGTCGCAGGCAACCCGAATCTCGCTTCCTCCGGCCCAGCGTCAACCATCCTGACGCAGGTCACGGGCACGGCACCGATCCGTATCAACGGTACGGTCGAAGTCTTCGGCGCGCCGGCAAGCGTCATTTTTGCGGCACCCGCGGGCGTCTATCTGCAGGGTGCGGGCTTTACGAACACGCCCGCAGTGAGTCTTGTCACCGGCACGCCGCAGTTCCTGAACGGCAGTGGTGCCCCGGTCGGCTTCGACCAAGCAACGGCGATCGGCTATACGGTCAACGGCGGCCGCATCCAGATCGACCCCGCGGCGGGTAGCCCCAATGGTGCGGGCATCGAGGGCACAGTGGGGGCGATCAATCTGATCGGCCAGACGATCGGCGTTAACGCGCCGCTGTATGCCGGCAACCAGATCAACCTCATCGCCGGTAACCAGCAAGTGACGCCCGTGGCCACGGGCACCGGCCACGCCGGCTCCGATTGGCAGGTCAGCAGCACCGGCCAGAACAACGCCGCTAACAGCGCGACCGCACAGAACGGCCTGGCCATCGACGCCACGGCGTTCGGCGCCATGACGGCAGGGCAGATCAAGCTCATCAGCACGGCGCAGGGGTTGGGCGTGCGGGCGGCGGGCGATTTGGCCGCCAACACGTCCAACGTCAATATCGATGCGAACGGCAACGTGACGGTCGGCAATGTCTACGGGCAGCAAAACGTCGGCATTGTCTCGACCGGCGGGGTCTCCACGACGGGCACGGCGAAGGCGCAGCAAGACGTATCCGTTTCCGCAAGCGGCGATGTCAACGTCGGCGGCGCCACGCAGGCGGGCAACAATCTGACCTTGAACGCGGGTGGCAGTGTCACAGGTTCCGGAAATCTCTCGGCAACTAAGGCACTTGCTGCGACGGCGGCCAACAGCGTCAATCTGACCGGCAATCTCAACGCCACCGCCATCACCACCACGGCCCAAGGTCTGGACGGCACAGGCGACGTCACGCTGGGCGGCACCGTCTCCGCGCCGGGCGCCATTGCGCTGACAGCGGCGCGCGACGCGAGCGTCGCGGGGCAACTAACCGGTGGCAGTGCCACGACGATCAACGCAGGTCGAAATCTGGCGGTGGCCGGCGCCATTGGCAGCGTTGGCGACCTCACACTGGCGGCCGCCAACGGCACGCTGTCCACGACAGGCTGGGTCACAAGCCAGGGCAACCTGAACGCCAGCGCCGGACAAGACGTGAGCCTCGGTGGCACCACGGCCGTGAATGGCAACGCGACCATCCACGCTGCGGCCGGCAACATCACAACGGCCGGTACGCTCGATGCGGCGAAGGACATCGCGCTCACCGCTGGGCGGAACGCGACGCTCGGCGGCGCCACCCAGGCCGGCGGTAACCTGAACGTCACCACTGGCAACACCGTCAGCGGTGCCGGCAATCTCACCGCGAGCCAAGCGATTGGCATTCAGGCGGGCGGCAGCATCGGCGTCAACGGCGACGTCAAGGCGAGCCAGATCGCGATGCAGGCGGCGGGTCATGACGGTATCGGCGACATCACGCTGGGTGGCAACGTCAGCGCACCGGGCGCGATTACACTCTCGGCCGCGCGTGATACCACCATCAACGGCAGCGCGGTCTCTGACAGCGACCTGAACCTCGCGACGCAACGCAATCTCACCGTTGGCGGTACGGTCGGCAGCACTACGGGCAACGTCAGTCTGACAGGGCGCACCGGCGCCGTGACCACCAGCGGTGCCGTCCTGACCCCCGGCAACCTGAACGTCACCTCCGGCACCGACACGAACCTGGGCGGTCTTGTCAGCGCAGCGGGCACCGCCACCGTCACCGCAGGCAGCAACCTGACCACGTCGGGCCAGATCGGCAGTAATGGCACGCTCGCGCTCAGTGCGGGACAAAACCTGACGGTGGGCGGCCAAGTCGGCAGCGGCGTCGATGCCAACTTGCAGGCGGGCAACGCGGTTTCCGTGAGCGGCGCGGTGTCCAGTACGGGCAACACCAGCGTGACGGCAGGCCAATCCATCACGCTGGCCGGCGACGTCGCCGCTGGTGGCAATGCGTCACTCTCTGCCAGCCAGACGACTACGGGCACGGGTACCTTGAGCGCGGCCCAGACGGCCACCGTCACCGCAGGCAGCATTGACCTTGGTGGCCAAGTCAAGGGCAACCAGGTCAACTTGACCGCCAATGGCACTGGCACTTTGGGCGACGTGCACCTGGGCGGCGCTGTCAGCGCACCGGGGACCGTCTCGATCTCCGCCGCGCGTGATGCGACCTTGGACGGCGGAGCGGCGTCCGGCACTGACCTGCAGGCCACGGCCGGACGCAACCTGACCGTCAACGGCACAGCCGCCAGTGTCGGGGGTAATGTCAGCCTGAACGCGCAGACCGGGCAACTGACTAGTACCGGTTCGGTCCTCGCCTACAGCGGTAACGTCAACGCCGGCGCGGCCCAGGACTTGAACATCGGTGGCGCTGTCTACGCCGGGAAGAACGCGACGCTTGCGTCGCAGGCGGGCAGCACCACCGTTTCGGGCAACCTGGCGAGCCAGGGCAAGACCAGCATCAGCAGCGGGCAAAACACAACCCTGACCGGTCAGCTGCAAGCCGGTGCCGACCTGCAAGCCGGTGCCACTAAGGCACTCACTGTTGGCCAACTCAACTATGTCGGCGGCAATGCGACACTGCGTGGTGCAAATATCACGGTCGGCTCGCAAGCGAACCAGGCCAATGTCGTGCAAGGCACGCTGGATGCGGTTGCCACCAACGGTTTGACGCTCACCGGTAGCAGCAATGCAGCCAACCTGACGCTGGGTGGTGCGGCCGTCACCAACCACGGCTCGACGCTTGCCACCCAGCAGGCCACCGTCACCACCGGTACGCTCAACAACACTGGCACGCTCGCGGCGAACCAATTGACCGTCAACGCGACCGATGTGTTGAACCGCGGAACCGTCGGTGGCCAGACCGTCAACCTGACCGCGGCCAATAGCGTCGATAACGCGAATGGCCTCGTGGTTGGCACGCAGACACTCAACGTCAGCACCAACACGCTCAAGAGTAACCAGGGCGGTACGTTCTTCGCGGGAGACCTGAGCGGCCAATCCCCAACCACGGGAAACATGACCTTCACGGTCAACGGCGGCGCGGGCAGCTTCAACAACGCTGGCGGCCAAGTGCTGGCGGGCAACAACCTGACGGTCAACACCCCGAATCAGGGGTTCGATCCGTCGGCGGCCGCCACCGGCACGCTCAATGCCAACAACCTCCTGACGGTGTCGGTCCAGTCGATCAACAACACGCAGACGTGGAACGTGCAGGGTTCCAACGTGGCGATCAATGCCGCGCAGGGCATCACCAATAGCGGCACGATTCAAAAGGCGGGCGACCTGTCGTTGTCCACTGCCGGCACGTTGGCCAATAGCGGTCAGATCGTGGGCGGCGCCAATGTGTCGCTGTCGGCCGGCAATCTCGCCAATTCCGGGACGATTCATGCTGATGGCAATCTGGCGCTCGCCGGCAACGTCCAGAACAGTGGGACGACTGAGGCGCTGGGCAATATCACCGTCACCGGCTCCAACTACGACAACCGGGGCGGCAAGACCCAAGCCAATGGCGACCTCAAGTTTGACCTGAGCGGCACGCTGAATAACGTCGCCAGCACGATCGGCGCCAACGGCAATATTCATATCGCCGCGCAGAACGTCATCAACGATCGTAGTGGCCCGGTGGATGCCGGCAGCAGTTTCGGCAAGGTGCTCAACGACTCACTGCTGAACTCGACGATCATTGGCAGCTACGCACCGTGGGTGAGCACCGGCAGCTGCGACACCTGCTCCAGCCCGTATGCGCCCGGCCCGACCACGAACCTGACAATTGGCGATCTGGCACGCACGCCGGACGGCGCATCCGTGCAGTTGGCGACGGGTTACATTGGCGTCTATTCGGGGGGCGGCGACAATGGCGCCTCGCTCGGCTATGTCGACATGTGGCATCTGCTGCCGGCGGGGGCTCAATCGGGCACGCAGTCTGTAGCGCTGCCGACTGTAGACCGCACCATCATCCGCCAAGCCGACGGCACCGCCGGTCAGATCGTCGCCGGCAAGGCGATGGACATCACTGCCGCCAGCCTTTCAAACAAGGGCGGCTTGATTCAGGCGGCGGGCAATGTCACGCTCAACGTAGGCACGCTGGACAACAGTCGTTCTGCAACGCTGACCAGCAGCGTGACGGATGTCGTGAATGCGGGCGAGTACGCGGCGTTCATCGCGCAGCTACAGCACATGGGGCAGAGCGGCTCCAATGGCGTTGTCGATCCGTTCCAGCCGCGCCAACTGCAGTACGGCCAGCCGCAGGGTTATCCGTCGAGCTGCGATAGCTGCACCACGCCGGCACCGACGGCGTCCCAGGTGGCCTTGAACCAGGATGCCTCCGGCAACACGACATCGGCGCCGAGCCAATCCTCGGTGACGCAGACGCTCGGTAAGGCGGGACAGATTCTGAGTGGCGGCAATCTCTCGCTCACCGGAAACGGTGACCTGGTGAACGCGGGGGACATTGCAGCCGCCGCCAAGGTCACGATCACGACGCCCGGCACGTTCACCAACCAAGGCGCCTATATCAGCCAGGTCACCACTACGCCGGGCTGCCTGCCGGGAGCCGCTACCTGTAAGGAAGGTGGCGCTCATGTGGATACCCTCGCCTGGCAACAGACCCCCAATACCGTAGCAGCTGGTGACACGCTGACCGTCAACGCCGCGAACATCCAGAACAACAATGGCACGTTGGCCGCTGTCGGCAATGTAACGTTGACGGCCACCAATGGGCTGACGAACACGTCCGGCGCGATCCAGTCGACGGCGGGTGATGTCACCATCAGTGCACCGACGGTGGTCAACACTACCATGGCACCCGTGACGCTGCACAAGAGCTACGGGAACATGAACCCGAGCTACGCGGGTGGCTGTAACGCCGGAGGCACCTACAAGGAAAGCCAGTGTGCATCTGATGAGATGACTCAGGCGGGCCCCGCAGGCGTCATCTCGGCCGCACGCGACGTCAAGCTGTCGGGTACTACGCTGACCAACAACGGGGCGCTGATTACCGGGGGCCGCAATGTCACGGTCAGCATGGCCGGTGGCATTGACAACACCAGCATCGCGCTCAACGCCAACTGGCATGGGTTGTGGGTCGAAGAGACGGGGCTGTTCAGTTCGGATATCCGCCACAACACCA
Source organism: Ralstonia sp. Ralssp110 (assembly GCF_047325135.1). NCBI lineage: Bacteria > Pseudomonadati > Pseudomonadota > Betaproteobacteria > Burkholderiales > Burkholderiaceae > Ralstonia > Ralstonia sp. Ralssp110. Next base: position 103,336 of record NZ_CP168608.1, on the reverse strand, counting down.
GTGGCGTTGCGGTGCTCGGCAACTTGGCTTCCGGGATTCAAGCCGGCAATGCACTGTCGGTGACCTCCGGTGGACAAGTGCTGAATACCGGCAACTTGCTGGGCAGCACCGTCGACGTGAGCGGAGCCGCGCTAACCAACGGCATTACGAATCCGAATCAACCGACACCGCCGACCGTGGCAGGCAGGCAGGTGATCTCGTTGGCGCCGCCTGCGGGTCCGACTGGAGCGCTGCCGGCAGCAAGCACTGCGGGTAGTGGCCCGTCCGCTCAATCGGGCGGCCCGGCTCCGACCACGTCCGGTGCGTCCGGTGGTGCGCCGCAAGCGAATGTGGCCCCCGTGCAAGCGCCGGTCTGGAGCTTCCAGCCTGCAATCGTAACGACGCCTGCGGTACCAGGCAGCTCGCAGGTGACCTGGCACTTCAACGCGCCGGCGGCTGGCAATACGACCAGTTCGCCGACTCCCAGCGTCAACGGCGCGACCTATCTGAACCCGAACCCGGCGACCTCGGTGTTGGCGGGCGTGACGCCGAATTCCCTCTTGGCGCAATTGCCAGCCAATCTGCAGCCGGGCAGCACACCGTTCTACTTCGATCCGTTCACCGAAGACCAGAAGCTGTTGCAGGCCGCTCAGCAGCAGACCGGCCAGAGCAGCTTTATCAACGGCCTGACGTACGACAACCAGAATCAGCTGTCCGTCACGGATCAGGAAAAGCTGATCCTGTACAAGGACGCAGCTGATTACGCGAAAGCACACAACATCCAGCTCGGCCAGGCGCTGACGCAACAGCAGATCGCCGAGTTGGATAAGCCGATGTTGTGGTACGTCACGCAGCAGGTGCCAGACCCGAACTGCAATACGGTCGCCAGCACCGCTTGCCCGATTGTGAGCGCACTGGTGCCGCAGCTTTACTTGCCGGCAGGCTACGCAGATGCCGTCACCCAGCCGGCAGGTGGCGTGATCGCGGGGCAGAACGTCAACCTGAACGTCGATGGCACGCTGCGCAATAGCGGCCAAGTCACCGCCAGCGACACGCTCAACGTCAAGGCCGGCACGATCGACAACGCGCCGAATGTGGTGGACATCGGTACGTCGGCCTACAAGGTGGATGGCGGATGGCTGCAGGTGACCGGCACGCAGGTGCAGCCGGGCGGGTTCATGAGCGCGGTGAACCTGAACGTGCAGGCCAATGCCATCAATGCGATCAACGATGCGTTCATCGTGCGCAATGCGGATGGCACGAAGGATCAGGCCGCGACTGATGCGCTGATTTCGCAGTTGTCGTCCAACCTCGGCTTGAAGTACACGGCTGGAACGGCATCGGACGACATCCACCAGGATTTCATCAAGGAACAGGGGCCATTCCCAAGCTGGGTCGGAGCTGTCGCTGCAGTAGCGATCTCGATCGTGACGATGGGCGCCGGCGTCGGTGTGATGGGAGTTTTGCTGTCCGGCATGCTGTCCAGCATGGCCAGCCAGGTGCTGACCACCGGCACGATCGATTTCAAGCAGGCCGTTATCGCGGGGGTGGTGGCGGACGTTACGGCAGGGCTTACGGATGGAGCGCTGTCTGCGTTGGACCTGAGTGGCGCGGGCGTTTCGACGATTGGCAGCAACATTAGCGTTGGAGACTGGGCAACGGCTGGGACCAATCTAGGCCGATTCGCGGAAGCTAGTCTGGTGCGTTCAGCTATCAGTGCGGGCGTGAATACTGTCGCGTATGGTGGCAGCTTCGGGCAGGCGTTTACGAATGGTCTGGTGGCTGATGCGGCGGCGTTGGGTGCGAATGCGATTGGGGCGGAACTGCCCGGCATCGGCGCGGCAGGCGCGACGCCAGGAAGTATTCTCGCCAACGTGACGGCTCACGCGTTGCTCGGCTGCGCCGCCGCAAGTCTGTCCGGCAATGAATGTGCAGGTGGGGCGATTGGTGGTGCAGCAAGTGCTGTGGTGGCGCCACTCGTTCGCGATGCGTTGTATGACGGCAGCGAGACCGTTTCGACGACCAACAATCCGGACGGCTCTGCAACGATCTCGACGAGCTACAACAACGCTAACTACAACGCAGCGGTAACGGCGATTTCGATGCTCGCGGGCGGTGGGCTTGCGAGCGCCTTGGGTACGAACGCGTTGTCAGCGGCAAACGCGGCGCAAAACGAGTCCATCAACAATGCGACGTCTGACAAGAAACTCATCTTGTCGCCATCGGAATTTGCGATTTCCGTATTGCAAAGTGCGCGCGATCTTCCGGGTGCGATAAGAACGTTCTTGGCGACAGGAAGCCGCAACGGACAGGACGCTCAATCGGGCGACCCGAGTCAGCAAATTGATCCTACCAGCGGGCCGCGCAATGGTCCCACAGGCACTGCGCCTGTGACTCCGGCGGGGGCGCTACTATGCATGGAGACGGGAGGATTTGGGTGTGCATTGCAGTTCCTATTTGGCGCCGCACCATCGCCACGCTCACCCAACAACGCGATTGCATCGAGTAATAACAGCGGGGAAAGCGGTAGCGGTTCAGGCAGCCCGTCGACGAATGGAAGCACTCTACCGTCGAATCCTTCGCAGTTAGACCACATTTTCCGCGATGATGTAGGCCACCTGACGAATACGCCGGAAAATCAGCGCACACTGGTTTCTTTGGTTAATGACTCGGCCAACAGCCTAGGGACTGATAGATTTGGCAACCAATGGTTTGCCAAGATCTTGCCTGATGGGTCGCAGCTTTGGGGTAGCGTTCGAAACGGAGTTATTCAGAACGGCGGTTTGAATGAAACCCCACGACCTTTCAATCCTGCAAGTGGACTTTCGCGAGCGACTAAATGAATGCGCCTACAGATCTCCTTTCTTACAAAGAGGCATATCTTGCAATGTTCGAGTTCTTGGTCGAACTCTACGAACGGACCCAATCCGACGAACTGGGGGCGTTATTGGGAGACTTAAGTCTCTTGTCAGATGGAACGACAGCCGATCCTGCAGCATGGAGGGATTGGCTTCGATGTGTGGAAAAGGCTCGACATGGTGACGTAGACCCTGGCCTTGCCCTCAAATAGAGAGGGAGCGGTGACCCACCGCTCCCTCCAATCGGCTTTTTGCGTCGACTTCAACGAAACGGTCGATTCCAATACTGTTTTGCTGTCGATCGATGACACCAAGGTTGACGTGTCTGGCGTGATCGTTCACTTGCGACCCGGCATGTCCATCACTGTGTATATGGATGATCTGGACGAGCACGGAAACGTTGACATTCTTGTGGCCAACGGCGTTGTTGTAAGGAATGCGGAACTCAGCTGGGCCGCGCACGTAAAGTGGTGCTGCCGGATCGACGGCGATGGTATTCGTCCACAGTCTGAAATAGGGCGATGAAGCCGATGTTATCAAGAGCCGAGGACAAGCTATTTCGATTGATGCCGACTTCAACGGTCTTTATTCGCCCGACAAAGCGAGAGCGCAAAGTGAAGGCTGGTTTCTATTGGCCTGCGTTGTTGTTTGGAACCGCTTGGGCGTACTCGGAAGGCTTGATTGCGCACGGCGGCCGACTGGTAGCCACAGACGCGATGGCTGCCCTGATTGCCCTCTATGGAGACCAAACCGGTCACCCATCGGCGATTGGCGGTGCTTTGCTTCTGTTCATCGCAAAAAACTTCTACTGCGCAATCCGTGGGAGCCATTGGGTGCGTAGATCGTTACTTCAGCAAGGCTATAGGGCACTCATACAGCGACCCGGTAGCCAAGTCAGCGTCGTGTGACGCGATGTAGGGGCCAAATGCCACCACATCAACAGAAAGAGCAGTTTCAGGGGGAAGTTTCCGTGCAGTCACAACACCGCCCAGCCAAGCTGGCCGCGCTCATTGGCCTATGCGCCGTTTTCGTGCCACCGGTCGCCTTAGCGGCCGGCATCGTCACCGATGGCGGCACCGCCACGTCGGTAAGCGCTGGCGCCAACGGTCGCCAAACCGTCAACATCGCCCCCAGCGTTGGCGGTGTCTCACACAACACCTACACATCGTTCAACGTGGGCACGGCAGGCGCCGACCTGAACAACACCACGGTCGCCGCCCGGACGATCGTCAACCAGGTCACGAGCACCAACCCGTCGCTCATCCAAGGCAACATCGCCGTGCTAGGTCCACGTGCCAACGTCATCATTGCCAACCCGAACGGCATCACGGTAGACGGCGGCTCGTTCACCAACACCGGCAACGTCGCGCTCACGACGGGTCAGGTCTCCTTCAACGACTTCACCAACGGCACCGGCCAGTTGCAACGCAACGTGGTGCTCAACACCAGCTCGGGCGCGATCAACATCGGCCCGGGCGGTCTGGCCGGAGCGATGCTCAACCTGGAACTGATCGCCAAACAGGTGCGCGTGGCCGGCGCCGTGCAGAACAGTTTCACCAACCCCAATAGCAAGGTCCGTATCGTCGCCGGGGATAGCCGGGCTGAAGTCGACACCAGCGTCTCGCCCACCGACAACCTGGACCCCTGGGTCAGCTACAGCAGCACGGGCAGCGGTACGCCGCTGGGCTACGCCATCGATATTGCGTCGGGCGGATCACTGACCGGCGGCCGCATCGAGCTGATCGCCACCGACCAAGGCGCTGGTGTGCGCCACGCTGGCTCTGCCTTCGCCACGGCAGGGGACTTCGTGGTCAGCGGCTCCGGGGATCTGCAACTTGTCAGCGGCACCGTGCGGGCGGCCAACGACGTGCTGATCGGCTCAGCCGGTCTGACGGGTGGCGGTGCACTGACTGCCGCGCGCAACCTCCAGATCGCTTCCAATAAGGTGCACCTTGACAGCAGCACCCTGTCGGCGGGCACGGCCGTCCAGGCTGGCAGTATCGTCATCGGCAGCACGGGCCAACTTCATACCGAGCTCGTCACCGTCGACCACAGCACGCTAAGCGCAACCGGTGGCGTTGGTCTGTTCGATGCAGGTGCCGGCGTCTCGATGACGGCGACCCAGTTGAACGCGACGCAGAACGTGATCGCGCAGGTCAATTCACTGACGCTGGGTGCAGACGTGTCCGGCACGAGCCAGTGGACTTCGCAACAGGGCACGGTAGCGATCACCGCGCCCGGGGCAGTGCAGCTCACCGGCAGCAAGATCAATGGCGTGGGGGGCACATCCGTTCAGGGGGGGTCAATCGCACTGATGTCCGGAAACGGCAACGCGAGCACCGCGCAGTCCTCGGGAGGCGACGTTACGCTCAACGCCACGGCTGGCTACAGCCAGACCGATTCCAGCGTCATCGCCGCAGGCAATGCCACGATTCACGGCAGCAGCGTCGCCATCGCGTCGTCTGCGTTGCCGGCCGCCGTCGCGGCCACGGCTGGCGGCGTACTGATCCAGAGTGATACCGATCTGACGAACACGGCGGGCCTGATCCAGGGCCAGACGCGCAATACCGGTGCAGCAGCCTCCGAGGGTGCCGTCACGCTGCTCGCCGGCGGCACGATTCGCATCGATGCGTCGGCAGGTACGCAGGGCATCCTCTTCGGCAAGAACGACGACGTGGTGCTGCGCGCCGGTGGCGACATCGTCAACCACCAGAGCCGAATTTTGTCGAACGCCAAGCTGACTCTGGCTGCCCAGGGCGATGTGCAGAATCTGCTCGACAAGACCATTGGCGTGAACGGCGAACAACCGGCGACCTGGACCAGCAGCGGCACCCGCTGGCTCTTCTTGCGCAACCACAGTGCGGGCTTTGACGTGGACTACGGCAGCATCCCGACAGTCGGGCAAGTTCCGTACCTCGTCTCGCAAGCCGGTACTACGATCACCGGGCGCAACGTCAGCAACATCGGTGGGCAGATGCTGGCCAACGGCAGCGGCGACATCAGCATCACGGCCGCGAACGTCTTCCACAACGAAGCGCTGGCCAGCGGCTCTGCTCACTTCAGCCGCAGCTGCATGATTTTTTGCCGCAGCAGCGCATCGAGCACCATTGCGACCACGGGTGGCGCGATCTCCGCTGGCGGAAATCTGACGATCCATGCGGGAACGCTCGCCGAGAACATCGGCGGCCAGGTGCTTTCGGTCGGTGACATGACGGTCACGGCGCCCAAGGTGCGCGCGGTCGGTATCACAGGCTACACCGCACTCGCCCGTGACCGCGGGTTCAAGGCGTTCTTTGGCGACAACTGGGCGCGCCTGTACTCCGCTGATGTGGGCGGCAACTGGCTGGCCATCGGCGGGGCGTTGACGATCAACGGCCAAGGCCAGATCGAAGGTGGCAGCTTTGACGGGCAGACCGTCACGGCCAGCAACGGCATCGTGACGCTGCGCGCCAGGTCGCGTCAGCCGGTGGCCATCGATTCGCACGTGGGCTTGACCTCGTGGCTGTGGCAGTGAGGCGATGTGTATGTTGCTGAAATTCACGCCGCTGGCCCTGGCAGCACTGCTGCTTGCAACGACCACCCACGCCCAGACCCCGCCGCTCGAAGACCCGGCCCAGCGTGCCTTGCGCGAACGCCAGGAGGCCGAGCGCCGCCGCGAGGCCAACCAACCTCCGCCGCAAATTCAGGTGCCGCAGGCTGTGCCGGACGCCGCGAACGTCGAATCCGTGGCTGAGCCCGGCACCACCTTTGCCATTCACCGGATCCAATTGAGCGGCAATACGGTGCTTGACGACGCCACGGTGGCGGGCATCACCCAGCCGTTTGTCGATCGCGATCTGGGCACCAACCGCATCAACCTGCTGCTTCGCAGGCTCACCGAAGCGTTCGTGCAACGCGGCTTCGTCACCACGCGCGCCTACTTGCCGCCGCAGAACCTCAAAGAGGGCGTTCTGACCATCGCCGTCGTGCCGGGCAAGGTGGAGAGCCTGCAGATCAACGGGAAGACGGTCCGGACCTCCGTGCCGAACCAGCCGACCGCCAGCGGTACGCAGAACGGTGGTTGGCTGACCGACGCCGGTACCGTCTGGTCCATGCCCACCGTGGGTGAGACGCTAAAGCTGACTGACCTGGAGCAGGGTGTCGACCAGATCAACCGCCTGCGCCGCAACCAGGCCGAGGTGCAGATCCTGCCTGGCCAGAGCCCTGGCGCCTCGGTCATTGCGCTGACCAACCAGCCGGGCGACCGCTTCCGTTTCAACGTGGGAACGGACAACTACGGCAGCCGTGCCACCGGCACCACGCGTTTGCGTGCCGGCATCGATGCAGACAATGCGCTCGGCTTCCAGGAGGCGCTGTCGCTGTCCTACATCGGCACGACCGACACCAATGCCGCCATTGCCTCGGCGGCGGTGCCGTTCGGCTACAACACCTTCAGCTATACCGGCTCGTTCTCGGAGTACAACAACCTCATCGGCGATACGGCGCTCGTCTACGGCCGCACCTTTGCGCACACCTTTGGTTGGAACCGCGTAATCGAGCGCGACCAAGCCGGGCGCACCGCGTTTGACGTTACGCTCACGCACCGGCGCACTGAGCGCGAGGTCAACAATCTGCTGCTCGATCCGCAGTTTCTGACGGTGGTGCGGGTCGCCATCAACGGGCTGCGCAAGTTCGCCGTGAACAACCAAGGCGGCTATGCCACCTGGGAAGTCGGCGTCACGCGCGGCATGCGCACGCTCAGCGCTAGCCAGGATGCCCCAGATATCAGACGTGACGAAGCGCACAGCCAGTTCTGGAAGCTCGATGGCAACGCCAGTACGCAGTTGCCCCTTCCGAGCTTTGGCAAGGCTGCGTTGGCGTACCGCGGCCAGGTGTCTGCGCAGTGGTCGAATGTGGCGCTGTTCGGTTCGGAACAGATCTTTGCGGGTGGTATGAGCTCGGTTCGGGGCTTCCGCGAGGGCCTCATCAGCGGAGACCGTGGACTGACCTTGCGCAACGAAGCCGTGTGGGCGAATGCGCCTTCGGCTGGGGGCGTGCGGATCGAGCCCTACGTCTTCCTGGATGGAGGCCAGACGCAGTTGGTGGCCACGCAGCACTGGCAGTACGTGGCGGGTACCGGTGTAGGGGTGCGGCTATCGGCGGCTTATGGCAAGAACGTGCTGACCAGTGAGTTGCTGCTTGGCCGTGCGCTGGTGCAGCCGGCCGAGCTCGGCGCCAAGCCGACGGTCCTGTTGGCGACCTTGAACTGGACTTATTGAGCAACGGGTACGCCAATCCGACACCTAGGATCATGAACATGAAGATTCCCAAAGGCGCAACGATCAAGGCTGCATACCGTTCAGCCTTTCAAATTCCATTGCGTCACCCTTTGCTTACGGTGCTCACCACCGTTGGTCTTCTGATGCTGACCGTAGCGGGTACCAACGGGGAGTTCCGACCCTGGTTTTTCATGACGCTGCTCATGATGGCGCAGACACTCGTAACGGTGCCGCTGCAAGTGGCCGGATATCGACTCGTCCTGCGCCGAGAGGCGAATAACCAAGCGTGGTCGCTTCAGACGGTCGCCTTCTGTCTTCTTGCGGTGTTGTCGGGCGCAGGGTTCATGTTGATCGCCAAGCTGCGATTGATGTTGGGCTTGATCGGTGCGGTTGGTCAGTTTGGGCTCTATTACCTGTACTACCGCCTCATTCTGGCTTTGCCCGCTTTGGCGACGGATGCTGGACGTTCCCCTCTCCGCCTTTCGTGGAATGCGACGGCAGGGCGCGTCTGGTCGATCTTTGTCGTCATGACCGCTGGCACGGCGCCCATCATTGTGGCGTCCGTGCTGATGCTGACAACGGGACAGGTCTCTATGGTTGGCGTTTCTCAGACGCCGATTGGATCGGTGTTACAGGCGGCGACCGCAGTGATCTCAACGTTCCTGGTCGTGGGGTCCATTTCGGCGATCTATCAGAACTTGCTGGGCGGGTTGGACTTCCCTAGTGGACCTGATGAGGTAGCACCGAGCGACGCTGTCCCACTTGGCTAAATGGCACGCGCCGCTATTGTCGACGCCGACTTTGCACTGAACTTATTGACAAGGATTTCTGACATGAACACAACGATCCACCGCTTCGCCATAACTGCATTGGCCGCAGCATCGATTTCATCCGCATGGGCTGACGCCCTGCCGGCGGGTGCTGTGGCCGTCGTCAACGGCACGCAGATCACGCAAGCCCAGTTGGACCGAGCGATTGCACAGACTGGTGTGGCCGCGAATCCGAACGTCTTACAAGCGCTCAAGCAGCAGCTGATCGCGCGTGAACTGTTCCGCCAGCAGGCTGCCAAGAATGCAGCCTACGAAAAGCTGCCGGCGGTGAAACAAGCCGTACAGGAGGCGCATGACGCGGCCATCACTCAGGCTTGGCTGAAAGACAACATCAAGCCCGCGCCGGTGACGGATGCGCAAGTCAAAGCGCGCTATGACGCGATCGTCTCCAGCCTGGGCGACAAAGAATACAAGCCACGTGTGATCCAGGTGGGCGACGATGTCACCGCCGCGCAGGTCATCGCGCAACTGAAGCAGAGCGGCGATTTCGCCAAGTTGGCACAGCAGTACAGCACGGCGCCGAACAAGGCGCGTGGCGGCGAGATGGATTGGGTGAGCTTCAAGGTGCCGGCCGAAGAGGGCAAGACGCAGAACTTGCCGCTGGCACTTGCGCGCGAGATTTCTGCACTGCAGTTGGGTGCGACCAGCGCTGCCCCAGTCGAAGTGGGTAACCAGCGCTACATCGTGAAGCTCGATGCGATGCGGCCGACGCAAGTGCCTGCATATGACGCCGTAAAGCCGGCCATTAAGCAGGCGTTGGAGACGGCGGAACTCGAACGCGCCACGGTACAGGTAGTCGGAAACTTGCTGAAGACTGCCAAGGTCGTTCAGTGAGGCCCGTCAACTGCAAATCTCGGTGACGCGGTCCGGTAGCCGGTCATGGATGGCAACCGGCCGGCATTAACGGTCAGCACAACCTTCACGCACAAGGAGCGCGCGTGCAACAAGTTTTGAGTAAAACCTTTGGTGGGCTCTCCCGCCCGTATTACTTCCGACATTTTGTATACGGCCTGATCTTTCCCGTCTTCATCTTCTGGATGTTGTCGCACGCGAAGCCATCGTCCGGGCAGCACGCGTTCCCCTTCACGCTCGTGATTATCGCGATCCTCAATACCGTTCTCTATCCCTACGCACGGTTCGTCTACGAGGGCGTGATTGGCTTCTTGATGGGCTCGAACGTGTTGTTCGTCAATGCCTTCATCGCCCTGTGGTGGAAGTTGGTCACGATGGCACTTTGCTGGAGTCTGGCGATCTTCATCGCCCCGATCGGCCTCGGCTACCTGTACTTCCATCACAGCAGGGCGCGATAGCCCGCTGGCTGCAAAGGAAATCGCTTTGGGACAGAAGGCAACGCCTCCCATGATTTGGCACAGCGGCGGCTGGGTCCGGTCGGCACCGTCGGTCGCGAAACCGCTAAAGCAGACGGCGGCTCCGACGCCGGATCGGGCTGCGAAGCGCGAACTTTGGTTGACCCGCGCCTGGAGACGCAGAGCTGACGGGGCATCGACGCTCTACGCGGGTGATTTCCGCATCCTGGTGTCCTTCACGGGTCGCTCATGGAGTTACAACATCGAGACGGTTAAGGGCGAGCCGGCGAGTTGGTCGAAGTCCGGCTTCGCCAGCCTGCCAGACGCCAAGATGGCCACCTTCGACAAGATCACGCGCTTGCAAAGAGCGTCAGCGTAAGTCGCCCACCCATACGTCGGCGGCTTCGTAGCGCCGCTTACCGCCCGTTTTGCGGCAGCGTGACGAGGAACAGCAGGTGACCTTGCGCACTTCAGTGATTTGCGCGGATCTTTCTGGGGTGCTACATACCACCAATGGTCGCCGGCGCACCCCCACTCCAGTTTGCGAACGTTATTCAGTGGATGGAAACCCAACAGTTGTTGGAACGGTAGACAGCGCGCAGCTCCTTCAAGAACTCCAACCTTCGCCTGCGCGCGCCCGAAAACATCCGAATCTGGCGAGGCCATCGCCGCCCATCGTTCCTGCCGAAGAAATGATTGCGCGCTTCGGCGGACTTGAACCGTAAATGCGACACCCTCAAAACCTTGCGGTCATGCAGTGGCGCTGACACAAACATGCGCCATGGATGCATGTCGAACAATACGCCAGGCGGATACGGCAGCGAATTGCCTCCGCGCTGTGGAGGGGCGCCCATCCACTCGAATACAAGAATGACTTCGTCCGCCTCGTGTTGGTTGTGCCGGTAACCTGGTCGCGAATCGTAACAGTTCAGACCGCTGTCCCCGTTCCATGCAGAGGTACTGAACGGAATAAATCGCGCCGATTTGATTATGCTGATTGCTTGCCACAGACCTGTATGGTGAAATAGCTGCATTTATTTTGTGAACGTCTGGTGAGTTTTAAGAATAATCATGCTACAAAATCGGACCAAGTCTATTGCTTTTCTGTACCTGTTCGCTGCACTGCTGTTATACGCTGCAGTCACCTTGGCGGTGGCGGCGTTGGCTGTGCCGGCCGGCGACAAGGATTTTCTGCACATGGATAGAACGTTTGGTCCGCTGGCCAGCAACGTGCCTGGTGCAGCAATTTGGCCAGCGATCATGGACCTGCACGGCAAGCTGGGCGGAGTTTTTCCGACACCGCTGGCGGTTCTGGCGTGCCTGATTCTCCTGAGCATGACCGCGCTCTCTCGGGCGAAAAGCATCAGCCGGCAAATGCGGAAGGATGCGGCGACTGCGCGCGACGAAGCTATTCGGCAACGCGTTCGTAAGCACGGCGCATAGTCACGCAGCGCGGCGTTCAGTTGCGAGCTTGCGCGCCACCGGCTGTCGGCCAAATTTCGGCAATCAGCTTCCTCCAATGCTGTCTGATTTTAGATGCGCGAATATCTGTATTCAAAAAATCTAATTATTTCGCTTCCTTAACCTGGTGGCGACTATTATTTACTGCTTTGGGTGTGGCGTACATTTAGAATAATGCGCCCGCCTTGTTGCAGTACGTCGGGCGTCTAGCAACAACTGACATGCCACTGATGGACGCCACGACCCTTCTTCAGAACCTCTTCGCACCAACACGCCGCCTATACACGCTGGAAGGCGATGGACCGCTTGCGGACCTTGCGGTGGAAGCCTGGCTCGGTCGGGAGGCGCTGTCCGAGCTGTTCGAATGGCGTGTGGTGGCCGTAAGCGCCAATGCGCGCATCGCACTCAAATCGTTGCTGGGCCAGCGCGTCACGCTGGTCACAACGCTGGCCGATGGCACGCAGACCAAGCGCACAGGCCTGATCCGTTTGGCTGAGAAGCTTGGCGCGGATGGCAGCCTCACGCGCTATCGCCTGACCATGGTGCCCTGGTTCTGGCTGACCACGCAGCAGCGCCATAGCCAGGTGTTCCAAAACCGGCCCCTGCCCGACATCATTGAACAGATGCTGTCGCCGTACGAGCCGTATGCCTCGTGGCGCTACGCGGCCGGTGCTGAAGCGCGCATGGCCGACTTCGGTACACGCGCACACATCGCCCAGTTTCGCGAGACCGACTACCACTTCGTTACGCGCCTGCTGGCCGAAGCGGGGCTCGGTTTCACCACGGTGGAAGACGACCAGGCGCATGGCGGCCACACGCTGGTGATCTTTGCCGACAGCACGCAACTACAGGAAGACGCGGAATCAGCTGCGGCGGGCGGTATCCGCTTCCACCGCGCGCACAGCCTGGAAGAGCGCGACGCAATTCAGCAACTCGCTTGCCATAGCCGCACAACGGTGAGCGGCGTGGCGGTGGCAGCGTGGGACCCGGAAGGCAAGCAGAGCGCTCGCGCCCACGCGCCTGCCCGCTTCGCCACCAGCGCGGGGAGCCCGGATGCGTATCTGTCGATCAGTCCGTCGCTGGCCCCCGATTCCGCCAATGCCCAGCGCATTGCCGAACAGGTCATGGAAAGCCTGGAGGCGCGCGCGCTGTTGTTTTCGGGGCGTGGCACGGTGCGTACGCTACGCAGCGGCACGCGCCTGCAGGTGGTGGATTGCCCGCACCTGCCGCAAGACGTGGAAGGCGCCTATCCGCTGTTGATGGATCTGGTCGAACACTGCGGCATCAACAACCTGACCGTCGATACGCACAACGCGCTCAGCCAGCGTTTGGGGGGGCTCGACGCCGCGCTGGAATTCGATACGCCGCCCAGCGCACCGGAATCCGGCCCTGGCATCTTCGGTTTCCAGGAGGCAGAAGGCCCCGTCGAGCGCAACGCCCCAACTGGCGATCTGCTCAAGGCCGCACGCACGCACGGCTACGCGGGAATGTTCCGCGCAAGCGATGCACGTCGGCCGTGGCGCCCCGCTGTGACGGAACCCGATTGCGGCCGCCTGTACGCCGCACCTACCGCGCAAGGCGTGCACAGCGCTATCGTGGTCGGCCCGGACGGCCAGACGCAGGCAGGCGGAGAGGGCGAACACCACGCCACCCCCGCAGGCGAAATCCGCGTGCGCTTCCCTTGGCAACAAGGCGAGCGTGCGGATGACCGCAGCAGCCGCTGGGTGCGGGTCGCGCAGCGGCAGGCCGGTTCCGGCATGGGCTGGCAATGGCTGCCGCGTATCGGGCAGGAAGTGCTCGTCAAGTTCAGCGAAGACGACATCGATCAGCCCGTCGTGATCGGCTCGTTGTACAACGGCCAGGGCGAGGCCGGCATTGCGCCCACGCCGGGCGGGCAGGGCGCATCCGACCAAAACGACAGCACAGCCCTCTACAAGCAAGGCAGCGACAGCGCTGCGAGCGCGCAAGGCAACGTGGCCGGCGGCCACAGCCCCGCCTGGCACGGGATGGGCACGGAGGCCGAAGGCCACCGCAACGCTGCCGCTCACACCGGCTTCAAGAGCGCGGAACACGGTGGCAGCGGTTACAACCACCTCGTCTTTGATGACAGCGACGGCCAGTTGCGCACGCAGCTCGCTACCACGCAGCAATTCAGCCAGCTCAACCTTGGGCATCTCGTCCATCAGCAAGACAATCGGCGCGGCAGCTTCCGCGGCCAAGGCTTCGAGTTGCGCACCGATGGCCACGCCGCCGTGCGCGGCCAGGCAGGCCTGCTGCTGACCACCTACCGCGACGCCAGCAACGGCAAAGCCGTGCCCACCGGCGACAACGCGGCAGGCATTGCGCTGATCAAGCAAGCCAAGGAATTGACGTCATCGCTGGGGCAAGGCGCGGTCACGCATCAGTCGACTTCACTTGACACCGCCAAGAACGACGGTGCCCCGCTGGCCAAGCAAGCCAAGGCGGTGGCCGGCATGGTCGACGGCAAGGCGCTCGACGCCGCCAAGCAGGACGCCAGCGCTGGCAACACCGCCACGCAAGGCAAGGTGCCGCATCAGGGCGAGGCCATTGCCCACCTGGCGGGCCGCGCGGGCCTCGTCATGGTGGCGGGGCAAGACCTGCAGCTCGCCAACGGCGAGAGCATCGCGCTGGGCAGCGGCCAGGACACCAACCTCGCCGTCGGCAAGCAGGCACGCATGCACGCTGGTCAGGCGATCGGCGTAGCGGCAGGTCTGTCGAAAGCTGCCGACAACAACGTCGGCCTGCAACTGACGGCTGGGCAAGACAACATCGACGTGCAGGCGCAGCACGACGTACTCAAGCTGATGGCCAAGCAGGACCTGAAGCTGGTGTCGGCCAATATGAATGTGGATTTTGCAGCCGCCAAGCGGATTCGCATCGCCACGGCCGGCGGAGCGTCGATCACGCTCGAAGGTGGGAATATCACCGTGGAGTGTGCGGGGCCGATTACCTACAAATCAGCGGAACGCAAATTCGACGGACCGGTGAATCAGTCCTACGCGCTGCCGACGTTCCCGCAAAGCGTCTGTCTCGAATGTCTATTGAAGGCGGCCACCTCGGGTTCTCCCGTGGCGCGAGTGTAGACAGGTAATTGAAGAGGTCTTTTATGTATTTCGCGGTTGATTCCCGTGATCCTGATGTGTGGGTAGACAGCCTATTGCAGACCATCGACGCTGCGCCAGACGCGCACTGGTTTGCCCTGGTCGATGGTGTGTTCGACTACGGCCGCAAGCCCTTCGCCGCACCACTGCAATCCTTTCCACTGTACGGGGCTACCAGCAGGCTGCAGGAGTTGCTGCCCGCCTCGCCCTATCTGTTGCCGCTAGACCGGCGTGCCGGCGTGGACTTGGGCGGCATCCTAAACGCGCTGGGCAAGCACTGTCAGGGACGCCCGATGCTCAGCTTTGTCGCGTCGTGGCAACCGGCAGAACACCTAGTGCGCCTGTGGCAGCCCTGCTTACAGCCGATGGTGGTCGAGGACGGGTCGCGTTATCTACTGCGCTTTGCCGACACGCGCGTCCTGCTGGCACTTCCGGGAGCAATGAACCCTACTGGATGGTCGCAAATCACTGCGCCGCTACTGCACTGGTGTTACGTCGATCGGGCCGGCGAACTGGAAACGCTGTGGCTCTCAGAATCGCATGCAGAACCAGCGACGTATCCGATCGAGCAACTCGTGTTGCCACAAGCAGACATTGACCGGATGATCGACGCAGCCATGCCGGACGCCATCCTCGACCTGATCGATAGGGAATCACCGGGCAGCCTTCCTGCTACGGGCAGGGCTGATGGCTACCGCCTTGTCTCCCAAGCCTGTGCGCTGGCCAAGAAGTACTCGATCGACTCGACACCGGATACTGTTGAACTCGCGGCGCACGCGCTCGCGAGCAATGGAGCAGACCTGCGGGAGCCAGGGTTCTTGGCTTTGCTGGGCGACGCTCACCGTGAGCCGGGGGCGTTACAGAATTACTTGCGTGCGACCAAAGACACGGCTATCGAGATGGGTTCAGCATGAATGCAAAGACGATAAAACGATTGTGTGCAGTAGTGCTTGCAGGCGCGCTGTTAGGTCTCACTGCGTGCAGCAAAGCGGAGGCGCCCAAGGCGGCGGCCGTCGAGGAAGATGATTCACTAGGCGGCTCCATCGGCGTGATCAACTACACCGATATCCCGATCGGCGCGGTTTATGTCAACGGTCAATGGGCGGGAGGGATGGTTGCGAACGCAGGGGGAACCAAATGGATCGGCAGCGTGTCCGTGCCCAGACATTGGGACCCGAACTTCAAGGTGACAGTCAAGTGGAGTGACGACGAGTTGTTCCACAAAGACGAAAAGGCGCTCTACGAGAAAAAGGTGCCTCTTGAAAAGTATCCGCCCAAAGGCGGCTCCTACATCTATGTCGCGTTCTTCCCGAATCACGAGGTAAAGGTGTATTTGACCGACTGGCTACCCGGCTGGGAAGGCGATCCATACCATCTTGAAGAACCAAAGCAAGCCTGCCTCAAACGTCGAGCGGGGAAGGATCGGGATCTGTGCTACAGCCCAGATCACCGCGCATCAGCCGCAAGTGCCCCGCAGGCGAAATAGCTTTGATGCATCAGTTCTTCCGTTGCCGCCTTTGACCATAACTTGCCGATGACCATTGTTCGCTTTGCTCCGACGTGCCCAGACAAGCCGTTCGAACTCTCGCAGGAGGAGATGTCGCGCAAGAATTCTTTGCTGAACGTCAACCTTAAGGTTCCTCCTCCATGCGAAGAAGAACTGCACTTTGGCTTCTTTTTCGATGGCACGCGCAATAACTCGGACAATGATCGGCCAAGGCAGGCACACAGTAACGTGGCCCGACTAGCTGACCTATTTGACGTTGAACTCAAGCAGACCGAATTGCGGCAATACCGATTTGCTAGCTACGCCGCGGGAGTCGGCACGCCGTTCTATAAGCAAGTTGGCGACCTTGGTATCGGCATCCACGCCGTCGCTGGCGCGGCAGCTGGCTGGGGTGGGGAGTGCCGCATTAACTGGGGCTTGCTGCAGTTACATAACCACGTTCATGCCCACTACCACGGCCAGCCTCTGACTGATGGTCCCTCGGATCGTGAACTCGTCAAGCAAATGAGCGCTGACATCAACGCGCCAGAGATCCAGATGTCTAACATCGGTAGCAGCGCCACGATCGAGCGCGAACTGCAAGGCAAGTATCGCGCCCGTGGTGAGTTCGACCGTAACCTACGCGCGACCGTTGGCTCATTCGCTTCACTCACAACGGTCGCGCGCACCAACTGGCGCGAAGTCAACACCAAGGGCCGGCGTCGTGTGCTCAACGAGCGTAAGGCAGCGCTGGCCAAAGCTCTGGGCAACCTACCCAAGGAGCGCAAACCGATCATCAAGCGCATTCGTCTGCACGTCTTTGGCTTCTCGCGCGGCTCCGCGCAGGCGCGCGTGTTCTGCAACTGGCTTCGTGATGCCTGCGACGCCAATGGAGAGAAACTCAGCCTTTGCGGCATTCCAGTCCAGATCGATTTCTTGGGCCTATTCGATACCGTGGCATCGGTCGGCATCGCCCAAAGCATGATTGAGACGATGGCGTCAGGGCACGGCGCCTGGGGCCAGAAGCGCTGGATGCGCATCCCGGGCCCCGATCTCGTCAAGCGCTGCGTTCACTTGGTGTCAGGCCATGAAGTGCGTGGCTCCTTCCCGCTGGACAGTGCACATGGCGACAACGTCGAAGAGTTCGTCTACCCCGGTGTGCACTCGGATCTTGGCGGAGGCTACGAGCCCGGTGAACAAGGGCGCGGGTGCCGCATCGATTGGACGCCAGACGATAGCGCCAAGTTGTCGCAGGTCCCGCTATCGCACATGTACCGTGAAGCCATCATCTCGGGAGTTCCTCTGAAGAGCCCAAAAGCGGCGCCAGCGGAATTGCAGAAGCAGTTCCGCGTTGACCCAGACTTGATCAAAGCCTTCAATGCGTACCGCACAGCGACCTCAGATACCGGCGCAACGACCACTCCGGACCTGGTTCATCTCCACTATGGCTACTTCCTGCGCTGGCGCCATCGGTGGCTCGGCAAGGTGGGCAGCATGCCGAGCGTGCAGCACGCCGCCAAAACAGATCAGACCGACTTGCTGACCTCCGATGCCGAATTGGCTGAGGAATTGAAGTGGGTCAAGCGCTATTCGAGCTACCAGAATTTGGTGCCGAGCTGGGCCAAGGGCCACTATCTCGGCTGGATCATGGAAGGCGGGAAGTGGTCGGTCGAGGCCGGTGCAAGCAGTTTGGGTGCGCTGATATCTGGAGTCGCCGGCGTGGGCGGTCGTCCCGCTTTACAGAATACCGTACCCGAGGCGCCGGGTGGGCCTATCGCCTATATTCCCGCCGTCGGCGCTGTGCAAGGCGCGATGCTGTTCTTTCGCGCCAAGCAGGCACTCGGCTTAAAGTTCGACAGTTGGGGTGCGGTGCAAAGCGCATGGGAGAACACGGACGTGCCGCAAGCGGTCGACCTGTTCTTCTCGCGCTACGTGCATGACTCACGGGCTTGGTTCAAGCCGCTGGGCGACGACAACGACGTCTGGTATCGCAAACAGCAGAGCGCGCTCGATGCGGTAGCCGCCAAGGATGCCGCGCTGAAGAATCCGCCTCCGGTGAAGATCACTGCGCTCACTGCCAAGGTCGGAGTGCCGCCACCCCCACCGTTAACGAAAGAAGAACAGCAGCAGTTGCAACTGCAGGCCCGTCTTAAGCAGCAACGCGAAGCCAAAGGACAGTCGGAAGAGGACGCACTCAAAGATCCGGCCTATACCGAACAGTTGCCGCAGCAAACCAGTGGCCGCGAACTGTGGCAGATGTGGGGCTTCCTGCGATGGCGTACCGTCTATGGCGACAAGTACATGGACTATCGTGCTGCCTTCCCTCAACTGGCGGGCCAGGACGCCGCAACACTCCGAAGACGCATGAAATCACTTGAGTCGCAGCTCAAGCAGATGCGATCTCGCTCAGAAGAACTCGGAAAAACATTGAGCGGAATGGGCAGCACTGGCATGCCGCCGCAGGACATGTTGAACGAATGGGGTGGGCTGAATCAGGGTATTCAAGCTACGGAAGAAGAGATGGCGGCCATCACGGCATTCATGGAGGAGTTGGATGGCAACGGTGGTTAGGGCAGCTGCTGTCCAAATCAAAGTTGCAGTAGGCCGCTTCCGAGATGCCGTGCTTGCGACATAGCCCTGCCGGCTCAGACCTGCCTCGGCTTCATTCAGCACGTTAATAAACTGCTCATCGGTGAATCGCTTCTTCATGACCGCTCCTCTTCGGAATGGACTCTACATCGTCAGCGTATTAATCTCCGGGTGTTGGCGCGCAGCTAAATTTGACCCACGGGGGGTCAATTCTGCTCGCGCGTTAACATTCTGAACACCATCCCTAGGACGTCGATTCTCGGACGCTTACCACATACACGTACTTGCCTGCCGGATCAATGGTGAGCGACAGCGGCCCGAGCCCGACGGCCACTGCCGTGCCAATGGCTGTGGGCCTCAAAAGCGCGAGCGCCGTGGCCGTCTTCTGCAACACATGCACAAGAGGTACTTTCTGGCTCCGGGGCGATCCTTGACGATGCGCGCGCATGGCTCGACAGGGATGATCGGCAGACCACTCTCACGCGTTGCTGGCACTGGATGCGGGTTCCGTCTGTTCAACCGCCCGCACCGTCATGGACTTTCTGCCGAACCACCGATGCAGCAGGCGGCGCCAGGTCGTCCACATAGGTGAACGCCACGGGGACGACCAGCAGACTGAGCGCGGTTGAGGTGAGGAGTCCACCGATCACTGCAACAGCCATGGGCTGGCGGAAACTAGCATCCGCGCCCAGGCCCAGCGCGATGGGCAGCATGCCGGCGATGGTCGATGAATTTCAGGACATGTCGCCGGGCCGTGCGCGGTTGGTTAAGGCACTGTTGGCACAGCACAGGGACAGTGTGCTTTTTGGGGTGGGCGACGACTGGCAGGCGATCTACGGATTTACCGGCTCAGATCTTCAGCTGTTCATGGGGTTCGAGAAGGTTTTTGGCGCGACCTCCGAAAATCTGTTGTCCAAGACCTTCCGGTCCACGATCAAAAACGATCCACTGCTGGAAATGATGCTGTCCATGCACGACACGTTTCCATTCGCCGAAGAGCGGCGGCTGTTCTATGTTGCACTGACGCGTGCCAAGAATAAGTGCTTTGTCTTTTTCAGGCAGCGAGATATTTCGCCGTTCGCTCTGGAGTTGATGAGCCCGGAATTCAGCAAAGCCATTACGTATCGAGCAGGCCCGTTGCCGAAACGCTGTGGCACGTGTGGCAAAGGATTCTTGCTGCCCCGCCCGAGCCACTTCAACAAGCCGTTCCTCGGATGCTCCCGCTATTCGCCGAATGGTGGCTGTGAGCACCAAGAGACGATTTAATGCCGTCGGAGCCTTGTTTCCTGATCGCACCCAGTACGCATTTCCCCCAAACCAATTGACGAACTCTTAGCGAGGCGCAGCAGTATTACCTCCCGCCATCAGCGCATACTGCAAGAAGGATTCCTCGCTAGGGGTCAGCAGGATTCGCTACCAGCCCGGCCACAGTCTCCCAACGCGTTCAGCAACCGGAAGCAATGCATCTCGTAGGACGCCGAGACTCAGCAGAAGCCGTGGTAGTCTGTGGTCCGGCATCAAGGTAAGGCGAGCCACTCCATGTTTTACGTGTGTCAGTTTCCTCACGATTGGCGCGAATACTTCCTGCGGAACTCGACGGGGTTCATCGACGTCAGGACCTTGAACATACGACGCATATTCGAGTCGCTACTGAATCCGAGGTCCGCGCTGATGGTACTGACCGGCATGGATGTCAACACGAGGCGCTCGCTGACCTGGTTCAGCTTTACCCGGCGCGCATACTCGGCGATCGTGACGCCAGTCTCGCCAATAACCTTGCGCGCCAATGTGCGCGCTGACATGCCAAGTGCTTCTGCCAGGCACGTTACGGTGATCGATTCTGCCGGAAGCCGCCCAACCAAGTCGTGCAGCCGGCGCAGCATCGGGCTAGCCTGTTCCATCAGACTCATCGCCCGGAACGCCTCGTGCGTCGGGGCCGGACGCGGAAGCACCATCAGCGTAATTAGGTCATGCAATGCCTCAGCGCTTACGTGTTGCTTGATGAGCTCCTGGGCGATAGGGAGATAGCCGCTTACGCCGGAAGCCGTTGCCGTGCGCGTGTTGACGATGCAACTCCGCTCGACCTGCCATCGGACCTTGCCATAGTGTCTTTCCATGACTTCTGCCGCCCACCATGTCACTGTGGCTGGCTGGCCGTTCAGCTTGCCGCTGGCGGCCAGCAGGCAGACGCCGGTGCAATAACCCCAGAGCCGCTTGCCGCGGTCAAACGTCGCCAGGGCTCTGATCAACGCCGCACTCGCGCCGAGCACGTCTTCTATCTGCGCAGCCGACTCAGCCCAGAAACCCGGCACCAACACAGCGTCGAGCGCGGTTTTCTCCAATGCATGCGTGGCATGTAGGGAGAGCCCTTGTGGGCAAACGACCTCAGCAGGTTGCAGCGAAACATAGCGCAACTCAAAGACCGCTCTTCCTGCACGGCGGTTGGCCGCATGGAGTAGATCGGAGAAGGCCAGCAAGCCCGCCGGCATGCAATGCGGATAGAGAAGCAAGCCAATGCGAAGCGGCGGCGGCATGGCAGAAAATGAATCAAATATGTCTAATCGTGCCATTCTGGCAGCCAATGAAACTCTGCACAATGAATGCGTATCCGGGGAGACGTGTTCATGAAAATCCAACAGCTACGCAACGCCACCATCATCGTGGAGACCGGCGCCAACCGCATCCTGATCGACCCCATGCTTGCGCCCAGACATGCGCTACCGCCACTGCGGCTGTCCGGCGCTCGGCAGCGCAATCCGCTGATCGAGCTTCCCGACTTCGCCTGGCCGGCTCTGGAATCCGTGACGCATTGTCTGATTACCCACTGTCAGCGAGGTCACTTCGACCACCTGGACCGCGCGGCGAAGCAGTGGCTGCGTGAACGGAAGATTCCCGTCAGCTGCACGCCCCATGATGCCGGCCACCTGATCGAGCGTGGTCTGAACGCGCAACCACTGCATCATGAGCATGAGCTGCCGGGCCCCTTCCTAGGTGGCACGATACGGACCGTACGTTGTACACACGGACGCGGGCTGATTGGTAGGCTGATGGAGCATGGCGTCGGGTACCTGATCGAGTCGCCCGGCGAGCCCTCTCTGTATTTGAGTGGCGATACTGTGCTGACGCCCACTGTCAGGGACTTCGTTGTGCAACACCGCCCCCAAGTCTGTGTGGTACCCGCAGGCGGTGCGCGCTTCGATCTCGGCGGTGAGATCATCATGGGCATCGAGGATGTTATCGATTTCACGCGTCTGTCCCCGGGCATCGTGATTGCGAATCACGTCGAAGCACTGAGCCACTGTCCCGTGACGCGTAACGACCTCAGGCGCGCCGCCGCACAAGCGGGGGTCGAAGCGCGACTACGCATTCCAGCCGATGGCGAGACACTGGAATTTCACGGCACGCTGAGCTGAACGTGCTGTCTTTCCCGCGAAGGCAGGAAGCCGGCGTCGTTAAAGCCACAGGGTCCCCGCCTTCGCGGGGATGACAAACGCTAGGTGCTGTCGCGAATTTGGAAAGACTCAATCGATCGCCAAATTTGGAACATTCTGATGGGCCGTGAGCACCGCGGCGTTGTCAAAAAGGGTTTTCATTTATTGCTTCATACGGTGCTCTACCGCCCGTCTGCTTCGGACAGTGCATGGACTGGACCCGCGATCTTACAAAATTCGCACACCATGCTGCGCGCCAACTCCACGATAGTCTCGTGTGCCTGCAGGCCTGCCCCAATTCGCCATGAGGCGACGATTGGAAGTGCGGGTAATGGCGGTTCGATGTCGAGCACAGTCAGTGTCCCGCAGTCGATTTTATCCCGTACCAATACTGTGGGTAGTGCGCCAACACCGAATCCATCATCCACAAGCCTCGTCATCGCCGCTATGGAGTTGACGCAATTGATGCGCGGTGACTCAATGCCGTTCAAGTGCAATAGATTCAATAAATCTTGGTGCGGACGAGAATTGCTGACAAACGTGATTAGCCGCTCTTGTGCCAAATCCTTCAATGACGCATAAGGACGATCCAGCCGAGAGTTGCTCGCCACGACCCATCGAATGGGATATCTCGCTAATTCGACATTGCGGATACTCTCTTGTCGCAAGATTTCGGTCTGAAAGACAATATCCAAGGTCCCTTTCTTTAGTTGCTCTACCAAGTGCGTGGCGCTGTCTGTCACCAACTCGATCTCTAAAGCGGGAAATTGCTCTACAGTCCGCGAAATTAAGGGGCTAAGCCAAGTGTGTATCACGCTATCCATGGCGCCTATCCGAACGCGGCCCTCGAATCCGGTGTGTTGCGTAACGGCCGCCTGCAATTCGTGAAGCGTAGTCACCATGCGCTCAGCGTATTCGAGGACTTTGTGTCCGTCCGGCGTGAGTTTCACACCACGCGCGTCGCGGTCAAACAAGCGTACGCCTAGTTCCTCCTCAAGTGCCGCAATGCGCGAAGAAACAGATGCCTGCGTAGTAAACAGTTTTTCTGCCGTCAACCTAAAGCTACGCAGTCTCACTACCCAAACAAAGGTTTCCAAGAACCGGAGATTCATTTCGAGCGTCCTTCCTTCTGCTGATCTTAGATAGTATCGTCCGCGTTCCACTGAGGGAATCAATTCCCCGAAGCCAAGGACGTTGCGGGTAGACCTTGCTGACGCCCAGCATCAGGTGCTCGACAGCAGTACCGTAACATTCACGGTTCCGCAGCGGTGAGGGTTCCGGTCGCTGGCATCCGCGTCTAAGCGCGATACCGACGATCACACGAGTTGAGGCACGATGGCCGCATTCGCTGGTCGCGGCACCTTGGCGTTCCTGAGCACCGCCGGCGCTCCGTGTCTCCTCGTCTGGAGACGCTCAGCGGGATGAATCGCCGGGAATCTGCTAAGCGCTGCGTATCTCCACCATTGCTTCAATTTCCACGGCAAAACCTTTGGGTAAGGAATTGACCCCTACCGCAGAGCGAGTGTGTTCGCCTCGGAGGCCGAAAACCTCAACCAGCAGGTCAGAGCAGCCATTGATCACTTCTGTGTGCTCGGTAAAGTCTTCCACCGCGTTGACCATCCCCAGCACCTTGATGACCCGTTCTACGCGATCCAGGCTGCCCAGCGCGTCCTTCATCAGCGCTAGGAGATAGATGCCAATTTCTCTGGCATGAGCACTTGCCTCAGAGGTGCTGACCTCTCTTCCCACCTTGGGCACCGCTTGACCAGAATGCAACTGCCGGCGAGGTGCGCCTTTCCCAGATAGATAGAGAGAGTTGCCACGAATGATGTAAGGCAGAAAACTGCCCGGTGTCGGAAGGAGCGGAGGGAGTTCGATGCCCAATTCGCGTAGTCTGGTATCCATGATTTGATGTTTGTAGCTGCGGAATTTGCAAGCCGCTAGAGAACTGACAGGGGTTGGCGAAAATCCGCTGCATCTCGCTGTGCAGTGGTTGCATCGAGCAGTCTCAGGCTTGAAGCCGGAACTCTCCAACAATCGCCAGCAGTTCCTGTGCTTGCTCCTCCAGTGACTGTGCGGCTGCCGCGGCTTGTTCTACCAGGGCCGCATTCTGTTGCGTCGCATCATCCAGTTGCGTAACGGCGTGACTGACCTCTTCGATGCCCGAACGCTGTTCCTGACTGGCCGCTGTGATCTCTCCAACGATGTCCGTGACCCGCCTTACGCTGGTGACGACTTGGCGCATGGTCGTGCCAGCTTCATCGACAAGCGTACTGCCGGCATTCACATTGGCCACGGAATCGTCAATGAGGGCTTTGATTTCTTTGGCCGCAGCGGCGCTGCGTTGCGCCAAGCTGCGCACTTCACCTGCTACGACGGCGAATCCGCGGCCTTGTTCACCGGCGCGGGCGGCCTCTACTGCCGCGTTCAACGCGAGGATGTTGGTCTGGAACGCAATGCCGTCGATCACCCCGATGATGTCGACAATTTTGTGTGAGGAGGCGTTGATCGAGCTCATCGTCTCCACCACGCGTGTCACCACTTCACCGCCGCGGACCGCCACATCCGAAGCTGATACAGCGAGCTGATTTGCCTGATTGGCGTTGTCGGCGTTTTGCTGCACGGCAGACATGAGTTGCTCCATTGCCGAAGCCGTTTCTTCCAACGAGCTCGCCTGCTGCTCCGTGCGTGATGACAGGTCCAGGTTACCACTCGCGATTTCTCGCGTGGCCGTACCGATCGTATCGGATGCATCTTTAATGCGACCGATCATCTCCACCAATGCGGCACGCATCCGGTTCATGGCGTAGAGCAGGCTGTTGCGGTCATCCGGGTGCGTTGTGATTGGCACCGTCAAGTCGCCGCCAGCGATGCGGTTGGCGACGTCCGCCGCATAGGCTGGGTCGCCACCCAGCGTGCGCTGCAGGTTGCGGGTCACCAAGCTTGTCAGGATGACCATGGAAATCACGACTGCTGCCAACAGTCCCGCAATTCCGTACAGCGAGTGCATGAACGCTGTGTTGATGTCGTCAATGTAGACGCCTGTCGTCAGGTTCCAGTCCCACGGTTGGTATTGCAGGACATAGGCGAGCTTCGGAGCCGGCTCGGTACTTCCTACGTGCGGCCAGACGTACCGAATAAAACCTCCGTCGGGCTGCTTGCCGGCATTCGAGATGTCCACATACAGAGCGTTACCTTGCACATCCTTGAAATCGGTCCGCTTCTTGCCGTTCAGATCGGGTGCAATCGGATGCATGATCACGACCTCTTGCGACGACGTGATGGTGAAGTAGCCATCCTTGTCGTAGCGCAACCCGCGGATGCGATCGAGCGCCTGTTTGCGAGCCTCCTCGTCGCTCAGGGATCCACTGCGTGCGAGATCACCATATTGCTTAATGATGCTGAAGGCCTCAGTGGTCACGCTGACAAGATTATTCTTGCGCTCATCCATGCGGATCTCGCGTGTCTGATAGGCGTTGAAGACCGACAGCAATGTCAACGCGATCAAACTGAACACGAGAGGCAGCCAGAGTTTCTGACGGAAGCTGAGTCTGTTCAATTGCATTCTCCAAAGGTCTTCGGGCTGCACGATGAGGGTCGGCGCGTGCTCTGATCTTTCTCATCGTCGGGCTGGCGTGCAACTTGACAGCGTGTTGGCGCAAAAAAAATTGCTCGGTGGCGTTAGGGATTTTTTATCGCCCGTGGTCCGCACCAATGGTGTGCAGAATAGGCCCGCCTGATCCGAAGGCAATCGCACTCACGGGGTGGTCCGGTGCCTAAATTGTTCAAGCATTGCGGTCGCCTCGGGGCCAGCCACACGCTCCCATTCGACAATGGCCTGCTGGGCCGCGATCTGCAGCGACGCGCGCAGCGGAGCCGACGACTCGTCCACGGCTATGTGCAGATCTTGCAAGTGCTGGCGGTTCTGGGCGGCGCGATGCTGTAGCCGCAGCCATTGTCGGAATTCAGTGATTTCGGCTGCCTGGTCGACCGCGCGCCTTTGCTTGGGTGACAGAGCCGCGTATGCCTTCTCGTTGACTGTGGCGAACGACAGTGGCATTGCGTACTCGATGGTCGTGAAGTACGGCAACCATTTCAGCAGCTTTTGACCGGCCGCACCGTCACCTGATGACAGCACGGCATTGATGGAGCCGTTTCCCAAGCGAGCCGGCACCTCCGCAAATGACAAGGCTTCCGCCCGGGCGCCAACTGTCTGCATGACCTTGGCCGACGTAGCGTCGTACGTGCGGATGGAAAGCGTCCGCAGCACATCAGCGCTGGCGATCGGTTTGGCCGACCAGAGCCCCGATGCCGGCCAGGGTGTCACATAGAGGAGATGCTGGCCGAGTTGCTCGAACGCCTCGACATAGAGCGGGCGCGCGAGGTCTGCCAGCCGCTGCGCGTCCTTGACCTCGTTGGTCACGAATGGCAGGGAAGACAGTGAGAAGATCGGATTCAACTCTGCCAATGCCCCTCCGTAGGCGTCGCCAGCCTCCAGGCGCCCATCACGTACAGCCAACGGTATTTCAGGAGCGGGGATACCTGCGGAGCCGTCATAGGATGCCACGATGTCCAGGGTGCCGGCCGTGCGGGTTTTCACTTCCTTGGCAAACTCCGCCAATCCTTCGCCGGGCATTGTGTTTGCGGGGTATTCGGTTGCCATGCGCCAGTGTGTTGGCTTATCACTTGCCGTGGGCTGCGCCGCGACTGCGGCCTCAACAGTAGCGGCGAGCGCCATCGCCGCGGAACAAAGGATAGCGGTTAGCTTCATGGGTCGGCGGTCGCCAATGTCCAAAGTCTTGGATCAGCGTGCAATGAAATTGGGGGGAGGCGGTTTATGAGATCCCAAGGGCGACGTAGAAGCGCCGCGCCTCAATGGATGCGCTTCACCAGAACGCCAGTCTTGCGGCCGGCGTGTCGTGATTCAAAAAAAGCCCGGCGCCAATCTCGTGGAGAGAGAACAAGGAGGCGGGCGGCGCCGGGATGGTCGTAAAGCGGTTTTAGAAGTTGGTGGCGCTGACCGAGGCAGTCAGCTTCCGTTCTTCAGTCAATCTGGCGACAAGCGGCTCCATACCCGGCATAGGAAAGAAGCCTCTCAGTTGAATCATGCGTTTGAACCAGCGATTCAAAGCGGGTCTGCCTTGTAGATCAAAACCGTTGTCATCGGCGACCGCGGCGTAGGGAAAGCATGCGATGTCCCCGATGGTAGGCCAGTCGCAAGCCAGCCAGTGATGCCGGCCGAGCCGGTCCTCGAGAATATCCAATGCGGCATTGCCAGCGCGCTGCGCAGCGACAAGGTCCCCCGAGTATCCGAACTTTTGGATGGCGCGCGAGAGGAACAAGCCATTCACTTCATTCTGCGCAAACTCCATCCACTGCATCACGGCTGCAGTCTGGCCAGGATCGGCGGGCAACCAGGTTCGATGCTTGTCGAACTTGCTGGCCAAGTACACAAGAATCGCCGTTGAGCCCCAGATGGTCGTTCCGTCATCCTCAAGCGTGGGAACTTGCCCTCGCGGATTCAATTCCAGATATTCGTCATTGACGATGTTTTTCCCGCCATTTGCTTGAACAAATACACTTTCGAACTTGATTCCAAGAATCGATAGCAGAAGACAAGCTTTGTAGCTATGCCCTGATGTTGGCCGGTGATATAGAAGCATTTCCTATCTGTGGTTACGAATGAATGCAATCCACCCAAAATTATCGGAAAAAACGACCTGCACCTAGGCTCGCCACATAAGGACGCGGTGTTATGAATGACTGACTTTATTTAGATTAAATTGGCAAAATTTTTTTTGCCATCAATTTTTTTTGATCGGGGGGTATTTGGTCGTTTTCCCCATCGATCAACAAAGCGGGAGTGCGCATTGGAGGGGGGCACCAAGCAGCTGCACAACACACACATTTATTGCCTGGGCACCAAACAATTGTTATCGCGAGCAATCGATAAAGCTGATGTTTTCGCGTTGGCCAGCACTCACCCGATCAGATTGAGGTGGGCATTTCAATTCAGGGAAAACCCTTGATTCTTGCATCGAACTAGCCTTGCGTCTGCCTCATCGAAAAATTCGATTGCAGGATACGCATATTTCCCATTGGATTTGTTCATCAAACATTCAAACAATACGTGCCGAACCGGGTCGCCCCGTGCGGCGGCCTGAGTGAAGTTTCTCTATTGCGACGGTCGACCGACTACTGATCTATGACCTCATTGAATGACTTGAACGAGCGGTCCAGCGGATTGGACGTGCGTCTCGCGGCCCGCAGTGGAAGATTGCGCGGCCACACAAGCGGTTTGGCGTCTGAGTACGTTCAAACGAACTGCGTCATCGTCCCAAAGGCACACGCTAGCGACTTCCTTGCGTATTGCTGGCGCAACCCGGTTCCATGTCCGGTATTGGCAGTTTCGGATGCGGGCAATCCAGCCTTGCCGTCGTGTGGGGCCGATCTCGATATCCGGACCGATATCCCGAGCTATCGGGTCTGGCGATCCGGAGAGATGGTCGACGAGGTGCCAGACATCACGGCGTACTGGCGCTTGGACTTGGTCACCTTTCTGCTGGGATGCTCGTTCTCGTTTGAACACGCGCTGCTTGCAGAGGGGATCAAGCTGCGCCACGTGGAGCAGAAGAAGAATGTCTCGATGTTTCGCACCAACATCGAGACCACGCCATTCGGCCCATTTGGCGGAAACATGGTGGTCACCATGCGGCCAATGCGGCCAGCTGACGCTATTCGAGCAGTCCAGATCACAAGCCGCACGCCCATGGTTCATGGGGCACCGATTCACCTTGCCCATGCGCACAGCATTGGCATCCAAGATCTTGCAGCGCCCGACTATGGCGATGCGGTTGACATCCACGCAGATGAGATTCCCGTTTTCTGGGGGTGTGGCGTCACGCCGCAAGTCGCGCTTCTCCAGGCGAAGCTGGATTTCTGCATCACCCATTCACCGGGATGCATGCTGGTTACCGACATGTTGAACAAAGACATCGTCGAACAATAAAGATAAATCAGGCATTCGACAGGGTGCCTACTGTGTGGAGGAAATGAAAATGTGGATCGGGGAAATCGGGCAATCCGAACGTAGGACGTTGACCGCAGGCTTTCTAGGGTACGCGGTCGATGCATTTGATTACATGGTGTACACCTTCCTCATTCCGACGTTGTTCGTACTTTGGGGAATGACGAAGGCTGAGGCGGGATATATCGCCACTGCGTCGCTGATCAGTTCTGCGATCGGTGGATGGGCGGCGGGCGTCCTGGCCGATAAATATGGTCGTGTCCGCGTCTTGCAGTGGACGGTGTTCTGGTTCGCAATCTTCACCTGCCTGAGTGGGTTCACCCAGAATTTTCATCAGCTTCTGGCGACCCGCACGCTTCAGGGGCTTGGTATGGGCGGAGAGTGGGCGGTGGGCAGCGTGCTGATCTCGGAGACGATCGCCGCCAAGCACCGCGGAAAAGCTGCAGGTCTCGTGCAGAGCAGTTGGGCGGTTGGTTGGGCGCTGTCGGCAATTGCATTTTGGATGGCCTACGCGTATCTGCCTCAGGAACTGGCGTGGAAGGTGCTCTTCTGGGTGGGCATCCTGCCAGCACTTCTGATCGTGTATGTGCGTCGGAACGTGGCGGAGTCGCCCGTGTTCGTGCAGGAAAAGCAACGTCGCATGCAGCACGAGGAATCCTCGAACTTCATGCAGATCTTCTCCAAGGACCTGCTGGGCACGACGATTCTGGCGAGCCTCTTGGCCAGTGGTATGCAGGGGGCCTACTACTCCGTTACGACTTGGCTGCCGACGTTCCTGAAGACCGAGCGTCATCTCTCGGTGCTGGGCACCAGTTCCTACTTGTTGATCCTGATCACCGGGTCTTTCATCGGCTACCTCTGCAGCGCATGGTTGTCCGACACCATCGGCCGCCGCAAGTGCTTCGCGGTGTTTGCTGCAGCCGGGATTGTCCTGGTGCTGGCGTACACCAAGTTCCAAATCACGGATCGAGCGATGTTCTTCCTCGGCTTCCCTCTGGGCTTCTTCCTGTCCGGCATTTTCTCGGGCATGGGCGCATTTCTGGCCGAGCTGTACCCAAATAGCGTGCGTGGCTCAGGGCAGGGCTTCTGCTACAACTTTGGCCGTGCCGTCGGCTCAATCTGTCCGGCCATCATCGGCTTGACCAGCGGTACATATGGACTCGGCGCGAGCATTGGCGTCGTATCCGCAGGCTGCTATCTGGCGGTGATCCTGACCGTGTTCGCACTGCCCGAAACACGGGGCAAGGAATTGGGACACGCGATTGCCTGAGCGTTGCATAACTTTGCTGTTGAAGGATGAAATCGATATGAGCCTGTACTCCAATCACCCATCGAAACGCTGGCAGTTTTGGATCGACCGGGGCGGCACGTTTACCGACCTTGTGGGGCGTGATCCTGAGGGTGGCTTCCATACGCTCAAGATGCTGTCGGAAAACCCCGAGCAGTATCGCGACGCGGCTGTGGAAGGGATTCGACGGTTGCTCGCGCTGCCGGCGGGCGAGATGATTACGCCCGAGCGCGTGGAGTGCGTGAAGATGGGGACAACGGTGGCAACCAACGCGTTGCTCGAACGCAAGGGGGATCGCACGCTGCTTGTGACCACCCGTGGGTTCCGCGACGCGCTTCGCATCGCGACGCAAGCACGCCCGCAACTGTTTGACCGCAACATCGTTTTGCCGGAGCTGTTGTACGAAGAGGTGATTGAAGCCGACGAGCGCATGAGCGCGTACGGTTCAACCGTGCAGGCGCTGAACATCGAGGCGCTAACAGCGCAGTTGAAGGCTGCCTTTGAGCGTGGCTTGCGCGCCTGTGCCATCGTGTTCCTGCACGGCTATCGCTATCACGAGCACGAGTTGCAAGCCGAGGCTATTGCCCGTGAGATCGGCTTTACACAGATTTCCGTCTCCCACAAAGTCAGCCCGCTCGTTAAGTTCGTCCCGCGTGGCGATACGACCGTGGTCGATGCTTACCTGTCCCCGATCCTGCGCCGCTATGTCGAACAGGTTGCGCAGCAGATGCCGGGCGTTCGCCTGTTCTTCATGCAAAGCTCGGGCGGATTGACCGAAGCTCAACGCTTTCAAGGGAAGGACGCCATCCTATCGGGGCCGGCCGGCGGCATCGTCGGTATGGTTCGTACCGCGCAGGCTGAGGGCCATCCGAAAGTGATCGGCTTCGACATGGGCGGTACGTCCACGGACGTTAGTCACTATGCTGGTGAGTTTGAGCGTACGTTCGATACTGAAGTGGCTGGCGTTCGTATGCGTGCGCCGATGATGAGCATCCACACGGTCGCAGCCGGTGGTGGCTCCGTCATTCAATTCGATGGGGCACGGCTGCGTGTCGGGCCAGAGTCTGCCGGAGCGAACCCCGGCCCGGCAAGCTACCGTCGTGGTGGGCCGCTGGCCACTACCGATGCGAACGTGATGCTGGGGCGTATCCAGCCTGATTGGTTCCCCAAGGTGTTCGGGCCGGCCGCGGACGAGGCCCTGGACCGCGGCGTCGTGGTCCAGCGCTTTGAAGCCATGGCGCGTGAGATGACCACAGCATCGGGGCGCGCGACGTGTGCCGAAGAAGTGGCAGCCGGTGCGTTGCAGATCGCCGTCGGCAGCATGGCAAATGCGGTCAAGCGCATCTCGGTGGCGCGCGGCTATGACGTCAGCACCTACACGTTGCAGTGCTTCGGCGGCGCAGGCGGACAGCACGCCTGCTTGGTGGCCGACGCGTTGGGTATGACGCATGTCCTGGCACATCCGTTTGCCGGGGTGCTGTCGGCCTATGGGATGGGCTTGGCTGACCAGATTGCCCTCCGCGAGATTTCTGTTGAGCGTGCGCTGGATGCAGAAGGGCTTGCCGCCGCCCTCGAGCAGGCACGCAAGCTTGAAGCAGAAGCACGTTGCGAGTTGGAAGCCCAAGGTGTTGCGCCGGACCTCATTCGTAGCCGCTATCAACTGCAGGTGCGCTATAACGGCACCGACACGGCACTCACATGCTCCTACGACCCGCAAAGCCCGGCGCAATTTGCCATTGCCGCGCTGCGCGATCAATTCGAGACGGCGTACCGTCAACGCTTTGCTTTCCTGATGCCAGACCGGGAACTGGTGATCGAGGCGGTGAATGTGGAATGCATGCTGCCTGGCGAGCCCGTATCCCAGGCGTCGGCCGGCACAGTGACTTCGCATGCTGCAACGCCGCGCTCGCAGGTGAAGATGTACTGTATGCCGGACATCGAGCCTGCCGGCTGGCGCAATGCGGGCCTGTACATCCGGGAGGAGATGGCCCCCGGGGCAACAGTCGACGGCCCGGCCGTCATTGCCGAGCGCAACGCCACCACGGTTGTCGAGCCGGGCTGGCGGGCCGAACTGAGCGGTTCAGGTTGTCTCGAACTACGGCGGGTGCGCGCGCGCGTCAGCGGGCACGCAGCGGGTACGCATGTCGACCCGGTGATGCTGGAGGTCTTCAACAACCTGTTCATGAACATCGCCGAGCAGATGGGGCTGCGTTTGCAGAATACAGCCTACTCGGTGAACATCAAGGAGCGCTTGGACTTTAGCTGTGCGCTGTTTGATGCGCAGGGCAACCTGATCGCCAACGCACCGCACATTCCTGTGCATTTGGGTTCGATGAGCGAGTCCATCAAGACGGTGATGACGCGTAACCCCGATATGCACGCTGGCGATGTGTTCGTGCTAAACGACCCATACCACGGTGGCACGCACCTTCCCGATATCACGGTGGTCACGCCCGTGTTCCTTGAGGAGGACACCCGCCCACGCTTCTATGTTGCATCGCGTGGTCACCATGCCGATATCGGCGGGGTGACTCCAGGCTCGGTCCCTCCATTCTCAACGTCGATTGAGGAAGAGGGCGTGCTGATCGATAACTTCAAGTTGGTTGAGCAAGGCCGACTGCGCGAAGCTGAAATGGTGGCGCTGCTCAGCAGCGGAACGTATCCGTCACGCAATCCCTCGCAAAACATGGCGGATTTGCGAGCGCAGATTGCAGCCAATGAGAAGGGTGTGCAAGAGCTGCGCGCAATGGTTGCCCACTATGGGCGAGACACGGTTAGCGCCTACATGCAGCACGTGCAGGACAATGCTGAAGAGTCGGTGCGGCGCGTTATTACGGCGCTCAAGGATGGCCAGTTCACGCTCCCGCTGGATAACGGCGCGCAAATTTGCGTGTCGGTCAAGGTAGATGCGCAGCGCCGTAGCGCGGTACTCGACTTTACGGGAACAAGCGGGCAATTGCCCAACAACTTCAACGCACCGAAATCCATCACCATGGCGGCGGTGCTGTATGTGTTCCGTACGCTGGTGGATGACGCGATTCCGCTCAACGCGGGCTGTCTGAAGCCTATCGAGGTGATTGTTCCGGAAGGCTGCATGCTCAATCCGCGCGCACCTGCCGCCGTTGTGGCCGGCAATGTGGAAACCTCCAGCTGTATTACCAACGCACTCTACGGTGCCCTCGGTGTGATGGCTGGCGCCCAATGCACGATGAACAATTTCACCTTCGGCAACGAGCGCTACCAGTACTACGAGACCATCTCCGGTGGATCGGGGGCCGGCCACGGATTTAACGGCACGAGTGTCGTCCAGACACATATGACCAATTCGCGCCTGACCGACCCCGAAGTGCTCGAGTTGCGCTATCCCGTTCGCCTTGACGCCTATGAGATCCGCCACGGTTCCGGCGGTGCAGGCCGCTGGAAAGGCGGCAATGGCGGCCATCGCCGAATCCGATTCTTGGAGCCGATGATCGCAGCCATCCTGAGCAACGGGCGTAGCCACGGGGCCTTCGGCGCTCAGGGTGGAGCACCCGGATGCGTCGGTCGAAACAGGGTGGTGCGCGCCAGCGGGGTCACGGAGGATCTCGACTCCTGTGCATCCGTGGCGATGGAGGCTGATGACGTCTTCATTGTGGAGACGCCGGGCGGTGGTGGATACGGCAGCGACCACGTCTGATCGCGGGGCCGCTCTCGACTGGACGATAGAACGGCCGAGAGCGCTCCGAAGCCCTGGGAAAAGCGGTTTACCACGTCGGGTGATATGAATCTAAAGTTCGTCGAGGCCTTCTATTGGGCATGCTCCCTCAGGAGCATTACCCGTGCTGCAGAAAAGCTGCATGTCACGCAGTCCTCTCTCTCGAACC
This sequence comes from Ralstonia sp. Ralssp110, assembly GCF_047325135.1. Classification (NCBI taxonomy): domain Bacteria; kingdom Pseudomonadati; phylum Pseudomonadota; class Betaproteobacteria; order Burkholderiales; family Burkholderiaceae; genus Ralstonia; species Ralstonia sp. Ralssp110. The sequence continues at coordinate 68,837 of NZ_CP168608.1, read as the reverse complement.
GCATCAACACCTTGGAAGACGAGCTTGGCGTCAAGCTGCTCGATCGGCGGTCCAAGCAGTTCCGGCTGACTAGCGCTGGCCAGCGGTTCTTGACGATGTCTGTAAAGCTGCTGGGAATGCACCGCGAGATCAAGCTGGCTATGGGGGGCGTCGATGACACGCCGACCGTGCTGCGGTTGGGCGCTGTCGAGTCGGTCGCCCATAGCTGGCTTTCTTCCTGGCTCAGGCACGTGCGCCAGGGGAACATTAACCTTGAGTTGCAGCTCACCATCGAAACGTCGCCGGTTTTGATGGAATCCGTCAAGAAAGGCGCTCTCGATATCATCTTTGCAGCGGGGGCGGTGCCCGAAAAGGAACTCAGAACATTCGCGCTGCCACCCATGCAAATGTGTTTCGTTGGGGACGATTCTTTTTCAGACACGCACGCCTATGAGCTGAGCGACATTGCGGGCTCCGACCTCCTGACGTTTCAACGTGGCTCACAACCACACCAGGAGCTTCTGCAACTGTTTCGCCAGCATGGGGTCGAGCCACCTCGCATTCACACCATCTCTTCAATCTCCGCATTGGTGCAACTGGCAGAAGACGGCTTCGGTATCGCCACGCTACCGGAAAGCGTCATCTCACGTGCAAAAGGGCGAAGTCGACTGACACGCCTGCGCAGCGCAGCAACCCTGGCTCCTCTTCCTCTTTCCGCCACTTACCGGGAAGATCCGGCGTCTGGACATCTAGATGCACTGTTCGAATCCCTTTTTGTCTTTCTGAACCTACCCAATGGATCGGCAGAGACGGTGCAGTCTGACGGTCCATGATGATTCGACCCGCCCACAACACCGGGGCATCAAGCGCTGGTCCGTACCGTGTTGACGACGTGGCGCAAAGGAGGACTCGGACGCGTCGGGGAAGGGATTCCAATTGCTACGGCGTATGGCCAACGGTATTGCGATGACATCGAATGTCCCATGATCAATCTTTCTAGCTTGCAATATCGTTTCCGCCGCGCATCCAAGGAGGAATGCCGCGACCTGATCAAAGCGTGCCACCGCGTGGCACCGGGCGGGGCAAGTACCGTCGACGTCTATCTGCGGGACTGGACCTGGTGGATCCACGAAGGCGACTTGCGTTTGCCCTCCAACGTCGTGAACGACATCAACCTGATTGTGACTGGCGATGTGATCGTCGACGGCTGGTATGACGACTACCTTGGAGGCGGGTTGCTGGCCGTATTTGGCTCCATGCGCTGCCGCCATGTTTTCTCGTGGTACACGCTGTATGTTGCTCGCGACCTGTTGGTGCAAGGTCTGAACCTGCAATATCACAACGACTGGGTCTTTGAGTGCGGCGGGCAGGTTGCCGCACGGGCCTTCATCGGCGCCGACAAGTCGTGCCTGTTCGATCTGAATCGTTCCGATCTCGAAGGCTACTACTCCACTCTGGACTTCGATGCGAAGAGCAGCCTTAGGCCCTACCGAATGCTCGGTCTGCTCGAATGCGAAGAGGACGGGTGCAAGGTCGAAGCCGCGAGCGCCGAGGGCTGCGAAGACGAAGAACAGGACGAATACGATGACTTCGAGACCCCGAGCTCAGCCGAAGTCATCGCTCACGTGAAGGCCGCTGACGCCCAGCGGCGCTCGGCCTTTTCCACACCGGCGCCCGCTCCTGCCACCGTCTGGCGCGAAGCGCTGCACCCAGATACCGTGCTCGCGCGCCTGGTCGATCTGGTTGCCAGCCACGGCTGGGACGTGGCCATGCGCCCCAAGCTCGAGCCTGAGCTGCAGGTTTTGCTAGCGGACCACTCCGATGCTCGCGTGCGCTGGGCGCTAGCGACCGCTCCAGACGTGTCGGAAGTGCTATTGCGGCAGTTGGCTAATGATCCAGCGCACGTTGTGAGGGTAGCGGTGGCCAGCCACGCGCGCTGTCCCTCCGACCTGTTGACAGGTTTCGCCGTGGACGCCGCGGCTGACGTCCGGGCGGCCGTGGTGCATGCGCACGGCCGTGGTCTGGCCGAATGGGTGATACGGATGGCAGGTGATCCCTGTACCGTCGTCCGCCGCGCCGTCGCCGTTATCCCGAACCTGCCGCCGGATGTGGTGGCGCGACTGGCCAGCGATGCAGATGAGGTCGTCAGGCACCGGACGATGCGTGTTCAGGCGCCATTGCTCGACCCCATGCTTGCCAGGTTCGTGGCATGCACACCGAAGTGCTGATGCAAGCGATCTCTGCGTGTGACACAGCCCCAGGCTATTGAGAGACGTCAGCATTGGAGTCGAACGCTACTTCACTCCCGATCGATACCCAGAGCGACTCTCGCCTAGCCCTAGCAGAGCTTCCTCATCCCGACGGTCTGATGCACAGCTCCCGCTATTGGCCGGGCCAGCCATCGATTTCACTCACTGCTGTCAGTGAGCGACGATCCCCATCAATATGCTGTCTCTTGTCCTGATCATTGCTGCTGTCTGCCTCGTCACCTCAGCGGCGTGGGCACTTTGGCGCTATCCTGCGCGGCTTACAGAAGGTGCCGCCGGGGAATCCCCCCAGGGGTTCATTCGAAGGCAGGTGCGTTACCAAATCGCATTCGGTGCGCTGGCGGCGATTGTCGTCGTACTTGCTCACCAGCTATCTCCCCCGGAGCGCGCGCGAATGTTCAGTATTGGAGCACTCGCGTCGCCAGTCCAAATGGAAGCTTTTGGCCTCCCTCACGTAGATGGTGTCTCTTGGGTGCAGGGCGGCTGCTTGCTGACACTTGGTTTCGGCCTGGCCACGTTGGCACTCGTGTTCGGTTCTCTGCGCAACATTCAAAATTGGCCGGCTTTTTTCGGCAAGTTTGGTTTTTGGGTGATCGCGATATCGGCGGTCAATGCGCTGTCAGAAGAACTCATTTATCGGGGGGCGATCATTGCAGTAGCGCGGGAGCTGTGGGAGCCATCGCAAGTCGCGCTCTTATCGGCGGTTCTTTTCGCACTGGCGCATGTCCGTGGGCAAGCCTCCGGTTTTGCCGTTGTCAGCGGCTCCGCAGTGGTGGGTTGGTGTCTTGCGATGGTAACGATGCAGACCCATGGATTGTTTTGGGCGTGGTGCGCGCATTGTGTTCAGGATGTTGTCATCTTTCTGTCATTCCTAGGGGCGATGACTGACGCAGTGCAACGCCATGACACAGCACAAAGTAGCGGCCCTGTTGCCTAAGAGACCTCCTTTGATATCGCGAACAAAGCGGATCGACAAATCGACCAAGGGTCAGCATTCGATGCCAGGTTTCGCGTACCGCCTCTTAGGCTTCGATGTGCTGACTGCGCTCATGTCAAGGCAAACTCCACGCACGAGCGCGAGTGGGGAGAAGGAGCATCCGTAGTGTCGGCTCCCGTCTCGAAATCCACTTCATAGAGCCTTACTGCCGAATGGGTGGCAGGGTAGGCGCTGAATACCGACAGCAGCGGATCATCGTTGTTCAACGCGGCCAATGCGTAGAGCCACGGACCATCGGCCAGCCTATTTCGGGTGTAACGCAGTAGCGCAGCACAGATAGAGGGATCGTTGTGCTCGACAGCAATGAAGGCAAGGTAGAGATAAGGGAGCGCCTGTCCATGAGCAGGAAGAGGGGGCCGACCGCGCAGCCATGCGTAAGCGTTGTAGGCAGGACGCATCCATGCCAATGGGCGCGCGTAGCGTTCCACGTGCGCCTGCCGTAGTGAGGACTGGTCCCAGGCAGCCATAACGGCACACAGTTGTCCGCCTCTCACTGCCAAGAAGAAATCGCGGGCTTTCAAGGTATCGCAACGACCTCCCGGTTGGAAGTCGGCAATGTCGAGAACGGGCGCCCAGTTACGCGTCCGGTGAGCGTTGAGAAAGTGAACGACCGCGGGCAACGCATTGGCATCGGCACGCCGTAGTTCAACGCCGTCAAGTTCCAGTTCGGGCCGTCGTTGTCCTAAGCGCAGTGCCAACACGGTCAGCTCGCCAAACTGTTTCCATTGAGGCATGCCGGCACGCGTGGCGGTGAGACTTCGAAGCGCCGGCTCGTTGTCATCGTAGACGAGCGCGTAGGTTGGCAACGGGTCGGTAGCATCGAGTGTTCGTAGTGCACAGAACAGCTGTGTGGCCAGCCCTCGCCCGCGATGGGCGCGATCGACGCGGATGTCAGAAAGAAGTGCCGCGCGCTGGGGACTGCCGTTCAGAACAACAGTCGTGATGCTACGGGCGGCTGCGGCCACCACGCGCCTTGTCACGGTATCGCGGCCCATGATGACTTGCACCTTGTCACCTTGCAGACGACTGGCCGAAAAATAGGAAGGCTCACGGCGCAGGCTAATGGCGGTCGCACCTTCAATCCAATCTGAGGCCATGCGCTCGCGCAACTGCGCGTCATCTTTCGCATGCGCAAGTGAGAACGTGTAGCAACTCACGACGACTGCCCACCTTCCACCATCGGAGTGTCCACGTTGGTCGCTATCGGCATCGTCTCCGAGGGACACCAGAGCCGGGGCCCTTCCGCCATCCAGCGGCGAACGAATGCCAGATACGTCATGGGAGCAGCTGTTGGATCGCTGTGCAGAAGCCTAGGCGTGTGATGCCAACGCGCGGCCGGGTAGCAGTGATGCACCCGATGCAGCGAACGGTGTAAGGTCATCCATCCCAGGGCAGGCGGAAGCAAGATGTCTTGCGTGATCGCGCCTGGATCGCGTCGAGGGGCGGTGGCTGTGACCGGAACACCATAGTGTTCGGCCTGCGTCAGCACGAAGTCGAACCATGACAGCACGGTCACAGGCACAACATAGGCCCACAGGAGCAGCTGTCTGACCGCAGCCGACTGCCAGGCACCGAAGCCGATGGCAACGATGAATATGACCATCCAGGCAAGCGCCATGGTTCGCTGCCAATATCGTGACGGCGGCACCATCGTCCAGCCAACCCGATTCTGATGATAGGCAACCCAAGGCACCTCAAGCGGTGCAAGCAACCAGATCCAGCGTGTCTTCCAGCTCAGCACATAAAGCCGGCCCTCGGGGTCTGCATTGGTGCAGGTAGCGTGATGATGGCGGAGATGAAAGTAGCGATACGCGATGAAGTTCACGCCGAACAATGCAGCGCAAACGATGCCGATCGCGTCATTCGCGCCATGGTGCGATAGGAACGTGCGATGTACGGCCATATGCTTTGCCTCTTGGCAACCCGCCAGAAATAGCGCTTGGGAAAGCGCCAGCAATACGTGCAGCCAAGGAGACGACGTTACCGCGATTAACGCCGTATTGAGCAGCACGGTCGCGAGGAAGAGAAGACTGGGCAGATCGTCATGCCAGCTTGGTTGCCGATGCCCATGGTGCGTCACTGTTGACGACATGGCTCCTCCTACAGCAGGCACGCCAGATGGCGCGTGACGCGTTTGATCGTCTGCAACGGCATCACCCGCCAAAGCGGGCACAGGCTTGAGAGCGGAATGGTGCCGCGCAAGAGCACACCATAGTCGAGCGAGCGTTTGTGGGGGAAGTAGTTGGGCTTGACGTCGACGATCTTCGTGAAGCCTCGCCCACGGTAGTAGCGCAATTGCGGATCGAGCGGCATGCCGGAGCGTCGCGCGCCCACGTACGCTTCGATTGGACCCTGCGGATGTTGTTGCCGCCATTGGCCCAATCCGGGAATGGGAGACCCAAGATAGACATGGCGCCAGCCGCACTTAAGCGCATAAGGCCAGAAGAATGCCAGCAGCGCGTCAACGCCGTCGCCGCGGCGGCTGGTCAGGCTGATACCGAAAAGTGTTGTTGTCTCCTGAGGGGCGGGTAGCAACGTACAGTCTCGCCAAGTTCGGACGTGACGATGGAAGTCATGCGCTACTGGCTTCAGGAAAAGAGACGCAAGCAATTGTCCCGTCTGGGCACAGAAGGCACCCAGCGCAAGGTCAGGGCAGGCTGCGATGCGCTCTTCCAATTCGATCTGCGAGGCCGCCTGATCGGTGTCCCACTTGTCGTGCTCCAGCTTGAGCAACGCAGGCAGGTCATGTCGTGTGAGGAGTCGAGCGTAGATGCATCGGCGAGAGGCCTCATGCATCTTGGTGTGCATGAGGGGGCTCAGGGCGTGGTTCATGGTGAGGGCGGTTGGGCGCGAGAGTGATTGGCTGATTGCGTATATGCAATGGAATTTCAGCCGCATTTCGCCAAAACCGGATGTCAGGCAGATGAAATGCCTGATTATCAATTGTTAAAACATACGCCGTGATACGTTCCTATAAGATTGAATAAAGAATAGATAAATCGATAACGTAAGTCTCCGCCATCGATAAAGTCGATGTTGATCGATCGAAATAATTCGGTGGCAAAAGAAACGATGCTGCTTTAGTCTCTCAACTGCCGTTTGCTAGGCACAAGAACTCTATTGAGGGCGCTACGATCTGCCCCTTGAAAAAAAACGTGCGTCTTGACGCGCTCGTACCGAAGAGGTGTGCACTGCAAGCAAAACGGGGGCTGGTACGCCAGTAGATCTGGGACGGAGCGATAGAAAGTAGCAGTATCCATGGGCAATGAGATCTTATTGATGGTTCAAGATCAGGCGCAGCGCGACCGGCTGTCCTTCGTACTGAGAGACGCTGGACATCGCGTTCTGTACGCAGATGGGGTTGAGCAGGTTCAGGCCATGGTGTACAAGTCATGCCTACACATGATGCTGATGGAGTGGGATTGGCCGCAGTCACAGCAAGCGATTGACCAATTACTGGCACTGCGCTCTGATGCACACCTGCGGCGATTGCCCGTTATCGTAGTCTCTCGTCACAGTAGTATCCCGGCCAAGATCTCAGCATTGAATGCTGGGGCCGACGACTATGTCGTCGACCCATGTGATCCTGCCGAGCTTCATGCGCGTATTCGTTCGATACTGCGTCGATGTCCGACACAGCATGTCGATAACAGTGTTCGGTTGAATGACTTAAGACTGGACCCCCTCACGCTGAGGGTGACTGCTGAGACGCCGTCTGGCCAGCGCCCAATTCCAGTCAGTCCATTGGAATTCCGTCTACTGCACTTTTTGGCCACGCACCCTCAGCATCTGCATTCGCGCGCTAAGTTGCTTGACCGGGTGTGGGGCGGGAGTGCGTACGTCGGCGAGCGCACGGTCGACGTTCATATCCGAAAACTGCGCGTGGCCCTTGCCGGGACTGCTTGTGATGGCCTGATTCAGACGGTGCGGGGCGAGGGTTATCGGTTGGCGAGACGCAGCGTTGCTATTCAGGTGGAACAGCCCGCTAAGAGCTGCTAACAGACCCAGCCGTCGCGCCGTGAGCCTTGGGCGTTGTGGGTTGCATAGAAGAAAGAAGGTCCGCAATGGATTGTGGTAGACGCCGCAACCGCTGCTGTCGGTTGTAGCGTCTTTGGTCGAAGGCGATCTCCCGCGCATGGTCGCCAATCCATCGGCAATTGCTTGCATCACAATCTGACTGCACTCGTCCCATCAGTGCCTTGCAATACTGTTCATGAACACACTCACGACACCGCAGATGCCGACATCTCTTGATCCCGAGGCCTTGATCCGAACTTATGTGCGCGCAAAGGATGAGAACCGCCCGCACCTGATGCCGCATGCATTCGCAGCGGACGCGACACTCCAGATGACGGTCAAGTCGGAGGCCATCAGTTTCCCCGCGCGCAGCGAAGGCCTGGCCGCCATCGCCGATGTGCTTGTCAGGCGTTTCGGGCAGACCTACGACAATGTCTACACGTTCTGCCTGACAAATTCGCGCCCCGCTCGTGACACAACGCGCTATGAGTGCGACTGGCTCGTCGGGATGTCCAACAAGGTTGATGGCAACGTGCGCGTTGGCTGCGGCAGCTACGTATGGACATTCACCCTGCAGGAACGGGGGTGGCGCGTACAAACGCTGGACATCGTGATCGATGCCATGGAAGTGCTACCGCCTGACACCACGCAGGCAATCTTCGATGACTGGCTCGGCCAGCTGGCATATCCGTGGAACACAGCCCTGCAGGCCTTGGCACAGATGCCGGCGCTCGTGAAACTTGAACCGGTGCGCGCCTACCTGCACCGCCGAGCTAACGATGCCAGCGATCTTTGAGCATATCGGTTCCGCACGTTTTTCGTTCGTGAGGATCACGTGCAAGTTATGGCCGGCGCCGCACAACTCCGCGTGCACCGCATAGCCCAGGGCACCCTGGAGCCAATTCCGGTCACGCTTACCGTCAGCCCTGATATGCCCGATGGCCGGTTCGATCGAGCTGCGTCTGCGGTTGACCGTGATGTCGCGTCCCGACAGTTCACGCTTGGTTTGGAGCGTGTGCCCGCTCACGATGGAAAGGTATACGTCACGAACGCGCATGGTTCACCTGATATGAAGATCAAACGCATTGGCTCGCTGGGGGCTTTGGTTGCTGCGCTCCTTTCCGGTCACGCTGGCGCGGATGTCGTCACCGTCGCTCAAGTGTTGCCGCTGGAGGGTTCGATGGCGCCGTCAACGCGTGCTACAGCAGAGGCGGCTGAGCTGTATCTGCGTCGTGTCAACGAGGCTGGCGGTGTGAACGGACATACCATCAAAGTCGTGACGATCAACGGCTCAAGCAATATAGATACCGCCTCGCAGCGTGCCGCGGAGGTCGTACGTCAGCAGCATCCGGCAGCCTTGCTGAACTATTACGGCTCCTCCCGAACCGAGGCCCTCATCAAAAGCGGTGTTCTAGATGCCGCTCATACCCCAGTTATTGGCGCCATTGTGTCAGCAACGCAACTCCGCCAGCGCCCAGAGAACCGATGGGTGTTCTACATTCGCGCGGGCGTGAAGGCCGAGGCGGAGCGGATGGTTCGGCAAAGCGTTACCGTGGGTGGCAAGCGTGTTGCCGTGTTGTATCAGAGGGATGCATTTGGCGAGGACGGGCGAGATAAAAGTACGGCTGCGATGCAGCCACTTGGTATCAAGCCGGTCCTGACCGTTCCACTCGAAACAAAGGCGATGGATGCTTCGTCGCTGAACAAGATTGCGGAGACGGTGCTGAATGCGAACGTTGACGTGATCCTGATGTTCTCGGACAGCGTCAATGTTGGCGGCTTCCTGAAGACATATCGTGAACGTGGCGGCACTGCACTGGTGACAACCAACTCGGCGTTGTCAGCTGACGAACTCGTGCGCGCATCAAGCGCAGATCTGGCTCGGGGTGTTTGCGTAGCTGAAGTCATGCCGGCGCTCGACAAGCACGATACGAAGCTCACGCGGACCTTTGCGGCCGACATGATCGCAGTGGGTCGCCCCGACTTGGCGAAGTCGACGACCGCCCTGGAGGGCTATGTGTCGGCGAGGCTGTTTGTGGAAGTGCTACGCAAGATCTCTGGCCCGGTGACGGGTGACGCAGTACGTACCGCATTGCAGACGCGCGGCTCCTTCGATCTGGGCGGCTTTGAGCTGAAATACGGCCTGTCTCAGTTTGAGGGCTCGCAGTACGTTGACATTGGCATCATCGGCCGTGAGGGTCGTGTGCTGAATTAGCAGGAATGGGCGTAGAGCGTGCAAGGCGCCAGTGCTACTGGATGGAGTGAGAATGCGGCTACGGGATGCCCACCCCGATTCGAGGGAGAAGGCCGCTTACCGAAGCTCGTGGACGTCCCGTATATCCCACTGTAGCAAGCCAGCTCCAGTTCGATCACGATGGCATGGTGTTCGCGAATTGAGCGCCAGCCCCTGAGCTCGAGGCTGCTGCCGCCTATGGGATCACCGTTACGCCGGGTGCGATAATCCGCCGGGTCCGCCAACTTAAGCTAGGACTGGGTGTGAGATTGTTTGGAGGATCAAAAAACAAGCCACAGTTCACGCCCGCTGCGAAGGCGCGGCTGCCAGCGTTGTGCGCAGCCCTGAATCAAATCGAAGCAAGATTGGGCGTCATTCTTGAATCAACTGGCAGTGGCATCAACGGATGCCGGTGTACGAACAGGCAGTCTATTGTCGAGCTCTTCGGTGTTCGCAATTGCTTGTAGGTCCATGCGGCGCAGGTTTCGAATCGTTAATCTCTTTCTCGCAGGGCGCACGCTATTCTCGCGGTCGAACGCGCGGTCGAACGCGCGGGCGATGACGGGCGCGGGTCATCCGCACGGGATAACGAAGAGATAGAGCAACGATGCCGAATGTGACAACCGTCCTACGACGTCTGGCTGCGTGTGGTCTTGCCGTACTGGCATGCATGACCACCGCGCAAGCCGATGAAACGGATTGGCTTTACTTTCCGATGTACGCACGAGACACGGCACATGCCGTGGATTTGCGTGCGCTGAGCTGGCGGCCCGATGGCCTGTTGGCATCGGCCACGCGCTATCCCCGCTACTCGGGCGAGACCTGGTCGGAAGAAGAATCCAGCCGCGGTTGGTACAACTATGAGCGGCGGCTGATTGATTGCAACCTGGGCTTCTACGTCACGACCGATGTCCAGTTGCTGGACGGCGATGGCAAAGTCATCGCATCACGCTCCTTCAAACCGCAGGACTGGGTCGAGAGTCTGCAGCGGCAGTTGGCAGATAGTCAGACCAAGCCCTGGCCCCAGCGTGACGAAATCCTGCTCGCCTGCGCTGCCGCATCAGACACCGGTTTGAAGAAGCACCGTGCGCACTCGGCGCGCACGGTGCAGCCGCTGCTGTCGTCCAAGCCCATCATCACCGACCTAGCCGCCGAAAGCGATGCCTTGATGGGCCGGGCCCGGCCGCACTACGTCGTGAATGCTCCGCACCAACGCCCGCCGGCCACGGCCGAGACGGTGTTTGGTCGCGTGCGCCAGCAGTGGGCGCAATGGCGGCAGTCTGTAATCGGCCCCGCCGCTGCAACGCCAAGCTTGGCGGCCCCGAATGGGGCCGACATCGAGCGCCAGCTCAGCGCGTACTCGCAGCAAGCGACGCCCAGCGACATCGGCTCGGTGCGCGTGCTGCCTGGCGATGTCCTGGAGTACGTTCGGCCAGCGCGTTTTATGGAGCTTCCCGAGTTGAGCCCCAAGGACGAATCGCGCGTCGTGAACATGCGTCGTGCGTCCGTGACAATCCGGGTGGATTGCGCCAGCGGCTTGGCGCTGCCCATGTCCGTGGACTGGCGCGATGACGACGGCAAGGTGCTGCTCACAAAGCCCACGTCGGTCATCGATGCGACCACGGCTGTTCAGCATGCCGGCGATGCAGATAGCCGCGATTCGACCTGGGATCTGCGCTGGGGCGCGCGGGGCAAGGCGACTTTGGCCGGCCAACTGTGCCGGACGCTGACTCGTCTGAAGGCCAACGCGGCACCGGCAGACACGCCCGACGACGATGCGCAGGCCGCGCTGCTCTCTCGGTTGACGGCAGAGCGCTTGGCGCAGGAGAGCACGCCCGAGGCCATGCTGCTGGCTATCCGCGCGGTATGGCGCGACAGCTTGCCCTGAGCTTGCTGCTGTTGCGATCCCGCTAACTAGAATTCTCCCTGTCTCGGTTCAGTCCCGGTACACGCATGCATATGGCCTTCTCACATCCCTCATCAACGCGTCGAAACAAACTGCCGGAATGGGCCACGCGCATCGCGCTGACCTCGTTGTCCTGTCTGGCGTTGACGAGCAGCGCAGCGCACGCCACATCCTGCGAAACGCCTTTGGGTGAGCACTCCGCCATCCAGAATCTGTGCGCAGTGCATGAAGGCATGACCCGCTACTTGATTGGCGGCGCCTGGGGCTTCATGGACAAGTCTGGCAAGTTGGTGGGCGAACCGCGCTTTGACGATGCCGAAGATTTTTCAGAAGGGTTGGCCGCCGTTCAGGTGGGCAAGCTGTGGGGCTTCGTCAACAAGAGCGGGGACGTGGTGATTGCGCCCGCCTTTGAGTCGGTGGGGAATTTCTCCCATGGCCTGGCTGCAGCCACGCGGTCAGGAGACGGCAAATCGGGCTACATCGACCGCACCGGGCAATGGGTGATCGCGCCCAGCTATCAGACGGTGGGGCCTTTCCAGGCAGACACCGCCATGGTGAGCGAGTCGTACCGCAACAGCCTGCTGATTGACCAGCGCGGGCAGGTGCTCAAGCGCTTCGAAGCGGGTCTGCAGGTGGATGAGTTTCCGAATGCGTGGGGGCTGTACAAGGCCGAGCGCGACGGTGCGCGTTATCTCTGGCGGCGTGGTGGAGAGCGTATGCCGGCCCCGAAACAGTTGGCACCGTACTTCAACGATATCGGAGACGGCGATGGGCTCTGGCTGGCAACGCAGGACCAGTCGAACGGTGACGGCAGCCTTTGGGGCGCTGTAGACGAACAGGGGCACTGGGTCGTGCCCGCACGCTTTGCGGAGTTGGGGGTGTTCCAGAGTGGCTTGGCGATTGCGCGGCCGGCCAAGGACGCCGCCAATGACAAGGCGGATACCGCGACGCTGTCGGGGCTGATCGATCGGCAGGGCCATTTCGTGCAGCCGGCGCGCTACCAGCGCATCTATCGGCAGCCATGGGGTGGCTACTTTGCCGAGTACCCCGACCACGGAGGCCTCGACATCATCGGCCGGGACGGCAATGTGCTCGTGTCCGCAGAGACTTGCCGGACGCTAGAAGAGGTGAGCATCGAGTTTCCGATGGAGCCAAAGCAATGGGGCGCGGTGAAGGGCTGTGGCCAGAGCTGGGCGTTCCACGCCAAGGCAGGCATGCTTCACAGCCGTATTGCCGAGCCGACGGCCTACGCCTCCGGCACGCATCTGATGCTGATACGGCGCCCATCGGAAGACGGACAAGACGATGGCGCCGAGAAGGCTAAGCGCGCTGCCGTGCAATTCGACATTTTCGATACGGAGGGCCGCCGCACGATCTCCAGCGACGATGCCTCGATGCAAGGCGATCAAGCGCTGACGGGCCAGGACGACGACGTGTTCCTGATCTCATCTGGCAACACGCATGCGGCCCGCGAGCAGCAGGACGCGCTGCCGCTGGCCGTGATCATCAAGGACTTCGAGAAAGTCCGCGTTATCACCCGCGATGGCAAGGTGGTAACCAATCCCCAGTGGAAGTATGAGAGTAGCCTGCTCGACTACCGCTATGCATCGGGTGGCAAACCGGTGGAAGGGCCGCTGGTGGTATCAACGGAAAACGGCTGGGGTGCCATTGACGGCCGCGGCCAGTGGCTTGTCCAGCCCCGGTATCGCCGCTTGTCGACGTTTAAGGATGGGGTCGCATTTGCCTTAGACGGTAAGCAATGGGTACTGCTGGAGCGCAATGGCAAGAGCCACGCGTTGCCGGAGGAGGGCTGGCAGTTCAAGCGTGTTGCGCCGGGCGTCTACATGGGAGACCTCCGTGGCGATGGCGACGTTCAGTACATCCGCTTCGACATGGTCACCGGGCAGACGACCCGCGTGAAGCTGCCGGTGCTTGCAGGTTACGGTGATTTTCATGAAGGCGTGGCCTCGGCGCAGGCATCGGATGGTCAGCATTGGGGGCTCATCAGCGACCGTGGCGAGTGGGTTGTGCCACCGCGCTTTGATGGGCAGTTCGACGCCGTTGTTGATGAGGGGGATCGCCTCGTCGGCTGGCGAAGCACCACCTACTTCAAGCTGGGTGACTCCACCGAGAGTCTCTATGGGTGGTTCAGCCCGCAGGGTCAGGAGCTGGTGGTGCCCGCCTACAGCGCCATTGACTACGACGCCGAACATGGCGTGCTGCGCTTGACCAAGGATGGTGTGCTCAAGGGGCTGATGGCGCCGGACGGCAAGCTACTGCTGCCTGCGCAATACAAGGACATTCAGGCGGCAGGCGATTCGTATGTGCTGACGGGACCGACGCTGTACGGCCTGCTCGATGCGCACGGGGAGTGGTCGGCACCGCTGGCACAAGTTGAACTGTCAGATTTGAGCAATCGTCCCTATCAACTGAAGAGCCGTGGCGCAGACCTTGTGGCGTTTGACATCCAGGGGCGGCAGTCCACTGCCAGCGCACCGCAGCCGATTGCGAGTGGGCAGGAGGAGCCGTCGCAGTGGTGGTGGCCGCATACGGAGCATGCGTATGAGGACAACGAGACCACCGTGTTCTACGGCTTCGACTTCAAGGAGCGCGTGCGCATTCCGGGCCAGTTGCCGTCGTATGCCGCGTTCTCGGAAGGGGTGGTCACTTTCACGCCGCGCGGCGCCAGCCGAAGGGTAGGAGAGGAGCTTGCCCTGGCGGATTCGCACGGCAACGTGCTGGGGCGTTATCCGTACAAGGAAATCGGGCCCATGTCCGATGGCTTTGCCACATTCGAGCAGTTCGCTCCACGCGCGCCGGTGGGTCGAAAGCAAGCCAAGAAGCCAAGCGCGGATGACTACGAACCCCGCACGCGAATGGGTTACCTAGACCGCCAGGGCAAGGTTGCCATTCCGCCTGCGTTTGATCGTGCGGAGAGCTTCTCGGAAGGGCGCGCCGTCGTGGTGGCCAAGGACAACATCGGTATGATCGACACGCACGGCAAGCTGGTGGTGCACGGCGCGTGGATGTGCGGCCGCGAGCCAGTGATCCTCGATGCCGCTGGCCAGGTGCTGTGGCCGACGGCGGCGGCAAAGAAAAAACACTGCTGAGGGAAGGGCGGCAAAGGCTCAGCGCCCCGGTGTCCGACGAATCCGACCGGCGATGCGAGCCCCCGCGCAACTGCGACACCCCAGCCTCAAACCGCCGTTCGAAGAGCGTTTGTGAGATGCGCTCGGGTCGGTACTTGACTCGCCTCTGACCAGTGAGTTACGGTAGATCTATGCAACGCGATCTGATCCCTTTCGTGACCATCATCACAACGACGCCCATTAGCAATGGTGGGCCGTCCTCGATGCGCACGCGGTAATTTTCGCTGTTGCATAACATCAAGGGCCCCGCCGGCATAGGACGGGGCCTTTCGCTTTTGCGGCTGATCGTCTTTCGTCGGTATGACAAGAGTATGGAGTCTCCGTGACCAAAGAAAATCACCACAGCCGAAATAGCGAACGCGAAGTGATGCTTGTTATCTCAATTCAAACGATTCCTGGAAAAGGCGACGAGCAAATCGCGGCCTTTGAAAGGCTCGCGCCGATCGTGCGTTCAGAGCCAGGCTGTCTTCAGTATGATCTGCACGCCGTTGTCGGTGACGAAGACAGATTTGTCTTGATTGAACGCTGGGCCTCGACTGAGGCGTTGGCGGCGCACGACGTGACGCCTCACATGATTGCCGCCGATGCGCACAGTCCGACCTTCAGGGCTGCGCCCGCGCAGGTTTTGCATCTCACCGCGAATAGCCTCGCTTAATCGATCTGGCAATCCAACTTGCGAGTGCGGCTCAAATCATGAAACGCTGGGCCTCCCGTCGCAGAGTGGACTGCTGCACAAATTTGTGATCAGCCGTGAGCTGGCCGCCTGGATGCGAGATGGTTACCTCCGGGTTACTCGCGTCCGCATCGGCCCAACGTATCGGTCATGCACGCATGAGTTGAGCGACTGGTGCGGAACGTCAATCGCCAGCGCATCGCAGCCCAGATCGGAATTGATATGCGGGCAGGCCGCAAGATTTCACACGAAAGGTACGATCACCGTAAGCCCCCAACCGTGACCGTCTTTCACTCGGCCGGGCAGAAGGGGCCATGTTGCTTCAACCGCCTAAAAGGCGGCATCCGCTTTCCGTGCGTCGGACATCCTCCTCCGAGTTGATGGCAATGCATGCTTTTCATTCGCACTAGCGTATGTCATGATCAAGCGCATGAACATTCGAAACGCTTCGACCTATTTGCACCATCACCACGGACGCCCTTTGTTGCGCCGTGGTTCGTTTCGCATCTAGTCATTGAATCGGGAGCTTTACCGATCGGGACAACGACCAAGGCGCCTCTGGCGCCTTTTTTGTTTTTGGCCGCCTTGAAACCGTGCTGCGCTGATCGATCGATAAATTAAGGAGTGTCTTCGATGCAACAACCGTGGAAGGAAGTGTCCTTGTCCGATTTGCCACTCAGGGAGGACCTCAAGCTGCAGCACGCATACGGGGCACCGCAGCTCGACGTGCCGGTTTGCCTGAACGTCAACGAGAATCCGTATCCACCGTCGCGGGTGCTGGTCGAGCGCATCGCGGCTGCCGTGGCCGACGCGGCGCACCAGGCAAACCGCTATCCCGACCGTGACTTTGCCGAATTACGCGCGCAGTTGGCCGCGTATCTGACCCACGACACCAGGTTGACGATCGACGCGTCGAGCGTCTGGGCGGCCAACGGTTCGAACGAAGTAATCCAGCAAATTCTCCAAGCATTCGGCGGTCCTGGGCGGACAGCGCTTGTCTTTACGCCCGCGTATCCGATGTACGAAGAGTACTGTCGAACGACCTTCACGCACCTTCATGCATTGCCGCGCACCGACGATTTCGCGCTGGATCTGAACCAGGCAATGGCCAGCATTCGCGTGCACCAGCCGAGCGTGGTTCTGCTGACGTCGCCGAACAATCCGACCGGCACCGCGCTTCCCTTTGATGATATTCGCGCGATACTCGACGTCGCGCCGGGCCTAGTCATCGTGGACGAAGCCTATGCAGAGTTCCGGCGCGACGGCGTCCCTAGCGCGGTGACGTTGCTGCCCCATCACCCATGGCTTGTCGTGACCCGCACGCTCAGCAAAGCGTTCAAATTCGCGGGTGGCCGCGTCGGATACTGTGCGTGCGCGCCGGCGATCATTGAAGCGCTGAAACTCGTTCGGCTCCCATATCACCTATCCGCTTTTACGCAGGCAGCTGCTTGCGCAGCGCTCAGCGTGCGTGACGAAATGCTGTCGCAAGTGGACGCGATCAAAGCCGAGCGTGATGCGACCGTCAACTGGTTGCGGGACCTGGGACTTACGGTGGCCGATTCGGACGCCAACTTCGTGATGTTCGGCAAATTCGACGATCGCCGTCGCATATGGAGTGGACTTCTGGACCACGGTGTCTTGCTTCGCGAGGTCGGTCCGCCGAAGTTTCTGCGGGTGTCGATTGGTACCCCTGCCGAGATGGCCGAGTTTCGCACCGCCTTGCTTGCGGTGATGGCCTAGTTTCTCGAAAGCGCCTCGCACATTCCTACGCTGCCCCCCCGCCTGTGGCGATGGTCACCAGCGACGAGAGGCTGCGCAGCACGCTTTCGCGGCGGGGACGCGGCCATCACCGATGGCCACTGCCTCCATGTAGTCGGAGGTACCGGCCGCATAACGTCTGGCCCACATCAGGAGGAAGCCTGCAGCCACGCCGCCTAGCGGCAGCGCGATGCGCAACTGCCAAGGGAGGCGCTCGGCGATCTCAACCAGCGAGCCGCTGTGGCCTGTCACGTGTGGCAAAGGATTCTTGCTGCCCCGCCCGAGCCACTTCAACAAGCCGTTCCTCGGATGCTCCCGCTATTCGCCGAATGGTGGCTGTGGGCACCAAGAGACGATTTGACGCCCTCGGGCGTTGGATCCGGATCGCACCAGCAATACGCATTTCCCCCAAACCAAAGGACGAACAGCATGATCGAGAGTGTAATCAGATGGGCGAATCAGGTCCGGTATCGCAATCCCTACGGAAAGCCGCACGCCATTGATGTAAAAGCACATGGTCTGCCAAGGATTCCGAAATACCTAGGCAAGCGAGCAAACGAGACAGCCGCAGCGATTGCCGCGCACCCAGGCAACGACTTTGACAAGTTGAAGCTGATATATGACTACTTGGACGAGTACAACGATTTTGTAGCGACTTTCTCCGTCTGCAAGAAAGGCTGCAACCATTGCTGCAAGATCGACGTGGACGTCACCAAGGTGGAGGCCCTCTACATCGAGCGCTTCACTGGGAAAACGATGCACAGAAAGCGTAAGCGCTCGCAAGGGCATCGCACCGCTTGTCCGTTGTTGGGTGCCGATGGGACGTGCAGCGTGTACGAGTACCGGCCATTCAATTGCCGTACGTTCCATGCCTTGGATGATCCTGACTTGTGTGCCAAGCCCGGCGTAAATCATCTAGTGTACGGCGCATCGTCTTCGCCACAGCAAGTTGACTGTTATGCGCAGATGAATGAAATCAGAAAGGCGCTGAACCAGACCGGCGAACGGAAGGACATCCGCGACTATTTTGGTAAGTGAAGCTCGCCGTGCCCATCATTCCGGAGAAGGTGCATTGACGATCCTGCCGGTGCCAATTCCGCTGGGCTAGGCGAGCGTATTGCCTACCGCTCAGGATCGTTGCCGGGTTCGGGATCGGAGCGCGGAACATCGCGCTCCGGCGTCCCGCCCCGCGATGGCTGCTGGCCAGGCGGTTTCTGCTTGCCGAACAATGGATTACGCTCTGCTGCAGACTGCTGAGTCTGGTCTCTCCGTTCCCGCAGTTCCTGGGCCATATCGCGACGCTCCACAAAAATCCGCTGAATTGCGCCATCAGCAAACTCAACATGGAGCCGCGCATCGGCCGCCACCCGCGCCGCCTCCATCTGGAACTCCAGCGGCCCGGTTAGCTCCAGCACTGGCCCAAACTTCCGCTGCGCCAGGCGCAGGGCAATCTCGATCACATCCCGATCGTTCTGCCACAGACGCACCGACTTGCCCTGGTCAACCAGCAGCGCAGCACCGTTGCGCTGGTACTCCACGTCGCCGTTGCGCTGCACCCGGTGCGTGATGACGGGACCGTCGTACAAGATCGCGTTGGGCTGCACTGGCCGCGCAGATCGGATGGTGAGTCGACGCGCATCCTCGGCCGGTTCATCAGGCCGCAGCCGCTGCAGCTCGAACAGCGCCGCGGCGTCGCCGCGCTGGCCACGTGCTGCGAGATACGCCAGGTAGCCCATCCGATTGGCATGATTTGGTCGGGCGCCATGATGCTCGACTTCCTCGGCAACGGCCATCCGACCTATACCGCAGCCCACGACGCGAGCCTCCGCGCGATCCAGACCACTCTTAGCAAGGGCCCCCGAACTCCAGACATGGGGCAAGGCCAGCACCGTCGACGTCGGGCAACAGAACTACTTGTCGGGGCAATCGTTCCGACCACGTAAAATCTGGCGGCAGTCGCTCACAGATCCGCATGCGGTAAGGTCTTGCGATTTCACGGCTCTTGCACATGAAGAATTGATTCCTCTCATCCAGTCGACGCTACAGCCGATAGATGGACCATACGTCGTCCTTGGGGAGTCATTTTCGGAGCCTCTGACCAAGCAACGTTGTTCGTTTTGCCCCGAATTCAAGCAAGAGGCTGCCTGTCGGGATCTCGTCCAGAGCTATAGCCATAGCGAGGCAAGTCGCTCGGTCCGCGTCGCCGAGTCGGTGCTACGGCGCCGGGTGCAGCAGCTCCAGACGGAGCGCCAAGGCATCGCGCCTCAAGGCAAGGTCATGACCGCGGATCAGCAGCGTATCCAGGAGCTTGAGACCGGCAAAAGACGTTCTCGCGTTTTGGTGCTGACCGACGGATCGAAACGCAGCCGATACGCCGGCACACCGAGCACGAACACCTCCAGCAAACGCGTCTTCTCACGGCTGCTTAGACGCACCGGGTCCCACACCCAGGTCCAGCTAAACCGCTTGCCGCAGGCTCGGCACTTGAGCCGCCCGTCGAACAGTTTGTATGGCCTGCTTGCGGAACATTCAGGACAGCGTTTTATCGTCGGACCAGAGTAACTCTGACTCTGGTCCGGTTTGGGGGAAACCACCCAATATTTACGGCTCGACGAGCTAGATCCGGCGCCCGTCTTGTTGGAATGTGCACTCAAGGCGACTAGATAAGTGCATCGGTCGCAACTACGCTAGAGAACCTGTGGCGCCAAAACGGCAAAAAAAGCCTGCGCGGGCTGACGTTTTTTGCGGGGAACCTCGATGCAAATTTCAGTGAAAACCGGTCACGGCCAGGTCGAGGTCCATACCGCGCGACGGACAGACAAACGATGGTCGAGTGACTATCGTTATGTTCCGCATCACGGCACACCAACTGAATGGACATCAGCCTACTCGCCCGAGGGATTCCTCTCTGAGGGGATGGCGTTGAACGCGGGCATTCTGATGGCTAAAGAACTTGCGCAGCAACGCGACGCTCAACGTCACACCACGAAGGCTGGGAAAGAGAGATCGGTGCAACGCGCACCCCCTCCCTAACCCATTCGTGGATCGCAAGGCGCGATCCTGCAATGGCTTCATACCAAGCGAACACCGAGGTGGTCCTCTTCATATCCCCCTAATGCCACCGGTGTTCCTGTCTGGAATAGCCCCTTCTGAACCCCTCGCCAGTTTCGAGCGCATCCGCATTCAGTTGGCTATTGCGCCGTGCTGGCATCCACCCAGGTAAAGCCCAGCGCAGAGATGCCGGTAATGAGTTGTTGGAAGTCAGGGAAGCCCGTGGCAACCAGCCCCGGCTCCAGCCAGAACGGATGGAAGAAGAACGAGGCAAAGCCGTCGCGTACCACCAGAGCGTAGGTGGCGTTGGTCAGGATGTCCGCGACGTTGTACGTCAGGCAAGACGACGGATCGATTGCGCAGATGTTGTATTCCACGTTGCCGAGGTTCTCCGGAATCACGCGTTGGCCGTAGTAGTCCTTTTGAATGATGTAGGGGAAAAACTGGCCAACCGAGAAGTCGTGTCCCGGCGCCGTCGAAGCAAGCGTCTGCGGGTTGTCCGACGTGTAGTACACCACGCGCTGATAGGTGTTTTTAAAGTACTTCGGCACAGCCTTGATGGCCAATGGCGACGACTGGTAGTGCGGTGCCTCCCACGCAAATGGGAAGTATCCGTTGAGCTGCAGTTCCAGCAACCCGGCCGACAAGCGACCGGCCGCCCATTGGGTCGAATCCTCATTCACGGGCCGGTTCAGCGTGGCGAGCCAGAACTCATAGTCGTTCGCGCTGACCGCGTTGATCAGGTTCGGAATGTTGCTGTACTGGTGCGTGTAGCCGTGCATCAGGACGTGACCGCCGCGCGCCCGGGCGTAGTTCAGCGCCTGCTTCAGCCCCGTTGCGTTGACCATGTGGATGGTCTGCGCCACGCCGCCGTTATAGACACCGTTCGGATCGGTGTACACCGGGATGGTCGCAATCGAGAACGGAACCTTCTGGCCGTACAGGTAGTCCGTCAACTGCTGCATCGAAGACACCGTCGTGGTGGCATTCACGTCTTCCAGACGGACCAGCGCACGGTGCAGCGTGGGCGCATTGGTGCCCAGAATGTCATGCAGCATGTCGCAGATCACCAGGTAGCGGTCACGCGGTCCGATGTACGAGAACGGCATGTCGGCGAAGTACCAGAAGTTTCCCGAGCGAATGACATATGGCACGGCCGGCTTCGTGGTGGGGCTGACCGAGTTGGAGATGGTCACCAAGGTCGTGGCCTTGGTTGCATCGGCCACCGCCGTCACGCCGATGTCGGGGTCTGCAGTAACGGCCCCGGTCGTGGCATTGAAGGCGTAGTACTTGGTCATGGTCTGGCTCTTGTACGTGATCGTGTCGTAGAAGCCAGGGTTCGGTGCACTGGCCGACGGCGTCGCATTCATGCCAGCCAGATTGACGAAGTTGATGCCGTAGCGCGTGGTGAACGGATAGGCCGTGTTCCAGGCCAACTCCCACAGGTTGTACTTGAACCAGACGACGGTCTTCTGCGTGGTGCTCACGTCCGAGAGGAACGCCGCCGGTATCGGGTTGTTGTAGTAGCTTCCCATGTAGAACGTGGCGGTGTACTGCTCGGTCATGCCCGCCGTGTAGTTCTGCACGGGCAGCATGGTGATGGTGGTGTTGAAGTGCGCGAGCAGGTTGTACAGCATGATCGCGTACGCCTTGCCCAGGTTGGTGTACGGGTCATTGGCGGGCGCGTCGTACAGCACCAGCATCTTGGCCGGCGTGGTCTGCGCTGATGCCGATCCGCCGATCGTCACGCAGATGGCCCCGACCCCGAGGGTACAGGTGGCGCTCTGAGACAGCTCCGTCAGCGAAACGCCCAGCAGGCCGCCCGCAAATACCAGCGCACAGAGAAACTTTCGAAACAGCGTCTTCATGATGACTCTCCGGCTCATGGGCAATCATGGGCGATACACCGAGCCATCCGCTTGGCGGTAGAGCCCGAGGTTGAAGTTGGGGCCACGGTCGTGGCCACGTTCGGTACCCGTTACCTCGTTTTCCGGCATACCAGGACGGACTTCAGTCATGACAACGGTGCGTGGCGGTGGAATGACCTGTCCGTTCTCATCCATGACGCCGTAGCCGTAGGCGTAGGCGCGCGCGCCACCAGTCACGGGCTTGGGTGTGGCTACCGCCACGACAGTGGGCCGCATGGGTTGCGCAGTTGTAGTCGTCGCCGTTGTATATGCGGGTGCTTCTTTCTTGTTTCCGCTCTCACCGCCGCTGCCGGGGTCCGTAGCGCTGGCCACGACAGCGAGATTGTCCGCATCGCCGGCCCATGGTGGCGATACGATCAGCCACCCGGCAACGAGGGCGGAGGCCAACAACACGCCTTCCCCGATTCGTTTCGCTTTCATCAAAACCTCCCACCCAATCAGGCGACGCTATGCCGGTAACCAATGCACAGTGGCCTTTGTCGCTTCCTTCTTGATGATTTCCAGACCTTGGTGGTCGTTTGACCACACAGGGTATGCAATTAATCAACCCGGGAAATTTCAGGGCACCGCCGCAATCACCATCCCGCGCGGGATATTGCCGCTGGCCGCCGACCCATTCGTCACCGCGGTCAGCTTGCCGGTGGTGCCGTCCACGCGGTAGGCGGTGACGGTGTTGTCAACGCCGCTCACCACATAAGCGAAAGTGCCTGCGGGGTTCAGCAGGACAGTGACGGGGGCGTTGCCGGTGGCAGTGGTGTCGATAAGCGTCAGGGCGCCATTGGTTGGATTGATCGAGAACACGCTCACGTTATTGCTGAGCACATTGCTCACGTACAGGAAGCCGCCTGAGGGTGAAATCGACATATAGAACGGGTTGGTGCCCGCCGCGACCGGTGTGCCCGATGCGGTGAGTGCGCCAGTGTTGCTGACGCTGTAGATGCCGATCGTGTTGTCTGCAGAGTTGGCGACATACGCAAAGCTGCCGGCCGGGTTAACCGCGATGAACTGCGGCGTATTGCCGGTGTTGGCCGTGGTGCCCACCTGCGTGAAGGCGCCCGTGCTGTTGTTGATGGCAAATGCCATGGCTGTGCCGGTGGTGCTGCCGCTGTTGGCGTTCACCACGTAGGCGAAGGTGCCCGCGCTGTTGATGGTGACGGTGTACGGGTTGGCGCCTGCCGTGATGGCTGACAGTGCAGTCAGCGCGCCCGTGCCGGTGTTGACCGAAAACGCCGAGAGCGTGTTATCTCCAAAGTTGGCCGTGTACGCAAATTTGCCGTTGGGCGTGCGCGCGATGCTGAACGGCTGTATGCCGGTCACAGTGGGCGAGCCCACCACGGTCAGCAGCCCGGTGGTCGAGTTGATTGACAGCGTGGTGATGGTGTTGTCGTTGGCGTTGGCCACGTACACGTACTTGCCTGCCGGATCAACGGTGAGCGACAGCGGCCCGAGCCCGACGGCCACTGCCGTGCCGATGGCTGTGGGAATGCCAGTGGTCAGGTCCAGCGTGAAGGCGGAGATGGTGCCGTCGTTAGAGTTCACGGCATACGCAAACAGCGGCCGTGGTGCGCACGCCACCGCAATGTTGGTGACATTGCTGGTGCCCACTGTGCCGCTGCCGTTGGTGACGGTGCAGTTTTCCCCTGAAGGCCGGGTGCCTACCGTCGCAGCGTACGGCCTGCCCTGCGCGAGCGCGGTTGGGAAGCGGAAGTTGCCGTTGGCGCTGACGGTAATGGCGTCGCCGCCGTTGTTCAGCAGAGTGACCGATTTGCCCGTAGTCAGGCCGCTGACGGTGCCGCCCACGCCAAAGGTTGTCACCGGTGAGGGCGCGGGCGCTGGCGTGGGGGCGGGCGTGGCGTTGCTGCTCGGCGGGTTGGCCGCTGGGGGCGAGGCATCACCGCCGCCGCCGCAGGCCGTAAGCCCCAAAGACATCGCCGCCGCTGCCATTACCAGCGCCGCGCCGTGGATGCCGCGCGCGCGTGTCGCACTGCGAGGGGGAATCGGTGCGGGCGTTGGTTGCCCATGTGTGCCGCTCGCGCGTTGCGCTTGGGCGATTGACAGCTCGGCCATGGCTCCCCCCGCTCTGGTTGTCGCGAGTGTGTGGACTCGTGTTCCCCAAAGCATAGGAACCCCGACCCATATGCCGACATAGGCTAATTGACCGACGAGGCCCTCCGCTTCATGGACGGGAACGTGCGGTGTGCGCCGGTTGCAAGCGTTTGGCGCGATACTTGGGCCACTGTTGCTTGCCTTGCCATGCTTGGCTCCGCCGTTGAGCGGCCGCACATTCTGATCGCAGGCAATGCGAGACAGGACAATTCGACTCTTTGCAGCTGGTGACCATACGAAAGGCGGCCAGGGCGTTTCACGTCCACGCCGTGCTGGGTTTCCAACTGTGTTCGTCGGCGCAGAGAATATGGTCCGATACACTGAGGACGCCCTCGCGTTACCGTCGCGTACTGAAAAACTGTGCGCCGCCGGTGCAATGGGAATCCTACCGCCCGAGCAAAAAGGACTCTCAGAGGTCTGCCGATGTGCAGCGTTGAGTGGACCGAGAACATCTTCCAGAAGGAGCGCGGCATATGCCAACCAAAACGAAGCGTGGCCCCACCCACTCGGCCACACGCGGGACGGTCCTACCGCGCAACCGCAACGTCGCGCTCGCAGAACTGCGTAACCTGAAGATGGCCAAGTCCGCGCACGCGTTCGTGCGCGGCAGCACTACAAAGTTCTACGAGTGGTTGGAAGAAATCAGCCCAAGCACGTTACCAGCGGGCCCGGCCATCTGGATATGTGGGGACTGCCACGTGGGCAACATTGGCCCTGTGGGCGACACCGCCGGCCGGGTCGCGATTCAGGTCCGCGATATGGACCAGACAGTCATCGGCAATCCGGCACACGACCTGATCCGGCTGGGGGTGTCTCTCGCCACGGCCGCACGCGGATCGGACCTGCCCGGTGTTGTCACCGCGCAGATGGTCGAAGCGCTCATGGCGGGCTACATGGCAGCTCTGAAGGCGGGCCCCACGCATCGGCTTCCGCCCAAGCCTCCAGCAGCGAAGACCGCCATGAAGGCTGCGACCCGCAGAACATGGAAGCAACTCGCGAGCGACCGCATCGAAGACGCGAAGCCGACGATCCCCCTCGGCAAACGCTTCTGGCCTTTGCGCAAGGCGGAGCGCGACGCGCTTGAGGCGCTTTGTCGGGAAACCATGCTACCCCTTCTCGTTACCCGCCTGTACTCCCGAGAGCCTGCGGACCAGATTGAGCTTATGGATGCAGCGTATTGGGTAAAGGGATGCAGCTCGCTGGGGCGGCTCCGCTATGCAGCGTTGCTTGCCGTCGGAACAGGGAAGAACCGGCACTATTGCCTATTGGATTTCAAGGAGGCTGCAGCGCCTGCGGCGCCCAGGCAGCCGCAGACCAATATGCCGCGCGACAACGGCGAGCGTGTCGTCGCGGGCGCAACGCACCTTGCGCCGTTTCTGGGAACCCGGATGGCTGCCCTGCGGGTGTTGGATACCAGCGTCTTCGTGCGGGAGTTGCTCCCCCAAGACTTGAAACTTGAGATTGACACGCTGCCGCAAGCGGAGGCCACTGAAGTCGCACGCTACCTCGGCGCGGTAGTCGGTGTCGCGCATGGGGGACAACTTTCGCGAAACGATGCTGGGGTGTGGCGACGCGAGCTACAGCGGCGCCACGGTAAATCCATCGATGCGCCGTTCTGGCTGTGGACGAGCATCGTGGATCTGGTGGGAAGACACGAACGCCAATATCTTGATCACTGCCGGCGCTGGGCGTTGGGACACAGCACCACCACCTAAATCTTTATGGGGCACCTGTGCTAGTCCGCCTCTTCATTGCGAGATGCCAGAGGGGCTGCAAGACGGGGGGACGCAGCAGCAGCAGAAGAAGACAGCGCTGATCGCCTTAAGCCTCCATATCGTCGTGACTTCGTTGCAGCGCCTAGAAGTTGCTCACCTCACCGCGTGTTTTAGGAGGAGTCGTCGCAATGACGCTTCGGCCGCGCCTAGCCCTGCACGTGGATGTCGCTGCTGATGATCGTGCCGAAGGAGCGCGGACTGTCGTCGCGGCCATGTGCCGGGGCGGCGACCGTGGCCTGCGGAGCGAGTGCAGCAGTGGCCATCTGTTTGGCTTCTATGGGGATCGCCTCTCATCTTGTTGCCGATAAAAAAGTGCCCGCCGGGGGACGGAGCACAAAACTGTTGGTCGTGTATTCCCGATTCCAGTCATTTGATTCACCTGCACGACCCCGTAGGTGTTGCGTAGCGCCGCCGCGCCTCGCTTGTTCTCCGGTGCCAGGGCTGTGTCTTGACTGACCACGAACCTGCGCCGCCACGCCAGACAATGCACTCTCAGCAAGCGGCTCGATGTAAGGCATTTGTTGTTGCACGACTGATGTGGAGGCTGCGGCCGCCGCGAAGTTCAGCGTCATCGCAACGTCAGCGGTAACTGCGGTCTGCTCAAGCGTGTAGTCGGCCGGCAAGTGCCGAGCATGGCGCTACGAGGTGTTTGTTGGCATGGCTCGCGCCTCCCCGCAGGGCATGGAGCGACATCTGTGCCATGTCGGTTTCGGCCTTGATTTTGCGGGGCATGCGTCCGTCTCCAGTCGCACTGAGCGGCACGAAGCGGGCATTTCTGTATCACGGCTGAAACAAACGTGGCGCTCGCGTACGACGACATAGTTAGAAGGGGCGGCAGGTCCAGCGGAAATCACGCAACATTTCAGTGCGACTCCGGCCGCTCGCGATGTTGCCTGCCGAGTGCTCCGGTAGAACTTATCCATGCTGAGGGTGGCTCATCCGACACTCGTCTTTTCAGCCCACACGATAAGTCGCGGGCTTTTTTTCCACGGGTTGTTTTTTGGGGAGGACGGCCGCCACGGCTCCTAGCACTTTAAGCATTGCGGCATGCCGGAAGCGTAGGCATAGCGTCAAACCGCAGCCTATCGCTCGATGTCACCGCCTAGCTCCGGATCCGGGGGCTGCGCGCCTCGATCCGATATATCTGCGCTATGGCCTGGTGATGGCGTGCCAGGATCAAATGTCGGCTTCTCCGGTTGCTTGCCAGATGGTGGCGTTGACCGACTCGTCTCCTGCGGCCGACGGGAGGCCAGTTCTTGCAGAATGTCCCGACGCTCGACAAATATGCGGTTAATTGCGCCATCAGCAAATTCAACATTGAGCCGCGCATCGGCCGCCACCCGCGCCGCCTCCATCTGGAATTCCAACGGTCCAGACAGCTGCAGCACCGGCCCAAACTTCTGCTGCGCGAGGCGCAGGGCGATTTCGATCGCATCCCGATCGTTCTGCCACAGACGCACCGACTTGCCCTGGTCAACCAGCAGCGCAGCACCGTTGCGCTGGTACTCCACGTCGCCGTTGCGCTGAACCCGGTGCGTGATGACGGGACCGTCATACAAGATCGCGTTGGGCTGCACCGGGCGCGTAGGTCGGATCGTGAGTCGGCGCGGATCTTCGGCCGGCTCTTGAGGGCGCAGTCGCTGCAGCTCGAACAGCGCCGCGGTGTCGCCGCGCTGGCCACGTGCTGCGAGATACGCCAGGTAACGATCCTCCTGCGACGGCCGAGACGCCCTCAACGTATCGCGCTCGGCCGTGATGGCGCGGCTGAGCGCCGTTTCCTGCTCCACGCGCGTCATCCGCGCCGTCGACAATGCCGCCTTGACCTGTGCTGCCCGCGACAGCTTCGGATCTTCACCGATAGCGCTGCGTGCCGCACGGAACGCCGACCGGATTGCCTCGCGCCGTTCACGCTCGCTCTGCAGCTGCGCCGCCCACGCCGCGCGGTCAGCCTGGCCGAAGACTGCACGCTGCAGCATGAACTCACGCCACAGCGCCGGCGTCGGCTCCGGCCGCTGTGGTGAGGGCGCTTCAATCTCCCGGCCGGTCTGCGCCCGATAGGTTGTGCGCAGCAGCTGCGCCGCATCTGCCCAGGACAGATTCAATTCCTTCGTCAGGAAATCCGATACGTTCAGGTTGCGCATGCCGGCACGGATGCGATCACCACCGTCCGCACCCTTGGTGATCGCGTACTTGTCGACGATCAGCCCATGCGTGCGCGAGAGCGTATCCAGCAACCGCTGCGCATCCAGGTTCGCCTTGATCTCGCGGAACTCGGCCCGCTCAATGTCGCCGCGCGCAGCCCGCCGCTCCGACAGATCTCGCGCCAGCTGATCCAGCACACTGTCCGCTTCCCGTCCCGTCGCTGTGCGCGCCCGGCTGTTGAACTGCACCACAATGTCGCCGGCGCCCACGGCCGCTGGCCATGACGG
Source organism: Ralstonia sp. Ralssp110 (assembly GCF_047325135.1). Lineage (NCBI taxonomy): Bacteria > Pseudomonadati > Pseudomonadota > Betaproteobacteria > Burkholderiales > Burkholderiaceae > Ralstonia > Ralstonia sp. Ralssp110. Next base: position 40,569 of record NZ_CP168608.1, on the reverse strand, counting down.
CGGATGCTGCGAGTGGCCGGGGGGAGCGTCAGCCCTAATGGGCTGGCTGTTAATTGCATTTATTCCTGCATCCGACTGCGCGCGCTCAAACGGCATCGAGCCGATCGCATCAAAGCCCTCGATCTCAGCCAGATTGCGCGGCCCCGGCCGCTGCCCAAATGGGGCTGGTATACCCGCGGCACCTGGTGGTGGCGCAAACTGGTACTGCGTGAACTTCGCAGCGCTGGCCGAAAGCAAGCGCGCTTGGCTTGCAGGGTCGCCAGCTTGGTAGGCGTCATACATCCGCGCTGCCACAAAACGCCAAGCTAGATCCTCGGCCGATAGACTTACGCTTCTTCGTTCGCTTGTTCCCGCTCCAGCGAAATCGCCAGCCCGTCGCAATGCGTCAGCTCGTTCGGCTTGCTCGACTCCCAGCTCCAGTAGTGGATCAGCCGGCAGTAGCTCTTGAGCTCGCGTGGGGTGGCCATCCATACCGCCGAAGGGCAGACCTCGCACACGGTCTGCGGATTCGGGCGCCGCGCGGGGTCGATCTGCATCAACGTCAACGCCACCACGCCCGTGCCCGCCTCGCCGGTCACGTTGGCTTGGCTGCGCTTCGACTTCTCTTCCGAACTCCGGGCGTGAATCACCCCATCCGCGTCCACCGTCTCGTTCGGCCCAACGCCAGGCGCCGTGCTCTCCATACCCGCTGCGCTCGCCTCGGTCGAGTGCTTTGCCATCCAAACCTCCATAGGGTTGATAGAACTGAAACTCGCGCTCGGCCAGCAGCGTGCGCTGCTCATCCGCCGGCGCTTCCCGATAAATCTTGTAGAACGGACTGCCACCGTTCAGGTATTTGACTTCACGTGCCCGCGAGGTATGCCACTCGGCCAGCGCCTCACGAAACATGACTGGCGTGGTGCGCGGCTGACCAGGCGCGACGTATTCCGCATGCACCCGGGCTTCCATCGCGGCCCGCTTGTCTTCGGCGCTCAACTCAACGAACTCGCGCGAGAAAACGTATTCCTTGAGGTTCACACCCTTGGCCGCGCCAGACGGCTTCACGTTCTCGTATTCATTGCTGCGACCGGCATTGCGCGTGCGCACCTCGCCGAATTCGGCCAGCAACGATCGGAAGTCTTCGTAACATGTGATGTCCCGCGCCAGCACGGCGTCCAGGATCGCCGACCGCAGCTCGCGGTTCGACCCATCGAACGCATCGCCCTTGTAGCGGCTGATCATCTCCGATGAGTCGGTGAAGGCCACGCGCCGGTTGTCGCGCGGGCTGGCCAAGCCGTACTTGGCATTGACGTGTTCCTGGAAGGCCTCCAGGAAGCGCGTTTGCTGGTCGACCTTGCCGAAGGGGTCCAGACGCCGGCCCGTCAGCCGGTTCAGCGCCGGCACCACGACGTGGATGTGCACCTTGCGCTCCACCAGATCACCCGTCTTGCGATCGGGATAGCTCTTGAGACGCGGCACGTGCGCTTCGGCGTAGAAATTGTATTCGTCCGGCCGGTAGGCGGCGAACATGAACGCCTCGAAGTCACGCACGATCTCGGCCAGCACCTCACGCGACAGCTCGTCCTCTTTGAACGAGAGCGTGACATTCATGTACCGGCTGGCATCGGTGCTGTCCATCGACTGGATCAGCGCATCGGTCAAGTCCAGGTCGCCGGCGAGGATGACGCGCTCATCCATCTCGTTGCGCGTGAACTCGCGGTCTTGCTTCTGGCCTTTTTCCAGATACTCCTTGACGCCTTCGCGGTAGTGCCGGATGCGGATCAGCATGGGCGGCTCAGTCCACCTGGGCCAGCGTGGCCTTCAGATACCGACCAATCAGCTGCAGCCGGTCGAGCATCTGCATGTAGGTTTCCTCAGGCAGAGCGCCGCGCTCATGGTCTGCACTGGCTTGGCGCGCGAGCCGCTCGATGTCGCGGCTCGTCTTGCCAAAGATGAACAGCAGGCGTTCGCGGTGGGGCGTGGCCTTCAGACGCGCCACCAGCTGCGTGCGGTTGGCCAGCACCGCCTGGCGGAAGAACTCGGATTGGGTCAGGCCAGACGCCGCGACCTTGGCCAGGTACGCCTCGCGATCAGCTTCCGACAGCCGGAAGCTGATCGGCTTAGACAGGCCACCTTCGGGCTTCGGTTTGGGCATCGCAGAGTCTTCTTGTCGGGGTTGGGCTGCTGGATCGGGCGCGTCGCGCTACGCATAACAGGGGCGCGGAGGGCCGTCCTGTCGCGCAGTTCCACGCGGCAACGCCGCGGGGGTTTCAAAGGGGCGAGCCCCTTTGGCACGTTGTATTTTACGGGAGGCGGAGCATCGCGTAAACATACACTACGTGCCTTACGACTTTGATCTAAGTGGTAACTATTCAATACTCTTACCAGAGTATGGTGAGACTCCTGAATAGAGATACAGAATCCTTTAGAATCCGGCGGAATCAATGCAGAACTGATGCAGAGCTATCTAAGAATCGATCGGTAATGATGCGATCACCGCGATACGGTGACTCGCCGAATCTCGTTAGCGGCTCATGAGTCACTTTTTGGCGCGCATATGAACGTTCAGGAATTCCAGAATCAGGTCCAGCCAGCACGACGACGCTCAATAATGCATCCGTGGCTCGCCGACATTCAGGCGCTGCGGGCGGCGGGTTACACCATCGAGCAGGTGCGCCAATTCCTCGCCGCGAATCAGGTCGTCGTGGCGTTCTCGACCTTGGCCGCCTTCATTGCACGGCAGACACCGCAGGAGAAACCGGCGCGCTCTCGGACCGCTCCGGCTGCGAACGTGAGCGAACCTGTCCGGCAAGCCGCTGACACGTCAGCACCGCCGAAGAAAGCGGAGCGGTCTTACAAGACCACGGAAGAACTGGCCAAGGAGAACCCAATGCTCAACAAGCGGGCCATCCTCGACTTGTACGCCCGCCAGTTCCAGGTAGAGTCGCCGAATCCGTTGGATGAGTTGATTCGCAAACAGGAAGAACGCAAGCGCTTGGCGCGTGAGCAAGTCAGTGCAGGGAGCGCAGGGGCCGGGCCGACTGCTGCGAGTGGATAGAAGGGAAGGCGGTCAGCGTCAGGAGTGTCCGCGCCCAGGTCGAAGGGCATAGGGGACCCCTCCGGGGACATGGGAGCGTTGGTTACCTTCCAGGCGGTTGTCGCGCGGCCAGCGCGGCTCGCGGGACCGAGTAGCAGGTTGGACTGACAACGCCCCGACTTCAGCGTCGCACTTGCCTGACCACCCTTCTCTGCAAGCCCGTTCGCCATGGCAGGTAGACCGCTCGCGGCGTATCCGGCCGCAGTCGTCATGCCGCGAGGGTGGGCGGGCCATGCCCGCCCAAGGGGGCGCCATTGCGGCGCCCCATCCAGCTTAGTATTCGTCCGGGAACAGTAGAGTCGTCACGCTGCGGTCAGACTCGGTAATGACCCATACCTTGCGGCTGCCGACCATGTAGCTCGACATGAGGCGTCCGCCCTCTTCCAGCGCGCGGGCGTTGCTGTAGCAATCCTCTTCGCACATGTCGCCCCAGTCGCCCATGGCGTGGCGAGCAACCAGCATGGCTGGCACGGACGGCAACAGGCCGCGCTCCTTCATGAAGTCATAGCAACCCGTCGTCATCGCCACGTCGCCCAGCTTGAACGGCAGGCCCCGGCGCTGCTCGACGCCTGCGGGTGCGGCCCCCATGAAGTGCTCGGTGTAGGTGCCGTCCGCCTTGTGATAGACGTAGCGCTCGCCCATGTTGCCTGCGCGGTCCTTCTGCGCCTGCGCGAACATGGAGGCCGGAACGTCGATGCCCAGCGTTTCCAGCTTGGCGCGGTAATCGTCCAGATCGAACGCATACGGCTTGCGCTCCTGCAGGTTCGTGTAGACGTAGCGGTCGGCGTCCAGATACTCGACCGTCAGCAGATACTGCTGCACGGGGCGATCCCAGCCGATCATCACACGCACGGGACGATTCAGGTAAGTCGTTTCAAAATAGTGTTGACTCATGTTTCGTACTCATATGGTTTGTTAGCTACCGGGCCCCTAGATTTGGAGCCCTCTCCAGGGCAGGTTTGTCAGGTGGTGTTGCGGCCTGTCAGCGCTGCCGCCGTTCCCCTGAGTTCCTCGCCCTGTGGACAAAGGAGGCGACGCTTGCCACGCCGCAAGGGCGCGCACGGAGGCCGCATGCGGAGCACAGCCCATGGGGCGAGCACCGAACGGGCGAGTACGCGGCGAAGCGAACCCTTGCGACGTGGCAAGCGTCGCCTACGGTCCACAACAGGGCGGGGAACTCAGGGGAACGGCGGCAGTGCCCGGCGACACCACTGGCAGACGCCGCGCGGCGAGCGCCTATTGCGGGCCTTGGCCCGCACTGGAATCCACGTAAGCGGTGGGATGCGCGACACGACATAGCGCAGAGGCCCACGGCAATGGTCAGGCAAGACGGCGGGCACACGGCCCGCCGCGGAAGAAGGCATTGCAGGCAACAGCGTGGACCACTACACTGCTGCCTGCGAGCGGGCGACTCACCCGCTCGCAACTCATACCTCGCCCAGCCTGCATGGCTGGGATTTTTTTGTCAGGCGGCGTGCTGACGCAGCAGCGGCGGCACCCAGCGTTTGCCCTCCAGCAAGCGCCCTGCAGCCTCCACCATCGGCCCTTTCTTCATGGCCGCGAGCGGCACGGCTTCCGCTGGCGAAACCGCTTCACTGACCGCTTGCAGCACATCGGTCTTGCGCACCTGGCACAAGTAGCCATCGGGCGTCGCGCTCCACCAGTCCGCCATGTCCAGATTGACGGCTCGCGCGAGTGCATCGGTGCAATGCTCGCCACTGCGGGATTGGATGCCATCAACGGTGAGCGCCGTGCAGTGGGCCAGCAGCGCGATCAACTCTTCCTGCGGCATCGCCAACAGGTGTTCCCACAGCGCATCTGGTTCGCCCGGCAAGCGCTCGCCCCACTCTGCCCGCGCCGCATTGATCTGCTGCCATGCCCGCGAGTCTTCGAGCGCCACATCGGCGGCATGCAAGTCGTACGCTACGTTCTTGGCCGACACCTTGATGCCGCCCTCGCCGCTCCGGTAGTACACCTCGCGCGCCAGATCCGTCACCATCGTGTGCGCCAACGCTGCGAGCGCCACATGGTGGTTCTCCATCAGCATGGCTTGCAAGGCAGCCGTGCGCTGCGCGGTCAGCGCGCGCACCAGTTTCTTGGGCATCGCGGGCAGGCGATTGGTAATGCCGCTTCCGGACACTGCTGCTGCGCCGCGCGCCTGCGCGCGAGCGGCCTTGACAGCAGCCTTGCGGTCTTCCGGGCGGATCGCACCTCGAATCACCTCCACGCCTTGGTCGCGCAGTGCAACGATAACGCCGGCATGGGTCTTGTCCGCGACCGTCTCCAACGCGGCTTCGCGCTCGCTGCGCTCCGTGTAGATGCCCTCCAGTTCATCCGACAAGCGCTGATAGGCCTCGTCAGCCCCCTCGTCATCGGACAACTCCAGCGCCTCCATCTGCGCTTCGATGGCCTCTTGGCGCTGGTCCAAGGCATCCATCGCAGCCTGCTCAGCCTCGGTCGGCTCGCGCAACATCCGCGGCGCACGACCGTAGGCATTCAGCGCGGCATAGTCGGGCTGCACCAGTGCGACAGCCCAAGCCCAACCCTCTTCCGCACGGATCGTCTCCGCTTGCTGTGCCAGTCGTTCTTCCGCCAACTGGTGAGCCAAGGCACCGTCCGCCCAGTACGCACCGTGTTCAGCGAACAGATCAACCTGTTCGTGCCCACCTGCGGCGAGATAGGCATCGCGCCCGACGAATTCAGCCACCGCCGAGTCGGAGGCGATGGACGCTTCGCCAAGCAGGGCACGGCGCAGCGCCGCCGGCGCACGCTGGTAGGCTGGAGTGCCGTGCCAGACTTGCTCTTGTGCCGCATGGTCGTCGCTCACCGTCAACGCCATCAACTGTTCCAGCGACATGGCACCCTCGCGGTAGAGCGCAATCAGTGCGGGTGCGACGTTGGCGAGTTTCAGGCGACGCTGCACCACGGCGACCGACACGCCGAAGTGCGCCGCCACGGTCTCCACACCGGCACCCTCGTCCACCATGCGGCGGAAGCATTCATATTCGTCGGCCGGATGCATGGGCTGGTGCGTGTTCTCGACCGCTGACAGTTCGACGGCGTTTTCATCGGCCACCACGCGCACGGTCACGGCGTAGTCCGCGTCGATCTTGCCTTCGTCGCGCAGCAGCCGCAGCGCGGCGAAACGGCGACGCCCTGCGGCTACAGCGTATGTCGCCTGCTTGCTTTTGCCCTTGGGCTTCACCTCGGTCACGAGTAGCGGGTACAGCAGACCATGGGCCGCGATGGTGGCGGCAAGGCTGGCGACCAAGTTCGCATCGAGTGCGCCTTTACGGACGTTGGCTTCGGATTCGACCAGTCGGGACAGCGGTACAGCAATGTGTTGTTCTTGCATGATGGGTTTCCAGAAGGGTTGTCGTGCTACCGGGCTCCTAGATTCGGAGCCCCCTCGTGGGCAGGTTGGCCAGGCGGTGCGGCGGCCTGTCTAGCCTTGCCGCCGTTCTCCTGAGTTCGTCGCCCTGGGACCCAAGGAGGCAGCGCCGGCCAGGCCGACAAGGGCGCGCTTTGCGCGGCTTGCGAACCCTTGTCCGCCTGGTCGGCGGTGACTACGGTCCCGGATAAGGGCGAGGGGCTCGGGAGAATGGCGCGCGTGGCACGCCGTCACCGCTGGCCAACGCCGCGCGGCGAGCGCCTATTGCGGGCTTCAGCCCGCACTGGAATCGGAACAAGCGCAGAACGGTCGGCCCAGTCAGACAGGCCACACCGAGCGGGAACAACGACGGGGGAAACCGTGAGGAAAAGTGAAATTGACGCAGCAAAATCCATTGACAATGAATTGCTTTCCTTCACCCACCCGGTGAATTCAAGCCCAAGCACCTGCTTGGGCTTTTTTTCTTCAGCAGCGACCTTTCACACCTGTGATGAGATGGCGTGTGCTTCTCAAACTCTGAGTGGGAAGCGGATGGCCACAGGCTCCCTACCCTTGTCCTGGTAAGGGGCAGGCGAACGCCCACACCGATATGCGTGATATCGTCAGCGCTCGGTCAATACAGGTTCTTGAGAAACAGATGTACGAGGAATGCAGGGCATGGTGAGACGCAGGCCCGAATATCCCCCGCCACTCGCCGCCGGCACCTATCGAGCCACTTGCCGTGAAGTGGAAATGGTCCATGCCGCAATGAACGAACACAGCCGTGCTTTCACTGAAGCACTCTGCGTGAGCGACGGTCGATGGTGCATCTTCTACCGCGACGGCACCGAGGTGTGGAGTTGTAATGCGAGCTACGCGGCAGCGCATTTCGACATGGAGCCCGTGTCCGGTAGCAAGGACACCTAACTCGCGCACGCGTCTGTCAGGAACGCCAAGATGCCTGGCGCGCCGGCGATCGGCGTCAAGCCGCCAGCATGAGTTGCGGGGCGGCACTGCGCGATTGCTCGCTCATCTGCTGGACAGTCAACTGATAGCCGCGCGAGTAGACCGTCTTGAGCTCCACTCCGGTCGCCTCTCCGAAGCCCAGCTTCTTGCGCAGCTTGTAGATGTGCTGCTCGATCGAGCGTTCGGCAACACTGGCCTCCGTTCCCCAGACTGCAGAAGCGATCTGCTGGCGTGACAGAAACGCCCCAGGGGACGAGAACAAAAGCCAGGCCGTGGCAAATTCGCGGGCGGTCAAGCGGATGGGCGTGCCGCGTAACGTCACCGTCCGAGTGAGCCGGCACAGACTGTACGGCCCGACCACGGTACGGGTAGCGGACTCGGTCTGCTGCGTCCCGCGTTCCGCGCTGCGCAGAACGCGCTGAACGCGGGCAGTCAACTCCTCGGCGGTGAAGTGGCCGGTGATCACGTCTTCGACAGCGCTGTCAAAAACACGCAGCAATTCCGCGCGTTCGGTGAAGGTGCCGAACACCAGCGTTGGCCAGCACAAGTCGGCATTGCAGTCACGCCAGGACAGAACCAGCTGGCCGGCCGTGCTGAACAGCTGGGCATCGATCATCAGCAAGTCGAAGGCCTCGGTGCGCCGGGCGCGCAACAGCGCCAATGCGTCGTCAAATCGCACGCACGTCACGTCCGCTGGCAGGCAAGCCTCGACGTACGCAAAGCTCGAAGGATTGCTAGTGAGGATGGCGAATTTCATGATGGACCCGATTGATGCGGTGCCGGTCAATATGCAAGCCACCGCTTGTTGTGTTTTACGCGAGCATAGCTTTCACAATCCCTTCACACACCCCTCCATTGGGGGATATTTCGAACGGATCGCGATTTATCGCACGATCAGCGAAGTTGTCATGAAATTGACATCAATTTGAAATACTTAGGCGGCTCCCCCGTACACGCCGGCTAGACAGCTGCCCGCCCGCATTGCGGGCAGCTGGCAATCGCCATGGTTAGGTACCGAACAAATCGAGCTGCTCGCTCTGCGCGATGCGGCGCGTCACGATCGCCGCACGGTGTTGTGCGAGCGGATCGGACGCCGGCGCGACGGCGGGTTCAGTAGCGCTAGCGGTCTGACCTGCACCCTCTTCCTGGTCGACTTCTTCCCGCGCTGCCTCTTCGCGATCCCGGCGCCGCAAACGCATGTCCCACAGGCCCATCACGTGGACCGGCGTCACCCAATGCCCCCAGACCGAGTGGGGCACCAGCGCATTGCAGTGAATCACGATGGCTGGCACGTGAAGGAGACATAGCTGCACGTAACTCATGTGGCAAGCCAACTCATCAATGTCGATCAGCGTGGCATGCATGGTCTGCTGGTAGTTGATGCCCTCATCGAGCAGCGCGGACGCGGCTGCGATCACCATACCGCCTGCGCCGGCGGCCGGCTCCATCAACGTGATGAACCCCTTCTGCTCGATCTCGGCCGCCGCGCCGGACATCAGCATCTTGGCCATCAACCGGGACACCTCCCACGGAGTGAAAAACTGCCCACGATAGTGATCCGACAACTGCAGCGCCTCGAAGACTTGGCCCAACGCATCCTTGTGGCCGCCCTCCAGCGATCCGACCAGACAGCCGAGCATGCGCGGGAAGCATTCCGCTTCTTCGCGCTCGTAGTGCTTCACAATTTCCAGATAGCGTGCCTCGCGCGCCTCGTACTGCAACAGGTCTACGCGGTTGCTGATGGACAGCGCCGCGAGTTCGCAGAAGTCGCGGAACACCTCATGCCGGCGATGCCGGCGCGCGCATTGCTCAATTAATTTCACCAGCGCCTGCTGGTGTGGGTCCAAGTGGGTAGACTGGCGCTTAGCCATAGTTCACGAGCCTCCGTGAAAAAAGTGGTCGGGAAGCCCCGGGGATTGACCACCTCGGGGCTTTTTCTTTCGGAGAGGCGGTTACGAGCGATCCTCTCGCTCGGCTTCCCTCGCTCCCGCCCTTGGGGCGGGCGGGGGGTGGGGATGGCCCATTCCCACACGGGCAAGGGTTGGGATGGGGTGGGGTTCGAGCAGCGAGAAACACGGCTGGTCGCCGCGTCGCATCAAGCATCCCCACACAAGGCCCCTCACAGCGTGATCGGGGCATGTGTGCGGATGCGCGAAGTGGTGGTCAGCCGTGTCGCTGTGCCGTTGGCGGTGCCGACCTCAGGCGGCTGACATGACAGCGCCCTGGCGCTGGCGTGACGGCTGCGTCGGCGCCGCCTGCGGCCTGCGCCGCATGTGACCGGATAAGCTAGGCACGTGACAGTGCGCAGCGCTGGCGCGGGACTGGCCCTGCGCAGGCGGTGCGGGACGCCCCTCATTCACGGTCCGTCGGCCCGCACTTGGATCTCACGGGCACGACGCTACGCCCGCCCTCGTCAACGCGTGGTGGCCACAACGAAAAAAGGCGCAGCCTTGAACAGGTCTGCGCCTTTGCAACGACGGTTGGCGCTGGGCGCCCTACGCCCGGCAGCTGACTCAGCGATCGACCCGGAAATGCTCCGGGCTTTGACCAGCATTGACGCGCGCTGCAGCCCGTCGGACATCTTGCGCTCGGTTGCAACGGGCCGAGCATCGCGCTGTGCACAGCCTGGGCTGGCATATTGCTGCATAGCTTGCAGACAATGGAGAGGCGTCTCCGTATCCCGTGTTGCCCCATCACGCCGATTCCGCTGCATGGGTTGCAGCGCTTCTACATCGCGGCGGGCGTGGCGTGGTACAGCCTGCTCGACAAGCTGGCGTCTAATCGATACATGCGGCTATGGGTGGTCTAAGTCTGCCCGGGCAGACTGATGCGGAGTCTACCTCCATGCTTTCTGGAGAATCCGCATGCCCGTATCCGCACAAACACACGAACACAGCACCCTTGATGGGCTGACGCGCAGCAAACTGCCCGAGATCACCCTGGCGTTCTGGATCATGAAGATCTGCGCCACCACTCTGGGCGAAACTGCAGGCGATCTGCTCTCCATGACGCTCAAGATCGGCTACGCCGCCAGTTCGGTGCTGCTGATCGGCGCCTTTCTCGTCGCCCTGACGGCGCAACTGCGCAGCAAGGCGTATCACCCGCTGCTGTATTGGGCGGTCATCCTCGCCACCAGCACGGCCGGCACCACGCTGTCGGACTTCATGGACCGCACGCTCGGCCTGGGGTACGCCACCGGCTCGGCCATCCTGGCGAGCCTGCTGTGTGCGGTGCTCGTCTATTGGAAGCTCACGCACAAATCACTCTCGGTCACGCGGGTGCGCGGCGGCGGGCAGGAGCTGCTGTACTGGTGCGCCATCCTCGTATCCAACACGCTGGGCACGGCGCTGGGCGACTTCCTGGCCGATTCATCGGGGCTGGGTTTTGCGGGCGGCGCTCTGCTCATTGCCGGCGCGATTGCACTGATTGCGGCGGCGTATTATCTGACCAGCATTTCGCGCGTGGCGCTGTTCTGGATGGCCTTCGTGCTGACACGGCCATTGGGTGCCACAGGTGGCGACCTGCTGACCAAGCCAGTCAACGCCGGCGGGCTGAACCTCGGCACGGCGGGCGCATCGGCAGTGCTGCTGGCGATCCTACTTCTCACCATCGGCTATGCGAGCTGGAAGGCGCGGCGCCGCAGTGGCGATACGCTGCAATCGGCATAGCTACTCAATACCAACCGCATGCGAGTCCTCCTCGTTGAAGACGACCCGATGATCGGCGCGGCCGTGGAAGCCGCGCTGCAGGACGCCGCCTATGCGGTGGACTGGGTGCGCAACGGCCAGACCGGGCTGGACGTGGCCGCGCACCAGCACTACGACGTGCTCCTGCTCGACCTCGGCCTGCCCGGCAAGGATGGCCACGCGGTGCTCAGCAGCCTACGTACCCGCGACAACCCGGTGCCGGTCCTGATCCTGACCGCGCGCGATGCGGTGGAGGAGCGCGTACGCGGCCTCGACGGCGGCGCGGACGACTACATCCTCAAGCCCTTCGAGATGGCCGAGCTGCTGGCACGCATGCGCGCCGTCCTGCGCCGCAAGGGCGGGGCAGCGAGCCCGGTGCTGACCAACGGCGTGTTGACGCTCGACCCCGCAGCGCACGAAGCGCGCGTGGGTGGCGCCGATCCGGTGCAGTTGTCGGCGCGCGAATTCGCGTTGCTGCAGGCGCTCATGCTGCGCCCGGGTGCCATCCTCTCGCGCACGGAGCTGGAAGAGCGCATCTACGGCTGGGGGCACGAGGTGGCGAGCAACGCCGTCGAATTCCTCATCCACGCGTTGCGCAAAAAGCTCGGCGCCGCAGCCATCAAGAATGTGAGGGGCGTGGGATGGATGGTGCCGAGGGGTCAATGACAGCGCCCATTTCCACGGCGGCATCAGTGCAGCGGCGGCTGTCGGCGTGGCTGTCGGCGATCATCGTGGTGGTGGCGGTGCTGGCCGGCGGCTTTGCGTTTGCCTCGGCCTTCCGCGAAGCCTACGAACTGCAGGACGACGTGTTGCGCCAGGTCGGGGCGATGTTCGACCCCACGCATCTACCAGCGCCTGGCAACCCGGCCGATGCACCCAAGGTCTCGGACAAGGAGGCGCGCGTGATCGTGCAGGTGCTTCCGCCGGCCGGTAGCGCGCCCACGGCCGACCTGCCCGCGCTGGCCGACGGCATGCAGACCGCACGCCTGGGCAAGCGCGACTACCGCGTGTGGGTCCGCACGCTCGCCAACGGCCAACGCATCGCCGTCGCGCAGGAAACCGCCGTACGTGACGAAACCGCCCGCGACAGCGCCATCCGCACCTTGATGCCGTTCTTGATTCTCGTGCCGATCTTGCTGGTGGCCGTCGCCCACGTGCTGCGCAAAATGTTCGCACCCATCAAGCGCCTCGCGCACGAGGTCGACAAGCGTGACGAGCGCCAGTTGCACGCCATCGCACCCGAAGCCGTACCCCAAGAGGTGCGGCCGTTCGTTGGGGCCATCAATCGCCTGCTGGCGCGTGTGCAGCAATCGATGGACGCCCAGCACCGCTTCGTCGCCGATGCAGCGCACGAACTACGGACGCCGCTGACCGCGCTGTCGCTGCAGGCGGAACGCCTGGCCCAAGCCCCGATGTCGGACGAGGCTCAGACCCGCCTGACCACACTGCGCCAAGGGATCGAACGTAACCGTGGTCTGCTTGAGCAGTTGCTCACCCTGGCCCGTGCGCAAGAGACCGTCGACACCCCAACCGGCGCCGTGTCCGTACAACGTGTATTTCGCCGCGTGCTGGAAGACTTGATGCCGCTGGCCGACGCCAAGCAGCTCGACGTGGGCGTCACCACCGAGGCCGATTCGCAAGTCCACGCCAATGAGCTGGACCTCTTCGTGGTGGTGCGCAATCTGGTGGATAACGCCATCCGCTACACGCCCGAAGGCGGCAGCATCGACCTGTCGGTCACCAGCGGGGCGGGCATGGTATCGATCGCGGTGCAGGACACCGGCCCGGGCATCCCCGCTGAGGAACGTGCGCGCGTGTTTGGCCCGTTCTACCGTGTGCTCGGCAATGGGGCCACGGGGTCGGGGCTGGGCTTGTCGATTGTGAGTACGGTGGTGCAGCGCCTGGGCGGAGAAACCGTGCTGGGCGAGGCCGATGGCGGTGCCGGTGGATTGCGCGTGACGGTGCGGTTGCCGGTGGCGGGATAACACATTCCACACTTCAGCGACTATCCCGTAACAAAAGCATCATGCGATGATCGGCGCCGCTCCCCACATTGTTTGCTTCATCGCCCAGATGCCGCCCACACCGCACCGTGATCGCCTCCCGAATCTGCTGGAAGTGTTTCTGATCTTGATCGTGCTCTTCTTTACGGAACGCGCTAGCGCCTTCGCTTGGACGCACGTCGGCGCGCAGCGGCTGAAACAGTCGGCCGGTTCCGTCCATGCCGGGAAGCAGCACCAGAGTGACTGACATTTTCTGAATTAATGGATGTCCCATCTAGTTTTTCATGGCGCGAGCGCTCGCAGGTGGGGTTCAAAATGGGGTTCAAAATATCAAACATTGCTCGTGATGTGGGCTCGCACACTGGTGCTGCTGTGGGCAAGTGTGGGTAGCCTCGTGGGCAACCTGTGGGCAGGCGCAGCCTGTCCATCGGGTTGTCCATCAGGCTATCCTCACGGGCCGCGCCAGCGGCTGTCCACAGCCTGGTGGACCACCGTGGCCGGCATGTCGACGGGAGCAGCGGCAAGGTTGATCGCACGGCGGGGCATCGAGCACCACGTGCCGCAGCAACTGGGCTAGGTGCGATCCTCGCTCAGTCCACGCAGATCCGCTTGTGGCGGTCCGGTATAGACGAAGCCATTCTTGGCGGGGCACGTATAGACCACGTGCCCCGGCTCGCGCGTCATCTGAATCCGTGTTGCATGGGAAGCCAGGCGCTGTTCAAGCGCATGAACATACACTGCAGATAGCTCACACCCGGCGACGATCACGCCGACCAGCACGAGCGGCCCGAAGCGCAATTTGGGTGGGATTTCAACGCGAGGCTCCCCGACGATTGGATACGGCGAACGGATCGGCGTGGCTGATGTGATCAGCCCCCCGTAGTCGGCCAACTGAGCCTGATACCACCTGGCCCGCCAGAGGTTGGTGGCGTGTATTTATTGCCATCATCATTGACGCCGCCTTGGCCACCGACCGCCGTCCCGGGCGGTGGGCTGCCTCCAGGAACGGTTCCATTCCCGCCGTCGAAATGGGTGGTCAGCTGTACCCTGCTCCAGCCCTGAGCGCCGCCACCGCCTCCTCCCCCGCCGTTACTGCCTGTATAACTGCCATCGCCGCCACCGCCGCCGCCACCACCACCGGCAGCCGCCCCACCTACACCACCACCACCTCCACCACCGCCTCCACCACCCCCAGCCTTCCCCCCGTCCCCGCCGTCTCCGCCACCGCCGGCTCCACCGTCCCCACCTCGTCCGTCACTGGGCGGATTGTCAGCAGCACCATGGGCTCCCGCCTTGCCGCCACCGCCGCCACGCTCAGAGCCGGTGCTCGCCCCTTGTTGGCCATTGCTACCGTTAGCGCTACCCTGTCCTCCTGCACCGCCAGCACCGCCTGATTCGGCTTTGCCACCACCACCACCACTGCCGTTGCCGCCGTACCCGCTTTGGCCAGCATTGCCGGCCGCGCCGCCCCGCAGGTCGCCTTTGGTGTAGCCGTCTCCAGCACCACCGGCGCCCCCCCAACCGTTGCCATAGCCGAAGCCACCCGCACCGCCACCACCTCCACCTCCAGCCGCGACGAGTATGCTGTCTTCAACGGAATCCCCGTAGTAGGTGCAATCACCGGACCCGCCGACGTGGAGCTTGAATTGGCTGTTGGGAGTGAAGGGAAATGTTTCCTTCAGGTAAGCCCCAGCGCCTCCGTCGCCGCCGCAACTGTTGGGTTCCCCAACGCTCTGTCCCCCATCGCCACCTGGCCCCCACATTTCAATCGTGACCTCAGGAGTGCCGTCTGGAATGGGAGCCGTGTTATCCACGACATAGCTGCCGGGCTGAACGAAGACAATGCTTCTTAGCCTGTCGGACAGTTGAGTCGCCAGCACATTCCAGCCGGTCCGGCTAAGTGCGACCTGAGCAATCAACGAGCCCTTAGTGGTCCACCATCCGTCCGTCGTGCTGTAAAGCGTATCCACTCCCGAGGCCCAGTCGGTGTCGACAAAAATCGGGAACAGCGCGGGGTCGGTAAGTGCGGTTGGCGGGGCCTTGATGCCGCTGAAGTCGTCGCTAAGTTTGGCGAGCCAGGGCCCGTTAGTGAACCACCATCCGTCACTGCACAGGTTCATGGAATCGAAGCCAGACGTAAAGTCAACGTCCTCTCGCGGCAATAGCGCCAGTCCCGGGAATATTTCCTTGAGGGAGGCGAGACGGGTTAAGACGGTTGCACCGTCAGCGCTGAGCTGTACGGCCTCGGTACCACGAACCACCCACCAGCTACCCGGCGGCCGTGGATCAAAGTAAAAAGTGTTGGGTAACCCGCTGGAGAAATCGACCAGTGAGAGCGCGGGCCACCAGTCTTCCAGCGCCACAACCGCGCTGGCGAACCCATCGACGGCGTTGGTCAACTTGACGGCCGAGAGATTCTTTGTGCACCGCCATTCGCCCTGATACTGGTTAATGGAATCAAAGCCCAAGGTCCAGTTTTCTGACATTTTCTCTCCAATCAGTATTTAATGAACCAAACCAACCGAAAAACCAAAAAAGCAGTTCATAAAAAACGCGGCCAGCACCGCGAAGTCGAGACAGCTGTCCATCAGCTTGTCGTAACGGAAGTGACGCGCCGCAAATGTTGGATGTGATTGAGCATCTTCTCCCTCGCGCTCGTGCTGTACCGAGCGCTGGGAACACGATCGAAGGGTCGCGACAGTGCGTACTCGCCAGCGCGCACTCGAAATCCCGCGCCGCATTGAATTTCGCCGGGTTACCTACATCGTACGCATTCAGCAAGCGGGCGCACCACGCTCGGCTCCGAACAGAGAAAGTCGTTCGACACCGAATGCATCGCGTCCTCCGCCTTACTCATCCAACCAGGTTTCCCAAAAGAGAATTCCGCTAACAGCACCCGCGCACACGGAATCGATCCCGGCCAACACAAACAGCGATACGCCCTCTGTGCCCTCGGCTACCAGTTCGGTTCGGAGGACTTGGTACATCCGCGGGGCGGCGGACAAAAATTCCTCCGCCTTTCTGCTATGAATTGCTGTCACTATGAATTGGAGGATTCCATAGATACTCTGCGTTATCGGTTCAACGAATTCCGGCAATCTCACTTTGTCTGATTTCCATTCCAAGCCGATAAATATCCAATCAATAATAAGGCCGATAGCCCATAAAACCCATGGCACCACGTCCCAATGCGTCACGCCGTCGAAAAACCACGGAATGAGGGCGGCTGCCGCAATCGAATCCGCAAGGACGGCGAAGAACGTGAAGGGCGTCTCGAACTCATCCAATCCATCGACTTTCGGGACTATATCTACGATGGCGCAGAGTGCGCCGCTGACGATCGTCAGAGGGATCGCTACGGTACCCAAGAACTCCTGCAAGCCACCCGAAAGCGGCAGCAACTGCGCCTCTGACGTTGCGCCGTCGGCAACCTTATCGGTCTCCGAACCCAGGCCACTGGCCGCGAGCATGTTCGCCGCGCTGACGCTCTGCTCGAAATTGGCTACGGCGCCGTCATCCGGAAAGGGCGCACCCTTCTGAAGGATCTTGTAAAGCGCCGTTGTGGGAATGGCCACGATCGCCGCGACGAGGTTGAGTATCGTCAGCGGCAACCCGGGAAATAGGTGAGAGAATATTGCCGACAACACCGGAATGTTCCATTCGGCATTCAGTAGTTCTTTTGCCCAGATGAGGAGATCCCGGAGCTTCTTGAACACTAGATCAATTGCCGCCTGGACGCCCGACAGTATTGCCTTGGCGAGCGCTTTTACCGCCGTCAGCAGGGTTGCGAGGACCGAACGGAAGAGATTGTCCGCCGATTGCCCCATAGCGCTGAAGAATTGGTCGACCCCGGCAAAACCAGGATCGTCCTTGATGTCGGTGGCAATTTGCGTGAGCTGCGCAACGATGTCGTCCCAGCCCAACAGGCTCCCCGGACCTGCCGAAAGAACCAGGCTGCCGCCCTGGCGCGAGCTGGCTCGATCGATGAAGTGGTTCAGCAGGACATTGTTCGACTGCGCCAACGATACTTGAGGCGTGTCAGGTTGGTGGGAGCGCGCATAGCCGCCGGGGGTTGAATTCGGACCGATTACCTGGATCGCGGTGTCCAGCGCTGTTTCCATCTGCCCTACCAGCGCCTGAAGTGTGTCATCGCACTTCCTCTGCAAGCCGGCGGCCGCGCCTCCCATGAAATCGAGGAACTGGTTGGCCAGATACGCCACTGCGCGCGCCGTGCGTGAGATATCCCCTCGATCGAGAATGTAGCCAAGCCACTGGAACAGAGTGTTGAACGATACCTTGACCTGGCTGAAGACGGATTCGACCAGATCGAAAGCCTGCTCGACGGTTTTAACAACGGTTTCAAAAAGGTGCTGTACCCCATCGACGACGAAACTGATCGCAACATGCACTCCGTCGGACACCGTGTTGACCACAGTTTGGACGATGTCGAGCAACCCTTGTGCGGCACCAGCGATCAGGTCACCGAGATCACCGATGAAGTCCCAGAATCCGTCGTCGCCGTGAATCGTTCGCCGTAAAGCTGTCATTTCGGTGGCAGCCTGTTCTGCGGTCAGCAGCTCAAATGATGCCTGGCCGTCATCCCCTACATGGAATCGCCAGGATGGAACAGCGTCAGCCGATGTCCAGGTCAGCTTGCGCAGTGCCGGCAAGTCAGTCGACAACGCTGTTCCTAGCCCGGGGCGTGATCGTGGGATGGTCACTGAGGCTGCCGGCGCGCAAGCTGCCACATGCGAAACGAGTTGCATCGATACGGTGACGGCCTGGGCTATGGCATCGGCCGACTTCTCGGTGCGATATTGGCTTTGAAGCACCTTGGCGCCGCCAGCTGTGGTCGCATTCAGCAATTCCTGGCCCGTGAGCACCGCCAAAGACTGCTGCACGATGGCGTCCTGTGCATTCGTGACGACTTCGTCGGGCGCCATCCGATCTGGCAGGTGCATCAGAAGCGGTGGTACGGATAGACCGGTCGTTGGCTGCTGCACGTTCAATACACCGAGGGCGTTCGTTGTGACTCGCGCCTTTCGATCGGGGCCAACCGAGTAGACAGCTCCGCCGATCTGAAGGACAGTAGGCTCTGCGGTCCAAATCGTGACACCGGTCAGCGCCAGTGGCGTACCGAGTTCGTCCTGGAAGCTTACGTCAGAGCCGTAAGAGCTGTAGGTCTCGACACCGGATTCAAGAGGTACGTTCAGCGGTGTAATTTGCCAATCGCCGCTCTCCTGCTGAAAGAAGATACGAGTCACCGAGCCCGGCATGCCGGCAAACATATCGATTTGCCCGTCGCCATTTAGCGAAACGCTTAACGTGTACGCGTTCGCCCCGATTGGAAGCGGTGCAGAAAACTCGGACTGTAGACTCGGATCTTTGGCCATGTGCCAGAGGTCGGCGTTCGCTGAGATCAGCAACAGATGGGTAGTGCTCGCATTCGTCACGACTCCATAAATTCGATAAAGGCTCTGTTCCTCGGTTAATGGGGTCCAACTATATACATCATTGATAAGATCCAATCGATACACATTTCCATCATCGAGGACCGAATAGAGGTCATCGGCGACCGCAACTGCCGACTGCACAGTAAAGTTTGATTTGAATGGAAGCTGTACTTCGGTCAGGGTATCCGGTGTCAGCGTAGTAATCGAGGTATGGACGAGTGCCAATCGCAGTGTCTTACGCGTTGCACCAAACCACACGTAATTCGTTACGGGATATTTATCGCGCGCCAAGTTAAAAGTCGGCTCCGCATTGCCATCTAGGCATCCAATCACCAGCCTAGAGACACCGCCGTCCATCGGAATCCGTAGCGCGATGTATATCGCTGACTCGACGAGTGTCGGATAGATTTCGGAAATACTCCCTCCGTCGGGCGGTCGCGGGTAGTTGAGCGGTTGAGGACTGGACCAGCGCTGAGCCGCGCCGGGTTGTTGCACCACCATGTGAAGTTCGAGATTGAAGGACAGAAATACCGTGATGTTTCCGTCGCTGTTCGTGATTACGCCGATGGCCTGGGCCGAACCGAGCGAAGTGGTCGAGTACCCGGTATTACTTGTTGGATCTGGAAAGTAGTTATGGACCAGCCCATCCCTACCAATAGTAAATACTTCAACATCCCCATTTCGGTTGGTTGCGGACAAAATTTCCCACCCCGGGTTGACACCGGTTCCAACTGAGAAATGCTCCATGAACCTGGTTTCCGTAGCAACCTGGACCGACATGTGTCTGCTCCTTTCAATATGAAGCCGTAGCGCTAAGGAAGCGCTGATTTATTTAAATAACTGTTCGTGGCCGGCATCAACGTGCCCAAAGAATATTCGACCCAAGAGCGCCCAGAAAACGTTTCAAAACACATTCCTATCGTGCCCTTTGAACGCGTTATCCATGGCTTCTCGCTCCTCAGGACGCAGATTGGGTGTCAGTCGACATCCCCTTTCGATACCTGCAGGTAGTCAGTGCGACGGCATTCAGCGCACGGCGGATTTGATGTCCTTCTACGGCTGGCGGCGTTGGCATCCCGGAATCTGTCTAGTTGTGGTCGCATTACGAGACAGTATGGAAAAAGTTGTATCCGAGCGCAAAACGAAGCCACATCGTCCTGCCAACCCTCGCTTCAGGGTTACATATGAATTCGATCGCTGAGCGCAACTGAACAACGACGAGGGCGACTACCGGCGAAATGGCGTGCGTGCTGCTGCGCAACTGATTTTGCGGAAGGTAGCCTTGTGAGCAACCTGTGGGCAGGCGCAGCCTGTCCATCGGGTTGTCCATCAGGCTATCCACTGCTTGATGGACTACGGTTCGCCTTTCGAGAGTCGGTCGCAATGCCCTCTCCAGCGCCTGCAGAAGCCGCACACGCAGGCGTAAGATGGAACAAAACGGTGCAACGGAGAACGGCCGCGCTGGATGCCCCTGCCTCGTATCGGCAGCCACGCGTTCGTGGCCACAAGCGCTACAAAGACCGGGAGACCACGATGAGCACTTCCGACGACGATTGGAGCGGCGTCGCATTCGCGCAGAACAATCGCACGGCGGATACGCTGGCAGCCCACCTGCAGGCCAACGGCATCCTGCCGCCCGGGCACGTCGTGGCGAACGTCCAGCTGTACTTGCGTGCCACGGCGGCGCCCAAAGGGCTGAAGGCCCCTTACCTGACTGTCACCCTGTTCGATGCGTCCGGCAGTTGCGATCCGGCGGCAGCTGACCGCGAGGCGATCCAGGATGGCCAGGTCGTTTTCCCGATCGTGCACGTGCAGGTCGATGAGAAGGTGATCGAGATCTTCAGCGACCTGATGATCGACCTGACACCAAAGGGCTTCCACCCCCCCCCACCACCGCGAAGTGACGACGTTGTACAAGCGTTAGATCAGGAGGTCACTCGATGGCGCCTTTGCGGCCCGAGGCGGTCGCGGCGCCGGCGCAGTGTCCATCAGCTCGGCCGGATAGAGGCTCATGAAGGTGCGGGCAACTTCGGGGGCACGACACTCCAGCCAGTCATCCCAGCGATCTCGCGGGACGATGACGATGCTGCGCTTCTCCTTGTTCGGCGCATGCATGCGCCGCATCAGCGGGTGTGCGTCGGCATTAACTGTGAGCATCGTAAAGCTGTAACCAGGCGGGAGGCCATCAGCACGCGCCTCCCAAGCGCGCCACAGCCCTGCGATGGCAAAGTCGGGGGCGTCCTTTAGCCAGATCTTGTAGCGCGTGCTCTTCTTCGGATCGGCCTCGTAGTTGGGCTCGAATATCGCGCGAGCTGGGGCCAAGCAGAGTTGGCCAGCCTTCCAGTACTTCGCAAAGGTCGGTTTTTCGCCGACGGTCTCGGACCGCGCATTGGTCGTGTCAATGCTGACACCTGGCGGCAGCCTGCGTTTGGGCACAAAACCGAAGTTGGCGACGACGCAGTCGCGCACACCATGCTCGTTGATGCGCACGATCGGCGCCGCGTAGTCGGGGTACGACTCGGCACGGTAGTCAGCCGTACGAAACAGTTCGTTGATTCGGTCCAGCTCCGACGGCTCGTAGTTATTGCACATGCGCAGCTCGCGATCATGCGATGCCCGCCATCATAGAGCACTAGCGGTAGACTTTTTTATTACGCTTCTTCGTGCTGTTGCGATGCCGCCGCTTCTCCTTGATCTGATGCAGCGACGGCAGGTTCTCGTGCACGTAGCGCTCGTCGCGCAACACTTCCGCCAGCTCGCCCAGCACATAGTCGAACCCGCCGGGGATCAGTTGATCCTGCATCCGGTGCGCGCGCACAACCGCGCCGGCAGTCTTGATGACGGTGTGCAAACAGTAGATCTCCCACACCAGGCGACGCATGGGGCGCGTCGGGCTCTCCTGGTAGAGGGCGCGAATTTCCGCTTGGGTGAGCGCGGGATAGTTCTTCCGTTCCGGATTCTTCATGGCAGGCACCGCTACACAACCACGCCGCACCCACCCCACCCTGACGAAACGGAAAATTTAGCGGGCACAGCAACGGTCGGGCAGCGGCTGAGGGGTGCCGCAGCCCATCACCTCAGCCTCCGAAAACTTCGGGGTACCGCACCCCCACCCACCCCGCCGTTCAATCGCACAACTCGGCTTCGGCCAGCTCCAGAGCCTCGACCTCGATAGCGGAAAAAGCAGGGGCCAGGATTGCGTGGCGGGCCTTGGCATCCCAAAGCGACTCAAACGGACCATGGATGGTGGCGTCGCGCGACAGCATGTAGCCGGGCTGGCCCAGCACATACAGCAGGGCAATAGCCCACCCGCTCGGGTGTTCCCAACCGTAGGGCGAAACCTGCGTCCAGTGATCCATCGCCGCCTCCTTGTCGACCGTGGGCTGGCCGAGCGTGCGGCGCAATCCAACTGCGGCCGGTGCGGCTAGCGCTGGAGGTATACTACTGTATGGATGTACAGTGTCAATACTTGTGGCGACCCGGGCGGGTGGGCCATACTACGAGTGGGATTCGCAGACGTCGCGCAACTCGGCTTCCCTGGGCGTCGCATGGATCGACTTTGCGCGATCCGCCAAATGCTGCTCAAGCGCATGCAGGTTGGCCGGAGCACGCTCGTCCTGACGCTGCAGATAGATCAGCCAGGCAATCATCGCAACGATGACGACGCAGACCAGCGCAAGCGGCACCATGCGGAGTTTCGGGTGTGAGGTCATAGCTGTGCACCTCGTCGAGTGGACTGAGCAAACGGGTCGGCGTGGCTGATGAAGGTGTGTCCCTCGAAATACGCCACACCGCAACGCAGGACCCAATAGCCGGCCTTCGGGTAGACCTCCACCGGCTCGCCACGGCACGAGGCAGCACGCAGTGCATCCAGATCTTCGAAACCGACCGGCCCCCACATCCCTTGCCAGGAACCGCGGGTACTGCGCGCCGTTGGCCAGGTACAGACGCTCTGCGACGGTCAAGAGTCCGACCATCGCGGCCCCAAGGGGAATCGCGGCCTTCAATACGGTACGGATGGACATCGATACTCCGATGTTCGGTGTGGTCAGCTTTAGCGCCGTGCGGCCAACGCGCGCTGGATCTTCTGGTCTGTCTTGTACTGGCTCAAGGCATACACCGACCAGATCGCCGCTGGAATCCAGCCGATCAGCGTGAGCTGCAACAGCAGGCACACGATGCCGGCCAACGGGCGGCCAATGGTGAAGAACTGCAGCCACGGCAAAATCAAGGCAAGCAACAGACGCATCGGGGCCTCATAGTCACGATGGAGCCGGCGACGTGCCGGCGCGGGTGCACTTACGCGCGGAAAGCGAATTGGTTAGGCGTGCGCCGTTTGGCCGGCAGCCGCGTCGGCCGACATCCGGCCCAGCAGGATGGCTGCGCTCAGCGCCATCCACGAGAACGCGGGACGCGCCCTCCCAACGATTGTCCGATCGGCGCGTGGTGCGAACCTCCACGGCACCATGCTTGGCCTTCACAATGATCGAGTTCACAGGATCCCCCAAGGATAGGTCTCCCCACCGCGGTCCTGCTCTTACGGCAAGACGACTTCCTAAAGGTAGAAAGTGAACGCTCGGATGTCTAATATCGAGCACCTCACTCGGGCGAAGGCGCGCCGTGGTTGCGGGTATCGCGCTATCGCCTCCACGGCTCCCACAAAAAATCGCCGGTGCGAACCCAAGGTTTTGGCCGGCCAGCACCGCCCATTGCAACAAGCTGCCGTGCGCTGGCCCTTCAAAAACTCCTGTCTATACTGATTCTTGCCCAAGCACACAAGGAGCAAGAATGAGCACTGACGCCCTTGTCCGCCAGCCCTCGTTCGGAATCGAGCGTGTCACCTCGCTCTACGCGCAGTTGCTGCTCGCCGGATTTGCGCTGATCCCCGCAGCCCTTATCGCGTACCTGTACTACTTCCAAGACCCCAAGCTCCTCTTCGAGAATCACGGCTTCCACGAGGTGGCCATTGCGGCCGCGACGCTGGAAGGGGCATTCGTAACCTACGTGTGCTGGCGCTGTTACCAGTCGTCCGGGGAATCGTTGCTGCGATGGCTGACGCTCGGCTTCCTCGGCTTCTCTGCGATCTACGCCTGGCACGGCGCCTTCACCAGCATGGCGCATCACAACATCTGGCTGTTCCTACTGTGCGGGCCGGCCTCGCGCCTGGCCATGGCCATCCTCCTGTTCGTCGCGCAACGCTCCTACGACCGAAGCGCGGGCGATCCAAGCTATCGAAACAATCCCCGCATGTGGACGGCATGGGTGGCGCTCTTCATCGCCATCGACCTTGCCGTCGGCATCGTGGCACACACGCCGTTTGCCAGCAGCGTGTGGGGCCGTGCCTCGATGGAAGGGGGCGCCCTCGTCTTCTCCACTATCAATATCATCGCGCTGATCGCACACCGCATCCGTTCGCCGCTGATGACGATCTGCGGGATCTCGGGGAGCTCGTTTGCGTTGTCATCGCTGGCGTTTCTCATTGCAAAGCCATGGAACCACCTGTGGTGGCTCGCGCACGCCATCTTCGCAATGGGGTTCTTCCTGCTCAGCTACGGCGTGGTCCGAGCGTTCCAGACAACGCACTCGTTTTCGACCATCTACAGCCAGGAAGAACTGATGGCCCGCCTGGCGGAAGCGAAGTCCCGCACCGAAGAAGCGCTGCGCCAACTGCAATCGGCCCATCGCGAGCTGGAACACCTCGCCGCCACGGACCCGCTAACCGGCGTCGCGAAGCGCCGCGAACTACTCGACCGCATCGAGGCGGAGATTGCGCGAGCGAAGCGCTACGGCACACCCTTCTCGGTGTTGGCGCTGGACCTCGATCACTTCAATGTCATCAACGACACACACGGGCATCAAGCGGGGGACCGCGTCCTGCAGCGGTCCACCAAGACATACCTGGACGCCATCCGGCCCTATGACGGGGTGGCGCGCGTCGGTGGCGAAGATTCATGGTGTTATTGCCGGAGGTCGCCATTGAGCTGGCCCATACCATCGCCGAACGCATTCGCAATGCGGTGGCCAGCTCGCCGTTCGATGGCGGTGGTGGCCAAGCGATTCCCGTCACGGTGAGTATTGGCGTCTCGGAATTAGGCAAGGACGCTAAAGACATCGGCGCCATCCTGCGCGTTGCCGACGAGCGGCTCTATCGAGCGAAGCACGACGGTCGCAATCGGGTGGTCGACGCGTGAGCCCCGTCGACAGTTTCGTCCTGTCAGTCCGAAATTGCTGCCCAGCCACTCAGGCATTGCCTGACAACGGAGAATACATATGTATGTACTGCAAAACCTCGTTGGCCGCATCAGGAGACTGTCCGCCATGCTCCACGAGGATCGGGTGTACTGGTGGGCGTTAGGTGACCGGAACGAAGTGATCGAAGGCGGAGTGCAACCGGGCTTCATGATCGCGCCGGTGCCTGTACCGCAAGCGACGGTCCACATCAAAGGCACCCCTGTCGCGTTCTGCCCGGTCATGCGACCCGGGGACAAGGGCAAGCCGGCGCTCTTGCGATGCTATGTTGCTCGGACATCAGCAGGTTTCGAGGTCGGATGTTTTGCGGACGACCACATTCCGAAAACGATCCGCACGCTCTCGCCGGAAGGCGTGCTCGGTGTCGAATTGGCAGGCAGCCGCGCGGGGCTGTGCGCGTTCGTGACACACAGTTCCCCGGTGCCGCGGGTCGAGATCATCCACATGGACTGGGAACAATTCGATTCTCGTGTCCCGCTTACCTTCCTCCACACGCCAGCGCTTCCCTCTGGCGCCTTCGGGCGCGTCAACGGCATATGCACTAGCGATAAGCCAGGGGAACTGCGATTCAAGCTGGTCATCGCCTGCAAGCTAACGCAAGACGCGGCGGGCTGGGCGGAGCTTGACGCCAACCTGATCCACGGCAGTCACGGATGGCAGCTCCGTGATAGTGCCTGGGAGACGCATGCAACCCAGGACCGGTATGTCATGGAGCCTACCTTGCTGTGGGGTGCTGACGGTGCGATGCAGATGATGTCGGCATCGGCGATACCTACTGATCACGATATCGCGCTCCGACGCTTGTCGCTCAACCACGGGTGGCAGCGGACCGATATCCTGCGTGCGGAGGAAGCACGCTCGCTGCAGCAAGCGCTCCCCGCGGTAGCCTACGTTCCTGGCGGCGAACCGGTGGTTTCCGGAATCGGTGACAACGCCGTTACCGAGGTCGACGTGCATCGCTGGACGCTATGGCCGGTCGGGCTTGGCGAAGATCCGGCCGTGGTGACCCAATTGCAGTTGGACGTCCGGCGTGTGGGCAAAGCAAAGCGGCATACGCTGGGCACTGTGGAGGGCGCCAAACAGGTGCTCGTTGGCCTCATCGAGGGACCACCCCCGGTGCCGATGGAAAACCTCAACCTGGCTGCTGGGATGGACAAGTCGTCGGCCTCCGCGGAGACGACTCTATCCGACCAGACTTCGCATACGAGCACGGTGGAGATCAGTGCTTCCGAAGCCGGAATCTTCGAGGCGAAGGGCGAGGTGGGCTGGATCTTTACGGGCAGCAGCTCTTTCACCCTTAATGTGGCTCACACATCCGGCTCGAAACACACCGTTACGACGACGCTGACGGACGCGTTCAAGAACAGCCTCAAGCAGGAGCAAAAAGACGGGCATACCGGGGTGCAGCCGCTAGGAACAGCGGTCGTGCTGGGACTCTCGTTTACGGGGTACGAGTTCCAGTTTCTCGATGCGGCGGGAAAGTCGATTGAGGATGCGCCTCAGATGCGAATGGTGATCCCGCACACGCCCGCGCTGCGGGTGCGCCCCTATGTCATCAACCCGCAACGCTCCCCGGTGCCGGGCGAACTGGTGAGCTATATGCTGGACGCATCAAGAATGCAGCGCCTACAAAGCCAAGCCATGGTGTTGGCCGACGAGAGGAGAAAACTCAGCAGCTCATGGGGCCTCACGAGCACCGGCCAGGCCACCTTCCAGCGGGTAGAGCTAGATCAGTTCTCGAGAGGCTTTGCCATAGACTTGAAACTGATGCTCTCGGTCAAGGCAAACTTTCTGGGGGAGAAAGGCGAAATCGGAGGCGGCATGCAACTCAAGCTGAGCGGGACATGGACATCTTCCGACCAGAACACTCGCACCTTGTCGACATCGGTGTCCGTGCCAGGCAACCGAAGCGCCGTGGGCAGCTATTACGCCTACAGCTACGACACGTATCTACTGCAGCCGAGTCAGGCGATCGAAGCAGCGTTCCTGGAGAGTCTTGTCACCACGGACTGGCCTGCTGACAAGAACGACCGGCAGATCAACCAAGAGCTACTCGACGATCTGGCGCCGGCGGGAACCGATGCTGAAGGTCCTTGGATGATCACTTATGCGGTGACAGAGAGCCACCGGGTGCAGTTGCTGGAGGATTGGCTGAAAGCCCATGAGCAGCAACTCGATGCCGATCTTGTCTTGCGTCTGCGGGCATCTGGGGCGACCACCACCGCAGAGGTCGCAGACTTGATGGAACAAGGCCGCGTGGCAGGTGCTCAAGTGCAGCAACTGCTGTGAGCGAGTGAGCGCCTTTGTATCCTTTCAGTCCCGTGCCCGGCAGTGTCGGGCACGACAAGCGTGTGAGCGCGATCGTGCGCGACGCAATAGAGATCGATCGAATGGCAAGATTTTCCTTCTGCCGGCGAATCCGTTGTTTTTCCTATTTGAAGTCCGCGTGGAGCTTGTCGTGACGGCATCGTGGGCGACCATCGAGTCCGGGCACGCTCGGGATGGCGTCAACGAGCGCCTCGAACACAATCGAGTCGTGACGATTTGCACCGGCGACCATCAGCGTCAACGGGACGCCGCGCCGGTCTACGACGAGATGGCGCTTGCTGCCGAGTTTGTCCCGGTCCGTTGGGTTCGGTCCGGTCTGCTCGCCCACCCGGGGGCTGGCCAACGTTGCACCGTCAATGCTGGCTCGGCTCCAGTCGATCTGGTCGTGCTCGCGTAGGCGCTTGAGTAGAGCCAAATACAGCCATTCCCAAACGCCGTCAGCCTGCCAGTCACGCAAACGGCGCCAGCACGTCATACCGCTTGGGTAGGTCTTCCCACGGGATACCGGTGTGCAAGACAAATAGGATGCCGTTCAATGCCGCCCGATCATCCACGCGTTGACGACCGCCTTTGGTCGAAGGCTCCACAACCGGCAGCAGCGGCTGCAGCGCCTTCCACAATTCAATGCTGATCTTCTTTCGTGCCATGTCCCCTACAACGCCAAAACTGCATGGCGCGATGACTTGGTTTTGTTAGCGACTCTTAATTAGAAACCGCTCGAAATTCTTGCCCGCAATCCAGGCTGGTGCGCGCCCACGACCTGTCCATGTCGCCCCAGATTTCGGGTCCTGATATTTGGGAGCAACCGTACCTCCTTTGCGCTTCTTCGCCTTGGTTGCAAGCCCAAGGTCTTCTGCCGTCAGGCCGTACTCGACGACGATCTGACGCGTCTGGGCGATGGCCGTCTCGAGTTCCGCAGCATGCGCAGCGGCGAGTTGTTGCTCCAATTTTTCCTTTTGTGCGAGCAGCTCTTTGTATGTCGCCATGGTTTCCTCTAGGTTGGGTGCAAGAAGATAAGGATAGTGGAATTGCCGAACCTTAGAGGCTTATTTAACAGGATTCCAATGTTGTCACCATCTCACCGCCCAGCGTTTGGAACACTGTTTGAACCAAGTAACAAGCGAGGCAACCGATAAGGGGTAACCCAGCATTGGGCGATGAAAATGGTCGGGATGCGGTGCCTCGGCTCAAGATGGTTTGAAGTAAAGCGCTAGAATCCACAAAAGGGCACGATATCGAATTCCCAGAGCAGAGCGCACGGTGCGCGACAGTAAAAACAGAAAAACGCGGGGTTGCCTATGACCTTGACCAAGCTCGCGAGCGCTTTTCTCGCGCGTCCGGTTTTATTCATCATCGCTGGAGTTGCGGCTGCGTTAACCGTTGCTGGCGTCGTAGCGTTTGCGCTGTACGAAATGCGAATAGACGCCCTGGCCCGCGCACGCGACGCCGCTGACAATCTATCTGTCATTCTGCAGAAGGACATCGAACGCAATCTCGAGATGTACGAACTCTCGATGGAGGCCGTCGTCGATGGTGTTGACGTGACCGATATTCCGGTCCAGTTCTTGTGAGAGGGTTGAAGTTTATTGGATGGTGCCTGGTTGCTGTGCGGTCATCGGTGTTGGCCAGTGGGCGGCAGGTGCCGGCGGACGGTATCCAAGCGACGAATGCGGTCGCCGCGTGTTGTAGTGCCGGCGCCATTGTTCAATGACGACCTGCGCTTCCTTGAGGCTGTAGAACAGTTCGCCGTTGAGTAGCTCATCGCGCAGCTTGCCGTTGAAGGACTCGCAGTAGCCGTTCTCCCACGGGCTGCCGGGTGCGATGAACAGCGTCTTCGCGCCCAAACGTCCCAGCCAGTCACGCACGATGTTCGCTGTCATCTCCGTACCGTTGTCCGAGCGCACATGCGCGGGGATGCCATGTGCCAGCATGGCGTCGGCCAGTGTCTCGATGACGTCCATACTGTTCAAGCGTCGTCCTACCTTGATGGCTAGACACTGGCGCGAGAACTCGTCGACGAGCGTCATCAGCCGCAGGCTGCGGCCGTCTTCGGTAGTGTGGTGCACGAAGTCGTAGCTCCAGACGTGATGTGGATACTCCGGGCGCAGCCGCACACAGGAGCCATCGTTGAACCATAGACGGCCCCTCGGGCGCTGCTTCTTCGGTACCTTGAGCCCCTCGCGACGCCAGATGCGCTGCACGCGGTCGCGGCCAACCTGCCAACCGCTGGCCTGCAACAGCGCCGTGATGCGTCGGTAGCCATAGCGACCGTACTCGGCCGCCAGCGCAACGATGGCCTGCGTGAGTGCGTCCTCGTCAGCGCGCACCGTCGCCACATAGCGCTGTACGGCCCGGGACTGGCCCACGACGCGGCAGGCTTTGCGCTCCGAGACCTCGAACCGTTCCTGCAGCATGCACACGGCGCGTCGGCGTCGCTCGGGGCTCACCAGTTTCCCGAAGCGACCTCCTTGAGCATCGCCTTCTCCAGCGACAGGTCGGCAACCAGCCTGCGCAGCCGGGCGTTCTCGCGCTCAAGCTCCTTGAAGCGTTTGGCTTGGTCGTGCTGCAGGCCGCCGTACTCCTTGCGCCAACGGTAATAGCTCTGCTCGGAAATGCTGGCCTCCTTGCAGGCCAGTTGAGCGGTCTTGCCACTGCCCATCGCTACTTCGATGAGGCGCAGCTTCGCGATGATTTGTTCGGGGGTAAAGCTCTTGCGAGGCATCTTGGGTTGCTCCTTGCCAGGGTTGAATTCTCTCTTTCAACCTGGACCCGAAACAACCGGTCACGTCAGTGTGAAGGACCCTGACACACTCCGGCTACCACCCAAAGTCCAACAGCAAATTCTCTTCGACAGGTCGAGCAACGCAAAGGATATGGGTTCGTTGTTGGTGACCAATGTGACCGGTGACGTCGTTATCGACTCCCGGTCGGTGCCGCCCAGAAAGGTCAATCTCGCTGACCGCGATTATTTCCAAATTCATCAGCAGTCTGCGCCCTACATGGGCGTGTACATCAGTAAGCCCTTCTCACCTCGCGCCGCCGACGCAGACCTGTCCATTGGACTCAGCCAACGGCTGGATGACGCACAAGGTCAATTTGCTGGCATTGTCGTGGGGACGCTCCGGCTGAACTACTTCCGTCGCTTATTCGATAGTCTCGCTCTGGGTCCGCGCGATTCCATTACGCTGCTGCGAACGGACGGAACGGTTCTCATACGGCGGCCCTATCACAGCGAAGAAGTCGGCCGAAGTATTGCGAGCGCTGCGTCGTTCAAGCCGCTCCTCCAGGCCGATGGAGGTAGCTATCTCGGCACCGCCGCACTGGATGGTACGGAGCGCCTTTACAGCTTCAAGCACATCGGAAAATATCAGTTGATAGTCGTGGTGGGACTCGCGACAGGCGACATCTATGCCGAGTGGAAAGAGCGGTCCTGGGCCATTGGTGGCGTCATGGCCGGGCTAGCCGTTCTTTTCGTCTTGATGACTATTGCGCTCGCAAAGCAGTTCCATCGTCGACGTGAGATGGAACAGCAACTCCAGCTGCTTGCAGACACCGATAGCCTGACGAGCCTCGGCACACGTCGGGCGCTGGATGCCGCCCTGGACGTGGAGTTGAGGCGTGCGAAGCGAAACAACCAAGGGCTCGCTGTGTTGATGGTGGATGTCGACAACTTCAAGGCCTTCAACGACCACTACGGCCACATTGCCGGAGACAACGCTCTCACTGTCGTTGCTCGGTGCATTATCGAAAGCGTCCGTAGGCCAGGGGATTTCATTGGGCGC
The DNA here is from genome assembly GCF_047325135.1 of Ralstonia sp. Ralssp110. Classification (NCBI taxonomy): domain Bacteria; kingdom Pseudomonadati; phylum Pseudomonadota; class Betaproteobacteria; order Burkholderiales; family Burkholderiaceae; genus Ralstonia; species Ralstonia sp. Ralssp110. The sequence continues at coordinate 9,656 of NZ_CP168608.1, read as the reverse complement.
TACGGTGGGGAGGAGTTCTGCGTGTTACTACCCAATACGGACCTTGCCGGAGGTGTCCGCGTGGCGGAGAAGATTCGCCAAGCGGTCATAGCAGCCAACCAACTTCACATTGGTACCCCCAGCGGACACTTGACCGTGAGCATTGGCGTTTCTGCCTTTGGTGAAGATGCGACCGTTGGCACAGCCGAGGAGCAGTTGGTTCACCAGGCAGACCAACGACTGTATGAGGCCAAGGCCGCCGGCCGCGATATGGTCATGCCGCACCTAGGTCTCCCTTGAGCTTCAGATGGGTCATCGTCGCGAACCCGGCAGGTATCACGTGTGCGCTGCTCGTTCATCCAGGCGCCTCGCGTCACGCTGACTACCGGTACGCCAAACTTCGATGCAACGGGCAACATCTTGAGCAACTCGGTCCGGCAAGGGCAAATCACCGTCAACCGCCAGGTCTGCGGAGCGCATCAACGTCGTGGCGGGCGCCAACGGCGATTGCGGGTACCGTGGCATCTGGATCAGTCCTCGTACTCGAGCGGCGTATCGGCGTAGTCGAGCACGATGGTGTGAATGAAAACCTCGCACCACTCCCGGAACATCTTGAGCGTTCGGTTGTGTGGCCATAGATCTGGGTCGACATACCAGTCCTCCAGCAACTGCTCAAAAACCCCCTTCCAGTTCCGCTGAATCCAGCGCTTACCTGGTTCATCGGTGCCATCCGTGGGAATCAGGAAGGCGGACGGCTCCTCGCGCGCATCCTCGAATGTGATGGTGGCATTGGCTGGGGTAGGATCGGCCGCATTGATCCATGCAACGAATGGCGCCTTCGGCAGGATGGTGACAACAACCCGGTTCGTAACGTAAAGCGGCTCCTGCGGCATGCCGTCGATCCTCGCGTCAGAAGTTCGAATGCTAAAGCAAGATGTCCATCAGGCCACGCTTACGCGTCGCCCGTTCGACACCGCTACAGCAGAGGATGAATCGCCCCGGGATTCGAGGAGGCTCCCACTCTTGAGAGAATGGAGCCATGAACAACACGAACAAGTTCTCACCCGAGGTGCGCGAGCGCGCCGTACGCCTGGTGCAGGAGCACCGAGGCGAGTATCCCTCGCCGGATATACTGCGACGAAGTTCCCGGGTCTGATTGGCGGCCATAGAACGCCTCTTCAACCGGAAATGGCACGTACACGCAGAGCCTCCGGCCTAACAGCGACGCTAGCCGGTGTCGTGACGATGGCTAGCAGAATTTGTGATTCTCAACAGCCACGTTCGGCCATGAACAGACAGTCTGCAGTGCGGCTACAGCGCCGCGAACAGGTCAGTCTCAGCGCGAGCTGTACCGTGCGCAGCCAAGCCGCACGCGAAACAAGCTCCCTCGGCCATCCTCTGATTCCAGTTCGATGACGCCGTTGTTGAGTTCGATGGCCCACTTCGCAATGGCCAGCCCAAGGCCCGCACCACCGGTTTCCCGTGACCGATGCGCATCGATTCGGTAGAAGCGTTCAAACACGCGCGCGTGGTGCTCGATACCGATGCCTGGGCCATTGTCATGTATTTCGATCGTGGCGCCGCCCGGTATGGAGTCGACGCTGACCTCGATGCGGCCTTCACGCTGTGTATAGCGAATTGCGTTGGATATCAGGTTGAACAGAGCCTGCTGGATCAGCGTCGGATCCACCAAGGCTTCGACCCTCTTGGTGCTCAAGCACACGAGCGTTTGTTGCTTCTCTTCGGCAAGGACTTGCAGATGATTTGCCACGCCGGCGGTCAACGCGGAGAGATCGTGCAAAGTGTGCTGTACCGGCAGCGCGCCCGCTTCGGCACGTGTGAGTGTCAGCAACCCGTCAAGTAGGCGAACCAGGCGGTCTGTTTCTTCCAGGATGCTGCTCATGGCGTCGGCCTGTCGCGCGGCATCTTGCGGGTGCTGCAGCGCGTTCTCGCCAACGCTACGAATCACCGTCAGCGGCGTGCGCAGTTCATGCGAAGCATCCGCGGTAAAGCGGCGCAAGCGCGCAAACGCATCCTCCAGACGTTCCAACGTGTCGTTGAAGGCCGTGGCCAAGCGATTGAACTCGTCGTCAGGGCCATCGGCGGGCAAACGTTGCGACAGGTTGTCAGCCGATATTTCACCCGCCATGCGCGCCATCTTGCCAACCGGAGCAATCGCCCGCCCGGCGAGGATGTATCCGCCAACGAGACTGATCAACAGTGCAAACGGCAAGCCCACCCAGGTCATCAGAATGAGCTTGCGCTCGATGACATAGGTTTGTTCCATGTCTTGCGCCACGGTCACCCGGTATGCCACGCCCGCGTGCTGGGTCATGGCAGTGCGCAGGTAGTAGTGGCGGCCATTGGAGGCTTTCTCGACACAGTAGGGGTTGCTGGGGTCTGAGGATCTGGCGTTCAACGTGCTTGCCTGCCAGGCACGCGTGGCCTGCGCCAACTGCCCAGATGCTGCGATGCGCGCGAGTATTCCGGTATCGCGCAAGCCGGCGCTGTGCAGACCGCCTTCTTCACGCAGCATTTGCTCGACTTGCTCGACGTCACGGTCTACCTGTGTGCGTAGCAGCACCATATTGCTCGCACGCGTGAGCAGGAAGACGCAACCAGAAAACACCAGGCAGATCAGCGTGAGCGAGACCGCGTACCACAGCGTCAGGCGCTGCCGCACGCTACCAGCGCCGACTCGCATCAGCTGGCGTGGCGCAGGATGAAACCCACGCCTCGGATGGTGTGCAGGAGGGGGTGATCGAACCCGGTATCAACTTTCTTGCGTAGACGGGCAATGTGCACGTCGATCACGTTGTCCAGCGGCGCCGCTCGCGGCACGTCCTGCCAGATGTCGCGCACGATCATGGCGCGCGTGACCGTGCTGCCGCGATGGCGCACCAGACATTCGAGAATCTCGAACTCCTTCGCGGTCAGGTCCAGCAGCCGGCCGTCGCGCGCTACCTCGCGCGTCACAAGGTCCATTTCGAGCCCTGCGTACTTGAGCTTGAGCGTGGGCTCAGCGGCACCCCGCCGCAACAGTGCGCGTACCCGCGCGAGCAGTTCCGGCAGTGCGAAGGGCTTGACCAGATAGTCGTCTGCGCCGCTGTCCAGGCCGTGCACGCGGTCTTCCACCGTGTCGCGCGCCGTGATGATGATCACCGGCGTGGCTGCATCGCGTGCGCGCAGCGTCGAGAGGATTTCGATACCGCCTCGCCCTGGCAGCATCAGGTCGAGCACCACCAGATCAAACGGCTCGGTGCCCAGCAGGAAGAAACCTTCCTCTCCCGTGTTGGCCACGCGCACGTCGTATCGCTCGCTTTCAAGGTGTTCCTGAATCGCCTGGGCCAGCTTTTTTTCGTCTTCAACGACAAGGATGCGCATGGTGTTTTTTACCGAGCCCCCGGGGCATTGCCTGGTCGGCGGATTCTACCGCGCGAGGCCTCCACTGCCTCCTGAATTCTTCGTCAGAAAAGCTTCAGTTGTGATGCGTTGGCGGGCCCTTCTACGATGCGTCCGTCGATTCGGCATGCAAGCGCCACGCACTGCCGCAGCGGCATTCCAATCACGATGGTTCAACCACAGGAGTACACGATGGCCTTGATCGCACGAAACCTTGTTGCGTTTGTTTTTCTGTTGTCTGGCGTCTTTGCCCACGCGGGCGAGCAGGCCTTCGACCAGAAGGCGTTTGACGACCTGCGCGCTGCAGGCAAGCCGGTCGTGATGCATGTGCATGCGACCTGGTGCCCGGTGTGCAAGAAGCAGGCGCAGGTGATTTCTGCGCTGGAATCTGAAGACCGCTACAAGAACCTGACGGTGATGCGCGTCGATTTCGACACGGACAAAGCCGTGCAGGCGGCGCTCAAGGTCACCTCCCGCAGCACCCTGATCGCCTTCAAGGGCGAGACCGAGGTCGGCCGCTCTGTGGGAGACACCAACCCTGACTCCATTGCTGCGCTGCTGGCCAAACCGCTGCAGTAACGCCGCCATGACCGCAACCTGCAACCGATAGACACGAACGACATGGAATTCGGACTGGGAACCTATGGCCTGGGCTATGCGGCCGGCGTCTTGTCGACCTTATCGCCTTGCGTACTGCCGCTGCTCCCGATCGTGCTGGCGGGCGCGGCATCCACGCATCGCTGGGGTGCGGCTGCGCTGACGGCTGGCCTAGCGCTGTCATTCACGGGGATGGGGATGTTGGTTGCCACCGTCGGGGTCTCGATCGGACTGGATGCGGAGGTGCTACGGCGCTTTTCTGCATGGCTGCTGGTGGCGGCGGGCGGCATGCTATTGCTGCCCGCTCTGCAGCGGCGCTTTGTGATGGCCACTGCCGGTGTTGCCAATGTTGGACAGAGCTGGTTGTCTGGCCTCGACGTTGGCGGGCTGCGCGGGCAGTTCTTTGTGGGCCTGGTACTGGGCACCATCTGGAGTCCCTGCGCGGGGCCGACGCTGGGGGCCGCAATCGCGTTGGCTGCTCAGGGGCGTGACCTTGGCAAGATCGCGCTGCTGATGATCGTGTTCGGCCTGGGAGCCGGCACCCCCCTGATGCTGCTCGGTAGGCTGTCAAACGCCACCTTGGCGAAGCTGCGCGGGCGGTTGCTGTCTGCGGGCAGACTAGGCAAGCCGGTGCTTGGCGTCATCCTTGTGATGCTTGGTGTGGTGACGCTGAGCCGCGGCGACCAGCATATGGAAACCTGGGTGGTGAACTGGCTGCCCGTCTGGTGGGTGGATCTGACCACGCGGTTCTAGGAATCGGTCTCCGATAGTCTCTACGTGGAGGCGTCGAATCTCGCGTGGTTCTCGACACTGCACGCTTTGCGCAAAATCAGTTCACCGGAATTCAGAATGTTTATCCGCCACACCTTCGCCTGTAGCCTTTCGCTTGTTGCCCTGCACGCGGTGGCCCAAGTTCCGCCCGAGATCGGCGGCAAGCTCAACGCCATCGGTCGCACCGTCGACCTACCGGCTGTGACCGCACTGTACGCACCCGCTCTCAAGCATCAGTCGTACGTGGGCACGCGCGTCACGCGCGAGGTGAGTTACGGCAAAGATGCCGCGCAAAGGCTCGACGTGTTCGCGCCAGACACGCCCGCCACCACACCACGCCCCGTGCTGATCTTCGTGCACGGTGGCGGTTTCGTCTCCGGGGACAAGCACACTGCCGACAGCCCCTTCTACGACAACGTGATGCTGTGGGCCGCACACCACGGCATGGTCGGCGTCAACATCAACTATCGCTTGGCGCCGAAGAACCCGTGGCCGGCCGGCGCCGAAGATGTAGGTCTGGCCACGCGCTGGGTACAGGAAAACATCGCTGTACAGGGTGGCGACCCACAACGCGTCTACCTACTCGGGCACTCAGCGGGTGGCACGTTGGTCGCGTCGTACGTTGGGCAACAGCAATTTCAGGGGCAGTCTGCAACGGGGCTGGCCGGGGTCATCCTCTTGTCGGCCGGCATCGTCGATCCAACCACCGCGGAGCCGAGCGCCCCACTCAAGGCGTACTTCGGTGATGACCCACACCGCTATGCTGAGCGCTCCAGCTTCCAGGGTCTTGTGCGGACCCGCCTGCCCATGCTGGTGGCGGTGAGCGCGCTGGAGCCGCCGCCCTTCGAGCGCCAGGCGCTGCAGTTGCAGAACGCACGTTGCCGGCTGGACCGCTGCGCCTCGTTTGTCCGCTTGGCGGGGCATGACCATCTGTCGACCGTGTTCTCGTTCAATACGACGGACGAGTCTGTCGGCGACGCCGTTCTTGCTTTCATACGCGGCAGTGATACCGCTCCGACCCAATCCGCATCGAACTAGAGCCGCTAATCTGCGCGGGGCCGCGGTTTTGTTAGCGGCTCTTAGCTAGCCGCGTAGGGTCACGGAACGTGACGCTATCCCATGCTGGGCAAGCGTGAACTGGGCGAGGCCGACTTGTAGACAATGCCTTCCCCGGCGACAAATGACTGTTCGCACTCAGCCATTCAATGTCATATCTGGATCCACAGCGTCAGATGAGATCGAGGCGGAAGAAGAGCGAGTTGCGGTCCACGTAGTCGTACTTCACTGGCACCTCAGTCTGAGGGATCTCCCGAAATCCATTTGCCTTGTAAAAAGCATGAGAGCGCGTTGCGATCGACGGCGTGTCGAGCACAATGGAAACGATGCCAGACGAGCGAGCGAACTCGATGACAGCGCTAAACAACTTCGCCGCACACTGCGTTTGTTTGCCTCTGTAGTCCGCCAGCACGAATAATTTTTTGAGAATGCCGATGCCATTCGGTTTTGCCTGCAGGCCAATGGTGCCGACAACTCGGCCGTCCTGCGCCAGGGCGACCCAGAATTGCCCGCCAGTCGCGACGTAGTGCGTCTCGATGTCCAAAAGGTCTGGTTGGTCCTCAAGTGAAAGCCCCACTTTGAACTCAACGTTTTGCACGTACAGGATGGTGTCGATGACCTGTTGCTGTTGCGTTGCATTGAAGATCTCGACGTTGACGCTGGCGGCGTGCGCCCCTAGCTCGGTCATGCAAGGACTCCATAAATTTAAGGTACGGCTGTCTTCCCCTAGAAGGGGTGTGCCGGCTTTTGCGAAGACGTTGTATCAGCGGTTGTCGGTGAGCACGGACAACACTCACATGCCTATTGGCGTTCCATCGGCACCTGCGGAGCGACGAGTTCGATTTTGACGAGGTCGACCCCAAGCGTGTTGGTTTTTTCTGTAACGCTGATCGTGCCACGTTCCGGCAGAGAGGGGATGGCAGTGTCTGGCCAGCAACGGTCGTTCAGATAGACTTCACGTCACAATCCACGTACATAGGCATTGGCGGCTTGAGCCGCTCACCAGGGCGGACTTGAGAGTATTCGATCGGTGCCTAGAAACGGTCGGCCAAGGGAAATCACCGCATGCCTGCATCCGCTTTCGTTGTCACCGTTCCGGCAGTCGAGCCGCTTGTTAAAAACTTGCGGAACCGGTTTGACGCCACCTCGAAGTTGGGCGTTCCTGCGCATATCACTGTGTTGTTTCCGTTCATGCCGCCCGACGAAATTACGTTGGACGTGCTTTGCTTGGCGCAAGCCGCGCTCAATACGGTACCGTCGTTCAAATTCTCATGGAATGGCGTCGGACGGTTCCCGACGACTGCTTACCTTGTACCGCACCCTCCAGAGCCATTCATCGCCTTGACGACTGCGCTCACAGAGCGCTTTCCCGCCTATCGCCCCTATGGAGGCGCACACAAAACCACGGTACCGCATCTGACCGTCGCGCACGGGGAAGCAGCGCACGCGCATGCCGCTGCCACCGAATTGGAACCGCAGTTGGGTGCATGGAGGGAAACTCAAATGACATGCGATACCGTGACGCTCATCGAAAATTCGTCCGGTCGATGGAAGGAGATGCACGTGTTCCAGCTTCCAGTTGCAAGCCCATCGTCCTGAACCAAAACACTTGCGACTCGTCCGATGCTCGGCGCGCGCTGCTAGACGGGCTGCCGGCGGGAGCCCGCAGGACTGCTTCCGGGCCATGAGCGGCCGTCCGGTATGCTTCGGCAAAGCGATTCGTGGACGCATTCGCTCCCGATGAACGCGTTATCTCCTATGAAACCGATTCGCCTATCTCCAGCCAACGCGCCTGAGTACAGAAGCTTCATGTTGGAGGCCTATTCGCTCCATCTGGACGCCTTCACTTCGAGTGCTACCGAGCGCGAATCGCTGCCGCTTTCTTGGTGGGAGCAATGGCTATCAGAGGGTGAAGGTGCGAATGACGTCGTCTTCGGCTGTGTAAGCAAGGGCCAACTGGCTGGCGTTGTCGGCCTTGCCTTTGAGCGCCGGGAAAAGACGCGTCACAAGGCAACGCTGTTTGGCATGTACGTCTCAGCTAGTTTTCGGGACCTCGGGCTCGGTGGCGAGCTGATGAATTGCGCGCTTGGCTATGCGAAGGCAAGACCTGGCATCCGGGTGATTCAGCCGACAGTTTCCGAGGGCAATCGTGCTGCCCAAGCACTCTATGAGCGCAGCGGTTTTATCCAATTTGGGCGTAAGCCTTACGCTATCGCCGTTGGAAGTGGCTTTGTGTCGAAGATTTACATGTGGCGCGACCTGTCCGGCGCCAGCCTTGAAGCGTCATAGGCTATCGCCCCGCTGATTAAGCATATCGGGCTGGCACTATCGAAGCCATCAAAACTGGAGCATGTATGCGACGCATCCTGGCTGTCGGCGGTGGTGGTTTCATGATGGAGGATTCTGTTTCTCCAAGCATGCTGGCAGTATCGTCACTTGCTGGCGGTCTTCACCCTCTATGAATCGCTTCACGGCCACCTCGCTTCAAAACGCTTGGCTCAATGAAGGCGACCATCGGGCTGTTTTTACACAGCCTCGGCCAGGAACTGTCGTTCAAGCGGTGCAACAATTTGCCGCAGAGGCGGCCCCAACGATTGCCTGCGCAAATAAAATCCCGAAAAGCACGCCTGAACGCCCGCTTCAAGTTGAAGCGGATCATCGATACGAGTGTGGCAACTCGCTTGGCAACGCCGTCTTGACGCAGATCTGGATACGGATGCTCTTTTTGCGATGTAATACCGCGCATCCGCATATGCTGACGTTGTCCGCACTAGAACCACCCGGCAGCTTCACTGGCCCACCATGCATTTCGCCCGCACCCGCAAAAAACTGACCGCCTGGCTTGGCCTGGTGGCGATGGTGCTCGTGCTTTTTGTGCCGATGGTGAGCCAGGCGCTGGAATTGCACGCGCTGCGGGCGTTCGAGCAGGCCGCGCCGCTTTGCGAGGCCAAACAGTCTGCCTCGGCCAATACCGATCTACCCGCTGGGCACGACATGCCGGCCGGCCACCATGCGGCATGCGGCTATTGCGATCTGCTGGCAGAACACGTGCTAGTGCCGACCATCATCCCGCCGATGGCGGCACCGGCGCCAACCCATGCAACGGCATGGGCCCCGGAGCCCGGGCGCCTGGCCGTACACCAAGCGCGCCACGCCGGACGGCCGCGCGATTCACCCCTCCTCTTCTGACCACGTCAACCCGGGCAGCGATTGCACAACGCACTCGCACCCGGCTGGAGCCGTTTTCAGACAAGACACCGTGCGACGCGCCGACCACTGGTCAGGGCGTGCACGTACATATCAGAGTGAGGAATCTCCATGGCAACGCCGTCCAACATGATCCGACGCGCAGCGCTGCTCGCCTGCGCCGTCGGTGTGTTTGCACCTATCGCAGCACATGCCTGCGCCACCTGTGGCTGTTCACTCAGCACCGACGCCGCGATGGGCTACTCGGCTATCCCCGGTTGGCGTATCAGCTTCGATTACACCTACCTTCCTCAGAACCAGTTGCGCAACGGCACCCGCGCGGTCACGCCAGTGCAGGCTGCCGCCATCAACGATGCCGGCGGCAACCAGGAAGTCGAGCGCCAGACCATCAATCGCTACATCAACCTCGGTATAAATTACAGCCCGAACAGCAGTTGGAACTTCGGCGCGATCGTGCCGTACGTGGACCGCAGTCACACGACCTATGGCGCGGCCACGTCCGACCAGCTCACCCCCGACAACGTCAGCGGTGCCACCGCCAGCGGCCTGGGTGACATCAAGCTGATCGCCAGCTACCAGGGCTTCCTGCCCACGCACAATCTGGGCGTGCAACTGGGCGTCAAGCTGCCCACCGGCCGCTACGG
>NZ_CP168609.1:0-1811806 GCF_047325135.1 Ralstonia sp. Ralssp110 | reverse complement strand
ACCGCGTATTCGTGCATCGACACCAGCGTGTCGTACAGCGCCATGTCTATGTGTTGCCCTCGCTGGCTCTTCACGCGTCCCAACAAGGCCGCGTTGATGGCAGCGACGGCGTGTATGCCCGTATACATGTCACCGAGCGAGATGCGCAGCAACGGCGGCCGCTCACCCGGCATGCCGACCATTTGCATGATGCCGCTCTTGGCTTCGGCAATCAGTCCGAAACCGGCGCGATGCGCGTCCGGCCCGGTATGTCCGTAAGCCGAGATGGAGCAATAGACCAGGCCCGGATTGCGCGCCGCCAACTCGGCATAGCCCAGTCCCAGCTTGTCCAGCGCACCGGGCCGGTAGTTTTCGATGAACACGTCGGCCGAGTCGCACAGCCGCTGCATGAACGCCTTGCCGCGCGGGTCCTTCATGTTGACGCTCACACCGCGCTTGCCCATGTTGAGCTGCAGGAAGTAACCGCTTTGCTCATCGTCGAGCACGGTGGCGTGCTGGCGGCCGGCGTCGCCGGTACCGGGGCGCTCGACCTTGATCACTTCGGCGCCGAGCGCGGCCAGGCATCGGCCGACGTAAGGACCGGCGAGGAAGTGGCTGTAGTCGACAACGCGAATACCTTCCAGAGGGCGGGCCTGCATCAAAACGCTCCCGGCCGGCGCGGCACCATCAGACGATGCTCGCCGCGTTGCACCACCTGACCGTCCTGGTTGATCAGCTCCGATGGCAGCACGACGATGCCCCAGCCCGGCCGGCTCTTGCTTGCCCGCATCTCCCCGACGCGGAACTTCACATGCAGCACGTCGTTGACCTTGATCGGCAGCAGGAAATCCCAAGTCCAGCCGAGCGACATGCCGGGCAGGAAACGGTAGTCGCTCTGCGTTTTCAGGCCATCGGCAATCGACAGCCCGAACAGCCCATGCGCGACGATGCAGCCGAAGTGGCTGGCATTGGCATAGGCCTCATCAACATGCACCGGTGTGTGGTCACCGGTGAGGTCGGCGTAAGCGAGGATGCGTTCCTTCGTTACCTTGTAGCTCGGGCTCACGCAGGTGTCGCCCTCGCGTGCGTCATCCCAATATTTTTCGACGATGGTCATATTTATGCCTGCGCACGTGGGTTGATCGCCAGCGCCTGCGCTACGCACGACGCAGGCTTGGCCTGGATGAGTTCGACCGCTAGGCCATCCGGCAATCGCAGCCAATTGCGGCCCTGCGGCATTTCGCTGACGCCGAAACCGTGTGCCAGGGACAGTGCGGCTTCGAGGTCTTCGCACATCACCCCAAGATGAGCCAGACGGCCCTCAAGGCCCTCAGGGCCCTCGAACTCCGGGGCATGGATGAACTGCAGTCCACCGAGGGTCCAGTACTGCCGAGGCGCTTCACGCGTGCCGTCGATCTCGCGCAGCGTCATGCCGAGCACCTCTTCGAAGAAACGGATGTGCCAATGGATGTCTTTCACCCAGATGGCGACGTGTTCCAGATAGGCCTTGGGGGCGCTCATGCGGTGGCCTCCTGGCGTTGACGGTCAGCCATCTCGCGCTCGATGCCTTTGATGCAGGCCACCAGCGTCGCATTGACCGGTGTCGGCACGCCGTGCTGCTGCCCGCAGCGCACGACTGAACCGTTGATGAAATCGATCTCGGTGATCGACCCTTTCTCCAGGCTTTGCAGCATCGATGTCTTGAACGCCGCGGGAAGGCCCTCGGCGGCAAGCGCCCAGGCCTGCTCCGGGTCCGTCATCGAGAGCTTCACGCCTGCGGCCTGCGCCGCAGCGATCGCCTCGGCCACGGCCGCAAGCGAGGTGGCCTTGAGCAGCGCATCTTCGTAGAGCTGGCCGTAGGTCAGTCGAGTGATGCCGGTCAGCGCGCCCGTGGCAACGTTCACCAGGAGCTTGTCCCACATCGTGCCGACAATGTTGTCGCTGACGGTAGTCGCCAGCCCAGCCGCATTGAATGCGTCAGCAATGGCCTGCACACGCGGCGTCAAACGGCCGTCGAGTTCCCCGATGTAAGTTGCCTTGCCAACCACGCCGGCCTGAATGTGACCGGGGCCACGCAACACCCCGCCAACATAAGTCTTGCCTGCCAGCACACGTTCACGGCCCACGATGTCGGAGAGAATCTCTTCGTGCCCCAGGCCGTTCTGCAACGACAGCACCAGCGTATCGGGCCCAACTAAAGTGGCCGCGCCGCGCATGGCCGCGTCGGTCTGGAAGGATTTGACGAGCACGATCACCAGTTCTGCTACGCCAACCTCTGCAGCTTGTACCGCTGCCAGCACCTGTATGCGGCGCGTACCCTGCGCGTCGTCAACCCGCAGGCCCTCGCTGCGCATGGCGTTGACGTGCGCCGGTGAACGGCCGATCAGCCAGGTCTCATGGCCGCCATCCGTGAGCGCGGCACCGATGGCGCAGCCCAGCGCACCTGCGCCCAGAATCGCAATCTTCAATGGCGTCTCCTTGTCGTGTGGTTGCACGATAGAAGGCGGCACTTATACTGACAATACAATGATCCAAATACCGTTATTGCCATGGACAATAGTGCGGCGTCGCTGGCCGATCTGCCCGACTTGAAGCTGCTGCAGCTGTTCGATCTCCTCTACGACGTGCGCAACGTCAGCCGGGTTGCCGAACAGCTCGGACAGAGCCAGCCGACTGTCAGCATCTGGCTCGGGCGCCTGCGGGACTACGTGCGGGATCCTCTGTTCATCCGCACGCCGGGCGGCATGGCACCGACGCCACAGGCCGACGCGCTGATCGGGCCGTGTCGGGAAATTCTCGAATCGCTGAGGCGCTTTACTGCGTGGGAGATTGCGTTCGACCCAGCAACGGCGCAGCGGCGCTTTCGCATCTGCATGACCGATGCGAGCCACATCACCCTGCTGCCGCGCCTGCTGGCACACGTTCGCGCGCAGGCGCCCGGTGTTCGCTTGGAAGCTGCCCGGATTGACGGCAATACAGAACGCACCTTGGAATCGGGCGAGGCCGACCTCGCGATTGGCTACGTGCCCTGGCTGAGCGGCAGCATCTACCAGCAGCAGTTGTACGAGCAGGATTGGGTGTGCCTCGCCAACCCCCACCATCCCCGGATCCGCACCCGGTTTGGAGTCAAGCAATACTGTGCGGAGGGGCACATCGCCGTCACAGCAGGCACGGGGGCGCAACTCCTCCAGCAAGCACTGACGCGCGAGCGCATCGAGCGCCAGGTCGTGCTGGAACTACCGGGGTTCCTCGGGCTGGGCGCGATTGTCCAAACGACGGACTTGATTACCACATTGCCCCGCCACATCGGCGAAACCCTCGCACAGGCCAATGACCTTGCCGTGCGCGCGTGTCCGTTCCCTGTGGAGGGTTTTGCCGTTCGGCAGCACTGGCATGCCCGGTATCACCACGAAGCCGGCAACCGCTGGCTGCGCGGTGTGGTCAGTCAACTCTTTGGTGGGTCGCGCTAGCTGAAGGCGCCAGTACAAGCTTTGGCATTGGGGCTGGCAATGCGCCCTCGTGCGCGAGGCCTTGAAGCGCAGCTTGGGCGGTGTGGCAGCCGGGCGGTAAGTGCTTATTCGCCGTTTCTCTGATTCGGAGGAGGAAGACAACTATCCGCGGCCCTGCTCAGTCGTGAAGCGTCGACGCCGATCGTAGGGCGGCATCCGCCACGTGCTGCCGCCGCCACGAAACATCAGCGCATCCAGCGAAGTGCCGGGCTACGGCGGCGATAAAGCAATTTTCCCGTGCCTCGAACGGACGCCAATCGACTCGTCCAAAAAGCCTAATCCCCGCCAGGCTGCACGCAACTACCTGCCCAGGCAGCGTGCACCGCTGCAGCGTTTCCTCCTCGTACGGGACTGGGATGACTCCCGTCCATGACGCTCACGTTCGTCGGCCCAATTTTCAAGATTGCTCAGATAGAGAGGATTACCCCCACTTGGTCGCTACAGCATCCGGTTTCCTTGCCGTTGCAAGTTTCGAGCAGCGCCATGGGGGCCTGCCACCAACAAACGGCGCGGTAAAAAGGCCGAACGGGGAAATCACAATGAGCATCAATACTTTGACGGTGCGCGCCAAGCTCACCGTGGCGTTTGGCTTCTTGGCGGGGCTGGTATTGCTGGTGTCTGCGCTTGCGGTGCAGGCGCTAAGCGAGTCAAACGGGCGTTTTTCCAAGTACGTGAACGACATCAACGCGCGCGCCACGCTGGCCGAGGAAGTACGCACGGCAGTGGACCGCCGAGCCATTGCGGCACGCAACCTCGTACTGGTAACTAAGCCGTCCGATATCGACCTGGAAAAAGCCGCCGTTACGCAAGCGCATGAAGATGTGCAGAGCCGCCTTTCCAAGCTCAAGGAGCTGATCGCGCAGGTGCGCGATGCAGACGACCGCGCGCGGGGTCTTGTGGCCGATATCGACCGCGTCGAGGCCAAGTACGGCCCAGTGGCGCTTGCCATCGTCAACGCTGCGCTGACTGGCAAGCACGAAGAGTCCATCACGATGATGAACGAGCAGTGCCGCCCGCTGCTGGCCGCACTCATCAAGGCGACCAATGCCTACAGCGATTACACGCGCGAGCGCGCGCACGAGATGGAGCAGCAGTCGGCCGAGCGCTACGCATTCCAGCGCACGCTGCTCATCGGCATTTGCCTTGCCACCGTGCTGGGCGCCCTGGCTGCCGGCATTCTCATCACCCGTGGGTTGACCCGGGCGCTGGGTGCGGAGCCTGATGCGCTGAGCGACATCACACGCCGCGTAGCCTCCGGAGACCTGAGCCCCGTGCTCGGCGGCGCAGCCGCACCGCGCGGCAGCATCCTCGCCTCCATGTCGGAAATGCAGGCCAGCCTTGTGAAGCTGATCGGCCAGGTTCGCCAAGCCGCGCACGGCATTGCCAGCGATGTGGGTCAGATTGCCAGTGGCAACCAGGATCTCTCATCTCGCACCGAGCAGCAGGCGTCGTCGCTGCAAGAGACGGCCTCTAGCATGGAAGAGCTGACCTCCACCGTGAAGCAGAACGCCGACAACGCTCAGCAGGCCAGCGTGCTCGCCTCGGACGCCTCCGAGATTGCGCAACGGGGCAGCACCGTGGTCGGCAACGTGGTCGACACCATGACCGACATCCGCACCAGCTCGGCCAAGGTGGCGGACATCATCGGCCTGATTGAAGGCATTGCGTTCCAGACCAACATCCTCGCGCTCAACGCCGCAGTAGAAGCTGCGCGCGCCGGCGAGCAAGGCCGCGGCTTTGCCGTGGTGGCCAGTGAAGTCCGCAGCCTCGCGCAGCGTTCATCCAGCGCCGCGAAGGAGATCAAGGAACTCATCAGCACCTCGGTGCAGAAGATCCAGGATGGCTCCTCGCTGGTGGAGACTGCCGGCAAGACCATGACCGAAGTCACCCAGGCCGTGGCACGCGTGACCGACATCATGGGCGAGATTGCCGCCGCCTCTGTCGAACAGAGCCGTGGCATCGAGCAGATCAACCTGGCGATCACGCAGATGGACGAAGTCACCCAGCAGAATGCCGCGTTGGTCGAACAGGCAGCGGCTGCATCCACATCATTGGAAGGCCAGGGTCAGCAACTGAGCCATGCGGTGGCGTTCTTCCGGCTGCAAGGGTGAGTTCAGCGGCTTGATGCGGCAGACAATGTCGCCCGTATGGGGCGGCTATCGCCATTGAGTGGGAAATCGATTTGTAGGAACGCGGCCGTTTGACCACGGCTGCTGTCTGCGAACAGACGAGACTCGGATGTCGCGCGCGATTGTCCGCTACCAACCGTCGAACACGCCCCTTAAATCTTTCCAGGGACAAATCCATCGATGATGGCTTCGGCCATCTTCGTTGCCGCCCGTCTGGCGATACCAATGCTCTCCCAATGGTCCGCCTGCAGCGCGAAAATCCGGGAATGCTCGGTACTGGGAGGCATCCCTTCCTGGCAGATCAACACGGAGGCACGGTAAGACCGGTCAGGACGCCGCTCATGCCATTCACGAGGCGGGTCAAAGAGGTAGATCAGGGGGGTAAACATCGAACCCCTTGTAGCGGCATGTCGGATAGGCATCCACAGCAATCTCCGTTGAAAGGGGACGCCTCGCTCTACGCTCTTTCCATTTGCTCCATTGAACTATCCTCGAGCGAGCGAATGCGAACGAAGCGGCCTTTGTGCGCCACGTGATCCCGCCGGTTTGAGATCTCCTTGCCAAGGCTGCACGTCCATATCGAGGGTATGGTCGCCTTGTGCCGTTTTCGCGTAGAGGCTGTCACGGATGACCTGTCCGATGGCTAGGCGACACAAGGTTTCAATGCCGCCCGTGGCTGCAGAGGCCAGATCCCGCGCGCTTGCCAGCACCCTGAAGGACCGCCTTCCTTCTCCCACGAAACTGGTGAACTGGACGCAGTTCGGCTGCCCATCGTGGATAAAGCCCACAGTGATGGAGTACGCCATGCCTTTTGCCGCTCCGGGGAGCGTGCAGAGAAAGCTCGTCTTGTCGGTCGCATGATTCATCTTGTTTCCTAGCCAGTCATGCGAGCAACACGCCTCGCCAACGCAATATCAAAAAGGCACGGGCTACAGGCACACGTGGCGCCCGTTACAGCGATGCCACCGACTCGCCGGGTACCAGACCATTGATGACGTCCTCGCCGAACTTCAGCGCCCCGCGCCTTGCGGTGCCGACATTCTCCCAAGCGGTGGGCGTCATGCGAAAAACGCGTGAGTGCTCCGCCCCGGGTTGATGACCTTCGCGGCAGATCACTACAGACGCATTGAACGTACGATCAAGGCGCTTGCGTGGCCATGACGGGGCCGCTTCCGTCCGGTACACCAATGGATACAGGTCGAAACCCTTGTACGTGGCTGACGGGCTTGCATTCATGAGGGGCTCCAACCGAGGGTGTGCGTGGTCGATGCCCGGTTAGGCATCAACATTGACTGACAACAGCAATCCGCTGATTTGCCGGGGCAGCTATGAGTCCACCCCTAGATGATCGACGCAGATCACGAGCATCCGACCTCCACGGTCCGCTTGGGCACGCGTGCCCAACTGCGCCCGCAGAAAGCGGTCAAGCATGCACTGCAGTTGACAGAGATCTTGCCGATCTGCGTGCGTCAACTGTTTCATGACATCGTGCGTGAATGCGATCGTCAGCGTCCTGACGCGCCATATACGGCTGTCGAATTCAGGTACTTGCCAGTTCGCTCCGAGCACACTCGGCCCCGCGTTCCAGGTTCGCACATCCTGTCCGGTTATTTCATCCAGCACCGGCTTGGTAAACGCGACAAGGTCGAGCATCACGGCTCTCCATGACTTACATCGCCGGTTGGAGCATCAACGGGCACGCGTCCGTGTGCGGAACAGGAGGATGGTGCCCCACTCTACTCCTATATATGCATGGCTGCGTGTCCGAAGCCGGCACCAGACGTGCGAGCGACGAAAAAAAACCCCGCGTGGCGGGGTTTCTTATAGCGGGCGAGACGGATCAGATCGCTTCAATCTTGGTCGCGACCGGGCCTTTCTGGCCTACGCCCGACACAAAACTGACCTTCTGCCCCTCTTGGAGCGACTTGAACCCGTTGCCCTGGACTTCAGAGAAATGAGCGAACAGATCATTGCCGCCTGCGTCCGGCGTGATGAAGCCGAAGCCTTTGGAGTCGTTGAACCACTTTACGATACCGGTTTCCATGTTGGATTCCTCAAATGTTCTGGTCGAGCCCATGCTCACCAGGCATGACAATCAAGGAAGGAACAAAGAGAAACAGGTGTCGCCTAGTGGGACAACCCAGAACATCGGAGTAACTGCTTGAAGAGCCTGCAACGCAAGGTGTACTGGCATCGCAAGGTTCTGTCAATTGAAAAGACGATATGTCAGAAAATAAGCGATGAATGTGGATGGGGCCGCTCTTTGCCATCGCTGCCATGTTGGCTATACACCGCCGCGTTTGGTTGTGAAAGTAGCGCCGGGACATCCCATGGTGACCCGCAATAGGAGCCATTGAGGCGCCTCACAGAGCAGCGATTGCGAGAAGCTGTTACCATGCGCAACCTTTGCCCGTTTCTCGAATCGATCGGGCTGGGTGCCTAGCAAGAAGACACATCAAGCGCTGGCCACCCGTCGGGCGTACACCCGAATCATCTTGGGCCACACGGTCCATCACCTACCTGACCGGCGGTTTATCCGCTCCGTAAGCAGCGCGCATGTACTAGGCGTGTCAGCCTACGCAAGTACGGTCACCTCGTTGCCAATAGCTTGCGCCGTGCATTTGTATGCATGATCCCAAGGCGTTGGCCCTACCCATCGTGGCGTAGCTCATCAGCAGGAACTGGTTTGCTCAGGCGCTCCACGCCTGCCATCAGCTCTCGCCCGAAGCCTAGCAGTGTATTGAACAAAATCGACTCCCCGTACACGGTGTCCGTGTACCCAATTGAACAAGAACCAGGCGTCTGGTTTGCCACCTACCTCATCAATGAGTACAGGGATGGCACGGAACGCATCCTCGCCAATGTCTCGATGCGACACAACGTACATGGCACGGAAGCACTCGCAAGGAATGCCGCCCGGCTTGCAGGAAGAGCCGCCGTCGCGCGTCTGGCGCGCCATCACAAGAACTGAACCGCTCAAGCCGCCCTGCGCGGCTTTTCCGCTTGCGGCAAGTGCAGGCGCAACCCAGCAGTCAACAGGAGGGAAATCACCATGTCTGTTAGCGAAGAGTGGGAAGAACTGCATCTGACGCCCGAGGGCTGGAAAGATGGCAGCTATCGGCACGTACCTGGTGATGCCGTCATCGTCGCGCCGCCGGCCAATGATGTACTGACGGTGCGCAGGCATGTTGCTGCCGTCTATGGCGGGCCGTCACGCGTGACAGAAGACAGAACACCGCGCACCGATGACATGAGCCAGATCGAACAACTGCTGTTGAAGTACGGCGCTCCTGTCTTTGGCGTCTAGACCAAAGACGAAGCAGACGAATGCTCGCGCGCCACATCGCGCCCACGTTATTTGAGAGAGGAGTTGGCATGTCACTCTGCCGCGCTTGCCTTGCAATTGAAGTCCACCGACTTGGTGCGTCAGGCCATGCTTTCCTACGAATCACCGATACCCAGCGCATCAAGGCTTCCAAGACAGCGGCCGTCACGGTGAGCACGTTTGCATGCCGCACATGCGGCGCGAACTGGACCTATCGCGAAGGGAAGAACGTGCCCAACCCGGGATGGGCGCTCGAACAGTAAGCGCCCCCATTGTTTCGCAAGCCTCCGGCGTCTCAGCCAAGGCTCTGAGAAACGCCTGGCAGCGCGCCAGGCAACTCACTCCAGGAGTGCAACACCGTGCATCGCCCATCTCAGCTCGTTCAGCGCGCGCTACCTGTTCTCTTGAGGCTGTTTTCCTCGCTGCCGTTACCCATCATCCACGGCATCGGGCGCGCGGGCGGACGGCTGCTCTACGCCTTACCCGGTGGATATCGCCGCCATGTCCAGCGCAATGCTGCACAGGCCGGCTTCGAAGCGCCCCGCTTTGCGCGGCAGGCAGCAGCAGAAACCGGTGCAATGATGAGCGAACTGCCAAGGGTCTGGTTTCGTAGCGATGCATGCATGGCCCAGGTGACTTGCGAGGACTGGAACGTCATCGAAGAGGCCCTGGCCGAGCGCAATGGACTCATCATGCTCACTCCCCACCTGGGTTGCTTCGAACTGGCTGCGCGCTACATGGCACTGCGCATTCCATTGACGATCATGTTCCGCCCGCATCGCAAAGCCATGCTGCGCGGCCTGCTGGATGCCGTGCGCGCGACGTCGAACTTGAAAGCGGTGCCCGCAACATCTGAAGGCGTTCGATCTTTCGTACGCGCCTTGCGTCAGGGGGACGCGGTCGGCCTTCTGCCCGATCAAGCCCCGAAGGGCGACGGTGTATGGGTTCCGTTCTTTGGCCGGCCGGCGTACACCATGACGCTGCCGGGCAAGCTTGCCAAACAGACGAACGCCGCGCTGATCATCGCCGCGGGCGAGCGCCTGCCTGGCGGGCGTGGCTGGCGAATGCACGTGAAACGCCTGACGGGCACGGTTCCCGAGAGCGCCGAAGCCCAGGCCGCCTGGATCAATGCAGAAATGGAAGAGATGGTCAGGCGCTTTCCTCAGCAATACCTGTGGGGCTACAACCGATACAAGGTGCCCGCGGGCGCGCGCGCGGTGCCTACCGGGGCCGTCTGAGCGGCTTTGCTGCCAGAAGAGAGCGCTAGACCGACAAGCGCCGCCGCCCCAGGCACCTGTGGTCCCAAGCAAAGACCCGAACCCACGCCGGCGCATTCCTGGAGCCCAACCAACGCCGCATATCGAATAACATCTTCCGGCCACACAGCGACGCAAGAGCCCCTCTGCGCAGTGGCAGAAGAGTCCTCCAATGCCACGTCACCACCATCACGTCTACGTCGTCGAACTGTCGCGGCAAGTGCTGGGCGAAGCGCGCTTCGTGAAAGCCAATCCCGATTACTTCGGCGACAAACCTTGCGTTTATGTAGGCATGACAGGCCAGTCACCAGACGTGCGTTTTGACAAACACAAGGCGGGACTGAAATCGAACCGGTTTGTGCGCGAGTATGGGTTGCGTCTGATGCCGGAGCTGTACGAGTGTTTCAACCCGATGCCTTACGAGGCAGCGCGTGAGATGGAAGTGGAGCTGGCGATCGGATTGCGCGAGGAAGGATATGCCGTGTGGCAAGCGTGAATCGGTGATGGATGCGGCAGTGGTACGCATCGGAGAGTGCGGGCGATAAGATAGCTTCCGTGCTTCATCAACCGGCGATCAACCTCTGCCACGCAAAAGATGCGTATTCCTCCAATGAAGGCGATCATCGCGTTCGAGTCCGTCGCGCGGACCAGGAGCGTGAATCGCGCCTCCGAAGAGCTGGGGCTAACGGCCTCTGCCGTCAGCCATCAGATCAGCAACCTGGAGGCGGCAATCGGCCAGCCGCTCTTTTTCCGGCAAGGCCGCGGTCTGGTCCTGACACCCGTTGGTGAGCAATACCTGCGCGACGTGACAGGGGCGCTGGCCGAGCTCAACCGCGCCACCGAACGTGCCTCCAGCCGTACCGACGTCGAGATCCTTCGCGTGCACTCCAGCCCCAGCTTCGGCCTGATGTGGCTGTTGCCCAGGCTCGCGGCATTCCAGGAGGATCACAGCGACATTCGGTTGAACGTGTCGTGTTCATATGAAGACGTGTCGTTCACCAGCGGTTTCTACGACCTCGACATCCGCTACGGACACGCGCATTGGCGCGACGTGCAGATCAGGACGCTGCGCACCGAGCACATCGCTCCGCTGGCCTCACCGGCATACCTAAAACGGCACCCCGTGCAGTCGCCGCAAGACTTGCTCGCGCATCGGCTCATTCGGTCGGAGACGCCGATCGTGCAGTGGCAGCAGTGGTTTGCACGCGTTGGCGTCGAGCACATGCACGTGTCGTTCGACTTCGCCTTCGACCGTTCGTACATGTCGCTCGAGACTGCGGCGCTGGGTCTGGGCGTGGCGCTGGAGAGCACGTTGCTCGCATCGGTCCTGATCGACCAGGGCCGGCTCGTGCCGGTATTTGGCAAGAACCACGCGCTGGAGGTGGCGGGCCACCATATCGTGTTCCCACCTCAGAATGCCGAACTGCCGCGCGTGGCGCGCTTTCTCGCCTGGGTCGACCAGCAGATCAAAACAGCACCGGGCGCCTAGCCTGCCAGGGCGGCATGGTGCACCGCACCAGAGGCATGCCCGGCGTCATCTGAAAATTTCTCAGCCATAGTTGAATCCAACTGCGTTGATCGAATCGTCTGCTGGCACAACACTGCAGCCAACAAGATTCCAACAGTCAGGAGACAACGATGTTGCTTGAGAACAAGGTGGTAATCGTCACGGGTGCCGCATCGCCGCGCGGTATTGGCCGGGCCACGGCAAAGGCACTTGCAGCACACGGCGCCCATGTGGTCGTACTCGACTTGCGGCTCGAAGAGGCCGAACAGGCGGCGCGCGAACTCGGTGAAGGCCATCTGGGCCTGGCCTGTGATGTGACTGATCGGGCTGCGTGCGATGCGGCTGCGCAGGCCACGCTGGCCAAGTACGACCGCATTGACGGTCTCATCAACAACGCAGGCATCACCCAGCCACTGCGTACGCTCGACATCCAGGCGGGCAATTTCGATGCGGTGGTCGACGTCAACCTGCGCGGCACGCTGTACATGTCGCAAGCCGTCCTGCCGCATATGAAAGCGCGCAAGCGCGGCAGCATTGTCTGCATGTCGTCGGTATCTGCGCAGCGCGGCGGCGGCATCTTCGGCGGGCCCCACTACAGCGCTGCCAAGGCAGGCGTGCTTGGCCTTGCCAAGGCCATGGCCCGCGAATTCGGTGGCGACAATGTCCGCGTCAACTCCATCACGCCAGGGCTCATCCAGACCGACATCACCGGCGACAAGCTCACGCCCGACATGCGCGCCGAGATCATCAAGGGCATCCCGCTTGGCCGGCTCGGCGATGCGGCCGACGTTGCCAACGCGTGCCTGTTCCTGGTGAGCGATCTGTCTGCCTACCTGACCGGCATCACGCTCGACGTGAACGGCGGCATGTTGATTCACTGAACGATCCAACCTACACCGCCACGGCACGCACACCGGCCGTGGACTTCTTCAAGACACATGCACCCGGGCCCACCCGGGGCACATGGTAGGAGACACCATGACGACGAAGTTTGCATCGCCCCTGCCGGGCGACGAGATGGCGCACGCCGATGCCGCCACGTTTGAAGCCCGCACGTATGCCAAGGTCGCGCGCCGGCTCATTCCATTCCTGATGATCTGCTATCTGGGTGCTTACCTGGATCGCGTCAACGTGGGGTTCGCCAAGCTGCAGATGCTCAACGACCTGCGTTTCAGCGAGACGGTGTACGGCCTGGGTGCCGGCATCTTCTTTCTTGGCTACTTCCTGTTTGAGGTGCCGAGCAATGTGATCCTGCACAAGGTCGGCGCGCGCAACTGGCTCGCACGCATCATGTTGACGTGGGCAGTCATCTCTGCAGCTTTTGCCTTCGTGAACACACCGACGTCGTTCTACGTGCTGCGCTTCCTGCTCGGGGTGGCCGAAGCCGGCTTCGCGCCGGGCGTCATCCTGTACATGACGTACTGGTTTCCGTCGCAGCGCCGGGCCAAGGCATTGTCGATTTTCTTCATGGCGATTCCGCTTGCGGGCATCGTCGGGGGGCCACTGTCGGGCTACATCCTGCACACCTTTCACGATGTGGCAGGGCTGTCCGGCTGGAAGTGGCTGTTCCTGATCGAAGCTCTGCCGTCGCTGCTGCTTGGCGTGGCCATCCTGTTCTATCTGGACAACGGCATCGCCCAGGCCAAGTGGCTGACCGACGCAGAAAAGGCGCTGCTTGAGCGCAACGTCGCCGGAGACAACGCACAGAAGACCGCACACGGTTCAGTGGGCGCCTTCGTCGCAGACCGCCGCCTGTGGCTGCTGGCCGCCATCTACTTCTGCGTGGTGCTTGGCCAATACGGGCTGACGTTCTGGCTGCCGACCCTGATCCGCAAGGCTGGCGTGGCTGATCCACTGTGGGTGGGCGTGCTCACAGCCGTGCCGTATATCTGCGCCATCGTCGCGCTGCCGTTGATTGGCATGAGCGCAGACCGCCGCCGCGAGCGCCGTCTGCACCTTGCCGTGCCGATGTTGGTTGCTGCCGCCGGGTTCGCTGCCCTGCCGCTGATTGGCAACGTTGGCGCTGCGCTGGTGTGCCTGAGCATTGCTGCCGCCGGGATCCTGTCTTCGTCATCGCAGTTCTGGTCGTTGCCCACCGCCATGCTGGGCGGCATGTCGGCCGCCGCGGGCATTGCTGCGGTCAACTGCTTCGCCAACCTTGCAGGGTTCTTCTCACCGGCCATCGTCGGGTGGCTCAACGACCTGACGGGTAAATCAACGGCTGGCCTGATCTTCATCTCCTCAGCCATCGTGCTTGGCGCCGTGCTGGTGTTCTTCGTGCCCGCAAAGACCGTCAACCGTTGAGGCGGTGACTGTTTCCGCCCCCGTGCTTCCCGCTTCATCACAGGAACCATCATGACTTCCACATCATTGCCCCCAACCGACGCTCTACCTCTGGCCGAGCGCGCTTACCGGATCCGCCGCAACGCCCTGCTGATGGGCGAAGTGCAGGGCCAGGGCTATATCGGGCAAGCGCTCGACATTGCCGACGTGCTGGCCGTCGCCTACTTCGGCGCCATGCGCTATCGGCCCGAAGACCCCGACTGGGAAGGCCGCGACCGCTTCCTGCTCTCCAACGGCCACTATGCGATCGCGCTGTACGCCGCCCTGCTCGAAGCCGGCATCCTGCCCGCCGAGGAACTCGAGACGTACGGCAGCGACGACAGCCGCCTGCCAATGTCCGGCATGGCCAGCTACACGCCTGGCATGGAGATGTCCGGCGGCTCACTCGGCCAGGGGCTCACGATTGCCGTCGGCCGCTGTTTGGGCCTCAAACGCAAGGGCTCCGACGCGTTCGTCTACACGCTGTTCTCAGATGGCGAGCTGGATGAAGGCGCCGTGTGGGAGGGCCTACTGTCGGCCGCGCACTGGAAGCTGGACAACCTCATCGCCGTGGTGGACGTGAACAATCAGCAGGCCGACGGCCCGTCGACGCAGATCATGGCGTTCGAGCCCCTGCTGCCCAAGCTCGAAGCGTTCGGCTGGTTCACCCAACGCGTGGATGGCAACGACATCGACGCGGTGAAGGCCGCGTTTGACGCAGCGCGCGCGCACAAGGGTGCGCAGCCACGCATGATCATCTGCGATACCCGCATGGGTTGCGGTGTTCCGTTCCTGGAGCAGCGCGAAAAGAATCACTTCATCCGCGTTGACGCGCACGAATGGCAGCTCGCGCTGCAAGCACTGGAAGCCGGGAGGACCGCATGAGCAGCACCGTCATCAACAAGCCCAAGCTGAAGACCTCGGCGATGATCGCCTCCATTGCGGGCGAGGGCCAGGCAACACGCCCGGCGCCGTTCGGCCACGCGCTGGCCGAGCTGGCACGCGTGAAGCCGAACGTCGTCGGCATGACGGCAGACCTGGGCAAGTACACCGATCTGCACATCTTTGCCAAAGAGTTTCCCGATCGCTATTACCAGATGGGCATGGCCGAGCAATTGCTCATGGGCGCTGCCGCCGGGCTGGCCAACGAAGGCGCCCAGCCGTTTGTGACGACCTACGCTGTCTTCGCCACCCGTCGTGCCTACGACTTCATGCACCAGACGATTGCCGAAGACAACCTAGATGTGAAAATCGTCTGCGCGTTGCCCGGCCTGACCACCGGCTACGGGCCGAGCCACCAGGCCGCCGAAGACCTGGCGCTGATGCGCGCCATGCCCAACATGACAGTCATCGACCCATGCGACGCACTGGAGATCGAACAGATGGTGCCAGCCATCGCAGCCCATGCCGGCCCCGTCTATGCGCGCCTGCTGCGCGGCAACGTGCCGGCGGTGCTTGACGAATACGGCTATCAGTTCGAGCTGGGCAAGGCCAAGCTGCTGCGCGACGGCGCCGAAGTGCTGGTCATTTCGTCCGGCATCATGACCATGCGCGCGCTGGAAGTGGCCAAGGCGCTGGAGGGCGACGGCATTGGCGTGGGCGTGCTGCACGTGCCGACGATCAAGCCGCTCGACACCGAGACGATCCTGCGTGAGGCACGACGCTCGGGTCGGCTCGTGGTGGTGGCAGAGAATCACACCGTGATCGGCGGCTTGGGCGAGGCGGTTGCCGGCACCCTGATGCGCGCCGGGGTGAGCGTGCCATTCCGCCAAGTCGGGCTGCCGGACGCATTTCTCGATGCCGGCGCACTCCCCACCCTGCACGATCGCTATGGGATTTCCACGAACGTCATGGCGTCTACGATTCGTGGCTGGCTGGATTGACATACTTGGGAGGCGCTCCGCCCTCGCGAAACGCGCATCGACAACTCTCTGGAAGCCGAACACCGCATTTAGATAGGCTTCCAGAACGTCGGCGATGGCGGCGGAGCCTGCCCAATACGTGTTGGCGCTAATTGATCAGATCCTTAGCAGCCTTGGCGCCCTCTTCCATCAGCTTGGCCTGCGCGTTGGCGCGGTTCAGCACGTTCTGCAGCTCCGCACTGCGGATCATGGTCTCGGCCTGCATCTGCATGATGCGTTCCATGCGCGAGTCTGCGTCACCGTGTGCGCGAGGCAGTTCCGAGCGGGGCAGATCCGCGCGGCGTTGCTTGGCTTGGGGCTGTGCAGCGGCATCGTCACCGCTCGACTCGCGTGGGCGCTTCGTGCCGCGCGCAGACAACGCCCCAAGCTCCCCTTGCGACGTACGTGCCGCGCGCTGAGGCACCTGAGGCTGCGACGGCTTGACCGGCGACGAACCTGGCGCGTCGTTACTGCTGATGTGTGTCTGGACGCTCGGTCCGCTGATCTTCGATGGAATCGGCATGGCGGGCAGAAATGGGGCAAGAACGCTTGCATGCTAGGCGGCCCATTGCAGCGTCCAGCACAATCATGCGAAAACGCAATCGCAAACGCGAAGCCTGCACATGCACCATGGCATGTCGAGCAATCGGTAGCCAACCACTCACACAATCAAATACGCGCTCGGAGGCATTGATGCACGTGCTGGACCACGAACCGCAAAGCTGGTTTCTATTTGAGGCGGATGGCGAGCTGTATCTCGATGCCAATTGCAACCATGGGGCGGTCGGCTACAGCTTCATGATTCGGCTGACCACGGCGGAAGTTCAACGGTATCGCGATGCGGGGCGGGATTACCTGAACTGGCTGGCTCAGGACATACATAATTCCGCGCCGATTTTGGTTGCCAGTTCGTCGCCGTATAAAACCCGAAAGGCGACCAATGAAGAGGAAGCCGAAGCGAGCACTGTGTTGGCGGCATGGCAGGCGGAGCGAATTCGAGAGCTTCGCAGCGCCACGCAAAACGGTCGCGAGCCGGAGGGGGATTAACGCAATTGTATCGATGGGCCCTGTTGGCACAACGCGAGTGCGGCCGGGGTAGGCAAGAAGATGGAGAGCGTTCCTTCACGCGAGCGGAGAAAATATGGCCGCCCACACAGCCCGTTCCTTCTGCTATGTATAAGCACCTCTGCAAGGCCCATTGCGCCGATCGATATTCCGCCGCATCCATACCAATTACCCACGTATCGAAGAAGCAACTGCCCAATCGCCTTTTGGTTGGCTCGCTGAAGAGCGAAGCAGGCAAACCGCCCATTGTGAGCAAGATCCTTCTGGTCGCTGGTTTGTTAGCCACACTGATTGGGCATGGCTTGTTCTGCAGTATTCCCGCTGAAGCAGCCGAAGCCCTCGCACAAACCACGGCATCGATCTCGGGTTCCGTTGAACCGGAGATCGTCTCCATTACGGTTCCCGGTGCCGGTACTTTTGGCGGTGACATCGATATGCGCGCCGAAGTCTACAAACCCGCGGGTAACGGTCCATTCCCGACATTGATCTTCTCTCATGGCCGCGCGGCAGACCGTCTAGATCGCGCCAATTTGAAATACCCGATCCCGAAAGGGCACGTGCGATATTGGCTGGCCAAGGGCATCGCCGTCGTTGCTCCGATTCGTGTCGGGTATGGCGCGACTGGAGGCGCAGACCAGGAAGCCTCCGGAGCCTTCATCAATGCCACGGGCGTTTGCACCAGCAAGCCAGACTTCCCTCACTTGGTGAAGGTCACGCGAGACATCACCCTGACAGCATTGGCATGGACGCGTGCGCAACCTTGGGTGGATAAAGACCGGATTATTCTGGAGGGTCAGTCCGTGGGCGGTTTTGCCACGATCGCCGCCGTAGCGGCCCAACCGCCAGGCGTTATCGGGTACATCAACTTTGCGGGGGGCGCTGCTGGTTGGCCCGATCACGCGCCTGGTCATAGTTGCGACCAAGAACAACTACGCGAAGTCATAGGCGAACTCGGCAAGACCGCAAAGATCCCCGGCTTGTGGCTTTACGCCAAGAACGATCAGTACTGGGGCCCTGACGCTCCCAATGAGTGGTACCGCGCCTTCGCCGCCGGAGGAAGCCCAGCAGAATTCATCCATGCTGCCGAATTGCCAGGGCGCGACGGCCACCTTCTGATGTACTACGGGGGCAAGCTCTGGTCTGTTCATGTCGACCGCTTCGTCAAGGCGCTCGGGCTCTCGCCTAAATAAGCGACGTTCCGCACCGTAGACAAACGCCCGCTTTTCACAAATATTCCCGGTAAGCCTGATTCGCCATTAACTGGTGCGGCAGCCCCCATGAACAACTTGTTGGCGGACGATTTGACGAGGTTCGAAGTTAAGACAGCCGGGCCATGAAAGCTGCTTGTTTCACGCATATGAAATAAGCGAAATTGCCACCTAACCAAACGGTTATCCCACGATGTAGGGATAGATTCCCCCCAGGTTTTTTCTTAGCATCCGCTTGCGCCAGTGCATTCGCCCGCGCGCATACAGAGGTTGCTGCATAACGCTTCTTTTTATCGAGAGCGGTTATTTGCGCAACGTCTTGAAAAAACAAAACAGGGGGGTTTTTGATGAAAGCAAGGTACGCCAAGAGTATCTGGCAAATGAGTTCCGCTGCGACGTGCATTGCATTGGCCGCAGTCACCCTGGTTGCCGGTTGCGGCGGAGGCTCGGATGGCTCCACATCGGGCAGCACAAGCACCGCCACGCCCGCAGCCGCGACCCTGACCGGTACCGCTGCCACCGGTAGCGCGCTTGCCAACGCTAACGTTGTCGTGACCGACAGCACGGGGAATTCGCCGTGCGTTGAAACCGCCATCACCACCAGCGCTCTGGGCACGTACACCTGCACGCTCAAATCTGGCGAGACGGCGCCATTCTTCGTGGTCGTGACCGACCCGACCGGCAACACCGCGCCGCTGGTCAGTGTGACCACGACCACCCCGCCGGCCGGCACGCCGCTCACGCTCAATGCCACCCCGCTGACGACCGCCATCCTGGCGCAACTGGCGCCGGACGGAAATCCGCTCACGCTGGTCAATGCGAAGACGGTGGATGCGAACGCCCTCAAGGCCGTTACCGCGAATGTCGTGGCGCAACTGTCGTCGGTGCTGAGCGCCATCGGTGCGCCGGCCAACTATGACCCGTTTGCCACCAGCATTTCCGCAGCGACGGCTTCTGGCGTCGGCAATACGGCCGACCAGATTCTTGATGTAGTGACGGTATCGAAGGACCCGGCCACCGGCCAACTGCGACTGGGTACGGTGGACGGCACGCCCGTGCCGCTGGCCACCGCCACCAGCGGCGGCTCGTCGCTGCCGGCGCCCGCCCCGAACGTTTCGAGCCTGCCGCAGGGCGCGCAAGCCCTGGCAAATGCGCTGACCGCCTGCTTTGCGCTGCCCGCCGCGCAGCGCGTGCTGGGCACAGACTTCACGCCGCCCGCTTCGCAAGGCGGCCCGAAGGTGACGGCGCTGGCACCGGCCTGCCAGAACATTGCATCAGACACGAGCAACGCCGGCGGCATCGCCTTCCTGCACAACGGCTACGCGTTCGGACAGCTATTCTTCGGCTACCTGATGAGCGACAGCATGACCGGCGCCAAGTTCAGCGTGCCGGAAGTCATGGCGTTCTATCCGGCAGGCTCGCCGTCGTCCCCCACATACGACACGGCCATCCTGAACACCAAGTACCTGGACGCCAGCGGCAACCCCGGCAACATCATTGTGCTGGCGCGCTACGTCGCGTCGGGCACCTCGGCTGCGCACCCGTCCAACTGGTGGGTCGTGGGCAATCAGCAACCGGTGGAAGTCAGCGACCGTCTGCAGGTTCGCCGGGTCGAGCAGGTCAACCCGAACTTTGCGGGCACCAGCGCCAATAGCAACAGCTACAACCACTTCCAGACGGGCATCCAGTTCTGGATCAACGCCAAGGGCCCGGGCAGCGTCAACAACAACGGCAGCCTGAGCTTTGCGCGTATTACGGGGCCGGGCCTGCCCACCAGCGGTCTCGTCTACATCGCCCCCACGGGCGACAGCAACGAGCCGACCCAGGTGTACATGGATGTGAGCAACAAGTTCGGTACGGTTCCGGCCACCACCCGTTGCAGCAACGGCGGTACGGCCACCTACAACTGCCCGAACTTCTGGTTCGCGCGCACGGTCGGCCTGACTGGCTCCGCAGCGACCACGCTGGCGGCACCGCGTAGCGACTTCAGCAATCCGGTCTGGGCGCAGGCGTCGGACAGCCTTGATCCGAACCCTGTCGTGAAGAACGCGCGGTATCAGGTCGAACTGTTCTACGGCTCGCAAACCACGCCCGACCGCGTTTATCACAAGACGCTGCTGACGGATCTGGTGCAAGCCACCCAGGCCGTGAACCTGCCGTGGAATACCGCAGGCAGCCAGACGCTGGCGGATCTGAACCCGTCCAACAGCGCCACCAACGGCGTGCTGTCTTCGATGGTGGTCGATTGGGCGCAGAACCCGTCGGCCCAGCAGATCGGCAGTGCTGCTGTCACGGTGGATCTGAAGGGCACTTACAGCGCGTCAACCAACGTGGCAAGGGGCGCAACGTCGGCGGTCATCAACCTGCCCTCGCAGCAGGTGCCGGCGCTGACCAGCTCGGGCACCCGCTCTGTGCTGTTCAACTACCGCATGCTCGACAACAGCCTCAAGAGCATGGTGTACACGTACAACTAAGCGCAAAGGCAACGCGCAATCCGGCCGGTCCGCACGCTGCCAAAACGGCCTGCGGAACCCGGCGGATCGATCACGATGGGCGTGCCAGACGGCACGCCTTTTTTTTCGCCTTGAGGCTTAAACCCCCGACTGCCGCCCCTCAACCCCCGCTAGCCGCCCTCCAAGCCCCAACCGTGGGGCTTTTTGCTTCGCGCGTGCCGCTTTTTGCAGCAATGGGTCGGACCTTTTACCTCGACGCATGGCGCTCCGAACCCCACGCGTGAGGCTCTGAACTCGGCGCACGACTCTTTTTGCCTCGCGCTTGCTGCTTTTTTCAGCAACACATGCTGCTTTTTTGAGCACGGTCGAGGGTCTGACCTCGGCGATTGGGGTTCTGGACTCCAACGTTGAGGCTCGGAGCCCGGCATGTGGGGCTTTTTACTCGGCGTTTGCGGTTCGGAACTCGGCACCCCGAGTCTGGAACTCGGCGTGCGGCGTTCTGGACCCCGTGAATGCGCTCTGATTTGGCCCTGAGACAAACCGCAACTTGCCGCCGCGGCTCGCCGCCCATAAACTCACCCCCGCTCGCGCAAACCAAGCGCAGCCGGGACTGCAATCCCGAATTCAAGACAAATCCGCGAGTGCCGTTAGGCCCTTGCGTGCCGTCGTTCGCCTATATGGGCGGGCCCGGCAGGGAGGGCTTCGGCCCTGCCGATTTTTTTGGTTTGTCTTGATCGGTATTGCAGACCTTGTCGTGTGCCCGCCCACCCTCACCGGTGGGTGGCTCCTCACTCAACCAGAGGCAAGACAATGGATCAACCGACCCAAGCTGTACCCATCCCACACGGGTATCGCCCCGCAAACTGTCACTTCACCTGCATCGCGCAGCGTCCTCCGTCAGGAGGTGCCCGATGAGTCTTGAAGACAATCTCCTGTATGCACAAGGCGCCCTGAGCGCGCGGGATTATCTGCGGCGCGCCCAAATGGACATGAAGGTGCAGCGGCAGTTCAGCCCCAAGACTTTGCGCTTGGAATACCAGCTTCAGGTCAAGGACAAGGCCGTTGAATACCAGGCAGGGTTTCTCGATGCGATTGGCGCTTTCATGCTGACGTCGCTGGATGGTGTGACAGTGGACCTGTACCGGTGGGAAGTCCTGCACGTGCTGGCACGTGCGAACAAGCTGAAATAAGAAAAACAGCAGTAAAAGCGAACCCGCGACGGGCGGGGGCGCTTGCGGCCGACGCATCATCAAGCGCATTCAACATAGCCAGCACACACCTGATTGGTAGAGCGCCGTCTTTTCCATCCAATTCGCTCTTTATCTTTTTTTTGAGTGAGACAAGGTAGAGCAGTTGCATTGGCGACTTCAATCCTGTCATAAGCGGTTCGCGCTGCACATCAGGCAAAGAACCGATTAGTCCATAATGAATCGTTCATCGTTCTCTACGAGGCACCCGATGTTCGATAGCGTCCCAGGCATCACTGTCAATACAGGCGAAGCGGAGATATTTCTCAAGCGATTCGGATCCGGTCCACCGCTACTTTTTCTCCATGGCTTTCCTGAAACACATTTGATGTGGAGGGCGGTTGCGCCACTGCTCTCTGATCAACATGAAGTGTTCTGTCCAGACCTACGCGGATATGGAAAGAGCAGTTGTCCTGATTCGGCCCCGGACCACGCGCCATATAGCAAACGAGCAATGGCAAGAGACATGGTTGCACTCATGCGCAGATTCGGCCATGAGCATTTCGCGGTCATCGGTCATGATCGAGGCGCTCGCGTTGCACACCGTATGGCGTTGGATTTTCCGGCTTGTGTCCGCCGCCTTGCTGTGCTCGATATCTTGCCGACGGAGGTTGTCTGGGACAGGGCTGACGCGAAATTGGCCTTGGCCTTCTGGCCATGGTCACTACTATCTCAGCCAGCGCCGCTCCCAGAGCGACTGATTTCGGCAGCGCCAGACGCGATTATTGATAATGCATTGAGCGGTTGGGGAACCAGACGCGACACGTTTTCGATAGACGTGCGAGATGCATATATTGATGCTTTAAGCGATCCCGCACGCATTCATGCAATTTGTGAAGAATACAGAGCGGCGGCAACTATAGACCGTGAACATGATGTTGCCGATATTTCAGTAAATAAAAAGGTGACCTGCCCGTTACTCGCTGTTTGGAGTAAAAACGCTGGAATAGAAAAGTGGTATCAGGACGATGGTGGGCCACTAGAAATCTGGCGGGGTTTTGCATGTGACGTTGAAGGTCATGCGCTCGATGGCGGCCACTTTTTTCCGGAGGAAATTCCGGAACAGACCGCAGATATTCTTCGCAAGTTCCTACGGAAAACTACCTAACGATTGCCCGCGAATCTCCGGTACGGCTACGAAATCTCGGTGGGTGACTTACAAAACCTGCTTTCTCAGGCCCACGCCTTCACCCCCGGCACCGGCATCCCCTCCACCTCCGGCAAGTCAATCCCAAAGTACTCAGCCAACAGCCCCCGCAACGCCCTCCGGTCTTCCAATTCAAACCTGTGCGGCGTATTCCCGCGCCAGATCGTGGCGTCCCGATTCATCACCGTCACGCGCCCTTCGTCGGTCAATGCCCGCATGAGGATGCGGTTCATGAACGGCGACGCCGGATACGTGCTCGTGTAGTGGTTCGCCATTTCGAAATCGATCGGGTAGTCCTGCTCCATCGTGGTGACCCAGGCGTCGACGGGCGTGTCGCTGCGCACCTGTGCGCGGAGTATCCAGCGGTCTTCATCGCGCGCCATCCAGTGCAGTTCGCCGTCGATATTGGCCTGCGTGCCGTCCAGCGGCACAGGCACACGCGGGGCGAGCGCGCCAAAACCTGGGTCGACGACGAAGGTGCCTTCGGGCAACGGCACCGTCAGAAACATGTGGGTGCGCGGCGCCTCCGTGCGCGGGGCGAGCAATACCACGCGCGACGAGTGACGGGTCGGCTGAAAGCCAAGCTGCTCCAGCACGGCGGCAAACAAGGTGGCGTGCTCAAAACAGTAGCCACCGCGGCGTGCGTGAACGAGCTTGTTCTGCAGGCTTTCCAGGTCGATCCGGATGCCGCGCCCGAGCAGCACGTCGAGGTTCTCAAACGGAATGTGCCGCATGTGCGCGTGCACCAACTGCGCGAGCGTGTCGTAGCTGGGGCGGGTGCCGCCGCCCCACTGGATGCGGTTGAAGTAGGCGTCCAGATTGAGTTGCGATGTCACGTGCGGTCTCCTTGTGCGCCGGGGGTGACGCAACGTCAGCCCTGTTTGCGGCGGCGGAATTGCTGTTCGGTTACGGTGCTGCCCCACTGCGTTCCGGCTTCTTCATGCGTAAGTTGAAAGCCGAACGATTCGTACAGGTGGCGGGCAGCATCCAGGCCCTTGAAGGTGTTGAGGTAAGTCTCGTCAAAGCGCTCGTCGACAAAGCGCATGGCCTGCGACATGAGCTTACGGCCAATACCGGTGCCACGCAGTGAATCATCCACGATGAACCAGCGCAGGTGTGCAACGCGCGTGTCCGAGTTTCCGTCAATGGCGAGCGATGCGAGGCAGCGGTTGTTCTCCACACACAGCCAGAGTGCCTTGTTGGCGTCGGGCAGGGATTGCGCAAAGTCGGCCAGTTCCTTGGCGACGCGGCGCTCGAAGAACACGCCAAACCCCCAATGTTGCGCGTAGAACCGGCCATGCAGGCTGGCGATATCGCCAATGCAGCCGGGCACGTAGCCTTGCACGATCTGGGGGCCCGCGTCAGCGGGGGCTTGCGCGGGCTTGTGGTCGTTGTCGTCGGCCAGCGCGCTGACGTATTGCGACAGCGATGCAACCAGCCGTTGCTGGTCTGCGGGCGTCAGGTGTCGCAGCGCATTGGAGACTTGGCCGGAAGCGAAGGCGTCGATCTTGCGCCGCAATTGCTGGCCGTCTTTGGTGAGGTGCAGTTCGGAAGATCGGGCGTCGTCTGCACAGGTGCGGCGCTCGACCAGGCCGGCGGATTCCAGCCGGGTGACCTGGCGGCTGGTGCTCGATTTGTCCAGCCGCAGGCGTTCGGCCAGGTCGCGTGCCTGGATGCCCGGCGAGCCGGCAATCTCCAGGATCGCGTGCACTGCAGAGGGCGGCAGATCGCTCTCAGCCAGCGTGTTGCGCATGAAGCCAAGCTCGCGAACGAGCTTGCGCGAAATCTCCCGCAGCTCGCGGATGGTCTGCTCGCGTGATTGCGTGGGCGCTTCAATGAAGTCCATACCGGCCTCGATTAGTTGTTTCGCGCAACCAATATAGTTGCACGAAACAACCTTTTCAAGGCCCGGCGGTGCCGTAGCGGGCAGCGCCTAAGAGGCTTGTCGCCGGGTGCTCAGGCAAACGCAGGCCCGCTGGCGCCATCCGACAGACGGAATACCGATACGGCGCGCCGCAGCGTCGTCGCCTGTTCTTCCAGCGATTGCGCTGCCGCTGCGGCCTGCTCGACGAGCGCGGCGTTCTGCTGTGTGACTTCGTCCATCTGCGTGACGGCCTGATTGACCTGCTCGATGCCCCGGCTTTGCTCGGCAGAGGCGGCGGCAATCTCGGCCACGATCTCCGATACGCGGCGGATGGCATCCTTCACTTCGCTCATGGTCTCGCCCACCGCAGCCGCCTGTTGCGAGCCCGCCTGCACCACGGCAACGGAGTCGCCAATCAGCCCCTTGATCTCCTTGGCGGCAGAAGCGGAGCGTTGCGCAAGCGTGCGAACCTCACTGGCAACAACGGCAAAGCCCCTGCCCTGCTCGCCAGCGCGCGCGGCTTCCACCGCGGCATTCAACGCGAGGATGTTGGTCTGGAAGGCAATGCCCTCGATCAGCCCCGTGATCTCGGAGATCTTGCCCGAGCTGGTGCTGATCTGGTCAATCGTGCCGACCATGGCCTGCACGGCCTCGTTGCCTGCCTGCGCGATGGTGCTGGCGCTGGAGGCGAGGCTGTCGGCCTGGGCGGCGTTCTCGGCGTTCTGCTTCACGGTCTCGGTCAACTGCGTCATGCTCGACGCGGTTTCCTCAAGCGATGCGGCCTGCTGCTCCGTGCGGGCAGACAGATCAATGTTGCCGGCTGCAATCTCCTTGGACGCCACCGTCACGGATTCGGCCGATACCTTGATGCCGCGCACCGTGTCGGTCAACTGCTGATCCATTGTGCGCAGTGCGGCCAGCAGCTCACCAAACTCGCCCTGCGTGTCGATCACGATGTTGTTCTCCAACCGCCCACCGGCAATATGGTTGGCAACGTCCACCGCTCGGCTGAGCGGCCGAGAGATCGCACGCAGCAGATACCAGCACATGCCCACGCCCACCGCAAACCCAGCGCACACCAGCACAACAGCCATGCTGAAGATGGAGTGATAAGTTGCTTCGCTATCGTCGACGGCCAACTTGGCCTGTTCCAGATTGATGGCAATGTCTTTTGCCAGCAGTTCGCTCACGGCCTGGCCGGATTGGGCGTGGTGGTTGATGACCTGCGAGGCAGCATCATGGTGACCTGCCTGCAACGCTTCAATCGCTTCGTTCGTGGCGGTGTTGAATTGCGGCAGGGCGTCGTTGATCTTGCTGGCGACCTCGCGTTCCTGTTCGCTCGTCACGCTGGCGGGGTAGTACTGCTTCCACGCGCCGTTGATCTGGTCCATATCCGCACGCATGGTGCGCACGGCCGCTGCGACCTGCGATGCGTCGTCCTTGAAGACCTGAGCGCGGCGCAATTGCAGGCGTACATCCAGTTGCGCCGTCCGAAGCTCGGCAAGCTGCGCGATAGGCAGCGTGTTGTTGGTGTATGCGTCGCCAATGTTGGCGTTCAGGCGCATCAGGCCCCGCACCCCAAACACACCCGTGGCCAGCAGCAGCGCCAGACACAGACCAAACGCCCCGAGCAACTTGAAGCGCACCGAATGCACGATAGACGGCATGATTTCCCCCGACCTGTTTATCCGGAGGCACGTGCTCCGGAATGTTGGATGTTCTGAATCTGCATATCGGTAGGCCGCGAGATACCTTAAGTGCGTGAGTCAAAACGCTCACATTGCGCTCTGCATCAGTGCGTGCTTTGGCGATTCGGGTGCGTGAGGGGAGACATCCGAGAGCCGGTCCGTACGCGCGACGGACCGACTTCAAGCCGCGTGAGCGTGCCCACCTAGTTGAACGGCGGCATGGCGTGTGAACGCATGACGATGGCCGAAGCAGGTGTGTCCTTGGCCGTTTCAGTCGGGCGCTGCACGGGCTTGTGTGGGCTGGACGGCGGTACGGACACCCCGCGTTGCGCGCGCCCTAGGAAACGCTGCATGAGGCAGAACACGCACAGCAACACCCCAATGGCGATGCGCGCCCACCAGGAGCTGAGCGTGCCGTCAAAGGTGATCAACGACTGGATGACGCCGAGCAACAGCACGCCCACCACGCTACCGCTGATCAGCCCGACGCCACCTGTGAGCAAGGTGCCACCGACCACGGTGGCGGCAATGGCGTCCAGTTCCATGCCCTGGGCATGCAGTCCGTAGCCGGAGAGCATGTAGAACGTGACCAGCACGCCGCCCAGTGCCGAGCAGAAACCGCTGAGCACATAGACGAGGATGCGCGTGCGCGCCACCGGCAAGCCCATCAGCAAAGCCGAGCGTTCATTGCCGCCCAGCGCATAGACCGTGCGGCCGAAGCGGCTGCAATGTGCAAGCCACGCCGCGGTAGCAAACACCACCAGCGCAATCACCACGCTGGGCGACACGTAGTTGCCGCCGCCCACCTGGATCTTGTATTGCGACAGCGTGGTGTAGATCGGGTCCGTAATGCTGATCGAATCAATGCTGATGAGGTAGCACAGCCCCCGCGCGAGGAACATGCCGCCCAGCGTGACGATGAACGGCTGGATGCGGAACACCTGGATCAGCACGCCCATCATCAAGCCGAACAGGCACCCGACAGCGAGCACCAGCGGCACCACCACGCCAATCGACCAGCCGTGATGTTCGACCAGCGCGGCGGAGATCATGGTGGTAAGGGCCACCACCGCGCCCACCGACAGATCGATGCCGCCCGACAGAATGACGAACGTCATGCCAATGGCAACGACCATCAGAAACGCGTTGTCGATCAGCAGATTGAGAAACACCTGCACGCTGAAGAAGCCCGTGTAAGTCACAGACCCAAAGCCGAACAGCAGCGCAAACAGGAACAGCGTGACGTAGAACGGCAAGCGCCGTGGATTGACTCTCATGACTGCGCCCCTGCACGGCTTTGGCGTTGAAAGAACATGCCGCGAAACGCTTCCGATTGCGCCAGGCACACGGCAAACACCACCACGGCTTTCACCACGAGGTTGATCTCGGGCGGCACGCCCATCGAGTAGATCGCATAGGTGAGCGTCTGAATGATGAGCGCGCCTATCACGCTGCCCCACAGGCTGAACTTGCCGCCCGCCAGCGAGGTACCGCCCAGCGTGACGGCCAGGATGGCGTCAAGCTCCAGCAGCAGCCCGGCGTTGTTGCCGTCCGCGCTCTTGACGTTGGAGCAGATGATGAGCCCCGCAACGCCGGCCATGGCACCGCAAAATCCATAGATGCCAAACAGCAGCGCCTTGGTGTTCAGCCCCGCAAGCCGCGCGGCCACCGGGTTGATGCCGACGGCCTCGATAAACAGCCCCAGCGCCGTGCGATGCATCAACAGGAGCAACAGGCCCAGCACAGCGGCCGCGATGTACAGGCCGAACGGCAGCCCGAACAGATAGCCGTTGCCCACAAAGAAGAACGGCTCGTAGTAGACGGTGATGATCTGGCCACCGGTAATGAGTTGCGCCACGCCGCGCCCGGCCACCATCAGGATCAGCGTGGCAATGATGGGCTGCATGCCTGCACCCGCCACCAGCAGGCCATTCCACAGGCCGCATACCAGCGCTACGCCCACGGCAGCCAGCAGCGCCAGCAGCAGCGGCACCTTGGTCACGTAGACAGGCAAGCCGTTCTGTACCACCAGCGTGCCGCCGATGAGCGACGCCGCAATGGCGCCGGAGATGGCCACCACCGCGCCCACTGAAATATCGATGCCGCCCACGGCAATCACCAGCGTCATGCCCAGGGATATGAGCATCAGCGGCGCGGCACGGTTGAGGATGTCGATCAGGCTGCCGTACAGGTGTCCACCGCGGATGTCGAGGTGAAAGAAATGCGGGTTGAACCACGCGTTGAGCAGACACAGCAAGAGTAGCGTCACGCACGGCCAGAACAATCTGTGGCCGGTGAGCGCTCGCAGGTTGGCGGAGTTCATGCGGCGCCTCCGGTGGTGTTGGACTGGGTGTTGGACTGACCGGCAGGCACGTCGCCGCCGGCAATCACGTGGCACAGGTTGTCTTCGGTCACATCGGAGCCGGCAAGCTCGCCCACCTTCTTGCGATCGCGCAGGATCGCCAGCCGGTGGCTCACACGCAGCACTTCCGGCAGCTCGCTGGAGATGAAAAGGATGGCCATACCCTTGCGGCACTGCGCGGTCACCAGGTCCATGATGTCGAGCTTGGCGGCAATGTCGATGCCGCGCGTGGGCTCGTCCAGGATCAGCATGGCCGGGTCGGTCGCCAGCCAGCGTGCGAGCACGGCCTTCTGCTGGTTGCCGCCCGAGAGCTGGCCGATGGGCTTTTCAGCGTCGGGCGTCTTGATGCCGAGCTGGGCGATGTACTGGTCGGCAATCTCGCGCTGGCGCTTCTTGGGCAGATAGCGGAACAGCCCACGCTTGGCCTGCAGCGCGAGGATGATGTTCTCGCGAATCGACAGCTCGGCAATGATGCCCTCGGTCTTGCGGTCTTCCGGGCAGAAGCCGATGCCCTGACGGATGGCGTCACGTGGGGAACTGAACTGATGCGCCTGGCCCTGCACGTTGATCGAGCCCGCATCGTTGCGATCCACGCCAAACAGCAGGCGCGCGGTCTCGGTGCGGCCCGAGCCCAGCAGCCCGCCCAGGCCCAGCACCTGCCCGGGGCGGACGTCCAGATCGAGCGGCTGCACGACACCACGGCGGCCCATGCCACGCGCGCTCAGGAACGCTGGCGCGGAGTCATCCACCGCCGGCACCTCGGTGCGCTCGAAGCGGCTTGCATCAATGTCGCGCCCGACCATCTTGTTGATCAATTGCAGTTGCGGCAGATCGCGCGCGGCGTATTCGCCCTCCAGCCGACCGTTGCGCAGCACGGTAATG
The DNA here is from genome assembly GCF_047325135.1 of Ralstonia sp. Ralssp110. Lineage (NCBI taxonomy): Bacteria > Pseudomonadati > Pseudomonadota > Betaproteobacteria > Burkholderiales > Burkholderiaceae > Ralstonia > Ralstonia sp. Ralssp110. The sequence continues at coordinate 1,781,962 of NZ_CP168609.1, read as the reverse complement.
CGGTCGGCAATGGCGTAGGTCTGCTCCAGAAAATGTGTAACGAACAACACGGCCATGCCGCGCGCCTTGAGCGTGCGAATGGCGGCAAACAGGCGCGCCACTTCGTCGTCGTCCAGGCTGGACGTTGGCTCGTCCAGGATCAGGATGCGGGCTTCGGTGGATAGCGCACGCGCAATTGCCACCATCTGCTGAATGGCCACCGGATAGAGCGACAGCGGCAGCGTCACGTCGATGTGGATGTTCAGATCGGCCAGCAGCGCCTGCGCGGCGCGGTTGGTGGCGCGCCAGTCGATGCTGCCCATGCGCATGGGGAAGCGGCCGATGTGGATGTTCTCTGCCACGGTCAGGTTCGGACAGAGATTGACCTCCTGATACACCGTGCTGATGCCGAGCTTCTGCGCGTCCAGCGGCGAGCTTGGCGCGATGGGCTGACCGCCGAGCACGATCTCGCCCGCATCGGGCGCCTCAACGCCAGTCAGCACCTTGATAAGCGTCGACTTGCCGGCGCCGTTCTGCCCCATCAAGGCATGCACTTCACCGGGAAACAAGCGGAAATCGACCGCGGCCAGCGCCTGCACGCCGGGAAAGTTCTTGGAAATGCCGCACATGTGAAGCAACGCGCCACGGGCATCTGTGGCGGCGGCATGATCAACGTGATCCAACATGGATGTCACCTGTTAACGTGGCGCAGCCGGCATGGCGAAACAAAGTCGCCCTGCCGGCCCGCTCGGAACCTGTTCATGATCCGTAGCGAGCGGCCCGAGGTTGGCAGGACGGGTTGTCCAAATCGGCAGCCGTACATAAATACGGCGAGTACGAATTTGGCAAACCGGGTGCCAAGATCGGGCCGTGCAGCAGGATCAGTACTTGCGGTTCGGAAACTCCTTGGCCGCCACGTCCATCGGGAAGATGCCTTCCTTGGTGACGATGCGCTTGGGCACGGTCTTGCCCGCCAGCACGGCGCGCGCGGTATCCATCAGTTGCGGCCCGAGCAGCGGGCTGCATTCCACCGTGACGTTCAGCTTGCCGGCCATCATGGCTTCAAACGCACCCTTCACGCCGTCGATGGAGATGATGGTGATGTCCTTGCCCGGCTTGAGCCCGGCCTCTTCAATGGCCTGGATCGCACCGATCGCCATGTCGTCGTTGTGCGCGAACAGCACGTTGATCTTCTTGCCCTCGGCCTTGAGGAAGGCTTCCATCACCTCCTTGCCCTTGGCGCGGGTGAAGTCGCCGGTTTGCGAGCGGATGATCTTGTAGTGCGGATCGGCCTTGATGATTTCTTCAAAGCCGCGCTTGCGGTCGATGGCAGGCGCGGAGCCGACGGTGCCTTGCAGCTCGACGATGTTCACGTCGCCGCCCTTGGGCTTGACGTTCTCAAGCAGCCAGCGTCCCGCCTTGCGGCCTTCCTCGACAAAGTCCGAGCCGATGAACGTGGTGTAGAGCGAGGTGTCCTTGCTGTCGATACCGCGGTCGGTCAGGATGACCGGGATCTTCGCGGCCTTGGCCTCCTGCAGCACAGTGTCCCAGCCGGATTCCACCACCGGAGAGAACGCAATCACATCGACCTTCTGCGCGATATACGAGCGGATCGCCTTGATCTGGTTTTCCTGCTTCTGCTGCGCGTCGGAAAACTTCAGGTTCACGCCCTGCGCCTTGGCCGTCGATTTGATGGACTCCGAATTGGCGGTGCGCCATTCGCTCTCGGCACCCACCTGGGCAAAACCCATGGTGAACGACTTGTCAGCCGCGTGAGCCGCGGTGGTCAGGCCCGTGGCCAGCAGCACGCCGGCCGTGGCCAGCAAGCTCAACACGGTCCGTCTGGCGCACAAAGCGCTCGTTTTTTTCATCGTTTGTCTCCGTTATGGTGGAGCGCAGCCGGTAACTGCCCCCGGGGCTGCGCACGTCGTCTTTGCAACGCGGTACACGAGTCAAACTCAGCAGGGGCGACCGTCTTCCCCTGCCGGCGATTCGTGGTGAGCCATGGTATTGACAGCCTGACATGACCGTCTAATGTTTTTTTGGGGGCCAACCGATATCGCTTTTGATATCAGACAGGGTGTTTGCATATCGTGCAGCGCACCAAAATCGCGCGCAACGATGGCAGCCCCGCAGTCTGCTCAGCGAGATTCCGCCAGCGATGCCGCCACGTGCGAAAACGCCACGCGCTGGCGGCGGAAGTCATTGGGCGACAGGCCCTGGCGGCGGCGGAAGACCAGCGCAAAGTGGCTCGCGCTCTCAAAGCCCACCGCGGTTGCGATCTCCAGGACGGACATGCGCGTCTCGGTCAGCAGACGGCTGGCAAGTTGCAGGCGGCGTTCGGTCACGTACTGGTGCGGCGTGCGGCCGCTGGCTTCTTTGAAGCTGCGGGCGAAGTGATGCACGCTCAGGTCTGCAATGTCGGCCATGTCGCGCACGCTGATCGGCTGCGTCACGTTGGCTTCCACAAACTCCATCACGCGGCGCAGGACGTGCGCGGGTAGCGATGCGCGCGTGGCAATCTCCTTGTTGCGCTGCGCGCTGTCGCGGGCTTCTTCCAGATGCGTGCAGGCACGCACGATGATGCGCATGGCGCCGCCCATCACCGTGTCGTTCATCCAGGCACGATCGGGCTTGGATGAAGACAGGCTGCAGAAGACGATCCAGGTGGAGCGCGGCGTCATCTGATGGCGCAATGGCGCGCCCCACACGATGCCGCTATTCAGGTTGAAGCGCACCAGGTCGGCAAAGAAGGTTTCAATGCGAGGGTCGGCATGGTCGGCGCATACGCGCTCACGCAGGTAAGGGATGTCCCATGCCAGGGGCAAGCCGCAGTCCCCCTGCAGTGCGATGCGCGGGTCGATCTCGAAATGGCGCTGCTCCAGATAGCGCTCTTCCCAGCCGGCGGGGGAGTTGGTGTTGTAGAGCACGCGTTGCTCGCCTCGCTGCTTGCCCGCCTCGCCGATGTATTCCATCAGGCCAAACGAGAGCCACTCGAAGTCGACGTCGTGCATGGCTTGCCGCAATGTGTCAGCAAAGCCGGCGGAAAAATCTTGCAGGCGTGCGCCCTGGTCCATCACCCGTATCCGTTGTTTTCGTGCGCCGTCTGAGACGCGGCGCTCCGTACATCTGATGCCGGCCCGCGTGCGCGGCGCGCGGGGGGCTTAAAACAATCTCGCAACTATAGCGGCCGTGCGTGTCAGAAACCGAGCATGCATATCGAAAAAGCTTCGTTCCGCTGCATACGTCTGCTTTTTACACTGGGCGCACTTGTTATGACGAGTTGCGCCCATCGATGACCACCTCTAATTTGCACCGCCAACCTGCCCCGCCGCTCTATGAGCGCATCAAGGGCGCGCTGCGCGAGGGCATTCGCAACGGTCACTACGCGCCAGCATCGCTGCTGCCGTCAGAAGCGGCGCTGGGCGCGCATTTCAACGCCAGCCGCATCACCGTGCGTCAGGCGTTGGCAGATCTGCAGAACGAAGGGCTGATCTTCCGCCGTCACGGAAAAGGCTCGTTTGTGAGCCAGCCAAAGGCGTTTCAGAACGTGACTGCGCTGCAGGGCTTTGCCGAGGCGATGTCGGCACACGGTCGCGCCATTCGCAATCGCGTGCTGAAGCTGCAAACGGTGCCTGCGCCAACCGATGTGGCGCAGGCGCTGCAACTGGCGCCCGATACGCCCGTCACGGAATTGCATCGCGTGCGGTTGCTGGATCAGGTGCCGGTGTCGCTTGAGGTGACGTGGCTGCCGGACGCACTTGGCAGCATCGTCGCCCGGGCGGACCTCGCCACGCGCGATGTGTTTCTCGTGCTGGAGCAGGACGCGGGTGTGGCGCTGGGCCATGCCACGCTCGCCATCGATGCGGCATTGACCGATCACGCCACGGCCACCGCGCTCGACACGGGCGCAGGCGCAGCGCTGCTGCGTGTGGAGCGCCTGACGCATGACGCACAAGGCACGCCCATCGACTTTGAACGCCTTTATTTTCGCGGCGACGCCTTCCAGTACCGGCTCCGACTGGATCGGCAAGTGGCGACGCATGCGCAATCCATCCTCCCTTTGCAAGGCACCGTATGAACACGTTGGAACTGGAGTACGACCTCGTCGTCGTGGGCGGCGGCACGGCCGGCCCGATGGCGGCCATCAAGGCAAAAGAACGCAACCCCGCGCTGCGTGTGCTGCTGATCGACAAAGCGCACGTGAAGCGCAGCGGCGCCATCTCGATGGGCATGGATGGGCTGAACAACGCCGTCATTCCCGGGCATGCCACGCCCGAGCAATACACGCGCGAAATCACCTTGGCCAACGATGGCATCGTCGATCAATCGGGCGTGTATGCCTATGCGCAACACAGCTTTGCCACCATCGAGCAGCTCGACCGCTGGGGCGTGAAGTTCGAGAAGGACGAAACCGGCGACTACGCCGTCAAGAAGGTCCACCACATGGGCAGCTACGTGCTGCCGATGCCGGAGGGGCACGACATCAAGAAGGTGCTGTATCGCCAGCTCAAGCGTGCGCGGGTGGAGATCACGAACCGCATCGTCGTCACGCGTGTGCTGACGGATGCCGATGGGGCGGCCTGCGGCGTGCTCGGCTTCGACTGCCGAACGGCAGATTTTCTCGTGGTGCACGCAAAGGCCGTGGTGCTGAGTTGCGGTGCGGCTGGGCGGCTCGGTTTGCCGTCGTCCGGCTACCTGATGGGCACATACGAGAACCCCACCAACGCCGGCGATGGCTACGCGATGGCGTATCACGCGGGCGCGGAGCTTTCCAACCTGGAATGCTTCCAGATCAACCCACTCATCAAGGATTACAACGGCCCCGCCTGCGCATATGTGACCGGCCCGCTGGGCGGCTACACGGCCAACGCCCGCGGCGAGCGCTTCATCCAGTGCGACTACTGGAGCGGCCAGATGATGTGGGAGTTCTACCAGGAGCTGCAGGGCGGCAAGGGCCCGGTGTTTCTCAAGCTCGACCACCTGGCCGAAGAAACCATCCAGACCATCGAGACGATTCTGCACACCAACGAGCGCCCGAGCCGCGGCCGCTTCCACGCGGGGCGGGGCACCGATTACCGCACGCAGATGGTGGAGATGCACATCTCCGAAATCGGCTTCTGCAGCGGGCACAGCGCGTCTGGCGTGTATGTGAATGCGCGCGCGGAAACCACCGTGCCAGGCCTTTACGCGGCGGGCGACATGGCTGCGGTGCCGCACAACTACATGCTCGGTGCGTTCACGTACGGCTGGTTCGCGGGCCAGAACGCGGCGGACTACATCGCCGGCCGGCAAGGCGACGCCCGCATCGACGCCGAACAGATCGCCCGCGAGCGCGCGCGCATCTTTGCGCCGCTGCAGCGCGACCACGGCCTCGCCCCCGCGCAGGTGGAATACAAGCTGCGCCGCATGGTGAACGATTACCTGCAACCGCCCAAGGTCACGCGCAAGATGGAAATCGGCCTGCGCCGCTTCGACGAGATTGCCGAAGACATCACGCACCTGCACGCGAGCAACCCGCACGAGCTGATGCGCGCGATGGAAGTCAGCTTCATCCGCGATTGCGCCGAGATGGCCGCGCGCGCCTCGCTCTTCCGCACCGAAAGCCGCTGGGGCCTGTATCACCATCGCGTGGATTACCCCGAACGCGACGACGCCAACTGGTTCTGTCATACGCGCCTGTACAAGGACGCACACGGCGCCATGGCCAGCCGCAAGCAGGCTGTTGAACCGTACGTCATCCCAGTCGATGTGCTCGGCACCGATTCCTACGCGCACATGCGCATTCCGAAGGCTGCATGACCATGCAACAGACGACCGTTCATTTCACCCACACGCCGCACGACATCACCTCCCGCAGCAGCGCGCCCGTCACCATCGACGAAGCCAAGTGCATTGCCGACAAGGGCTGCACCGTGTGCGTCGATGTCTGCCCGCTCGACCTGCTCGCCATCGACCTGACCAAAGGCAAGGCTTTCATGCAGTTCGACGAATGCTGGTACTGCATGCCCTGCGAGCAGGACTGCCCGACCGGCGCGGTGAAGGTCGACATTCCGTATCTGCTGCGCTGAGGTAGCGATGACGACAACCCTCCTGGCGCGCCTGCACGACGCGGATGCCGCAACCCGCCGCGTTGCCCTCCTCCAACTGGCTGATGCGGAAGACGCCGACGCGTTGCCCGACGTGATCGCGCTGCTTGCGCACGACCCCGCGCCGGAAGTTCGGCTGGAAGCCGCGCGCATCCTCGCGACGTGGGAGCAGCCGGATACGGTAGCGGCACTCGCCCGCGCGTTGGAAGACGTGGATGGTGCCGTGCGGCACGCCGCGGCACTCGGCCTGACGGATTTGAAATCGCCCGACTCCGCCCCCGCGCTGTTGCCTTACGTGGATCATGCCAACGCCTTTGTACGCGCCGCTGCCTTGCGCGGGCTGCGTGAGCTGCGCGTGCCCGAGAGCGAAGCGCCCGCGCTGCACGCATTGCATGACGCCGATGCCGCCGTGCGCCGTGAGGCCGTTGCGGTGCTCGGCTGGCGCAAGCATGTGGGCGCATTGCCCGCGTTGGCGGAACGCGCGCGTCATGACGCAGATGTCGAGGTACGCCGTGCCGCAGTGGGTGCCCTCGGCCTTGCGACCGATGCCGCCGTACTGCCCGCGCTGCTCGATGCGCTGCACGACACCGCCTGGCGCGTGCGGGAGGAAAGTGCCAGCACGCTCGGCAAGCTGCGGGCGCTCGCTCCCGACTCGCACGTCACGCAAGCGCTGGTCGAGGCGTTGGCCGATACGTATTGGCAAGTCCGCCTGCAGGCTGCACGCGCGCTCGGCCGGTGGCGTGCTGCGCATGCCGTCGATACGGTCGCCGCGTTGCTCACGCACCCGATCAGCAATCTGCGCAAGGAAGCCGCGCTCGCCTTGGGCGAAATCGGCGAAGCCTCTGCCCTGCCGGCCCTGCCCAGTGCACAAACCGATGGCGACCCGGAAGTCGTCAAGGCCGTGCGGATCGCCTTGGCACAAATCGAGCGCGCCCGTGCAGCCGCCTGAGCACATCGACAACGACATCGCACAAGGCCGGTTGCGCCTGCACTGGGCAGACGCCGTTGTCGCGCTCGACCACGCGGCATTGCGCGAGGCGTGCCGCTGTGCGGAGTGCCAGTTCAAGCGCCATCACGGCACGCCGATCAACGTGCCGGCGGCCGTGCGCGTCACCACCATCGCGCCTGCGGGTTACGGCGTGCAACTGGTTTTCAGTGATGGACATGCGCGCGGCATCTATCCGTGGGCGTATCTGGCGGAGCTTGCCGCCACTGCAGCGCCGGGCTGACGTTGGCGGCGTCTATCCACATGCAATCTTGTTCGTTCCTTCGTGCGTGTGCTGTCCGTAGCATCAGCTGCACAACACAGACGACGCAGGAGGAACCATGCAAAGCCATTCGCCCCACACCACCCCATCTGGCCGCCGACGCTGGCTGGCCGCATTGCTTGGCGCCGGCATAGCGCTGTGCGCAGGCCTGACGCAGGCCGCCGACCCGACCACGGTGCGTATCGGGTTTCAGAAAGCCGGACTGCTGGCGGTGCTGAAAGCGCAAGGCGCGCTCGACAAACCGCTGGCCGAGCTTGGCTACAAGGTGGAATGGAAGGAATTCCCTGCCGGGCCTCAACTGCTGGAGGCGCTCAACACCGGCAGCATTGAGTTCGGCTACACCGGCGCGCCGCCGGCCGTGTTTGCGCAGGCCGCAGGCGCACGCCTTGTCTATGTGGGGGCCGAGCCGGGCGGCAAGACCAACGAGGCGCTGTTCGTGCTGGACAACTCACCCGCGCACAGCGTGGCTGACCTGAAAGGCAAGCGCATCGCGCTGCAGAAGGGCTCCAGCTCCAACTACCTGCTGGTGCAGCTGCTTCGTCGCGCCAACCTCACGGTGCAGGATATTCAGCCGATCTACCTGCCACCGGCCGAGGCGCGGGCTGCCTTTGAGAGTGGTGCGATCGATGCGTGGGTCGTGTGGGATCCGTATTACGCGCTGGCACAGAAGGCGTTGAAGACACGCACGCTGGGCGATTTCAGCGAGCTGCCGGTGTTCAACTTCTACGAAGCCACGCCGGAGTTCGTGAACACGCATCCGCGCGCGGTCAACGCCATCCTGGCCCAGTTGCGCACAGCCGGGCTGTGGGTGAATCAGCATCCGCAGGAAACCGCCGCCCTGCTGGCACCCAAGCTCGGCATCCAACAGCCGGTTGTGGAGACCTGGCTGCGGCGCGTGCCCTACGGCGTCACGCCGGTCACGCCGCAGATCGTCGCCTCGCAGCAGCAGATTGCAGACCTGTTCCTGCAGCAGAAACTGATTCCGAAACCGGTGAACGTGCAAAGCGCTGTCTGGCAGGCGAGCTTCCCTGTGGCGGGATTGTGAGCCGCCGGCGGCCGCGCGCGGTGCGGCACCGGTGAACGGCCGCTCATCGATCAAAAGTTGCCGAAGCGGCCAATCCAGGCGGCGGCGCCTTTGCTGTGCCCCTTGATGGCTGCGTCGAGTTCAGCCCGCGTAAGCCCATTGGGCAACGCGTCCGGCGCCAGATCCGTGGCAATCAGCACAAAGACGTAGTGGTGCATGCCCGTGCCCTTGGGCGGACACGGCCCGAGATACGCCGGCTTGCCGATGGCGTTCTGGCCCATGCGTAGCGCGCTGTCGGTGCCGGCGCCTTCCGGCAGGCTCGTCTGCGTGGCCGGGATGCCGTAAGCCATCCAGTGGTTCACGCCCAGGCCGCCCGCGCCCTGCGGGTCGGTGGCGATCAGCACGAGGCTGTTGGTACCGGGCGGGACGTTGGACCAGTGCAGCGGCGGCGAGACGTTGTCGCCCGTGCAATTGGCGTTGGCGGGGTTCTTCCCGGCGTACTTGCGGTCCATGACGCCGTTGTCGGCAAAGGCAGGCGATTCGACGGCGAACGTGGTATCGGCCTGCGCATGCACATGCACATGCGGCACCGCAGACAGGCACGCCAGCGACAACAACGCGCGAAACAGGGTGGGCTTCAAGGCAGGTCTCCTCACAGGGAAAACAGCGAACGGGCACCACAATACGCGAATGCGCCGCTGCTGCGCAGAGGCATCGGCGCACAGATCCCCGTCAGATTGCCGTGCGACAATACCGCGCCCCAGCACGCGCGTTTGCTGCGCGCTTTTGCCCGACCTGACCATAGGAGAACCGGACGCATGTTCGGCGATATCACGCGTTTTCTGCTCGACACGATCTTCTCGCTCTTTGGCGCGGCGCTGCTGCTGCGCGCCTGGACGCAAGCGGTGCGGCTGTCACCGCGCAATCCGCTGTCGCAGGCCATCTTCCAGCTGACCGGCTGGCTGGTGCACCCGCTGCGCCGGGTGATTCCCGCCACGGGCTATATCGACTGGTCGTCGCTGGTGGCCGCGTATGCCACGGCACTCGTGTATCTGTTCCTGCTGCTCGCGTCGGTGGGCTTGAGCCCGGTGGCGCTTGTGCCGATGGGCTTTGTGGCGGCGCTGTTCACGGTGCTCAAGTGGGCGTTCAACGTGCTGGTGTGGGTGACGATTGCGTCGGCCGTCCTGTCGTGGATGGGTCCGGCATCGCCGATGGGCGCCGTGCTTAACACGCTGGTCGACCCGCTCTTGCGCCCGATCCGCCGCGTGGTGCCGCCGCTCGGTGGGCGGCTCGATCTGTCTCCGCTGATCCTGCTGGTGATCGCGCAGGTGATCGTGATCGCGCTGTCGCATCTATCGCTGTCACCGCTGTTCATGTGAGCGCGGCACGCGCCTTGCTCGACTGAGGGATATGCCGGCCGCTGCTTCTGGCCGGCGACTCAGGAGGACATCATGAACGCATGGAAAACAGCGCTGGTCTGCGCGATTGCCGTGCTGGCTCCCACGCTCACGGCGTGTACGGCAGGCGGTGCAGTGGCAGGCGGTGTGGCCGGCCACGAACTGACGCATAGCACGGCCGGGACGATCGGGGGTGCCGCAGCCGGCGCCGTCATCGGCCACGAGCTGAGCAAGTAACCAACACAGCGGCTCATCAGCCGCTTTTTTTAGGCTTGCGCAAACAAGGCGCGGTAAGCGCTGGGCGACGTGTGATACGTCCGGCTGAAATGCTGTCGCAACGATACCGCGCTGCCGAAGCCAGCAAGTTGCGCAATCGCTTCGACCGGCTGACGCGTGGTCTCCAGCATGCGCTGCGCATAGGCCAGACGCTGCCCCAGCAACCATTGGCCGACGGTGGTGCCAGTCAACTCACGGAAGCGCCGCGTGAAATTGCGCCGGCTCATGGCCGCCCGCTCGGCGAGCGAGTCCAGCGAGTGTGGCTCCGCGAGGTTGGCCACCGTCCAGTTCAGCAGATCCGACAGGCGATCGCCGCCGGGGGCATCGTGCAACGGTTGCTCGATGTATTGCGCCTGGCCGCCCTGCCGGTGCGGCGCGACCACCAGCCGCCGTGCAATGCGGTTGGCCACCTCCGCGCCATGCCAACGGCGCACGAGATGCAGGCAGCAGTCCAGCCCGGCGGCCGTGCCTGCGGAGGTCACCAGACGGCCGTCGGCAGCGTCCAGATAGAGCACATCCGGCACAAGCTTCACGCGCGGGTAGCGCTGCGAGAACGCATCGGCGGCGCTCCAGTGCGTGGTCGCCTCATGGCTGTCGAGCACGCCTGCTTCGGCCAGCACAAACGCGCCCAGGCACAGTCCGACCACCGTTGCGCCGCGCGCATAGGCATCGCCCACCGCGTTCACCATCGCCGCCGGCGGACGCTCGTCCGTGTCACGCCATGACGGCACGATCAGCACGTCGGCGCGGGCGGCATCTTCGAGCGTGAACTCCGTCTGCACGGCAAACCCGGCTGTGGTGCGCAGGCCGCCCTTCCTCGCGGGCTCGCCGGCGCAGATCCGCAGGTTGTAGGACGGCAGCCCTGCCCAGACGCGGTCTTCAAACACAAGACACGGCACGGACAGGTGAAACGGGCTGATGTCGTTGAAGGCCAGAACGGCGACTTGCTGGGGATGCTGGGGTGGTTGAGATGACTGGGCTTGCATACAGGCTCCGCGCTTTGGCCCGATTCTTTCGATAAACGTCTTTCGGGCCACTGTCGGGAAGGATAGACATTCGCGAAGATGCTGTCCACGGGCTCACGCAAATGCCCGATCCAACCGACCTTGAGGAGTCAGCCATGACCACGAACACCGCCCCGAAGCGCGCCCTGATCGTCATTGATGTGCAGAACGAATACTTCACCGGCGGCCTGCCGATCGAGTATCCGGACCCGCAGCAGACTGTGGCCAACGTTGGTGCTGCCATGGACGCGGCACGCGAGGCGGGCATTCCGGTGATCGTCGTGCAGCAGACCTCGCCGGCCAGCTCGCCGCTGTTTGCCATCGACACCGATGGCTGGCAACTGCACCCGGTGGTGGCGTCGCGCCCGCATGATCACTATCTGCGCAAGCTGCTGCCCAGCGCCTATCCGGAGACGGACTTGGCGCAATGGCTGGAAGCGCGTGGCATCGATACGCTCGCCGTGGTCGGCTACATGACGCACAACTGCGATGCATCCACGATCAACCACGCCCTGCACAACGGCACGGCGGTGGAATTCCTGCATGACGCATCGGGCGCGGTGCCGTATCAGAACCAGGCCGGCTTTGCGAGTGCGGAAGAGATCCACCGCGTGTTCAGCGTGGTCCTGCAATCGCGCTTCGCGGCGGTGATGTCGACCCAGGAATGGGTGCACAGCGTGAAGACCGGCGCGGTGCCCGTGCGCGACAACATCTACAAGTCGAATCAACGGGCGCGGGGGCTGCTCAAGGACGGGGTGGCGCAGCAGGCAGCGTGAGGCTGCACGCGCAGGCTCAGCGCGGGCTGGTCCGATGCCTTAATCACGGCCCGTCGTGCGAGATTCAATGGCTTGGAAGGCAAAATCTTCACCGCGCCTGATCACCTGGCCGATACCGGGAAAGTCGAGATGCGCGCCCGCCACGTAGTAGTCCGGGCGCGCTGTTCTTTCCAAGATCGCCTTGCGCGTAGTACGTGCCTGGGGCTGGCTGTCATCAAGCTCCCAGGTCAGTTCCGGACGCCCGAACTGAATGGACGGTACGTGAATGATGTCGCCCCACACCAGAAGGTGCCCGGCACTGCTTCTGACTTCATAGACGGTGTGCCCTTGCGAATGCCCTGCGGCCCGCACGGCGGTGATCCGATCGCTGACGATCAGCCCATCGTCAACCGGTGCCACACGATCGCGCACTGGCGCGAGCCGCCCGGTGATTTCCGATACCTCTTCCTTCGGGATCAGGATGCGTTCCGCCTTGGGAAATGCCTCCGAACCGTCCGGAGCAATGAGCCCGTGCACATGGTCTTCATGCGTGTGCGTGACCGCTACCTGAGTGATGGTGTTTCTGTCGATGCCGCATTCCTGCAATCCGCTTAGGAGGCCGCCCATCGAATCGTCGAGTGCGTTCGATGCGCCGGCATCAATCAGCACAGACGTGCCCTTGTGGACGACCAGGAATGCGTTGACTGACAACCGCAGCTGACCGTTCACGACGGGAACGCCGGCAGGCAGCGTGTCGAGGGGCTCGCCGGATGCCTGGCACAGCCGCGTCGTCGGCACGTCGATGTAGCCATCGCGCAGCGCGACGACCTGGACATCGCCGAATTCAAAGGCAGCGTAGCGCTGGCCTTGCGAAATCAGTTTCATGCTGCCCATGCTTCGCCTCCCATTGGGTTATTTCTGAGAAATCTATCTTCTATGGAAGATTTTGGCAAGAAAAAACGGCATTTCAGCTTGGATGTTCTTCCATCGTGGACATAATGTCAGCCTGACGAGTTTGCGTGGGTAAGGCAAAGGAGGCGTGTTGGCAAAGCAAGATGAGGACTTGAGGCCGCAAGATGACGACGAGGCGTCGTCGCGTGCCTTTGGTGCGCGTGTGCGCAAGCTGCGGGAGGCCGCCGGACTGACGCTGGAACAGTTTTCCCAACGCTCGGGCGTCAGCCGGGCGATGCTGTCCAAAGTGGAGCGCGGAGAAAAAAGCCCGACCATCGGGATTGCAGCCAAAATCGCCCACAACCTGCAGACCTCGTTGACGGAACTGGCCGGGGGCGGTGCATCAGAAGGCGCGGTGGTGCGCATGCGCCGAGCGGAGCGGCCCGTCTTCCGCGATCCGGAAACCGGCTTTGAGCGGCATATCGTTTCACCGGCAACGGGCGGCGGGCGCGTCGAACTCCTCTATCACTACCTTCCGCCCGGCGTCTCAACCGGGATACTGCCCGGCTACCCTGCCGGGGCCGAAAAGCAGATCGTGGTAACCATCGGCAACCTCGTCGTCGAGTTCAAAAACGCCAAGGAATACCTGGGGCCCGGCGACTCACTCTTCTTTGAGGCGAACGTGGAGCACGGTTTTGCCAATCAAACGGCGGAGCCTTGCGCGTATTTCATGGTCGTGTCGCGCCACGCGTGAGCAAAGCACTCAGCCCGCCACGCCTTCTTCGGCCGGCAGAAACCCACGGAACGACACTTCCACCTGCTCCACCATCGACGCCGATGTGGCTTCACGCAGAGCCGCCAGCAACGCATCGAACGCGCTTTCCACAGAGGCGCGGTCGGTGGCCTCGACCAGGCGCTGGCGGACCGGATGCTCAGCCGAGCTGAACGTGCGTGCCGCAATGTCCATGAGATACATGCGCGCCGCCGCCAGCGAACGCTTGCGCGCCGGTGCGGCAGGCTTGAGCGTCTCGGGTTGCGGCTGGGCCACCTGAACGAAGACACGCTCGCCGGCAACATCGGTTGCGCTTTGAATGAAACCTGCCTGCACCAGCTCGAACACGGCCCGCGCTTCCAGGCCGAGCTGACCGGCACGCACGGCAAGGTCCTCGCCCGTGACCTGCCCGTCCACCATGATGAGCAGCGCGCGGCTTGAGCGGCTGAGCACGCCGCCGCGCGTGGCGATTTCACGTCTTCCTGCATCAGTCTTTTCGAATCGTGCAGATAACCCCTGCATGGCAGCCCCCTATCCTCCCCCGAAGATCGGCACAACATAGGGCGGGTTGTTTGCAGAATCGTGAAATCGCAGGCCGCCCCCCACCAGCCGGGGGCGGCAAACGCTTGCGCTCAGGCGACTGTCGGCAAATCCAAACACCCTCCTCGAAAGTGGGGCTGACAACGCGGGCTATTGCCTGCGCCAGCTTCCGGCCCTACCATGCGTTGTTACCGGTACCAACATAGCCTGCAGGCCTCCGGAAAGCGCCACGCCGATTCCCCCCAGAGGGAACTCTGTTCCACATAACAACCGAGACACCATGCCCGCCCAACCTCCACGCAGACTGCGCAGCCAGCTTTGGTTCGATGATCCGAACCATGCAGACATGACTGCCCTCTATGTCGAACGCTTCATGAACTACGGCCTGACGCGTGAAGAGCTGCAGTCGGGCCGGCCGATCATCGGCATTGCACAAACGGGAAACGACCTGGCGCCATGCAACCGGCACCACCTGGAACTGGCGCAGCGGGTGAAGGCCGGCATACGCGACGCGGGCGGCATCCCGATGGAGTTTCCGGTCCACCCGCTTGCCGAGCAAAGCCGCCGCCCGACCGCCGCGCTCGACCGCAATCTCGCCTATCTCGGCCTGGTCGAGATCCTCCACGGCTTCCCGCTTGACGGCGTTGTGCTGACGACCGGTTGCGACAAGACCACGCCCGCCTGCCTGATGGCTGCCGCCACGGTCGACCTGCCGGCCATCGTCCTGTCTGGCGGGCCGATGCTGGATGGCTGGCACGAGGGCAAACGGGTCGGCTCCGGCACCGTCATCTGGCATGCGCGCAACCGGCTGGCTGCCGGCGACATCGACTACGAAGGCTTCATGGAGTTGACCACCGCGTCGTCACCGTCGATCGGCCACTGCAACACGATGGGCACCGCGCTTTCGATGAACAGCCTGGCCGAAGCGCTGGGCATGTCGCTGCCCGGGTGTGCCAGCATTCCGGCGGCGTATCGGGAGCGCGGGCAAATGGCCTATGCCACCGGCAAGCGCATCGTCGACCTGGTGCACGAAGACATTCGCCCCTCGAAGATCATGACGCGCGCGGCGTTCGAAAACGCCATCATGGTGGCCTCGGCGCTTGGTGCGTCCACCAACTGCCCGCCTCACCTCATCGCCATCGCGCGCCACATGGGCCTGGAACTGAGCCTCGAAGACTGGCAGCGCCACGGAGAATCGGTTCCGCTTCTGGTGAACTGCATGCCGGCAGGCGAATACCTGGGCGAGAGCTTTCACCGCTCGGGTGGCGTGCCGGCAGTGCTTCGCCAGCTTGACGCGGGCGGGTTGCTGCGGCGCGATTGCCCCACCGTGTCGGGCCGCACGATCGGCGCGATTGCCGATGCCGCCCCCGCCGCGGACAGCGATGTGATTTTTCCTGTGGACGCACCGCTCAAGCACCGCGCAGGGTTCATCGTGCTGTCGGGCAATTTCTTCGACAGCGCGATCATGAAGATGTCGGTGGTGGGCGAAGCATTCCGGCAGACCTACCTGAGCGAACCCGGCGCGGAAAACGTCTTCGAGACGCGAGCGATCGTCTTCGATGGCCCGGAGGACTATCACGCCCGCATCAACGATCCGGCGCTGGCGATCGACGAGCGCTGCATCCTCGTCATCCGCGGCTGCGGAACGGTCGGTTATCCGGGCAGCGCGGAGGTCGTCAACATGGCGCCGCCCGCGGCGCTGGTCAAGCAAGGGATCGAATCGCTGCCGTGCATGGGCGATGGCCGGCAGAGCGGCACCTCCGCGAGTCCATCGATCTTGAACATGTCTCCGGAGGCGGCTGCCGGTGGCGGCCTTGCGCTGCTGCGCACGGGCGATCGCATCCGCGTAGACCTCAATGCGCGCAAGGTCAATGTATTGGTCGACGCGGAAGAGCTTGAGCGCCGGCGTGAAACCGCAACATTCAGCGTGCCGCAGTCACAAACGCCTTGGCAGGAAATCTACCGGAAGTTCGTCGGGCAGCTTTCAACGGGCGGATGCCTCGAGCCGGCAACGCTGTATCTGAACGTGATCGAGACGCGCGGCAATCCACGGCACTCGCATTGATGCATGAAAAAGCATGAAACAGCCGGCGGCGCGCTGCCGGCTACGCGCTCTCGCGCTCGACAATGCTGAAGTCGATGCGCGAAAGCTTGCGCGCGCCCGTGACCTCGCCAACGCCGAGCGCATCGAGCAAGACCTCGCCCGTGCGCAGGCCGATGCCATAGGCATCCACGGAAATCGTCGTGATGGTCGGGTGGCAACACCACGCGACTTCAAAATTGCCGAAGCCCGCAACGGCAATGTCGCCGGGCACGGAGAGGCCGCGCCGGTGGCATTCCATGATGGCGCCGAATGCGGACATGTCACTCACGCACATCACGGCATCGGTATCGGGCCAGGCTTCGAGCAACGCGGCCATGGCCGGGCCGCCGTGGCTCATGGTGATGGGCGAGTCGCCCAGGCGGATCACGCGCGGCTCGCCAAGGCCAAGCGCCTTGATTCCGTTCGCGTATCCGCGCATGCGGTCTGTGCCACGGCGGTCCAGCTCGCTTGCGCCGCACAGGAAACCGATACGCCGGTAGCCCCGTTCGTGCAGGTGGCGCAGCATCGCGAGCGACGCCTTGGCGTTCGAGAACCCAACCGCCCTATCGATCGGGCGCTCAGGCAGATCCCACATCTCCACGATCGGGATGCCGGCGCGCTCCAGTAGCGCGCGCGTGCCTGCACTGTGGTGGCGCCCTGTCAATGCGATGCCGCGCGGCTGATGGCGCAGCAGCGACTTCACCAGCGCCTCTTCCTGGTCGAGGTGGTAATCGGTGTCACCCAGCAGCAATTGCAGGCCATGCGGCGCAAGCGCATCCGTCAGCCCGCGCACGGTGTCGGCAAAGTTGGAGCTGGCCAGCGAAGGCACCAAGGCAGCCACAAATTCCGACCGGCCGCTGGACAGCATCCCGGCCGCAGCCGTAGCGACGTAGCCGAGTGCGTCGATGGCCTGTTGCACACGGGCACGGGTTGCAGGCGACACGCTGCCGCCTGCCAGCACCCGCGATACCGTCATCTTCGACACGCCGGCCGCGCGCGCAACATCGGCCATGCGAGGGGGTGTTGGGCCAGTGGTCATTGAGAAACGTCTACGCGCAAGGGGAAAGAGGAGTGGCGATCATAGCGGAACCTGCCACGAAAACAGCCGAGCGCTACGCCTGCGCCAGCGCGCGGCCGATGCGGTCCGCCATGCCAGCAACACCGACAATGAGACGCTTCTCCCTGCGTGCGTCCAGCCGGCTGATGGGCACGCTGGAACTCACGGCAACGTGCTTTCCCAGCGGCGTGACACCGACGAACGCAGCAAAGCAGGCCAGCCCCGCCACCACCTCCTCACGCTCCGTCGCCAGCCCCCCCACGCGAATGCTTTCAAGCTCGTGGAGGAGATCGGTGCGGCGCGTGGTGGTGCGCTCCGTCATGGCGGCAAGCCGGGCCGGCAGGAGCGCGCACACCGCTTCGTCATCAAGGCTGGCGAGAAGTGCCTTGCCCAGCGCGCAGCAATGCGCGGGCAGGCGCAGGCCGACATCCGACACAAGGCGGACGGGCCGCGGCGCATCCTCCCGTGCGATGTACACGACTTCCGTGCCGTCGAGCACGGCAAGCTGGACGACTTCGTTGTGTGTGGCCACGAAGGCAGCGGATTCGCGCCGGAACGCTGCCAACAAGCTGTCGTGGCGGAAATAGGCATTACCCAGCTCAAACAAGGTCAGGCCGATCAGATAGCCATCGGCCCGCTTCTCGATCCAGCGGCGCTTTTCCAGAGACTCCAGCAGCAGGTACAGCGTGCTTCTGGACATGCCCGTCGCCTGCGCCAATGCGGCCGGACGGACGGGAGACGTCGCCGCGCAAAGTATTTCCAGCACGTCATGAATGCGCTTGAGTGCTGGCACCTCGTAGTCTGTCTTCACTGGAAACCTGCTCCGCTCATGATTGGCTCGATTGTCCAACAGGTTGGAAATTACGTCACCGTGTTGGACACCCCGCACCGCCATCTCTACGATCACGCGGGTTCCTTGGCAACAAGGGTGTCCAATTTCCGGAGTACACATGACCGCCATCGCCAACTACTTGCCGCACGATCTGGAGCAGTCAACGCTCGTTGGTCGGGTCTGGCGTACGACTGCCAGCGGCGAGGGGCCTTCTGTCGTGGTGGTGCGCAACGGTGTCGTGTTCGACATCACGGAAGCCGTGCCAACGGTGGCAGATCTGTTCGAGCATCCTGACGCACTGGCCGTGGCCCGGCAGGCACCGGGCGAAAACCTGGGCCGCGTCGAAACGCTTGTCGAACGCTCCCTGGCCGCCGATCGCACGGGCAGTGCACCAACCCTGCTTGCGCCGAACGACCTCCAGGCAATCAAAGCCTGCGGTGTGACGTTTGCTGTCAGCCTGATCGAGCGCGTGATCGAAGAACAGGCTGGCGGCGATCCGGCCAAGGCTCGCGACGTGCGCGAGTCGATTGTGGGTGTGGTGGGCTCGGACCTCTCCAAGATCAAGCCCGGCTCCGATGCCGCCATGCGGCTCAAGGAGGAACTGCAGCGCCGGGGCGCATGGTCGCAATACATGGAAGTCGGCATCGGCCCCGATGCGGAAGTGTTCTCCAAATCGCAGCCGATGTCGGCGGTCGGCTTCGGCGCCGACGTGGGCCTGCATCCGGCCTCGCGCTGGAACAACCCGGAGCCGGAGATTGTGCTGGCGGTCAGCAGCGCCGGCCATGTCGTCGGAGCAGCGCTCGGCAACGACGTGAACTTGCGCGACATCGAAGGGCGCTCCGCATTGCTGCTGGGCAAATGCAAGGACAACAACGGCTCCTGCGCGATCGGCCCATTTGTGCGACTGTTTGACGAGCGCTTCACGATCGACACGATCCGGGCGACGCAGGTATCGCTGCGTGTTGAAGGCGCGGACGACGGCTTCACGCTCGACGGCGTAAGCCACATGAGCGAGATCAGCCGCGACCCGCTCGATCTCGTCGCCCAGACCTGCGGGCCGCATCATCAATACCCGGACGGCTTCATGCTGTTCCTCGGCACGATGTTCTCGCCGATCAAGGACCGTGACGCACCTGGTGCCGGCTTTACGCACCACCTCGGCGACCGCGTGACGATCAGCGCGCCTGCACTCGGCGCGCTCGTCAACACGGTGCGCCTGTCGACAGAGATCGCGCCGTGGACATTCGGTGTCCGTGCCCTGTATCGCAACCTGGCGGCACGCGGGCTTGTCCGTCAGGGCTGAGCTGTCGCCTAAGAAAACGCCACGGCACAGTCCGTGGAAGGCAGTCCCTTGACCGGCGCGCGAAACGTGAACAATCCGCCGGCAAGGGGCTGCTGCTGCAACGCCTCTTCCGTCAGGCCCTTTCGGGCGGTAGTTGCATAGACCGTCTGCAAGTCATCGCCGCCAAATGCGAGCTTGGTGATGTTGGAACACGGGAAGTCGACGCGCCCGATGCATCGGCCGTCGGGCGAGAACCGCTCGATCCGTCCTCCGCCGAACAGCGCGACCCACACGCACCCCTCCTCGTCAACGGCCATGCCATCCGGGTAGCCGGTGCCCTCAATCGAGGTGAAGACGCGCTTGCGTTCCAGGCCGCCGTCGTCACCAAGGTCGAAGGCATAGACCACGCGCTGCAAGGTGTCTGTGTGATACAGCGTTCGGCCGTCGGGGCTCGCGGTCGGGCCATTCGTGATGACGTAGCCTGAATCGCGCACGCTCAGTTGGCCGTCCCGAGCGACGCGATAGAGCTGTCCGCTCGGCTCGCGCTCCGCATCGTCCATTGAGCCAAACCACAGCGCCCCGGTGCGATCGACAAAGCCGTCGTTCAGACGGTTGCCCGGCCGATCGGTTTCAACCGGCAACACGCGACTGAAGCTGCCCGTCGCAAACGCGAACCGGTAGAGACCGCCTTGCACACCACAGATCCAATCGCCGTCAACGCTGGGCAGCGCAAAGCCGATCTGGCCGGGCGCGACCCAGCTGCGGCGCACAGCGGTATCGGGGTCATATCGGTAGAGCCGTCTGCCTTTGATATCGACAAAGACCACGCAGCGCGACGCCGCGTGCCACACCGCGCCTTCCCCAAGCGTTGCGCCGACGCGCCAGACGCATTCCGGAATGATCGGTGCCGTCATCCGCCGTACCACCCGGCATCGACAAAGTACTCACGCGCCGAGCAACGTGCGGCGTCGTCCGATGCAAGAAACAGCGCCATGCGGGCTACGTGTTCCGGCTCGACACGCTCATGCAGGCATTGCTCCGCCAGCAGCTTGGCTTCGCTCTCGGGCGATTGCCAGAGCGCCATCTGCCGCGGCGTGCGCACCGCGCCGGGCACGATGCAATTGACGCGAATGCCGAATCCGCCGAGGTCGCGCGCCAAGCCGCGAGTCAGGCCTTCAATGCCGGCCTTGGCCGTCATGTAGATGGCGAGGTCCGCTTGGGCAAGATGCCACGAGATGGACCCAAGGTTCAGGATCACACCGCGCCCCAGCTTCTTCATGCTGGGCAGCGCGGCTTGCGCGCAGAAGAACTGATGGCGCAGGTTCACCTCGATGCGGTTGTCCCAATAGGTTTGCGTCACCGTTCCGATCTGATGGCGGTCATCATTCGCAGCGTTGTTGATCAGGACCTCGATGGGGCCCGTGTCGGCCTCAATGTCCGAGAACGTGGTGTTCAGCGCGTCGATGTCGCGCAGGTCGCAATAACGGAAGATCGGCGGATGCACGCACTCGCCCAGCGACGCTGCCAGCGCTTCTGCGTCCGCACGCGCAATATCCAGAAACGTAACGCGCGCCCCCTGTTTGGCAAAGCCTTCGACGATGGCAGCACCAATACCGCTACCGCCGCCGGTAATCACAACGTTCTTGTTAACAAGGCTCGGATAAATTGCATAAGACATAAGAGATTCCAGTTACAGCAAAAGAGATAAAGCCCGCAGCGGTGGTTCAGCGACGGCCGGAGCGCGAGATGACATCCACCCAGACGGCGAGAACGAGGATGCCGCCCTTGACGATCATCTGCCAGTAGGCGTCAACGTCGAGCATGGACATGCCGTTGTCGAGGCTGGCCATGACGAGCGCGCCGACCAGCGCACCGTAGACCGTGCCCGCGCCGCCGCGCATTGACGTGCCGCCGATGAAGCAGGCCGCAATGGCATCCAGCTCGCCCATGGTTCCGGCGGAGGGCGAGCCCGCAGCAAGCCGCGCCGTATTGACGATGCCGGCAAACGCACACATCAGGCCCATCAGCCCGAAGATGGCGAGCTTCACGCGATCGGTGTTGATGCCCGACAGGCGCGTGGCCTCCAGGTTTGAACCCACGGAGTAGATACGGCGTCCGAACACGGTCTGGCTGGAGATCCACGAAAAAATACCCAGCAGTGCCAGAACAAGGAGAACCGGCACCGGGATACCGCCATAGCTGTTGAGCGTGGCGACAAACGCAACAATGACCGCGCCCGCTGCAATCAACTTGGCGACGTCCTGCCAGAGCGGTGCGACGTCGAGCTCATAGCGGCTGTGCTCACGGCGCTGCCGGATCACCACGAAGATCAACAGGCAGAAGATCAGCACTGCCATGAGGTCACCCACCCGGCGCGGCAGATAGCCCTGGCCGATCAACACGAAGCTGTCCGACACCGGCGCAATCGTCGAGCCATGTGTGAGGCCGAGCAGAATGCCGCGATACGCGAGCATGCCGCCCAGGCCAACGATGAAGGACGGAAAGCCCCGGTAGGTTGACCACCATCCGTTGAACAGACCCATGGCCACGCCGAGCAGCAGCACCACAGGCACCGTCGCGACAATGGGCCAACCCAGTCCTTGATCCAGGATGGCAGCCACGCCGCCAAGCAAGCCCAACAGCGAACCGACGGAGAGATCGATCTCGCCCGCGATGATGACGAACACCATCCCGCAGGCCAGCATCCCCGTAATGGACATCTGCCGCAGCAGATTGGAGAGATTGCGAGGCGACGTAAACGCGCCGTCGGTCAGCATTGAAAAGAACAGCCAGATCGCGGCCACGGCGATCAGCAACGCCAGGATCTTGTAGCGTGCGAAGAGTTGCCTCAGGCGCTGGGTTGCCTTGAGCGTGCTACGCGAAGGGTCCACCCCGCCGGCGGCTTGTGGGCTCGTCTGAGAAGTCATGCGTGGCCTACCTGATGAAAAGTGGATGCGTGCCGCACCGGTTGAATGGCTGCGGTCAGAATGTGTTCCTGCGTCAGCCCATCGTTCACGAAATCGCCACGCAGCTCGCCCTCGCCGATCACCAGCACGCGATCCGAAATACCGAGCACTTCGGGCAGCTCTGATGAAATGACGATGATGGCCATACCGCGTTTGGCCAGGTCGCCGATCAGCTTGTAGATCTCGTACTTGGCGCCGACATCCACACCACGGGTCGGCTCATCCAGAATCAGGACGCGCGGCTCGGTAAGCAGCATGCGAGTGAGGACTGCCTTTTGCTGATTGCCACCCGACAGGCTGGCAATGGGCAGCATCGGATGCGCGGCACGCACGGCAAGCCGCCGCATCTCCTTGCGGATCGCATCGAGTTCGGCCGCGCCATCGATGCGCCCGAGACGCGAAAAACGCTGGAGCACGGCAAGCGTGATGTTGTGCCCGACGCTCATCAGCGAGACGATGCCGTGACGTTTGCGGTCTTCCGGCACCATCGCGATGCCCGCACGAATGGCGTCAAGCGGCGCGCGGACTTTCAACGGTTTCCCGTCAAGTACAAGCTCCACCTCGCTTGCGCCTTCATACGCGCCAAAAACCGCCTGCATCAGCTCGGTTCGCCCTGCGCCGACCAGCCCGGCCACGCCAAGAATTTCGCCCCGACGCACCGAGAAGGACACATCGTCGACCCGCTTGCGAGTCGGGTTGTTCGCGTCGTAGCACGTCACATTGCGCGCCTCGAAGACAACCTCCCCGATGGGATGGGGTTCGCGCGGGAACAGTTGCGTGATCTCGCGCCCGACCATCTGCGCGATGATGCGGTCGGTGGTCAGATCGTGCATGGGTGCGGTCGACACATGGCGGCCGTCACGGATGACGGTGACCGTGTCGCACACCGCTTCCACCTCGTCGAGCTTGTGCGAGATGTAGACACACGCAATGCCGCGCGCCTTCAGATCGCGCACGATATCGAGCAGGATGCGCGTTTCAGCCGCCGTAAGCGACGACGATGGCTCGTCCAGAATCAGCAGCCTGGCGCGCTTGTTGAGCGCCTTTGCGATTTCAATCAGTTGCTGATGGCCGCCGCCGTAGTGCATCACGGGCAACGCGACGTTGATGCCCTGGATGTTCAGGTCGCGCAGAAGCTTGTCCGCGCCCTGGTACATGGCCGCGTAGTTCATGCGGCCGCCGGGCAGCGTGATCTCGTTGCCAAGATAGATGTTCTCAGCCACCGACAATTCCGGCACCAGCATCAGTTCCTGATGGATGATGACGATGCCCGCCCGCTCGGTGTCGCGAATACCGCTCGCGTGGAGCGGCTGCCCCTCCCAGAGGATTTCGCCATCCCAGGTGCCGCTCGGGTACACACCCGAAAGCACCTTCATGAGCGTCGATTTTCCGGCGCCGTTTTCGCCGCACAGGCCAACACACTCGCCCGGCCTCACGACCAGGTTGATACCGTCGAGCGCCTTCACACCGTCAAACGTCTTGACGATGCCGCGCATCTGCAACAGAGGTTCAGACATGCCTCGTCCTTGAGGTACGAACGCGGCCGGCGACAAAGCGTTGGCTCGTCGCCGGCACGAAGTGGCCCTGGCTGCGCGACCTTACTGGCCGCCGCCGATCTGAGCCTGCGTGTAGAAGCCGTCTTTCACCACCAGGTTGACGTTGTCCTTCGTGAGTTGGGTGGGTTGCAGCAACACCGTGTCGACCTTCTTCTTGCCGTTGTCGTACTGCGCGTTGTACTTGGGCTTATCACCCTTGGCGAGTGCCACCGAAAGCTGCGCGGCTTCAGTGGCAATCAGCTTGAGCGGCTTGTAGACCGTCATCGTCTGCGTGCCGGCAATCACGCGCTTGACGGCGGCAAGGTCGGCATCCTGCCCCGACACCGGCACCTTGCCGGCCAGCTTCTGCGCAGCCAGCGCCTGGATCGCACCACCGGCCGTGCCGTCGTTGGAGGCAACCACGGCATCGATCTTGTTGTTGTTCGCTGTCAGCGCATTTTCAACAATACCCAGCGCAGCAGACGCGCTCCACTCGGGCACCCATTGCGAGCCGACGACCTTGATGTCACCGCGGTCGATGGCCGGCTGCAGCACCTTCATCTGGCCCTGCCGCAGCATCTTCGCGTTGTTGTCGGTGGGGGCGCCACCCAGCAGGAAGTAGTTGCCCTTGGGGCGGACGTTGTAGACGCCCTGCGCTTGCAGTTCGCCCACCTTCTCGTTGTCGAAGGAGATATAGGCATCGACGTCGGCATCGAGAATCAGGCGGTCATACGACACCACCTTGATGCCGGCCTTCTTGGCTTCCGCCACCACATTGGTCAGCGCCTTGGAGTTGAACGGCACGATGACGATCACGTCGACGCCGCGCGAGATCAGGTTCTCGATCTGCGAGATCTGACGTTGCTCGCTGGCATCCGCCGATTGCACCGACACTTTTGCGCCAAGCTTTTCTGCGGCAGCGACAAAGTAATCGCGGTCGCGCGACCAGCGCTCCACGCGCAGGTCGTCAATACAAAAGCCAATCTCCGGATGCGCCTTGCTGGCGTGCGCCAGGGGCGCCGCAATCGACAGGCTGGCGAGCATTGCGCCGCAAAAGGCGGCCCTCAGAACACTACGGCGTTGGTTCGATTTCATGTCTCACTCCATCTTCTATTGTTGGTGGATACCCTTAGGCCGACGGTGCGCGTGGTGCGCCGCAATAGTGATCTCGCCCGGCTCGACGGCCATCGCATGGTGATGCGGCCGCTCGGCACGGGCAATTACGAAATTGCCCAACCGCCCTAACATTTCTTGCCACCCAGCTGCGATCGTCTGACAGCGCCCCATGTAGCCAATAGAATGTGCAAGCGAGCAGCACGCCCCAGCGCTGCAGCCGTTTGGCAACCCCTGCCACCGCGAGCGGCCCGAGCCACCATGCACCGTCAACCGTCCGATCCATCGCAGCACGCGCGCATTCATCGCATTGCGCTGCTGTTCAATGCCAACAAGGTGTATGACCGCGAGATCATCGCGGGCATTGGCGACTACATGCGCTCCACGCGCGTGACGTGGGACCTGTTTCTCGAAGAGGATTTCCGCTGCCGGCTGCCCGGCATCGAGCGCTTTGATGGCGATGGCATCATTGCGGATTTCGACGACCCCGCTGTCGCTGAGGCGCTGTGCGGTTGCCCGCTGCCGGTCGTGGCCGTCGGTTCATCGTATGAAGATGCAGCGCAATACCCGGCAAAGGAGCCCTATGTCGCAACGGACAACGGCAAGCTGGTCTCACTGGCATACCGGCACCTGATCGAAGCCGGCCTGCAGCACTTTGCGTTGTACAGCCTGCCCCAGGCACCGGAGAACCGCTGGGCACAGCAGCGCGAACTGGCCTTTACCCGCTTGCGCCGGCAGGACAATCCCACCGCCCCGATTGAGCAGGAGATTTACCGGGGCCTCTCGACCAGTGCGCCGACCTGGCATCAGGCGATCGGTCAGTTGATTGAATGGCTGCGGGGCTTGCCCAAGCCCATCGGCATCATTGCCGTCACCGATGCACGGGCCCGGCACCTGCTTCAGGCTTGCATGACGGCAGGGTTGGCCGTGCCCGAGGAAGTCGCCATCATCGGCATCGACAACGATCCGCTCACACGCACCTTGAGCCGCATCCCGTTGTCATCGGTCATTCAGGGCACGGTGGAGATGGGGCGCACCGCGGCACATCTGCTGCATCAGATGCTGGGCGGCGCGCGCCTGGCAGGTCGGCAGATTCTCGTGCCACCCGTGGGCATCAATGTGCTGGCGTCGTCCCGCCATCAGCCGCTTGCCAGCCCGTATGTCATGCGGGCGCGGCACTTCATTCGGCAATACGCCTGCCAAGGGATCAAGACCGAGCAGGTCGCGGACTACGTCGGTATTTCGCGCTCATCGCTCGAAGAACACTTTCGTCGTGAATTGCATTGCACCGTGCATCAGGAAATCCTTCGCCATAAGCTCGACGCGGCCAAGCACATGCTGGCCAGCCGTGATGTCGCCACCGCCGAGGTGGCGGTGCGCTGCGGCTTTACCTCCCCGCAATACATGCATGCCGTATTCCGCCGTGAGCTGGATTGCACGCCGCGCGAATACCAGGAACGCGCCATCGCAGAGGGCCAATCATGAGCATCGCGCACGCGCTGTCCGCGCATACGCCGCTCGACGGCGCCATCTCATCGGCAACGTGGGGGCACTTGCCGGACGGTGAACCGGTTCGGCTCTTCACGCTGCGCAATGCCTCAGGCATGCGCGTTTCCATCAGCGATCTGGGGGCGACGCTCGTCTCCTGGCAGGCGCCGGATCGCAGCGGGCGCCTGGGCGAGATTCTTCTCAACCACGCGACGCCTGCCGCCTACCTGGAATCGCCGGGCTATCTGGGCGGCTTGATCGGACGTTGGGCCAACCGGATTGCCGGCGCGCGCTTTACGCTCGACGGCATCGACTACGCGCTCGACCGCAACGAGGGCGGCAACCTGCTGCACGGCGGCGCGAGCGGTTTTCATCGGGCACTATGGGACGCCGAGGATCAAGACGGCGCTCTGGTCATGCGGCTCACGTCTCCGGAAGGCGATGCCGGATTCCCCGGCAATGTCGCCGTGCGGGTTCGCTATGCGCTAGACGACGATGGCACGCTGTCGATCGACTACGAAGCCCGCACCGATGCGCCCACGCCAATCAACCTGACCAGCCATGGGTATTTCAACCTGAGCGGCAGACCCGGCACCGACATCCGGGGCCACATCCTGTCGATCGATGCCGACGCCTTTCTGGAAGTCGATGCCAAGCTGATCCCGACGCGAGCAATGAACGTCGCGGGCACGGCATTCGACTTTCGGCAGGGGGCGCCCATTGGCGCGCGGCTGGACTGGCCCAACGCGCAGTTGGCGCAGGCCGGCGGGTTCGACCACTGCTTCGTCCTGCGCAATACGGCACCGGACGATCGCCCGCATGTGCGTCCGGTCGCGCGGCTGTATGAACCCGGCAGCGGCCGCGAATTGACCGTGCTCACCGATCAGCGCGGGCTTCAGTTCTATTCGGGCCACATGCTGGCAGGCACGCACGCGCAACGCAGCGGCTTGTGTCTGGAAGCGAGCGCGTTTCCGAACCAGGTCAACATGCCCGATGCGGAAGCGGTCATGCTGCGCCCGGGCCAGGTCTACCGGCAGCACACCGCATACCGCGTCTCGGTTGCCGGAGAAACCTGAGCCGCGTTGAAGCGCGGCGTTGGATGTTCAATGCGCGGCTGCGGCCGCACCGTGCATGACTTCATGCGAGCCGCGGATGCCGTTGAACCAGGCGTTCAGCACCACGGCCACCAGCGTGCCCATCACGATGCCGCTGTGGGTGATGGGGCGCGTCCAGTCCGGGAAGTGATGGAAGAAGGCCGGCGCCAGCGTCGGCATCATGCCAAAGCCGACCGACACCGCGATGATCAGGAGGTTATGGCGCTGCTGCTGGAAATCCACCATGCCCAACATGCGGATACCGGCTGCGGCCACCATGCCGAACATCACGATGCCCGCCCCGCCCAGCACGTATTGCGGCACCGATGCCACCACGTACGACAGCTTCGGAAACAGCCCCAGCACGATCAGCAGCACCCCGCCGGACGCCGCCACATAGCGCGAGCGCACGCCCGTGATCGACACCAGCCCGATGTTCTGCGAGAACGACGTATGCGGGAACGTGTTGAACACCCCCGCCACCACCGTCGCCAGACCGTCGGCACGCAGGCCGTTGGTCAGTTCGTTGCGCGAGATCGGCTTGCCCACCACGTGCGCCAGCGCGAGGAACATGCCGGTTGATTCCACCAGCGTGATCACGATCACGATGCACATCGAGATGATGGCCGACAGCTCGAACTTCGGCATGCCGAAGTGGAACGGTGTCACCAGCGTCATCAGCGGCGCCGCGCTCGCATCCGCCAGCGACACCTTGCCGAACGCCGCCGCCACCAGCGTGCCCGTCACGATGCCCAGCAGCACCGCGATATTGCACAGCAGTGCGTTACCGAACTTGGTCAGCAGCAGAATCGTCACCAGCACCAGCGCTGCAATGGCCAGGCCGAACGGATCGCCAAACGCCGGGTTCGGCACCATGTGGCGCGCGCCGTCGACCACCTGCGGAATCATCTGCTGACCGCCCGCGGCCCAGTTGATGCCCACGCTCAGCAGCGAAAACCCGATCAGCATGATGACCGTGCCCGTCACCACGCGCGGGAACAGGCCGAGCAGCCGGCCCATGAGCGGCGCAATGGCAATGCCGAACACACCTGAAACGATGGACGCCCCGAAAATGCCGGGCAGCCCCATGCCGGGCTCCACGCCGATGGCGATCATGGGCGCAACCGCGGCAAACGTGACACCCATCATCACCGGCAGGCGAATGCCGAAGATCAGGAAGCCGAGCGATTGAATCAGCGTGCCGATACCGGCCGCAAACAGGTCGCAATTGACGAGATACGAGAGATCGCTCTTCGGCAGGCCCAGCGCATTGCCGACAATCAGCGGCACGGCAATCGCACCGGCGTACATCACCAGCAGGTGCTGCAGGCCAAGCGCGAACAGGCGGGGCAGCGGCAGAAACTCGTTGACGGGATCGGCAACGGCGTGAGCCATTGTCGACGAAGAAGGCGAGGGTTGGCCGGGGGATTGGCGCATTGTCTGTCTCCTGGGGCCGCCCCCGTGTCAATGCCGGGAGCGTGCTTTAGGCGGATGGGGCGCGTTCCATTCGCCAGCATTCATGTGGCGTGATGCCGCGTATTTGCCGGAATCTTGGAGGGGCGCCATTTTTCTGTCAACAATCCCACGCGTTTTTTGTGTACATATTTTGCGTTCTGAAACGTATGTGCGCTTGGAGCATCGTCGTGGCTGGATGCAAACCCGGGACGAGTGGCCGTCGAAGCGATTCCGCCGTTTTCCGTAGTCGTGAACGGCCATTGCCATCACTAGACTGCGGCCATCCCCCAACTGAGGAATTGCAATGCTGACAGCCCGTTTTCCCGACGCCGATCGCTCGCCCACCCTGGCCCGCCAACCTGCACTGGATGAGCTGGTCCAAGGCGTCAATGCCGACCTGCAGCTCAAGGCCGCCGCCGCACAGCGCGCACCATCGGACAACCAGGCCACGGCGTCCTATCAGGACGCGCTCGGCGCGGCAAAAGCGCAGCTGCTCGATGCGATGTACGCCTCGCAATGCGCCACAACGCAAAAATCCGGCAGCCCCGAATCGCCGCTTCAGCAGGGCATGGATGCGCTCGCGCAGACACTGCGTGCCGATGATCCAAACTGGCTCCTGGAGCAATTGCGGCAGCCCGACATTGCGGCTGGCTGCCGGCCGCACCTTCCCGTCGCGGAATCGGCGGGCGGTGCATACATTCAGGAACGGAGGATGCCGATTGCACCGACACGGTCGACCGCACCTCACACTCCCATCGAGGAACACGCACCCGGCGGTCTTTCCATGCGTATCAGCCGCCGCGAAGAGCCGCATACCGAGACGGCGACGCGGGCGCACCCCGCCCCGAGCTATTGAAGCGCGTCGCTTGTGCTCGCGATGAGCGGGACATCGGGCGCCGAAAAATCTCGCGTACGAGGGATCGAAACGTGCCGACCGCATCGCCAGGCCACTCCGATACCTTGTAGCCAGTGGAGGGCAGCAGGCCGCACAGCCTCGGAATGTTCGTAGGCCTGCTGCCGCCCGAGCGTGACTAGACTGGGTCGGTCATTTTTCTACACGAGCCCATCATGACGATGATCGACGGAGCCAGCATCGGCTACTGGAAAGCGCACGCCCCGGCGCCGGAAACCACGGCCGCGCTGAACACGCTGAGGACCTTCAACGCCTCGCATCCGCTGAACGGCGGGCCATCGCAAGTGCTCACGACTGCAAACCTGCTCGCCACGAAGACGTCCGAGCCCGGTGCCAGCGCGGCCATGGAGGCCGTCAATCGTGAGCGCGAGCAGGTCAGCGCGGCAGAGGATGCGTGCCGCACGCTGGTCGCCCAGGCGCGTGCCGGAAAGCTCGATACCGACATGCTGCGCGAGGTCCACTCGCAGACGCAGCAGTTTCAGGACGTGGTCAGCGCAGAGGCCAACAGCGGCAGCGAAGCCATCAAGGCGAGGGTCCGGAACTACATGGCGGACGGCAAGCCGGCAGACTTTCTGGCCGACTTCCAAGTCGAAACCCAACGCGCGGACGACGTCAGGAACATTGTCGGCGCACAGAACAGCAGCCCCTACACCGTGATGGACACCGACAGCTATGCGCACAACACAGTCGCACCGCTGCTGGACCAGACCCGACAGGACATGCAGGCAGTCGCGCAATACCTGCCCGGCACCCCGGAAAAAAAGGCAGCGTTGGTCAACCTGACGCGTGACCTGGACGAGCTGAAGACCACCCGGCAAACGCTCGAGCAGGATGGCACTGCCGCCGGCAACATGCAAAACCTCGGCGGTGCCCTGCAAACGCAGGCCACGCAGCACATGACGTGGGGATTCAACCAGTTGAATCAACTGGAGCCGCTCATGCGGGACGCTACTCAAGTGCAGCGCCAGGGCGTGATCGACGTGGCGATCACGCATACGCCCAATCTGGCGGGCCTGCGTGACAACGCTCTAGCCGCCGTCAATGACGTCGAGTCGGCACCCAAGAGCGTGATGGACCCATCGAATCCGGTCACCTCGGTCCAGCAGGCCTTGGGAGACGTGATCGACCCGACCACCGGCAAGGCGATGCTGCAAGCGGATCTTTACTCAAGCGGTGGACTGGAAGCGCTTATCAGCGACCCTTCGTTGAGGTGGTCGCGCTGATAGGCCCCCCGATATGAGAAGCACGGTCGCGCAGGCGGGCGGGAACGCCGCAAGCTTGCGCGACCGGCGTTTTCCCGAAGCCCTCTCCTACCGCTGCGCTCCAACATTCCCCTACTGAGTCCCCCCGGTTCCGTCGGTACTCTCCACAAGCGCTGAGCGCAGCCGCTCTTCGCAATGCCGCATCTCCCCCAGCAGTGCGCTCAGCGGGGCATCCAGTGCTTCGATGTCCTGCAGTGAATCGATCTTCATAAGATGGTCGTGCATGAACTGGACCATCCGTTTGTAGGTGGCGACCAGATCCTGCGTGACGGTCGACTCCTTGTTAATGACGACGACATCTTGGTCGCCATCCTTCTCGAAAGCCGAGCGCGATTCCTCGAGACCGCTCGCGCTGGAGGCATCGGCATAGCCCTTGATCGTCTTGCCAAATTCGGCCGTGGCTTCCTCCATCCGCGCCGCCGCGCGCCTGAGCAGTTTGTGGATGGCCGAATCCGACATACCACTCGCATCGGCGTTGAATACTGTCTCAAGTTCCTCGATCATTTGCCCGAGTTTTTCCCAGGCGTTTTCGATGTGGCTGATCACGTCTTCGATGGAATGCGGCTTATCAGATAGGGGTTGGGAAGCCCCCTCGGCAGGCTTGGAGCCGTCGCGTGCATATACCCGCTGAAGCAACGCCAACCTGGAAGACTCCTGATCAGCGCGCTGCGCAAGTTCCTTGCTATACGTTTGTACGGCGGCCGCCAGCTCGTTGCGCGCGCCCTCATAGGCTGCCCGCGCACGTTCGTCTGCCACGCCATCACGGGTTCTAAGCCAGCGGGACAACTGCTTGGCGCGCTGCGCAAGATCACCAAAGCGCAGTTGCTCCTTTGCAGGCAGCGTGGTCAAACTCGGCTCCGAATAGATCTTCAAGGCCGACTGGTCCAGGACTAACTGCGTTGCACTCCGCTGCTCTTCACGGCTGGAGTAAGGCTGAACGTGCTCAAGCCTTTTCTGCACAACGTTGAGCAGATTGCGGGCGGTGTTCGTCTGCGCAAGCGATCGCGCCAGCGACAAATGGGGCGGCAGCGCACACGGCTTACCGGCCGACAGCACGGCACGCTGCAGATAGCCGCTATAAGCATCCAGATATTTGCGTGCGACATCGAGGTCGCGCGTCAGCCTTGCATACCGCTCGTGCGTGTTTTCTCCAGCTTTGTTGGTCAGCGCGGAAGGGGACGCCAGTGCCCGGAGGTCCTGGAGGATCCCCTCCACGAATGCGCGATCCTGCTGTGCGAGCCCGGCAAGGCGACCTCGCCATTGCGCATCGGGCGAAGCAAGCCGCCTCGATAGCGCATCGACAACGCCCGCCGCCCGCTTGATCTGTGCTTTGCTGATCAGTTCCGAGGGCATACGCCGATGCTCAATTCCGGCTCGGATGAAGGTCACCACGGCACGTGCCAGATCACGCTGCTCGGCTTGGCGGTCTTCGGCTTGGGGCGGATTGGCGTCGGGCGCACCGACCCCATCATCGTCAGGACTAGGTTTGCTTGTGAGGTGATCGTCATTGACGCCTGTCGCTGGTGCCGACGGGGCTTCCAATTCAGGCGTACCGGCGCCACCGCCAGGCCCGTTCATTGGTTTGGGATCCGGATCTGTACCGGTGGGGCGGATGCCTGTGGGCGGGTCCGGCGGTTCAGGGTCATCGCCGGATTTGGGACTTCCCGGCGGCACGTCGGGCCCTGCATGCGTGGTCGTCTCGGGTGCGTGATCGGCCGCATACCGCTGCGCCTCGGTCAGTACCGCCGGGATAGAAAAGCCTGGATCCTCTTTCACGCGCGTACCAAGAACCAGCAACTCGTCGCCCATCCGCATCTGCCATTGCGTATCACCTAACACCCACAGGTCAGGATGACGATGATTTCGATAAAAGCCGCTGGACCCGATGAGCGTATCTGCAAAGTCCTCGCGCAGCGTACTGGCGTCGCCATTCATGCGCGTAGTCGGAAAATCGCCATGTTCCTGGATCAGTTCCAGTGCCTGCGCCATGGACGTCACAACCAATGGCGGTGCCTCGGCAGGAAGCTCGCGATTGAGATGTTCGATCAACTGAGCCAAGGGCCGGTCGAAACCAGCGCTTCTGCGGCTGAGGTTTTCCACGCTGTTTGCGATGGATGTAGTCAGCCCGGTGTCGCGCCGTAATGAGGCGAGATCCGTGCCGTGAAACAGCTTCTGCACATGCAGGTGACGCCCGCCCGGCACGATCAGCTGGCCACGCGTCGCTTCATCGAACGTGGTCGACATGATCCCCTCATAAACCGTCTCGAGAAACACGGGATCTGTGTGGCCAGCGGCCTCCAGTTGCCGCACGACCATATCGGCGGATACCCGTTCATCGTGCCCCTCCGGATTCGTCGCCATGCGGCCATGACCGAGTTGCCCATCGTGGCCGGCGTAACCGACGGCGGTGGCAACCCGGTCGTCGGCGGAAAACAGCGGCGGCAACCCCTCACGCACACGGCGGCCGTCGAGCATGTCGATATTGGCCTGCGCATCTCTTACGCCCAGTCCGCTATGGGCCCAGCCGTGTGCGGCGGCGAGCGCGTTGATCTCCGCGCTGCCGCTATAGAACAGAAATTCCTCTTCACCCCTGCCAAACAAGGCATTCACCACATAGAGATTTCTGGCTGCAACCAGCAGTTCGGGGCGTTGACGAAGCTCCGGTTGCATGCACGCTCGAACAAAGTTCAGCTGGGCTGCCAGCAACTCCGGCGGCAACGCTGCCGTGCCATATAGATGCTGTCGAATCAGTTCGAGATCGCGTGCATCGCCAGGCGCCTGCCGCCTGAGCATCTGCGCGTAGGCGAGACCTGGGTCCGCCACGCGAACACCTTGATCCCAATAACCGCTGCCAGCAGCATGAATGTCTGGCAACGCCTGCCCGGCCCAAGATGTGGTTACGTGGAAACCCGGCGCGGTCAAAATGCGGGAACCATCCGGGCGTGCTTGCTCTGTCCAGCCTTCTCCTTCTCGCAGGGCTCGATAGCGTTCCTCGGACACCAGCAGGTGGGTCGGCTCGGCAGGGCGATCCGCCTGATACCCGAGCATGTCGACAACCGAATTGCCCACAACAGCGACATCGCGCTGGGGCAGCCCCAGAGAACGGACGGATCGATGGATGTCTCGGTCGCGATCGAAGGCGGCGGTG
The DNA here is from genome assembly GCF_047325135.1 of Ralstonia sp. Ralssp110. Taxonomy (NCBI): domain Bacteria; kingdom Pseudomonadati; phylum Pseudomonadota; class Betaproteobacteria; order Burkholderiales; family Burkholderiaceae; genus Ralstonia; species Ralstonia sp. Ralssp110. The sequence goes on along the minus strand of NZ_CP168609.1, from coordinate 1,747,739 downwards.
AGTGATGACGCAACACCTCTCAGCTCCCGACCGCCTTCACCGCCTTCATCGTCCGGCAAGCTCAATGGAGAGGAATCACTGGGCGGGATCACTGGCGGTGGCATATCGTGAGCGGCTCCTGGCTCGGCCGGCCCTCCCTCGCTGGGCCCATTTGTGTCACCCGTCGCGTCCCGGCTCTCGCTGCCAGCCCCCTCGCCAGCCTGATCGATTGCCACCAGATCCATGCGCAGCGCTTGGTTATCGGCCAAGACAGATTGCTGCTCTTCGCGTCTGGTGTTGAGCCGTTGGATCAGCATGGCATACGTTGCCAGAGCCTCATCATCCAAAAGCCCTGTGACTTCACGGATGTCGAGCAGATTGTCCGTGATGGACTCCGGCACACCACTTTCGGCGAGGTGAGTGCGCAACGCGCCCGCCGCAAGGATGACCGCACGCTCGCTTTCGGCCAACTTCTGATCGTGCATCGCGGTAAGAAAGCGCGAGCGCAGTTCGTCGGAAACGATACCCTCTGCGCGTATCAGCTCCAGTTGGACCTCTCTGAGGCACTTATCGGCATGGTCGAGCAGATCGAGGTTGACGTTGTTGAATGCTGCGTGATCGCGCAGCAACTGCGCGGTCGGAATCTCTTCGGAAAGGATGGTGAAGCGACTGGGGGCAGGAGTCTTTGCCTGACTGACATCTTCTAACGGGACGAAAGCGCCCGCGTCCCGCTGTTGCGCATACGACTCGACAATTTGCAGGAAGGCCTCGCTCAGCACCTGGATGCCGCGCACTGGGCATCCCTGCCCAGTCATTGGCTTATTTGTGTAGGCGTAGTCGTCTGTCAGCGCATTGTTCTGCTGACGGATAGCCGACTTGAGTTTTGGATTCACCACAGGCTTTCCGTCAGTCCAGACAATCAGATCGGTGTATGCGCGTCCCTGCAGCAGCGTTGGCCCAAGCGCTCCGAAACCGAATCGCAAGGCGAGTTCATCGGGAATCTTGTGCTCGATGATCAGGCGCAACGCCTGAATCGGGTCGTCTGGCCCGCCGTTCTTCCTGGCCAGCGATTGAATGGCTGCATTGGCCACCGAGTCGATTCCATCCAGGAAAACGCCCATCGCGGTTCCCAAGTCGGTGTGAGCAATCAGCTCTCCGTCCTTTGTCTGCATTTGCAAAACCTCATGCGCCAGAAGCCGGCGGGCGGCATTCTTCATGACGACTGAGGCTCGCATGATGTCGGCGGAAAGCTGCTCTCCGTATTCCCCGACCGGGATCGCGAGGTTATCGTTGATGGACGCCTGGTGGTCACCGTCCGGGATGGGCAGGAGTGCTTCCTGAAAAGGCATGCTTGCCAACATGTCCTGCTTACCGACGGGCGCCATGGAGGCAAAGCGGCCCCGCAAGGTATCGACGTAACGCATCGCCTGCAACAGGCTGAAGCCCGTGACGCCGTCTGGGAGGACATTGCGAGGAAGCTGATTTTTGTCAAACAGCACATCGGACAGCGGCATCCTCACCATCTTCTGCATATCAAGCGGCGCGAATGGGTTGGCTTGCGAGGCGTTCTCTGCGTGGAAGACCGCGAGCTTCTCGGCCAGAGAAAAGCACAAGGCGGTGAACCCTTTGCCCAGTCGTTTGGCCTGTGCCTTTTTTATCTCTTTGGTTTCAGCCTCCGGCTGGCGCGGCTCGTCATAGCCGCTCCCCGCTTCAAACCAGGCTCGCCGAATACCTTCGGGCAACAGCTTGCCTTCTGCGCGTGTGGCGGCATCCGCCGCATCTGACAGCGCTTTCGAGAACACGTCGTCGTGAGCAAGCCGCCCAGTCCAATCCGGGTCATCGAATCCGACTTCCCGAGCAATGAACGCCAGCGCACGAATGCGCGCCAACCGCATTGCCGTGCGTTCATTGACGCTGAGATTGTCCGAATAGCGAGGCCCATACAGCGCCGTACGGCGAGCGTGGCGCTGCGCATGGACGATCTCTTCACACAACCCAGTGAGTCTCTGCTCAAACGGCGCATCCAGTGCTGCGGCATCCATCTCGATGATCCGCTCTCCCTCGTCCGTCACGTAGAACGCCATCCTTGCGGTATTACCGATCACTTTGCCTCGCTGGCCGGGGCGATGGATCAGGTGTACAGCATCAACGCAGTCACTCAATGCGCCGCCTGACATCGAAGCCTGCGTCGCTTGCCCGATCAACTCGCGCAATGCAGGCTCCCTGTCACGGAGCGAAGCCGGCACATCGATGTCGATGCCGTCTGCACGCAGCGCGCCCGTTCTTCCTGCTTCCAAATGTGGATGAAAAACAGCGAGATCGATCTCCGTATCCGCGCGCCCAGAGGCATCCGCACTGCTTACCGCCTCCTCCGCTTGCATGCTGGCCAGCATGTCCGGCGGCACGTGGATGTTGCTCTCACCGAGTTGCGCATAATCGCCATGGCCCGGCACGGTGCGAACAGCGTCGGTATCGGCCCGCCCCGCATTGACTGCAACACGCCGCTCCCGCACCGCACGCATACCACCCACCAGCGGCGCCATCCCAACCATGACGGCAAAGTTCATCACCTGCATGAACAGCGCGTGATCGCGTTGCTCGGGGTCGTCCCACACGGCAGCCAGTTGCTGCAGCCCCTGCGCCGCCTGCAGCCCGCCGGCCACGCCTGACACCGCGCGCAGCCGTTGAGCGGCCCGTGCAAGAGCAGGACGCGCATCGGCGGTTGTCACGGCTTCGGCCACCCCGTCGACTGCGCCTGCCGCGCGCACACCGGACGCTTCCGACGAAATCACTTCCGCCGCGCTACGCCCGACGGCCAACGAGTTCGCGGCCGCTTCCGACACTTCGGCACCGGAGCGCGCCGCCGCGGGCAGGCTTGCACCCCAGTCGAGCGTGCGCGCGACGGCTGCGCCTCCAGCAGCGGCCACCATCAGCCCTGCGCCAATGGCCTCGCCCGAGGTAAGCGAGCGGTCATGCCCAGCCATGTTCGCAAGATTGGCCAACCCCAGCGTGGCGGTAGGCAGCGCGATCAACAATTCCGCCGCCAAACCCACAGGCCCTGTCGACAGCGCAGCCACCACGCCCAGGGCCACGCCACCGATCAGCATCGGAATGCCCGTCGTGTCGTTGATGTCATCCAGCGTCGAGTTGATGTGGCCGGCCACCGTCTCCATGGCAATCGCGCCATTGGCACCGCTGCGCGCAACGTTGCCACCTTTCGGCATGACCAGGCAGTCCTTGGTCGTCAATGCGGTCTGCGTGCGGAAGTCGTCCAGGCTGCTGGATTTGGCCGTTGGGTCGTCGGCGCTGCCGCCACGGCTGCCGACGTAGAACGTAGTACCCCGGTCGCCCTGCACGCGCACGAGCGCCATCTGCGTCTGCCCGGACTGCTCGCCATAAGCGCGCATGGGCATGACGGTGAGCGACCAATGCTCTCGAGGTGTGCGGTTTCTGAACGCCGTGGCGTCGGCCGCCTGGATGCCATTTGCAATCGCCGTGTCGAACGCACCGATGACGTTGCCCGCGTCTGCCAAGCGGTCGCCGGTAAACCACTCCGTGGCCGCGTCGATCGGCGCTCCTGGCGTGTTGAGCCATTGCTCGACGCGGTTGGCGCGCGCCTGGGCATCGGTCGACGTACCGATGTTCGTCATGCCGAGCGACAAGCCCAGCGCATTGTGGAAAGCGGTCGACCCGGGCGTATAAGGCGTCTCGCTGATACGTCCCACCAGCGTTTGCAATTGCCCTTCCGCAGCATGGTCGGGAAGCGCTTGGTAAGCGGCCCATTGCGTCTTCGCATACGACGTCCGGTCGTCACGGGTCAGGTAGCCTTTGCCCGCAACGAAGGATTGCAACCCGCCCTGGTAATAGTCATCCAGACGCTGTGCCGCCTCGGGGTCGACCGGCTTGAGCGCGGCACGCAGGGCCTCGGGAAGCTGCTGATCGCCGTTGGCTCCCATCTGCTGGGCGCTGGCGAGCAAGGTATCGCGCGTGGTGTTTTCGGAACGCGCCAGCGTCGATTGCGGGCCGGTCAGCCACGTTGCAAACTCGGCGCCGCGATTTTTCTCCGGCAACGCTGCCTGTACAAGCGCGGCAACGCCCTCGTACCAAGATCCCGCATCGGACAGTGCTTCCGGGTTGTTGTCGAACCAGTCTTCCTTGTAGTTCGCCTTGATCCAATCGAGCGCGCGGCTCGCATCTGCGCCAGACATATAGGGCGCCAACTGCTTCATGAACTGGCCGACACGCACCAGCCCAATCGTCTGCAGGCCGGTGTCACGCTCAGAAGGTTTGAGCAGTTGCCCAATCTGATCGGTCCAAAACGCGGGCCCGAACGTTGACGCCGTCATCTGATCGATGACGCCAGCGGCTGCGGGTGTGAGCGCGTTGTTTCGGTTGATGGCTGCGATCTGCATGGCGGTCTGCACGGCACCAATGTGCGACGGATCGCGTGGGTCGCCCGCCGGCGCCTGCGCATTGCAGTGTTCCTGCACCCACAGCACACGGGCATCGTCGGCGGCTGCCACCCAACGGCCCATGATCTGCTTCTGCTCGGGCGTGGCGTGCTGCGCTGCCCACGGAAATGGATCGCGCTGCACGGCCGGGTCGTTCCAGTCGAGCGTCACGCCGGCCAGCTTCAGGATGGCGAGCTGCTGCAGCCGGCCGGCAACCTGCCCGGTGCGACGCGGGTCGGTAAACGCGGCGTCTGCGCTGGAGAGCGAGCCGAGTAACCACACGCGCTCCGCTGCAGGCAATGTCTGCACCTGGGTCAGATCAAACTGGCTTGTGCGCACCAGACCGAGCGTGACGGTGTCGCACCCGGCAAGGGTCTGCTCGAATGCCGTCAGGCCGGGGGTGCTGCGCGTGAGAGGCGCCGCCGCGCCGTCCACCTGCCCGCTCAGCGATGCGCGCGCAATGGCCTCGTCCAAGCCTTGTCCGGCATGGGCGCGCTGGGCAGCGGCAACGCCCTGGTCCCACTCCGCTTGGGGCAGCTGAACGGGCTTGTTTACCGCAGCGGCGTTCTGTTGCGCTTGGGCATCGCGCGCGGTGCGCTGCGCATCGCGAAGGCTGCCGAGGTTGTCCTGCTCTTCCGCCCGGCGCAGGCTTGCAGGCACGGCGTGCGACGCTGAGGCCGCGTGCTGTGCAGCCTGCAGCGTGGCCTGTGCATCATTCGCGTAAGCCTGTGTCGCGTCCTGCGCCACCTCGTTGCCCAGCGCCCGCTTGAAATCGGCCAATGCCCCGCTCGTCGCGCGCTGCAGGTCGGCCAGCGATGCCGCGTAGCCGGAGAGTTCCGGCGTCTTGGCTGGCAAGACGACATCCTTGCCCGCCGCCGCGGCCTGCTGCTGCGCCTGAGCGTCGGCCACCTCGGTATTCGCCTGGGTCAGTTGGTGTTGTGCCTGGTTGAATGCCGCGTTGTTGGAAGGTGCCTCGGCGCGACGCAGGCTGGCGGGCAGGTTGCGATTGCTGTCCAGCACGGCTTGCGCAGAATCCACGCAGGCCTGCGCAGCTTGCTGATGCTTCTGCGCCAATGCGACATAGGCGTCGGCAGCGCTGGCGCTGACATCCGCGGCGGCGCTCTGGTCCGCTCCCAGCAGATAAAGCGCCATGGTGGAGTGACGCGTGGCAGGCGCCTCCGCCAGCACCGCCTGCATGGCTTGATGGCAGGTGTCGCTCAACTGTTGACGCAACTCCGGTGTGGCCGCTGCCACGCATGCCCGACCGAACGCATCGACCAGGCCCGCAGCTGCGGTGCCATCGGGCGCGTTATCGGCAACGCACCGCATGCCGTTGATCATGGCGCGCTGCAGGCGCGTCAACGCAGCGTTGGCGCGCGTCAGCTTGCTGTCTTGCTCGTCGACGGGTGCCCCATTGCCTTCGGCGGCGCGGTAATCGGCAACGGCCTGATTGCAATCCTGTGTGCTGGCGGCAACGTCGGCTTGGGAAAACGCCAGCGTGAGCGTGGCTGCCGGAAAGGCCGCACCCAGGTCGCGCATCGCCAGCGGCAGCGCGTTGGCCACCGCGCCACCATGCTCTGCGGTACCGGCCATGAGCGCGGCCACCGCCAGGTCCAGATCGGTATCCGGCTGTTGCATCGCCTGCTCTGCGCGCAGCACATTGACGGCTTCCGTCGGCGTGGCGCCCGCCTGCATCTGCGCACGCATGCGATCGACCAGCGCTGCATCGGGTGCATGCAGCCGCGTGAGGTCGGGCTTACCGGTTGCCGACTGAACAGGACGCTTCAGCAACTGGCCCGCCTGATCGACCACTTTCGCGTCCAGCACATGCGCGTCGGCAACCTGCCTGGTGGCACGATCGATGAGATCGGTGGGTTGCTTCGTCTTCGTATTTGCGCGGGCGGATTGCTGTGCCTGCTGAGCCGCTTGCGCCGCAATGGCAGCCATCGCCATCTGTTCAGCCGTTGCCAGCGGATTGCTCGCCTGCGTGGCATGCACGGCGTCTTGCAGGCTACTGCCTTGGGCCATTCGGCCTTGCACCTGGGCAGTCAGGGAAGCGGGAGGAGGAGGCGCCGGTTCTGGCGCACGCGGCACGACAAGGCCGTCGGGGCGATAGGGAAACATGGGGACACAAGGCAACGAAAATGGCCACGGCGCGAGACGCATCCCTGGCCCGAAGCATTGTCACAAGCACGGGCACGCAGCTCGCCTACAGCCCTCCGTAAGTTCGGCGTGCGCCGCGCATGCCAGCCCAGAAAACCAGTTGGACGATCCCACTCTTTCGCTGCATGGCGTGCGGCACACGCCTTACGAATCCATGTAGTGCCAACCGGGTGTTCCGACAGCTACGCTAGGCCGTCCTGTCTGACTGCCCGCGCGCTGTGCGATGGGCTACGCCTATGCGCCGCATCGTCGAATTCCTCATCCTGGCCATCGCCATCGTGGCCATTGCACTGGCGGTGCCGACGCTGATCCACGCAAGCGAGTACGGCATCTTCCTGGAGTTGACGCACAAGCCCGGTTTCCAACCCGCGTGGGACGCCATGCTGCGTGGCGAGCCTGCCCTGCCCGCCTGGCTGCGCGGTGGTCAGGGAACGAGCAGCGAGTACACCGCGCGCGCAACTGACGGCCAGACCTACATCACGGGTGACATGTGCAAACCGCATGACTGCCCAGCGCAGCAGCTCTTCGGTGCCTTCCGCATGGATACGTCAGAACACGCCAACGCCGCCTGGGCGGTTCTGGTGGAGGTTCATTACCCGCATCCGATAGACCGGCCGGCCTCCACCTATGCAAAGCTGCGCTGGCTCGGCCATCCGGACGAGCACATCAAGGCATTGCTGATGAAGAACGTTCGCCGCGCCAACCCCGACTGGGACCACGCATCATGATCCGCTGGCCAATTGCTTCGCTCGCTTCTCTCAGCTCAGTCGCGCGATACCTCGTCGTTGCCGCGCCGCTGTGCCTGGCTGCCTGTCAGACGCCGTACCAGCCTGACCTTGGCTACGGCGGCTTCTCTGAACAGCAGATTGGTCCGCGCACGTGGGAAGTGCGCTTCCGCGGCAACGATACAACGACCACGTCGACGGTCTACAACGGCCTGGTGCTGCGTTGCGCCCAGATTGCGGCGGCGCACGGCTACCGCTATTTCATGCTTGAAGGCAATGCCGATGCCAGCGAGTTCCACCCGTTCTACACGCCCGACAAGGTTTATGTTGGGCGGCACGGCCGCGTGGTGGGCTACGAGCCAGGGCAAGACCTGAGCACGGTGGCACCGGGCCAGATCTATCGCATCACGCTTACCAACACGCTCACGAAGCGCAAGCCGATGGGGGATGCACGCGCCATCCTGGCAGCGCATCCCGAATTGGCCGCCGGCCCGGCACGCATCGACTACTGACGACCTGACAACGCTGCGGTGCTCTCATCGGCCTTTTTGCGCGGCCACATCCGGTACACCCAGTTCGACATGAAATAGCACAGCAGGCCGCCAATGAACACGCCCATGGGCGTCGTGCGGCCCAGCCAGAACAAGCCGATCGTCACTGCCGCGAGCATGAACGTGCTGATGGCCGTCACGACCGCCGGCAGCACGGTGGTGATTTCGACATCGGCCTCGCCGGTAGCCTCAACGCCCTGCCCTTGAACGATCAGCCTGTCCCGCGCCAACGCAGGGTCGTATCCGCTGATCACGACATGCCCGCGCCGCGCATCCAGCCGTGCCGCACGCACCCGTGCGCCGAGCATCGTCAGCGCCATTGACAGCGTCATGGTCAGCACCGCCCACCCCATGCCGACAACCGCCATCAGCGGAGTGGATGCGCGTACCTGCGTGCGCAGGATATGCAGTGCAATCGCCCAGCAGATGACGACCCCCACCAGAAAGGCACCGCCAACCACGATCAATGCGATGTACGCCTTCCGGCGCGGCTTGCTCGAATCGTCACGTTGCATGACGGGCTCCTGCACAGTCAGAAAAGAGATCCGCCGATTCTGGCAGCGGCCCGCCCGCACGGTGCCTCCGAGAAATCGTGTCCGCCAGGGCCGAAGCGGCACGCTACGACAATCGCAGCGTAATCCGTCGCCACATGCGCAAGCTTGCGCAAGGCCGTAGTGCCTTCGATTGAACCCGCTCGCTACTCTCGCCTTAAGCGCCATTACATGCGCGATTGCGTAAAAACAGAACGCCCCATTCGCATGCCATGCGAAGCGCGGCGAGAGAGGAAACCCACGGCATGACATCGACCCATCTTGGCCTGGAAGCGGAACACACGCTGCATTCCCACATGCGCGTGCCCGGCACGCGCGCAATCGTGACCGCGCTGCATACGCTGCCGACTGCACATACGCGGCACATCTACGGCTTTGTGCGGGACCACCTGGACGCCGACGCCCGCATCGAGCACTTCAGCGCCCGCGGCATGACGATCGTGCGTGCCGAATGCCATACACCGTCTGAGGCAATGCGCCTGCACCCCGACGTGCTGGCACAGGACTATCGGCTCTATCAACGGTGGGCAACCGCTTCGGCACCGAGCAACGATGTCACCTGGCACAGCGCCGCGGGCCGGCGCATGAGCGTAGCCATCCTGGTCTCACGCACGGAGCACTGCCTGCAGGCGCTGCTGCAAGCGCACGCGGCACTCGCGCTGCCTTGCGACATCGCGTTCGTTGCCGGCAACCACGCTGAACGGGCCACCCTGTGCAGGCAGCATGGCGTGCCCTTCATTCACGTCGACCATCGGCACGGTCAGGAAGCGGCAGAGGCCGAGCTGGACGCCTTGCTCCAGCTTCACCATGTCGACCTGATCGTGCTCGCACGCTACATGCGCGTGCTCACGCCGGGCTTCGTCGCACGACACGCCGGCCGCATCATCAACATCCACCACTCGCTGCTGCCAGCCTTTTCTGGCGCGGACCCGTACCGCCGGGCCTACGCCAGGGGCGTGCGCTACATCGGCGCGACGGCGCACTACGTGACGGCCGACCTGGACGAAGGGCCGATCATCGAGCAAGCCATGTCGCGCATTGCCTCGGACGACGGCCCCGACGCGCTGATCGCCCAGGGCGCAGCGCTTGAGTGCCAAGCGCTGGTCAACGCCACGCGCTGGCATCTGGAGCACCGCGTGGTCACCGTCGGCGCGGCCACCGTGGTGATACCCCCAACAACGATCGCCAATACGGAGGCTGTGTCATGAGCGCACGCCATCTTCCGCCGTCCACGCCCGGGCGTGTGGCGGCACGCATTGTCATTGCGGGTGCGGCCGTGGCGTTCACGGTCTGGATGTTTGCGAGCGGCCCCGTGCACATGGCGGGCGCAAGTGCCGGCGTTGCGCATGACGCGCCCCGCGAGCCGGCAGCATCAACGCACGCCGCGGCCGCAGTCTCCCGCTATTTCGGCGACGAATACGCCGACGCCGAAGCACGTCTGCAGTCGCAGCCGCAAAGCCCGCAGCCATCGACATTCTGAAGGCGTGCCATGGCTTGCGTCCCCGCCCTTGCCCCGTTCGATGCGGATTTCGGCGCCGCACCGCCGGCGCTCTTCGTGCGCTACGCGCGGCTGTACCTGCGGCTGGTCCGGCTGTTGTCGCACGCTGCAGCGGCGGTCGACGAGCCCGTGGTCATCATTGCGCTGAGCATGATCCAGCGCCGTGCGCGGGCCCGCATTGGCGCCTGCCCTGACTACGCACGCCTGCTGACCCGCCTGGTGCTCGTCTTCGGCGATGTGCTCCAACGTGCCGATGCACTGCCGGGGCTCCCCGCAGGGGATGCGCCGCCCTTGCCGCAGGCCTGGCTGTATGCGTGGGCCGTCGCGCCCATCACCGTCTGCCCGCAAACATGCTGCGCTTCATTCGCGTGCGAACTGACGGAGCATGCGGCGGCGCTGGCTTGACGCAACCAGCCGCCCATCGTCAAGGGCACACCGCTGCGGCCGCCCCGGCCCGGTACGCCACCCACATGGCATCGGCAAACCGGCTGCTGTAATAACCGTCGTTGCGGCTGGTGCCGTGCAGCGCCGGGTAACGGCCTGTTCCATCGGAAGGGTCGGTATCCAGCGCGCCATTGCCGTGCGGTGCGTAGGGGTCAGGCTGCGTCCACGCCCCGAAGTTGACCCAGCGATCGGCATAGGCGATCAAGTCGGGGTTGTTCCAAAGACACTGCAGGTGTGGCATCAGATGCAGGATCAATGCAGTCGCCACCAGCGGCTTGGTGGTGCAGCAGAACTGGTATTCGCCGCCCGGTGTCTGGCCGCCGTCGATACGGTCGTACGGGTCACGGCAATCGCGCGAGCCCCGCGTGGTGTTCTGGTTGAACCAGTAGTCTTCGGTTGAACACGGCGCGCCCCATAGCACCTGGTTAGCCACAGGGCTGAAATGCAGGTCGCCGTCTTCCTGGTACGTGTTGTAAGGCGCGTCGTGCACGAGGGCGGCGATGTCCGCGTCATCCAGCAGCTCCGCCGCAAACGCAAGCACCACCTTGCGCCCGATACGGTGGCCACCATTGGCGGCAAACTGCAGCCCGCCGTGCCGTGCGGCCGCAAGGTCGATGCCGTATTGCAAATAGCCGATCAACGCGGGCATCTTGGCCTGCAGACTGTCGGCAAGCATCAGGCGCAAGCCTGCGTCCGCCGTATCTTCGGCAACCTGCGCGCCATAGTCGGGCAGGTTCTGCACAGGGTGGATGTCGGCGCCCGTCCAGTCGTTCATGTGGTCGAGCTGTACGCGGGCGAAGCGGCTCGCGATGTCGTCCAGCGAGGGCGCGTAGTCCACCGGCGCCAGTTTCGGCAGCCGCTGGGTGTGAACACGTGTGAGCGGGATCAGCGGCTTGTCGGCGCCGAAGTACGGCGGTCGGAACAAGTTCGCCCCGCCCTCGGGGGGAATGGCGCCAAGCACCGTCAGCACAGCCGCGCTATCAAGAAAGGTGCGCCCCGCAGGTGAATCGACCAGCGAAGTGCTTTTCACCACCGATTCCCCACCGCGTGCGGCATACGGCAACGCGGGCACAAGCGTAGGGTCGAATCCCTCCGATCGGCTGTCAAAGCCTTGCCTGTCAACGTGCGCAGGGTTGACCTCAAAGCCGTTGCGCGTGCCGGTATAGGCGGGGCTGATGGCGGTGATGATGACCACGCCACCCGTAGCATCAGGCGCGACCCAGTGGTCACCGTTGGCAAAGGTGCCGCACGCATAGGCGTGATCGAACGTGAAGGTGATGCCGTACTGAGCTACCTCGCTGCACCTGGCAGTCGATTGCGGCGGCTGGCTTGGCGTGCCTGCCACAGGCGGCGCGTCGGTTCCCTGCTGGCCTGGCACCGCGCTATCGCCTCCACCGCCGCACGACACCAGCGCAAGCAGCACCGCTGCGCTGCTCGCAAGCCGCCCCCATCGAATGCTCATGATCCCGCTCCATCGTCTGCTAACGCGCACATGCCTGCCACTGTATGGACGATCGGGGGCGTCCCGCCCTACGGTCAACCGTAGGCAGACCGGGATATCAAGGCGCACGGGTGTCCTGGCCTGAGGCCTGCGCTGTGCACTTTCATGGCGCGGGAGACGCCCGAAGGCAGGGCTGGGACGGGAAATCCATGCCTTTTCAGCATAAGCACTGCGGTTTTGGCTATTGCACCCAAAACCTTTGCCCACGCTTTTGCGACGCCCAATGGCAGGAACCCGACAATCGTCGCAAGAAAGCGCGCACGCCCCTCAAGCCAACGCGCTATCGTTTTCGCAGGCCCTTGTGCAGCCGTGTCTTACGAAAAGCCGGACAACTGCCCAAGTCTTGAAGACATACCCTAGCGTGGCGAATGACCGCCCTGTTTCACGATGTGTACGCGCATGGATCTGCGACAGCTTCGCTATTTCGTCACGGTTGCCACGACCGAGAACATTGCCCAAGCGTCTGAACGCCTGCATATTTCGGCGTCGCCGCTAAGCCGGCAGATCATCCGGCTGGAAGAAGCGCTGGGCGTGGTGCTGTTCGAGCGCGAGCGCAAGCGCCTCAAGCTCACCGAGGCTGGGCGCAGGCTGCTCACCGAAGCGCGGGCCCTGCTCCAGCAGGCCGATACGCTGGCCCGGCGCATCGTCCAGCCCGAACCCAGCACCGCTCAGAATGACGCACACGCCGAAACCCGCACGGCGCTGACATTCGCCTATACGCAATCGTCGCTCATGCCCGGCATGCCGGCAGCACTGCAGCGCGTGGTGACGGCCCTGTCAACGAGCGCGCCCGGCATGCGTGCCGACATGTTGGTGATGGCACCGGAACGTATCGTCGCCAACGTCATGCGTGGCGTGTTGCACGCCGGCCTGATCGCGGGCTACGTCCCCCTGCACGACGGTCTGGATCAGGTATCGGTCGCCTACGAGCGCGTGACGCTGGTGGTCTCGGTCGACCATTGGCTGGCCCGCCAGAACGTGGTGGATGCCTGGCAGTTGGACAACGTGCCCGTGGCGCTGGACGCCGCCTTGCACGATGGCTTGTTCGGCGCACTGACCCACTGGTGCGGCCGACATGGCGCCACGCCGGGGCCGCTGCTGATCACGCCCGACGCCACCAGCGCGAGCGACCTTGCAGCCAGCGGCATCGCCGTCACCCTGCAGGTGGGTCAGGCACATACCGCCTTGCCGCCTGACCTGGTGCGGGTGCAACTGGCGTGGGACGCCCCGCAGATCAACACCGCACTCGTGTACCCGAAGGCGGATTGCCATCCGGTCGTGAGCGCCGTGGTGTCAGCGCTGAGCGGCGAACGGTGCAGCAGCGCGCCGGCACCACAGCCCAAGCTCCTGTCTGTGCCCGGCCTGGGTGTATTGACGGACAAGGGCACGCCCGTTACACCGGTACCTGCCCACATCGAGCTTCCGTCCACCGCTCCATGCGGAAGCACCGTGCTGGTCGACGATCACCTCGGCTTCCTGAACTCCATGCTGGCCTGACACGGCACGTTATCCGTAGCAGGCCGCCTTCACCAACTGCACGCGCGTGGTCACGCCAAAGAGTGCACGCAGGCGGCGCAGGTGGTAGTCGACGTTGTGCGTGGTGAGTTCCAGCAGTTGGGCGATCTCGCGATCGGTCATCCCCTTGATCAGGCAGTCCAGGATGCGCTGTTGCACTTGCGACAGATTCGGATCGCCGGGCAGCGGGCGGCTCGGCACCAGATCGTAAGCACTCAGATATTCATGCACTGCCATGCCGAGTGCCAACGCCTGCCCAATCACGGCGTCAGAGATCCAGCGCCGATTGCGGTTGCTGGAATGAAAACGCACCACCACCCGCGCACGCCCTTCTGAAGCCGGCCAGCAGTACGTCACGCCGCTGGAAACGCCGAACGCCTCACAGTCGAGCAGATACGCCTGCATGCGCGCGAGGCCCGGCGTGCGCTCGGTCCAGGCGGCCAGGTCATCTGCGTCCCAGACCAGCGGTGTGCCGCTGGCCAGGCACCGTTTGAGGCACGGATCGATCTCGTGATAGCGCTGCGAGAAATAGCGATGAATCCAGTCGGCCTTGCCGTACGTCGTCAGGCTGGAAAGCACCTCCACCGTGCCGGACATCATGCGCGCCACGCTGTACTCGAAGCTGTCGAAGCCGATGCTGGTCAGCACCTCCTGCACTTTCTGGCGGCGCTGATACGGCTGCATGCTGGCGGCGAGCTGCGTGGCGAGCTGCGGCGCATGCACGGCCAGCGTGTGCGGCGGCTGGCGCGTGATGATCTTCTGGTCATCGAACAGTAGAACGCCGCCCAGCGTGCGCATGTGCACGGCATCATGCAGCCCGGCGGTAGCCGCCTGGGGCGTGAAATACGAGGCTCCGGCGTTGTCGCTGGCACTCTTCATGGTCGGTTCCCGGAAAAGCCGCAATGGCTGTACGTAGTCTTATGGCTGCATATGCTGCTGTCCATTGCCGAATGGGAACGAGATCGGACGTGCCAAGTCCGATGTCCCGCTCAATGCCCGAGACAGCGCACGCAGGTGCCCCGGCCGCAATTGACCAGCATGACCTGTCGCCCCGCGGTGCAACCTGCAGACGATGTAATCGGGCGTGTGGACAACGGCGACGGCGTGGGCGATGGCATGGGCGCCGCAGCGGCCTGTACGCGCCGCGACGGCTCCGCCAGCGGGATCGGTTGCGCGCGTGCCGGGGCCACGTCGATCTGTGGCACGCTCGCTTGCGCATTGGCCACCACGCGGCTCACGTAGCCCTCTCGATACCCCACGCTGAAGCCCCCCGAGTAATAGCAGGACAGCGCGTGCCGCAAAGCTTGCTGCTCGATAGCGGTGCTGCGCGTGGCCCGTGTGAAGCATTCGCGCAGGATGCGCTGACTGGCTGCCAGATTGCGGCACGGGTCGAGCACCGTGGTGGTGGTCTCCCCCAGACGGGCGAGGTTGCGCCGGTTGATCTGTGCCAAGCCGAGGCTGAAGTCGTAGCCGCGTTGCTCGAGCATCTGAATGGTCGCCTGCGCTTCTTCCATCGATGCCGGCTGCCGTGCCAGCCGCGCGCCCACCACACCTATGGCGTACGGGTTGTAGCCAGACTCGGTGCGCACGAGCGCTGCCAACGTCATCACATCCACACGCGGCGCGCACTGCTGCGCCACCTGTGCGAACTCCGCGCTCGAAAGCGTGGGCCCCGCATGGGCCAGCCCGGCCGCAAACGCCAGCACACCGGTCAGCAAGCCGCAGAAGACACGAAACCGCATGGCCGCCTCTTCAGTGTTGAGGGTTCAGTGGTAAGAGAGCACTAGCCCATGGATCAGCACTGCCCAGCCGTCCAGCATGACGAACAGCAGCAGCTTGAAAGGCACCGAGATCGTCGTCGGCGAGATCATCTGCATGCCCAGCGCCAGCAGCACGTTGGCCACAAGCAGATCGACGATGACGAAGACGATGTAGACGACAAAGCCGATCTGGAATGCCTTGGTCAGCTCGGTGAGCGTAAAGCTCGGCACCAGCACCGTCAGATCATCGGCCTGCAGGTTCTGGGCGCGTCCGCTGGGCCAGATGTTGGTGGCGGATTTCAGGAAGAAATTGCGCTCGCGCTCCTGCGTGTGCTTCTGCAGGAAAGCCTTGATGGGCGGCACGCCGGCGTCCACGATGGCCATGACGTCGTCCACGCTGAACTGCGCGCCGGAATTGAAGTTGCGGCCCTTGAGGTTGTTGACCATGTCGCCGCCCACGGGCGCCATGATGAACAGCGTCAGGATCAGCGCAATGCCGTTGAGCACCAGGTTGGGCGGCACCTGCTGGATGCCCAGCGCATTGCGCGTGAGCCCGAAGACGATCACCAGCTTGGTGTAGCACGTCACCATGAGCGCCGCGAACGGGATCAGCCCGATCGCGACGATCATCGCGATCATCGGTACGGGATTCGGCAGGCTAGGCATGGTCGGGCGTGTCGTGCACGAAGGCGGAGACGCGCACGGCAAGCCGGTTGCCGACGGCCACCAGTTGGCCGCTGCCCACCAGGCTGCCGTTGGCGCGGATCTGCACGGTCGTGTGGTTCAGCGGCTGCTCAAGCTCGATCACCTGCCCTGGCGCCAGATTGCGCAGCACGTGCAGCGGCAGCGCCTGCTCGGCCAGCTCAAACGTGGTCAGCACTTCGATGTCATCAAAGGACGCCACCGGGGCGCCTGCTGTGGCCGCACCCGGCAAGCCCTTGGCCTGCACCGGTTTGGCGGAGTTCCTTTCGTCGGGCATGTCGCGCTCCGTGTGGCGGACGGCGTCCACCATGATTTGTTTGCCGAGGGCATGCGCGGCGATGCCCAGCGTGGGAATGCCCGGCACCGTGCCGACGCACTCCAGCGCCGCACCGCGCGAAGTCCATTTCTCGATGGCGATGATGTCGCCCTTGGCCACGCCACGCAGTTCGGAGGCACGCAGTTGTGTCTGGCCGATCATGAAACGCACGCCGATCGCGAGGCGCTCCATCCATTGCGGGGTCGGCATTGCACGGGCGGCGCGGGGTGTATCTGCGTCTGGCGCTTCTTCCAGCGCCTGTTGCCAACGCTGCCAGCCGGCAAGATCGTCCATTGCGATGGCACCGCTGCCGCGCGCCGCGCCCTCATCGGTGCAGACAGAAAAACTCACGGCGTTCTGCGCAAGCCATACCGCCGTCGGCTGCATGCTGAGCTCGGGCTGCCAGCGCACAGGTTGACGCAGCTGCGCCTCCACTGCGCGTGACACGTTGCCCAGCGTATCTGCCGCCAGCGCGCAGAAGATGGCATGCGGCACGTCCGGTTGCACACCGTCATCGGCCAGGCAGGTAGCCAGCGCTGCGTCTGCCAGCAGCCAGCCTTCGTGCTTGCCCACGGCAAAACGCAACGCGTGCCATCCCGGCAGCGGTACTGCCTGGTGGGATGCGGCATCCGCGCCAAGCGGCGTCCAGCGCAAACGCCATCGCTCTGCGCCCACCTGAACCGGCGGCAACAACACGTCGCCATGCGCCTGCACGTACGCCCACGACTGGGCCCGCGCGACGCCGCTGTCCAGGTGCAGGAGTCCTTCGGCCTGCGCGAGGTCAGTGACCGACACGGGCATCTCTCGCTTCACGTTCTTTCGCGGCTCGTTGGGGGTGGCTGGAAAACGGAGCCACTGTAGTGCCGATGCCCCCCCACGCCCGCTACTCGTTCTCGTAACCACGGCAAACGCGTCCGGCTGCCGTTACGTGAGTTCGGACGCGGCGCCGCGAAGGGCCGCTCTTACACTGGGCTCGCCCTGCAGCACGCCCTGCAACGCATGTGCAGGACAACGTTCTTCAGGGCGCCGCTGCCCCCAGATAAGGAAGGTCATGCCGAGCATCCCCACCGCGCAGGAAGCCCTCGCCAAACTGCGGTCCGACCCCGGCCATGCCGCGTTTGCCAGCGGCCTGCTGCGCTATGACCTGCTCATCGCGCTGTTCATCGGGTCGGTGGTGGCGCTGTTCGTGCTGCCGCTGCCCACGGTCGTGCTCGATGGGCTGATCTCGCTCAACCTGGCGGCGAGCGTGATCCTGCTGACGATCTCGATCTACCTGCCGTCTGCGCTGTCGTTCTCATCGTTTCCCTCGCTGCTGCTGTTTACGACGCTGTTCCGGCTCTCGCTGAACATCGCCTCGTGCAAGCTGATCCTGCTGCAGGCCAACGCCGGCCACGTGATTGACACCTTCGGCAAGCTGGTGGTGGGCGGCAACGTTGTGGTGGGCGGCGTGGTGTTTACCGTCATCGCCATCGTGCAGTTCGTGGTCATTGCCAAGGGTTCGGAACGTGTGGCGGAGGTGGGCGCGCGCTTCACGCTCGATGCCATGCCCGGCAAGCAGATGAGCATCGACGCCGACCTGCGCGCCGGCATCATCACGTCGGACCAGGCCAAGCACCGCCGCGAACTGCTCGAACAGGAATCGCAATTGCACGGCGCCATGGACGGCGCAATGAAGTTCGTCAAGGGCGATGCCATTGCCGGCATCCTCATCGCCGTCATCAATATCCTGGCCGGCATTGCGGTGGGCGCGCTCATGCATGACATGTCGGTGGCCGATGCGCTGCACCGCTATGCCGTGCTCACCGTGGGTGACGGCATGGCCTCGCAGATTCCCTCGCTGATGGTGTCGATCGCGGCGGGGGTGGTGACCACGCGGGTATCGTCGCGCGAGATGAACGACCGCCACCTCGGGCAGTTGATTGGCGCACAGATCGCCGCGCACCCTCGCGGCTTGCTGATGGGCGCCCTCGTGCTGTTTGCGTTTGTGCTGGTGCCGGGCATGCCGAAATGGGCATTCCTGTCGCTGGCCCTGCTCGCGGGCGGGAGCGCGATCCACTTCCTGCGCGAGCGCCAGGCGCCACCCATCCTCAACCTCCTATCGGTCGGCGCCGAAGGCACCGGCGCGCAGCCGGGTCGCCCGGAAGAAGTCTCTGCAGCGGCGGGCATTGCCGCGCCGGTTGCCGTGCGCCTTGCCGAGAACCTGCGCAAGGACATCAAGCTGGTGCCGCTGCAGAACGCGCTGGCACGCTCCAAGGCTGCCGTGGAAGACGACATCGGCCTGGTGTTTCCGCGCGTGCACCTGACCTACAGCGCGCAGACGCTCCCCAATCACTACCGCATCTACGTGCAGGACGTGTTTGCTTCAGAGGGCACGCTGCAGGTCGCACATCGCCTCTGGACAGAGGCCGCGCCGCCTGCCGGCGTGGACGCAGAAAGCACCGCGGCGTTCGGTCCATTCACCCACGCGTGGTGGATGACGATGCCGGCATCGCAGGCCGACGAGACCGCCAAGGCTGCGTGGGGCCAGGCGCTTGAGCCCGAGCAGGTCGTGGCGCGGCACGTGGAGGCCGTGATCCGCCGCCACGCCGCGCAGATGGTCGGCATTCAGGAAGTGCAGAACATGCTGCAGCTCGTGCGCCGCGACCGCGCTGAGTTGGTCGGCGAACTGACGCGCCTCGTGCCGCTGCAGCGCGTGACCGACGTCCTGCGCCGCCTGCTGGACGAAGGCATTCCCATCCGCAACCTGAACACGATCCTCGAAAGCCTCATCGCCCGCTCGCCGCACGAGCCCGACGACGTGACGATGCTGGTGGAACTCGTGCGCATGGATTTGCGCCGGCAGATCACCGATCACTTCTGCGGGCCCGACCGCTCGCTGAACGTCGTGCTGTTCGAGCAGAGCCTGCAGGAGCGCATTGAAGATGCGGTGGTGCGCACCAAACAGGGCAACCTGCTCGGGCTCTCGCGCGAGGTGCGCACCAACATCGCCGAGCAGGTCCAGAACGTGACCGAAGCCGCGCGCCACGCCGAGGCAACGGCCGGCCAGCCGCGCACCGCCATCATGGTGGCCATGACGTGCCGCGCCTATGTGCGCCGCCTGATCGAAGCGACCCTGCCTGACCTGCCCGTCGTCTCTCTGCAAGAGATTGAAGCCGACGTGCAGCTGCACACCGTCGGCTGGGTGCGCAACCCGCCGGAGGATCGCCCCAAGGCCGACCCTGCGGCCGCCGCCGGAGCCACCGCATGATGAACGCCGCCACCGTGATCGAGATCACGCGCCATGCGCTCACGCTGGTGCTGGTGCTGTCGCTGCCGGTAATTCTGGTGGCCGGCATCTCGGCGTTGCTGATCGCCGTGCTGCAGGCCGTCACGCAAATCCAGGACCAGAGCATCGGCCTGACGGTGCGGATGATCGCCGTGATGGTGACCGTGCTGCTCATGGCCGGATGGGCCGGCCAGGAACTGCTGCGCTACGCCGGCGGTGCATTGGAACTCGTTTTAACGGGCCGACCCGGCCTGCTTTGAGCACGCAGTCTTCCTCCACCTTTCTTGAGCACCTTTTCGTGAACCCGCACCGTCTCCTGTGCCTCGCCGCACTGCTGGCCTGCTGTACCGTCGACTTGTCCTCCTCGGCTGCCGCGGCCGAGCTGCACTGGCGCAATCGCCCTTACCAGATCGTGGCCGAGAACAAGCGGCTGACGGACTTCCTGCGCGAGCTTGCAGCGGCACAGGGCGTCACCGCCGTGGTCGACAGCAAGATCGACGCGACCATCAGCGGACGCTTCTCGGGCTCGCCCGCCAGCACGCTCAATACGGTGTGCGCCACCTACGGGCTGACGTGGTACTACGACGGCTCGTTCCTCTACATCGACCGCGCAGAAGAGGCACAGACGCAGGTCTTTCCCATCCCGAAGGGCAGCGCCGAGCAGGTCGGCCAGGTGCTGCAGTCCATGCAGATCACCGACAAACGTTTTCCGCTGCTGGTGAGCGACAAGGACAGCACGGTGTATGTGTCCGGCCCGCGCCGCTATGTCGAACTGGTCAAACAGTCGATCTCCAGCGTAGGGGACGGCGCGCATTCCGGCGAGCGTGCGGAGATTCGCGCCTTCCCGCTCAAATATGCGTGGGCGACCGACTTCCAGGTCAACCGCTCGGGCCGCTCCGTAACCGTGCCCGGCATTGCGACCATCCTGCGGCGCCTCTATGGGCAAGGCTCAAGCACGTCGAGCACCAGCGCGGCGCCGCGCCTGGGCAGTGCCACACGGCAGGTCAAGCTCGGCCAGGGCGCCATGCTGAGCATCCCGCGCATCGACACCAGCAACTACACAGAGCCGCCGGCAGATTCCGGCCCGCCGCTGCTGGCGTCGAACGGCCCCGGGCCGGACCTGCCGCGCATCGAGCCAGACCCGGGCATCAACTCGGTGGTGATCCGCGATTTGCCCGAGCGGCTGGCGCAGTATCAGAAGGTGATCTCTTCGCTGGACATCCGCCCGCGCCTGGTGGAAATCAGCCTGACCATCATCGACATCAGCGCCGATTCGCTCGACAGCCTGGGCGTGGATTGGCGCCTGCACACCACGCACGGCGACTTCCAATCGGGCAATGGGCAGAACCCGCCGCTCACCTTCAGCGTGGGCAGCACCGAGCAGGGCTCGACCGGGCCGAGCACGCCAAACGGCATTGCGCTGACCGCTTCCATTGGCGGCAGCCTTCGCAACTACCTACTGGCGCGCATCAACGCCCTGACACAGAACGGCAACGCCCAGACGCAGGCTAAACCGAAGGTGCTGGCGCTCGACAACACCGAGGCCATCCTGGAAAACCTCACGCAGTTCTACATCCCGGTCAGCGGCTTTCAGGATTCGTCGCTCTATACGGTGCAGGCCGGCACCAGCGTGAAGGTCACGCCGCTGGTGGTGGATGAAAACGGCAACAAGAGCGTGATGCTCAGTATCAGCATCGACGACGGCAACGTCACGCAAGACACCGTGCAGAACCTGCCCGTGATCCAGCAGCGCGCCATCGTCACGCAGGCCATGGTGGAGGAAGGCAAGAGCCTGCTGATTGCCGGCTTCAACGCAGACGAACAGCGCTTTACGAAGAGCGGCGTGCCCCTGCTGTCGGACATCCCCATCCTGGGCAACCTGTTCAAGTACACGACCAAGTCGGGCAAGCACATGGAGCGCTTCTATCTGCTGACGCCGCGACTGGCCACCACGCCATTCGCGGAGGCGGATGTGCCCGCCTTCCCGCAACCGATGGAAGGCCCGAATGCGCCCCGCCCGCTACCGGTGCCGAGCAGTGACGCACCACCCGCCCCACCGGCGCCGCCGGTGCCCACACCGCCGGCGGCAGACCAACCCGCCGCGCAGGCGCCGCGCCCCGTCGCCACTCTGCTGAAGACGCCGTATGCAACCGACCGCCTCGCTGCCTAAATCGCCGTGGAGCCTGCGCTTCCTGAGCGGGCCGCTGTATGGGCGGTCGATGCCGCTCAAGCGCGGGCAGAACTGGGTCGGCTCGTCGGCCGATTGCGATGTGATCCTGCCGGACCGCGCCGTGGCAGGCCGCCACCTGTGCCTGGAAGTGGGCGACATTGCCGTGGCCGTGCGCAACGTGGCAGACACGCCCGCCGGCGCGGAGGCCACGCCCGTGCAACTGGGCGGCACACCGCTGCCGCAGGGCGTGCGGCGCACGCTATCACCCAGCGATGCGGTGGACCTGGGGCCAATCCGCTTTGGTGTCGAGCGCATCGGCGGCCCCGCGGTGGCAGCACAGGAGCCGCCCGCGCCTGCGCGCGAACGCGGCGTGCGCTGGCTCATCGACATGGCGGGCGTCGGACGTTTTCTGCGCGGGCGTGGATCCCGCGCCGCGCCCGCGCTGGTGGCGCTGTGGTGTGTCCTGGCCATGATCACGCTGCTGGCAGCGGTGCTGGCCATTCGCGGTGAGTTCCGCTTTCGCAGCGGATCCACCACCGAGCGCATCGCGCAGATTCAACAGGCGCTGGGCAATCCACGTGAAATCGTAGTGGCCCCGATGAGCGATGGCACGTATCAAGCAAGTGGGTACGTCGAAACGCAGGCCGACCGCAAGACGATCGGGGAGCGTGCCGCGCGTATCCCCAAGCTAACGCTGGGCGAGATCTATGTGGTGGGCGATCTGCTCGCCACCGCGCAGCAGTTCGTGAGCGATGGGCACCTGAAAGTGGAATACGCCGGACACGGCCGCGTGATCGTGTCCGGCGAGACAAACGATTACCGGGTGCGCGACCACCTGCGCGTATTTGCGCGGGACGCGCGCCCCGCCATCGAGGTGGTGGACAACGTGCAGTACAAGGACGGCGGCCCCGTCGAGGTGGGCCAGAACGCGGACATTGCCAAGAGCAGCATCGTGGGCGTGTATGCCGATGAAGACGGCATGCGCTTTGTCACCACGCGCGACGGGCAGCATTACTTCGAGGGGTCCCGCATGCCCGACGGCGACGTGATCCGGCAGATCTCGACCACGGGCGTGACGTTCGACCACGGCGGGACGGCGTTTGTGCGGCCGATCCAGGGTGGGGGTGTGGATTTGCAGGTGGCGAGCGGCAGCGCTGCATCTACAGCCTCGGGGACTGCAGACACCCCGTCGGCCTCAGCGAGCGCGGCACCTGCGGGAGCCCAGTCACCGTGAAGACAAGCTGTGGCATGGCCAAGACCAAACCCGTTCTTACCAGGCGCGCCCTACATGGGCGGGCTGGGTGAAACCTGCCTCAATCCGAGGCGCTTCTTTCTCAACAAAACCGACAGGAGTCAACTATGAGTGGACAGAACTCATCAGGCTTAACACCCATTGGCGGCAATTCCGGCATTCCTTCTTCACCGGACGATGCGGCCGCTGCCATCAACCAATCGATGCAAAGCCAGGCGATGTTTGCCGCGCTCAATGCAAAGTCCACAGCCAACACGGGCTACTGCGAGCTGATTCAAAACACCTCGAAGCAGCAGGAGCAGCTCTTGCGGGATGGCTCGGCGCCGCGTTGACGTCCGAACCGGAGAAGGATGGCTCCGTCATCTTTCTCCCTTTCCTCCGCTTAACCGGGAACGCGCTGTCACACAGCGCAGGAGCCACGTCATGGACACCATTGCCCTATCTGCTTTGCAGGCCGCCGGCGCGTCTCTGCAGGCAACGCCCACGGCGGGCCTCGGCGCCGCCCCTGCGGCAACGCAGAGCCAGCAGGCAGCCGCACAGGAATTTCATAGCCACATGATCGGTACTGTCAACGGACCCATTCAGTCCAGTCCTTTGGTCAATGGCGCGACCCACACCACTTCAGCGCAACGGCCCGCCTGGGTGGAAGACCTCTTCCGACAGGGAAAAAGCGTGTCCTCGCGTTTCGAGAACCTCGACAAGACCATTGCAAGGGCAAACCAGACCATGGCGGAAAGCGACGATCTGCGCGAAATCTACGCCGCAAGCAATAGCGCGTCATACGCAATTGCCATGGCCCTGTCTGAAGAGCAGATGAACTTCGGACTGGCGACAGGCGCCACGAACACGCTCAAGTCGATGCTGCACAACTCGGACCAGTAATCACGCATGGAAACCGGAACCGCAATACGGCGGCGCGTCTGCAGCATCGTGCTCGCATGCGCCGCCGCCCTGCTCCTCTGCAGCTGCGACAAGGAACTCGTCTCCAACCTCGGCGAGCCGCAGGCCAACGAAGTGCTGTCCGCACTCAGCAATGCCGGCATCGGCGCGCGCAAGGAAGCCGTGGACGAGCGCGGCTGGCAAGTGCTGGTCGATGACTCCGACATGGGGCCGGCGCTTGACGTGCTGCGCGCGCAAGGTCTGCCGCGCGAGCCGCTCGCGCGCCTAGGCGAGATCTTCCGCAAGCAGGGCCTGGTCGCGACCCCGGCGGAAGAGCGCGTGCGCTATCTCTACGGCATGTCGGAAGAGCTGTCGCGCACGTTGCAGGCCATGGACGGCGTGGTCACCGCGCGCGTGCACGTGGTGATTCCCGAGAACGATCCGCTGTCCGACAAGGTGCGGCCATCCTCTGCCGCGGTCTACATCAAGTACCGCGAGGGCGTGAACCTGCGCGCCATGACACCCATGGTTAAAGACCTCGTCGCGCACAGCATCGAGGGGCTGAATTACGACAACGTCTCGCTCGTGCTGCAGGGCACCGATCTGGGTGCCAACGAACGCCGCGCCCGCGCGGCCACGTCGCCGTACCTGCTGATCAATGCACGCAATCCGCTGGTCTGGCTGGTGGGTGTGCTGATTGTGCTGGGCGTGCTGGCGGTACTCGCCACGGCATTGCGCCGCGGCTGGGAGCCTCGCTGGCCCGGATCACGTGGCCTGGGTGGGCGACGTGCAGGGCAGTTTGCCAATGACGGCGACCAGGCCGGCTGAGCACGGCGATGACGGCCTCCGGCATGCTCACGCCCGACAGCGCCCGCCTGGCACGTCTGCTGTGCGCATGGAATCTGCACTTTGACCGCGTGCTGCACCCGAGCTGGCTGCCCGCGGAATGGCCGGCGCGCTTTCGCAACTGGGATCGCTTTGGCCCGCAAGGCCGGCGCGTGCTGATGCAGGAATTGCGCCGACACGAGCCCGCCCTGGATGGCTTCATCGAGTGCGTCGACTCGCGCGAGGCGCGGCTGTGCCTGCTGCCGCGTCAGGCGCTGGCGCAACTGTCCACCGCCTGCGGCATCGTCCTGCACCGGGCGTGGATTGAAGACACGGCGGGCAAGCGCCTCACGCGCGTGCTTCACCTGGCGCTGGGCAGGCCGCTGATGGAATCGGCCCTGCAGCATGCGGCCGCCTTCGATGCGGTGGCGGAAAGCCTGTCGGCCTATGCCAACGCGCCGCGCCAGGTCATCGATGTCTTGCAGGAGCGTGGAGCCCGCCTGCTGATCGACCTGACGATGCGCGCGGCACCCGAGCACGGCCAGCGCCTGGCACTGACGTTCGCGCGCGCAGCGTTCGAGCGCGCGCCTTACACGCTGAACGCGCAACAGTGGCAGCAAGTGGCCGACCTCGTTTTCCTTTGCTTCATTCCTGAACAGCTACCGGCATGGGACTGGCTTTTCTGATCAGCAGCGAACATCTGCAAATCCTCAGCGAGCGCAAGGTGCTCAAAGAGCGCGAGTACACCGCGCTGGTCGACGCCGAAGCGCTGCTAGGCGCTGCACAGGCCGACCGCAAGCGCCACGAGGCCGAAGCCAAGCGGCAGTACGCCGAACAGCGTCAGCTCGGCTACGACGATGGCTTCCAGGCTGGGCGTACCGAGGCCGCGCAATCCACCTACGCCACGGTGCTGCAGGCCGCCGCCATGCTGCAGGCTACGCGCGGCAAGATGGCAGAACTGGTGGTGCGCGCCGTCTCCGAGATCGTGGCCGACGCCGACCCACGCGCCATCATGCTGAGCGCCGCCAAGCGCATCGCGCAGTATCTGCAGGACGAGACGTATCTGCACATCCGCGTGCACCCGGGGCGCGTGCACATGATGCAAGAGATCCTTGCGGCGCTGCCGGGCGACCACCTGGAGCGGCGCACCATCCGCGTGACGGGCGATCCGGCCCTGCGCTACGGCGACTGCTCCGTGCAGACACCCTCGGGCACCATCGATGCGGGCGTCGACAGCCAGCTCGCCGCGCTGCGTAAAGCGCTGACGGGAGACGGCCGATGACCTCGCCTGACTCGCAGGGCGCGTTGCCGGACTGGAGCCGCGCATTGGGTGGAGTATTTGATGCGCAAGCGCTGGAGGCCGAACTCTCGCAGGCGCTTGATCGCTTTGCGCCGATCCAGACGCAAGGCCGCGTCACACGTGCCGTTGGGCTGCTGCTCAGCGCCTCCGGCCTGCAAGCGCGGCTGGGCGAAATTTGCGAGCTGCGCACGCCCGGCACGCCAGACACGCTGGCCGAGGTGGTGGGCTTTTCGCGCTCGGGCACCTTGCTCACACCGCTTGGCGAAACCAGCGGCCTCTCGGCTGCCACGGCCGTCATTCCCACGGGGCGCGATCACAGTTTCCCGGTCGGCCCGGCGCTGCTCGGCCGCGTGCTCGACGGCTTCGGCCAGCCGCTGGACAGCGCTGGGCCCGTAGCAGCAGTCACACGGGCCAGCGCGTACGGCGCGCCACCTAACCCGCTCGACCGTCAACTGGTCGACAGGCCGCTTGCCACTGGCGTACGCGCCATCGATGCACTGCTTACCGTGGGCGTGGGCCAGCGCGTGGGCATTCTGGCGCCTGCCGGTGTGGGCAAGAGCACGCTGCTCGGCATGATCGCGCGCGGCGCCAGTGCCGATGTGAACGTGGTCGCCCTGATTGGCGAACGCGGACGCGAGGTGCGCGAGTTCATCGAGCACCATCTGCCCAAACAGGCGCGCGCGCGCACGGTGCTGGTGGTGTCCACCTCCGACCGCCCCGCCATGGAGCGCGTCAAGTCTGCATTTGTCGCCACCGCCATCGCCGAGTATTTCCGCGACCAGGGGCAAAGCGTGCTGCTGCTCATGGATTCGCTCACGCGTTTTGCCCGTGCGCAACGCGAGGTCGGCCTTGCCAGCGGCGAGCCACCCGCACGGCGCAGCTTTCCGCCTTCCACCTTTGCCATGCTGCCGCGCCTGCTGGAACGTGCTGGCCCCGGCGCCAAAGGCTCCATCACCGCGTTCTACACGGTGCTGGTGGAGGGCGAGGAAGAGTCCGATCCGATTGCCGAAGAAGTGCGCTCCATCGTCGACGGTCACATCGTGCTCACGCGCAAGCTGGCCACCGAGGGGCAATATCCGCCAATCGACCTGCTGACAAGCATCAGCCGCGTCATGCCCAACGTGGCCGACGCCGAGCACATGGATACCGCCAGCCAGCTCAGACGATGGCTCGCCCGCTATCAGGAGATCGAACTGCTGTTGCAGATTGGCGAATACAAGCCGGGCAGCGATCCGGATGTCGACCGCGCCGTTGCCGCCCGCGACGCCCTGCGCAAGTTCTTTGCCCAGCGCACCGACGAGCGCGTTGGCTTTGACGACGTGCTGGCCCAAGCCCGCCAATTGGTAGAACGCTATGGACACGACACTGGCCATCCTGCGCCGCGTGCGTGACATCCGCCGCCGCAAGGCACTGGCGCGCACGCTGCAGGCAGCCCACGTCGTGCGCGATGCGGAGGCGACCGTCAATGCGTCGCTGCAATCCATCCGCACACAGACCGACTTCCGCCACCAGCGCGCCAGGCTGCTCGATGCGGCACCGCAAGACCAAGCCTTGTCTGTGGACATGCTGGCGATTGCGCATTACGAGCAGGCCAGGCTCCGGCACATCGTGGCCAACGTGCAGACGACGCTACAAGAGCAACGCCAATCGCTGCAAAGCGGCCAGACGAAGTTGCAGGAAGCACGCACCGCCTTCGGCCGCGCGGAAGCCGCACGCAGCCGCATCCAGCACCTGGCCGAGCGCGCCAGCGCCCGGAGCGCCGCCCGCGCCGAACTGCGCGCTGAAGACCAGCTCGACGACCACAACGCCCTGGCCTACGCACGCGCACTCAGCCTTGCCGATGCCGAGGAGCCGCCCGCAACATGACTCCGTCCTTTAGTGGCTGGATGGAAACGGGGCACAGCGTCACGCTGGTGCTGCCGCGCCTGTTGCCGATGTTCTTCGTCTTGCCCGTGTTTGGCGAGCGCATGCTCACGGGCCTGGTGCGCAACGGCCTGATTGCCGTGGTGGCGATGTTCATTTCGCCGCTGGTGCCGCTGAGCGTGCTGGGCGAGCAGACGCCGGTCATCTGGATGCTGCTGTTGATCAAGGAAGCAGCGCTGGGGCTGCTGCTCGCCATGGGCGCCTCGGCCATGCTGTGGGCCGTGCAGAACGTTGGTTACCTGATCGACTTCCAGACCGGCACGGGCAACGCCACGTTCTTCGATCCGCTGTCGGGGCAGGAGAGCGGCCCGACCGCCAGCTTCCTGGGCTTTCTCGCCATCACGCTGTTCCTGACAGGCGGCGGCCTGCACGTCGTGCTCGGTGCGCTGTTCGAGTCTTACCGCGTGTGGCCCGTGCAGGCGCTGCTGCCCGATGT
The DNA here is from genome assembly GCF_047325135.1 of Ralstonia sp. Ralssp110. NCBI lineage: Bacteria > Pseudomonadati > Pseudomonadota > Betaproteobacteria > Burkholderiales > Burkholderiaceae > Ralstonia > Ralstonia sp. Ralssp110. The sequence goes on along the minus strand of NZ_CP168609.1, from coordinate 1,719,533 downwards.
GCATGTGGCGCTGGATCAGTTCGCCATCCGAGAAGCCGATTCCATTATGACGTGGACGGTCAAGCTGGCCGCGCCCATCGTGCTGCTGTTGCTCGTGGTGGAGATTGGCCTGAGCGCGATCAGCCGGTCGGTGCCGCAGTTGAACATCTTCATGTTTTCGCAGCCCATCAAGAGCGGTCTGGCGATGCTGATGATGGTGCTGTTCCTGCAGTTCCTGTATGACGCCCTGCGTCAGTTCATCGACACCGACAGCGGCATGCGCGGCCTGTTGCAGCTGCTCGGCTTTCCGGCTGCCGGACCATGAGCGACAAGCCGCACCAGCCCACACGCAAGCGCCTGGAAGACCGCCGCAAACGCGGCGAAGTGGTGCGCAGTCAGGAGGTGGTGTCCGCGCTCGTCTTTACATGCATGGTGGGCGCGCTGTCGCTTACGCCCGCGCTGTGGATGGACAGCATCCGCGCAGGCCTTGCGGCCCTGGGCCGCGTGCTGGCAGCGCCCGAGCCGGGCAAGCTCATCGGCCCGCTCGTGACTGACATGGTGCTGCATGCGGCAGGGCTGGCCATCGGCATCATTGCGTTGAGCGGCGTAATCGCAGCCTTCACGGCATTCGCACAAGTTGGCGCGCTAATGAGTCTGGCAAAAGTGTCACCCGATCTCTCTCGGCTCAACCCGGCCAATGGCCTGACACGCATGTTTTCGATGCGCAATCTGGCGGGGCTCGGGCTGATGGTGCTGAAAGTGCTCTGCCTGCTCGGCATCCTGTTTGTCGTGGGCGCGGGTGCCATCGATGCGTTGCTCTCGGCCGGACGGCAGTCGCCTGCGCAGATCCTGCACGTGGGAGCGCACGTGGTGCTCGTGCTGCTGTCTTGCGTGGCCATCATGCTGCTGGTGCTGGCCGCTGCCGATTACATGGTGGTGCGCGCGCAATACCTGAAGGAAGCGCGCATGACGACCGAAGAAATCCGCCGCGAGTACCGCGAGAACGAAGGCGACCCGCACCTGCGTGCCCGGCGGCGCCAGCTTGCCCGCGAGGCGCAGTGGAGCGCCCTGCCCGACCGCATCCAGCTGGCCGTGGTGGTCGTGTACTCGCCGCAATACGCCGTAGCGCTGTGGTACGGCGGCCAGGGCACGCTGCCCGTGGTGGTGGCACGCGGAGAAGGCGAGATGGCAGAGCGCATCCGCAAGCTGGCCGAAGCGCGGCTCATTCAGACGCACGGCAACCCGGGGCTCGCAAGCAAGCTCTACGAGCACGTTCAGCTCGACGCCGCCATTGACCGAACGCTCTTCCGCGAAGTTGCCGAGACACTGCGCTGGGCTACCGGTGCGAGCCAGACCGGCGGCTGATCCGCGCACCGTCTATCCCTTCACGCTGCACATCGGACCGCAGCGGTCCGTTCTGTGTCCCAAGCGGACGTGGACGGCACATGGGCGGCCAAGTTTCAATGTACGCATTGTCGTCGCCGCCCCGCCGAAACGCGCCCCAGAACTGCGTTTTCCCGGACTGGGCGGTCGGTCAAAAGACCATGGCAATGCGCAGCAGCATCGGTTGTCGGGACCCGCGCATCGCATATCACGAACGGCAGCCCGCAAGGGCATCGTTGGGGGATCGTTTGCACAATCAAAACATCCGCCGGAGCCACGCATGGACCTCTTGCATACGCAAGACCTGGACCGCACGTCCACCCTTCGGTTCGATTCCGCCCTACCGGATTTCGAACTGGCCACCGAACAACCGCCCATCCAATCCCACGTCCGCTTCTTTACCGAAGAAGAGTTGACCGTCTGGCGCCCCGACGAGCCACCACGTGGCACCGTCAACCTGCTGGTTGAACTGCTTTCCTGCACAAGCGCCGCCGAACGCAAGATGCTCGTGCGCCATCTGCTGTTCGACATGGGCTTCGACTCGATGGTCTATGCCACTGCGCGCGCACTCAACGCCCGCTCGACGGCCCGCACCTGCCTGGTGAGCTACACGGATGAAGACTGGGCCCGCCGCTACTTTGAAGAACGTTTCTTTGAAGTGGACCCGCGTCGCGAATGGGTGACGCGCAGCGGCATGCCGATGATCTGGGAGGCCGATGACCTGCGTCGCGCCGCCCACGCCGAGCAGGACGCCGAACGCAAGCGCGCGTTCATCGAGATGTCGCTGGAATCCGGCGTCAGCAGCGGTGTGTTCATCGCACTGCCCGGCGCACAGCACGGCACACGTGCCGTGATCAGTCTGACATCAAGCGTGCCGGGCCGGCGCTGGATGTCGGATGCGGTCACCGGTCGGGCGCTGGTGCTGGCACTTGGCATCCACCAGTTCATCTCTGACTACACGAGCATGTCGCGCACGCTGCTCGGCATGGGCCGGAGCATTTCGCAAACACAGAAGCGCGTGCTGGAGTGCCTGGCCCGAGGCATGCGCGACAAGGAGATCGCCAGCCAGCTCGACATCCCCGTGCACAACGTCGATTACCACCTGCGGCGCCTGCGTGGGGTGTTTGGCGTGCGCAACCGCGTGCAACTGATCGAAGCGGCGCTGGAGCAACTGGCGTTCTAGCAGGCGGCGTTCAAGCGCGCACGCAAGCGGACACTCGAGCGGCGCGGCACGCATATGGCACCGTATTCCAGGGCGGCTTTGTGCCAACAGCGCAGGCGCCCTTACGGAAAGTCGGCGTTGTGTGGCATGCGGCGCGGCCCCAGCATGAACCGGTGTGGCGTGCGTTGCAGATGCTCCGAGCGCACCCACTGTTCATCTAGGAACGGCGTGCATGGGACCGAACTGGCCAGACGGCATCAAACCCCCGGATAGCGTTCTCGAGGCGCAACGCGAAGCGCAGGCCGCCTATGCCCGCGCCCAGGAACAGGCAGCTGCCGCGCAACGGCAAAAGGCGGCCGAAGACGCGCACAAGGCCACGATCGACCAGCTCGGCAAGCTGAAGCAGGCCGGCAACCCGACTGCGCTGAACCAGGCCGTGAGCGCCGAAATGGCCGCGCTCTATACGCAGGCGCACAACACGCCGTACAACAGCGCCGACTCCAAGCAGTTTGCCGAAGCGCTGGCACTGCTGCAGAGCGCGCACGATAAAACCAACGCCGACACGCTGTTCGCCTCGGCCTGCGCAGATGCCGCCATCGACCGCGCAAACAAGGCCACCAATGGACCGAAGCAGGACTACGCGGCCGCCATGCGCTCGCTCGCCGGCGACCTGGACGTCAACCACGCCACGCCGGACGTCCTCAACTTCACACTCGGCGACACGCGCACGCGTGACATCGCCAACCACGCGCGCGGCAGCTCCGCCGACGATCTGAAGAACATCGCCCAGGCCATCACGCGGCCCGATGCAAACGCGCCGGAACTGCTCGCCATGCTGGTCGACCAGCAGCCGCTGGAGACACTCACGAACCAGTCAGTCCGCGGTTCGGACCCTGCTGCAAAACACGACGCGCTGCTCAATGACCTGATGTTCATCAGCCAGCGCCTGCAGGGGGCGCGCAAGACCAGCTACTCGCCCAGCGGGCAGGAGTTGAACGATCGGCTGGCGCAATCGCTCGCGCATCGGCTGGAGAACGACCCGCTGCTCGACTACACCGGCAACCATCTGGACACTGCGGGTGAAACGTTTGGCATCAAGCAACTCGTCGACAAAGGTGCTGATCCGACCCTGATGTTCAAGGTGGCGGACCAGATCGGCCGCGACGGCCAGGCGGGCAAGCTCAATAGCCGGGTGGAAGGCCTGTTCGAAGGTGGCACCCGCAACATCCTGCTCAAGGAACTGGCCGGCAAGGCGCCCGACAAGCCCGCACAGGTGCCCGTTCCTGCATCGATCAATCCAACGCAGATCCAGCAGATCACCGGCAAGATGCTCAGCAACCTGCCGGGCAATGGCAGCACGCTGGCACCGGGCGTGGACCCGCTGCAATACGCGGCCATCCTCACGCGGCTGCAGGCCGGCGCGCACGTCGACCCGACGGCATTCCAGACCGCAGCAACAGCGGCGCAAGAACAGCTCAAGCCCGAAGACCCGCATATCGATGCAAACCAGCGCACCGACGATGCCATCGGGCAGGTCAGCAACCTGCACCTGTTTGCGGACACACCGGCACCGGCCATCCATCAGATGCTGGACGCCACGCCGGTGCAGGAGGATTCCCCAGCACTGCAGGCCGATCGACACCAGACCGACCAGGCGTGGAACGACCTCACGCAAGCGCAGATCCGGCAGAAGCAAGCCGCCGATAGCCATGGCGACGTGACGAGCGCCAACCAGGCACTGGCCACCGCCACCACTGCTTACAACAAGGCCATCGCTCAGGAACTCAAGGACACGTATCCGCAGATTCCCGGCGACGATCTGCTGCGTTATGGCCTGAACGGCGTCTACCAGAACGATCTGCAGGCCGCCGTGCAACAGCTCTACCAGCATCACGATGCGCAGGTCCCGCAGTTGTCAGGCACCTACCTGCAGGCGGCCATCGTGACGGAGCTGGTGGACAACACCATGCGCAGCACGCCGCCGGGCCAGGGCGCGGAGGCCCCCGAATACAAGGGGCTGGAAGCGCTCAAGCAATACACGGCAGCCATGGGCAACGCGCCGGGCGGCAATACCGTACGCGACGCCATCCTCGGCGACAGCCGCATCCAGCACATGCGGCAGAACGTGGTGAACACCGTCATCGACCCCATGCGTGGCGAGCCGCAAAACCGCATCAAGGCGCTGGACCAGATGAGCCACATGCTGTCGTCGTATCTGCCGGTGGATTTCGACCACGCCATCCAGAACGCCGTGGAGAACGACCCGACCGTGCAGCACATGGTGGACGAAACCGCTCGGCTCACCACCACGCTGCCGCCGGCCGACGGCATCGCGCGCACCGCAGACCTGCTCGACAGCCTGGCCACCACGCCCAACCTGATGGCGCGGCTCTATGCGGTTATCGATCCGCCCGGCGGCAAGCCGCCCTCGGCGATGATGAACTGGATCGCAAACCACCCTCGCGACCAGAAGGCCGTGGATTACTACCGCAACCTCGCGCGCATCGGCAATCGGCTGTTCAACGGCGGACTTATCTTGGGCAATGGCGAGAATGCACTCGTGGATGGCTACGGCCGCCTTGTCCACGCATTCCAGCAGCGCCTGACCGGCGACAAGCCCGTGCTGTCGGATTACGGCGGCACCCAGGCCGGCATGCTGAGCGTGGACATGAACCTGATGCCGACCATCAGCAAGGCGCTGGAAGCCGGGGCACCGCCCAAACTGTTCCTCTCTGCGCTCAACGGTTACAGCTACCGCGACAAGGCCGGCGCCATGACGCAAGCGGCCGCTGGCATTGCGCCGACCGACCGCGTGGTCGATCCGATGAACATGGCGCTCCAGGATGCCAAGGGCGAAGCCGCATCGGACGACAGCCCCGCCGCCAAGGTCAACCAGTCCTTCTCGTCCGAATTCCAGCAACTGGCCAAGGCCAGCGGCCTGGCACCGCGCAGCTTCGCCACGTTTTCCGATTTCAGCGACTACGTCGGCCAGCAGGCCGGCATCAGTGCGCGCACGCCCGTCACCGCGGCCGACTGGCAGGCCGTGCATGACGGCACATTCCGCTACTACGACCCCAACCAGCTCGTCTACCGCAACCAGGACGGCAGCGGCACCACGCTCGACGACCTCGCCCGTGCAGCGTGGCAGGCCGGCGGCGGCGACACCGGCCCCGTCACCGTCACCGGGCTCACCTTTGTGCTGGCCGAAGGCAGCAACGACCCGCAGCAATCCGTGCTGCTCGACGTGCGCCGCGACGGCCACGACCGCTACGTCAGCGCCAGCACCGACAAGGCCCACAAGACCCGCGTGTACGACAGCTGGAGCGACTGGGTCAGCAACAACGATTTCGGCATCGGGCAGGTGTCGTATCTCGTGGGCGGGCAGGCAACCTTTGACGACCAGGGCAACGCCATGGCGCTGGTGGCCACGCACGAGACCGGCCACGAGCCGTGGCTCACGCCCGAGACAGCGATCATGATCAGCGCGGCCGTGGTGTCGATGGTGGCGGCACCCTTTGCCGCGCCCGAGATGGTGCTGCTGGCGATGGCCGCGCGCGGCACGATGTTCGCCATCGGTGCCATGCAAACGAGCGAAGCCGCCGTCCGCGTGCTGGAACACCCCGACAACGCCGCGGCCTGGGCCGATGCCGGCTTTGCCCTGCTCATGACCGCCACCGATGGCATCGGCACGCTTGGCAAGATCGGCCGGGTGGGCATGATCGGCCGCACCGCCGACGACGCCCGCGCGCTCGAACGCTGGATGGCCGCACGCCCCGTCAAGGGCTTTGCGGACGAGGTCAACACCTTTGCAGAAGACGTGGGCCGCACGCCGCTGTTCAAGGTCGCCAAATACGGATCGATGGCCGGCATGGGCTGGAACATGATCCAGACCGGCGCGCAATGGAACCAGATGACGCACCAGCAGCGCGCCGTCGCCATCGGCCAGACCTTCGGCTTCCTGGCCGCAGGCATGATCGAACAGCCGGGCGAGGCGCTCATGCTGCGCAAGGTCGCGCGGCGCAACGGCAACGCGGTCGGCACAACGTACGCGCCGATGAACGCGGAGCAGGCGGCCGTCGCCGACAAGTGGCTCGATCAGCTCGACGCATTGACGCCCAAGTCGGGAGAGGCTCTGCACCCGATCGTCGAAAAACTCGGCGTAGATGCCTTGGATCATCTGCGGGAGGCGCTCATCCGCCGCCTGTTTGACGCGCCGGCAGTAGAGACTTTCGGCCAGCTAGCCGTCATGCACGATGAGGCTGCCGTGCTCGCCAACACCGCGGTACCCGTCGCGGCCTTGAGCGGCAACGTGATCCAGCTCGATGGCAACCAGCACGACAAGGCTGCCCATACCGAACCGGAGGTGCTTCCCAGCGATCGCTCGCGGCGTTATGGCACGCCCGGGCTGCATTTCGAGGACCTGGCCGACGCACGTGTTCCGGCTGGGGAGCGTGCTGCCATCCTCGACGACCTGCACGAGGAGATCAACCGGCTGTATCTGTACGGCGGTGAACCGCACACGGGCATGGGGATGGTCGTCTCCCGCGCCACGCCCGAAGAAGTGCAGCAGCATGGCCTGGATGCGCGGCAGATCCATCGCAACGTAACGGCCTTCGGCTTGCTGATGCACATGGAGCCGGACGAGTATCTCTACCTGCTCCCGCTGGGCAACTTGCGCGTGTCGGACGAGCCCGTGGCCGGGCGGCGCACAGAGAACGGCAGGCCCGTCGCCGACGGCCTACCAGTGGCAAGCGTGCAGCCCGCCAGCAAAGTACTTGGCTATATTCCCTCTGCAACCGCCGGCCAGGGGGGGCCAAGGATCGAGCTGAACTACAACCCCGACGGCCCCATGCAACCGTACGACGGCAGCCTCGCATTCCTGCCGAACGTCTACCGTGCCGCCAGTGCCGACACGCCCCATATCAACCTGATCGATCCGGAGTTTCCGGACTCCGCGCCGTTCCTGCTGCACTTCCCGCAGCGCCGCGCCAACCTGAGCGGCGTACCCACCGACGTGCCGATTCCGTATGGCAGCCCGGCACCGGGCAAGAGCGGTATTACGTCGGCCTATGTGATCGCCGGCGAGGTGCAACACCACGGCATCTGGCTCGATGTGGAATCGGCCTACGGGGCCATCGCGAACATCCCCGCCGGCTTGCCAATGCGACAGTCCGATCACGGGCTACAGGTGCGACTGGACGGTGTCGCGCTGGCCGAACGCGTGTGGGACGACCCAACCTTCAGCATGGAGACGACCAGCAACATCGTCGTGCTCGGCTGCGATGCCTATTCGGGGACGGTGCCCCCGTTGCTGGTCACTCTGTCGAACGAACTGGGTAACCGCATCCGTCAGTACCGCAGCGCCGCCGGTCTTGAGGCCGATACTGGCCCCGGTATCCGCGTGCACGGCCAGGACGGGATCGATTGGCTACAACGTTCCGACAGCGCAGAAGGCGGCCGCCGGCGAGTCATCAACGCCCATTTCGATGGCCAGACGCACGGGGTCATTGCGCTACCCATCGTTTCTCGTACCGATACGCTCTACGAACAGGTGAGGCAGCGCCTGGGCATGGTGCGTGACGGCGATGAGCCGCTTTTTCCAGACGGCCATTCAACAATGGCGCTGCTCAAGGGCGCCCACGACCAGATCAGGGCTGCCAACAATCTTGCACAACATGGCACACCCTCGGGGGCCTACAGAACAGTCGACGATCCGTTAGAACGCCGAGTGCCCTCGCCCATATCGCATGTGACGGATGCAGCCAATGAGCGACTGTTTGCACACGCGTGCAACGAGATTCTTTCACTGCTCAACGCGGAGCTGCCGGCTTCTGTGCTGGAGACTCGTGTTGCCGCTGCGCTGCGCAATGTTGTCGCCCATCCGAAGCCGCGCTACAGCGGGCATGTTCCTGCCATGCCCGCGCTCGGCAAACCTCGCTCCGTTTCACTGACCCTCCATGCCAAAGGCACGCCGGATCCCGCTACGCCCTCGGTCCTCGTCAACGGGCGGCCCGCCTACGACTGCACCGCTTGGGACGACTTGCCCGCGCAACCCCTGCTCATCAACGCGAGCACGGTCTTCCACGACAACATGCACTTTCCGAAGGGCATGGTTGGCGCTGCGTTCGACGGGCACGGCCCCATCGTCAACAGCGCGGACAATGCCCTCCTCACGCCGTTCGACATTGCTCGCGCGCTGATCGACACACCGTTTGATCGGATCCGTTTTGAAGGCACGACGCATACGCCCGACGCTGACGGCCCCAATGCGCAACTCACGCTGCGGCGCGTGCTGGAGATGAATCCCGAGATGGAGGCCCCCGGGTTCTTCGTTGCGCTCCAGCATGGCGGTGCGGTCATGCCGGAAGTGGCACGCTGGCTCGCCTTTCTGCTCAAGCGTGACAACGTGCGCGTGTTTGGCTTGGATGGGCAGCGCGCGCCGCTGTTTGGCGGCATGGTGAAAGACCCGGAGACCGGCAAGGCGGTCAGCGAACGTATACGCACGGTGCATGAAGACTTTAGCGAGGGCCGCATCGTCCTCTACACCGCAAAGGATGGTGCCGACGCGCCGGTGCCTCCGAAGATGATCACACCACGCGTGGCCGACATCGGCGCGCCAGCAAGCGGCGGCGCGCGATACGCCTTGCCGGACGATGTGCTGATCATCGAGGGCAAGCTGTTCGATGGCGATTCAAACGCCATCTGGCTTGACGGCGTTCATGATCAGCGCGGGGAGACCCAGCCATCGATCTTTTCCGCGAAGGAGTTGACGGATCTGATCCAGGAGCGCCTGTCGGAAAAGAGGTTCGAGCGTCCGGAAACCGTCCCGGTCGTGCTGATGGTCGACAAGGGTCTGCCGCTGGGCCAGCGCCTTTCCGAAGCGATGCCGAATCCGGTGTTCTCGACGGAACACGCCATCGACCGCTCGCAAATCCATAACCCGGATTGCCGCGTGGTGCCCAAACGGTCGGATGACCCGGCGTTTTCCGCTTCGCGCCGACCGGGTTGGACGCTGGAACCGAATGGCCGTGCGTGGCCGCCTTCCGAAGAAACGCCTTACGTAGCGCCTACCGAGGTGTCATCCGAGCCACGAACACTACAGGCAACCCGAGAAACACCGCCCGACGAAATGCCGGGCGATCCGGACGTCATCGCGCTCGACAGTGGCGGCGGTCCGTCTGCATCGCAACCGGCGTCGTCCTCCGGCGAGGCCAGCCCAAGCCCGGCCACCCATCCGGTGCCACCGGATAAACCGCTCAGCAAGTTCAAGCGCGTCTCGCGGCATTTGGCAGACCTGCCCGCCCGCGCCGCCGTCAGCGCCATTGCAGGCCCACGCCGCATACTCGCCCGCATACCGATGCGCACGGCCGCAGAGCGCGTGGCAAGAGGGCGCGCGCTGCATGTCTCGGGCGAGAACTTCCATCTGCTCGCCATGGCACACCGTCATGGCGCGCTGGATAGCACACAGCAATTCACCTACGCGTTCACGCGCGAAAAAGACGGTGAGCCCGTACTGCGCGGGCAGGTTGTGTTTGACGAAAAAGGTGTGCCGTCGTGGCGCGCGCTGGATGCGGACAAGGGCGAATTTGTTACCGATCCGCAACCCATGACCGACAACACGTCGTACACCCCTGACAGATTGTTCGTGGTCAGTCAGCGCAAGCCTGCTGATGTGGCGAAGTGCCCAACCGTCCAGGACCTTGGCTCGAAACGCACCTATCGCGGCCTACCGCTCGCCGCATCGGATAAGGCATCGGTGCGACCGGAGTTCAGTTCCATCGTGGGTACCGCAGGCAAAGAGGGCAGCAAGATCACAGAGCGCGGAATCCGTGACGCCGACGCCCGGGGGTTCGCCGCCATCACGAAACGCTCCCGCCAGAACAGCAAGATTTCGTGGGGTTCGCGCGTCCGGCGCACCTTCAAGGAATCGTTGTTCGTGATGCGCGACTACCCCACCGTGGGTCTGCTGCGCGAGCAGACAGCGCTCAAGCTGCTGGAGAACGCATTCCGCAAGCTGCGTCATGCAGACCAGAGCAACCCTGCCCAAAACTCCGGCGTGACCGGCGAGATCAATCGCCGGCCTGTACGCGCCCGCCGAAGCCTCGCCCAACACTTCAGCGTGGCCAGTACGGCCGATCGTCGGGCCGCACGTGCGTACCTCAACCTGCCACATGAGGAACAGGACTGGATCACGCTGGCCGCGCGCACCATCTCCCCCTCGAATATCAAAACCGATGGCGAGGCGTTGCTCTGCAAAAACATCGGCGTGATCACCGCGATCCGGGTGGTGGCAGCAGAAAGCATGTTGTCGGCTGCCGGCCTAGGGCGTCCGCTGCCGCACGTGCGTCGCCTGTGGCAGGAGGCAACGCGCACACACGGCGATCTCTCATTCAATGAGAACGTCGGCGGGCTGGTCAACAAGGACGGTGTGATGGTCGTTGCGCTGGACTGGTTGAACCAGGACTCCGTCAACAAGATGCTGGACTTCTCTGCCAAGACGGGCGCGCAGGTTACGCTGTGGATGGACCCAGCCAACATGCGTGTCGGCACCGATGGGCGCCCGGTACCGGGCCCCAACCGCCCCATCAATATGGTGCGCTTTGGCAAAGCCTATGAAGCGTGGATGCACAAAAACCCCGGAAAGCATCCCTCGGTCAATGTCTTCGGAACCGGTAATGACAACGTGCTGGATCCGGTCGAAGGTATTGCCTCGCTCAAGGTGGCACGCACGCTCCTGGAAAGTGCTTACATGAGGGACGTTCACATCGCGCTGGACGGCACTGCGGATTACACACGTTCGCCGGAACTGACGCGGGCCACGGCCGAGTTGGTCCTCGAGAACGAGAACTGGAAGCGCATTCACCTCGATGCTGCACTCGGGCGGCCACTGAACCGTTTGACCAAGCAGGACATGGCCATCGTCTACGAACCACTGATGGAAGCGATACACGGCCTGATCAAGGAACGCAACCTGTCCCCCACACTCGAACAGGTGCGCTACGCGCTGTTCGCGGGCAACACGACGCACCGCGTCGAACAAGCCAAGTACAGCACGATCCAATGGGTGCGAGCGAACCGGGACAAAATCGGCGTGCAGTCCAACCCGCGTGCAGAAGCACACGCCCAACGCTGGCTGGATGCTTATGGCAAAGACGTGCGGAATCGCTATGAGCCGCCAATAGAGCCAGGGCGCCACGCCCAGCCAACCGACTGGGACAGCCTGATGACCGACCCGGAACTGGATCCTGCGCGCTATCAGGATCCAGGTGGCCTGCCGCCTATCCCGTTGGCCACGGACCGGGCCGACGCCATGCTGCGTGCCCTGGGCTACGGCCCAATGCACGCTCCGCCCAAGCTGTTCAAGCGCACCGATACGCCGTCTTCCGATGGGGCGCTCAACCAGCGGGCACTGCTGCAGATCGGCAAGGCTGTCGCCGCCGGCGTAGGGGGCGCGGCCCTCTCCGCCCTGCTCGTCAGCCTCGGCAAAATCGACTTGCGGGACTCGGCCTCGTTGGCCCGCGCGCTGCCCGCCTTCGGACGTACCGCACAGGACTGGCGGACCATCCTGAGCGCGAGCATCAAGCGTGGTGATACCGCGATGATCGAGAACAAGCTCATCGCGTACTACGCAGGCATTGAGCGCTACGCCAAGGCGCGAGACGTTTCACCCGAGCGCCTGCCCCACATTCGCGCGGTGATGGAAGAGACGCTCGCCGCGATCGGCATGCTGCGCGACCGGGCCAAAGCCGGTGCAAAGCCCCGGCTCAGCGAGGAAGAGCGCGATATCCACATCGCGCGCGTCACTTCCACCTGCCTGGAACTCGTGGACGGCTACCTCGGCCTGCCCGCATCCCAGATGCATTTCATGCACTCTGGCGTGCGCTTGGGCCAGCTGGGGCGTCTGGCATCCACGGTGGGCGGCGTGGTGAGCATCGGCGCGTGGGGCGGCATGATGCTGGAGGGCTTTGCACCGCCGGCGCTGGCCATCACCATGATGGCCGGCAGCACGCTCAACGCGTTCTACCACGGGCTGCTGCGCTACAGCTTCCGCCGTGGTTTCGACTACGGCAACAGCGATGTTGTCCGCTCGCTGGTTCATGGTTCGTACACGCTGTCGTCCGTTGGAACGATCGCCTCTGCGCTGACGCATGCGCCTAGCGTGGCGGGGGCCGTATCGGTGGGCGGTTCGGCGATCTACCTGATGTCGACGCTCAAGGAGGTCGCACCGAATTTCATGCCAGGGGTGCTTCGTGCCGGCGCGGGGCTCACTGTGCTGGCGGAGACGACCGCGCTGATCTCGGCCTGGGTCAACTCGGTGCAAGGAGCACAACCCACGCAGCCGAATCAACCGCCGCAGCAGACCGGCCCTGCACAGCCACCGCCGCACACGCCGGTGGTGCCGCCCCCGCCCCCCGTGCCGCCCGCACCGCTGACGCACCTTGTGCCCGCAGTCACGCACGATGTGCTGGCCGGAGAATCGCTCTCGCGCATCCTGCGCAACGAGGCGGACCGAGGCACGATCGTGGTCGGCCCGACGTATCGGGAATTGCAGGTCGTGATCGACGAGGTTGCGCGACTGAACCAGATTGCCAATCCCAATCTGATTCACATCGGGCAGAACCTCATCATCGTGCCGGCGCATCAGGCGCCGGGCCCCGGCTGAGCGCAGGCCCGGCGTGTTGTCCCGTCTACGCACCCGCGTAGTCGCGCACGCGCACGGGCCACCCTACGCTGCACATTCCCCTTCCCTCCGGAGCACGCTTCATGTCGAACCACCACGCATTCCGTTCCACCCTACCCGCCCTGCGCGTCGCCTTGATGTGCGCAGCCTTGACGGCACTGACGACGGCGCCTCAGCTCGCACAGGCACAAGTTGCACCGCGCCTGGCGGTGTCGCATTACGACGTCTTGCGTACAGAGTTGTTCTCGGGCATTCCGGTCACGGCGGTCTTCTCGCCATCGCAATGTCCCAATGGACAAGGCGCCGGCGCCAAGGCAGCCGCTCCGGTGGTGCATGGCGGTTTTGCGGTGCGCGACTTCATGGAAATCGAAGGCAGCAACATCGGCTTCTCTAACCAGCATCTGACGCTGCGCCCTGACGGCACACCGGTGCTGGAACTCGCGCAGTACCGCGTAACGCCAGACGACAAGGCCACGGTAACCGTGTCGTTCCTTTCGCCGCTGACGTACCAGGCTGTGTCCGCGCCGCAGACGTTCCAGTGCGCGATCGGCGCGGGCCTGGACTTTTCGATTGGGCTGGCAGGCCTGTTGCGGCGGTAATCGGATGCGGCCTGCGCGGGCTCACCCCTTGGCGATATCGCGCAGGCCAGGCAGGTCGAGCAATTCGATCTCGCCATAGGCGACCCTGAGAATGCCGCGCGCCTGAAAATCCTTGAGCACGAGATTGACCGTCTGGCGTGACAGCGCGAGCAGCAAGGCAAGCTGCTCCTGCGGCACGCGAAGCACGCGGCGGGTGCCGAGGCGCAAATCGCCGTAGCCGGCCGCCATCAGCAGCAGGCGCCGCGCCACGCGCACGGATGCCGGCAGCAGCGCCGTTTCTTCAAGCACGGAAAAAGCCAGACGCAGCTTGTGCGTCAGGAGCAACGCAAAAGCGTGCGTGTGCTGCGGCGCACGTTCGAGCAAATCCATCAGCGCGGTTTGCGGCATGTGCAGCAACACCGTATCGCCCTCGCCCCGCGCATCATGTGTGCGCGCCTGATTGTCGAACACGCCGATCTCGCCAAACCAGTTCACAGGTTCCAGCACGGCCAGCAGCGCCTCGCGGCCGTCGGCCGTGGTGGCGCGCACGCGAATGCCGCCTTCCACCACGCAATACAGCCCGTCGGGCGGATCGCCGCGGCGAAACAGCACCTCCCCATCGGCCAGCCGGCGCACGATCGCCATGTCGATGAGGAGTTCTTGCAGGGGCTTGCCCAGCCCGCCAAACCAATTGCTGGCGTGCAGGCGGTCTCGGTACAGCACGGCTGAGAGCGGGCCGGACGGTGGATTGCTTCGGGCGGGGGCGGAATCCATGGGCGCGGGGCAGTGGAATGTGGCGGATGCGACAGGCTCGAGGTTCAAGGCTCGAGGCGCGAATGCGTTGTCTGCGCCACCATCCGGCACGCGACGACACGCTCAGCGCATGGCACTGTCTACGACTGGACGATGATAACGACGGCACCGCGCGGACGTCCACGCCGTACTTGCGTAAGCTATGCGCCACCAGGCATGACTTCAGACAGTCCGCCCCGCCACCCCGGAACACTTCGCCCATGAAGAATCCCGATTACAACCCTGCCAAGCCGCACCACACGCCGGACGGATTCCGCAATCGCTATCCGCACCCGCGCCCCGACGCCGATTTCTGGCAATGGCAACGCGAGCGCCGCCGCCTGAAGCTGCCCAAGCCGCCCACGCAAGACCTCTCCTGCATCGCACCCAACCTCGGCGCCATCCACCAACCGCCCGCGCTGCCGCAACTCACCTGGATCGGCCACGAAACGCTGCTGCTGCAGATCGACGGGCTGAACGTGCTGACCGACCCGGTGTTCTCCAAGCGTGCCTCGCCGCTGCCGTTTGCCGGGCCGCGCCGCCATCAGCCGCCGGGGCTGTCGCTCAAGCAGTTGCCACATATCGACCTGGTGCTGCTCTCGCACAACCACTACGACCATCTGGACCGCGCCAGCGTGCGCGCGCTGATGCGCCAGCCGGGCGGCGCACCCATGTTCTTCGTGCCGCTGGGCATCGACCGCTGGTTTGCGCGCAACGTGCGCGGCACGCGCCTGGGCGGCGACAACCCCAACGTGCGCGCGTTCGACTGGGACGACGAAGCCCGATTCGGCCCCTTCACCGCGCACTTCTGCGCCGTGCAGCACTGGTCCGCACGCGGCCTGTACGACCGCAACCACACGCTGTGGGGCAGCTGGGCGCTGCTGCATCCGCGCCTGCGTTTCTGGTTCTCGGGTGATCTGGGCTATTCGCAAGATACACGCGACATTGGTACGCGCTTCGGCTACTTCGATGTGGCCGCCATTGCCGTGGGCGCCTACGAGCCGCGCTGGTTCATGAAGGCACAGCACATCGACCCGACCGAAGCCGTGCAGGTCATGCAAGACATCGGTGCACGGCAGGCAGTGGGCATCCACTGGGGCACGTTCGAGCTGACGGACGAAGCGCTGGACCAGCCCATCACAGACCTTGCCAATGCGCTGAAAGCGGCCGACGTGCCTGCCGAGCGTTTCGTGCTCTTCAAGCATGGCGAGACCCGAGTGTGGGATTCCGCCGTCTCACGCCTTGTGACCGACGCCCCAAAAGAAAAAGCGCGGCCGCGAAATGACTCGCTGGCCGCGCAGTAAGAAACTGGCAGGTCAAGCACAGACCAAGCGTCGCGGGCTAAAGGCGGCGGCGCTCGGTTGACATCAGATCAGGTTGGCGTCGGCAGCCATGCGCGATCACGCAGGCGCGAGCGGATGCGGGCGATGGCCTGGCTGTGGATCTGGCACACGCGCGATTCCGACACGCCCATCACGGCGCCGATTTCACGCAGGTTCAGATCCTGCTCGTAGTACAGGCTCATCATGAGTTTTTCGCGCTCGGGCAGCGCCTCGATGGCAGCAACAACCGATTCGCGCAGGTCGTGGTCCAGCAGTTGGTCCAGCGGCGTGGCGTCGTTCTCGGGCGCGCGGTTCTCGATGAAGGCGTCAGCGTCTTCGCGGTCGAAATCTTCGTAATACAGCAGCTGGCTGCCTTGCAGGTCGACCAGTTGCTTCTGGTATTCGGCCAGCGACATGCCCAGTGCGGCGGCAATCTCGGTTTCGGTGGGCGCGCGGCCCTTCTGCTGCTGCAGCTTCTGGATCGCCTGCTCGATCGTCCGTGCGTTGCGGCGCAGGCCGCGCGGCAGCCAGTCGGAGCCACGCAGTTCATCCAGGATCGCGCCGCGAATACGCTGGGCTGCGTAGAACTCGAACTGCACACCCTGCGTTTCCTCATAGCGCGACAGCGCGTCGAGCAAGCCCATCATGCCGGCCTGGATCAGGTCGTCCAGCTCAACGCTGGCGGGCAGCTTGACCATCATCTGGTTGGCAATGCGACGCACCAGCGGTGCGTACATGGCCATCTCGTCGGACTTGGTCTTGCGACCGGTTGCGGTGTACATATTCATGCCTGCCTTTGACGCTTCGTTCATGCTGCGCCTCAATAAACCAATTCGGCCGCGCGTGCGGTGGCGCGGGGCGTCGCAGTCGAAGTCGATGCCGACATTGACGTTGCTTGCGCCGATTCATCTGCCGGCTCCTCAGCCGGTGCCCGCGCCGACATGACCACCCGCGACGGCGCACTGCCATCACCGGCTTGGGCCTCGGCGCTGGCCCAGCTCAACATTTCTTCGGCAAGCTGGCGGAAAGCCATGGCCGAAGGCGATGCGGGAAACGCGCTCGCTACGGGCTTGCCGAGCGAGAGCGCAAGTTCTACGTGCCGGTCCTCAGGGAGGTAGCCGGCGAAATCGATACGGGTGTTCAGGTACTGGCCCACGGTATTGGCCAGGTTGCCGAACACGCGCACGGCGGAATCCACCGAATGCGCGCCGCACACCACGGTGCGGATGCCAGCGCTGCCTTGCAGCACGGCGGTTTTCTTGAGCAGCGTGTACGCGCTCTTGATGCCTTCCGGGCCATCGGAGAAGGTCAGCAGCACGTCGTCGCAGGCTTCGGCTGCGGTGCTCAACGCACGCGTTCCGAAATGCGCCGCCACGAGCGTCACATCCGCCGTCTCGTCGTGCTGCTCGAGCACCCCGGCCATGGCCAGCATGGTCTGGGCGTTCACCACGGCCGTGTCGCGGCCCATGGCGGACAGCGCGATGCGCAGGTTGTCGACAAAGTCATCGACCTGCTCTTCCGCACCGATCACCAGCACACGGCGGGCAGCGGCATGACCGAGCATGCGCCGCAGCCCTGCGGCTTGATCCTTGGCGAATGGCGTCGTCATGGTCGCCCCCTTGTCAGGCGAAATCGAAAGCGGCCAGGCCAGGTTCGCGGTTACGCGCAGCGCCTTGCGCCACGAGCAACGATTCATCCGAATCCAGCGTGAACGACGACTGCTCCGCACCAGCCCGGAACGAGCGATGGATCAGCAGCTTCTTGTTCGGCACCGCAATGTCCTCCGGCACACGCTGGCCGTACGACACGTAGTGCAGCGGCAGGCGGCGGCGGATCATCACGTCCATCGCGTGGCCCACGGAGGCAGCCTCGTCGATCTTGGTCAGGATGCAGCCGGCCAGGTTGGCGTCGCGGTAGGCACCCACGACTTCGTCGAGCGTCTTGCCGTTGCTTGCAGCGTTCAGCAGCAGCAGGCGCTTGATCGAAGGACCCACGGCATGCAGCATCGCCATCTGCTCCGACACGGCGCGGTCGCGCTGGCTCATGCCGATGGTATCGATCAGCACCACGTGCTTCTCGCGCAGATCGTTCAGCGCCAAGCTCAGGTCTTGCGCGTCTTTCACGGCATGCACCGAGACGCCCAGGATCTTGCCGTAGATGCGCAGTTGTTCATGGCCGCCGATCCGGTAGCTGTCGGTCGAGAGCAGTGCCACACGCGATGCGCCATGGCGCAGCACGAAGCGCGCGGCCAGCTTGGCGGTCGTGGTGGTCTTGCCCACGCCGGTCGGGCCCATCAGGGCAAACACGCCGCCCTGGTCGAGCAGGCTGTTTTCATCCGACACGGTGGTCAGGTTCTTTTCAATCGCGCGCTGCACGAAATCCAGCGCGCCTTCATACGAGTCGTGCTGCGGCATGTTCTCCAGCACGTAGCGCGTGAGCTGTGCCGAGAAGCCTGCGTTGAGCATGGTCTGGAACAGGCGCGTACGCACCGGGTCGCCCAGCTTGACGCCCAGCGAGGCCAGGCTCGACATGGCGTCGTTCAGCGTGCTCTTGAGCGTTTCGATCTCGCCGACCATGCGGCGGGTCATCACGTCGGTCTCGGCGCGGATGCTTTCCTTCACGTCGGCCTGGATGGCCGAGCGCTGCAGGCTCACGTCGTCACGCGGGGCTTCGGGCTTGGCCATCGTGTCCTCCACGCGGACGAAAATGTCGGACGACTTGGGGGCGTCAGTGCGGGCGTCGGCTTGCGCCTCGCTGCGCCCGTTCACGGGGGCTTCGGCCTTCTGTTGTTCTGCACGGAGGTTGCGGGCCTGGGCTTCCACGCGCTCGGCAAAGCTGCGCAGCGAAACCGGGCGGTCATCCTGCTCGCGTGCCTGTTCACGCGCTTGTTCGCGACGGGCGGCAAAGCGGGCGGTCGATTCCATCTCCGGCTCGTCGTCTTCCACAGCGGTGCGGCGGGCGATGAACTGGGCGGTGCTGGCCAGGGCCTGCGCCGCAGATTGGGCAACCTCTGCATTGGCACGGTCCAGCGACAGGCCGGCCAGCATGCGAGTGGATGCTGCCAGCGCATCTTCTTCACCGAAGGCCACGTCGTCATCCACGCGCGTTTGCAGCGTGCGGCCGGCCGGCTTGGCTGCTTGACTGACTGGAGCCACCGGAGCTGCCGGTGCTTCTTCCTGTGCGGGGGCGCGACGCGAAGCAATGAAGCGGTTGCGCAGACGGGCCAGCGCGTTGGGCGCCGGGGCCTCGGCCTGCGGGGCCGCTTCAGCAGGTGCCTGAGCGGCAACGACGGCTGCGGTTGCAGCGGCAATCGGCGCGGGCTCGGGAATCGGGGCCGGTGCCATCGGACGGCGCTGTGCCGTCTTGGGCGCCGACGACTGCGTGTCGACCAGCGCATCCACGTGCGAGTCGCATGCCGCGATGATCTCGATACCACCCGGAATGGCGCGGTTCGACAGGATCAGAGCGCCATCGCCCAGTTGGTCGCGGACTTTGCGCAGGACGTCACGCGACGTCAGTCCGGTGAATCGATGCATTTTCATGCGCGGCCTCCAAGCATGGCGACAACCTTAATCGTTCGGTGATCTGGAATTTCTGCGTGCGACAGCACGCGCAGGCTCGGTGCGGCACGCTTGAACAGGCGGGCAAGCATCGGGCGCAGTGCGGGCGGTACGAGCAGGACGCCCGTCTGACCCATCTGTTCGTGCTGCCGCGACGAGTCCGCTGCTGCTTGCATGAGCGAGTCAGCCAGTTGCGGTTCGATCGGGCCGGCGTTAGAGCCAACGACGCTTTGCAGCAAGATGTTCTCCAGATTCGGGTCAAGCGTGACGACCTGCATTTCGGTCTTGTTCGGGAAGAGCTGCTGGGCAATCGCCCGGCCCAGCGCCACACGCACGGCGGCGGTGAGTTCGGCGGGGTCTTGCGTCCTGCCTCCGTGTTCCGCCAGCGTCTCGACGATGGTGCGGATGTCGCGGATATGCAGGCCTTCGTCCAGCAGGTTCTGCAGCACCTTCTGCACGGTCGCGACGGGCAACAGCTTCGGCACAACGTCTTCGACCAGCTTCGGTGCTTCCTTGCCCAAATGATCGAGCAATTGCTGGACTTCCAAACGGCCGAGAAGCTCGGTGCTATGGGTGTAAATCAACTGATTGACGTGCGTGGCGATGACCGTGCTGCAATCCACCACGGTATAGCCCTCGGCCTGCGCACGATCGCGCACATCGGCGTTGATCCACATGGCCGGCAGGCCAAAGGTCGGGTCCACGGTGGGCGTGCCGGGCAGCTGCGTGCCCAAGCGACCGCCATGACCGCCCAGGCCATCCTGGCCACCCGGGTTGATGGCGAGGAACTTGCCCTGCTGCACTTCGCCGTGGCCGATTTCCACGCCCTTGAGCGTGATGCGGTACGACGACGGGCCCAGCTCCAGGTTGTCGCGGATATGCACCACCGGCGCCAGGAAACCCATGTCCTGCGTGAACTTCTTGCGGATGCCCTTGATCCGGCGCAGCAGCTCGCCGTCCTGGCTCTTGTCGACCAGCGGGATCAGGCGGTAACCGATTTCCAGGCCCAGCACATCGACCCACGACACATCGTCCCAGCTCGCCTCGGGCGTATCCACCGGGGCAATGGCCTGCAGCACGGGCTCGACCTCGGGCACTTCGCGCTTCTTCTTGAGATACCAGCCCAGATAACCCAGACCGCCGCCAAACAGCACGAACGGGATGTGCGGCATGCCCGGCACCAGGCCCAGCAGGCCCAGCACGCCGGCGGTCGTCATCAGCACCATCGGCATGGCAAACAGCTCGCTCGACAGTTGCTGGCCGACATCCTTGTCGGTGGAGACGCGGCTCACCATGATGCCCGCCGCGGTGGAGATCACCAGCGCGGGAATCTGCGCGACCAGGCCGTCGCCGATGGTCAGCAGCGTGTAGTTGGTGGCGGCGTGGCCCACGTCCATGCCGTGCTGGAGCACGCCCACGGCCAGCCCGCCGACGATGTTGATCAGCAGGATGGCGATACCCGCCACCGAATCCCCGCGCACGAACTTGCTGGCACCGTCCATGGAGCCGAAGAATTCAGCTTCCTGGGCGATCTCCGTGCGGCGCCTGCGGGCTTCGTCTTCGCGGATCAGGCCGGCGTTCAGGTCAGCGTCAATCGCCATCTGCTTGCCGGGCATCGCATCGAGCGTGAAGCGCGCGCTGACCTCGGCGATGCGGCCCGCGCCCTTGCTGATCACCATGAAGTTGATGATCACGAGGATGACGAACAGCACGATGCCGACGGTGTAGTTGCCGCCCACCAGGAAGTGGCCGAATGCCTCGATCACCTTGCCGGCAGCGTCGGGGCCGGTGTGACCTTCCATCAGCACCACGCGCGTGGACGCCACGTTCAGCGACAGCCGCATCAGCGTGGTGATCAGCAGGATGCTCGGGAACGACGAGAAATCCAGCGGCTTGAGCGTGTGCATGCTGATCAGCAGCACGATGATCGACAGCGCGATGTTGAACGTGAACAGCAGATCGAGGATGAACGGCGGCAATGGCAGCACCATCATCGCCAGGATCAGGATGATGAGCACCGGGCCCGCGGCGGAGCGGTAGTCGCCCTTGCGCAGGATGTCGGTGACTCGGAGCAGTGCGGCGTTCATTGGAGGGCGTGCAGCGGGGGGCTTTTCGATGGATGCCATCTTGCCGGGGGCACCGCCAAATCGAAGACGTGAGAAAGCCGCCCAAAAGGCGGCTTTTCTTTGAAATACCCTCCCACCGGGGGGTGCGCTTCTACCCCTTCACGCCGTCAAGGCAGCCGGCGGGGTGCGTCGTACCAGACTTTCATACAGAATCGCGTACTCAAATGAGCTGGGCCCATCCTGCTCCTCAACCGCACCCCTTCGCCCCCTCGCGCTGCAACAGCGGCCTGGTCGTATGCGCCATGCCGCCAAGGGCGCTGGGTATGGGACTTGCAAATCATCCTGAAACGCCGCCCACCAGACCCGGATCCAGGCAACACCGCACGAAGGTGGTGCAGTGTCCGGTGCGTGGATGCACCAACCCGATCATAGGCAACGTTCAATGAAGCGCCCCACCTCTGGATTACCGGACATACACGGTTGTTTGCCGGACCGGCCGTTCATCCGATGAGCGGCACCATGGACCATCAGCTTCATCACGCAAGCAGCACCGTTGCAGCAAGCAGTCCCCATGCAGCCCGACACACGATGCTTGAGGACATCTACGGCATGGCCGTCGGCATGATGTTTATCGTGACGGGGGTGGTGCTGCTCAGCGCGGCCGGACTCGTGACCGGTGGCATTGCGGGGATCGCGTTGCTCGTGTCGTATGTCGCGCCGCTGCCGGTCGGCACCATTTTCACGTTGGTCAACGTGCCGTTTTTCGTGTTCGCCTATTTCGTGATGGGCCCTCGTTTTGCCATCAAGTCGACGCTGGCCAGTTGTGGCATCACCCTCCTGCTTGCGGTGACGCGGCAGGCCTTACACATCGATTTTGAGAGCCCGCTGTTTGCAGCCGTGGTGGGCGGAACGCTCAACGGCATGGGGGTGTTGGCGCTCGCCCGGCATGGCTCCGGCGTGGGCGGCACGGGCGTTCTGACGCTCTGGCTGCAGCGCACGCGGGGGATCAATGCGGGGATCGTGCAGGTGGCCATCGATTCGATGATTCTGCTGACATCTCTCCTGGTGATCCCGACTGGCCGCGTGGGGTGGTCGGCACTGAGCGCAGTCGCCATGAGCGCGATGGTGATCGCATGGCACCGCCCGGGTCGATATAACGTCGTGGTGCGGTAGCGCCTTTCGGGGCCTCACCGGCGAAAGCGTCAGCATCAACGTTGGGATTGCCGATCCCTCAGGCGTTGCTGGTGACGTCCTCATCGGCATCGTCCGGGCCGGGTTGCGGCCCCGGGTCCATATCGGCAGGCACCGGCAGGTCGGTCGGGCGCACCGGGGCACGGCCGCCCACCTGATGCAGGCGGCGCAGCTGGTAGACATAGGCGAGCACTTCGGCCACGGCGGCGTAGAGCGCTTCGGGAATCTGGTGGCCGATCTCGGTATGGCGGTACAGCGCACGCGCCAGCGGGGGCGCTTCCAGAATGGGAATCTTGTGCTCCGTCCCCAGCTCGCGAATCTTGGCGGCCACCATGTCGGCGCCCTTGGCCAGTACGCGCGGCGCGCCGCCTTCCTTCTCGGAATAGCGCAGCGCCACGGCGTAGTGCGTCGGGTTGGTGACGATCACGTCGGCCTTGGGCACGTCGGCCATCATGCGGCGCTGGGCCGCCTGGCGCTGCAGGTTGCGGATGCGGCCCTTGACGTGCGGATCGCCTTCGGACTCGCGGTGCTCCTTGCGCACTTCTTCCTTGGTCATGCGGTGCTTGCGCGCGTATTGCCACAACGACAGCGGCACATCCACGGCCGCCACCAGCATCATCACCGCCGCCATGCAGAGGAAGGCCACGCCAGCCACGTGCAGGGTATCGCGCATGGCCACGCCCAGGTCCTGCTGCGGGAGTTCGATCAGGTCACCCCGGTAATACCGGACCAGCAACCAGCCCACACCGGCAATCAAAAACAGCTTGATCAGCAGGCGGGGCAGCTCCATCAGCCCCTCCAGCGAGAACATGCGCGTCAGGCCCTGTAGCTTGAACAGGCGCGAAATATCGGGGGCCAGCGGCTTGAACGAAATGGCCCCGCGCGTGAGCGCCAGCGGCGACAGCGCGGCAATCACCAGCATCAGCATCAGCCCCCCCAGCGCCATGGCCAGCGGCATAAACTGGCCCGTGACGTAGTTCCACTGGTCCTGCCCGCTGGTGTAGTTGTAGCGGTGGAACTCCAGGCAGCGCGCCAGAAACGACGACGCAGCCCGCACAATCGAGTCACCCATCACCCACAAACCGCCCGCGGACACTGCCGTCAGGGCGAACGAAGCCAGTTCCCGTGATCTGGGAACGTCGCCTTCCTCGCGCGCCTGCTCGAGGCGCCTCGGAGAGGCTGGTTCGGTTTTTTCGAGATCGCTGTCGTCGGACATGCCGGGATGCGAGGGGTGTAGGGGGTGGAATGAACAGCATCGGCCCCATGGCCGACCCCTGCATTATTCCGGCACCCCCGTCTGGTCGAAGCGTGGAAAAAGCCGCCCCGGAGCGGGTTTTTCGATGAAATGGCGCTGGCTGCGGCGCAAACGCCGTCCATTCAGAGCTGACGTGGGGTTCGCAATGGCGCGGCAACGGCCTGCCGACCGGGAAGACGCCTGTCCGTCATATCGACCTGCGGAAAACTTCGTCGCCTTATGCAGGGGGCGTCCATAGCATGACCCCTTCTCCAAACCAGAATGCAGAACGGACCAACCGTCATGTCACCCGATCGAGCCAACTCCCCTGCCTTGCCCTTGCGCCAGCGCATGCTGGCGGCCCTGCTCGCCACCGCCCTTGCCACACTCGGTGCGTGCGGCAGCGATTCGCCGCCCGGCACGTCCACGGCCGGTACCGACAACAGCACACCGGACACACCGGCCCGCAAGCCGAACATCCTGTACATCATGGCCGACGACCTCGGCTATTCCGACATCCACGCCATGGGCGGCGAGATCGACACGCCCAACCTCGACGCGC
Source organism: Ralstonia sp. Ralssp110 (assembly GCF_047325135.1). Lineage (NCBI taxonomy): Bacteria > Pseudomonadati > Pseudomonadota > Betaproteobacteria > Burkholderiales > Burkholderiaceae > Ralstonia > Ralstonia sp. Ralssp110. The sequence goes on along the minus strand of NZ_CP168609.1, from coordinate 1,695,023 downwards.
TGGTGCAGTCGGGCCGGCTGCTGACCAACCACCACGCGGGCACCGTCTGCGCCATCACGCGCGCGATGCTCATCTCGGGCACCGACCACCACCTGGTGGGCGAAGGCACCATGGGCGCGCCCAACGATGAGCGTGCCGGCCTGCCAGGCTACGAGGGCTATCTGAACGACCGGTCGCTGTCGGTCGCGCAACTGCTCAAGGACGGCGGTTATCACACCTACATGGCCGGCAAATGGCATCTGGGCAACGGCATTGCGGGCAGCGCCGCCAACCTCGGCAAGACGCCGGACCAGTGGGGTTTCGAGCGCTCGTATGCGCTGCTGCCGGGTGCGGCCAGCAACCACTTCGGCCATGAAAACGCCAACGCCAAGAACTACACGGAAGACGGCGCCTATGTGCAACCGGGCCAGCCGGGGCAACCGGGCGGCGCGGGCGGCAGCCCGGCGGTGTTCTATTCGACGGATTTCTACACGCAGAAGCTGATCAGCTACATCGACTCGCACAAGGGCGACGGCAAGCCGTTCTTTGCCTATGCGGCCTACACGTCGCCGCACTGGCCGCTGCAGGTGCCGGACCCGTGGCTGCACAAATATGCCGGCCGCTATGACGCGGGCTACGACGTCATCCGCGATGCGCGCATCGCGCGTCAGAAGGCGCTGGGCATCATTCCGGCCGATTTCACGCCGTTTGCCGGGCTGCCCGGCACGACCACGCGTTCGGCCGCATCGCCCAACAACGGCACCGCCAATGCGCGCTACATCAACGCCAACCACGGCCCTGCGCAGGGCTATACCGACTACGGCCCCGGCTACGTCAACAAGAAGTGGAGCGACCTCACGCCGCTGGAGCGCAAGGCGCAGGCGCGCTACATGGAGATCTACGCCGGCATGGTCGAAAACCTCGACTACAACATCGGCCTGTTGATCCAGCACCTGAAAGACATTGGCGAGTACGACAACACATTCATCATGTTCCAGTCGGACAACGGCGCTGAAGGCTGGCCGATCGACTCCGGCGCCGACCCGAAGGCCACCGATGAAGCCAACGCCACCGACCCGGTCTACTCCAGGCTCGGCACCGATAACGGCCTAGCCAACGCGCAGCGCCTGCAATACGGCCTGCGCTGGGCCGAGGTGAGCGCCACGCCGTTCAACCTTGTCAAGGGCCATGCGGCCGAAGGCGGTGTCTCGGTGCCAGCCATCGTGCGCCTGCCGGGCCAGACCCAGGCGCTGCCGCCCATCACGCGCTTCACGCATGTGACCGACAACACCGCCACCTTCCTGGCCGTGGCCGGCATTGCGCCACCCAGCACACCCGCGCAGCCGGCCGTGGACGGCAACGGTGTCGACCAGAACAAGGGCAAGGTGCAATACGGAGGCCGCGCGGTGTATCCGGTGACGGGCGTGTCGCTGCTGGCGTCGATCCGGCAACCTGCCGACGCAGGGCCCATCCACACGCAGCCCTTTGGCGACGAGTCGTACGGCCGCGCCTACCTGCGCAGCGCCGACGGCCGCTGGAAGGCGCTGTGGACCGAACCGCCGCTGGGTGCGGCCGACGGCCACTGGCAGCTCTTCGACATTGCCAGCGACCGTGGCGAGACCAACGATGTCTCTGCGCAGCACCCTGACGTGGCCGCCACGCTGTACCAGCAATGGCAGGACTACATGCGCAGCGTTGGCGGTGTGGAGCCGCTGCGCCCGCGCGGGTTCTACTGATGGGCGCCGTGGTACAGCAGCGCAGGTACCGGCGCGTGCGCTGGGTGTTGGCAGGTGCGGCGCTGGCCGCGGTGGCGACCGTGGCGTTGCACCCGGCCGGCGGCAACATGGCGGCCCGCGCTGCGAACGTGGTCACCGCGCACAGCGCCCCACGCCTGCCGCTGGGCACCACCGACGCCTGCGCACGCTACGCCGGGTTGCCGCCCGGCTGGCGGCAGGACACGCGGGCCGGCATGGTGCACGTGAGCAGCGGCAGCTTCACCTTTGGCACCACGCTCGGCTACCCGGACGAACGCCCCGCGCAGCGTGGTGGCACCGCCGCCCAGACGCGCGTGCGCGGCTTCTGGATCGACCAGACGGAGGTGAGCAACGCGCAGTTTGCCGCCTTCGTGGCCGCCACCGGCTATGTGACCGACGCCGAGCGCCAGGGCGGCGCGGTGGTGTTTCACGTGCCGGATTCGGCAGAGATGCAGACACGCCCCTATGCATGGTGGCGCTGGGTCAAGGGCGCGGACTGGCGCCACCCGACAGGCGCCGACAGCAAGCTTGCCGATGCCGACAACCAGCCCGTGACACGCGTCACCCAGGCCGATGCACTGGCCTACGCCCGCTGGCTGGGCCACGACCTGCCGACGGAAGCGGAGTGGGAATACGCCGGCAAGGCCGGCCGAGACGGAGCCGATCTTGAGAAAGCCCCGCGCGATGGCAGCGGCAAACCCGGCGCCAATTACTGGCAGGGCATTTTTCCCGTGCTGGACACCGCAGAGGACGGCCGCGCCGGCATCGGCCCGGTCGGCTGCTATGCCGCCAACGACTTTGCGCTGTACGACATGATCGGCAACGTATGGGAATGGACGCGCGACGCCTATACCGGCCCGCACCAGTCGCACGCCAATGGCGACACGAGCGCCGTGGCAGCGCTCGACCAACCGCAACGCCTTGGTCAGAACAACAGCCAGCCGAATCGGCCGGTGGTGATCAAGGGCGGCTCGTTCCTGTGCTCGCCGGATTTTTGCGTGCGCTACCGGGCCTCTGCACGCGAGGCGCAGGAAGCCGATCTGCCAGCCGCGCACATCGGGTTCCGGACCATCCTGCGGGATTGAAGGCAGCGGTATTTGCGGGATTTGCGGGATTTGCCGTATTCAGCGGGTAAAACAAAGACAAAACGGGCGTTGCGCACATCGTCGCAACGCCCGTTTTGTTGTGTCCAGCGCGGGGTTCAGAACCCGAGGCTTTCCAACAGGTCGTCGACCTGTTCCTGGTTCGCAACCACATCCGGATGGTCCGGATTGATCTGCGGGCCGTTGAGCAGCGTCGTCGCAACTTGCGCGGCTTCCACGCGCAGGTGTTCCGGCGCGTTGTCGAGCAGGATGCCCACGAGCTGGCTTTCGATCAGCTGAACCACGTCCAGCACCTTCTTGATCACCTGGCCGGTCAAGTCCTGGAAGTCCTGCGCCATCAGGATTTCCATGAGCTGCTGGTTCGTGTCGCGCGTCTTTTCAGGAACGCTGCGCAGGAAACCGTTGGTCTGGCCGACGAGTGCACGAATCTCTTCGTCGCCCAGTTGGCGGTCCATCCACGACTGCCAGCGATTGACCAGCGCCTCGGCGTCGGACTCCAGTGCATCTTGCACGGGGCGCGCCGCGTCAATGGCGTTGAGCACGCGGGTGGCCGCCTGCTCGGTCATGTTGGCGATGTAGTTCAGGCGGTCGCGTGCGTCGGGAATGGCCGAGGCGGCCTTCTCGACGCCTTTGTCCAGGCCCAGCTCGCGCATGCTTTCGCGCAGCATGCGAGTGAGGTGGCCGATGCGCTGGAGCATTTCCGGCATGTCACCGTGGTCTGCGCCTTCTGCGGCAGGAGCCTGGGCGCCATCGTGCATCTCGCTCATTACGCCCCCTTTTCGAGCTTCTCGAAAATCTTGCCCAGCTTTTCGTCCAACGTGGCAGCCGTGAAGGGCTTGACCACGTAGCCGTTAGCACCTGCCTGGGCAGCGGCGATGATGTTTTCCTTCTTGGCCTCGGCCGTCACCATCAGCACCGGCAGCTTGCTGATGGCGGTGTTGGCGTCCGCACGGATGCTCTGCAGCATCTGCAGGCCATCCATGTTGGGCATGTTCCAGTCCGAGATCACGAAATCGAACCGGCCTTCCTTGACCTTGGCCAGGCCGGCGGCGCCGTCTTCGGCCTCGTCGACGTTGGCAAAACCGAGTTCCTTGAGCAGGTTACGCACGATCCGGCGCATCGTCGGGAAATCGTCGACGACGAGGAATCGGTACTGGCTCTTGTCCATGGACACAATCTCCGCAAACTAACTGAATTGGGGGGTTTCGGGCTTCCTTGGCAATCTTATCGGCGCCTGGGGCCGATTCTTGAGCGCTGGAATAGTTTGGGGCGCCTGACTGCTGCGCCCCGCAACCAATGTACCCGCAAAGTGCAGCGTTAAACCCGCGTCACGCGGCCATGGGCCGACAGCTTGGCCAGCACATGCGGGCCGATCTGCGACAGCGGCAGAACTTCGTGCACGCCGCCGTGGGCAACCGCCTCTTTCGGCATGCCGTAGACCACGCACGACGCCTCGTCCTGGGCGACGTTGTAGGCACCCGCGTTGCGCATTTCCAGCATGCCGACCGCGCCGTCCTTGCCCATGCCGGTGAGGATGACGCCCAGGGCGTTGGCCCCGGCGTTGCGCGCGGCGGAGCGGAACAGCACATCCACCGCCGGGCGATGGCGGTTGACCGGCGGGCCCTGATCCAGCTCGGTGACGTAGTTGGCGCCGCTGCGGCCCAGCGACAGGTGCATGTCGCCCGGGGCAATGTAGGCGTGGCCGGGCAGCACACGCTCGCCGTGCACGGCTTCTTTCACGCGGATGCGGCACAGGCCGTCCAGCCGCTTGGCGAACGACGTGGTGAAACCCGCCGGCATGTGCTGCACGATCAGGATGCCGGGGCAATCGGGCGGCATTTCCAGCAGGAAATCCTTGATGGCCTCGGTGCCGCCGGTGGAAGCGCCCACGATGATGAGCTTTTCCGTCGACGAGAAATGGGTACGCGCGGGTGCCGGCGCAGCGGCTGCGTGCTCCGCGCGAACGTGTGCGCCGGGTGCCGATGCCGATGCCGATACCGAGCCGGCCGCTGCAACCGGTGCGGCAGCGCGCGGACGCAGCTTTGCCCGGGCCGCCGCGCGGATCTTGTCGGCAATCTGGTCTGCGTATTCGTTCATGCCGTCGCGCATGCCCAGCTTGGGCTTGGCGACAAAATCCACCGCGCCCAGCTCCAGCGCGCGCAGCGTGGCTTCAGAACCGCGCTCAGTCAGCGAAGAGATCATGACCACCGGCGTCGGGCGCAGGCGCATGAGCTTTTCCAGGAAGTCGAGGCCGTCCATCTTCGGCATTTCGACGTCCAGCGTGAGCACGTCCGGATTGGTCTGCTTGATGAGGTCGCGCGCGATGATCGGATCGGGCGCCACACCCACCACTTCCATGTCCGGCTGGCTGTTGATGATCTCCTTCAGGATGCTGCGGATCAGTGCGGAATCGTCGATGCACAGCACCTGAATCTTGCGTTTGTCGTTCATGTTCGGGAGCAAGTCTTCTGAATGTTGAGACCGTTGCAAAACGAAGCGAAGCGGTTCTGATGGATCAGCGCCGGCGCAGACAGTACAAGTCGTACGGCAAGGCGGCGCTGGGCCGTCAGAATCGTTTTTCAGCGGTCTCCTAAGTGAATAGTTGCAGGCGCGAGGCTGGCTTCGTCGTGATGGACTTCGACAGCTTGCTGGCGTATTGCGCCTCGCTGTCCAGCTCGGCCGCCGAGTTCTGGGAGCGCAGCTTGCGCACCATGATCTGGCCGGTGGACGGTACGAAATACACCTTGCGCGGGTGTACGTCAAAGAGGTCTTTTGCGGCCACCGTCAGGCCTTCGTTGCGCAGGAATTCGAGGACGAACTTGCCGTTGCGCTCGCCCACGTCAAGCGTGCTCATGCCGGCCAGCACGGCCGCACCGCCAAATACCTTGATCTCAAGGCGCTCGCGCTTGGCACCTGCCTTGTAGAGCTGGTTGAGCAGCACTTCCATGGCGTGCGTGCCGTAGCGCATGGAGGGCGAGAGGATCGACTCCCCCTCGTTGCGCGAGGGCAGCATGAAGTGGTTCATGCCGCCAATACCGAGGGTCTTGTCGCGCACGCAAGCGGAGACGCACGAGCCGAGCACCGTGACCAGCATCAGGTCTTCGGTGGTGACGGAATACTCGCCGGGCAGCACTTTCATGGCGCGGCGGCCGAAGGTGGTGTCGTAGTACGCGTGGGTGCTGGCGGCCGATTGCGCGAGCGTGGCCATGGCGCCAGCGCTCATGCCGCTGCTCATACCGCTATCGCTGCGCACGGTGTCCGTGGCCGATTGCGGCGTCGCGCGTTTGCCGAATTCGATCATCGTGCCCCCATCTTGGCCCGCAGTTCGGGCGCGATTTCGTACACGGTCTTGCCGCGCAGCGACCACGCCTTGGTGACCTGCAGGAAGCTCTCCGAATGGCCGGCAAACAGCAGGCCATCGGGTTTCATCACGTCGATGAAATGCTCAAGAATCTTGGCCTGCGTGGGCTTGTCGAAGTAGATCATCACGTTGCGGCAGAAGATCACGTCGAACTTCTGCTGCAGCGGCCAATCGCGGTCGAGCAGGTTGATCTGGCGGAAATCAATCATGGCCTGCAGCGCGGGCCGCACGCGGGCGTAGCCCTCCTGCTTGCCGGTGCCGCGCAGGAAATACTTCTTCAGGCGCTCGGGCGACAGGGCCGCGACACGCTCCATCGGGTAGATGCCGGCACGGGCACGGGCCAGCGCGTTGGTATCCACATCAGAGGCAACCACGCTCACCTGGCTCGGCGACATCGAACCAAAGGCTTCGGCCAGCGTGATGGCGATCGAGTACGGCTCTTCGCCCGTCGACGATGCCGAGCACCACACGGTGAACGGCGTGCGTTTGGCCTTGGCGTGCTCGTGCAGGATGGGGAAGTGATGCTGCTCGCGGAAGAACGCGGTCAGGTTGGTGGTCAGTGCGTTGGTAAAGGCTTCCCACTCATCAGGCAGGTGGCCTTTTTCCAGCGCATCCAGGTAATCGCGGAACGAGCCGAGGTTGACCACGCGCAGGCGGCGGGCCAAGCGGCTGTAGACCATTTCACTCTTGCGATCGGACAGCGAAATACCGACGCGGCGGTAGATCAGGTCGCGGATGCGGCCGAAATCTTCGGCGGTGAATGAAAACTCGCGCGACGCGAGCGTCGGCGAAACTGGCGCCAAGTTTTGTGCTGCCATGGATAACTAACCCCGTGTTTGGCGAGTCTTGATGCCCGCTTTCAGTCGTTGGCGGGCACCGTTACCGCAGGCCGCGCCAAGTTTGCTGTTGGCGAGGCTGGCGTCAGAAGGTGCTCCAATCATCTTCATCGGCAGAACCCGAGGCCAGCTTGAGGGTCGGGGCGGCGACGGCCTCGGAAACGGCTGCCGCAGCCACGGCGGCAGCCAGCGGTGCAACCGCCGCATGTGCATCCAGAGGCGCTTTTTCTGCTTGCGCAGCGGCGGGAGCCTGCTCCGGGGCAGCCTCGGGCATCGCTGCGGGCTTGGCCGCTTTGCGCGACGCCAAGGCGCGCGCCACGGAAGGCACCACTTCGGTCTTTTCCGGGCGGGCCTCGCTGCGGACGGCCGGTGCCGAAACAGCAGTCGGCGCCGCCACGGCCAGCTCGGCCGAAGCATCGGTGCGGAACGTCGCCACGGCATTGCGCAGCAGTTGCGCCTGCTCTTCCAGCGACAGGGCGGCAGCGGCGGCTTGCTCCACCAGCGCGGCGTTCTGCTGCGTGACCTCGTCCATCTGGTTCACGGCCTGGTTGACCTGCTCGATGCCAGAGCTTTGCTCGTCCGACGCGGCGGAAATCTCGCCCATGATGTCGGTCACCCGGCGCACGGCCACCACCACTTCTTCGATCACCGAGCCAGCTTCAGCCACCAGGGCCGATCCGTTGCGCACACGGCCAACCGAATCGCCGATCAGCTCCTTGATCTCCTTGGCCGCCGTGGCCGAGCGTTGCGCCAGGCTGCGCACCTCGCCCGCCACGACCGCAAAGCCACGGCCCTGCTCGCCCGCGCGCGCGGCTTCCACCGCGGCATTCAGGGCGAGGATATTGGTCTGGAAGGCAATGCCCTCGATCACGCCGATGATGTCCGCAATTTTCTTGCTGCTGGCGTTGATGCCGGCCATCGTTTCCACCACGCGGCCCACCACTTCACCGCCCTTGACGGCGATGTCCGACGCGCTGCCCGCCAGTTGGCTGGCCTGGCGTGCGTTGTCGGCGTTCTGCTTCACGATGCTGGTGAGTTCTTCCATGCTGGAGGCAGTCTCCTCCAGCGACGATGCCTGCTCTTCCGTGCGCTGTGACAGATCGGCATTGCCGGCAGCGATCTGCTTGGTGGCGCTGGCGATGGAGTCAGCCGAGCTCTTGATATTGGTGATCGTGCCGGTCAGTTGCTGCTGCATCTGCGCCATGGCGAAAAGCATGCTGTGTTGGTCGCCGGGGCGGGTCTGCACGTGCACGGCCAGGTCGCCGGCGGCAATGCGGCGGGCAATCTCGGCCGCGTACGAGGGCTCGCCACCCAACTGGCGCGACAGCCGGCGGGCAATGACCAGCCCCAGCACGATGCCGAGCAGCGCACCCGCGCAGGCCATCACCATCATCACAAGACGCGAGCGGTGTGCGTCGTCGCGGGCTTTGACGGTGGATGCGGCGGAGACTTCCTCCACACGCTTGACCATCTTGTCGAGCGTTTTCTCAAACGCCGCGGTGTCGTCCAGCAGGCCGACGTTTTCAGCCGTGACGCGGCTGTCGAACTGGGTCGGGTCCAGGCCCTGCTTGTCCATCAACGCCACGAAGTCGGTCATGCGCTTGCCCCAGACGGGGTAGATCGCATCGACTTCGCGGATCATCTTCTTGCCTTCGTCCGACGTGAACAGCGGGCGCACGTTCTCCACACCGTCTTTCAGGTGCTGCATGCTGTCGGCAATCTGCGTACTGAGCGTCTTGCGCTCAGTGAGCGTGGTGGCAATCAGCAGCGCCGTCTGCGCACGGCTGGCATGTGCCAGGCTGTTGGCCGCGCTGCCCATCTGCGTGATGGCGCGCATCTGCTTTTGCGCCAGCTCTTCGCTCGCTTTGGTCAACTGCGTGATCGTGTAGATGCCCAACCCGCCAATGGCCGCACCCATGGCAGCCACGATCAGGAAACCACCGGTGAGTACCGTGGACACCGGCAAACGCTTGATCCAACCCATGTTGTCTACCTCTTCCTGTTTTTATATGCCCCCTAACCGCTATCGGCCTGCGGGGGACGGCTCTTTAGAACCGCCATGGGGTCATGCCACTTCAGAGGGGGGTCACCCCGGCTTCAGCAGGCACTAGCCCAGGCAAAAAAAAAACCTGCCCCGGAGGGCAGGCTGCACACCACAAACACACACGAGAGAGCTTTCGCGAGCAGCGAAGATCCCGTGCATACATGGTCAAAAGGTCTCCCAGTCGCTATCGTCGCCGCCTGCGGCAACGAGCTTGGGTACGGGCAACTTGGGCGCTGACGCAGCCGCTTTGGTCACGGCAGCGGCGGCGGTGCGCTCGCGTTGTTGTTCTTTGGCGGAGGCCGGGGCTGCGGTTGCAGCGGCGGTCTTCGCGGTGGGTTCAGGGGTGGTGCGTGCTGCAGCCTTCGGCTTGGCTGCACGGTGCGGCAGGGCCTTGGCTTTGGGCGCCGGCCTGGCAGGCACACGTGCGGCCACCGGCGCCGTAGGCACTGCGTTTACCTGTGCAGCGCCTGGCGTCCGGAACGCCGCCACAGCCTGGCGCAGCCCGCCGGCCTGCTCCTGCAGGGACATGGCGGCGGCAGCGGCTTGCTCCACCAGCGCGGCGTTCTGCTGCGTGCCTTCGTCCATCTGCGTGACGGCCTGGTTGATCTGTTCGATGCCCGCGCTTTGTTCGTCCGACGCCGAGCTGATTTCGCCCATGATGTCAGTCACGCGCTTCACGGCAATGACCACCTCGTCGATCACGCTCCCCGCTTCCGCCACCAGCGTGGAGCCGTTTTCAACGCGGCCAACCGAATCGCTGATGAGTTCCTTGATCTCCTTGGCCGCCGTGGCCGAGCGTTGCGCCAGGCTGCGCACCTCGCCCGCCACCACGGCAAAGCCGCGGCCCTGCTCGCCTGCGCGAGCAGCTTCCACTGCGGCATTCAGGGCGAGGATGTTGGTCTGGAAGGCAATGCCTTCGATCACGCCGATGATGTCGGCGATCTTCTTACTGCTGTCGTTGATGCCGGCCATGGTGTCCACCACGCGGCCCACCACTTCACCACCCTTGACGGCGATGTCCGAGGCGTTGCCCGCCAGCGTGCTGGCCTGACGCGCGTTGTCGGCGTTCTGGCGCACGATGCTCGTCAGCTCTTCCACGCTCGACGCGGTTTCTTCCAGCGCGGAAGCCTGCTGCTCCGTGCGTTGCGAAAGGTCGGCATTGCCGGCGGCAATCTGCTGCGTCGCGCTGGCAATCGAGTCGGAGCCCGAGCGCACCTGCCCCACCATCTTCTGCAGGCTTTCCTGCATGCGTTGCAGTGCCTGCAGGAGGCGGCCGGTTTCGTCGGCGCGGTCCACCAGAATGGTGTGCGTGAGGTCGCCCTGCGTGATGTGCTCGGCTTGTTCGATGGCGCGCATCAGCGGCACTGTGATCGAGCGGCGCAGTGCCCACGTCAGGAGCCCGCCCACCAGAATGCCGCCCAGCAGCAGGCCGGCGGTGAGCGCGGTGAGATTGTGGTGCTCGGCCTGGCTGGCTTCGTAGCTGGCTTTGGCCGCGTCCATCTGCAGGCGGTTGAGTGCCGTGACCTTGTCGCCCAGGGGGCGATACAGCGCGGGCATGACGTCCATGACCGTCTTGTTGATGCGCGCTTCGTCGTGCGCTTGCACGGCTTGCATCAACACCTGCGCGCCGTCACGCACGAAGATGTCGCGCAGGCCCTGGGCCTCGTCGGCCAGCTTGCGTTCATCTGCCGTGGTGGGCAGCGCGCGGTAGCGCTTCCAGGCGGCGTCGGACTTGTCGAGGAACATCTTGGCGCGCTCGATCGTCTTTTCCATGCCGGGCGCGTTGGGCGCCATGGCTGCGCGATCAAGCACGATGCGAAAGCTCAGGAGATTGGAATCGGATTCGGCCAATGCCACGGTACCCGCCAGTTGCACGGCATAGCCGTCCTGCACGCGGGTGTTGGCGTGTCGCATGCCGATCAGGCCCGTCACGCCCACGATAACGGCGAGCACACCAATGCCCGCCATCATCAGCCCCAAACGGAGCCGGATGGTCATTTTGCTGAACATGCTTCCCTCCCCTAACGGCGCCGCACCAATTGTTACGGTGTCTTGTCGCCCGCCGGGCCCCTTCGGCCCGGCCTCAACTGCTGTGGACACGTACGCCGTGCCCCAGCCGGATTCATGTCGCGATCAGGCGGCTTCCGCTTCGTCGCACAGCGCCATGTCGGCCGACATCAGCAGGCGCTCGATGTCCACCAGGATCAGCATGCGCTCGTCGATCGAACCCAAGCCACGGATGTATTCCGTGTCCAGCGCGCCCGAGAACTCCGGCGCCGGCTTGATCTGCTGGCTTTGCAGCGTCAGCACGTCCGACACGCCATCCACCACGATGCCGACCACGCGGTCCATCAGGTTCAGAATGATGACGACGGTGTACTGGTTGTACTCGACGCGATCGAGCTGGAACTTGATGCGCAGATCAACGATCGGCACGATGATGCCGCGCAGGTTGATCACGCCCTTGATGAAATCGGGTGCATTGGCAATGCGCGTGACGGTCTCGTAGCCGCGGATCTCCTGCACCTTCAGGATGTCGATGCCGTACTCTTCTTGACCCAGCGTGAAGGCCAGGTACTCCTCCCCGCCGGTGTCTTCGCCGATCGCGTGTTCCTTGACTTCCATTGCGGCTCCCCTCGGCCCGTTGGGCCACTAGATTGAATTCGTTGTGGTGGTGGATCCCACCCTGCCAGGCGTGAACGCTTATGCCGCGGCCATCGCCTCGGTCGAGAAACGACCACCCTGTGCTGCGCCCACCTCGTGCTTTTCGGCTGTAACGGCACGCATCCCGTTTTCTGAATGGCCCGCGCGCGTCTCGCGCATCAGTGCCGATACGTCGACGATCAGTGCCACGCTGCCGTCACCCAGGATGGTCGCGCCCGAAATGCCGGGCACGCGGCGGTAGTTGGTCTCGAGGTTCTTGACCACCACCTGTTGCTGACCGACCAGCTCGTCGATCTGCAGCGCAATCTTCTTGCCTTCCGAATCCAGGATCACGACGATGCCTTCCGACGGATCGGGCAGCGACGGCGTGATGCGGAAGCGTTCGTACATCGGCACCAGCGTCAGGTATTCGTTGCGCACCTTGAGCAGGCGACCGCCGCCCGGCACAGCCTTGATGTCTTCCGGACGCGGTTGCAGCGATTCAGCCACGCACGACAGCGGGAGGATGAACACTTCTTCACCGGTCTTGACCGACATGCCGTCAAGAATCGCCAGCGTGAGCGGCAGCACGATGCGGATCGTGGTCCCCTTGCCCTTCTGCGACTGGATTTCGACGTAGCCACCCATCGACTGGATGTTCTGCTTGACCACGTCCATGCCAACGCCGCGGCCGGACACGTCCGTCACCTGGTCGGCCGTGGAGAAGCCCGGCGCGAAGATGAGCTGGTTGATCTCGTCGTCGGTCATGTTGTCCGACACGGGCAGGCCGCGCTCGCGCGCCTTCTTGAGAATCTTGTCGCGGTTCAGGCCCTGACCGTCGTCGCTCACTTCGATAACGATGTTGCCGCCCTGGTGGGCAGCAGACAGCAGCAGCTGGCCGGTGGCGTCCTTGCCCGCGGCCACGCGGGCTTCGGGCAGTTCGATGCCATGGTCCAGGCTGTTGCGCACCAGGTGCGTGAGCGGATCAATGATCCGTTCGATCAGGCCCTTGTCCAGTTCGGTCGACTTGCCGAACGTCGACAGCTCGACCTGCTTACCCAGCTTGTGCGCCAGGTCGCGCACCAGGCGCGGGAAGCGGTTGAACACGTAGTCCATCGGCATCATGCGGATGGACATGGCGGCCTCTTGCAGGTCGCGCGCATTACGCGTGAGCTGCGACAGGCCAGCAAACAGGCGCTCGTTGAGTACCGGGTCGAAGGCCTGCGCGGTTTGCGCCAGCATGGCCTGCGTGATGACGAGTTCGCCTACCAGGTTGATGAGCTGGTCGACCTTTTCCACGCCCACGCGGATCGACGTTTCTGCGGCCACGGCGGGCTTGTGATCGGCAGCGGCCGGGCGGGTCGGCGCCGGGGCGGCGGCAGCGGAAACCGCCTGCGCCGGCGCGGCTTCGTTGGCAGCCGGGGCGTGCACTTCCGTCTGTGCAGCGGCGGGCGTCGGTGCGGCGGAAACGGCCTGAGCCGGCGCAGCGGCTTCAGCCACGACCGGCGCAGAGCCACCCACATGCGGCGTGATGACGATCTGGTCCGCATCGATGATGAAGCAGCTCACCGCGATGATGTCGTCGGCGGTGCAAGTGCTCTGCAGCACGATGTCGCTGTTGCGGCCGGTGCGCGTGTGGCGCAGCACGGTCCCCAGGTGCTTGAGTTCGGTGACGATCAGCTCGCAGTCTTCGTTCGAGACGTCGATGAGCTTGATGTCGAGGCCGCCGTCGATGTCGCCCACGGCTTCAGCCGCAGGCGCTTCGACCACCACAGGCTCGGGCTGGGGCGCGGCCACCGGTTCGGGTGTCGCGGCCGCGGGCGCCGCGGCTGCCGGTGCGGCTGCTGCAGGGGCGCCATCCTCGGCAGTCAGGCTGTTGAGCTTGGCCACCATGTATTCGAGCGTGGCCGTATCGATAGGGTGCTCTTGCCGGTAGGCATCAAGTTGGCTTTTCAACACGTCTTTCGTTTCCAGGAAGGCATCCACCATGTTTTCGCGCAGCTGCAAGGTACCGGTGCGAGCGCGGTCCAGAATCGATTCGGCCACATGCGTGAGTTCCGTCATGTGTGTGAAACCGAAGGTCGCAGCACCACCCTTGATGGAGTGCGCGCAGCGGAAGATGGCGTTCAGATCATCAGAAGAAGGGTTGGCGACATCGAGGTTGAGCAGCAGCCGCTCCATGTCGACGAGCAGCTCTTCCGCCTCTTCGAAGAAGGCGCCGAAAAACTGGCTAAGGTCGAGGTTCATATCTGTCGTCTCGGTCGTTTAATGCGTCGATGCAGACCCGTGGGTCTGCGCATGCCATTCGAGCAACTGCATCACCGAATCCGTCAGCCCATCCGGGTCGAACGGCTTGGGCAGAAAGCCCGTCGCACCGGCAGCACGTGCCTGGTCGCGAATCGTGCTGTCAGCCTCGGTGGTCAGCATGAGGATCGGGGTGTCGGCGTAGGCCGGCAGCGTGCGCAGCGCACGAATGAGGGTCAGGCCGTCCATCGACGGCATCACCTGGTCGGTGATCACAAGGTGGTGGCTGCCCTGGGCCAGCGTGCGCGCGGCTTCCAGCGCGGCGGTGCCGTCGCCGGCTTCCGTCACGGAAAAACCGCACTCGCGCAGGCACGCGGCAATCATGCGGCGGATCGATGTTGAGTCGTCCACCACCAGGATGTGTTTCTCGCTCATTGACTGTTTCTCCCCTCGGCGCTCTTTATGGCTTGGCCGCAGTCACCGCGTCTGCCACGCCCGTGGCACGTGCGGCGGCGTCGGTCAGCGTGTCTTTGCCGTCATTGCGCAGGTCGGCCACCGGCTCGACCCCACCCGAGCGCACGGCTTCAGCAGCGCGTGCGTTGAGCACGACGATGCTGATGCGGCGGTTGATCGGGTTGTAGATGTTGGCCTTGTCCAGCGGCACCGATGCCTCCAGACCCACCACGCGGCTGACCTTTTCGGGCTTCATGCCGCCGGCCACCAGCTCGCGCCGCGATGCGTTGGCGCGGTCGGCCGACAGTTCCCAGTTGCTGTAGCCGTGCTGCGTGGCGTATTGCGTGGCGTCGGTGTGGCCGGACAGGCTGATCGGGTTGGGCACGTCGTTCAGCGCTGAGCCCAGCTCGCGCAGGATGGTGCGCATGTACGGCTGCACCTCGGCGCTGGCGTTGGCAAACATCGGGCGGTTCTGCTGGTCAACGATCTGGATGCGCAGGCCTTCGGTGGTCATGTCGATCAGCAACTGGTGCTTGAACTGGCTCATCACCGGGTTCGTCTCGACCATCTCGGCAATCTTCTGCTTGAGCTTGTTCAGCGCCGCATCGTCCGACTCATCGCGGATATTGCGCTGGCGCTGCACGGTCGGGCTCGGGCTCGGATTCGGCTGCGGCACGTTCTGCTTGAGGGAAGGGCTGCCCTGCAGGATGCTCGACTGGTCGCCCGAACCGGCACCGCCAAACAGCGCCACCTTCAGCGGCGTGCGGAAATACGTTTCGACCGACGACAACTCGGCCTTGGTCACCGAGCTGAGCAGCCACATCAGCAGGAAGAACGCCATCATGGCGGTCACGAAATCGGCGTAGGCGATCTTCCACGCGCCACCGTGGTGGCCGTGTCCGCCTTTCTTGTTGCGCCGAATGACAATGAAGGTCGGCGTGCTGGACTTGCTCATGGTCCGTTCCCGTCGGTGTGTGCTGCGTCGTTAATGGCTTGGCTCGTTGGCCGCGCTCTGTGTCATATGGGGTTCAGCGCTACGCTGTCTTGGCGCCACGGACGTGGTCTTCCAGCTCGGCAAAGGACGGGCGCTCGGTCGAGAACAGCACCTTGCGGCCGAACTCCACGGCAATCGCCGGGGCGTAGCCGTTCATGCTGGCCAGCAGCGTCACCTTGATGCACTGGAACAACTTGGTCGATTCTTCAGCGCGCTGCTCCAGCAGCGAACCCAGGGGCCCGATGAAGCCGTACGCCAGCAAAATGCCGAGGAACGTACCGACCAGCGCGGACGCGATCAGCTTGCCCAGCTCTGCCGGCGGCAGGCCGACCGAGCCCATGGTGTGCACCACGCCCATCACAGCGGCCACGATGCCGAAGGCCGGCATGGCGTCGCCAACTTTGGTGATGATGCGAGCGGGTTGTTCGGCTTCGTGGTGGTGGGTGTCGATTTCCTGATCCATCAGCGCTTCGATCTGGAACGGATTCAGGTTGCCGCCCACCATCAGGCGCAGGTAATCGCAGATGAAATCCAGCGCGTGGTGATCTGCCTGGATGGCGGGGTAATTGGCGAACAGCGCGCTTTCGTGCGGGGATTCGATGTCGGCTTCAATCGACATCATCCCTTCGCGGCGGATCTTGGACAGCACCACGTACAGCAGCGCCATCACTTCCATATAGAGGGCCTTGGTGTACTTAGAGCCCTTGAACAGGCCGGGCAACGCCTTGACGGTGGCGTTGATGGCCTTTTTGTCGTTGCCGACCACGAAGGCGCCAATGCCGGCGCCGAAGATGATCAGCAGTTCGGTCGGCTGAAACAAGGGCCCGAGGTGTCCTCCGGCCAGCATGTAGCCGCCGAACACCGACGCGAGAATCACGATGTAACCGATGGCAACTAACACGGGGCGAACTCCTGAATGGGCGATCCTTCGATCAATACAAGAGGGAATAACGGCATCCCCCCGGTTAACTGAAGGCTTGAGCGCCTGGTTTTGCTGCTGCGCGGCGCTTGGAAAACCCTGCCGCCGCGCCCTTCTCCACCAAGAACGGCAACAAAACGGGCGGCTTGAGCACCACCTGGCCCAAAGAGGGCTTCCCCCTAGGCCGATCCAAAGAAAAAGGGACGGAAATCGCTTTCCGCCCCTACTTTTCGCCCTTCTTCCTTCTTCTTTTTACGCGCGGCGGCAAAAAAAATGCCGGTCCGCAGTTGCCTGCGACCGGCCTACCCCCTTCCCCTTTTGTCCTGCCTGAGCCCCTGTGCTTTTCCTGCTCTGTGTTCCTTGCTCTTTTGTTCTTTGTATTGTTATGTGCCGATCTGGCCGGCTATTCGGCTATTCCCGTATTTCCCGTACTGCTACCCGTATTTCCCGTCCGCCCTTTTTTGACCATCCCCCGGCGGTTCTGCAAGTCCCGTGTTCCCGTATTCCCGCGTTCCTGCAATGCCGTTATCAGGCGTCGACCGTCTTTTCTGCGATCGCATCAACCGGAGCAGCGACGCGCTTTTTCTTTCCTGCGCGTGACGGCGGCTGGCACACACCGCACACAAAATCATGGTGCAGGTCGTCTGCGTGGGCCACGAAATGGCCGGTGCAGCGCTTGCACTTCACGGTGTGCAGCATCTTCCCCTCGAAGAACTTGAGCATCATCCACGCGCGGGTGATCGAGAGCACCTCTTCCTGTTCGTGGACGTGAATATGTTCCTGGTACAGCTTGTAGGCCGAGATCAGGCGGCGCACACCAGTGCTGCGGCTGTTCTCGCCCAGAAAACGGTAGATGTTCAGGAAGATCGACGAATGGATGTTCGGCGACCACGTCAGGAACCAATCTGCCGAGAAGGGCAGCATGCCCTTGGGCGGCGATTCCCCACGAATTTCCTTGTACAGCTTGACCAGACGCTCACGGCTGAGCGTGGTTTCTTGTTCCAGCAATTGCAGACGCGCACCGAGCGAAATCAATTCCGCTGCGAGGTGGATCTGCTGAACTTCGTTCATGACGCTGGTGTGACGCATGGCACTGCTCCCGCTACGCTTGCTACTCATCCAAAGTGCAATCTCTGAACCCGGCGGAAAACCCGCCGCAAATGGCTCAGCTGATCTGCTCAACCGCCTGACGTGCCAGCAGGATCGACATTTGCGATTGCTGCAGGCCCTTGTCACGGTGCGGCTGGGTCACCAGACCCAGGATGGCGTGATCGTCGAAGCGGAAGCGGCACAGCATCATGTTCGTGCTGGCCAGCTTGACGATCTGCGCGGGCGACATCGTCAGCAGGATGTCAGCCAGTTCTTCAGAGATGCCGAGGCGAAACAGTGCGGCATCCCGGTCCTTGGCCAGCATCTGCTGGGCAAGCATCAAGTAGGTGAGATTCAGCTCGCTGATCTCGGAAACAATGTCTTGCGTGTCCATGTATGTCCCGTCGTGTGCAGTAAAAGTACAACCTGCATCCGATCTCGCATGGTGATGTCCGGTTGGCGCTATTTTTTTGCGCCTACCCTCGCCGGGCTGTTCACCAATCCCCACAGATCGGATGTTCCTGCAGTCGGCGCCGTTGCCGGCACTTCCTGCTCCTTCTTACTCACGTCGCTAAAGACATGGCGAAGTTGTTTTCTGTTGAACACATTGTGGGTTTACGTCCGGGGTAAGTAAAGAAGGGGGGACCCCTACGTCGGAGGGGTGAGGTAGTCCGTTCTCTTGTAGGCAATCTTCTTACAAATCTGTTAATAAACGTTGCAAATGAAGCCTTTGCCGACGCAACAGCCCTGGGTGGACGATGCGCTAAAGCGGGTGTTTGACACGTATTTACCCCAATGAATGGCGAAAGATAGCAATTAAATTGCCTAAAGTTGTCAGAAATCGACAAGGAAGACGTCGCACTTCTGCGACTGTGAGCATCGGATGCCGGGTTAACCGCTTGTAGGACACTTCTGACCCACTCCTACACGCCGTGTAGGACAGTTCCGACTGGCTTTCGACCGATTTTGTAGGAGCACTCCTACAGTCGAAAGGCGATTTTGTAGGACAGCTCCTACCCGTTTGTTTATCTAAAGCAGACACGTCTTCTTAATCGATACAAAAATGGAGAGGAAGACCCACTTGCCTGGGTGGGAGAGGACGGACCACGCACTTCGTTTGGTGCGGCGCCACAAAAAGTGCCGCATGGTCGTCTGCAGAAAGAAAAAACGGGGGAATTTTGATGATCTGGCAGCCGCCGCTCTTGTAGGACAGCTGTAGGACAACGTGAGCTGCGCCAACAGCCCACGCGCGTCGTCAGTCGTGGTGCGGCGGGGTCCAGCGGGCGCGCAATACGGTGCCCGTGGCGGATTCGGTGATGACGAGCGATTGTCCGTCGGGTGTGAGTGCAACGTTGGTGGTGGTGCGCCCCCGGCACGACGCGATACGCGCCAGTGGTTCGCCATGCGGCGAAACGACAAATACCGCGCCCAGCGAGGCATGCGCGACGAACAGGTGGCCGGTGGCGTCCATCGCCATGCCGTCGGGGCCGCTGGTGCCGTAAAACTGCGCGAAGCGGCCAACCTTGCTCGTGCTGCCGTCACCGAGCAGCGGCAGACGCCAGACGGCGTTGTCGCGCGTCATGGCGACGAACAGCGCGGATTCGTCTGGTGTCAGCACCAGACCGTTCGGGCTCGGACCATTGGCGAGCAGGCAATCGAGGCGGCCATCCGAGCGCAGGCGATACACGCGGCCGGTCGGGTCGTGCAGGCCGGTCTGGCCTTGGTCGGTGAAATACACATCGCCGTTGCGGGCGACGATCAGGTCGTTGGGGCCTTTGAAGCGCTCGCTGTTGCGACGAGTCAGGAACGGCGTGACCACGCCCGTCGCGGGGTCCAGCGACAGCAACCCATTCTTATAGTCCGCAATCAGCAGCGTGCCGTCGTGGCGCAGCGCCAGGCCGTTCGGTTCGCCGTCGTATTCCGCCACCACATCCCAATCGCCCTGCGCTGAGACACGCAGGATGCGGCCATGCGGAATATCCACCAGCCACAGATTGCCGTGCGCATCCCAGCACGGGCCTTCCAGAAAGCAATCGACCGGCGCGCCGCCTTTGTTTGCGCGGGACCATTCGGTCGGCACCGCGCGACGCAACGCGCCCGGCATCTCCGCAAAGACGGTGGTTTCGATGATCGGCCAGTTGAAATACGTCATGGCGCGGCGGCCGATTCAGGCTGAGTCAGATGCCGCGTGGCGTGGCCGGTATAGCGGTACGGCAATTGGCGCGGCATCGGGCCCTTGTTGCGCTCGCTGCGGCCGCTTTGCTCCCAGGCGTGCGCCAGGATGCCGACGGCACGCGACAGGCAGAACACGCCGCGCGCCAGCGGCGCCGCAAAACCCAGTTCCGCATAGATCACGGCCGTGGCGCCGTCGATGTTCATCGGAATCGGCTTGCCCTTGCGGCCGGAGAGCAGTGCTTCGATGGCGCGGCCGATGGCGGCATACCGCCCGCCGACCACACCGTCCTGCGCAGCCTCGTCCACCAGCGCGAGCAGGCGCCCTGCGCGTGGATCGACCGGGTGGAAGCGATGCCCGAAGCCCGGTAGGTACTTGCCATGCGCAGCGATAAACGCGTCGACGCCAGCCGCCGTGGCAGCCTCGAGTGAGGCGCCGTCAAACATGCGCGCCTCGATATCGAGGAACAGCTCGACGGCCTGCTGCCCCGCCCCGCCGTGCACGTCGTCCAGCGCGTTCAACGCAGACGCCATCGCGCCATTGAGCGGCAAGCCACAGCTCGTCGCCATCTTGGCAATCGCAATGGATGGCGCATGCGGGCCGTGGTCGACCGACGCCACCAGCGCCGCTTCCAGCAAGGCCGCCTGCCGCTTGGCCGGCAATTCGCCGCGCAGCATCAGCCAGATCATTTCGGCAAAGCCGATCTGGCCGATCAGCTCCTGGATCGGGTAGCCGCGTACGTGGATGCGGCCGGGTTCGATGTCGATGATGTCGGTGCGCCAGTAATCGGCAGCGAGGCCGGCGGCAGAATCGATTGCGTTGGGGGCAGATGCGGTCGTCATGATCAGATGGCGCCTTCAGCGCGCAAGGCTTCGATTTGGTCGTGGCGGTAACCGAGCCTGGCAAGCCAGTCGTCGGTATGGGCGGAGAGCGATGGCGCCGGTGTCTGCGGGCACGGATCTTCGCCCGAGAGGCGGAAGCCCCCGCGCGTCACGTGCTGCCCGGCCTCCGGGAACGAGGTGACGAAGCCGCGGCCCGTCACCTGTTCGTGCGCCAGCACGCCAGGCACGTCGAGCACCAGCCCGGCCGGCACGCCGGCTTCGATCAGCAGAGGCTCCCATTCGGCGGCCGGGCGCGCGGCCAATGCCGCTTCCAGCGCGTCGTTGAGTTGCTGGCGATGTTCCTTGCGTGCATGGCGCTCGGCAAAGCGCGGGTCGGTGGCCAGTTCCGGATGCCCCACCACGCGGCACAGCGCGGCAAACTGCTTGTCTTCGTTGGCGGCGATGTTGATCAGCCCATCGCCCGTGGTGAATGTGCCCGACGGTGCGGCGGTGAAATTCTGGTTGCCCATCGGCTGTGGCGTGACGCCGGCGTTCAGATAGTTGGAGACAACCCAGCCCATGGTGGCGAGCGTCGATTCCAGCATCGACACGTCCACCATGCAGCCCTGCCCCGTGCGCTGCGCGCCGAGCAGGCATGCGGTGACGGCCAGCGCCGCCGTGATGCCGCCCACCGTGTCGCTGATCGGGTAACCGACGCGCAGCGGCGCGGATGCGTCGTCGCCGGTGACGCTCATCACGCCGGAAATGCCCTGGATGATCTGGTCGTATGCGGGTCTGCCGCTGAGCGGGCCGTCCTTGCCGAAGCCCGAGATGGCGCAGTAGACGAGACGCGGATTGACCTCGCGCAGCACGTCGTAGCCGAGTTCCAGGCGGTCCATCACGCCGGGGCGGTAGTTCTCGATCAGCGCGTCGGCCTGCGCCACCAGCTTGAGCAGGATCGCGCGCCCCTCGGGGTGCTTCAGGTTGACGGTGACGGACTGCTTGCCCGCATTGACGGCGACGAACGAGGCGCCCATCTTGCGGCGCGCCTGCTCAGGATCGGCGCCCAGACGGCGGGCGAGATCGCCATTGCCCGGCACCTCGATCTTGATGACTTCAGCGCCCAGCAAACCCAGCTGATAGCCGCAGAACGGCCCGGCCAGCACGTTCGACAAGTCGAGCACGCGCAAACCCGCGAGAGGCAAAGCCATGAAAACAACTCCTGCTACACAGTCGGCTCCGCCCCTCGCCCCGCTCAGGAGGTTGGGCGTCTTGGCGGAGCCTAGGTTTTAGAGATCAATTGGGCAGCGAGACGCAGCGGCGCGGGGTCGCCACCCAGCGTGGACGTGATTTGCGCGGCGTGCTCCAGCACCGGCACGCGCCACGATTGCAGCAGCGCCCCGTCGATGCGCGAGGCCGGACCGGCAAGGCACAGCGCACCTCGCAGCGCCTGCTGCACACCAAACACCGGCACCGACAGACCCACCGTTTCCCGGTCGCGTTCGCCAATCGACACGTAATAGTGATCGCGCCGGATCGCGTCGTACGTGGCGCCTTGCATGCCAGAGAACGCGCACAGCACGCGCCCGCCCGAACCGCGCTCCAGCGGCAGCACGTCGCCCTCGCGCACGTGATCGCGGATCGAATGGTTCGAATCCACGCGGTGCAGGCACACACGCACATCGCGCTCGCGGATGTAGAGCGACACCGCCTCGCCCGTGGCTTCAGCCAGCGCGCGCATGTGCGGCAGTACCACGTCGCCCAGACGCATGCTGCGCTGGTAGAGCGCGCCGAGCATCAACGGCGCGGCACCAATCTGGTAGCGGCCGTCTTCCAGGCGAAACAGCATGCGGTGCTGGATGAGCGAGCCGGCCAGCCGCAGGATCGTGCTTTTGTAGAGCCCCGTGCGCGCGGCCAGCTCGGCCAGCGTCAGCGCGTAATCGCCGGGGCGGAACGCAAACAGGATCGAAAACGCGCGGTCCAGCGCGGCCACACCCGACTGCCCCGGCGTGGCGGCATCGCCCTCATTGGCGGCGGGCGTGATCTCGTTCTGGGTGGTTTGGCGCTCTGCGGTCATGGCGGGTTGGGCGAGACGGTTCACTTGACCGTCTTCAATGCTTGGTCGACGAAGCGGTTAGTGTACGTTTTACTCAGGTCGATCTTGGCGTTGCGGATCTGTTCGTCGTAGCTGGAAAGCACCGTCAACGCCACCTTGGCATCGGCATCCGTCATCAGGCCGTCCTTGGAGAAGATCGGCTTGGAGTGGCGCAGCGCATCGACAAACACGTCGCGCCCACCCACCTGCTGCTCCTTGGGCATCTTGTCGGCAATGGCCTCGGGCGTACTGGCGTCGATCCATTTGAGCGTGCGGATGAAGGCGTTCACCAGCCGCTGCACGGTCTCGGGATTCTTCGTCATGAAGTCGCGCGTCACGTAGAGCGTGGCCGTCGGGTAGCGGCCGCCGAACACCGCGCTGGAGCCGGCATCGGTGCGCGTATCCACCAGGAACTTGGCGGCGCGGCGCTTCTCCAGCAGGCTCGCCACGGGGTCGAAGTTGACGAGCGCGTCGATCTCCTTGCGATCGAGCGCCACCATGCCCGGCGCGCCCGACCCCACGGCGATGTACGACACATCGTTGACTTGCAGACCGTTCTTGATGGCGTAGTAACGCGCAAACAGGTCGGTGGACGAACCCGGCGCGGTGATGCCGATCTTCTTGCCCTTCAGATCCTTGCCGCTCTTGATATCCAGGTCGGGCCGCACCGCCAGCACAATGCCGGGCGTGGTGTTGAGCAACGCCACCGACACAATGTCCTTGCCCTGCGCTTGGATATGGATGGTGTGGTCATAGAAGCCCACCACCGCATCGGTCGAACCGGCAATCAGGGCCTGCAGGGCCTTGCTGCCGCCAGCCTGGAAGTTCTCCACCTTCACGTTGAGCCCTTCCTTCTGGAAGTTGCCCAGCGACTGCGTGAGCGGCACCGGCATGTAGTTCAGGATCATCGAGCCGACCGACAGACTCACATCCTTCTTCTCCGGCTCGGCGGCGTTGCCTGCGGTACAGACGGCCGCACACAACAGGGCCGAAATCCATCGCTTCATGGTTGTCTCCATCATCGTTATTGGTATCCGGGGGTCAGGCGCCGGTCTCGGGATCAACCTTCGGACGCCACACCAGCAACTTGCCCTCAAGCGCATCGACGCTGCGGTCCAGCGCAATCACGAAGGCCGACAGCACGACGATCCCCGAGAACACGCCGGTGGCATCGAACACGCCTTCGGCCTGCGCAATCAGGTGGCCCAGGCCGGCCGACGAACCGAGGTACTCAGCCACGATTGCGCCCATCACGGCCATGCCGACGGAAGCGCGCAGGCTGGAGAGAATCCAGCTCGTGGCAGATGGCACATACACATGGCGCAGCAGGCTGATGCGGCTGGCCTTGAGCAGGCGCGCGTTGGCCAGGATGACGGGGTTCACCTCGCGCACGCCCTGGTACGTATTGAAGAACGTGATGAACAGCACCATCGTCGCGCCCAGCGCCACCTTGGAGGTCAGCCCCAGCCCGAACCACATCACGAAGATGGGCGCGAGCAGAATGCGCGGGATCGCGTTGAAGACCTTGATGAACGGGTCGAGCACCTCCGCCGCGAGCCTGGACAAGCCAAGCCACAACCCCAGACTGATGCCGAGCAGCGTGCCGATGCCGAACGAGAGAATCGTCTCGACCAGCGTGATGGCAAGGTGCGTATAGATATCGCCGCCGGTGAACCATTCCCAGATGCGCGCGACGATGGACGAGGGCATCGAGAAATAGAATGGGTCCACCACGCCTGCGCGGCCCAGGCCTTCCCACGAGCCGAACATCAACGCCACCACGGCCAGCTGAAACAGGCGGATCTTGGTCTTGTGCGCGAGACCGGCGCGCGGCGTGCCCACGGCGGGCATCGTATTAGTGCTGGACGGCATGGCTCTTCTCCACTTCGGTGCCGAGGATCGACCAGATCTCGCGATACAGGCGGATGAACGCGTCGGACATGTTGATTTCAGACACGTTGCGCGGGCGCGGCAGCGTGATTTCCACATCGCCAACCGGATGGCTGGCAGGCCCGGCGGACATGACGACCACGCGGTCGGCCAGGGCAATGGCCTCTTCCAGGTCGTGCGTGATGAACAGCAGCGATTTGCGGTCTTCCTGCCAGAGGCGCAGCAACTCGCTCTGCATGAGATGGCGCGTGTGCACGTCCAGCGCCGAGAACGGCTCGTCCATCAGCACGATCTTGGGCGAGAGGATCAGCGTCTGCGCCATGCTGATGCGCTTCTTCTGCCCGCCCGAGAGCTGATGCGGATACCGCGACTCGAAGCCGGCCAGGCCGACCTTCTTCATCCACGGACGGGCGCGCTCGCGGGCCTCGTCCACCGGCACGCCCTGGAACACCAACCCCAGAGCGACGTTGTCCAGCGCCGTCTTCCAGGGCAGCAGCGAGTCCTGCTGCATCATGAAACCGGCACTGCCGTTCAGCCCGGTCAGCGGTTCACCAAACACAGTGACGGTGCCTCCAGCCGGCTTGAGCAGCCCGGTCACGGCGTTGAGCAACGTGCTCTTGCCGCAACCCGTCGGGCCCACCACAGCCACGAATTCGCCTTCCCCAATCGACAGGTCAACGCCTTGCACCGCCGTGAAGCTGCCGAACCGCACCGAAACCTGATTGAGCTGAACCGCCGGCAACCCGGCGTGGAGTCGGCCACTGGCGGCCGGAAGGGAAGAAAGCATGGGCGTCTCCTTGAACGCGCCTGATTCGATGCGTTCTGTTTGATGGAATTTAGTTCTATTTTATAGACCATCAACATCGGAGTTAACGGGCGTAAACCCGTAAACAGTGGGGCACCGTCCGAAATTGCTCACCATCATGCCAGGACAACACCTCAATTTGTTCTTTCTGAAGAAATTACGTTCTTATAGACAGAACTATAAGAAACGTACATTTGGGAGAATTGTTGGTACGAACGCTAAAGTTTTCCGCCTGCCATCCGATGAAGGGCGTACTGATCAGCGAGATGGCCATGCAACTTTCCTCCCCTTCCGTTTCTACTGCGACCGCCGGCGCATCAGGCAGCGGAAGCAGTTCGTCCAGTGACATCGAGCGCCTGCAGCGCCAGCTCAAGAACCTGCAGAAGTCGATGCAGGATCTGCCCGCGCAGAATCTGCCGCCGGATCAGGCACGCGAGCAGGCACAGTTGCTCAGCCAGCAGATTCAGATCGTGCAGGCGCAGATCGCCCGCCTTCAGGCGCAGAACGGCCTGGAGCAAGCAGAAACCCGGTTGGAAAACCGGCACAACGCATCTAAAAGCGCTTCCGGCACAGGCAATACCGACGCGGCCGCCAAGGCCCGCACGACGGACAAGGTGACCGGCTCGTCCACGGCGAGCGATGCCCGTCTGCACGCCCGCGAAGCTACGCAGGCACAGTCCGCGCAGTCAGCCCATCCCGCCAGCGCTGAGGCCATCACGCCGGCCAAGCCACCGCTGGTTTCGGTCAGGGCCTGAGCGGCAGCAACGCGGCGGCCGCTTTACCTTGATGGCGCCCACCGCCGATGCCTGACCACCTCCTTCCTCACCCCCTCCCATCGGGGGGACGCCAGCGTGCGGTGCCGACAGCGACAATCGCCGCGCCGCCTTCCTGTGTGCGGCATCGAGAACACGCATGACCTCCGCCGCCAGCGACGCCCTGCCCCCGACCGCCCCCGCCGATCCGCATCCGGCGCGCACGCCTTCGCGCAATTTCTTTGCACGCCACTGGCGCGGTGATTACAGCCTCGCCCGCTCGTATTGGTTGCATACCGCGCTGATGCAATTTGGCGTGGTGGCGCTCAGCGCCGGTGTCACGCATGCGCTGGCACATAACGCACCGGCGCGCGCGGCATCAGCGGCGCTGCTCGTGATTTACGTGATGGGATTGGCCCTGTGGATCTGGGCGGTGGTGGGCACCTGGCGCTCCGCCGACCGCGAGCAAGCGCGCAATCGGCTTACCGGCATGTCAAACCTGTGGCCGCTGATCGCCAAGGTGATGATCGTGCTGGGCGCTGTCGGCACCAGCTCGCGCGTGATCAACGATGGGCCGCGCCTGGGCGCGCATCTGCGCACCGCGCTGGGTGAGCAAGCGGCGTCGCCGTTTACGGTGATGCCGCAACGCGATGGGCGCGCCATCCTCTTCAATGGCGGTATGAACGACGGCGCCGCCGATGCGCTGGAAGCCGCGCTGCGCAAGGCGCCAAACGCCGTAGCCGTGGTGCTGCGCTCCGAAGGCGGGTGGCTGCGCGAAGGGACGCTGGTGGCAGATGTCATCCGCCGCCACCATCTGCGCACATATGTTGAGCGCACCTGCGCATCAGCTTGCACGATCGCCTTCCTCGCAGGCGCTGACCGCGCCGCCGCACCGGCTGCACGCATCGGCTTCCACCGCCCGCGCGCGGTTGGCGCCGATCACGACCAGACCCCCGGCGCCACCGACAGCGAACTCTGGCGTGCATATGCAGACGCGGGCCTGCCCGATGCCTTCGTGCGCCGCGTGCAGGACACACCGTTCGACCAGATGTGGTTTCCCACCGCGCAAGAGCTGCTGACGGGCCACGTCGTCACGCGCGCATCGCCCGGTGGCGAATACGCAACCATGGCCACGCAGTTGAATACCCGCGAAGCTTTGGCGGCCGAACTGCGCAGCGCCCCGCTGTATGCAACGCTGGAACGCAAGTACCCCGCGCACTTCAGCCGCCTGATCGACACGCTGTGGCCAGAACTGCAGCGCAACGTTACGGATGCGCGGGCGGTGACGCTGCTGCGCGAGCAGACGGGCAAGCTGTACCGCGCGCTGATCCCGACTGCACCCAACGCGCTGCTCTTTGCCAACGCGCAACTCACGCTTGAACAGGCCCAGGCACTGCAGCGCATGAGCCCGGAAGCCTGCGTGGCCTATCTGGACGGCACGTCCGGGGCAAGCGCCGCGGCCGCACGATTGCCGCGCACGCTCGTCACCCGCGAACAGGCCCTGTTCTCAGACCTGATGCAGGCGGCCGACCCAGACCACGCGCCGGTTGTCACACGCGCACAAACCCTGCCGGTGCTGCAATTGGCCGTGGCCGCCCTTCCGCTCAATGAACAGCGCGTGCTGACCGTGCCCGCACTACGCCACTCCGCGCCGCCCGCCGAACGGTGCCAGGCGCTGATCGGCTTCTCCCGCTCGATCCTGGCCCTGCCGGAAACCGAACGCGCGCTGGCGTTGCGCGGCATGTATGCCGATACGTCCGCGCCCGATTCGTAGCAAGACGCTTCAGGCTGAACTTCAGGCTGACCGCAACGCGGCCAGCGACGCCCGCTGGCGCCCCTCTTCATCAAAGTTGTCCGGCGACAGCCATTGCTCGAATGCGGCTCTCACCTGCGGCCAATCCGCATCGATGATGGAGAACCACGCGGTATCGCGGCTGCGGCCCTTGTAGACCACCGCCTGGCGAAAAATGCCTTCGAACTGGAAGCCCAACCGTTGCGCAGTCTGCCGCGATGGCGCGTTCAGGCTGTCGCACTTCCACTCGTAGCGCCGGTAGCCGAGGTCTTCAAAGACGTGCTTCATCAGCAGGAATTGCGCTTCGGTCGATGCCGGTGTCCGTTGCAGCAACGGCGAGAACGTCACCGCCCCAACTTCCACCACGCCGTGATCAGGCGTGATGCGCATCAGCGCCAACGTGCCGACCGGGCGATCGGTGCGCGCATCGATCACCGCGTATTGCAGCGGATCGCGCTTCGCCGCAATGCGCTCGATATAGGCGCGGTGTGCCGCCATATCGGCGAACGGGCCTTCCACCATGTACGTCCAGACGCGGTCGTCCTGCGCCTGGCTGAACGCTTCGAACAGCGCGTCGGCGTGGCGCGCAGCGTCAAGCGGCTCCAGCCGGCAGTAGCGCCCGGCGAGCGGCGCGTGCGGCGGCAGCGGCCGGGCCGTCCAGCCGGACAGCGGCGCACCAATGGGTTGCTGATAAGCGTTGAGCGTGGGCATGCGTGAAATCTGAGTCGAGAACAGCAAGGAGCCTTCACCCTACAGAACTTCGTGGCTCCATGAAAAGAGCCACGGAAGCACACATGGATAGAGCCACATCAACACCCTACGCCCGGATTAAACCGTTCGATGCCCCGCCACACGCCGATAGCGCAGGTGCGCGCAAATCGATATGTTGGCGGCGGGGGGAGACGGCGCCACGAATAGGCGCGGGCATAGGCATTGCTGTGCAGGGGTATGCACGCGTCCTCGGAATCGTCCGCCATCTTTTCTGCCAGGAGCCCGCGAGTGGCGCCGTTCATTACAGAGTGGTATTGCCGCTGGGGCCGCTGCGTCCAATACGCATGCGCGGCCGCATGGATCGCCTTTGTCGGCATGGCGCCATGGAGCCCGGCCCGGGCGGCGCCCAGGTTCGCCTACCCCATCACGCAGCGCATTGACGCCGGCGCGAGTCTCGCCCTTCCGCGCACGTGGGGCCCATTGCGGCTGAACACCGATACGCCCATCCCTTCCGTTGCGGCGACCATCAACTCGCCCTTTGGCCCATCGCGGCTGGTATTTGCGCAGCAGACCGTCGCGCCGGAGAGCTTCGCGCTGGTGACGGTACGCAAATCCGATTTCGACAAAGGCACGCCCGATTACCTGGAAAGCCTGCGCTCGCGCGATCTGGCAATTCTGCTCAACCACATGGAATCGCGCGTGCATGGCGATCGCCCAGCCTGGGCTGCCCGCCTCTTGCGCGGCAAGGCACCCACGCAGCAGGTGCTGGCCGGGCGCCGGGTAATTTACTGGGAAGGCGAATGGAGCACTTCAACGGCGCGAACGGTCGTCGTTCGCGGGTATGCGTTCTTCGGCAACGGCGCGGTCTACCTGCTTCGCATATTCGGCACCGCCGGGCACAACAGCCCCGCTGAGTTTGCCGAAGAGGCACGTTTTGCCGATTTGGTCGCTGCGACCTTTCGCGCAAAGTAGCCGTTGGAGTCGTCGACGGGCAGATTGTTGCGGCGCAACAACACGCGTGGCGCGCGTGCCGGCCCTGGCACGCAAGCGCCGGCCTGTCCACGCAAGCTCTGAAATTTGTTGTTACTCTTGGAACAGTCTGTTCACTCGTACTTGTATTGTTCTTCCGCATTGCAACACCTACACTTCGTGACAGTTGTTCAGACATCGATTGCCTGGACAAGCAATGCAAGTGTTGTAAGGAGAACAATGATGAAATGGTTGGATATTGGCGCCGTCATGGCCGCCTGGATTGCGAGCTGCGTTGCAGCCGGCTGGCTCATCAGCGCCGCCGCCTTCCTGGCTTAACGCCCTCAATTGCCCTAAAAGGCAAAACGGCCGAGCGGGACCCCCTCCCCGCCCGGCCATGAATACCCCAGTTGATCGATCCGTCAGGCTCGTTTCTGACCTGCCCACTGAACGAATCGGTCGACAAACCCCTGCAAGAACTGGCGCGTCCGCGCATCCGTCACCCCGCCCTGGGCATCAAAGGGCTCCCCCGCAAAGTGGAAGAACACCTCCGGCAACGGCAAGACCTTCACGCCGACCGCCGCGAGCACATTGCGCAATTGCGCTTGCGACAGCGCCGTGCCGATCGCGCCCGGCGATGCGCCCGCAATGCCCGCCGGTTTGCCGCCCCACACGCTTTGGCCGTACGGCCTCGAACCCCAGTCAATCGCATTCTTCAGCACGCCCGGTATGCCGCGGTTGTATTCCGGCGTGACGAATAACAGGGCATCCGCGCCCGCCACCGCCGCCTTGAAGCGCTGTACCGGCTCGGGCAGGCTCGCGTCCAGATCCTGGTTGTAGAGCGGCAGCTCGCCAATTTCGATGAACTGCGCCGTCGCCCCCGACGGCAGCAAGCCCGCCAGCGCCTGCGCCAGCTGGCGGTTGAACGACGCCTTGCGCAGGCTGCCGACGATCACTCCGATAGTCAGATTGCTCATGAATGCTCCTTGCGTGCACAACAGTTCGGGATGGCGCTGACGCTCAATCGGCCGTCGCCGGCTCCGGGGCCACCTCGCGTTTGAGGCGGTTGATCAGGGCAAACATCAGCGGGTTCAGCAGAATCGACAAGATCGCCGCCGACAACAACAGCCCCCGCGCGCGGTCGGGCAGGATTTCCAGGCTGATCCCCAGCCCGATCAGGATGAACGAAAACTCGCCGATCTGCGCGAGGCTGGCGGAAATCGTGAGCGCCGTGCGGTTACCGTGGCCAAACGCGCGCACCACCGCAAACGCCGCCAGCGACTTGCCCACCACCACGATCAGCACCGTGCCCAGCACAGCCCAGGGGTCTTCGATCAGCACC
The DNA here is from genome assembly GCF_047325135.1 of Ralstonia sp. Ralssp110. Taxonomy (NCBI): domain Bacteria; kingdom Pseudomonadati; phylum Pseudomonadota; class Betaproteobacteria; order Burkholderiales; family Burkholderiaceae; genus Ralstonia; species Ralstonia sp. Ralssp110. The sequence continues at coordinate 1,664,254 of NZ_CP168609.1, read as the reverse complement.
CTCGGGTCGAACAACATGCCCACCGACACGAAGAACAGCACCGCAAACGCGTCGCGCAGCGGCAGCGATTCTTCCGCCGCGCGCTGGCTGAATTCGGACTCGGCCAGCACCATCCCCGCAAAGAACGCGCCGAGCGCGAACGACACGCCAAACAGCACCGTCGCGCCATAGGCGACGCCCAGCGCCGTGGCGAGCACACCGAGGCGGAACAGCTCGCGGCTGCCCGTCATGACGATGCGCTCGAGCATCCACGGGATCACGCGGCGGCCCACCACCAGCATCAGCGCGGCAAACGCCACCACCTTCGAAAGCGTGACGGCCAGCACCTTGACGATGTCCCACGTGCTGACCGCCGTGCTGCCAGCACCGCCCAGCGCCCCCGCCAAGGCCGGCAGCAGCACGAGGGTCACCACCATCACGAGGTCTTCCACGATCAGCCAGCCGACGGCGATGTGGCCTTCGTGCGAGTTGTCGATACCGCGATCTTCCAGCGCCTTGAGCAGCACCACTGTGCTCGCCACCGATAGCGCCAGGCCGAATACCAGCCCCGGCCCCCAATCCCACCCGAGCAGCCACGCCAGCCCCATGCCCATGAGCGTGGCGAGCGCAATCTGGCCGATGGCACCCGGAATGGCGATGGCCTTCACCGCCAGCAGCTCCTTCATCGAGAAGTGCAGCCCCACGCCGAACATCAGGAGGATCACGCCCAGCTCGGCCAGTTGCGGCGCAAGGCTTTGATCGGCCACGAAACCGGGCGTGAACGGCCCGGCCACCACGCCCGCCATGAGATAGCCGACCAGCGGCGGCAGACGCAGGCGCTGCGCGATGGTGCCGAAGATGAAGGCCAGCACGATGCCACCGATGATGGTGGAGATAAGCGGAGTGTCTACGTGCATGCGGTCCTGGAATTGGAATGGGGCCGGTTCAAAGACGGAGGGGCGGAAAAGCTAGGCGGGGGCCGGGCACGGCCCTTGTGCGACAACCGCGGCGCGGATTTGTTCACGTTGCGTCACAACTATAAGGATTGCCCTTTGCGAAACCTTACGAAGCAAATGTCATGCAGAAGACATCGCGCCAAAAACACCGCTCCTACACTGCGCCGCAGACCGCTCGCTCAGGGCGGCCCCAAGGAGACGACACATGCGCTACGCCAACAAAGTCCTTTCCGTGGACGAGGCCATCGCCCACGTCCGCAACGGCAGCCGCCTGATGCTGGGCGAATTCGTGGGCGCCGGCGAGCCGGCCTGCTGCATCGAGGCGCTGCTCGCCAGCAGCGTCGGGCAACTCACGCTCATCACCAACACGCCGGGGCTGCGTGGCGGCTTTCTCAAGGCACGGTTGTTCAGCTCCGGCCAACTGGTCGAGTTCATCGGCACGCACGTCGGCACGACGGACGAATCGACGCAGGCTTACCTGACCGACGCTGTGCGCGTGGCCGAGTTCTTCCCGATGGGCACCTGGGCCGAAAAAGTGCGCGCGGGTGCGCTGGGCCTGGGCGGCGCGCTCGTGCCGGTGGGCGTGGGCATCCTTGACCAGCCCGGAATGTTTCCCAAGCGGGGGGCGCCCAAGCCGACGCTCACCGTAGACGGCATGACGTGCTTCGTCGAGCCGCCCCTGCGCGCCGACGTGTCGATCATCAAGGGCTGGCGCGCCGATACCTTCGGCAACGTGGAGTTTCGCGGCACGGCACTGCAGAACCAGCGCGACATCGCCATGGCCGGCGACTACACCATCGTCGAGGTGAACGAGATCGTGGAGGTGGGCACGATCCCGCCCGAGCGCGTCGGTTGCCCCGGCGTGTTCGTCAACGCGGTGGTGCAAGGGCTGTCGCTGGACGACCAGCACGCGCTGTACAGGCACCACTGGACGAAGCTCGGCCGCCTGCCCGCTGCCGAAGCGTGATCGCCCGACCCACAACGAGGAGACCGCCATGCAAGCCCTGCCCGAAACGCCCAAGCAACGCATTGCCGCCCGCTGCGCGCTGGAACTGCGCGCCGGCGAAGTCGTCAACCTTGGCCTGGGCATCCCCACGCTCACGGCCAACTACCTGGACGCCAATGCCGGCGTCATCTTCCATACCGAAAACGGCGCCTTCGGCTTTGGCGGACGCCCGCCGCTGGACGCCCTCGACAGCGACTTCACCAACGCCGGTTGCGAACCCATCACCCTGCTGCCGGGCGCAGCGCTCATGGACCTCGCCACGTCGCTGGGTGCAATGCGCAACGGCTACATCGACGTGACGATCCTCGGCGCGTTGCAAGTGGATGCGCTGGGCAACCTCGCCAACTGGGCGTGCGATCGCAACGGCAAATGGTGGCCCGGCATCGGCGGGGCGATGGACCTCTGCTACGGCACGCGCAAGGTGATTGCCGCGCTGGCGCACACCGACAAACACGGCAACTCCAAGATCCTGCCGCGCTGCACGCTGCCGCTCACAGGCCAAGGCTGCGTGAAAGTCATCGTCACCGAGCACGCCGTCTTCGACGTGACCGACGCGGGGCTCGTGCTGCGTGAAATCCTCTCGCATGCGACACTCGACGACATTCGCGCCATGACGGCAGCGCCCTTCACGCTGGCGCCGCTGCTACAGATGCGCGCCGCCTGAGGAGACTGCATGCCCGCCACCGTCGATTGGTTCTTCGATGTCATCTCGCCGTTTGCCTACCTTCAGCTCGAGCAGTTCGATGCGCTGCAGGAGGCCAACGACATCGTCATCCGCCCGCGCCCGCTCGTGCTGGGCGCGATCCTGCACCACTGGGGACAGAAGGGCCCGGCCGAGATCAGCACCAAGCGCGTGTTTACGTACCGTCACGCGCTGTTTCGCGCGCAGCAGCTCGGCATTCCGTTTCGCATGCCACCCGCCCACCCGTTCAACCCGATCAAGGCATTGCGGCTGACGATTGCGATGGGCGGCTCGCTCGATGCCGTGCGTGCGGTGTTCCGGCATATCTGGCGCGACGGCAATGATGTGGCATCGCCCGAGGGCTTTGCCGCGCTGTGCGAGGCGGTGGGCTTTGCAGAGGGCGCAGCGGCTGTCGACCAGCCCGCCGTGAAAGATGCGCTGCGTGCGCACACCGACGCGGCTATCGCGCTCGGCGTGTTTGGGGTGCCGACGCTGGTGCACAACGGCGATCTGTTCTGGGGTGAGGACGCCACCGAGATGTTTCTGCGAAGCCTGCACGCCGGCTGGCTCTCCACGCCCGAAGTGCAACGCGTGAGCATGTTGCCCGTGGGCATTCAACGTGGCTGAACACGACACAAACTCGCGCCCCGGCATCAGCCGCGCACGTCTGGCCCATATTGCGGCGTGGTCGATTGAGCTGCCACCGGATGAAGCGGACCGCGCGTGCGCCGGCATCGTCGAGAAAACCTATGCGCGCGGCGCCTGCATCTGCCCGAAGAACACGTTGCTGGAAAGCTGGACAGGCGTGGTCACGGGTCTCATCAAGATCGGCACGGTGTCGCCCGAGGGGCGCAGCGTCACATTTACGGGCGTGCCGGCCGGCGGTTGGTTTGGCGAGGGCACGGTCCTCAAAAATGAGCCGCGCCGCTACGACATCGTTGCGCTGCGCGATACGCGCATGGCTTTCATGGACCGCACCACCTTCATGTGGCTGGTGGAAAACAGCGTGGCGTTCAACCGCTTCCTGGTGAAGCAGCTCAACGAACGGCTCGGGCATTTCATGGCGCTGCTCGAATATGACCGGTTGCTTGATGTCACGCCGCGCCTGGCGCGTTGCATTGCGTCGCTGTTCAACCCGGTGCTCTACCCCGGTGCAGGCGACCACCTTGAGATCACACAGGAGGAGCTCGGCTTGCTGTCGGGCATGACACGGCAGGTGGCCAACCAATCGCTCAAGGCCCTGGAGAAGGACGGCGTGGTGCGGTTGGAATACGGCGGCGTGACGGTCGTCGACCTCGATCGGCTGCGCAGTTACGGCGCCTGAAGACGCCGTCTTTATTAACGAATCTTCATCCGGCGCAGCGGGCTGCACCCGCTAGAATCGCGGCACAACAAGACAAGATCGTTACGCTGCGGCATGCGCCCCACGCGGCCGCAGCCGGAAGAGGGAACAGGGCAACGCACACCGTGCGTGCCTGCATCTATGCTGCCGATTCATCTGCTTTCCACCGGCAAGGCATTGCCGGAACACCAAGTCACGTCCGCCGAGCTGGATGCCCGCCTGGGCCATCGGGCGGGGTACGTGCGCAAGAAGTCCGGTATCGACGTTCGCCACCATGCCACGCTTGCGGAGCACCAATCGGAGCTTGCCGGCGCTGCCGTGCGCGATGCGCTGCGCCGCGCAAACGTTCCCCCCACCTCCATCGACCTGTTGATTTCCGCCTCGGGCGTGCAGGAGCAGGCGCTGCCCAACACGGCCACGCGCATCCTGGAGCCCGCAGGGTTGCCGGCGGGCACGCCCGCGTTTGACGTCAACGCCAGTTGCCTGAGCTTCCTGACGGCGCTGCACGTGGCAAGCAGCCTGCTGACCACTGGCGCCTACAAACGCATTGCCGTGGTGGCGTCCGACCTGGCCTCGCGCGGCATCGACTGGGACGATGCCGAGACCGCGTTGATCTTCGGCGATGGGGCGGCGGCGGTCATCGTTGAGGCGGCATCTGCGGTGTCCAGCAAAGGCATCCACGCGTACCGCATGGAGACCTACCCCGCCGGCAAGGCCTATTGCGAAATCCCTGCGGGCGGCACGCGTCGCAACCCGCGCACCGGCGCGCAACCCACCGATTACCTCTTCCACATGGACGGCAAGCGCGTGTTCAAGCTCGCCTCGCAACTGATGGACGGCTTCCTCGATCGTCTGTTCGCGGGCAGCAATTACACGCTGCGCGACATGCACGTCGTCGTGCCGCACCAGGCGAGCCACCTTGGCATGCAGCATTTGCGCAAGCGGCTGGGCGTGCCAGAAGCCAGCGTGATCGACATCTACGCGCAGCACGGCAACCAAGTGGCCGCATCGATTCCCACCGCGCTGCATGAAGCGGTGACGCGCCAACGCATTGAGCCTGGCAAGCCGTTTTTGCTGGTTGGCACGGCCGCCGGCCTCACGCTGGGCGGCATGGTGCTGACGCTATGACCACGCTTGTAACGGGCGCCACGGGCGGGCTCGGCCGCAACGCGGTCGATGCACTGCTGGCACAAGGCGCCAGCGCACGCGCGACAGGGCGCGATGCCGCACAGCGCGAGGCCTTTATCGCACGCGGTGCGGACTATGTACCGGCCGACCTCGCACGCCTGATGCCGGCCACGCTCGATGCGCTGCTCGATGGAGTCGACACGGTGTGGCATTGCGCGGCGTTGTCATCCCCTTGGGGTGCGTACGACGACTTCTACGCGGCCAATGTGCGCGCAACGGCCGCTCTGGCCGAAGGCGCCGTCAAGCGTGGTGTCCGCCGCTTCGTGCATATCTCCACGCCGTCGATCTACTTCGACTACCAGCATCACGCCGATCTGCCCGAGAGCTATCGCCCTGCCCGCTTCGCCAATCACTACGCGGCGACCAAGATGCTGGCAGAAACGGCCATCCAGCAGCAGGTGTCCACGCAGAACCGCACGCACTTCGTCATCCTGCGGCCACGTGGGCTGTTCGGCCCGCATGACCGCGTGGTGCTGCCGCGCATCCTGCATCTGCTGAAACTGCGCGGCGGCGTGCTGCCGCTGCCCCGTGGCGGCGCGGCACGTATGGATCTGACCTATCTGGAAAACGTGGTCCACGCCATGCAGTGCGCCACGACGGCGGACGTGCCTTCGGGCGCCGCCTACAACATCACCAACCACGCACCGGCCACGCTGCGCGGTCTGCTCGATCAACTGCTGGGGCAACAGCTCGGCCTGCGCTACCGCATCCGCGCCGTGCCCTATCCGGCCATGGCATTGGCCGCACGCGCCATGGAATCGGCCAGTGCCATCACGCACCGCGAGCCGCTGCTCACGCGCTACAGCGCCGCTGCCCTGCACTACGACATGACGCTCGCCAACGACCGCGCGCGCATCGAACTCGGCTACGTGCCCCCCATCGACATGGCCGAAGGCATCCGCCGCACGGCCCACTGGCTACGCGAACATGGCAACGTTGACCGTTTTTGAAGCCGGTTACTGCACGCACACCGCGTGCGTGGCACTGCGCGGCGCGGGCCTGCGCACATGCGCCTTCCCAGCACGCGCATGGCTGATCGAAGCGGCAGGTCGCCGTTGGCTATGGGACACCGGCTATGCCTCGCATTTCCATGACCACACGCGCAGCGGCCTATTTGCGATCTATCGCAAGGTCACGCCGGTGTATTTCGATACATCGGAATCCATGGCAGCACAGCTCGCACAACAGGGCATACGCCCCGCTGACCTGGATGGATTGATCGTCTCGCACTTCCACGGTGACCACGTTGCCGGCCTGCGCGACTTTCCGGGCGTGCCGGTCATCTGCTCTGGCGAGGGATGGACGCACTTGCGTGCGCTGCGAGGCGTTTCCGCGTTGCGGCGCGCTTTCGTGCCCGGGCTGATTCCCGAAGATTTTGAAACGCGCACGCGCTTTGTCGAACAGTTCGAGCCCGTTGCGCTGCCGCCAGAGCTGGCGCCATTCACATCTGCCTGGGCCCTGCCCGAGAGCAACGGCGACGTGCTGCTCGTGCCGCTACCCGGCCACGCCGCCGGGCACCTCGGCGCCTTTGTGCGCACGCAGGAAGGCTGGGTGCTGCTGGCCGCCGACGCCGCCTGGTCACCGCTGAGCTATCGCGAACTGCGTGGGCCGTCGGTGCTAGCGTATTCCATCATGGAAGACCGCCACGCCTACTTCGATACTCTGCGCAAGCTGCACGCGCTCGATGCCGGCGGCCACGTGCGCATCCTGCTCACGCACGAGGGTGCATTGTGACGACGTTGCATCGCCTGCTGTGGTCTTACTGGCAAACGCGCCGGCTGCGGCTGCCTGATTGCGCAGCGCTGCAAGCGCATCAGCAGCGTCAGATCGCACGTTTCACGCAACGCGTGCTGGCTCGCAGCCCGTACTTCCGCCCGTTTGCATCGAAGCCGATGCATGAATGGCCGTTGATGGACAAGGCCACGATGATGGCCAATTTTGACGCCATGAACACGGCCGGCCTGCGTTTGGCCGACGTGCTGGCCTGCGCGCAACAGGCCGAGCAGTCACGCGATTTCCGGCCGACGGTCGGGGCGTATTCGGTGGGCTTGTCATCCGGCACGTCGGGCGGACGCGGCGTATTCGTCGTCAGCCCGACCGAGCGCGCGCAGTGGGCCGGCATCCTGCTCGCCAAGCTGCTGCCGCGCGGGCTGTTCCGTGGCGAGCGCGTCGCGCTGTTCCTGCGCGCCAACAGCAATCTGTACACGGCCGTACGCAACCCGTGGCTGACGTTCTCGTTCTTCGATCTGTTTGCGCCGTTCGATTCGCACCGCGCGCCGCTGGAGGCATTGCAGCCAACCATCATCGTGGGGCCGGCGCAGGTGCTGCGTGCGCTTGCCATGGAGAAGTTGGCCGGCCGGCTCGACATTGCACCGGTGCAGGTGCTGTCCGGTGCCGAAGTGCTGGAGCCGATGGACCGGGCACTGCTTGCGCAGGCCTTCGGCAACGTCGGCGAGGTCTATCAGGCAACCGAAGGTTTCCTGGGTGCGACCTGCCCGCACGGCACGCTGCATCTGAACGAAGCGCACGTGCACATCGAGCCGCAATGGCGGGACGCGCGCCGCTTCGTTCCCGTCATTACGGATTTCACGCGCAGCACGCAGCCCATCGTGCGCTACCGGCTGGATGACATCCTCATCCGCCGCGACCCGGCGCTTGGGGCCTGCCCGTGCGGCAATCCGGCCATGGCCATTGAGCGCATCGAAGGCCGCTGCGACGACACACTCGTCCTGCCCGCGCTGGGCGGCGGCTCCGTCACGCTGTTTGCGGACGTCTGTTCACGGGCGCTGGCCCAGGCGCTGCCGCTGCATGCCGATTACCGCCTGGTGCAAACCGATGCGTGCACGCTGGCGTTGTCCATCCACCCCGCTGACGCCGACATTGCCCGCGCAAGCCAGGCGCATCTGGCGGATATCTTCGCCTGCCAGGGCGTCGATACATCGCGCGTGACATGGCACGCCACGCCCGAGCGCATCGCCACCGATTTCACCACCAAGCGCCGCCGCATCGTTCGGCTCGCGGCGTCGGGAGCGGCACGATGAGCCCGTTTGCCACGCGCCTGCGTCATATGGCCCTGGGCTGGTGTTCGGTCGGCCTCGTCTATGGCCTGTGCGGTGTGCTGCAAGGCGTGGGCACGGTCGTGCCGGAAACCGCGTTGGACCGCGCGATTCCGTTCAGCACGTCGGGCATCTGGCTGTACGTTTCGTTTTTCATGCTGATTCCGCTGGCGTATCTGCTGGCCGACATGTCTCGCCTGCCCTGGCTGGAACGCGCCATGCAGATGAGCGCGCTGGTGAGCGGCGCGGTGTTCCTGCTGTGGCCGACCACGCTGCACTACCCGCCGATGGCGGATGCATCGCTGCCGGCCAGCGTGCAACGCATGCTGATCGCCGTGGATTCGAGCCAAAACTGCCTTCCCTCGCTGCACGGGGCGCTGACGCTGCTCTCCGTGTGGGCGCTGGCAGACGCGCGCAAGCCGATTCGCACGGTGCTTGTAGCGGCCTGGGGGCTCGGCATCCTGTACGCCACGATCCAGACGCGCCGGCACGTCGCACTGGATCTATCGGCGGGCGTGGCCGTGGGCGTGCTGTGCGGCGCGGCTGTCCGTCTATGGTTGGCGCGGCGCGCGTCAACGCTCTCAATTGAACCGGTGTCGACATGAATGCCTTTGCTCTGCCGCTTGCATTGATGCTCGGCTGCGTGCTGCTGGAACTGGCTGCGCTGAAGTGGTGGCGCGGCCAACCGGTGCCGTGGCGCGACGTCATCCTCAATCTGAACTCGGGCCACGTGCTGATGTGGCTGTGCCGCGGGGTGGAGGTAGCGGGCTTCACGTGGCTGTATGCCCATGCCAGCCTGCATTGGGTGGATGGCTGGTATCCGATTGCAGGCTGGGCCTTCGCCTTTATTGCATGGGATCTGGGCTTCTACTGGCTGCACCGCATGCACCACAAGCTGGGCTTTCTGTGGGCGATCCATGCGGTGCATCACGAGGGCGAGCATTTCAACCTGTCGCTGGGCGTGCGTAACGCATGGCTGTCGTCGCTGACATCGCTGCCGTTTTTCGTGCCGCTGGCGCTGCTGGGTGTCACGCCGGAGATGTTCGTGGCGGTGTCGGGCCTGCATTACTCGGTGCAGTTCTACAACCACTGCGGCCTGGTGGGCCGCTCCGGCGTGCTGGACCACTTCATGGTCACGCCCGCCAACCATCGCGTGCATCACGGCTGCAACCCGGAATACATCGACCGCAACTTCGGCGGCACGCTGCTCCTTTGGGACAAGCTGTTCGGCACGTATCAGCGCGCGCTGCCCGACGTGCCGATCCGCTACGGCGTGCACAAGCCCACCCACAGCGACAACCCGTTCTGGGCCAACGTGGTGCCCGCATTGCAATGGCTGGGGCTGCGTACGCCGCAGTTGCAACGCGATACGCGCGCCACGCCCGCCGGCTGGATTGCCACCGGCGGTGTGCTGCTGTTTGGCGTGGTGATCGACTACGTGCGCACCGATGGCCTGTGGCCCGGGCATTGGCAAGCGGTTTGGTTCGCGCTCATCCTGCTGCTCACGCTGGCGCTGGGCGGCTTGTCGGACGGGCGCGCCTGGGGCCGCTGGCTTTGGCCGCAGCTGGCGCTTGTACTGCCCGTGTTGATGATCGGCATATGCGGTGCGGGCGATGCGTTGTCCGACACGTTGGCCGTTGCACTGGGGTTGCATGGCCTGGTCTGTGGGCTGTGGCACGTGCTGCGTGCCGAATCGCCGCTTTCTTCGTCGCCGCATGCCGAATCTCGTTAAGCTTCGTTACGCCTCACCGCGCTCGTCGTCGCTGGCGGAGGATTTGCGCCAGGCCGCGCACGATCACCTGCAAGCAAACGGCGACCATCGATTTGCCGATGCGAGGCTCATTGCCAAGGGCGCCTTCCTAGTCTTAGTTTCCGCACTGCTGTATGGGGCGATGGTGACAACCAAGAGCACGATGATTTTCGTGCTCGCCTATGTGGCCTTTCCGTTCATCGCGATGCTGCTGGCGATGAACGTGCTGCACGACGGCGCGCATCGTGCGCTGTCTCCCTGGCCATGGCTGGACCGCCTCATGACACGCGTGACCGCCATCCCGCTCGGCATCGAACCGGCCTATTGGGCGGTGCGCCATGTGCACTATCACCACGCACATGCCAACGTGGAGCACTACGACCTGGACACCGCCGCCAACCGCTTCCTGCGGCAGACGCCTTTTCAGCCGTGGTATCCGCAGTTTCGCTACCAGCATCGCTACTGGCCGCTGATTGCCGCGCTGTCGTTGCCGTACATCAACTGGATCTACGACTGGTCGGACCGCCTCGGCCTCACGCCGCTGACCACAGACCGCGTGTTACCCGGCTTGCGTGGCTGGGCGACGTTCCTGTCTGCCAAGACCTTGCACTTGCTCATTGCCGTGGCGGTGCCGGCCTGGGTGGCACATCAACTTGGCCTGGGTTGGGGTTGGGTGGCGTTCAGCTACTTCGCGGGGCAGATGCTGGCCTCGTGCGTGCTGGTCGCGCTGATCCTGGGCACGCACTGGGCGGACGTGACGTTCTATCTGCCGCCGGCGTCGGGCCAGTTGCCGCACACGTGGCACGAGCATGCATTCCACACCGCCTGCGACTGGCAACCGCAACCGGCGTGGATCGGCTACTGGCTCGGCGGCTTGAACTGGCACCTGACGCATCACCTCTTCCCGACGTACAGCCACCGGCACTATCCGGCATTGGCTGCACGCGTGGCCAAGGTGGCGCGCAGCCATGCGCTCGACTACCGCGCGCTCACCTACCGGGAGTTGCTGGCCGCGCAGCAGATGTTCCTGCGCGCCATGGGCAAACGCCCCGACTGACGCGCAAGCAACACGCCCCGCCTCAGTTGCGCGCCTCAACCGCGTGCACCGCATCGAGAATCACCTTTGCCACATCCTGCGGCCGCGACTGCTGCGGCACGTGGCTCGTCGGCAGCGTCGTCACCTTGGCGCCAATCTTCCTGGCCATGGCCCGCTCCAGGTCGGGCTGGATCATCCGGTCGTGCGCGCTGACGATGAACCACGAAGGCTTGCTCTGCCATGCCGCCACCGTCGTGCGCTCGCCAAATGCCGTCGCCTTGATGGGCCCTTGCGTGGCGGCCATCACGCGCGCCTGGGCAGCGGGCACATCCTGCGCAAAGTCGCTGGCCAGCGCTGCTGGGGGCAGTGACAGATAGCCGTTGGGATCGGCCACCAGCTTGCCGATACCGGGCGCGGGCGCGTAGTCCTTGCCCACCTCTTCCGTCGACTGGCCGGCATCCGGCGCGAAGGCGGCCACGTACACCAGCCCGGCAACCTTGCTGTCCGCACCGGCTTCGGTGATGACTGTACCGCCCCACGAATGCCCCACCAGCACGACCTTGCCGGCCTGATTGCCAATGGCGCGGCGCGTTGCAGCCACATCGTCGGCCAGCGAGTTCAGTCCGTTCTGCACCGCCTGCACCTTCACGCCCTTGGCCTGCAGCAGCGGGATCACCTTGGCCCAGTCGGACCCATCGGCAAAGGCGCCGTGCACGATCACGACGGAAGGTTGATTGGCATCGGCCGCCGTAGCGGCAAAGAGGGGCGCACTGGCGGCCATGCCAAGTGCCAGCGCTGCGATGGAGACGGCTTTGCAGTTGAACATGTTGGGTCCTTGCTATCTGTTCGGTTCTCAGGGGGATGGGGGGGTGCGAGGCTGCCGCTTCAGGCGCGTGCACCGTCGTAGTACGGGTTCGCGCTGCGGGCACCATCGGTATAGACGTCGGTGGCGCGGGCACCGTCTGTATAGATATCCGACGAACGCGCGCCCTCCGTGTAGGCGTCCACCGCGCTTTGCACCGCGCGGGCGCCTTCGGTGTACGGGTCGCGTGCACCGACGGATGAAGCAGCTTGCGCGCCGGCGGCGGCCACAGCGAGAGCAACAACAGCGAGGGTCTTGGCGAGATTGCGGGTCATGATCGTTTTCCTTTGAACGGTTGGTTTGGGATTGCGCGGCCTGCCGGTGCTTTGCGTTGCGTTGGCCCGGCGTCTTGGCCACGGAATGCATTTAAGTCGCCTGACGTATCCGGCACGTAGCGATGTGTTGCCCGTTTTGTCTGGGCATGTACCGGAGCTGCCGCCGGATACAAACGCATACAAAACGCCGTCCATCGGTGCCCGTTGCTACAAAGCAATACAAATCGGCGGCATCGTGAAACCGACCGGATACATCGCAGGCGCCCAATGCTGGAAACGAGGTGAGCAAGACCCGGCCTCGTCATCCATCCTTGATCACTGGAGCCCTCATGCAACCGACCCGATTGACCGCAACGTTGCTCGTACTGGCAGGCGCCCTGGGCGCGCACAACGCGTTTGCGCAAGCCGCAGGCCTGCATCGGACCGACCTCGTCCACCACGACCTGAGCGTGCCAGGCCGCGAAACCCTGCAAGTGCGCGTGGATTTCGATGAGCGTGCATTCGCCCCCGCGCATGTCCACCCCGGCGAGGAAATCGCCCACGTCCTGCAAGGCACGATCGAATACCGGCTGGATGGCCAGCCCCCCGTGACGCTGCAGACCGGCGATTCGCTGTTCATTCCGGCCGGCGTTGCGCACTCAGCAAGAAACGTTGGCAGCGGTAAGGCATCGGAACTGGCCACGTATGTCGTGAAGTCCGGTGAGCCGCTGGTCAAGCTCGTTCACTAATCCCCTGCCCCATCCACCCAAAAGAGAGAACTCCCATGTCGAACCCCGTCAACCTTCGCCGTCGCCGCCTTCTGGGCACCACCATCGCCAGCATTGGCGTGCTCGATCTCGGGCTGGCCGAACTTGTGCATGCGCAACCGGCACCGTCCCCCAATGCAAGCGCGCTGCTGGCTGGCCAAGCCAACCCGTTCGGCACGCTGCAACAGATCGATGCCGGCGTGCTCAACATCGGCTACGCAGACCTTGGACCGAAGGACGGCCCCGTGATGATCCTGCTGCACGGCTGGCCGTATGACATCTACAGCTATGCAGAGGTGGCGCCCTCGCTGGCGGCGGCAGGCTATCGCGTGCTGGTGCCGTATCTGCGCGGCTATGGCTCGACGCGCATCCGCTCGGCGGACACGCCGCGCAACGGCCAGCAGGCCGCGCTGGCCGTCGACATCATCGCGTTCATGGACGCATTGAAGATCAAGCAGGCGCACTTTGGCGGATACGACTGGGGCGCGCGCACGGCAGACATCATCGCGGCGCTGTGGCCGGAACGCTGCAAGACGCTGGTGTCCGTTAGCGGCTACCTGATCGGCAGCCAGGAGGCGAACCGCAAGCCGTTGCCGCCGGCCGCGGAATTTGCGTGGTGGTACCAGTTCTATTTCACGACGGAGCGTGGCGCGCAGGGTTACGCCGCCAACTGCAAGGAGTTCAACCGGCTGATCTGGAAGCTCGCTTCGCCCACGTGGAAGTTTGACGACGTCACGTACGACCGCAGCGCCGCCGCATTCGACAACCCCGATCACGTCGCCGTCGTCATCCACAACTACCGCTGGCGCCTGGGCCTGGCGCAGGGCGAATCGAGGTACGACGCGCTGGAGCAGCGCCTGGCCACCGCGCCGGCCATCACGGTGCCCACCATCACCATGGAGGGCGATGCCAACGGCGCACCGCACCCGGAGCCGTCAGCCTATGCGAAGAAGTTCACGGGCAAGTACCAGCACCGGAACATCGGTGGCGGCATCGGGCACAACTTGCCCCAGGAAGCGCCGAAGGCGTTTGTGCAAGCGATGCTGGATGTCGTGAGCCTGTAGCGCATCGAGGCGACCGACGCATGTGGGGCTCACAGCGCCGAGAGCAACCCTTGAGGCAATCCACGTGTGAGCGCCAGCAGCGTCATCACGGCCGGCATGGCCGCTGCGGCCATCACTGTCTGCGCGGCGGTGATGCCGGCCATGAGCGGCGCGTCACCGCCCAGTTGACGCGCCATGATGTACGACGAGGATGCCGTGGGCAGCGCCTGGAACAGCAGCGCCACGATCAACGCAGCATCGGTCAGGCCGAGCGCGTGGCCAAGGGCGAGCGTCAACACGGGCATGGCCAGGAACTTGATGACCGACGACACCAGCACCGGCTGCGCCCACGAACGCACGCCGCTGAAGTTGAGCGCAGCGCCCACGCACAGCAGACCCAGCGGCATGGATGCCACCCCGAGCGCACGCACCGCCGGCTCAATCGCCGCAGGCATCTGCAACCCCAGCGCCTGCATGGCAATGCCCAGCGAGCAAGCCACCACCGGCGGATTCGTCACGATCTGACGCACGAGCGCACGCCCACTCAAGCGCACCGAGCCATAGCGGGCGAAGACCAGCACGCACAACAGATTGACTGTTGGCACAATCGCCGCGTTGCAAACGGCCGCCAGCGCAATCCCCTTGGCACCGAAGATGCCTGTAGCCAGCGACACGCCTACGTAGTTGTTGAACCGCACCGCCCCCTGAAACACCGAGGTAAATGCGGCACCGTCCAGTTGCATCCACGGCCGGGCCAGCATTAGCGCAACTGCCACCAGCAATGTCGCGCCAATCAACGTCAGCACCAGCGGCAACACGGGCAAAGACTGCATGTGCGCCGTGGCCAGCCCATGCATGAACAACGCCGGTAACAGGACGTAGTAGCAGAGCCGCTCAGCCTGCGGCCAGAAGGTTTCGGCGAGGAAAGCGGAGCGCTTGAGCCAATGGCCGAGCGCCACCAGAAGCGCAACCGGCGCGAGAGCGAGCAGGATTGCGGCGGTCATGGCCGTGCTCCTGCATCGTGGCGTGCCCGCAATGCGGGCGAGAGGCAGAGGAACGCGCGGAACGGCATGAGGTGCTCGGCGAAAAACAGGAACACCGCCAAGCTATCACGCAGTCACAGCAGCAATAATTGTTATTTATCTAGCGATCAATGAGAAATTCTCATTGCAGAAGCGACCACGGCATCGGTCAATGCCTGGGTAAAGCGCTGTGCAGTCCGCGATTGGTGTTCAAGCAGCACCACCGCGCGGTGCAATTGCGGTTGGCCAAACGCCAGCCGGGCGATGGGCGGCAATTGCGTCAGCTCGGAGTCGGATATCGCCACCACGGCGGCGCCCAATCCGCTTGCCACCATGCGCACGATCGTGTCCTTGTTGTCGAGCACCATCTCTTCGCGCACCCGCACGCCCAGGCGCCGCAGTTCCGAAGCGATCATGCGGCCGGCCCAGGCCTGCGCATCAAAGCGGATAAACGGCAACTCGGTCAGCAGCGCACGCGCATCACGCTCGGCGTATTGCGCGGGAGCGAGCAGCCAGAAGCGGTCTTCATAGAGCGTCGACCACACCAGTTCCGCCGGATGCGGCCGCACGGGGTGCGACGTGATTGCGGCGTCCAGTTCGCCGTCGGCTACACGCTGTGCAAGCTCGGCCGACATGCCGGCGGCCACGTGCACGCGCAGGCCCGGATGCGCCGTCCGCAGGGCCAGCAGCGCGTTGGGCAGCGGCCCCGATAGCGCGGTCTGGATGGCGCCGATGCGCAACCGCCCGACCAGCGCCCTCTCATCGCTCAGCGCATCGGGAATGCGGTCATAAAGCGCGAGGATCTGTTCGGCCTGGGCGAGCACGATGCGGCCTGCCTCTGTCAGCGCGGGCTCGCGCCGTGAGCGGTCGAACAGGCGGACGTTGAACTCCTCTTCCAGCGATTTGACCTGCAGGCTGACAGCCGACTGCGTGAGCCCGATGGCCTCGCCGGCACGCGCAAACGTGCGGTGGCGGGCGATAGCAACGAGCGTTCTCAAGGCGCGGAGAGACATGGCGGATACGAAGTTCGATCAGGTGCAGATAGCGCATCGTACCCTCTGGCCACATCGGCCCGCCCTCCAGGGCAGCGAGACAACCCGCCTACGCCAGCATGGCAGCCAGCGCAGGAGGCAACCCGCGGTTTGGCTTGTGCGGCGGACGCGCAAAGCTGCCTTCCGCGGCGCCGTTCGGGGCAAGCGCAATCAGACTCTCGCAATGGCGGATGGCGCTGGACACGCCGTCCACCACCGGCACGGGAATGCGGTCCTTGAGTGTCCGGGCCAGGCCGGCAAGCGGTGCGCCAGCCACGATGATCACGTCAGCTCCGTCTTCACGCACTGCCTGCAGGCTGAGTTCCTCCAGCCGTGCCGCATGGTCCTCCTGCACGCTGCCGATGTCGCGCAGCGGCTGCTGCAACGAGCGCACGCTTGCCAGCCGCGACGACAGCCCATTGGCGGCTACGCACTCGCGGTACCACGCCTGGATACGGTTCGAAATGGCGATGATCGAAAAGCGCTGGCCGAGCAGACAGGCGCTGGCCAGCGCCGCTTCGGTCATGCCGACCACCGGCACGTTGCACAGCTCCTTGATGCCAGCGAGGCCGGGGTCTCCAAACGCCGCGACAACCACGCCGTCGAATTGACCATCATGTTCGGCGACGACGCACGCAGTGGCATAGCCGCCCACGAGTGCTTCGAAGCGCGTTTCGATATAGGCCACACCAAATGGCGCCGTCGCCATCGTGAGCGTGGTGCCGGGTGACACGGAGCGACGCGCCTCGGCATGGATCAACTCCGTCACGCTCTCGGAGATATTGGGATTGACGACCAGAATACGCATGATGAAATTTTGAGAACCCAACCAGAAACGTCAAACCAGCGACGGCGCGCCCGCCGGCAGGAATTGCCCGCGCCCCGGTGCCGGTTCGAGGTACTTGCCGTTTTCGACCAGCATCTCGCCGCGCGAAAAGCAATGCACCGGCCAGCCAGTCACTTCAATGCCTTCATAAGGCGTGTAGTCGACCGCGTGATGCAGCGCATCGTTGGTGATGCGCACGCGGCGCTCCGGATCCCACAGCGTGATGTCGGCATCGGCCCCCACGGCGATCGTGCCCTTGCGGGGGTACAAGCCGTACAACCGTGCCGGGCGATACGACGTCAGCTCCACAAACTGATGCAGCGACAGCTTGCCGCGCGCAATGCCATCAAACAGCAGCGGCAACCGCGTCTCGATACCGGGTACGCCGTTGGGAATATGGTCGAACGGTTGCGCCTGACCGCCAAGCTTCTTGCCTTCCGGGTCGTCATAGTTGAACGGCGCATGGTCGGAAGAGAACACGCTGAACACGCCCCCTGCAAGCGCGCGCCATACGGCTGCCTGGTTCTCCGGATCGCGCGGTGGCGGGCTGCAGACGCACTTGGCACCTTCGTAGCCATCGTCACCTTGCAGGCCCATGTCTTCGGCGGTCAGATAGAGGTACTGCGGACAAGTCTCGGCCAGGATCTGCAAGCCACGGCTTTGCGCCCAGCGAATCTGCTCGATGGCTTCCTTACCGGAGACATGCACGATCAGGATCGGCACGTCCACCAGCTCGGCAAATGTGATGGCACGGTGCGTGGCTTCACGCTCCACGGCAGCCGGGCGTGACAGGCCATGGAAGCGCGGCGAGATGCGGCCCTCGCCGACCAGTTTCTCCGTCAGCCAGGAAATGCAGTCTGCGTTTTCCGCATGCACCATCACCAGGGCGTTGTTCTGCTTGGCCACGTCCAGCACGTCCAGCATTTCGCGGTCGGACAGCTTCAGGTCGTCATAGGTCATGTAGACCTTGAACGAGGTGTAGCCCTGGCGAATCAACTCCGGCAGTTCGTGCTTCAGCACGTCGGGCGTGGGGTCGGCCACGATCAGATGAAAGCCATAATCGGCCACCGCGCGGCCCTCGGCGCGCCGGTGGTAATCGGCCACCGCCGCCTTCAGCGAGCCGCCCTTCTCTTGCGCGGCAAACGGGATCACCGTTGTCGTGCCGCCGCAGATGGCCGCGCGCGTGCCGGTGAAGAAGTCGTCGGCCATGCGCATGCCGTCGGGCATGGGCTGGTCGAGATGACAATGACCGTCAACACCGCCGGGCAGTGCCAGAAGGCCGCTGGCATCCATCTCTCGCGCGCCGCGTGGCAAGCCGTGGCCGAGCACGGCGATGCGGCCATCGCGCACACCGATGTCGCAGGTAAAGCGATCGGATGCGGTCACCACATCCGCATTGCGGATCACCAGGTCGAGTTCCGTGGACATGCTTAGCGCTCCTTCATTCCGTTAAGCGACGTCCGAGAACAGGCGGCCCCATCCACGCAGCTCGCGCGTGTCGACGCCCGCCAGCCGCAGTGATTTCCACACGACGGTCGAGATGGTGTCGTACACGGGAATGCCCGTTTCCGCTTCCAGCGCTTCAACCAGGTGGGCAGCGCGCAGGTTCGTGCAGAACGTGGTGATGGCGGCCGGCTTTTGCTGCGCAACGTCGCGCACCAGCGTGCGGATGGTGTCTTCTTCCACGTCTGCAAAGCTGTGGTTGACGTGCAAGTCCAGATGGCGCTCAGCCACGCACTTGAAACCGTGGCGCGCGTAGTTCTGCACGATGCGCTGCTGCACGTCATCCAGATACGGCGTAACGAGGGCGAAATCGCGCGCGCCGGTTTTGGCCAGAATCTCGTTGAGCGCCAATACTGACGTGGTGGCCGGAATGCCGGTGGCTTCCGTGATCTGGCGGCACAGCGCCTCGTCTTTCTCAAAGCCGAGCCAGCCGGACGACGTGCCGTTCCAGGCAATCACGTCGACATGCGCGTCGGCCAGCAACTTGGCGGCGTTCAGGATCTTCTCCAGATCGAACTGCCCAAGCGCCTGGTCGCGCAGAGAAATTTCCGTCACGGTAAAACGCGAGAAATGCGCGCTCACATTGGGCAGGCCGCTCACCATGGCGCTGGTAATGGGTTCCAGCGCCGTGTTGGAAGATGGGGTGAGCATGCCGAGCTTGATGCGTTTTGTCATGGGAGTCTTCTTCGTGGTTTGCGCCCCGCCGCACGCGAGCGTGGGCATCGGGGCGTGCTTTTTATGTTGATGCGTACGGTTGCAGCTTGTGGTCAGAAATCAGAAGCAAACGCCGCGCCGCAACCGCAAGTGGCATTGGCTTACGCCAGTTCATCGCGCCTCAGACCGGCAGCTTCTTGCTGTAGTCGATCAGCAGCGTCGAGCAGATGAAGAGGCCCGCACCGGCGGCGGCAAACAGGATCAGCGCCATGTCGTACGAACCGGTCGTCTGCACGATCAGGCCGACGATGATCGGCATGCCAACCCCGGCGAAGTTGCCGCCCAGATTCATCGTGCCGCCCAGGAAACCCACACGCTTGCGCGTTCCCAGGATCGACGGAATGCACCAGAACAGGCCGCACCAGCGCAGGAAGAACAGCGTGGTCGACAACAGTGCCACCACAACCACCGGGTCCTTGAAGCGGGCCACCGTGTAGATGGCGATCGTGGCCAGTACCGAAGCGATGCCAAACAGCGTGCGCAGCACCCGGGCTCGCGATGCCCCGGTGGCGATCCATTTGTCCGCAATCCAGCCGCCCACCATCTCGCCCACAAAGCCGGAGAAGAACATGGTGAACACGGCGCCGCCCATCTCCTTGATGTCCAGCCCGTGCACCTTCGACAGATAGGTCGGCATCCAGGTCAGGAGACCGTAGAACAATGCGTTGAAGCACATCCAGCCGAAGAACATGCCCCACACCGAGCGGTACTTGAAGAAGTCCAGCACGTTGCCGCTGACGGCGGCCGGCTCGGCAGCCTGGTCGGCGGCGTGTGCCTCTTCAATGTAGGCGGCTTCAGCCTCATTGACGGACGGATGCTCGCGCGGGTGGTTGCGGATGTACCACCACGAGAAGAGGCCGGCCACCATCGTCCCGATACCGGCCACCACGAACGACGTGCGCCACGAATCGAATTCGGCGATCAGCCCAGCGATGATGAGTGCGCCCAGTGCCGCGCCCAGCGGCGCGCCACCGTCGAGCAGCGTGGCACCGCGACCGCGTTCGTTCTGCGTCATCCAGATGGCGTTGAGCTTGCCGCCGGCGGGGTAGATGGGCGCCTCGGCCGCACCCAGCCCCAGACGCGTGACGAGCAGCGGCACCCAACCGGTACATAGTGCTGCAATGGATTGGAAGAAACCCCAGCCCAGCGTTGCGCCGGCAATTACCACGCGCGGCCCAAAGCGGTCGGCCAGCATGCCGCCCGGAATCTGCATGAGCGCGTACGTCAGAAAGAACGAACTCAGCAGTAAGCCTTGCACCGCCGGGCCGATGTTGAATTCCTTCGCGATCAACGGCATCGCGACTGACAACGATGCGCGGTCGACGTAGTTGATGGAAATCAGCATCAACATCATCAAGAAAATCTTCCAGCGCACAGAGCTCTTCGTCTCCGTTAGCGCCATGGCCGGGGCCGGGCTTGCGGTTTCCATTACGCGTGTCTCCTGGTAGCTCAGGAAGTCGTTTCGGAAAACGGGCTTGGGGGCCGGACTTGACGCCGATCCGCCCCAACTCCGCCCACCGAAACGACCTCCTGAGTCGATTTGATTGGTTTGTGTTGCGCAACGTGGCCGAGTATAGGATACGTAATCTGTAATTACAACATCTGTAAGTTGTTGATTTTATTGACTACAAAAAGCACAATCTCGGTGTGTGATAGCCTTTTGTGGTGCATCTTCCCCATTCTGGTGACGTCTGTGACCCAACCGCTGCTTCAATCCCCTCGCCTGCGCACGCTCGGCATGTCGGCCGAAATCGCTTCGCGCCTGCGCACCCTCATCGAAGAAGGCGAACTGCCGCCCGGCGCCCGCATCGACGAGCGTGCCTTCTGTGAAATGTTCGATGTCTCCAAGACGCCGCTGCGTGAGGCGCTCAAGGTGCTGGTGGCCGAGGGGCTGGTGCTGCATCGGCAGTACATCGGCTACCGCGTAGCACCGCTCGATCTGGATGAACTGCGCGCCACCTTCGAAACGCTGCATGGGCTGGAATTCACGGCTGGAGAACTGGCAGCGGCCCGGCTGTCAGAGGTGGCTCTGGCGCGCCTGGAACGCAAGCACCAGGCGATGCTTGACGCGCACGCGGCGGGCAGGCGTACCGAGTACTTCCGCATCAACCAGGAAATTCACCAGCTCATCATTGATGGCACGGCCAACCCAGTGCTGGCCGGCATTTACGCGACGTTGATGAGCAAGGTGCACCGCGCGCGCGGCGCGGCCAACGCCGACACGCTGCGCTGGCAGGAATCGCACGAAGAACACGAAGCCATCATGGCCGCCCTTCGCGAGCCAGGACGCCCGCGCTTGGCACAGGTGCTGCGCCTGCACTCGGAGAACACTGCCAAGGAAGTGCTGAGCGTCGTGGCAAGCAGCCTGGCCGAGGCCGGGCGCCCGACCCGATCGACCAAGGATGCCCCCAAGAAAGGCGCGCAATGAAACTCGTACGCGTGGGGGCGCCCGGCGCAGAACGCCCAGGCTTGATCGATACGCAAGGCCGCGTGCGCGACCTGTCAGGCGTGATCAGCGAACTGGGCCCGCAGCAGTTGTCCGATGCCGCGCTCGCACAACTCGCAGGCGTAGACATCGGCGCCTTGCCCGTGATGCCGGATACCCGTTTTGGTGTGCCATGGACCGGCATCGGCAAGATCATCGCGATCGGCCTGAACTATGCCGACCATGCCGCCGAAGCCGGCTTGCCCCCTCCCGCGGAACCCATCCTTTTTCTTAAAGCCAACAGCGCATTGAACGGTCCCAACGATGCCGTCATGCTGCCGCGCGGCTCTGAAAAGACCGACTGGGAAGTTGAACTCGGTGTGGTGATCGGCAAGACGGCGAGCGATGTTTCCCGCGAACAAGCGCTCTCACACGTTGCCGGCTATTGCGTGGTGAACGATGTGTCGGAACGCGAGTTCCAGCTTGAGCGCGGCGGCACGTGGGACAAGGGCAAGGGCTGCGACACCTTCTGCCCCGTCGGCCCGTGGCTGGTCACGCGTGACGAAGTGCCCGACCCGCAGGCGCTTGGCCTGTGGCTCGACGTCAATGGCAAACGTGCGCAGCGGGGCAGCACGGCGACCATGGTGTTTGGCGTGGCGCATCTGGTGAGCTACGTCAGCCGCTTCATGACGCTGCACCCAGGCGACCTGATTTGCACCGGTACGCCGCCCGGCGTCGGCATGGGAGCCAAGCCCCCGCGCTATCTCAAGGCCGGTGACACCATGCGCCTGGGCATCGACGGCCTTGGCGTGCAGACACAGACGGTCGCCGCCTACACCAAAGCCTAGACAGACATGCGGCGCGGCGCGCTTAACGCTGTGCCGCCACCAGCTTGCGCATCGCGTCCACCAACTTCGGATCAACCGCGCCCAGCGTATTGGTGCGCGCGGTGATGCGCCCTTCTGCGTCCAGCAGCAGGATCGTGCTCGAATGGTTGAAATCGCCATCTGCCAGGCGCCGGTATTGCACGCCCAGCAGCGCCGCCACCTCACGCGTGCCGCTGGCGTTTGCGCGGGCGACTTGCCAGTGGTCGTCGGCGCCATGCGCGTTGGCTGTCTTCTTGAGCGCCGCAACGGAATCGCGCTCCGGATCGACCGTCACCATCAGCACCCGCACGCCGTCGTGCGCGGGCTTACCACCCTTGGCGAGCGTCGCGCGAATGGTCTCAAAGATCATCGGGCAGACCATCTGGCACGACGAATAAAACATGCTCACGAGTACCGGCTCGCCGCGCAGGTCTGCCAGGTGGAAGACGCGGCCGTTCTGGTCGGTCAACGCCACATCAGATTGATACAGCGAGCCCGAAGCGACGGGCCCGGCAGCAAGCGCGACGGCTGCGGCACCGGCCAGCATGAGTGCCACAAAGGCACGACAAAGTTGCTTAAGAAGCGTCATGGACGTTCTCCATTGATGGATCGGGCGCAGCGAAAGCCAAGGCTTCCTGTGGCATCGGCGCCTTCAAGTGATGACAGCAACGCCACGCGCATCAGCACGGCGTAGCTGTCGCGGCGCACGATGCTGATGGCACCGGCGCCGCAAAACTTCTGCTTGTCGGGGTCGCCCTGCGTGCGGCTGTCCCCGGCGATGAAGAGTGCGTTGAAATCGTCGACCCATTCCCAGATCAGGCCGTGCAGATCGCGCACGCCATGGACATCCGCTGGACCGCCAACGGGCGGCAACACACGCGTGGCGGGCCGTTCGTACCAGCCAAGAATGCGTTGCGCCCATTGCGGGTCGTCGCGGGCGTCTGCGCGTGTGGCGTCGGCCGCGGCGGCGGATTCCCACTCAAGCCAAGTCGGCAGGCGCGCCCCTTCGCTTTCGCAATAGGCACGGGCCGCAAACCAGCTCACGCCAGTCACCGGCGCTTGCGGTGAGGCTTGCGCATCGGCGTGCGTCGCGTCGGCCCAGTCGGCAAGGTAGGCCTTGCCGGCAAAGACCTGCGGCACACGGCCACGCTGCCAGGCCTCGTGACGTTGTACGAAAGTCTGGAACTCACCGATGGTGACCGGCGTGGTGCGCAACTCAAACGGCTCGATGCGCACCCGCTGCGGCTGCCCCGGTGCGTTCTGGGGCAGCACGCTGTCGAAGTCGCCGCCGGGCAGCCGCACATAGGTGGCGCCCTGCGCAGCGGCGCCAGCCAGCGCCATCAACATGGCAGCAAGGTGCAAGGTCAGGCGGCTCATGGTCGTGCGGATCCGGTCAATGTTCGGCCACGGCCTTGGCGGGCGCCGGCTGGGCACGCACCTTCTTCACGTCGTCCGCGCTCACGCGGCCACCGGGGTTGTCCCAGCTGTTGAGCACGTAGGTCAGGATGTTGGCGACCTCGTCGTCATTGAGCTGCGTCATCGGCGGCATGACGGAGTCGTATTCCTGCCCGTTGACCTTGATCTTGCCGTTCAGGCCATGCAGCACGATGTTCATCGCCCGCTTCGGGTCTGCGGCGAGGAAATCCGACTTGGCCAGCGGCGGGAACACGCCCGGCAACCCGGCGCCATTGCCCTGGTGGCACACCGAGCAGGTACCCGCAAACAGCGCGCGGCCAGCCTGCACCTGATCCTGCACGGTCAGGGTACCGCTCACCGAAGCCTCGGTCGCCTTGGTGACGGCGCTCATGTTCGGTGCGGCACGATCGCCCAGGTACACAGAATCCAGTTCCTTGCCGGAATAGACGAGCTTGTTCTCCGGGCCATCCACCTTGAGGATCGCCATGGCGCCCTTGTTGAAGGCACGGAAGATGGAGTGGTCGACCAGCACATAGCTGCCAGGCACGCGCGCGGTGAACTTCACAACTGCCGCGCCACCCGCCGGGATCAACGTGGTCTGCACGTTCTTCTGCACGTTGGTGCCGCCCTCATAGCGCACCTGGTCGAAGATGGCGCCAATTACGTGGAAGCTTGAGACCAGGTTGGGCCCGCCGTTGCCAACGAAGATGCGCACCGTTTCACCCACCTTGGCGTGCAGCGCCTTGTCACCGGTGAGCGCACCTTCGGCACCGTTGAACAACACGTAGCTCGGGCGTTCGTCAATGGCTTTTTCCATGTCGAACGGCTGCAGGCCCTTCTCGCGGTACTTGCCGGCCGTGTAGAAATCGCCCTGCATGACGTAGTACTCGTGATCCACCTTGGGCAGGCCTTCGGGCGGCTCAACCAGGATCAGGCCGTACATGCCGTTGGCGATATGCATGCCCACGGGCGCGGTGGCGCAGTGGTAGACGTAGACGCCCTCGTTAAGCGCCTTGAAGGTGAACTGCGATTCATGGCCCGGTGCGGTGAAGCTCGATGCTGCGCCGCCGCCCGGACCGGTCACGCCGTGCAGGTCGATGTTGTGCGGCATCTTGCTGCTCGGGTGATTCTTGAGGTGGAACTCCACCGTGTCGCCCTGCCGCACGCGAATGAAACTGCCGGGAACGGTGCCGCCGAACGTCCAGAAGGTGTAGCTGACGCCTTCGGAGATCTGCATTTCCTTCTCGACCACTTCCAGCTCCACGATGACCTTGGCTGGATAGTTCCGGTGGACCGGCGGTGGCACAAGCGGCGGACTCGTGAGGACGGCGTGGATCGGCTCGCCGCGCGGCGGGCCAAAATCACCCGGCAACTTGGCGCTGGCGGCGCGCGCCGCAGTGCCCGCAAGCACTGCGCCCAGCACCACAGAAATCAGGCCCGCGCGCATCAGGCTGCGGACGGTGTGAAGACGGCTCATTTTTTCTCCCGTGTATCGGTCTGGTGTCGTCCGCTCCACGTTAGGCCCCGGCAGCCAGTAGGGCTTTGATACAGCGCAAACGAAAAACGGCCCTGATCGGCACATCCGCGCTGCTGCATGGCGGACAAGCCCAGTCGTGGCGTGATTTGCCGCCTCAAGATACCCATAAAACAAGCATCTGATATACATCAATAAGGCCGGAGATTCACCTCAGTAACATAGTTGCATCCTTAATGCATCTTTTTGATGCGACACCCACAGAGGGAATCCCCATGACACAGTCCGCCTCCACCATCCAGCTCGACCTGCGCGTGCTGGCGCCGCGCGAGCGCCATCCGCTGATCTTCTCCGCCTTTGGCGAACTCGGCATCGGCCAGAGCCTGGAGCTGATCAACGATCACGATCCGCGCCCGCTGCAGTCTCAGTTTCAAGTCGAGCGCCCGGGACAGTTTTCCTGGGACTACCTTGAGCGCGGCCCCGGTACGTGGCGCGTTGCCATCACCAAGGTGGCCTCTGCCGCCAGCGCCGGCCACTGCTGTGGTGGCTGCGGTGGTGGCGCCTGAATTTCCGATCGCATCCTGCAAGGAACCTTGTCATGAAAAACAACCAAAGGCTGTGGCGGTGGCTCGGCCTGATCTTCATCCTGTCGTTCGGAGCATTGGGCTATCTGGGCCGGCAGATCTATCTGGCAGCACCGCCGATCCCGCATGCCGTTGTCACCTCTGTGGGCGAGGTGCTCTTTACCGGCGAACAAATCCAGCGCGGCCAGGAAGCCTGGCTGGCAGCCGGCGGCCAGCAGCTTGGCACCGTCTGGGGCCACGGTAGCTACGTTGCACCTGACTGGTCTGCCGATTGGCTTCACCGTGAAGCCACGGCGCTGCAAGCCATCCGCGCGCATCAGCAGTTCGATACCGATGCGCCGTTGACGACCGTGCAGCAAGCCGCCGTCGACGCCAGCGTGAAAGAAGAAATGCGCCGCAATACGTACGACGCAAATCACGACATCCTGACCGTGTCGCGTGAGCGTGCGGAAGCCATCCGCGGTGTGGCGCAACACTTCGAGGCGCTGTTCGGCACCGATCCATCGCTGGCAACGTTGCGCGATCAATACGCCATGGCCACCGGCGTGCTGCCGGAAGCGGCCGATCGCGAAGCCCTGGCGGCGTTCTTCTTCTGGACGTCGTGGGCCGCCGCTGCCGACCGCCCAGGCGAGACCGACATCTCGTATACGAGCAACTGGCCGCATGAACCGCTCGTGGGCAACACCATGACCGGCGGTGCCGCCATGTGGTCGATGGTCAGCATCGTGCTGCTGCTGGGCGGTATTGCCGCCATGCTGTGGCTGCACGGCAGCAGCAAGCACGAAGAGGAAGCTGCGCCGCTGCCGGCCGATCCGTTCCTCAACGTGGTCGCCACGCCGTCGATGAAGGCCACGCGCAAGTACTTCTTTGCCGTGATCGGCCTGATGCTGGTGCAGATCGGCATGGGCGCCATTACCGCGCACTATGCGGTGGAAGGTGAATCGTTCTTCGGGATTCCGCTGGCGCAGGTGCTGCCGTATGTGATCAGCCGCACGGTGCACACGCAACTGGGCGTGCTGTGGATTGCCACGGCGTGGCTGGCCACGGGCCTGTACATTGCGCCGCTGCTGTCGGGGCGTGAACCGAAGTTCCAGAAGCTGGGCGTCGACCTGCTGTTCTGGGCGCTCATCTTTATCGTGGTGGGCTCCATCGCCACCGGCTGGCTCGGCACGTTGCAACATCGCGGTGCGGACTTCGGCTTCTGGGTCGGCAACCAAGGGCTGGAATACACCAGCATGGGCCGCGTGTGGCAAATCCTGTTGTTCGTCGGCCTGCTGTTCTGGGTCGTGCTGCTGGGCCGCGCCCTGTGGCCGGCACTGAAGACGCCGTCGGAATCGCGCGGGCTGATCGCCATGGTGTTCCTGTCGGCCACATGCATCGGCGGGTTCTATTCGACGTCGCTGGTGTGGGGCCAACACACGCACTATTCGATGATCGAATACTGGCGCTGGTGGCTCGTCCACCTGTGGGTCGAGGGCTTCTTTGAAGTGTTCGCCACCGCCGTCATCGCGCTCATCTTCACGCGCCTGGGCCTGATTCGCGCCAGCAGCGCCAACCGGGCCATCGTGGCTGAAACGATCGTGTTCCTGTTCGGCGGCATTCTGGGCACGCTGCATCACCTGTACTTCACGGGGACACCGACCTCGATCATCTCGGTGGGTGCAGTGTTCTCTGCGCTGGAAGTGGTACCGCTTTCGCTGATCGGGCTCGAAGCGCTGCAGAACTATCGTCGCACGCAAGGCACGCCGTGGCTCAACGCCTACAAGTGGCCCGTGCTGTGCTTCGTGGCCGTGGGCTTCTGGAACACCGTCGGTGCGGGCCTGCTCGGCTTCGCCATCAACCCGCCGGCTTCGCTGTACTACGTGCAGGGTCTGAACATGACGGCCGCCCACGGGCACGCGGCACTGTTCGGGGTGTACGGCATGCTCGGTATCGGCTTGATGCTGTTCTGCCTGCGCGGCCTGTATGCGCGCAGCCTGCATGCCGATCGCCTGCTCAAGCCCGCGTTCTGGGGCCTGAACATCGGCCTGGCAATGATGGTGTTCATGTCGCTGTTGCCAGCCGGTATCTACCAGGCCTGGGCCAGCGTCACCAAGGGCATGTGGTACGCCCGTTCGCCGGAGGTGGTGCACTCGAAAGTGATGGAAACGCTGGTCTGGCTGCGTGTGCCGGGTGACATCGTGTTCGCCATCGGTGCGCTTGTGCTGGCTTGGTATGCGCTGCGGCTGCTGCGCCGTCCGAAGGCACAACAGACCGAGCCGCTGCCGGCTTCGGCTCGCGCCACGCGTTAATTCTTAACCCAGCTGTTCTCTCAAAAACCCGCAGGGCCCGTGTCGATTCGACCGGGCCCTGCGGGTTTTCCTGTAATGCCTGCCGCTCGCAAGCTCCCTACAATGACGAGTCATATAGATGAATAGTTGACCACTTCCGATACCCATGCCCGCCGATCTCCGCCTGCCCCGCTATCAGCAACTGCGTGACGATCTGGCCGCGCAGATCGCCCAGCAGCATTGGCGCCCGGGCGACGCCATCCCGACCGAAGCCGAGCTTGCCAAGACGTACAACGTGGCGGTCGGCACCGTCCGCAAAGCCGTCGACGTATTGGTGGCCGAAGGGCTGCTCGAACGCTTCCAGGGCCGTGGCACCTTCGTGCGGCGTGCCAGCTTTGCCAGTTCCTTGTTCCGCTTCTTCCGCTTCCAGAGTGAAAGCGGCGAGCGGCGCATTCCCGAGAGCCGCATCCTCAAGCGCGACGTGCTCGATGCGCCGTCGGCGCCGGCTGCGGGTCTGCAGATTGAGACCGGCTCACCGGTCATTCGCCTGACCCGGCTGCGCCTGCTGGATGGCGCGCCAATGCTCGCCGAAGAAATCTGGTTGCCGTACGACCGTTTCGCGCCGCTCGCCACGCTGGAACTCGACGCGTTTGGCGACCTGCTGTATCCGCTGTACGAATCCCACTGCGGCCAGATCATCGCCAGCGCCGAAGAAACGCTCACCGCCGAGGCCGTCAACGCAACGTATGCGCGGCTCTTGCGCATCCAGCCCGGCGATCCGGTGATGGTCATCGAACGCGTTGCGCGCGGCTACGACCGGGTGCCGCTTGAATGGCGGCGCTCACGCGGGGCGGCGGCGCACTTCCGGTACCACGTGGATATCCGGTAACGCCACCTCTCGCTGCCACCCATACGGACAAAAAACACACACAGGAGACAACATCATGCAGGCCAACTCATCGACGGCCCCACCGCTGCTGGATGTGCGCGGCGTCACGCTGCAGTACAAGACACGCCAGCATCTGGTGACGGCCACCTACCGCGTCGACTTTCAGGTCTACCCCGGCGAGCGCTACATCCTGCTGGGCCCATCGGGCTGCGGTAAATCGACATTGCTCAAGGCCATCGGCGGCTACCTCACGCCCACCGAAGGCGAGATCCGCCTGAAGGGCCAGCCCGTGACCAAGCCTGGCCCGGATCGCATGATGGTGTTCCAGGAGTTCGACCAGCTCCTGCCGTGGAAGACGGTGAAAGAGAACGTGCTGTTCCCGCTGCTCTCCACGGGCAAGCTGGGCCCGCGTGAAGCCGAAGAACGTGCCCTGCACTACATCAACAAGGTCAACCTCACCAAGTTTGCCGACCACCACCCGCACATGCTGTCGGGCGGGATGAAGCAACGCGTAGCCATCGCCCGCGGCATGGCCATGGAACCCGACGTGCTGCTGATGGACGAGCCCTTCGCAGCGCTCGACGCGCTTACGCGCCGCAAGATGCAAGACGAGTTACTGCAGCTGTGGGATGAAACACGCTTCACCGTGCTGTTTGTCACGCACTCGATTCCGGAGGCGATCCGCTGCGGCAGCCGCATCCTGATTCTCTCGCCGCATCCCGGGCAAGTGCGCGCCGAACTGCCGAGCCTTGTACGCGGCGATGATGACCCTGAGCGCTTTAAGGCCCTCGAAGCCGAGATCCACGACATGCTGTTCGCCCGCACGGTGGAGGAAACCCATGCAGACTGAAACCCTATCCATGCCGGCCACCACCGACATCAGCAACCGCGCGCCCGTCTACAGCACGCCCGTGGCGTTCGAGCGCATCGGCGTGGTGGAAAAACCGCTCTCCATTGCTGAACGCCTGTACGAGCAGGCATGGCTGCGCAAGCTCGTCATCCTCGTCGTGCTCGCACTCGTGTGGGAAGGCGGTGCGCGCTGGCTCGACAACCCGCTGCTGCTGCCGACCTTCTCCGATACCGTGCAGGCGCTGTGGGCAGGGCTGGCCAGCGGCACGCTGTTCGCCCGCATCGGCACGTCGATGCAAACGCTGCTGGCGGGCTATGCGCTGGGCCTGGCGCTGTCGTGCGCACTGGTGGTTCTGGGTATCAGCAATCGGCTCGGGCAGGACTTCCTGGAAACGCTCACCGCCATGTTCAACCCGCTGCCGGCCATCGCCCTGCTGCCGATCGCGCTCGTGTGGTTTGGCCTGGGCAACGGCAGCCTGATCTTCGTGATCGTGCACTCCGTGGTGTGGGCGGTGTCGCTCAACACGCATGCAGGCTTCCTGTCGGTATCGAACACGCTGCGCATGGTGGGCCGCAACTACGGGCTCTCGGGCATGGGGTATCTGACCAAGATCCTGATCCCGGCGGCGTTCCCATCCATCCTCACGGGCCTGAAGATCGGCTGGGCCTTCGCATGGCGCACGTTGATCGCCTCGGAACTGGTGTTTGGCGTCAGTTCCGGCCAGGGCGGCCTCGGCTGGTACATCTACGAAAACAAGAATCAGCTGCAGATTCCGGAAGTATTCGCCGGCCTGCTGACGGTGATCATCATCGGCCTGCTGGTAGAGAACCTAGTATTCCGCACGCTGGAAGCCCGCACCGTCAAACGCTGGGGCATGCAGAACTGAACATGGGAGCAACGCCAGCGCCCCAGACGGTTTGGCCGTACCTTGCCCTATGCGGCGCCTTGAATTTTTGTGAGCGGGCGGAAAAAGGAAGGAGGCCTGTTTGAGCGAAGCGAGTTTGCCTCCTTCTCCGCACGGTCACAGAAATTCAAGGAGTCTTTCGCCGCATCGGGCGCGCCTTTCTTTGCTTACTTTCTTTGGCAAGACAAAGAAAGTGAGTCGCCCCCGGCAGGGGGTGAAACAAGGGATACACCACCAACAAGCATAAAGACCAACAGAGCAACAAGGAGACAAAATATGCAGCACCCCCGCCGCACCATCCTCCGCCTGACAATCGCCGCCACGCTGGCTGCATCGCTCCTGGCCGGCGCCGTCAGCACCGCGCATGCCGAAGCCAGCGAAGTCCGCATCTCCCACGGCTACGGCATCCTCTACCTGCCCATCATGGTGATGGCGAGCGAACACCTGCTGGAGAAGCAAGCCAAGGCCGCCGGCCTGGGCGACGTCAAAGTCAGCTATCGCATCCTGGACGGCGGCAACGTCATCAACGACGCCATGCTCTCGGGCGCGCTGGACATCGCCTCGCTGGGCGTGCCAGGCTTCCTCACGCTGTGGGACAAGACGCGCGGCAGCGCGATGGAAGTGCGCGGACTGTCGTCGCTGAGTTCGTCGTCGATGTACCTCATGACACGCAACCCGAACGTGAAGACGCTGGCGGATTTCTCTGACAAGGACCGCATTGCCGTGCCCGGCATCAAGACCTCACTGCCGGCCGTGGTGCTGCAAATGGCTGCCGCCAAGACCTTCGGCGACAAGCAGTTCAACAAGCTTGACCCGATCACCGTGCCGCTGCCGCACCCTGACGCCACCGCCGTCATGCTGGCCGGCGGCAGCCAGATCAACAGCCACATGGCCTCGCCGCCCTTCTCGTACACCGAGGCCGCGGCACCCGGCCTGCACCGCGTGTTCAACACGGTCGATGTGCTGGGTAACATCACGCTGGACATGACCTACACCAGCAAGAAGTTCTACGAGGCCAACCCGAAGCTGTCGGCGGCGTTCGTGGCGGCGCTGGATGAAGCCAACGCCCTCATCGCCAAGGACAAGACCAAAGCTGCGCAGATCTACATTGCGCAATCGAAGGTGAAGAGTTCGCCGGAAGAAGTGAAGAAGATCCTGGACGATCCGGATTCGCGCTTCACGACCACGCCCGTGGGCGTCGCACACTATGCTGAATTCATGCAGCGCGTGGGCACGCTCAAGAACAAGCCCGCGTCGTGGAAGGATGTTTTCTTCCCGACGGTGCAGAACCGGCAGGGTTCGTAACGCAAAACGCCTGAGCACAACGAGCAGCACGCAGCATCCGCACGGAGGCATTTCATGGCACTACGCATCGTCCGGCTCGGCGAGCCGCGTCACCCCGACGAAGGCTTGCGCATCGGCACCGTGCGGCGCCCGCCACGCGGCGTGCCCAAGGAAGAATTCGCCAGCCGCGATTTCTACGACGTCTGGATGCCGCTGCTCTCTCCCACGCCCGAACTCGTCAAGCAGGCCCAGGCCGCACAGACCGCGCACGACAAGGATCAGCAAAACAAGGGCTGGCAAACCTTCGTGCGCCACTTCCGCACCGAAATGCGCGACGGCGATGCGGCACGATTGCTCGACATGCTGGCCGCGCTTTCGCACCAGACCAACCTGTCGGTCGGGTGCTATTGCGAGGACGAGGCGCATTGCCATCGGTCGGTGCTGCGCGAGTTGTTGAGGGAACGTGGGGCGAAGCTGGCTCCGTGAACAAGCACGCCACTTATACAAGGAAGACCATGACCAGCCTGCCCCGAACGCTTCGTCACCGCACCGCATCTGCCCTTCTGCTCGCACTGGCAATGACCAGCGCGCAGACAGTCATGGCGCAAACTGCGCCCGCCGTGCTCCAGCCAGCCGATGCACACCACATCGTCGCCACGCTATCGGCCACGGGGGTGCAAATCTACGTTTGCAAGCGCGACGGCGACAAGCCCCTGGCGTGGGCCTTCAAGGCGCCACTGGCGGAGCTTTACGATGCCAGCGGCAAGCTCGTCATCAAACACGGTGCGGGCCCAAGCTGGGAAGCCCCAGACGGCAGCAAGATCACAGGAAAAGTCTTGCAGCAAGTGCCCAACACCGCGGAAGCCGGTGCCATTCCGCTGCTGCTGTTGCAAGCCACCAATGTTGGCGGCGCGGGCTTGTTGAGCGGTGTGCGCTACGTGCAGCGGCTGCAGACCCACGGCGGCATCGCACCCGCACAACCTTGCACGGAAGAAAGCCAGGAAGGCCGCAGCCCGTACCTGGCGCAATACGTCTTCCTCGACTGACGCACCGCTGCCAGAGGTTGGTGCCCCTACCCCATACGGGGGACGACGCGCCTCCTTGGCGACCCTATAACGAAGAGACGCGCGACCGGTGGTTCACCGCGTCGCGCCGTCGTCATTCGTCATTCCAGGAGCACCACCATGGGCCGCCGCTACATCGATTGCCGCGCCTTCCCCAGCGAGACCAACTGCTCGGTCGCCATCAGCGCCGACAGCGATGCCGAACTGCTGGAGGCGGCTGTGCAGCATGCCGTTTCCGTGCACAAGCACACCGATTCCCCCGAGTTGCGGGCGCAACTGCAGACCCTTTTCCAGGACGGCACCCCCGCCGTAGCGCCACCAAAGATGGCCGCTACCTGATCAAAACGCGGCCGCCCCTACCGACGCGCCGACAGCGCCAGCATCAGCCGCACCACATCGCACTGGCTGTGCGTGTTGGTCTTGCGATAGACGTGCTTGAGGTGCGTGCGCACCGTGTCGAGTGAAATGCCTAGCGTGCGGGCAATACAGGCTGGGTCGGAGCCGCTTGCGAGCAGATCGGCCACATCGGCTTCGCGGCGCGTCAGGTGGAATGCATCGGTCAACCACAGGCTGGCCGGCTGCGCAGGCGAGAACCCTGTGCGTGCCGCAACGCGTTGCCAGCACAACGGCAGGGCTTGCGCAAAGTGCGGCAACAAGGCTTGTGGTGCCGCACCGTGCCGCATGGGTTGCGGCACGCCCGACTTGCAGTAATCGAGCCACACCGCGCCGCGCACTTCGGCATCGGCCACAGGCCACGAATCGACGCCATCACCGCGCACTGCATGCAGCAGCATGTCAGCCGCGCGCGCGCCACGCGATGCCACCCAGTGCCACCTTCTATCGACGCGCCACCGGATCATTGCCGCAGCATGGTCTGCGCCGCACGCGTCGCGCAGCACGTTCATCACGCCCACGGCATCGCCTGCGCAGGCCGCTACGTAGCAGTGGCGCAGCACGGTTGCCGAGGCATGAGGTGACGTGGTCAGAAGACGCGGCATAAGGCAATACGGGCGCAGCGGCTTGCGACCGCTGCGCCCGTCTGGAAAGGGACTTCATTATAGGAAGCGCGTCACCTCCTGCACTGCTCCTTTTGCCCTAGGCCAGCCTGCGCCTCAGGCCAGCGCGCGGCGCGACATCCAGCGTGCGCGCAGATGGTCGTACGCGAAGTTGAAACAGAACGTGTACGGCAGGAACAGCAGCATGATGCCGACGTCGAGCACAAAGGCTTCCCACAGGCCCACGTCCAGCCACCAGGCGGCCAGCGGCACCAGCATCAAGACCAGCCCGCCTTCGAACAGACAGGCATGCACCACCCGCAGGATCACGGTGCGCGAAAGCCGGTAGCGACGCTCCACGCGTTCGAAGATGGCGTTGAACACCATGTTCCATACCATTGCCACCGCGGCAAACATGAGGGTCATGACACCCATTTCAGCCAACGGCAAATCCATCAGCCAACTAAACAGGGGCGCGCAGATGAGCATGGCAATCAGCTCGAACGTCAGCGCATGTACGAGACGCTCGGCTGGCGTTTTGTATGAGACTTGCATTGCGATTACCTCCAAAAGCAGACGTCATTTTCATCGGTGTAAGCCGCTTTATCCAGTTTCGTATCATCGGTTTTTCCGATACATTGATAGGAACTCCCCCCCCTCTGAGGTTCCGATGCGCCACTCCCCGGAAGCCCTGCTCGCCTTTGCCGAAGCCGCCACGCTGGGTTCGTTCTCGGCGGCGGCCCGCAAACTGGGCAAGCGGCAATCCACCATCAGCGAGGCAATCGCCAACCTGGAGATCGATCTTGGCCTGACGCTATTCGACCGCAGCACGCGTCAGCCGACGCTGACCGAGGCGGGCCGTGCCATGTTCACGCAAGTGCGTCGCGTGCTTGACGCCAGCGCGCAGATGGACCGCCTGGCCGCGCAGATGGCTGGCGGCCTGGAAGCGCGCCTGACGCTCGTGGTGTCAGACACTTACCAGTCCGACCGCTATGAACAAACGCTCGCCACGCTTGAGCAGCGCTACCCCGACCTCGAACTCGAATGCCTGATCGCCGAACACGAAGACGTGGTCGACATCATCCAGTTGGGCCGCGCCCAGATCGGCCTGGTGGCCGCGCAGGCGGCCTATCCGGCCGACGTTGGATGGGCAACCATTGCAGAGCAATCGGAGATCGGACTGTTCGTCGGGCTGCAGCACCCGCTCGCCCGATATGGCGACGAGGAAGTGCCACACGCAATCCTGCGCGAGGCACGCGAACTGCGGCTGAACACCTTCGTCGACAGGGCTGGGCCGCGTGCCGACGCAGTGCCCGTGCGCAGCGCTCGCCGATGGTCTGCGCCGAGCTATCTGATGCTGCTTGAAATGGCGGTGCTGGGCTTCGGCTGGACGGAGCTGCCGCGCTGGCTGGTGGATCACTTTGCGGCAGACCGGTTGCATGAAGTGCGTGCGCGCGGCTGGCCCCGCCTGGTGCCAGTCGACGCGGTATGGTCACGCAATCGCACGCTTGGGCAGGCAGGCGCGTGGCTGCTGGAGACGATGCTGGCGGGCTAGGGGCTCACGCGTTTTCGTCGAGCCGGTCGATGATCAGATGCGAAAGCTGCGCCGTCTGCTCTTTCGACAGCGAAAACTCCATGCCAAATGACGGAAACGCAGAGGCAGGCGCCCCCAGCGCGGGCGACCCGCTCGCCACGCGGCCCGTCAGCGAGAACGACTCCAGCTGTCCATCGACGTAAGCACTGAAATCGAGAGCCAGCCGGTCGCCGGGCTGAAACGCCGCGCTGGCACTTTGCACAAGTGCACCATTCAGGCAGATGTCGCGGATCACCGCCACACGATCTGCCGCTGATGCCGCCTGCCCTTCGGGGCGCAAGCGGGCACCGATCCGTACTTGCACGCGCTTGGCACGGCGCAACGGCATCTTCTGCATCTTGATCGGCGCAGACAGCACCAGATACGGTGAGGGAAACTGCCCCACCGATACCACGCTGCACATCATGGTGACGACCGCGCGGCCCGAGAACCCGCGCAACAAGAGAATGTCCCGTACCTCCGGACGCAGCGTGCGCTTGCCGTCGGCCGGCTGCGTGACGAACACCGCTTCGCCTTCGATATAGCCGATCAGTCGACACGGCAGCAGCCCCCGCAGCGGGGCAGATTTCTCCTGCACCTGCAGAACGATGCCGACGCCCAGGCCCGTTGTCCCAAGGCGGGGCTTCGTCTCAGCCGGGGCGGCGGGCGCGGGGGGAGCAACGCCACTGCTTTCGTCCAACGCCAGCACGGGACCATGATGAAACAGCAGGCGCACGTCTTCGGCATCCGGCACCACAGCGCCGGCGGGCAGCAGTAGGTGACCTACGCTGTCGGCCAGCGGGAACGGCAGCGGCTGGCCGACCGGCACGTCTTCCTGGGTAAGCTGCCGCGTTTTTGGTTGGGTCATGAGGGGGCGATGGATCTGTGCGTCTGGGCCGGGCATATGCCCCGGCAGGCATACCGGCCATTTTGCAACAATGGCGGGCAAACGGCCGGAGATCAACTCGCGCGAACCCTGCCTGCCTGACGCACATCAACGACAAGCGTTTGCATCACACCGCCAGTGCCGTCGCCTCGATTTCAACCGCCAGACCGTAATGCAGCGTGGGCACGGGCACCACGGCGCGTGCGGGCCGCAGTTCGCCGATCCACGCCCGATACAGCGCATCGAACGCCGGCCAGTGCGTTTCCATGTCGGTCACATACACGCGCACCTGCACGAGGCGCGAGCGGTGAGTGCCGGCCGCGGCAAGCACGGCGTCAAGATTGGACAGCACTTGGCGCACCTGCGTCTCGAATGGCGCATCAACGAGCTTTTCGCCTGCCGGCGTGACTGGAATCTGCCCTGCCACGAACACGAAACCATTGGCGCAGACTGCGTGCGAGTAGTGCCCCGCAGGCGGACGCAACGCCGGCGCGTTCAGGTAGCGCGCATTGCTCATTTGGCCACCTCCGCCCCCAGCACCAGCCTGGCGAAGTGCTGCAAGTCGACATTGCCGCCCGACAGAATCACGCCGACGCGCTTGCCATGCACGTCGACCTTGCCGGTGAGTGCGGCTGCGGCGGCCAGACAGCCGGTGGGCTCAACCACCGCCTTCATTCGGCTGGCGAAGAATTGCAT
The DNA here is from genome assembly GCF_047325135.1 of Ralstonia sp. Ralssp110. Lineage (NCBI taxonomy): Bacteria > Pseudomonadati > Pseudomonadota > Betaproteobacteria > Burkholderiales > Burkholderiaceae > Ralstonia > Ralstonia sp. Ralssp110. The sequence goes on along the minus strand of NZ_CP168609.1, from coordinate 1,627,061 downwards.
GGCGCTCACCAGTTCCGCATCGCTCACGGTCACGATGTCGTCGACCAACTCGCGAATCACGGCAAACGTGTAGTTGCCCAGGTGCTGCGTCTGCGCGCCATCGGCCAGCGTCTTGGGCGTATCGATATGGACGATCTCGCCCTTGCGAAAGCTCTGCTGGCCGTCGTTGCCAGCCTCGGGCTCCACGCCAAAGATCTTGCACGCGGGGTTCAGCGCGCGCGCCGCCGTGGCGCAACCCGAGAGCAGGCCGCCGCCGCCCAGCGGGGCCAGCAGCACATCGAGCGGGCCGACCTCTTCGATCAGTTCCTTGGCCGCCGTGCCTTGCCCGGCCATCACGTGCGGGTGGTCATATGGCGGGATCAGCGTGAGGCCATGTTCTTCGGCCAGCCGGCGGCCGATGGCTTCGCGGTCTTCGGTGTAGCGGTCGAAGAACACCACCTCTCCGCCGTAGCCGCGCGTGGCTTCCACCTTCACGACGGGCGCGTCCTTGGGCATGACGATGACAGCACGCATGCCCAGCAGGCTGGCCGACAGTGCAATCGCCTGCGCGTGGTTGCCAGACGAAAACGTGATGACGCCCGCCTTGCGCTGCTCCGGCGTGAATTGCGACAGCGCGTTGTACGCGCCGCGAAACTTGAACGCACCCATGCGCTGGAAGCTCTCGGCCTTGAAGAACAGCTCGGCGCCAGTCATGGCATTGGCGGTTGCTGACGTCAACACGGGCGTCTTGTGGGCAACGCCTTGCAAACGCGCGTGGGCGGCAACAACGTCGTCGTAGGAAATGGGCAGGCTCATGCGAGGTTCTCGGGAAGGTAGGTGTAGACGGTTGAGCGCGCCACGCCGAGGGTCTGCGCGACTTCGGTCAGCGCACGGCGCAAGTTCAATAGGCCGCTGGCGGCCAGTTCTCGCATAGCTTCGCGGCGCTGGTCGAGCGTCATGGCCATGGGTGTGGTGTTGCGTGCGGCGGCAAACTGTTCCAGCGCGACGCGCACGTCTTCCACACGGCGTGGCGCCAACGATTCGGGCACCGGCGGCGCGGCCACATCAACGCGCATCAGTTGCGTAAGGCCGGTTGTCACGGCGTTCAACATGGAGACGTCCATGTTCAGGCAGATGGCCGCGACATATTGCCCACGGCTGTTCTTCAGGCCGATCGACGTGCTCTTGGCCGGGCGCCCGTTGGGAAACCGGTTGGCGTAGTTTTCAATGACTTCCGGGAAGTCCGGATCGGCAAGGCGTGCGAGTCCCAGCTCGGTCACGGCGTCGCCCACTTGGCGGCCGGACAGGTTATTGGCGATGGCGACGACGGAATGATCCGGATCGGTCAGGTCGTGCAGGACGACTTCCACCAGCGGCGCCAGCGTGTTGCCTAGCGCCTCGACGATCTTGCGGCCTTCGCGCAGCAGAAGGCGGTTTTCTTCGATGGACTTCATGGACGTTGACGATACGTCAATTCCTGACATTTCGTCAACACCATGGGAGCCGCCATGACGGCGTGCGGCTCCCCGCGAGAAAAAAAAACGCCTGCCCGAAGGTCGAGAGAGAACGGAGGTAACTGGGGCAGGCGAAGAAAGACTACTCAGGCACCAGTTGGCCCGGGGGCTGCGCCGTTTCGTGAGATGCGTGCTGCGCCTCGGCCGCGTTGCCAGGCCGTATCCTGAACCAGATCGAGTACATCGCCGGCAGGAACACCAGGGTCAGGATCGTGCCCGCGAACGTTCCGCCGATCAGCGTGTAAGCGAGCGCACCCCAGAACACCGAATGGGTTAGCGGGATGAAGGCCAGGATAGCGGCCAGCGCCGTGAGAATCACCGGGCGGGCACGTTGGACCGTCGCTTCCACCACGGCCCGGAACGGGTCCAGTCCTTCGCTCTTGTTGTGCTGAATCTGCCCGATCAGGATCAATGTGTTGCGCATCAAGATGCCCGACAACGCAATCAGGCCAACCAGCGCGTTGATGCCAAATGGCTGCCCAAACAGGATCAAGGTCGGGACCACGCCAATCAACCCCAGCGGACTGGTCAGGAACACCATGACCATCGCCGGAATCGATCGCACCTGGAAGATGAGAATCAGCAGGGTCACCGCCAGCATGATGGGGAACAGCGGCAGCATGGCCTTCGTTGCCTTGCCCGACTCTTCGATGGAGCCCGCCTGCTCAATGCGGTATCCGCTCGGCAGTTTCTCGATGATGGGCTGAAGCTGCTTGCTGATGGCGGTCGACACATCGGGCGGTTGCAGACCGTCTGCAATATCGCCGCGCACCGTGATGGTCGGCATGCGGTCGCGCCGGCGGATGATCGGCTCTTCCATGCGCACATCGATCTTGCCGATCTGCGAGAGCGGAATGCGCTGCCCGTTGGCACCAGCCAGTGTGAAGTCTGCGATCTTGGCCGGGTCGAGCCGCACGTTGCCAGCCGAGCGCGCGGTCACCTGCACGGTGCGGATGTCTTCGCGCACCGCCGTCACCGGAACGCCGTTGAGCAGGAATTGCAGTTGCTGCGCGACGGCACTGGAGGTCAGGCCCACGGCCTGGAGACGGTCTTGCTGCAAGGTGAAATGCAGCGTGGGCACACGCATGCCCCAGTCCGTATTGACCGTGCGCATCATCGGGCTGGCGTCCATGACCTGCCGCACATCGGCCGCGATGCGGCGCAACGTTTCCGCATCCGGACCGGTCACGCGGTAAGCCACGGGGAACGGCGAATACGGACCGAACACGAGCTGCGTAACACGCACGCGCGCCTCGGGAGCGAGGCCATCTGCAACGGCCTGGCGCAAGCGCAGCTTCAGCGCGTCACGCTCTTCCTGGCTGTCGGTGCGGATCACGATCTTGGCGAACGACGGATCCGGCAGCTCCGGCCCCATGGCAAGATAGAAACGCGGTGCACCCTGGCCGATGTAAGCCGTCACGATCTTGGCTTCCTGCTGTTTGGCGAGCCAGCCTTCGATTTTTGCAGTCGCTGCGTCGGTCTGGTTGATCGACGTGCCGTAGGGCATCTGCACCTCGACCAGCACTTCGGGCCGATCCGAAATCGGGAAGAACTGCTTCTTGACCACCGCCATGCCCACAATGGCCAGCACGAAGAGCCCGACCACCGCCCCCGCCACCAGCCATTTCCGCGCGATCACTCGCCCGAGCAACGCGCGGAAGCGGTTGTAGCGCGGCGTGTCGTAAATGGCAGCGTGACCACCTTCGACCTTCTTGAAGTCGGGCAGCATCTTCACACCCAGGTAAGGCGTGAACACGACCGCAACCACCCACGACGCAATCAGCGCAATGCCGACGATCCAGAACATGTTGCTGGTGTACTCACCCGCCGTGGAGCGTGCAAAGCCGTTGGGCATGAACCCGACAGCCGTCACCAGCGTGCCCGAGAGCATGGGCGCGGCTGTGTGGCTCCACGCATAGGCCGAAGCGGCCACGCGGCTGTAACCCTCTTCCATCTTCACCACCATCATTTCGATGGCGATGATGGCGTCGTCCACCAACAAACCCAGTGCCAAAATCAAGGAGCCGAGGGTGATGCGATCGAAGTTCTTGCCTGTCGCGGCCATCACCACAAACACCACGGCGAGCGTCAGCGGCACGGCTGCGGCCACCACAAGGCCTGCACGCCAGCCCATGCTGACAAAGCTCACCACCATGACCACCAGCAGCGCGACAAAGAACTTGAGCATGAACTCATCAACGGACGCGGCGATGTTGACCGCCTGATCCGTCACCTTGGTCAGGCTCATGCCGAGCGGCATGTCCGCATTGATTGCGCCGATTTCCTTGTCGAGCGCCTTGCCCAAATCGAGCCCGTTCCATCCGTCGCGCATGACGATGCCCAGCAGCAGGGCGGGCTGCCCACCATTGCGCACCATGAACGTGGCGGGGTCTTCATAACCGCGCTTGACGGTGGCGATGTCCGAGAGCTTTAACGTACGGCCTTGCGAAACCACCGGCGTATCGCGAATCTTTTGCAGTTCATCGAACGCGCCATCCAGGCGGACGAACACCTGCGGCCCTTTGGTTTCCACCGAGCCGGCGGCCGTCAACGCATTCTGGCTGTTGAGCGCAGCAAACACATCTTGCGGGCTCACGCCCAGCGTTGCCAGCCGGTCATGCGAAAACTCAACGTAGATGCGCTCGGACTGCTCGCCGATGATGTTGACTTTCTTCACGCCGGGCACGTGCAGCAAGCGCTGCCGCTGCGTCTCTGCATCGCGCACGAGCGCACGTTGCGGCTCGCCCTGCGCCTTGAGCGCAAACAGGGCAAAGGTCACGTCCGAATATTCGTCATTGACGATCGGCCCGATCACGCCCGACGGCAGGTTGCCCACCTCGTCGCTAACCTTCTTGCGCGCTTGGTAAAACTCCTCCTGCACTTCCGACGGCGGCGTGGTGTCGAGCAAGGTCAACGTGGTGAACGCCAGGCCCGGGCGCGTGTACGTTTCTGTGCGGTCGTACCAGCGCAGCTCCTGCATGCGCTTTTCGATCTTCTCAGCCACCTGGTCCTGCATTTCCTGCGCGGTAGCACCCGGCCACACGGTCACGATGTTCATCACCTTGACCGTAAACGCCGGGTCTTCCGCACGGCCCAGTTTGAAGAAGGAAATGAGCCCCGCCAGCGAGATCAGGCAGATGAGAAACAGCGTGACGGCACGCTCGCGCACGGCAAGCGCCGATAGGTTGAAGCGGCCCGGGCTCACAGTCGCACTCCCGCGATGGCAGTGCCGGTGCCCTGCCCGGCCACGCGGACTTGCTGGCCCTCACGCAGCAGTTGTGCGCCTAACGCGACGATCCGCTCGCCTTGTTTGATCTGGCCGGCAACGCTTGCGCCTTCGTCACCAAGGCGCACGATGGTGATGGAACGCCACGACACCTTGGCAGGGTCCCCCTGAATGACCCAAACACCGGGACCCTTGCCGGTATCAAACACCGCACCTAGCGGTACCTGTAGATCGCCTTGCGCTGTCGCCAGCCGCTCAGGAATCTGGATCGTGACGGTCGCACCAAGCGGCGCATTTGCCAGTTCGCCATCCAGCACATAACGCGCTTCGTACGTGCGGGTGAGCCGATCGGCTGCATCCGACAACTGTCGGAGCTTGGCGGGCGTGCCATCGCTTTCCTTGCCGAACAACGTGGCTTGTGCGACTGAGCCGATTGCCGGCCGCAACGTTTCCGGCAACTGAACCACCGCTTCACGGCGCCCGGCATGGGCCAAGCGCACCACCGCCTGTCCGGCATTCACCACTTGGCCCGGCTCGGCCAGCGTTTCCATGACCACGCCATCGCCATCGGCAACGAGTTCTGCATAGCGGCTGGCGTTGCGCGCTACGTCAGCCTGCGCTTCAGCGGCGCTCAGTTGCGCTTTTGCGGCATCCGCGGCGGCCTTGGCCTGGTCATAGGCGGAGGCGGAAATCGCGCCAGTGCCACGCAAGTCGCGGTAGCGCGCTTCGTCTTCCGCCGTCTGTTGCGCGCGTGCCCGGGCGGCGGCCACGGCTTCTTGCTGTGCGTGCGCGGCCAGCTTCAGATCCACAGGATCGATGCGCATGAGCGGCTGCCCGCGCTTGACGGGTTGCCCCGCGTCCACCAGCCGCTCCAGCACCTTGCCGGACACGCGGAACCCGAGGTCGCTCTGCACCCTCGCAGCCACCACGCCCGTGAACGAGCGCGATGCAGACGCCACAGGCCGAACAAACGCCGCGCGCACCAGAGGCGCCTGGGTGCGTGGGTCAGCGGGGGCTTTTTCGCCGCAAGCGCTCAGCGCGAGCGGCAAGGCAAGAACAACGGAAGAAGTAATAAGGCGACGCGAAAGCATGAAAGCCCCATCGACAGGATGAACTGGGCTTTCATTCTTGTTCTTGTGACCAATTTAGTCAATGGTCACAAAGAAAAAAACTGCATGTCAGGGGGAAAGACTCCGGAGCACGAGGCTCGAAAGCAGTCCCGGCGCCGTGTCCGTGTAGTCAAAGCTGTACTGCAGAAGCAACGGATTCATGTAGGGGCGCATGACCAGGGAGATGGCAGCTGTGGCTTCGTCCAGCGGCGTCTTGCGCTCGAAGTCTCCGGTCTCGCGGCCCTCCTGCAGCACACCGCGCAGCAACGTCTGGATACGGCCTTCGTAGGCAATCACAGACTGCCAGCGCTCAGTCGCTGCCGAGGCGGCAATTTCATACAGCTTGCGGTCATGGGAAAACAGCCGGAGGCTGGACTCCGTCAAGGCTTTGAACATGCGGCGCAGCTTCTCGGGCGGAGAGTCTGCCTCCGCCAGGGCTGCATTCACGTCGGCCTCGATCTCGCGCAGGCAGTTGGCGCAAATCATCTCGCCAATGGCCTGCTTGGACTCGAAGAACTTGTAAATGTAGGCCTTGGAAAAACCGATGGCCTTGGCCAGATCGGACACAGCGGTCTTCTCGTAGCCGTAGCGGCTGAAGTGCTCGGTGGCGGCGGCGACGATCTGGTCTCGCACATCGTGATCCGCCGGGCCGCGGGCGGAGACGGGGTAGGGAGGGGTCTTCATGGGCTTCAGCTTACGCGAGTCGCGATAGTTGAACAACTTGTGACCAATTTGTACTATAGTCACTAAAAATTTCGATGGACCTCATCATGTTGCCAAAACACGCCTCTGCGGCCCTCCTCCTTGCATGCTTGGCGGCCGGATGTGCGGTCGGCCCCGACTATGTGAAGCCCGACGCACCGATCCCGGACCGGTTCCGTGGCCAGACCGCAGTGGAGCAGCGCCCCGCCAACACGGCAGCTGACCTCTCCACGTGGTGGGCGGGCTTTGGCGATCCGCAACTCACCAGATTGGTGCAGCTTGCACTGGAACAGAACCTGGACCTTGCCCAGGCGTTCGCACGCGTTACCCAGGCCCGTGCAGGTTTGGGAGCAGCCAATGCCGCGCTGCTGCCCTCCGGCAATGTCACGGGTCAGGCTGCGCGTGCATACCAGTCTGTCGAAACCCCATTGGGCCGCGTGCTGAACTCGAGGCCCGGCTTTGACCGCTACGGCAACGCGTTCGAGGCTGACGTGAACGCCAGTTGGGAGCTGGACGTATTTGGCGGCCTACGCCGTGGCCGCGAGGCTGCGCTGGCGGACTACCAAGCCTCCCAAGCAGGCGCCGTCGCCACACGGCTGGCCGTGGCAGCGCAGACTGCCGATATCTACATCACCATCCGCGGCTTGCAAACGCGCCTGAAGGTGGCGCGCCATCAGGTGAAGACGCAAGAGGAATTGCTCGCCACCATCAACCTGCTTTACGGCAAGGGGCTGGCGGCGGAGCTTCAAGTCAGGCAGGCGGAAGGTGCGCTGGCGCAGGTTCGCGCCTCCATTCCGCAGCTTGAAGCAGGTCTGGATGCAGCGATGAACGCGCTGGACGTGATGCTCGGCTCGTTACCGGGCACGCACCGGGACGAGCTTGCGCAAGACGGTGACATCCCCGCCGCACCGCAGATTGCCATCAGCGGATCGCCCGGCGATTTGCTGAGGCGCCGCCCCGACCTCATCGTCGCCGAGCGCCGCCTGGCGGCTTCCAACGCGCGCATCGGCGTCGCCATCGCGGAGTACTACCCGAAGTTCTCGCTTGGCGGCCTGTTGGGCAGTGCCACATCGGTGGGCGCCGGAAGCCTGTTCGGCAGCGGCGCCAGCCAATTTGCCGGCGTGCTGGGCCTGCGCTGGCGCCTGTTCGACTTCGGCCGCATCAACGCGCAGATCGATCAGGCCAAGGGGCAAGAGGCGGAGATGCTCGCAGCGTACCGGCTTGCCGTGCTTCGCGCCACGGAAGATGTGGAGGACGCCTTCTCTGCCCTCGTCAAGCGCGAGGAGCAGGCCACGGTGCTCACGCAAGGCGTGGATTCGCTGAGCCGCGCGCGAAATGCTTCATTTGCTGCGTATCAAAAAGGCGTCGTCAGCCTGATCGAAGTCCTGCAGGCAGACGAGAGCCTGTTGCGTGCATCGGACGCACGCGCCCAGGCCCAAACGGAATCCGCGCGTGCCGCTGTCGCGGCATTCAAGGCACTGGGCGGAGGCTGGCAGCCCGATATCCCGACCGCCGTCGCCAGCAAATAAACCGCTGACAAAAACCCGATTTACCGCAGATCCCATTCACCCATACAGAAAGAAGTTGCCATGTCGAATTCCAAAGTCGTTGTGATTACCGGCGTGTCCTCGGGCATCGGCCGTGCCACCGCCGCGAAGTTTGCTCTGCGCGGGTGCCGCGTATTCGGCACCGTGCGCAACATCGCTCGCACTCAACCGATCGCCGGCGTTGAACTGGTCCAGATGGATATCCGTGATGAAGCCTCTGTCCAGCGCGGAATCGAGACGATCATCGCGCAGGCCAAGCGTATTGATGTACTGGTCAACAGCGCCGGCGTGGCCCTGCTCGGCGCGACAGAAGAAACGTCGGTTGCCGAAGCCCAGACGCTGTTCGACACCAACGTGTTCGGCATCCTGCGCACCACGCAGGCCGTCTTGCCGCACATGCGTGCGCAACGCTCGGGGCGCATCGTCAACATCAGCTCGGTGCTCGGCTTCCTGCCAGCGCCTTACATGGGCCTGTATTCGGCATCCAAGCACGCGGTGGAGGGAATGTCCGAGACCTTGGATCACGAGGTGCGCAAGTTCGGAATCCGTGTGGTGCTTGTCGAGCCGTCATTCACCAGAACCAGCCTGGATGCCAACGCACCTCAAGCGGTTTCCAAGGTCTCCGCCTACGACGCGGAGCGCGGCATCGTTTCGCAGGCCATTCAAAAGAGTGTTCAGAAGGCGCCGGACCCTGATGGGGTCGCAAGCACCATTGTCGATGCCGCACTGGGAGCCTGGAAGATGCGCCGTACACCCAAAGGCGAGGCGTCCCTTCTCAGCAAGCTGCGCCGGTTCATGCCGGCAGGCCCTGTTGACGCGAGCCTGAGGAAGACATTCGGCCTCTCCTGAGCGCGCTGCGGCAAGCGCGCTCACTCCCCACCCAAAAGCTCAACAATGTTCATTTGGAGTCCAGAACTTCGGACCTGCCACCAGAAAACATCTTGAAAAAAGCTCATCAAACCTGCCCCTTCATGGAAGCTTGACGACGCATCCTGTCAGGCGTGGCGGCAACGCGTGCGTCTGCCGCCAAAGCCCCGCATGGCATGGTTCCTGCACGCCGAAATGCGCCGTACCACCAAAAAAAGTCGGGGGACTTGCGTGATGAAGGGGCAGCACAAAAGGGGAATTCGCCTAACAAGAGAGATGTGCACGGGGGCTCACGCTACGCTGCACTGTAAGCGGCGGCGCTGTGTTTTCCGGACCCGCTATGGAGACGGAGCCCCGCACACCAGGGTGACCGCAGACCTCGCCGCCTGATCGCTCGTCAGGATGTGCTCGAAGTGCCGCTGCGCCGCGTGCATCATCACCATGCGGCTGTCTAAAGCCATCGCATGCGCAACGGCGCAGGCTCGCCTACCGCGCACGGGCCGCACATTGCACGGCGTGCGACTGTTTGGGCTTGCGGCGCTGTTCGCTGCGCAGTACGCCCACGCTACCCCGCTGGGCACATGGGATTTTTCCATCGAGCGGGCGCCCTTGGAGCGCGTGTTGATGGAAATCGCCAACGTGAGCGGACAGCCCATGTCGTTCCCCTCCGGTCTTGCCAAAGACCTGTTGGCTGGTCCGGTTCGCGGTGCCATGTCGGCTCAGCAGGCTGCGGAACAGGCCCTCAAAGACAGCGGTCTGCAACTGACCACGCTGCCCGACAACACGTTGACCATCGTGCGGACCACAGAGCAGCCGCGCGACATCGGGACCCTGCCCCCAGCTGAAGTACGCGCAAAGACGGGCGGCGACTTTGCCGTCTTCACAACAGGCCCCATCACGCATATCGAGACGCCTATCACGAGCGTGCCCCACGCCGTCAGCACCCTCACAAGAGAGTTGCTCACCAGCCAGAATGCCCCGTCGATGGCGGATGCCCTGGCGCTTGCCGGTGTCTCATCAATGTCGCTCGACCCGACTGCCGCCCCACGGTACGCCACGCGGGGTTTCATGACAGGACAGATCTCGGTCGATGGTCAGCCCGACAAGATGGCTGCGCTGCGCCCCCTCGAGGCGGTAGAAGATGTTTCAGTGATCAAGGGAACGCATGCTGACATCGGGGGTGCCCCCACCGCCGTGGGCGGCATCAATGCCAATCTCAGGGCACCCACGGTAGCGCCGCAACGAACGGTGTCCGTAGAAATCGGCTCGCACGCCGAGCGCAAAGCCCTGGTGGATCTGGCCGGCCCAATCGGATCGACCGACCTGTCTTACCGGACGGTGGCGTTGCAGGACACAACAGCCAACAGCGATTCCGGATACGCCGGTCGCCGCAAGAGCTACGGGCTCGCGGCGCTCGGGTGGCACGATGCCGCTACGGAGGTCACGGTCGGACTCGAATCCGTCACCAGCCGCCAGCCCATGCCGCTCGCCACGTTCGCACTGAATGGCGCGCCTGTCCGATTGGCCATGCAAAGCCCGCTGGGCAATGCCGACGACAACGTGCAGTCCCGCGCGAGCCGCGCCTATTACAAGGTCTCGCGCAACCTGTCGGACGATTGGTCCTTGCACTCACGTGGCACATACGAAGCGCTCACCGAACAATCTGCGCTCTGGCATACGGCGCTCGTGGTCAACAACACGGCACCTACGTCGACGCTGAACCTTGGCGATCGCAGCAACGACACCTCATGGGCCATCTCGAACGAGCTCACGGGCAGGTTCGCACATGGGCCGTTCCAGCACGTGCTCACATTCGGCTGGGATGAGTTTCAGGAACGGCAGGACATGGTCTTTGCGGCGACGCCTTTGCTGATGCCGCAGAATCCGTTTGCCCCTGTTCAACTGCCGCCGGCCACGTTCGTGCCGGGCATTCAAGTTTCGCAATCGGTACGGCAGTCGGTGTTTCGCGTGCGCGACCAAGTCGCCATTGGCGAGCATTGGGAGCTATCCGGCGCCCTGTACGTGAACAACTACATCGCCAAACTGCCGCTCGCGCAGCTTCAGGGCTCCCCCTGGACGCCGTCGCTGGGCGTGCTCTACAAGCTGACGCCGCATACCGCATGGTTTGCCGATTACTCACGCGGTTTCCGCCTCAACACCAGCTACTTCGACCCGTGCCAAGCCTTGTTGCCTGAACGGAGTCGTCAGTTGGAAACCGGGCTGCGCTGGGCAGATGTCAACCGCGCGCTGACGATGCAGGCCGCGTTGTATCGCATTGACGCGCGCCACGTGAGGGTGGTGGATGTGGCGCCCGCCGGCTACGACACGCAAATCGCACAACAGAGCAGCGAAGGACTGGAAGTCTCGATGCAAGGTGCGGTAACGAAAGGCTTGGACACTTCGCTGTGGGTGGCACTGTCTCGCGTATCGGGCACGCTGACCACGGGGTTCCTGCCGCAGGCGCCATTCCTGAGCGGAGCGGTTTGGACGACGTACACCATGCAGGCGGGCCCATTGAAAGGCGCGGGCGCCGGGATTGGCGTCACCGGGCAACGCGGCGCCCCATGCTACGGTGACACCCCGTTTCGCATGCCCGGCTTCATGCGCGCCGACGCCAGTCTCTTCTGGCACCAGAAATCCTGGAGCGTCGATCTCTTCGCGCGCAATCTCTTCAATATCCGGGCTTACGGCAACGCACAGTCTGGAAACTTCATCCCCGTTCAGCCGGGCCGCACGCTGACACTGCGCGTGACCCACAACTTCTGACGTTGGCCGGCCAAGCCGGCAAGGCGAGCGCTTAAGAAAAGCCGCTTAGCGCTCGCCACCCAGTCGGGGCCACCGGCCAACAGGTGGGCTTAAATCTGGCTCATGCCGCCGTCGGCAATGATCTCCGTGCCGACAATGAAGGCCGATTCCGGCGCCGACAGATGCAGCACGGTCGAAGCAATCTCCTCCGGCTGGCCAAAGCGGCCCAGCGGCACCTGGCTCTGGATCTGCGCAGCGGTGGCGGCCAGCGTGTCGGCATCCAGGCCGAGCTTGCCGTACAGCGGCGTCGTCACGGGGCCGGGGCTGACCACATTCACGCGGATGCCCAAGCCGATCAGCTCACCCGACAGCGTCTTCGCCAGCGAGATCAGCGCAGCCTTGCTCGCGGCATACACCGACGAATTCGGCATGCCGATGTGCGCGTTGATGGAGCCGTTCAGCACGATCGACGTGCCCTTGTTGAGGATGGGCAGCAGTGCCTGGATCTGAAAGAACGCGCCCTTCACGTTGGCGTTGAAGGTGGCATCCCACAGTGCCTCGTCCACGTCCGGCACGGCGGCAAACCGGGCCATGCCGGCGTTGATGAACACGGCGTCCAGACGCACGCCGGCTTCCTGCAACTGACGGGTCAGCTCGCGTGCGGCCGCCACGCTGCCGGTTTCATTGCGGATGGCGATGGCGTTGTTGCCGAGCGCGGCGCGCGCCGTTTCCAGCGCTGCGGCATCACGGCCGGTAATGACCACACGGGCGCCTTCCCGCACAAATGCCTGGGCGGCTGCCAGGCCAATACCGCTGTTGCCGCCAGTGACCAGAACGGTCTTGCCTTCGAAGCGATTCATGATGTCCTCCAGTAGGAAAGTTGAACTTGAACAATCGCGTGACTGCAGTGTGGACGCGGGTAAGCGGTTTGCCATACGATCTGGACGATGAACATGTTCGAAGGAATTGCACATGTTGACGGACGAAGAATTGGCCCTGCTTGAGGCCATCCGGCAGACGGGCAGCCTGTCGCGCGCGGCGGCGCAACTGGGCAAGGCGCCGTCGACCGTGTCGTATGCCGCACGGCAACTGGAGCAGCGCTTCGACGCCTTGCTGTTTGATCGGCGCGGCTACCGGCTGCAGCTCACGCGCGCCGGGCAGTTGTTGACGGAAGAAGCTGCGCGGCTGGCGCAGGACGTATCGCGCGTGGCGCAGCGCGTGCGGCAGGTGGCCAACGGCTGGGAAGACCGCTTGTGGATCGTGACGGACGAACTGCTGGAGTTCGAATCGCTCATGCCCGTGATGCACGCGTTCGACGCACTGCAATCGGGCGTGGCGCTGCGCGTGACGCACGAGGTACTGGCCGGCACATGGGAGGCGCTGCGCGACGGCCGTGCCGATCTCGTCATCGGGGCGACCAACGAGCCGCCGTCCATCCCGAACCTCGGGTGGTTCGAACTGGGCGTGGTGGAGTGGGTGTTTGCCGTGTCGCCTCGGCATCCGCTGGCAGCCATTGAGGCGCCACTCGCGCGTGAGGAAATTGCCCGGCATCGGGCCGTGGTGGTGGCCGATTCAGCGCGAACCACCGCCGGCCGCGCCTACGGCATGCTCAGCGGGCAACCTACGCTGGCCGTGCCCAGCATGCGTGCCAAGACGCTCGCGCAGCGCGACGGCCTGGGCGTCGGCTGGCTGCCGAGGCAGCGCGTGGCATCGCTGCTCGCGCGCGGCGAGCTGGTGGAGAAACGCACCACCGATCCACGTGAACCGAACCTGCTCTACGTCGGCTGGCGCAGCGGCGATGGCGATGGTGAAGGCCGCGCACTCCAATGGTGGCTCGAACAACTACGGCAGCCGCGTCTGGCCAAGCGGCTTGTGCAGGGCGTCGACGCATTCGCCTGAAACTTCACCGGGCCACGTGATCTTGCCTATGCTGGGATGACGCCGACGCCGCATTCGCCCGTCGGCGCAACACAAGCGACGCCGACTGTTGCGGAATGATCAACGTTGCAGCGTTTGTCTTCTGACAAACCCTCGGGTGGGTCAACGCGCGCGGTCGGCCAGCGTTAATCGGTCACGCACGTATCTCCGTGCCTCGTTGAGGGTCTCGTTATGAAACTGTCTGCGTTGATGTTTTCGATGGGTGCGCTGGTGATGGGCTCGGCGTTTGCGCAGGGCACCGCCGCGCCCGCCACCGCACCGGCAGCGGCCCCGGCGGCCGTCCACGCGGTCTGCAAGGATGGCACCCCGTATAGCGGCGCGACGCTCAAGGGCGCTTGCCGCGGCCATGGCGGTGTCGACAAGAAAGCCAGCGCAGGCGGTGCACCTGCTGCCGCGCCGGCCGCTGCACCTGCCGCACAGGCTCCGGCCAAACCTGCCGCAGCCGCTCCCGCCGCGCCTGCCCCGGCACCTGCAGCCAAACCCGCAGCCGCAGCGCCTGCCAAACCGGCCGCGGCCGCTGCAGGCACCGTTGCCCCCGGCGGCGGCCCCGACAAGGTCTGGGCCAATGCCAGCACCAAGGTCTACCACTGCCCGGGCGATCGCTATTACGGCAAGACCAAGCAGGGCGAATACATGACCGAAGCCGACGCCAAGGCTGCCGGCATGCGCCCCAGCCGCAACAAGGCCTGTACCAAGTAAGACACGCCTGAAGCAAACCCGCACGCCGCGGCCCACCCGGGTCGCGGCGTCGTCCATTTCAGCCTGATTACCGCATCGCATGCCCCCCAGCAACGAACATCCCGCCGTCGCCCTGCAACACCCAGAGGGCTTCGCCCCGTTGGCTGCGCCGCCCCAGCCGCCACAGCAGCGGGTGGTGCGCGACGTCATCGCAGGGTTCTCGATTGCGGGCCTGTTGCTGCCCGAAGCCGTTGCTTACGCAGGCATTGCCAGCCTGCCGCCACAGGCCGGGCTAATCGCATTGCTGTGCGGGCTGGTGGTCTATTCGCTGGTCGGCACAAGCCGCTTTGCCATTGTCTCGGCCACATCGTCGTCGGCCGCCGTGCTATTTGCGACGGTGCTTGCGGAGCCCGGCGCCAGCGGCCCGACGGCGCTCACGATGGCGGCGGCGCTCATCATCGCAACGGGCGTGCTGTTCATCCTGGCGGGCGCGGCACGCCTGGGCGGCATGTCGGATTTCATCGCGCGACCGGTGCTGCGCGGTTTCACGTTCGGGCTGGCACTGACGATTGCCGTCAAGCAGTTGCCCAAGATCCTCGACGTGACGGTGCACCACAGCGACACGCCACGCATCGCGCTCGACCTCATCACCAGTGCGGCCAGTGCCAACCGGTACAGCACGACATTGGGCGCCGTCGCACTCGCACTGCTCTTCGGCCTTGGGCGCTGGGGGCGCATTCCGGCCACGCTGGTCGTCATCGTGCTGGCCATCGCGGCCGGCTACTGGATCGACTGGCACAGCTACGGCATTGCCGTGGTCGGCCATATCGACCTGCAGAACATCAGCTTCGGCGTGCCTGCGCTGAACCGGGTGCAATGGATGCAAAGCGCCGAACTCGGTTTTGCCCTCATGCTGATCCTCTATGCCGAGTCCTACGGCTCGATCCGCAACTTCGCGCTCAAGCACGGCGATGGCATCTCCGCCAACCGTGACCTCGTCGCACTGGGCTGCGCGAATCTGCTCTCTGGCCTGCTGCACGGCATGCCCGTCGGCGCCGGGTATTCAGCCACGTCTGCCAACGAAGCTGCAGGCGCGCAATCGCGTTTTTCGGGGCTCTGCGCGGCGGCCGTGGTGGCGCTGATCGTCTGGTTGTTCCTGCCGCAACTCGCGCGCATTCCCGAGCCGGTGCTGGCGGCCATCGTGATCTTTGCGGTGAGCCATTCACTGCATCCGGCTGTGTTCAAGCCCTACTGGGCTTGGCGCCGCGATCGGCTGGTAGTGATTGCCGCGTTGCTGGCCGTGCTGGTGCTGGGCGTGCTGCACGGGCTGCTGGCCGCGATTGGCGTGAGTCTGCTGTTGACGCTGCGCCAGCTTTCCGAGCCCAACGTGAGCGTGCTCGGTCGCCTGCGGGAGAGCCACGATTTCGTCGATGTGTCACTGCACCCCGAAGCCAAGCCGGTGCCTGGCGTGCTGATCGTCCGGCCCGAAGTCCCGCTGTTCTTCGCCAACACCGAGCGCGTGCTCGGCAAGGTGCGTGCGATGCTGCAACAGCCGCATGAGCCCGCGCTGCGCGCCATCATGCTCAGCCTGGAAGAAACACCGGACGTGGATGGCTCGGCCATCGAAGCGCTGCGCATCTTCGCTGCCGAATGTGCGGCGCGCGGCCTGCAACTGATGCTGGTGCGACTCAAGCCGCGCGCGCTGACCGTCCTGCAGCGCGCCACCGACAACACGCTGCGCACCGAGATGCTGCACGAGCTGAGCGTGGACGAGTGTGTGCAGTCGCTGGCCTCAACGGGCGGTACACCCGCACCGGCCTAGCGCGACAACGCCGCCTCGTTCCAAACACGCCGGTCTTCCCGGGGCTGCGCGACGCACGCCAGCCCCCGGCGTTGGCGGATTAGCGCGGGGTGTTGCCCGCTGCACGCGCGCCTTCGAGAATGATGCGCGCCAGCTTGGCGTAATCGCCATCAAAGTGATGGCCGCCAGGCAGCTTCACCAGTTGCACCTGCTTCGGGTCCAGGCCCGGGCAATTGGTGTCTTTCTCTTCCTTGCCGTAGATGCACATGCCCAGGCCCGCCGGCAGCTTCTGCACCTCCGGCAGGATCGGCAGGCCGGACGCGCTGCTCGACACCCAGTTGGTCATGTGGAACTCAAAATCGGCACGCTTGCCCAGGCCCATCATCACGGCCAGCGCAACATGCTCGCGCGATGCCGCCGGCATCCGGTTGACGATGAAGGGCAGCACGTCTGCGCCCTGCGAATAGCCAATCAGCAAAGCCTTCTGTTTCTTCCAGCGCGCGGCGTAAAAGCGCACGAGCCGATCCATATCGGCGGCGGCAGAGGCTGGCGTGCGCGGCGTCCAGAAGTAGCGCAGCGAATCGATGCCGACCACGGGCACGCCTGACTTGGAAAGCGCAGCGGCCACCTCCTTGTCGAGCCCTGCCCAACCGCCGTCACCCGAGAGCAGTACGGCAAACAACTCCGACGATGTACCGGGCTGCGCGGGCACTTCGATGATCGGCAGGTCGGACACCGCTGCGGGCGGCGGCGGGGGCGGCGGTTTGCGCTGCGCGACAAGCTTGGCGAAAGCGGTCTTGAATGGCTCGGAGGCGGTCACGGGCGGTGCATTGGCAGCCGACACGGTGGCCGGCAACGCCACCGACTGCGCCCCCGAAATCGTATCGATGAAGGCTTGCGTGGCACGCGCTTCGCACAGCGGACCGGAGCGCCGCGCAAACGACGTCGGCGTGGCCGATTGCAGCGCCACCCACGGCGCAGACAGCTTCGTGGCGGGCAGCAGAACCACCCCGGCATTTTCAGGCGGCTTGACGCGCTTGGCGGTGGTGCGGCTCTCGCTCATGCGGCGGCTGAAGTGCACGCCCTCGCCCTTGCACAGCGGCTTGCGCAGCTCCAGCACGGGGCAGAATTCCATCGACATGGCCGCGGCAAAGATATTCGGGCGCGCCTGCGCAATCATGGCGTAGGCCAGCGCACCGCCTTCGTTGTCGCCAACGAGGATGGGCGGGTAGTAGCCTGGCACTTTCTCGTAGGCCTGCAGGAAGCGGCTGAAGTTTTCGAGGTCACCGTCCGGGAAGGCGCAATCGCCCAGGTCGGCCTCCAGGCTCGCGAACAGCGCAGGTGTCGACAGGCCTGCCACCAAGGCGCCCTGCTGCGCGAGGCTCTCTGCCATGCGCGATGCGGCGGGCGTCCAGCCCAGGTCGCCCGAGAGCATCAGCACGACGGAGCGGATTTCGCCCCTCGGCTTGTAGACCGGCACATCGCGAAAGCGCCCGTGCGTGACGAACTCGACGGCACCCGGCGCCGCCGCGGCCGTGGTGGGCGCCACCACGGGCAGCGACAGCACGCCGCCGTTGGCGGCCTTGTTGGCGGTGACAGCCGCAGCGCTCATCTGCAGGCGAGGCGGCATGTCGCCGCGCGGCGGCACCGCCACAACACCGCTGGCGCCCGTCATGCCCACAGGCGGCACCAGCACCGGACCCTGCGCAGGTGTGGGCTTGGCGGCAGCCGGAGCATCGGCTGCGATGGCCCAGGACGTTGCCAGCACCATGCCGACCGCACTCAAATGCCCAGCCCAACGCAAGCCTTTGCGTAGCACTCCCCGATACCGCGCCTCTTGTGTGCGCGGTGCTTGCCAACTCATTTGGAGATCACTCCCTTCAAGCCGCCGCCGATCAACGCGGCGACGTCCGTCAATGTGAACAGCGGCGCAATACCGCCACGTGCGAGCAGGTAGCGGGCTTCCCACACCGGCTCGAACTTGTCTTTGAAATTGCGCAGCCCTCTGAAATTGTAGAAGCGCGCGCCGTGTCGGAACATCATCCGTCCGAAGCGGTGCCAGCGCGGCGCAAGCTGATGCTCAACCATGCCCGACATCGGTGCCATCCCCAGCCCGAAACGCTGATACCCCTGCGCCTGGAAGTGGAGGATGACCTTGCCGAACAGGAAATCCATCGTGCCGGGCGGCACGTCGCTGCGATAGCGCATCAGGTCGACGCTCGCCTCGATGCGCAGCACGTCGGGGCACATCAGCGTGGCAAACGCCAGGATGACGCCCTCGCGGCGCACCACGGCCACGGGCTGGCTGCGGATGTAACGGTCGTCAAACGCGCCCAGCGAAAAGCCTTTTTCGCGCGCATTCTGGTTGCGTAGCCATTCATCGGAGATGGCGCGCAATTCGTCCAGCACGGTCGACACCTCCGCCGTCGGGATGATCTCGAACGACAGGCCTTCGCGCTCGCCGCGCGTCACGCCATGGCGCAGGTTGGCGCGGCGCGAGCCCTTCAGGCTGAACTCGGGCAGCGACACATACGCCTCTTCGCCCAACTTGTAGGCACGCAGGCCCGCATCGAGATACAGCGACAGCGTCTGCGGCCGCGTCTTGTAGAACGCGGCGCGCCCGCCATGCGCGTCGGCCATTTCGATAAAGCGCCAGATCAGCTCGGGCCATTCCTGCTGCGCGCCCACGGGGTCCGACAACGCCACCCACGAGCGCCCCTGCTTGGCGTACATGATGAACGCGTTGCCCGACGGCGAAAACAGCAGGCTCTTGTCGCCCATCAGCGCGAGCGTGGCATCGGCGGCGGGCTGCTTGCGGACGATCTCGGCCGCGCGGGAGAGTTCTTCGTCGCTCGGGAAAGTCGTAACGCCCGGCTCCTTGCGAAAGAGCTGCCACATGCCGAAGCCGAGCCCCGTTACGGCCACAGCCATCAGCGCGCGGATGGAACGCGGCGCATCGCCGTCGAACGTGAATTGCCACCAGAGCTGGTTGGCGTAAGCCACCTCGCGGTAGGCGAAGAAGAGGATCCACACGCACGCCGCAAACACGCAGACCATGGCGAGCAGCCACCCCGCCTCCAGGCGCTGCGAGAACAGCGACGACGGCCGGTCAAACTGGCGACGCGAGATGACGAGCAGCACCGCCAGCGTCACCAGCACCGCCATCTCCGACACGGCTATGCCCTTGGGCAACGCCAGCACGCCGGTGAGCAGCGACAGCACCAGCGCCGCCCACCACGCGGCGTCCAGCCGGTGCAGCAGCCCGCGTGCGACAAACAGCATGATCAGCCCCGCCACGCTGCCGATCATGTGCGAGGCTTCCACCACGAACAGCGGCACATGCATGCGCAGAAGGTCTTCGGCTTCGTCGCTGGCTGGGGTGACGCCCGAGACGAGCAGCATCACGCCTGCCACCATCGTCAGCGCTGCCAGCAGCCCCGGCGACAGCTTGACCGCGGCGCGGCCGAACGGCGCCCCCGCGCCGGAACGCAACTCGAACGCGCCAAGCATGGCGGCGGCCACGACCAGCGGCAGCAGGAAATAGATGACGCGGTAGAACAACAGCGCAGCAAGCACCTCGGCCGGCGGCGCCTGGCCGCTGCAGCCCAGGAGGATGACGGCTTCGAACACGCCCAGACCGCCCGGGCTCTGGCTGAGCACCCCCAGCGTGACGGCCAGCGCGTAAAACGCCACAAAAGTGGGCAGATCGACGGCGCCTGCTGGCATCAGCACCCACAGCGCCGCCGCAGCCGCACTCATATCCGCCGCTGAAATCGCGAACTGCCGCGCGGCCAATCCTGGCGGCGGCAGGCGGATTTCCCATCGGCCGAACAGCGTCACATGGCGCTGACGCATGCACAGCACGAGCAACGCGACGACGCCGGCCAGGACCAGCAGTGCCACGACTTCGAGCAGCGCCGCCGGCAAATGCGTAATCGCGGCGATGTGCGGCGCGCCCCACAGCAGCCCGACCGCGCCAAAAGCCGTGGTGGACACGCCCAGCGCCCCTGCATCAAACGCGACCGCCTCCGTCACACGCGCGGCATCGACCCCGGCCGCCGTGTACAAGCGCGTGCGCACCGCCCCGGCCGTCAACGAACCGAGGCCGACGGTGTTGCCCAGCGCATAAGCAATGAACGAGGTGGTGGCCACCGTAGCGGGCGCCACATGCGCGCCCGCATAGCGCAGGCCGGACGCGTCGTAACCGGTCAGGGCGACGTAACTGAGCGCCGTGGCCAGCATGGCCAGCATCAGGTGCGAGCGCGGCGTGACCTGCAGCGCGGCGACCATGTCGGCGTAGTGCACATGGTCGAGCAGCGCATACAGGCTGTCGAACACCAGCGCGCCAAGCACCAGCACCACACCGATCACGATCCAGCCAGCGAGGCCAAAGCCGGAATCAGCGGGCGCAGGCGTGGCAGGCGTGGCAGGCGCGTCAGGCACGGTGCGGGCCGAGGATCGGCGTGATGTTGGACTGGCGTCGTTGGACGCGGCGTCAGGCATGGTGAAAAACGAAATCCTGCTGGCTTGGTGGAGTGCCGGTCAAAGCGATACACGAATCCGGACACGCAGAGACGGGAGAGCGCGGCAAGCCAAACCGCCGAAGCCCATGCTCCGCACGGTATCGACGTCCTGATTGGACCCCGACCTGCCGGCACGGGCTTGTCGCGCGCGCCGGCTTTCTCTCGCCCCGCGCTTCAGACGGCGCGTGTGCTGGATTCGCACGTTGTTTGCGGCCTACGTAAGACGGCTAAAACCGCCGATGCGTTGACACGCAGCCCGCATTTTACGGTTTGGGCGCGCTCTCCGGCGCCTTGGGGGGCACATCGGGCTTGCCGGCATCGACGGAAACCGGGTCACTGGCAGGAAAGGTTTCCTCAATGCCCTCGTCGAGCAGGGCTTCTTCATGCGTATCGGCCACGGGCGGATGGGGGTTGGCGGGCGCCGGAGTGGGTGAGGCGCGATCGTCTGGCTCTGGCATGGCGTTCTCCAAGAATGCTTACCCAGAATAGGCAAAGCTGGCCTGACACGACGGCATGGGGGGCGGAATGCACATCTGTCGGGTGGGCAACATGCCCAGCGCCGCGGGTGCGGCACTCAGCCGAGGATCAGCAAGCTGCACACCCGCCGCCAAAAACGTTGCGTGAACAGGATGAAATCAACCACCGCAAACGTTTTCATTGCAGAAAACGTCTTAGATAGTATTGCGTAGGAAGGTGGAGTCCGGTACACAATTGAGGCTACCGTTTTCAATATTTTCACAATTCTGCGCATGCCTTTACAGCGCGCCACGGGTGCCTTCCTACGGCGGCCTTCCCTGCTGATCATCGGCGCGTCGTTGCTGGCGCTAATGCTGGCCGCACTGACCGCGCTGTCGCTCTGGGAAATGCGCACGGACGCGCTGGCCCGCGCCCGCGACGCTGCTGGCAACCTGTCGCTGATCCTGCAACGTGACATCGCGCGCAACATCGAGGTGTACGACCTGTCGCTGCAGGCCGTGATCGACGGTGTGCGCGACCCTGCCATGCTGGCGTTGCAGCCCGCCGTGCGCCAACTGGTGCTGTTCGACCGGTCGACCAACGCGCAGGACCTGGGCTCCCTGCTGGTGACTGACAAGGTCGGCAACGTGGTCCTCGATTCCCGTTCGGTACCGCCGCGGCATATTCACCTGGGCGACCGCGACTACTTCCAGGTGCATCAGGGATCCGCGAACGTCGGGCTGTATATCAGCGAGCCATTTACCCCGCGCGTGACTGGCCTGGATACGTCGCTCGGACTCAGCCGGCGGCTGAACGGCCCGCATGGCGAATTCAACGGCATTGTGGTCGGCACGCTGCGCCTGAATTACTTCCGTCGGCTGTTTGACGGCATCAACCTCGGCCCCCACGCAACCGTAACGCTGGTACGCACCGACGGCACGCTGCTCATGCGGCGCCCGTACAGCGAAAAACTCATCGGCCGCAGCCTGGCCGATGCCACCGCCTTCCAGAAGCGGCTGCTCGCACCGGAAGGCTCCTACGTAGACGTCGCCGGCATCGATGGCATCGAGCGCCTGTTCAGCTTCCGCCATATCGGCGACCACCCGCTGATTGTCACGGTCGGTCTGGCCACCGAAGACATCTACGCAGAATGGCGGCAGCGCGCATGGGTGATCAGCGGCATCGTGCTGATGCTCGACGCGGTATTCATGGTGCTGTCGTTCCTTTTTGCGCAGCAACTGCGCAAGCGGCTCGATATGGAGCAGCAATTGCATCTGCTGGCCAATACCGACAGCCTGACCGGACTCGGCACGCGCCGTGCGCTGGACTCGGCATTGGACGTTGAATGGCGTCGCGCCAATCGCCATCACACCCCGATGTCGGTGCTGATGATCGACGTGGACAACTTCAAACCCTACAACGACAAGTACGGCCATGCCGCCGGCGATACCGCGCTGCGCACGGTGGCACGCTGCATCAACGACAGCATCAAGCGCCCGGGAGATTTTGCCGGCCGCTATGGCGGCGAAGAGTTCTGCGCTGTGTTGCCCAATACGGACCTCAACGGCGCCATGCGCGTGGCCGAAAGCATCCGCACCGCCGTGCTGGGCGCCGACGAGCCCAACGTGGGAAGCGCGTACGGCAAGCTGACGGTCAGCATCGGGGTGGCTTCCCACTCGGGCATCGCCGCGGCGGACGATACCGTTCAAGACCTCATCCACCTCGCCGACGGGCGCCTGTATGAAGCCAAGGCGGCGGGCCGCAACGTGGTCATGCCCAGACAGGAGCGGCCGAAGCTGGCAGTGGTCTAGTCCAGCCCCCGTCAGGCACCCCACTTTGGGGGCATGCCATTATCGGCCATCGCTTCTGCACAATGCGCGTGACTTTCAGGAAAACGCTGTGAGCAAACCTCCGCACTCCCACTTCGATACGTCTGCGCTGCCGCGCGAGCATCAATTTGCGGCGTGGCGAGATGCCATCAACGTGCTGTTCGATACGCGCTCGGCCGCGCCGCAGTCGCATGGCTTTCAGGCCAGCGTCGACGCTTATCTTTGCGGCGAGACGGGTGTGGGCATGATCAGCGCGCAGGCACAGCACTATGATCGTTCCCGCTCCAAGCTGGGGCGCGACGGCATGGATGTCTACGTGCTCCAGTATTACCTGGAAGGCAGTTGCGGACAGCGCGACTGCGCCACCGGCACCGCCACACGCCCCGGCGATCTGTTTATCGTCGACGCTGCTCAGCCGCTCGCCACAAGCACGAACGACAGTCGATTCCTGAGCCTGGCCGTGCCACGACGCCTGCTGGCGCCGCTGCTTCGCGCACCGGACGAACTGAGCATGCGTGTGCTGCGTGGCGATGCCCCGATGGTTGGGCTGCTGCGCGATCACCTCTGTTCGCTCTATCAATCGGTCGGGAAGTTGAGCAATGCCGAGGCGCAGGCCGTCATCCCGGGCACGCTGCAACTGGCGGCGGCCGCCATCAACTGCCAGGTGACCGAAGCCAGTGCGCCGGCCGTGAGGGAAAGCCTGTTTGCGTCGATCTGCCGGCACGTGCAGCACAACCTGTCCGATCTCGCGCTTTCGCCCGAAGGCGTGGCCGTGCAGTTCGGTATCTCGCGCGCCACGCTGTACCGGCTGTTCGAGCGCGAGGGCGGCTTCTTCAACTACCTGCGCACGGAGCGCCTGCGACAGTGCCACGCGATCCTGGCCGACCGATCGCAGACGCACCGTTCGGTGGCCGAAATCGCGCAGACCTACGGTTTTTCCGACGCATCGAACTTTACGCGCGCGTACCGCCGCGCCTCTGGCATGTCGCCGCGTGAAACGCGCATGCTGGCCATCGAAGGCCGCGCCGCTGCCATGCCTTTCGTGCAACACAAGGACTGGCGCACCTGGGTCATGCAGATGCGCTGAAGCGCGCGCCTCCCTTCCCCGCACTCCCTTTTTTCTCCCACCTCCCGCGCCCTGCCGCCTCCAAGACTGAGACGCGCTGACAGGTTCGCGCGACGGCCGAACCGGTTCGCGCGCGCAGCCCCTTTCGTCATTGAATCCCCGCTGACGTGCATGCGAGCATCCGGCCCGACCTGATGAGCGCCCATGCGCTCGCGGCGGGCACGTGCGACGTGCCCTCTCTTCGTCGAACAGGTCAAAGCGGTGCGGACATCCCGCGCTTTGCACAACACACAACGACAAAACGGGGGTCTCGTGAAAGACATTACGGGAAAAACGCTTGCCTTGACGCTGTTCGCCACCGTGGCCCTGGCCGCGTGCGGCGGCGGAGATTCAGGTAGCAATACCGCCAACAACGGCGGCAACACGGGTGGCAACACGCCGCCTGCATCCACGTGCGCAGAAACCGGCGTCGATGCCAAGTACGCCTGCCAGACCGGCAGCACCGAGCCGCTGTACGCCTATCAATGGGCGCTCAAGCAAGCGACCAGCTTCTTCGCGGCGTTCGGCCTGGTGGCCAACGGCACGACCGACATCGACGTGGAAGACGCGCACAAGGCCGGCATCAAGGGCCAGGGCGTGAACGTGCTCGTGCTGGACGACGGCATCGACGTGCACAACGAAGATCTGTTTGCCAATGCCAACTCGGACATGACGCACAACTTCGACGATGGCTCGAACGATCCGACACCGGCAGACATTCCCGCGAACATCAAGGACGCGCATGGCACCAACGTGGCCGGCATCATCGCCGCGGCGCAGAACGGCAAGGGCGTCATGGGGATCGCTCCGCGCGCGACGCTGGGCGGGGCGCGCTTTATTGGCGCGGCGAATCCCGACATCACCGCCGCCTACGGCGGCGCTGCCTGGTCGAAGAACGGCCACCTCATCAATGCGTCGTACGGCGCAAACCCGCAGGCGCCGCTGGAGTACGACACGTCCACCTCGACACAGGCCGCGGTACGCGCCTTCCCGAACCTGCGCAACGGCCGCGGTCTGGTCATGCTCAAGGCGTCGGGCAATGAATATGAATCCATCAACGACGACATCAACCTTCCGCCGCGCACGTGCCCGACCGTGGGCGGCACCGCCGGCATGATCGGCTGCGAGAACCCTGCCAATGATCCGGAAGCGCTGGAGCCTGGCGTAATCGTTGTCGGGGCGGCAAACGCGCAAGGCATCAAGTCGAGCTACTCCAACGCCGGATCGGTCAACTGGATCACAGGCTTGGGCGGCGAATACGGCAACGGCGGCAAATACGGTGAGGTGGGTAGCGGGCCAAAGATCTTCTCGACCGACCTCAGCGGCTGCGCACGCGGCTACAGCCGAGCCAATCCGGACGACACCTATGACTTTGCGATTCCAGGCACCGCCACCAACCTGAAAGACAACGCGAAGTGCGACTACTCGAGCATGAACGGCACATCGGCGGCCACGCCCACGCTGTCCGGCGTGGTCGCGCTGATGCTGGCAGCCAACCCGAACCTGACGTGGCGCGATGTTCGCGAAATCCTGCGCGCGACGGCGCGCAAGATCGACACCGATTACGGCAGCCGTGACGGCCGTAACGCGCGAATCGACTTGCTTACGGGCGCCGCCACTGGAGATACCAGCGCCGCACTGACTGACGGCGCGACCACCGCGCGGCTGGACTACGGCTGGCAGACCAATGCCGCCGGCTATGCATATTCCACGTGGTACGGCTTCGGTCTGGTCGATGCATCAGCGGCGGTGAAAATGGCCAAGGCCACTGTCACCTACAAGCCGGCTGCATTGTCGGTGCCGGACTTCGCGGCGGCCTTTGCCAACGTAAACCAGTTCAACTACGGCGCGGTGCAGAAGCTCGGCCAGTTCAACGTGTCGGGCACGGACAAGGTCGACGCGCTGCAGCTGCGCGTATCGGGCTCGGTGTGCGTGGGCAGTGTCGGCTTCTTTGTGAAATCGCCCTCGGGCACGGTGTCGGCGTTGTCCCTGCCGTACAACGGCTATTACAACAACGGCGTTGATACCGTGAACAAGTACGGCCTGGGCAGCTACGCCTTCTATGGTGAGAACGCGGCCGGCACATGGGAGGTCTACGCCGTAAGTGGCGTGCCGACCAACGCCTGCTCGACGTACCAGCCCCAGGGCGGCACCCACACCGTGACGCTCGCCGCGCCGCTGGCCGTGGAGTACCGCGTGATTGCTGCCAAGTGAGCCCGTTCGGAGACCAATCAACATGATCAATACAACCCTGATGAAGACCGTGGCGCTGGCGGCGCTCCTCTCGATGGCTTCGGCGTGCCAGGCGGCCGACGTGACGGTGGGCAAGCACCTGAGCACGCAAGAGCTGGCCCGGTACGCAAGCGCACCGACGGTGCAGATCGAATCGCAGTCGTTCAAGGTGCTCTCCAGCGGCACGCGCACCAAGGCTGCGGGCGCGGCATCCTCAGCCGTCACGCAAGTGGCCAATGAGCGTGGCGTGGTGGGCGAGAGCCGCAACGAGGTGGTTGTCTCGCAGGTGTCGGTCGACAGCGTGCGCCAGGCAGTGAGCAGCCTGCCCGCAACGCCCGTGTCGGCGGAGTATTACGGGCACCTGAACATCAGCACCCTGCGCTTCGCTTCGTTCCAGGACGCTGTGAACGCGCGCGCGCAGCTCAAGAAGACCCTGCCGCAGGCGCGTGTGGACGTTCCGATCCAGTACGCCAAGCCCGTGGCGCGCTGATTCACTAACGCAAGTTGTACAAGACGCCCCGCCTCCGCGCGGGGCGTCTTGCATGGAGCGGCGTATCATCCCGGCCTTTTCCCCGTCAGGACAACACCATGACCAAGGCCACCGGCAGCTTCGAAGCGCTGGCCGCACGCGAAGGCGGCCTGCAGCACCGTCTCTCTTCTGCACAACTCGCCATGATCGCCATCGGCAGCGCGATCGGCACCGGCTTGTTCCTGGGTAGCGGCGCGGCCATTCAGTTGGCCGGCCCGGGCGTGATTGCAAGCTACGCCATCGGTGCACTCATCGCCCTGCTGCTCATGGGCTGTCTGGCCGAGATGGTGGTGGCCCACCCGACCACCGGCTCTTTCGGCGCGTATGCCGAGCATTACGTGAGCCCGCTCGCCGGTTTCCTGGTGCGCTACGCGTATTGGGCGGCGGTCGTCTTCGTGATCGGCGCGGAGGTGACGGCGGTGGCGGTGTACATGGCGTACTGGTTTCCGGGCGTGCCGGCCTGGGTATGGATCGTGGGCTTCTCTGCCGTGCTCGTGTGGATCAACGCCAGCAGCGTCGAAGTATTCGGCGTGGCCGAATACTGGTGCTCGATGATCAAAGTGGTGGCGATCGTCGCGTTTCTGGCGGTGGCGAGCTATGCCATCCATCGCGCACCCGAAGGCGGGCCGATCGGCTTTCACAACTACGTGAGCGCGGGCGGCTTTGCGCCGCACGGCTGGAATGGCGTGTGGTTTGGCGCGGTGGTCAGCATCTTCAGCTTCTTCGGTATCGAGCTGATTGCCGTGGCCGCCGGTGAGGCACGCGAGCCAGAAGCCGCCGCCACCCGCGCATTCCGCTCCACGCTGTTCCGGCTGGTGTTCTTCTACCTCTGCACGCTCGCGCTGATGCTGGCCGTGGTGCCGTGGCAGCAGGCCGGCACGGGCAAAAGCCCCTTCGTGCGGGTGATGGAAATCCTCGGCATTGCCGGTGGTGCAGGCGTGATGAACTTTGTGGTGCTGACGGCGGCGCTGTCGTCGATGAACGCGCAGTTGTATGTGTCGACGCGCATGCTGTTCAGCTTGGCACGTGGCGGGCAGGCCCCCAGGGCACTCGGTGTGGTGAGCCAGCGGGGCGTGCCGCTGCGCGCGCTGGCGGTTTCCAGTTCCGGTGCGGCATTGGCTGCCGTGCTGAGCGTGGTGCTGCCGGGGCACTCGTTTCTTTTGATGATGGCGCTGGCGATGTTCGGCGCGCTCTTTACGTGGCTCGTCATCTTCATCACGCACCTGCGCTTTCGCCGCGCAGCGGAACGCGAAGGGCGCACGCTGCGATTTCGCATGTGGGGCTTTCCGGTGCTGACCGTCATCGGGGCCATCGCGATGGCGGTCATCATCGTCAGTACGGCGTGGATGGCAGATTTCCGCATGACGTTGGTCGTGGGTGTGCCGTTCCTACTGGTGATGACCCTGGTATTCCGGCAGGCGCGGCTGGGGGTGTCGCCTGCGCGTCAGCCCTCTGCGCGCAGCTGATCCTCCACCAGCGCTACCCAGCACGCTGCCCCGATCGGAATCAGCTTGTCATTGAAATCGTAGCCGTCGTTGTGCAGCGAGCAGCCGACCCACTGGCCGCCCAAACCGTTGCCCAGCGCGAAGTAGCAGCCAGGGCGCTTCTCCAGCATCCAGGCAAAATCTTCACTGCCCATCTGCGAGGACGGCGGCACCTGGATGACGCGCTCCTCGCCCAGCACGCTCGCCACGGCACGACGCGCGAAGGCGGTCTGCTCGGGCGTATTGCAGATGGCCGGCACCAACCGCTCGTAGACGATCTCTGCGCGCACGCCATAGGACGCGGCCTGGTGCGTAATGACCTCGCGGATGCGCGTCTCCAGCAGCTCGCGCACCTCCGGCTTGGTGGCGCGCACGCTCAACTTGAGCATGGCCGTTTCGGGGATGATGTTGTGGGTCGTTCCAGCCTGCATCTGCCCAACGCTGATGACGGCCGCATCCACAGGCGCGACGTTGCGCGAGACGATGCCCTGCAGCGCCACCACCGTCGCCGCCAAAGCCAGCGTCGGATCCACAGCCAGGTTAGGCATGGCGCCATGGCCACCGCGCCCGCTGAAAGTCACGGTCACGCGATCTGACGAACCGCCCAGCGGGCCGCTCTGCACGACGGCCACGCCCAGCGGCAAGCCGGGCGCGTTGTGGAAAGCGTAGATGCCATCGCAGGGGAAGCGCTCGAACAGACCATCCTCCATCATGGCCACGGCGCCGGACAGCCCCTCTTCATCGGGCTGGAAGATGAGGTTCAGGGTGCCGTTGAAGTTGCGCGTGGCCGCCAGGTGCTCGGCGGCGGCAAGCAACGTGGCGGTATGGCCATCGTGGCCACACGCATGCATGCGGCCGTCCACCTTGCTGGCGTAGGGCAAGCCTGTGCGCTCCTGCATGGGCAACGCATCCATGTCGGCGCGCAGGCCGATCGTGCGCTTGCCGTTGCCCACCTTCAATTGCCCCACCAGGCCGTGGCCGCCGACGCTGTGCACGTCATAGCCCCATTCACGCAGCAGACCGGCGACGAGCTGGGAGGTGTGCGGCACGTCGGCACCCAATTCCGGATTGGCATGGATGCGATGACGCAGTTCGGCAAAGCGGTCAGCGCCCACGTGCAGGGCCTGGGGGATGCTGGGTGACTTCGGATCGAGGTACATGGTGCTAGGTCAGAGGCGAACTGGGTAAAAGCAACGATGGCGCGGTATCAATCTCAATCGCGGCCGGGATACGTCGGGAACAGCGTGAGCGCGCCCAGGCTGATTGCACTGCTGGCCAGCAGATACCAGGCCGGTGCCATCGGGTTGCCGGTTACGCCCAGCAACCACGTAACGACGAGCGGCGCAAAGCCGCCGAACACGGTCACCCCCAGGCTGTACATCACCGACATGCCGGTTGCGCGATGCTGGCGCGGGAAGGCTTCCATCAGCAGCGCCGCACCCGCGCCATTGCTGACGGCCATGATCGTCACGCCCAGCGCGATCAACCCCATGGTGAGAGCCAACCCCGCACCGGAAGACAGCAGCACGAAGCCCGGGTACGTGCACGACAGGCTGACCGCAGACGCGACATACAGCATCGGCTTGCGTGTCGGCAGGCGGTCGGCAATCAGACCAAACAGCGGCGACATGACCAGCATGGTTGCCCCCGCCACGCAGGCCGTGAGAAACGCCGTGACCGGCGGCATGTGCAAAGAGTGGATCAGATACGTGGGCATGTAGAAAATCAGGATGTACATGGACGCAGTGGCCCCCGTCATCAGCAGCATGCCCAGCACCAGCGTGCGCGCATGCTGGCGAAGCACGTCGACCACGCTTCCGTGCGGGGCGGCCTCGTGCGTCTCCTTCAGATGCCGGCGTATGTACATGCCGACCGGCGCGATCAGCAAGCCCATCAAGAACGGCAACCGCCATCCCCAGCTCTGTAAAGCCTCGGGGCTGAGCACGGCGCTCACACCGGCCGCACTCAACGCGCCGAGCAGCGCCGCCGCGCCCTGCGTGGCTGCCTGCCAGCTCACCAGGAAGCAACGCCGGCCCTTGCTGGCCGATTCCAGCAGCAGTGCCGACGCCGCGCCGATTTCCCCGCCGGCCGACAGCCCCTGTAGCAAGCGCCCGAGCACCACCAGCACCGTTGCCGTCACGCCAATCGTCGCGTGGCTCGGTGTGAAGGCGATCAGCGCGGTGCCGGCCGTCATCAATGCAATCGTCAGTGTGAGTGCTGCCTTGCGGCCACGCCGATCGGCCATGTTGCCGATCAGCACAGCACCCAGCGGCCGCATGACAAAGCCCGCACCAAACGTGGCGAATGACAACAGCAACGAAGCCAGCGGGCTGCTCGACGGAAAGAACAATCGCCCGATGGTGGCGGCAAAGAAGCTATAGACCGTGAAGTCGTACATCTCGAGCCCGTTGCCGATGGCGGCGGCAACGACAGCGCGGCTCGAATGCGGGGTGACGGTGGTGGTGCCTTGGCGCGGGGCGCCAGCGGGCACGGCGATCTGGGCATCCATCTTGATGTCTCCTCCAGTCGGGCGGGCTTCTATGAGCGTCCCGCAATGCGCTGGATTGAAGGGCAATAGTAGGAGCTGTCGGGCCGATTCCGCCTCTCGCTTTTTTTCATGGCTATAGCTGTTGGCTATGGCGGGAGCGCGCATCCCGGCCTGCCCGGCTAGCCCAACGGCCGCCCGAGGCGGATTCCACAGTACAGTTGCTGGCTGACGGCGTGGCATGCCAACCCTTCGCTGCACCGTGTATCAAGGACACCTATGAAGCTCAACCAGCTACGCGCACTGGTCACCGTTGCCGAGACGGGCAGCATCCAGGAGGCCTCGCGCCTGCTTCACGTCACGCAGCCCGCGCTCAGCAAGACCATCAAGGAGCTGGAAACGAGCGTGGGCGCAACGCTGTTCGTACGCTCGAGCAAGGGCATCCGGCTTACGCCGTATGGCCAGCGCCTGGTCGGGCATGCACGCTTGATCAACGAAAGCGTGAAGCGCGCACGGGAAGACCTGGAAGACATGAAAGGGGCGGTGACGAGCGAACTGACGGTGGGCGTCACCCCGGTCACCGCGCTCATCGGGCCGGTGGCCGATTGCCTCGTGACCTTCCGGCGCGAATTTCCCAATGCGCGGTTGCGCATCCTGGAGGCACGTCCGGGCCAGTTGCTGGAACTGCTGCGCGAGGGCGCCATCGACTTTGCCCTGACGTCTCAGTTGCAGCCGGGCGAGCGCGGTTTCGACCACACCGTGGTCTGCCGCGCGCAGACGCTGATCGGCGTACGCAAGGGTCACCCGTTGCGCGGCCACCAGCCTCTGCATGCCTTGCAGCAAGAAGAGTGGCTGGCCCCTGATTCGCTTGCTGACGAGCACTCGCCGCTGTACCGACTGTTTGCCGATGCCGGTCTCGCCCCGCCCGAGCGCGTAGTCGAATGCAACTCCATGACGCTGCTGCTCGAGCTGTGCTGGAAATCGGACGCCCTGCTCCTGCTGTCGAGCGAATCGACGCGCTCGCCCATCATCCGTCAGACGATCGACTTTATCGAGACTGATCAGCCAATGCCCGAGCGCGTCATCTCCCTGCTCACGCGGGATCGCCACGTTCTGACAGCGCTCGGCGCGCGCTTGTATGACGCGCTGGCACAGGCGTTGCGGCAAGCCTATCCGGAGCGGCCGGCGCAGCCGTGAGCCAGCGCGATTCCGTGCCCGATCAGGCCAACGCCAGCGCCTGATCCAGATCGGCCAGCAGATCATCGATATGCTCGATGCCGATGGATAGCCGGATCGTCTCCTGCCGCACGCCAGCCTTGGCGAGTTCAGTCTCTGAAAGCTGGCGATGCGTGGTCGATGCCGGATGCGTGGCCAGCGACTTCGCGTCGCCAATGTTCACCAGCCGCGTGAACAACTGCAGCGCGTCCTGAAAACGCGCCCCAGCAGCGAAACCGCCCTTCACGCCAAACGTAAGCAGCCCCGGGGCCTTGCCTGAAAGGTACTTGCGCACGAGCGCGTGGTCGGGGTGGTCGTCCAGGCTTGCATGGTTGACCCACTCCACCTTGGCGTGGCCGCGCAGATGCCGGGCGATGTGCGCGGCGTTCTGCGTGATGCGGTCGATGCGCAGGCCCAGCGTTTCGATGCCCTGCAGGATCAGGAACGCGTTGAACGGCGACAGCGCCGCGCCGGTATTGCGCAGCGGCACCACGCGGGCGCGGCCAATATACGCCGCGTCGCCCAGGGCTTCCGTATAGACGACGCCGTGGTAGCTCACGTCCGGCTCGTTCAGGCGCTTGAAGCGCGCCTTGTGCTTGGACCACGGAAACTTGCCCGAATCGACGATCGCGCCGCCCAGGCTCGTGCCGTGGCCGCCCAGATACTTCGTCAGCGAATGCACAACGATGTCGGCGCCGTGCTCGAAGGGCCGTGTCAGATACGGTGTCGGCACGGTGTTGTCGACAATGAGCGGCACGCCGTGGCGGTGCGCGATCTCGGCCAGCGCGGCAATGTCGGTGATGTTGCCTAGCGGGTTGCCGACCGTCTCGGCAAAGATGGCCTTGGTGCGGTCGTCGATCAGCGCTTCGAACGATGCAGGGTCACGCGGGTCGGCAAAGCGCGTGGTGATACCCGACTGCGGCAGCGTGTGCGCAAACAGGTTGTAGGTGCCGCCGTACAGCGTGCTGGCCGAGACGATGTTGTCGCCTGCTTCCGCAATCGTCTGGATCGCATATGTCACGGCCGCCTGCCCCGACGCCAGCGCAAGCGCCCCGATGCCGCCTTCAAGCGCGGCAATGCGCTTCTCCAGCACATCGTTGGTCGGGTTCATGATGCGCGAGTAGATGTTGCCCGGCACCTTCAGGTCGAACAGATCGGCGCCGTGCTGTGTGTCGTCAAACGCAAATGCAACGGTCTGGTAGATCGGCACGGCCACCGCGCGGGTGGTTGGGTCGGCGCTGTAGCCGCCATGGACAGCCACGGTGTCGGGTTTCCAGGCGGGGGCGGTGCTCAAGGACGGCTGCGTCATGGTGCGTCTTCGGAAGGTTGGTCCGGCGAGCATATGTTCAGCCCTGCGGTTGGGGGAACGACCGTTTTTGTCTTTGGTTATGCGTGAAACGGCACGATGCGGAGGCCGCATGCGGTCATGCGGATATCGCATACCTAGGGTAAACACGTGCCACCTGGCGTGAGCCGAACGGATAGCCTCCACAGCATTGAACGCACCGCGCCGGAGGGGACATGGAAGTCAAATGGATTGAGGACTTTATTGCCCTCACGCAGCACCAGAGCTTTTCGCGGGCGGCGGAAATCCGCAATGTCACCCAGTCCGGCTTCAGCCGGCGTATCCAGGCGCTTGAGCAGTGGGTGGGCGCCGAGCTGGTGGATCGCAGCACCTATCCGCCCACATTGACAGCAGCCGGGCGCCTGTTTGAAGAGGCCGCCGATGACGTGCTGAGCAAGCTGATCGACACACGCGCCATCATTCGCTCCGAGCACCGCATGCCCGGGCCGGGGCTGCAGATTGCAGCGGGTCACACCATCTCATTGAACTGCCTGCCCACCTGGTTGGCGACGGTCGGCAAGCACATCGGCAACCTGCGCGCTCGCATTATTCCGGGCAATGTGCACGACTCGGTGCTCATGTTGGTCAACGGCACCTGCGACCTGATGTTCGCGTACGACCACCCCAACCTGCCGCTGCATCTTGACCCGATCAAGTACCCTAGCCTGACGGTCGGGCGCGACACCTTCATGCCGGTCAGCAAGCCCAACGCGCGGCTAGGGCCGATGCACCGCCTGCCCGGCACGGCCAACCGGCCCCTGCCGCTCATCTCTTACACCCCCACGAGCTATTTCGGCCGTTGCCTGGCGCTGCTGTTGAGCCGGGCCGATGCGCAACCGTTCCTGCGGCTCGACTATGAATCCGACATGGCCGAAATGCTCAAGAAGATGCTTCTCGCCGGTGAAGGCATTGCCTGGCTGCCAAAGAGTTCGATCGAGGCGGAGCTTGCCGCCGGCGTATTGGTGCCGGCCGGCGGGTCAACGTGGTCGCTTGATCTGGACCTGCGTGTGTATCGCAACCAGTACACGCGCAACGAGCTGCTGGAAAAACTCTGGCGCCATCTGAGCCTGCCCTGAACCTGCATCGGCAGGCCGTTTGCTCGTTTACCCGAACTATGCGGCGCTCGCATGAGCCCTTGCGGGAGCCGCATCACGACGCACGCTGCCGTTCCTACACTCCGTCCACGCAATGAAAGCCGAGCCGAATAACCGGCCGGCGTCGTGCGAAAGGCCACGGATTCGGTGTTCTCCGATTCCGGCAAGAGACCTCACTGGACGGAGCACCATGAAAAAGAATCGCCTTACCGCAACTATCCTGGCAGGCATGCTGCTAGGCATCGCCGTGGGCTATGCGTGCCACAAGCTCGCACCCGACGCCAATGCCGCCAAAGCCATCGCCGGCTATTTCTCCATCATCACGGACATCTTCCTGCGGCTGATCAAGATGATCATCGCGCCGCTGGTGTTCGCCACGCTGGTCTCGGGCCTGGCCGGCATGGAGGGCACGCAGGCCGTGCGGCGCATCGGCTTGCGCTCCATCGCGTGGTTTCTTTGCGCGTCGTTGATCTCGCTGGCGCTGGGGCTTGTGCTGGCCAACGTGCTGCAGCCGGGGGCGGGTCTGAACATGACGCCCAACGCCGCTGATGTCGCTACCGGCCTGAACACCGCCGGCCTGAACTTCAAGGACTTCATCACCCACGCGTTCCCCACCAGCGTGCTGGATTCCATGGCACGCAACGACATCCTGCAGATCCTGGTGTTCTCGGTGTTTTTTGGCGTGGTGCTGGGCGTGCTCAAGGGCGATGAACGTATCGCGCCGCTGTCGCGCACCATCGATGCCCTCGTGCCGGCCATGCTCAAGCTGACCGACTACGTCATGGCGCTGGCGCCCATCGGCGTGTTCGGCGCCATTGCCTCGGCGATTACGCTGCATGGGCTCGATGTGCTGACGACATACGGCAAGCTGGTCGGCAGCTTCTATCTGGGCCTGGCGCTGCTGCTGTCCATCCTGATCGGCATCGGCCACATCTTCCTGGGGCGCCAGACGTGGGCGTTGCTCAAGGCGATTCGCGAGCCGGCCATGCTGGCGTTCTCTACCGCCAGCAGCGAAGCCGCCTACCCGCGCCTGACCGAAAAGCTCGAAGCCTTTGGCGTCGACAAGAAGGTCGTCGGTTTCACGCTGCCGCTGGGCTACGCGTTCAACCTGGATGGCTCGATGATGTACCAGGCGTTTGCGGCGCTCTTCATCGCGCAGGCGTTCGGCATCGAGATGCCGCTGTCGCAGCAGATCCTGATGCTGCTGGTGCTGATGATCAGCAGCAAGGGCATGGCTGGCGTGGCGCGCGGTTCGGTGGTGGTGGTGGCAGCGGTGGCGCCGATGTTCCATCTGCCGCCCTCGGGCGTGGTGCTGATCCTGGCCATCGACCAGATCCTGGACATGGGCCGCACGGCCACCAACGTGGTCGGCAACAGCATCGCCACCACGGCCATCGCCAAGTGGGAAGCGCGCCGGGCCGCGCGTGAGCAGACGCAGGATTTCGACGGCCTCTCCAACATTTCGGGCGTTTCTGGCATTCCGGGCGAAGTGAAATGACAACACCGCATGCGCGTCGCTCGCTGGGCGTGATTGGTGGGCTGGGGGCACTGGCCAGCGCAGACGTGTTCTTCAAGCTGATCCAGTCCACCCCGGCCAGCACCGATGCCGAGCATCTCGACATCGTGTTCGAGCAGCATCCGTTTTCTCAGGCAGGCCATACGACGGCAGCCACCACGGAGCGCAAGCTCTACATCTTCGATCTGATCCGCGACTTCCAGCGGCGCGGCATCGGGGCAGTGGTGCTGCCCTGCTTTTTGAGCCACACCTTCATTGACGAGCTGACCGCCAATTCACCGTTGCCGATCGTCGACATGATGGCGGGGCTGCGTAGCCACGTGCGGCGCAAGTTTCCGGCCGCGCGCCGCATCGGCGTGCTCGCTTCTGACACCACGCGCAACAAGCGTTTGTTCGAGCGCTACTTCAATGCGCCCGAGTTCGACGTCGTCCACCCGCGCGTTGAGGGCATCGACCATGTGACCGAA
The DNA here is from genome assembly GCF_047325135.1 of Ralstonia sp. Ralssp110. NCBI lineage: Bacteria > Pseudomonadati > Pseudomonadota > Betaproteobacteria > Burkholderiales > Burkholderiaceae > Ralstonia > Ralstonia sp. Ralssp110. Next base: position 1,590,675 of record NZ_CP168609.1, on the reverse strand, counting down.
GCGGTGTACGCCCCCGACGGGATCAAGAGCGGCAACCTGCGCGGGCGCCCCATCGATCTGTTGCGCGACGCCTGCGCGGATCTCGTCGACCAGGGTGTCGACGTGATCCTGCCGGGGCTGACCGAGATCGCCCTGGTGCTCGACGAGCTTGGGCCCCTTGGCGTGCCCATCGTCGATTCCAACCTGGCCTACGCGCAGTACGTGGTGTCGGGGCAACACGATGCGCCCGGCAAGCTGTTCAAGGTGGGTGTGGTGGGCGGCGTGGGGCCCGCAGCCACGGTCGACTTCATGCAGAAAATCGTGCGTAACACGCCGGCCACGCGCGATCAGGACCACATCAAGCTGCTGGTCGAGCAAAACCCGCAGATTCCCGACCGCACCGAAAACCTCATCGGTGAAGGGCCGGACCCGACCATCTCGCTATACGCCACGTGCCGCAAGCTGGAGGCGGGCGACGCCGACATCATCGCCATTCCGTGCAACACGGCACATGCGTACGTTGAGCGCGTACAGCCGTATCTCAGCATCCCGATCGTCAACATGCTGACCGTAACGGCCGAGCATATCCGCCGCACGCTTCCGGCCTTGTGCAAGGTCGGCCTGCTGGCGACCTCCGGCACGGTCGCAAGCGGTGTGTACCGCAAGGCGCTGGAGGCGGCGGGCCTTGAGCAAGTGGTGCCCAGTACCGAGCAGCAAGCCCGTGTGATGAACGCCATCTACGGCCCGCAGGGCGTGAAAGCGGGCTTCACCGCAGGCGCCTGCATTGACGATCTGATGGCCGCCATTGACGAGTTGGCAGCGCGCGGCGTCGAGGCGGTGATTCTCGGCTGTACGGAACTGCCGCTGCTGCTGCCGCACGCCAGCGTCAACACATCTGAAGGCCGGCTCGTCACGCTGATCGACCCGACCGATGTTCTGGCGCGGCACTGCGTTGCGCGCGCCCTCGCCCACCCTTCTCCATCGCATTCCAACGCTTCATTACAAACGACATGACCCACCGTATCGAACACGACCTGCTCGGCGACCGCGAAATCCCCAGCGATGCCTATTACGGCGTCCACACGCTGCGCGCGCTGGAGAACTTTCCGATTACCGGCACCCCCATTTCTGTCTATCCGCAATTGCTCAACGCACTGGCCAGCGTGAAGGCTGCAGCAGCGCTGGCCAACCATGAGCTGGGGCTGCTGGACAGCCTGCATGCCAACGCGATCGTGCACGCATGCGAGCGTGTGCGGGCGGGCGAAGCACACGCGCATTTCGTCGTCGATGTCATCCAGGGTGGCGCAGGCACGTCCACCAACATGAACGCCAATGAGGTCATTGCCAACCTGGCGCTGGAATCTCTTGGTCACGCGCGCGGCGACTACCAGCACCTGCACCCGAACGAACACGTCAACCTGAGCCAGAGCACGAACGACGTCTATCCGACCGCGCTGCGGATAGCCGCGCACGAGGGCGTCCTGGCCCTGATCGAGGCCATGGGCGTGTTGCGGCAAGCGTTCGAGCGCAAAGCCGAAGCATTCCGCGGTGTGCTCAAGATGGGCCGCACGCAGCTCCAGGACGCCGTGCCGATGACACTCGGCCAGGAGTTCAGCGCCTATGCCGTCATGCTGGGCGAAGACCAGGAACGCCTCGCCGAAGCCGCGGCATTGATGCGCGAGATCAACCTGGGTGCCACGGCCATCGGCACGGGCATCAACACGCATCCGGACTATGCGGCCGCGGTCTGCCGGCATCTGGCGCGAATCACGGGCATTCCGCTGGTGACTTCGCACAACCTGGTGGAGGCCACACAGGATGTGGGCGCGTTCGTTCAGCTCTCGGGCGTGCTCAAGCGGACGGCGGTCAAGCTGTCGAAGACCTGCAACGACCTGCGGCTGCTCTCCAGCGGCCCGCGCGCGGGGCTGGGCGAGATCAACCTGCCGCCCATGCAAGCGGGGTCGAGCATCATGCCCGGCAAGGTGAACCCGGTGATTCCGGAAGTCGTCAATCAGATTGCCTTCGAGGTGATCGGCAATGACCTGACCGTCACCTTCGCCGCCGAGGCCGGACAGCTTCAGCTCAACGCCTTCGAGCCCATCATTGCGCACAGCCTGTTCAAGAGCGTCTCGCACCTGCGCAACGGGTGCCTGACGCTGGCGGAAAAGTGCGTCGACGGCATTACCGCCAACGAGGCGCACCTGCGCGCCAATGTGGAGCACTCGATCGGCATCGTCACCGCGCTCAATCCGCACATTGGATATGCGAATGCGACGGCCATTGCGCAGGAGGCGCTCATCAGCGGCACCAGCGTGTATCAGCTCGTGCTGGACAAACGCCTGCTCAGCCGCGAGGCGTTGGATGAGATTCTGCAACCGGACATGCTGGCCCAGCCGCGTGCGGTAACGGCGGCCCGGGCGATTTGACCGAACCGAGGCCGCAGAGCCGAAAAGGGATCGGTCAACCGAAGCCGTAAAGCTTCACCGGATTGGCGACAAAGATCATCTGTTGCCAATCCGCACGCCCGATCCACGCGGCAATCGTATCGACCAGCGCGGCATCGTCGGGCTTGTGCGTCTTCTCGGTCGGATGCGGCCAGTCAGTGCCCCAGAGCATGCGCTCGGGCGCCATGTTGATGAATGTCTTGGCCACGGGCTCTACGTCCGCATAGGCTGGTGCACCTGTCTTGGTATCGACATATGGACCGGACAGCGTGATCCACGTGTTTCCCTTGTCGACCAGACGTTGCGCTGTGCGCATGGCGTCGGACTGCATGCCGCCCGGCTGCGGAACGTGTGCAATGTGGTCGATGACCAGCGGACACGGCAGCGCAAGCAGATGCGGCTCCAGCGCGGGCAGCTTCGCGCCTTGCACGACAAGCTCGATATGCCACCCAAGTGCGCCGATGCGAGACGCAAGCGGCGCAAGCATGTCGACGGTGGTGGCCCCCGGATAGCTGAGGTTGAAGCGGATGGCCCGCACACCTGCTGCGTGCATTTCCGCAAGCTGAGCATCGGTCACGGAGGTATCGACCACCGCGACGCCGCGCGCATTGGGCCCGAAACGCTTCAGCGCATCCAACGTGCAGCGGTTGTCCGTTCCGTACGTCGACGGCGTGACGACCACGTTGCGCTGCACGCCCAGACGCGCCTGCACCTTGCGGTACTGCTCGATGCTCGCGTTGGGCGGTCGCAGCGTGGTGCCCGGGGCGCTGGGGAATCGGTCATCGTAGATGTGCATGTGGCAATCCACCGCACCGGCCGGCAAGTTGAACGTCGGCGGGTTTCTGCCGCTGGACCACAACTCTTCCGCCGCCCCGGAGAGCGCGGGAACGGCCGCCGCCACGGCGCCGGCGCCTGTCATCTGCAGGAACCGTCTTCTATTGAGCGCGTGCATCGTCAGGCGGTCTCCGTCTTATTCAGCACCTGCGGCTCGGGCTTCGAGCGGCTCAACAGCAGCAGCGTCATCACGCTCACCAGCGTCAGCAGCGCCAACGGCATCAGCGCCAACGCGTAGCTGCCGGTGGCCTGCTTGACCCAACCGTACACGTTCACCATCAGGCCGCCGCCAATGAGGTTGGCAATCGCGTTGATGGTGGCAAGGCCCGCTGCGGCCGCGCTGTTCGAGAGCATGCCGGAAGCCAGCGCCCAGAATGGCCCTTTGAACGAATACGCACCCACCAGCACCGCGCACAGCATCACCATGGTTGGCACGAGAGACCCGCTGAGCGATGTGCCGAACAGGCCGAGGCCGATCAGCAGCATCGGAATGGCGGTGTGCCAGCGGCGCTCCTTCAGACGGTCGGACCGGCGGCCCCAGAACACCATCAGCACCGATGCCACTGCGTACGGCACCGAGTTGAGCAGCCCCGTCTGCATGACGGTCAACCCAAACGATTTGAGGAGTTGCGGCTGCCACACCGACAGCGTGCTGCCGGCGGCCGACGCGCACACATCCACCAGGGCGAGGCACAGGACGTAGCGATTGCAGAACAGCTTGGCCAGCGGCATCTGCGCGACTTTCTTCGGCCCGCGCGCTTCACCGGCCAACGTATTCGTGAGCCACTGGCGCTCGTCATTCGACAGCCACTTGGCTTCTTCCGGCCGATTGGTCAGCAGGCGCAGGCAGGCGATGCCGAGCAGCACCGTCGGAATGCCTTCTAGGATGAACAGCCAATGCCAACCTCGCAGGCCGGCAAACCCGTCCATCTGCAGCAGCGCAGCCGAGATGGGCGAGCCGATGAAGCTTGCCGCCGGAATCGCGACCATGAACGTCGCCACAATACGGGCGCGGTGCGTTGCCGGAATCCAATACGACAGATACAGCAGCACGCCGGGAAAGAACCCGGCCTCCGCCGCACCCAGCAGGAAGCGCAGCGCATAGAACGATGCCGGGCCTTGCACCAGTGCCGTCGCGGCCGAGATCAGCCCCCACGTGATCATGATCCGCGCAATCCAGATGCGCGCGCCGTAGCGTTGCAGCGCCAGATTGCTCGGTACCTCGAAGAAGAAATACGACACAAAGAAGAGGCTGCTGCCAAACCCGAACACGCGGGCCGTCAGCCCGAGGTCATGATTCATCTGCAGAGAGGCCATGCCTACGTTGCCGCGATCGATGAAAGCCAGCAGGTAGCAGAGCATGAGAAATGGCACGAGCCGCCAGACCACCTTGCGCAGGGTCCGCTGCTCGATCTCGGTGACATCGGTACTGCCCGTCACTTGCATGTTTGTCTCCTGGCGCCGTCGTGTGCTGCGCGGCGCTGTTTGAACATCTAGGAAGAAAGGTACTGCGATCGCGCGATCAGTGGGTGGCTTCACCGGCATCAGCGCCGGGGTCGCCCAGCCAGGCGATGGACAGCGCACCGATGAGCAGCACGGCCGATACCGCCAGCAGCGGCGCCGTAAAGCCCTGCGAGTACTGCTTGATGGCACCGACCATCGACGGACCGACAAAGCCGCCCAGGTTGCCGACGGAAACGATCAGCGCCAGGCCGCCCGCGGCCGCGCGGCCCGTAAGGAAGGTGGACGGAATCGCCCAGAACGTGGCCTGGAACGCCAGGATGCCGCTCACCGTCACGCACAGCGCCGCGAGCTTGAGCACCGGTGCATCCAAGGCCGTGCTGGCCGCCAGCGCCACCGCTGCAACCACCAGCGCGGCAGCCACATACGGGACGCGGTTCTGCGCGCGGTTCGCCGTGCGCGCCCACCACAGCATGACCACCGCACCCAGCGCATACGGGATGGCCGTCAGCCAGCCGACCACGGTGTGCTCGACGCCAAACTGTTTGATGATCTGCGGCATCCAGAGGCCCACGCCGATGGAGCCGACGATGCCGCAGAAGTTGATGAACGCCAGCACGAAGACGCGCCAGTTGGTCATGGCATCGCGCAGGGTCGCGCCGTGTTTACTGGCGATGTCGCGTTGCTCCATGGCGAGGCGGCGCGCGAGTACGGCCTTCTCATCGTCGCTGAGCCATGTCGCCTTTTCCGGTCGATCCGCGAGCACGAACAGGCACGCGATGCCAAGCAGCACGGCCGGCAGCCCTTCGATCAGCAACAGCCATTGCCAGCTGCGCAGCCCATGCAGGCCACCGAGTTCGAGCAGCGCGCCGGAAATGGGTGAGCCGATCATGTTCGCCACCGGAATGCCCACCAGGAAGGCAGCCGTCACCTTGGCGCGCCACTTGCCCGGAAACCAGTGCGTGAAGTACAGGTAGATGCCCGGCGTGAAGCCCGCTTCGGCAAGACCCAGCAGAAAGCGCGCCGCCGCAAAACTCTTGGGCCCGACCACAAACGCCGTGGCCATCGAGAAGATGCCCCACGTAATCATGATCCGCGCGATCCAGATGCGCGCCCCCACCTTCTGCATGATGAGGTTGCTCGGGATCTCGAACAGGAAATAGCCGATGAAGAACAGTCCCGCCCCGAACCCGAACTGCTCGGCCGTGAGGCCGATGTCCTTGTTCATGGTGAGCGCGGCAAAGCCCACGTTGGTGCGATCAAGATAGCTGATCACATAGCAGGCAAAGATGAACGGCAGGATGCGGCGGAACGCCTTGGCCAGCGTGCGTTCGCTCGCCTGGTAATCCGCGTCGGGCAGCGGGGCGGCGGGGCGCGCATCCGCGCCATGCGCTGGCGTGGTGGCACTCAAAGTCTGGGACATTTGCATGGTCTCCTCCATCGCGCTTCTATGAGCGCTCAGGTTCGGGTATCGATGAGCTGGGCTAGGGCGTTGCTTTGGTCTGCTTTGCCCGATGCGGCAGCGGGCCGGCGATATCCATCTCGGTCTTGAGCACCGTGCCGGACACCGATTCGGTCATGAAAAGCGTCTTCATTTCGGGGCCACCGAAGCACAGGTTCGTGAGCGACGCACCTTCGGGGCTGGTCACGATCATGTCCGGCTCTGCACGGTGGTTCAGCACCCATGCGCGGCCGAGCCCGGGGTTGGCCACGAACAGCCGCCCCGCCGTGTCGATCGTCAAACCATCCGGGCCGCTCGGGCCGTACGACGTGAAGAACTGGCCGACCTTGCTGACGGAGCCATCGGCCTGTAACGGCACACGCCACACGCAGTTGCCGCGCGTCATGGCGACGTACAGCACCTTCTCGTCGGGCGACAGCACAAGCCCGTTTGGGCTGGGGCAATTGCCGAGCAGCATGTCGAGCTTGCCCTCCACCGACAGGCGATAGACGCGCCCGGTCGGGTCATGCAGCCCGCTCTGCCCTTGATCTGTGAAGTACAGATTGCCGTGCGAATCGAACGTCAGGTCGTTCACGCCCTTGAAGCGCTCCGAATTGCGGCGCTCCAGATACGGCGTGACTTCGCCACGCTTGATGTCGAGCAGCATCAGCCCGTTGCGGTAATCGGTGATAAGCAGGTGCGCATCGTCGACGACCTTCATGCCGTTGGGCTCGCCGTCGTACTCGGTCACCAACTCCCAATCGCCCGCCGGCGAGATGCGGAAGACGCGGCCATGCGGGATATCCGTCACGTACAGATGGCCGTGGCCGCGGCCGTCCGGACACCACACCGGCCCTTCGAGGAACGAATCGGTGGCTTGCCCGCCGCGATTGGCGCGCGCCCACTCTGTCTGGACATCGGGCTTGCGAAACTTCGCCGGCATGCGCGTGAAGACTTCGGCTTCACGCACCGCCGGTGGCGAGAGCAGGAACATGGACATCACGCCGCCGTGCGGGCACGTTCCTCGATCACTGCGAGCACATTGGCCACCGCGCCCTTGCCCATGTTCACGTAGGCCGCATCGCTCACGCCGCCGATGTGCGGCGACAGGATGATGTTCGCAACGCCCTGCAACGGGTGCGGCGTGGTCATCGGCTCCACGTCGAAGCTGTCGAGCCCAGCCGCACGGAGCCGGCCGCTGGCCAGCGCTTCCACCAGCGCGGCTTCGTCGATGAGGCCGCCGCGCGCCGTGTTGACCAGGATCGCGCCGGGCTTGAAGCAGTTGAACGCGTCGCGGTTCAGCATCTTGCGGTTCTCCGCGGTCAACGGGCAGTGCAGCGACACCACGTCGGACTGTGCGTACAACTCGCCCAGGCTCACCAGCTTGACGCCTGCGGGCGCCTCCTTGGCGTACGGGTCGAAGGCGATCACGTGCATACCGAACGCCAGCCCAATCGTAGCGGCCCGGCGGCCGATCGCCCCCAGACCGACCAGGCCGAGCGTGCGGCCATCCAGCTCAACCGACTTATGCGTCGCCTTGTCCCAATGCCCGGCACGCATACGCGCGTCGAGCTGCGGGACAGACTTCGCACACGCCAGGATCAGCGCCCACGCATGTTCAGCCACAGCGGCCGCGTTGGCACCCACTGCAGCGCGCACCGCAATGCCACGTGCCGCGGCGGCATCCTGATCGATGACGTCGATACCGCTGCCGTGCTTTGAGATCACCTGCAGGTTGCCGGCGGCTGCATCCATGATGCGTGCGTTGATCTTGCCGTAGCGCACGATGATCGCCACCGGCTTGTGCCGCGCGCACAGCGCGACGATGTCGTCTTCGGTGGGCTGCTTGCCTGCAAACACGACTTCGAAATCGCCCAGCATGTCCAGCGCTTGGGGTGCCAGATCAGCCGCCGTGACGAGCAGGACAGGCTTGGTTGCAGTCGCGCTCATTACAGTGCCTCGCCTTCTGCCAGCATGCCTGCAGCGCGCAGTTCCTTGTCAAGCCAGCCGGGGCGCGTATCGCCCTTGCGGATTGCCGCAATGCGGGCCGCTTCGGCGTCCACCTTTTTCTGTGCGAGCACGAGAATGCGCTCAACGTCGGCACGCGGGATCACAACCACGCCATCTGCGTCGCCCACCACCAAGTCACCCGGATGCACCGTCGCGCCGGCGGCCGACACGGGCAGGTTCACGCGGCCAGCCACGCTCTTGGTCGGCCCGCACGGGTTCAAGCCGGCAGAAAAAATCGGGAACGTGCCGTGCGCCAGCTCGTGCGAATCGCGCACCGCGCCATCGATGACAAACCCGGCGATGCCAGTGGCCTGCGCCTGCGTGGCCATGATTTCGCCGATCAGCGCGCAGCTCTGGTCGCCTTTGCCGTCCACCACGATCACATCACCGGGCTTGGCGACCGCGAGCGCGGCGTGAATGGCAAGGTTGTCGCCGGGGCGGACTTCAACCGTCACGGCGGGGCCGACCACTTTCATCGTCGGAGCGAGCGGTTTGACGCGGCCATTCAGGGTGCCTCGGCGGCCGGCAACGTCGGCCAGGATGGCTGCCTGAAAGCGGGCGGCCGCCTCGACCAGCGCGGGCGAGACCCGCTCGATATCGCGAACGATGGCGGAAGTGGTGTGCGAAGGGATACTCATGAAAAGCTAGCCTCAGTCTGTGATGTTTTGCCCTGTACAACACTGGTGTACTCAGTGAAATCACTATAACCAGGGCAAGCGAGGCGATCCAGTAGCGTTTACCCTTCCGCCAGATACAACACTGTTGTACATAGTACAATCCTGTCGTTCATGCGTTAGGGGGAGTTTGAAATGGGGAATGACGGCGTTGCCGCAGTAGAAAAGGCGCTGGCCTTGCTGGATTGCTTCAAGCCGGGGGCGGAAGCCCTGTCACTCGCGGCCCTGGCGCAGGCGTCTGGCATGCACAAGACCACGGTATATCGGCTGATGAACTCGCTGGAGCGCATGAGCTATGTCATTCGCTCCGAGTCCGGCGCGTACTCGCTCGGGCCGCGCCTGCTGTATCTGGGCAAGCTCTATGAGCAGTCGTTCCACTTGTCTTCCGTGGTGGAACCTGTGCTGCACGCGCTGGCGGCAGCCACGCGAGAGAGCGCATCGTACTACGTCATTGATCACGGCCGGCGGCTATGCCTGTTTCGCGCTGAACCGTCGGAAGGCCTGCGCGAGACGCGCCTGCCAGGCACGTCTCTTCCGCTGGACGACACGGCTATCAGCCATGTGCTGCGCTACTGGGGCCTGGGTGAAGCGCTGTATGACGAGGCACCGGAGTTGCCGCTGTTCACCTCCGGCGCGCGCGATCAACACACGGCGGCATTTGCCACGCCCATCTTCGGTTCCGGCGACAAGTTCATGGCCGCGCTCACGCTATCGGGCGCGGCCTCTCGGCTCGAAGCGGCGCGCACCACTGGCGATTTCGTCACGAAGCAGTTGCAGGCGGCTTCCGACCTGTCGCGCAAGCTTGGCGCAAGTGCGGCGCTGTGCGAACGCGTCTACGGTGTTTGATGTGAAGGCGCTGCTTGGAGCCAAGCTCGCGCCCGCGGGCTAAGAGCGCTCGGCAGATTCGGCCGGAACTTGCCCAGCCGGCGCGGCGTCGACGGGGCGCTTCGCATGGCCAATGCGCTGCGCGTGATAGATGCCGGTGTGGCCCGAGAAGAGATAGCTCACCACGCAGGCAACGCCGGCAAACGTCCCGACTTCGGGGCCAAAGAGTTCCATCGCCATAAGGGTCGACGCGATGGGCGTATTGGCGGCACCCGCAAACACCGCCACGAACCCAAGACCCGCAAGCAACGGGAACGGCAGCGGCAGCACGTAACCGAGCGCATTGCCCAAAGTGGCACCGATGTAGAACAGCGGCGTGACTTCGCCCCCCTTGAAACCCGAGGCCAGTGTCACGATGGTGAAAGCCGCCTTGCCGGCAAAGTCGTACGCCGGCAGCGGATTGTGGAACGCATCCACGATGACGGGAATGCCGAGGCCCAGGTACTTGTCGGTACCCAGCGCCATGGCCGCAGCCACAACCACGCTGCCGCCCAGCACAGGGCGCAGCGGGCCAAACGCAATGTGATGCTTCAACAGTCGGCTGAGCCGATTCGTGAGCGCCGCGAACGTCATGCCCGCCAGGCCGAAGACGATGCCGGCCACCACCACCAAGCCGATCGCGATCGGCGTGAGATGCGGCACAAAAGGAATCGCGTACGGCGTGTGGTGCACGCCCAGCAACGGCGGTACCAGATCGCCCACGATGGCCGCGATGAAGCACGGCAGGATCGCGTCATAGCGCAGACGGCCGATCGCGAGCACCTCCAGCCCGAACACGGCCCCGGCCAGCGGCGTGCCGAAGACCGACGCGAAACCGGCGCTAATCCCCGCCATCAGCAAGATGCGCCGATCCGCCGGGGCCAGCGAAAACAGTCGCGTCAGGTAGTCCGCAAAGCTGCCGCCCATCTGGACAGCCGTGCCTTCACGCCCGGCAGACCCGCCAAACACGTGCGTGACAACGGTGCCCAGCAGGATGAGCGGCGCCATGCGCTTGGGCACGACGCGCTTCGGGTCGTGGATCTCGTCGATCAGCAGGTTGTTGCCACCTTCCACCGAGCGCCCCGTGTAGTGGTAGAGCAAGCCAACGGCAAGCCCAGCCACAGGCAGAAACCACAGCAGCCAGGGGTGTGCGGTGCGCGTGTTGGTCGCCCAATCCAGCGCCAGCAGCAACACCGCAGAGCCCAGTCCAGCCAGCATGCCGACGAGCGACCCCAGCGAGAGCCAGCGCAGCAGATACCCGAACATGAGCAGCGGCTCGGAGCGTGTAAGCGTTTTCTTCATGATGACCAGATTCGAAGAACTCAAACCTGAGCGACAGAACGTCGTTTGGGCGTGTGCCTACAACTTCCTTCGTTCAGGAACTTGTAGGCATCATCAGCCGGTCTCGTGATCCGCAGACCGGCGGTTAAGGGAGGAATGCCATCTCCACAAGGTTGCGCATTGTGCCTGAAGGCGGCCCCGGTCACAACCCGGCACAATCGCCCGCCCCGAGGAAAAAAGCCCGCCCAGGCATGACACCGGGCGGCTTTTTTTCGTCATGCGTTCCGCTTACTGCCGCACACCCTTCACGCGGTCTGCGGTGACATCGGCCGGTTGCCCGCCAAAGTTGGTGCGCAGGTAGTTGGCCAAATCGGCCAGTTCCGTATCGTTCATCTGCGCGAAGCTGGGCATCTCCTGCATGGCTTCCGTGCCCGGGAAGCGCTGCGCTTCAATGCCGTCGAGCATCGAGACGATCAGGTTATGCGCGTCGGCATTGCGTACGGTGGCGTTGCCCAGCATCGGCACGGCCACGTGCGGCTTGCCTTCGCCATCGCGGCCGTGACAGCCGGCGCAAACAGCGAGGTAATGCGCGCGTCCGGCCTTGAGCTGGTCGACATTTTCCGGCATGGCGGCCACCGGCTTGAGCGGTTGCGGCGCGGGCGCCTTGTCGCCCAGCAGATACGTCGTCAGTGCCGCCACATCGGCCTGGCTGAGGTACTGCGTGCTCAGGTGGACGACCGGGTACATCTCGCCAAAAGCCGAGCCCTGCGGCGCGATGCCCACACTGAAGAACGCCTGCAGGTCGCCCTGCGTCCAGCCCCGTGACGCCAGGCCGGCAGGCGTGATGTCCGGCGCAACCACACGGCCCAGCGCCGCACCGGCAAGCGGCTTGCTGCTATCGAGCTGGCCGGCAAACCCGCGCGGGCTGTGGCATTCCGCACAGTGGCCCAGCGCGTTGGCCAGATACCGGCCACGCTGCCAGGCCGCTGTGTTGCCGACGGATGCGTCGGGCAGCGCGTTCTTCAGGAAGAACACGTTCCAGCCCGCCATGGCGATGCGGATGTTGTACGGAAAGCGCAGCTCATGCTCGCGGTTGGCGACGGCCGCCGGCTTCACCTGCTGCGTCAGGTAGGCGTACATCGCATCGGTATCGCCGCGCGACAGATCGCGATACGACGTGTACGGCATCGCCGGATACAGATGCTTGTCGGGAGTAACACCGTTGTGCAGCGCTTTGTAGAAATCGTCCGCGCTCCACTTGCCGATGCCCTGTTCCTTGTCGGGCGTGATGTTCGTGCCGTAGAAGGTTCCGAACGGCGAGGCCAGCGCCACGCCGCCGGCAAACGGTGCACCGTCCTTGGCCGTGTGGCAGGCCGCGCAGTCCGCTGCGCGCACGAGGGCGCGGCCACGGTTGATCAGGTCGGCGCCGGTCAGCTTGGCTGGGGGCGGCTGGTCGGCGGCGGGCGGGATATCGGTGGAGCGGTCACCGCAGGCGGACAACGCCGCAGCGGCCAGCAGTGGCAGCAGCGCCTTTCGCGTCCATTGAGTGAATTGCGTCAGTTCAGCCATGGCCATCACTTGCCGTCCTTCACGAGTCCCGGCGTGCTGAGGACGACGTCCTTTACAGCCTCGAAGTAGCGCACGTAGCCGGTGCAGCGGCAGATGTGGTCGTTCAGCGCTTCGGTGATCGTCTCGTCAAGCTTGTCGCGCGCCACCGGCTCGCGTTTTAGGCGCTCCACCAGCACCGTCGCGCCGTTGACGAAGCCCGGCGTGCAATAGCCGCACTGGAAGCTGAAGTGCTCCAGGAACTTCTGCTGCACGAGCGTGAGCGACACCACCTCGCCTTTCTCATCGCGCTTGGCGTGCCCTTCCACCGTGCGGACCTTCTTGTTCTGGAAGAAATGCGCGCCGGTAATGCACGTACGCACTTCTTGGCTGGTGCCGTCCGGCTTGTCGAGGATGACCGTGCACGCGCGGCACACGCCCTGCCCGCAGCCGAGCCTTGAGCCGGTCAGGCCGGCGTACTCGTGCAGAAAGTCGATCATCATCAGCCCGTCGGGCACTTGCGTGGGGCCGACATCCTTGCCGTTGATATGAACGGTGAGCGGTTGTGTCGTGATGGTCGTATTGCTCATGCCAGTACCTCCTGAATCTTTTCCGCGGTCACTGGCAGGCTGGTGAAGCGGTGTCCGATGGCATGCGCGATGCCGTTCACAATGGCGCCCACCACCGGGATCATCACCACCTCGGCAATGCCCTTGGGCGGATCGGTTTCCGACACCGGCGGCAGCACGGTGCCGGTCTGCGTCCACACGGCCACGTCTTTCGCACGCGGCAGGTGGTAGCGGTTGAAGTTCCACGTGCCGTTGCCGGGGCCGTCTTCATACAGCGGCAGCGCCTCGTGCAGCGCGTGGCCGATGCCCATGGCGAGCCCGCCCTGCAATTGCCCCGACACCAGCTGCGGCGATATCTGCGTACCGCACTCCATGATCGTGTGGTGCGACAGCAGATCGACCTTGCCGCTGGCTTCATGCACCGACAGCTCGACCAGCGTGCCGACCGCGCTGTAGTACGTGACCGACGCGTTGTTACGCTGCGTCGGCGCGATGTAGACCTTCTTGCGATCCAGCACGTGATACCCGCCCGGAGTGGTCATCTTCGCCTTGCGTGCGGCGTCGGCACCCTCGCCGTAGCGCACGGAAAGCCCGTCGATCGGCACGCGCGTGGCTGCGCCGTTCACCTCGAAATCGGCCTCCGACCATTGCCAGCGGTTGAACACGTGCACCACCGCGCCCGTCACCAGGCCCAGCTCGTGCGCCTTCTTGACGATCTGTTCATAGGGCAGCGCCTCCAGGCCGCCGGCCGTGAGCTTGCCGTCGACCCAGCGCGCGTCTTCCACGCGCACCACCAGCGACGCCGCCTGGCCGCCGCCGATGCCCTGGCTCCAGATCGCCATGGCTGCCGGCCACAGGCCATGCATGAAGACGATGCGCGCCGCCTCACGCGTGCTGTGCGTGAAGTAATACGCCGAGTTGGTCGCGCTCGACGGCGACGCATATGCCGGAGACCAGCGCGGGTTGGCCGATGCCTTGTCCTGATCGGCCTGGCTCATGAGGTACGGGTCGCCGCTGGTGACAACGGGCAGGTCTGCCCAGTCCGTCACCGCCACGCGCACTTCCGCTGCGGGGCGGCTCAGCCAGCGCGCCACGGCCACGGCTTGCGAGGTGGACATGCCGGTGCCGATTTCCGCCGCCACGTGGTGCAGCGTGATCTGCCCGTCAGCGCGGATTTCCACCTTGGCAAACGACGCCTCGGCGCCCGTGCCGAAGTCCTTCTGCACACAGGCAAACCCCACGCCGTAGCGCTTGCCCGGGTGGGCGGCTTCAAAGTCGGCTTTCTTCTTCGCGCGATTCACCCATAGCGGGTGCACCTTGGCCGCCTGCAGCACTTCATCCACGCGGATGGCGCCGGCGGGAATCGCGCCCTGCGTGTTCTTCATGCCCGAACGCAGCGCGTTCTTCAGGCGGAACTCGATCGGGTCGAGCTTCAATTGCTCGGCAAACTCGTCGACCATCACCTCGGTGGCGGCCATGCTCTGCAGCGTGCCGTAGCCGCGCGCCGAGCCCGCATCGACGGCGCGCGAGGCAATCGCCACGGCAGTCAGGTCGTTCTTGGGGAAGTAGTAGATCGACTGCGCGGCCGTTGCGCCCACCATCGCCACGGACGGCGAGAAATTGGCACGCCCGCCGCCGTTGGCCTCGAAGTGGCCCTGGAACGATTGGAACAGGCCAGTCTTCCTGTCCACGGCGATGCGGTACCGCATCTTGAACGCGTGCCGCTTGATGGAGGTCTGGAACTGCTCGTAGCGGTCATTCGCCAGGCGCACCGGCTTGCCATCGGCATACAGCGCCGTCACCAGGCCGTAGAACGGGAAGTTGTAGTGGTCTTTCGAGCCATAGCCAACCGTGTAGCACGGATGCACGATCACCTGCTTTACCGGGAACGCGCTGCGGGCCTTGGCGATCATCTCGGCCGCGCTCTCCCCCACCTCCACCGGACTTTGCGTGGGCACGACCATGTGCAACGTCTGCGTGGTGCTGTCGTACCAGCAGTTGGCGTTGTCGTTTTCCAGTGCGGCGGTATCGACCGATTGCGTGTTGTACTCGCGTTCGAGCACCAGCCAGTCCGCCGGTGGCTTGTCGAGTTCTGCGGCGATCTGGTTGGCGTAAAAGATGCCCTGCTCGCCGAGCTTTCCGTGGTCCACGCCGTCGGGCCACACGGGCTCGTGCTTGCGCATCATGCTCGGAAAGATCGGCGCGTTCTTCAGGCTGGAGAACACATCGTCGTCATACGGCCCTGCCCCACCCACCCGCACAAAGCGGAAGGTGCCCCAGGGGTCGCGCTCCAGCGGGCCGGTCTGCGCGCCGTAGCGGATGATCTTGTCCTGGAACTTGAGCTTGTCTTTCGCAAAACGGAAGCGCGCGAAGTCGTGGTAGATCAGGATGGCGACGGCATGGCCCAGGTAGGCGGGCGTCTTGCCCGTGGGCAGCAGCATGTCGTCGCCGTAGAACGCAGGGAAGGCGACGCCATCGCGTGCCAGGTCGTCTGCCGTCACCACGCGATCTGGCTTGAGCTCATCACCCAGCAGGCTCAGATCGAAACCTTCGTACGTGCGATCGGCCAGCGTGGTGCGCAGGATGAACGCATGCGATTGCTGCTGCGGCCAGTGCGGCATGTCGCGCGAGCGGATGTCACGTGCGAAGACCTTGTCGCCCGTGACCTTGGCAATGCCGTCGATGCGGAACTTTGGCGTACCGGTTTTCGGGTCCCACTGGACAGGGGTGAGGATCTTTTCTTCAAACAGGGCCGCAAATGCGCGGCCGCCCAGCGGTGCGATGTACACCGAGACGCCGGCCACGACGGTCGCTTTGAGAAAAGCGCGGCGTGACGGATGGGTAAGCGGCATGAATTCTTCCTCGAGGGGAGGATGATGTGGGGAAAGAGAGGCGGGCCAGTGCGGGTGTTGCAGGCGGCTCCGCCTCTTTCGATTTTGGTGCGCGCGTTGCCGCAAAACAAGGCGAGGGCATGAATACCGTCTATTTGGGGTACGTTATCTGCCTTGGCATTGTCTTGTGCATACGCAGCATTTCGGCATCGCCGCTCACGCTGCCGGGGCGCACGTTGTCCAATTGCATTCACCAGTGTGCGCAATTGGCCGTGGATTGTTCAAGGCTGTTCGATCCGGCATGCTGCATGGATTCAGCAGCCGTCCATCAGAGACCTCGCGCAGGAGACACGCATGACCGCCCACCTGATCTTCGACGATCGCCCGACCGATGCCGATACGCTGCTCGCGCGGGGCGCCGCCCTTGCCGGTGGTTTGCGTCGCATGGGCGTGCAGGAGGGCGACGTGATCGGCGTGCTGCTGCGCAATGCGCCCGCCTACATCGACGTGATGCACGCCTGCCGCATCGCAGGGTGCTATTTCTGCCCGATCAACTGGCACTTCACACCGGCCGAGGTGGAGTTCCTCGTGCGCGATTCGGGCGCCAAGGTACTGATCGGCCATCGCGACCTCGTGGATGCGGTGGAACCGCTGCTGCCGGCCCACGTGCAACTGCTGCGCGTGGACGCCGAAGGCACCGACCGCGCCGACGGCTATGCCAACTGGCTCGCGCTGCAGACGCCGTACGACGGGCCAGTGGTTTCTCCGCGCGGGCACATGGCTTATACGTCGGGCACCACCGGCCGGCCCAAGGGCGTCGTGCGCCAGGCCGTGCCGCTCGATCAGCTCGACGCGCATCTGCAGAAAGCGCGTGCCGTGGTCGCGGCCACGTTCGGGATCGTGCCGGGCTGCCGTGCGCTGGTGCCGGCGCCGCTGTATCACAGCGCGCCGAGCCTCTTCGCACAGCAAGCCGCGCAGATGGCGGAGCTGCTGGTGGTGAACGCGCGCTTTGACGCGCTGCGCGTGCTGGAGCAGATCGAGCGCTACCGCATCGACACCGTCTATCTCGTGCCGATCATGTATGTGCGCCTGCTCAAGTTGACGGACGAAGAACGCAGCCGGTACGACCTGTCTTCGCTGCGCTTTGTGGCCTCCACGGGCGCACCCTGCGCGCCGGAGATCAAGCGCAAGATGATCGACTGGCTCGGCCCCGTCATCTACGAAACGTATGCATCGAGCGAGACCGGCATGATCACCGTGATGGACCCGCGCGACGCCGCCGCCCGCCCGGGCAGCGCCGGCCGCCCGGTGTGCGACGCGCGCGTGCGCATCCTGCGTGAAGACGGCACGCCCTGCCCCACCGGCGAGATCGGCCTGATCTACAGCCACCAACCCGCCTATCCCGATTTCACCTACCGCGGCAATGACGAAGCACGCGGCAAGATCGAGCGCGACGGCCTCGTCACGCTCGGCGACATGGGCTACCTGGATGCGGACGGCTATCTGTATGTGTGCGACCGCGCATCGGACATGGTCATCTCGGGCGGCGTGAACATCTACCCGGCCGAGATCGAACATGCGCTACTGCGCCACCCCGATGTGGTCGACTGCGCTGTCTTTGGCGTACCGGATGACGAATACGGCGAGCGCCTTGTCGCGGTGGTCCAGACCGAACGCAAAGACCCGCAGGCTGAGCCCGTGATCGAATGGCTGCGCGGCCAGATTGCAGGCTTCAAGATCCCGCGCCAGATTGAATTCACCACAGCACTGCCGCGCGATGACAACGGCAAGATCGCCAAGCGCCGCCTGCGCGATGCATGGTGGGGCGACCGGCAGCGGCGCGTTTAGCACCACCGACGGAGGCGCTGGCGGTTCAAGCCGGCGCCCCTGCACCATGGAGGAAGCCGCCCTTCGATCTACGGCGCGCCGAGCGCTGCAAGCGGATGCGCCTGCGTCCGCCAAGGTGACGTCAGAAAATGCCGCACCCGCTCAGGCCGCACCTGCGGCAGCGTTGCCGGCGCCCAGCCCGGACGGTGATCCTTGTCTACCAGATGCGCGCGCACGCCTTCACAGAAATCGCCTTCCTGGATTCCGCGCGCCACGATGCCCAACTCCATCTGAAAGCACTCGGCCAGTGACAGCTGCCGACCGCGCAGCAGCGCTTCGCGTGTGACGTGCAGCATCGTCGGCGAGTGTGAAGTCATTGCGTCAAGCGTGGCCTGCAGCCATTGGCGTGGTTCGCGAGCCTGCTCGCGCTCCAGGCTCTCGCGCAGCGTGGCGACAATGCGATCGACCGAAGAACGCCTGTCGAAATAGCGCAGCACCCACGGCATCGCCTGTGCAAGCGGCGCGTGCGGAACGATGTTGCACGGCGGCTCGAATACGCGGCGCAGCGCCTGCATGAGGTCGCCATCATGCGGCATGCGTTGTAGGCGCTCTTCGAAGGAGGCGAGCCATTCGGCAGGCACGCACACATCGGCCAGGTGGCAATGCAGCGCATCGGCGCCCGTCAGCGTCACGCCCGTCAGGCCGACATACAACTCAAGCTCAGGCGACATCACGCTCAGAAAGCGCGTGGCGCCCACGTCGGGCAGAAAACCGATGCGCGTTTCCGGCATCGCCATCTTCGTGCGCTCGGTCACGACACGCAGCCGTGCGGCCTGCCCAAGGCCCATGCCGCCGCCCATGGTGATACCGTCCATCAGCGCAACAATGGGCTTTGGGAACTGGTGCAGCGCGTAGTCGAGCCGGTATTCGTCGACAAAGAACTGCAGCCAGCCGTCGTCGCCATCCATGCGGCCCTGTTGCGCAAGCTGATAGAGCGCGCGCACGTCGCCGCCGGCGCAGAAGCCTTTCTGGCCTGCACCGCGCAGCACCAGTGCGACGATGCCCTCGTCGTGGCGGCATTGCTCCAGCAGCGTGGCCAACTGGCGCACCATGCCGTGCGACAGCGCATTCAAGGCAGACGGCCGGTTCAAAGTGATGACGGCCACGCGATTCACCACGCGCATCAACACCTCGGGCTCGGCAGCGGCGGCCTGGGGCGGCGCAGCCTGCAGTTGGACGGCACTCATTGCAGCGTCTCCGATTCATGTGCGGAATGCCAGCGCGGCGCGCGTTTCTCAAGGAAAGCATTCACGCCTTCGCGCTGATCCGGGTGGTCAAACAGATCGACAAAGCGCTCGCGCTCGACGGCCAGCGCCGCGCCGCGCGGCACGCCATTGCGCGCCTGATGGATGAGCTGCTTGCTGAAGGTGACGGCCTGCGGGCTCAACGTTGTCACACGCAGCGCCATGGCGATGGCGCCTTCGCGTGCGGCCCCCGTTTCCACGACCTCTTCTACCAGGCCGATGCGCAAAGCGGTCTGCGCATCGACGCGCTCGCCGGTCAGGATCATGCGCTTGGCCCAGCCTTCACCCACGAGCCATGGCAGTGTCTGCGTGCCGCAACCGCAGCACAGCAGGCCGACGGCCGTCTCTGGCACGGCCAGCTTGGCGTGCGCCTCAGCGATTCGGATGTCGCATGCAAGCGCGCACTCCAGGCCGCCGCCCATCGCAATGCCGTTAATGGCCGCAATCACCACCGGGCGCGCGTTCTGCAGCGCCTCGAATGCGGCACCGAAACGTGCAGCCGCCTCGCGCGCCACATCGCGGTCGCCATCGGCAAAGGTGTTGAGGTCGGCGCCCGCGCTGAAGAACTTCGGCCCATCGCCGGTGACGACGATGGCGCGCACGCGTGCATCGGCGTTCAATCGCTCGACGGTGCCTTGCAGTTGCAGCAGACCTTCCGGCGTGAACGCGTTGGCGGGCGGACGCTTGAGCGTCAGCACCGCGACGGTGCCCTCATGCAGCGTTTCCAGTTCGATCATCACGCCGCTCCGTCTTTCCGATAAAGCTTGATGACGGCGGAGAAATCCAGCTTGCCATCGCCCTTGCTGCTCACGGTTTGATAGAGCTGCTGCGCCAGCGCACCCAAGTAGACGGGTTGGCGGACCGACTTTGCCGCATCACCCGCCAGGCCCAGATCCTTGAGCATCAGGTCGGTGCCAAAGCCGCCCGTGTAGCCGCGCGAAGACGGCGCGGTTTCGATCACGCCCGGGAACGGGTTGTACGTGTCCGAACTCCAGCACCGGCCGGTCGACGTGTTGATGATGCCGCCCAGCACCTTCGGGTCGATGCCCAGCGCCTCGCCCAGCGACATGGCTTCGGCCACGCCGGCCATGGTGATGCCGAGCACGAGGTTGTTGCAGATCTTCGCGCCCTGGCCCGCGCCGGTGTCGCCGCAATGCACGAGGTTCTTGCCCATGGCGGACAGCACCGGACGCACCTGCTCGAACGCCTGGGCAGTGCCCCCGACCATGAACGTCAGCGTGCCGGCTGCCGCGCCGCCCGTGCCGCCCGAAACCGGCGCATCGACAAAGGTGTTGCCGTGTTCGGCCGCCAGCGCGGCAAACGCCTTCACGCTGGCCGGGTCGATGGTGCTCGAATCGATGATGGGCACGCCCGTGGCGATGCCCACCAGCACGCCGTCTTCCGCCGTCAGCACGTGGCGCACATGCGCGGCAGCAGGCAGCATGGTGATGACGGTTTCGGCACCCGCCGCTGCCTCCTTGGGCGATGCTGCTGCCGTGGCGCCGGCTTCCACCAGCGCACCCACCGCTTGCGTGTTCAGATCAAACACGGTCAGCGTGTGGCCCGCCTTGAGCAGGTTATGCGCCATCGGAGCGCCCATGTTTCCCAGGCCGATGAATGCGATTTTCATGACAACGCTCCCGGTGCGATCAGCGCAGGCTGATGGTGGTGTTCACGCCGCCGGTGTCGACTGCGTCATCAAACCAGCGCGCCGTTACCGTTTTCGTTTGCGTATAGAACTGCACGACCTGCTTGCCGTACGGGCCCAGGTCACCGAGCTTGGAGCCGCGCGAGCCAGTAAAGCTGAAGTACGGCACGGGCACCGGAATGGGAATGTTGATACCGACCTGCCCGACGTCGATCTCGCTCTGGAACTTGCGTGCCGATGCGCCGCTCTGCGTGAACAGACCCACGCCGTTGCCGAACGGGTTGGCGTTGACCAACGCAATGGCGTCGTCCAGCGTGGGGACAGTCAGCACCAGCAGCACGGGGCCGAAGATTTCGTTGGTGTAGATGTCCATGTCGGTCTTCACGTCGGTGAAGATCGTCGGGCCGATGAAGTTGCCGTCTTCGTAACCGGCCACACGCACATTGCGGCCGTCGAGCGCCAGCGTGGCACCCTGCTGCACGCCCGACTCGATCAGGCCGAGGATGCGCTGCTTGGCCGCGCGTGAGACGACTGGGCCGACGTCGGTGCCCGGCTCCACACCGGCGTTCACCTTGAGCGCCTTGGCTTTCTGCACCAGGTCCGGCAGCCACTGCTGCGCCGCGCCAACGAGCACAACTACAGACGTCGCCATGCATCGCTGCCCAGCCGCGCCAAAGCCCGCGCCAACGAGCGCGTTGATGGCCTGCTCGCGGTTGGCATCCGGCAACACCACGGCGTGGTTCTTCGCGCCCATCATCGATTGCACGCGCTTGCCGTGCTCGCTGCCCAAGCGGTACACATGCGTGCCCACCGTGGTCGAGCCAACAAACGAAATCGCCTTCACGTGTTCGTGCGTGCACAGCGCATCCACCACGTCCTTGCCGCCATGCACGACGTTCAGCACGCCGGGCGGCACGCCGGCTTCGAGCGCCAGCTCCACCAGCTGCATGGTCGACAGCGGGTCCTGCTCCGACGGCTTGAGCACGAACGTGTTGCCGCACACGATCGCCATGGGAAACATCCACAGCGGAATCATCGCCGGGAAGTTGAACGGCGTAATGCCGGCACACACGCCAATCGGCTGGCGCAGCGTGTACGTATCGACCGCGCCGGCCACGTTCTCCAGAAACTCACCCTGCTGCAGCGAGCCTACCGAGCACGCGTGCTCCACCACCTCCAGCCCGCGGAATATGTCGCCTTCCGCATCGGGCAGCGTCTTGCCCTGCTCGGCCGTGAGCGTGCGGGCAATGCGCGGCGAGTGCTCACGAATCAGCGCCTGGAACTTCAGCATGATGCGCATGCGCGCACCGACCGGCGTGTTTTTCCACGTGGCAAACGCAGCATGTGCGGAGCGGATGGCTGCATCCACTTCGTCCGCCGTGGCAAACGGCACGCGCGCCAGCACTTCCTGTGTGGCCGGGTTGACGATATCGCGCCATTCCTTGGACTGCGATTCGACAAACTCGCCGCCAATCAGCAGCTTGACGGTGGGCGGGGTGTCCTGCTGTGCGGCAGGTTTGGCGGAAGCGAGAGAGGCAACGGCGCTCATGGGGGTCTCCTGGCGAATCGGTAGCGGGTTCAATGCGGGATGGGCGAATCAGGCGAAGTCTTCTTCCCAGTACTCGCCTGGCATGCGGGCGGGCTGGGGCGTACGTTCAAGTTCGAGGCGGCGCAGTTCCACGCGCCGGATCTTTCCGGAAATGGTCTTGGGCAGTTCGCTGAACTGCAGGCGGCGGATGCGCTTGTAGGGCGCCAGCTTCTCGCGCGAGAAGAGGAACACGGCCCGTGCGAGTTCAGGACCGGCTTCGTAGCCCTGGCGCACCGTCACGAACGCCTTGGGCACGGAGAGGCGCAGTGGATCGGAACTCGGCACCACGGCCGCCTCGGCAATGGCTTCGTGCTCGATCAGCACGCTTTCCAGCTCGAACGGGCTCAGGCGGTAGTCCGATGACTTGAACACATCATCGGTGCGGCCCACGTAGACGAAGTAGCCGTCGTCGCGGCGCATCGCCACGTCGGAGGTGTGGTAGTAGCCGTTGCGCATCGCCTCGCCCGTGGCTTTGGCGTTGTTGGCGTAGCCCTGCATCAACCCGAGCGGGCGGTGCGAGAGCGGCAGCACGATTTCGCCTTCGCTGGCGGGCTGATCGTCGTGGTCGACCAGCTCCACGCGGTAGCCGGGCAGCGGGCGACCAACCGAACCCGGCACGACCGGCTGCCCCGGCGTGTTGCCGATCTGGCAGGTGGTTTCGGTCTGGCCAAAGCCGTCGCGGATGGTCACACCCCAGGCGCTGCGCACGCGCTCGATGATCTCGGGGTTCAGCGGCTCGCCCGCACCGACGATCTCGCGCAGCTTGACGGCGTACGACGCCAGCGGCTCCTGCACCAGCATGCGCCACACGGTGGGCGGCGCGCACAGCGTGGTCACGTTAAAGCGCACCAGCACGTCCAGCGTGTCCTTCGGCACGAAGCGCGCGTAGTTGTAGACGAACACGCAGGCCTGCGCATTCCACGGCGCGAAGAAGCAGCTCCACGCGTGTTTCGCCCAGCCGGGTGAGCTGATGTTCCAGTGGATATCGCCAGGCTGCAGGCCGATCCAGTACATGGTCGACAGGTGGCCGACCGGATAGCTCTGGTGCGTGTGTTCGACGAGCTTCGGCTTGGACGTGGTGCCCGAGGTGAAATACAGCAGCAGCGGGTCGGTCGCCTTGGTCGGCCCGTCGGGCACGAACTGCGCGGGCGCATCGTAGGCTTCTGCCAGGTCGACCCAGCCATCGCGCTGCGCACCCACGGCGATGCGCTTGACGCTCGCATCCACACTGTCGAACTTGTGCAACTCCGCCGCGTCGACGACCACGCAGTTCGCGCCGCCCAGTTCAACGCGGTCGCGCACGTCATCCGGCGATAGCTGCGTCGTGGCCGGCAGCACCACCGCACCGAGCTTCATCGCCGCGAGCATCACGTCCCACAGTTCAACGCGGTTCGGCAGCATCAGCAGCAGACGGTCACCACGCACGATGCCCAGCCCGCGCAGAAAATTCGCCATGCGCGACGAGCGCTCCGACATCTGCGCAAACGAAAGCTTCAACCCTTCGCCCTGCGCGTCATCGACGATCCACAGCGCCGGGTTGTCGTTGCCGCGCGCCATCACATCGAAGTAATCGAGCGCCCAGTTGAACGTGTCCAGCGTCGGCCACGCAAACTCGCGATACGCGCGGTCGTAGTCGGTGCGATGGCGCAGCAGAAAATCGCGCGCTTCCACAAAACCCTGTGCTGCAGATACCGCTTGGTTCATCGTCGTCTCCTGGTCGGCGCGTCTGCGCTCTTTCGTATGCGGTCGATGTGCTCGGTGCGTGCTAGACGTGCCGCGCGATCACCATCCGCTGGACTTCGCTGGTGCCTTCGTAGATCTGGGTAATGCGCGCGTCGCGGTAGTGACGTTCGACGGCGTAGTCGGCCAGGTAGCCGTAGCCGCCGTGGATCTGGATGGCGTTGGAGCAAATCTCCTCGGCCAGTTCCGACGCATAGAGCTTGGCCTGCGAGGCCTCCGACAGGCATGGTTTGTCTGCGCTGCGCAGCCGCGCCGCATGGTGAACGAGCAAGCGCGCGGCATTCAAGCGCGTGGCCATGTCGGCCAGCATGTTGGCGATGGTCTGGTGCTCGCGCAGCGCCTTGCCGAACTGGATGCGCTCATTGGCGTAGTGGCGCGCGGCATCGAACGCGGCGCGCGCTATGCCCACCGCTTGCGCGGCAATACCGATGCGCCCGCCTTCCAGGTTCGACAGCGCGATCTTCAGGCCCTCGCCGCGTTCACCCAGGAGGTTTTCCTCAGGCACCGCGCAGTCTTCGAGCGTGATCGGGCAGGTGTCCGACGCGCGAATGCCGAGCTTGTGTTCGGGCCGCCCCACATGGAAGCCTGGCGTGTCGGTCGGCACGATGAAGGCCGAAATGCCGCGCTTGCCGGCTTCCGGGTCGGTCACGGCAAACACGATGGCGATGTCCGCCCGCGCGCCGTTGGTCACGAACTGCTTGTTGCCGTTGAGCACCCAGTTGCCATCGCGCAGCACGGCGCGGGTGCGCAGGTTGTTGGCTTCGGAGCCGGCGTGCGGCTCGGTCAGGCAGAACGCGCCGATCGCGCGGCCGGTGGCCAGATCCGGCAGGTAACGCGCCTTCTGCGCCTCGGTGCCGAACTTCAGGATGGGGCCGCAGCCGACCGAGTTGTGCACGCTCATCATCGTCGCGCTGGCAGCGCACCCGGCGGCCACCTCTTCCAACGCAAGCGCATAGGCTACGTAATCGGTGTACGAACCGCCCCACTCCGCCGGCACGATCATGCCCAGCAGGCCCAACTCGCCCATCTCGCGCACCACGTCATCTGGCAATGCAGCATCGCGGTCCCACTGCGCGGCATTGGGCGCGAGGCGTTCGGTGGCAAAGTCGCGCGCAGCGTCGTGGATCATCCGCTGCTCTTCGGTATAGAAGTCGTCCATCGCTTGGCTCTTGCTTGGTTGCTGACCGGCGCCGCGTGACGCTGCCTGTGCAGGCGCCTTACACTGTGCAGCCTGCGGCGCTCGGGTTCGATGGGTAAAAGTGTAGGCACGCGGCTGGGCGGCTTCGATGCCCGTCACGATCAACTTGCGTGAGCGGATTTGCCATACCGATGAAAAACAACGAAAAGGGAACCGTCTCTGTCAGCCTCGTCAACGAGGCCGTGACACGTGCGCGCGCGCATGGCGTGGACATGCAGCGCATCATGGCCGCAGCGGGCATCACGCCGCAGATGCTGGCGCAGCCGCGCAGCCGCGTGTCGTCCGCACAGTACGGTGCGCTGTGGGCCGGCATTGCGCAGGCCATGGACGATGAGTTCTTCGGGCAGGATGCGCACCCCATGCGCTGGGGCAGTTTCGTGGCGATGACGCAGGCCGCGCTCACTGCGCGCACCGGCCGACAGGCGCTGGCGCGGGCCGTCGGTTTTCTGCGGCTGGTGCTGGACGACCTGCATGTGCAAGTCGAAGAGGGCCCGGACCGCGTGCGTCTCGTCTTTGTGCACCGCAAGGGCACGCGGGTGCCTCCCATGTTCACCTACGCCACGTGGCTCATCATGGTCTACGGCCTGGTGTGCTGGCTCGTGGGGCGGCGCATTCCGTTTATTGCCGCGCGCTTCCGTTGTGCGGCGCCGCCAGACGCGCAGGAATATCGCCTGATGTTCTGCGACGACATGGCGTTCAAGCACGATGCGTCGTTCGTCGATCTTTCGCCGGCTTTCCTGGAGCTGCCCGTCATCCAGACGGCAGCGTCCATCAAGACCTTCCTGCGCGATGCGCCGGGCAACTTCATCGTCAAGTACCGCAACCCGGATTCATTTGCGGCGCGCGTGCGCAAAATGCTGCGCAACCTGCCGGTTGCGAGTTGGCCCGCGTCTGACGCGATGGCACTTAAACTGAACGTGGCCGAAGCGACGATGCGCCGACGCCTGAAGCTGGAAGGCCACACGTATCAGTCCATCAAAGACGACTTGCGGCGCGACATTGCCATCGGCCAGTTGCAGGACACGCGCCGCACGATCGCCGACATTGCCATCGCTGTGGGATTTGCAGAGCCGAGCGCCTTCCACCGCGCCTTCCGCAAATGGACAGGCATGCGCCCAACGGACTATCGGCTGGCCGGCGCAGACTGAGGCTGCGCAGCGGCGGCGCCTTCGCTCGTGCCGCTGACTGCGCGCAGCGTCTCCAGAAAGGCCTTCAGCACCGGCGAGTGATCGTCCACGCGATAGTGCACGTACAGCGGCACGGCTGGCAGCGCGGGCTCCAGCGGCCGGAAGACCACACCCGGCGGCGCCAGGTTGGCAGTGGAGCCCGGCAGCAGTGCCACGCCAAAGCCCGCGCTCACCAGCGCCAGCAGCGTCTGCACCTCGGTCACCTGCTGGCGCACGAGCGGCGCAAAGCCGGCCTGGATGCATAGATGCAGCAGGTGATCGGCAAAGCGCGAGCGCTTGGACTCGAATGCAACGAACGGCTCGCCGGCAAAATCGCCGAGCGCGAGGCTGGCGTGGCCAGCCAGGCGGTGCGTGGCGGGCAACGCCATCACGATCGGCTCGTGCTGCAGCAACTCGCTGCGCACGGCGGGGTCTTCGTGGCCCAGCCGGAAGATGCACGCGTCGATGCGGCGCTCCTTGAGCGCGGCCACCTGCGCGGCGGGCGTCATCTCTTGCAGCCGCCATTCAACGCCGGGGTAGCGCTCGCGAAACTGGCGCAGCGCTTCGGGCAGCAGCCCCACCATCACCGAGCTGATCATGCCGATTTCCAGCTCGCCCACCTGGCCACGGCCCGCCTGCCGGGTGAGGTCCAGCGCGCGGTTGAGCTGTGCAAACACGAGTGGCGCTTGCTCTTTGAGCGTGCGGCCGGCCGCCGTCAGTTCTACGCGGTGGTGGCTGCGCACAAACAGCGGCGTGCCGATCTCGTCTTCCAGCAGCCGGATCTGCTGGCTCAGCGGCGGCTGCGACATAAACAGGCGCGCCGCCGCACGCCCGAAGTGCAGCTCGTCGGCCAGCACCGAGAAATAGCGCAGCAGGCGGATGTCCACGGTATGCGCTACGCCTTCAGGTCGAAGTTGAACGGCGTCTCGCGCTGGCGCTTGCCGGTCAGCCGGAAGATGGCGTTGGCAATGGCCGGCGCCACCGGTGGGTTCGCCAGCTCGCCCACGCCGCCAGGCTTGTCGCGATTGCCGTCGATGATGACGATATCGATGGCCGGCATGTCAGACATGCGCATGACGGGATAGTCGTGGAAGTTGCTTTGCTGCACGGCCCCGCCCTGAATGTCGATGCGATCGAACAGCGCATGGCCGAGGCCCCACATCAAGCCGCCGTAAAGCTGCTCTTCCACGCCCGTGCGCGAGACGGCCAGGCCGACGTCCGCCACGCAGGTGAGCTTTTCAATCACAACGCGGCCGTCCTTGCGGGCGACTTGCGCCACGACTGCGATGTAGCTGTCATACGCTTGGTGTGTCGCCACGCCCAGGGTGTGCCCATGCGCCGCCTTGCCCCACCCGGCGCGTTGCGCGGCGGTGCGCAGCACGTGCACATGCCGCGGCCGCTCGGCCATGTGTGCGACGCGAAAGTCGACTGCGTCGCGCTTGGCCGCCACGGCCAGCTCGTCCATGAAGCTCTCGGTGGCGAACACGTTGGGGATAAAGCTGACCGCCCGGTACCAGCCAGTCGGGATACCGGTCTCGTGCCGGACCCAGCCGATATCCATATGGTTGGCCCGGTACGGAAAATCCCACTTCGAGATGGCCTCGGTGGTGCTGTAATCCATGCGGTCGGGGCGGTCGAAGTAGCCCGGCTCCCACTGTTCCGGCGATGCGGGCGACACCGCGCGGATGCGCAGCGCATCGAGCCGGCCCTGCGCATCAAGCGCGCCTTCGAGGCGGTGATACGTGGCGGGGTGGCCGTACAGCGCGCGCATCTCGTCTTCGCGGCTGTTCATCAGCTTGATCGGCACGCCGGTCTTCTTTGCAAGATAGCTCGCCTCGAACAGCCAGTATTTGCTCTCGCGCGCACCAAAGCTGCCGCCCGACACCATCTCGTGCAGCACCACCTTGTCGCGCGGCACGCCGCAGATCACCTCGGCAGCTTCCATCGCGGTGGATGGCACCTGGATGCCGCCCCAGTATTGAATGGCGCCACCTTTGAACCACGCGGTGATGTTGACGGGTTCCAGCGGATTCTGCTGCTTGTACGGCATGCGATACGCCGCATCGATGCGCTTGGCGCCGTGGGACATCGCCACGTCCGTGTTGCCGGTCTGCACGGTGTGCACAACGCGCGCCTTGCCACTGGCGAGCCAGGCGGCCTGGTGCTGCGCGACATGGCCGCTGTCGAAATCGGCGAAGGCGCTGTCGTCCCACTCGACCTTGAGGGCGGAGCGGCCCTTGTTGGCCGCCCAGTAGTCGTCGGCCAGCACGGCCACGCCCTCCTGATTGCCGCCCAGCACATCGGGCCGCATCGGGATGGTGATGACCTGGCGCACGCCGCGCACCTTCAGCGCCTCGGCGCTGTCGATGCGGCGCACACGCGCGCCGGGCATGGGCGCACGCTGCACCACTGCCACCAGCATGCCTGGCAACGACACGTCGATGCCGTATTGGAACCGGCCTGTGGCCTTGGCCAGCGCATCGCGCTTGTGGCGCAGCTTGCCGATGTATTTGAAATCCGCCGGGTTCTTCAGCGTCACGTTGGCAGGCGCAGGCAGGCGGCCCGCAGCATCGGCCAATTCGCCGTAGGTGGCCTTGCGGCCGTCACTGCAGATGACGGTGCCGCCGGCCGTGCCGCAGTTGGCGGCGGGCACACCCCAGCGTTGCGCCGCTGCACTCACGAGCATTGCGCGCGCCGTGGCGCCGGCTTGCCGCAGGCGCGCATATTCGAGCGACACACTGGTGCTGCCGCCGGTGGAATACACCTTCCAGATCGGGTGGATGTATTCAAGAAAGAACGGGTCTTCTGGCGTGACGACGGCAATACGCATCGGGTCCACATCCAGCTCTTCTGCCACGCAGGCGGCAAGGGCCGTCTGCGTGCCGGTGCCGGAATCGTGCTTGTGGACGACGATCTTCACGGTGTTGTCGGCCAGCACCCGCACCCAGGCATTGGGCTCGAACTCACCCGCAGCCACATCCTTGCCGGCAGCCAGCGCATCGGGCATGCGGAAGCCGACTGCCAGGCCCGCCGTCAGCAGCGCGCCTTGCTGCAGGAAACGGCGGCGCGACGGTGCATGCAAATCACGCGGCGCGCTCATGCCTTGCCTCGCTCGTCGGCGGCGCGCTTGATGGCCTGGCGGATGCGCCCGTAGGTGCCGCAGCGGCAGATGTTGCCCGCCATGGCATTCGTGATGGCTTCGTCGTTGACGGGCGTGCCTGCCGCCAACAACGCAGCTGCCGACATGATCTGCCCCGACTGGCAGTAGCCGCATTGCGGCACGTCTTCAGCCACCCAGGCGCGTTGCAGCGGGTGCGTGCCGTCTTTCGACAGCCCTTCGATGGTGGTGACGCCGTGCCCCGCCGCTGCCGATGCTGGCGTAATGCACGCGCGGATCGGCGCACCATCCAGATGGACGGTGCAGGCCCCGCAAAAGCCGCCGCCGCAGCCAAACTTGGTGCCCGTCAGTTTGAGCCGATCGCGCAGCACCCACAGCAGGGGCATGTCTGCATCGGCGTCATCCAGCGCATGGGGCGCGCCATTGACCATAATCTCGGTCATCATTGTCTCCTCCAGAATCGGGCCGTCTCATGCGGCCGCGCCTGGCAGCAATATGAAGCCGCGCACGGGCACCCCGCCAGCGACGATTTCTGCCAGCCCGTGTAAGTCGAACTAACAGCTCACCTGCCGCCGCCATGTACAAGCGTTATCCGTCGATCCAGTCGATGCATGCCTTCCTGCAGGCCGCGCGCACCGGCAGCTTTACCAAGGCCGCGCAGCAACTGGACCTGACACACAGCGCGATCAGCCAGCAGATCCGCTCGCTGGAGGAGTTCATCGGCCAGCCGCTGTTCGTGCGTGAGGCGGGCGGCATCGTGCTGACCGATGCGGGTCAGCTCTTCGCGAGCATGCTGACCGACGGCTTCGGGCAGGTGGACCGGGCGCTGTCTTCGGTGCGCAACCGGCACGTGCCGCAAACGCTCATCGTCGATGTCGACAGCGAGCTGGCGCAGGGCTGGCTCAATGCGCGCCTGCCGCAGTTGCTGGCGGCGCTGCCCGGCTACCAGGTGATGTTCCTGTCGACCACGCGCGGCGAGCGGCCGTCGTTCGAGCGCGTAGATGTCTCGCTGCGCTACGGCTATGGCGAATGGGATGACTGCGAGATGGCCCTGATCTGTGGCGACCACGTCACCGCGGTGGCAGCGCCGGCACTGCTGGAACGCCATGGCGTGCAGGCGCCGCTGGCCCCATCGGCCGCGATGGCGCTGCCGTTGCTGGGCTACACGCGGCGCTCGTGGATTCCATGGCTTGACGCCGCCGGCCTGGAGCCGCTGGAACCCGCCGTGGTGGCGGCCTTCGACAACGCCGCCAACATGGTCGCCGCAGCTGAGGCCGGCATTGGCGTGGCGCTCGTCCGCGGGCTGCTCGCAGCCGATGCGCTGCAGCATCAGCGCCTCGTCCCGCTGACGGACGTCGCCATCCCCGCGCACTACAACCTGTATGCCGTCTGGCAGCGCGGGCAGGGGCAGCGTGCGCAGGCCGTGGTGAGCGCGGTGCAACAACTCGCACGCGACACGCTGGGCGGCTGAGGCCGCTTCTCCCTCCGGCCGCTTGCCGATATCGGCAACGTATCAAGACCGCCGCCAAATAGTATTGGCCGGCCCCCGGCCCTGACTCCGATACTGCGCCCCAAGCAGCACGCATCCGGCATCACGCGATCCGGCGAGGGGAAGGCACACGCCTAGCAAAGAGCGCCGCGCTGCAGGACGTGCCTGCCCTCACCGGGAAGCCATCACGCGCTTCCTCCCAGTCATCAGGAGATCCAACGATGATCATCGACATCAGCTGCTACCCCACCGACCTGGTGGACCTCGCGTGGTGGCACGACGGCGACCCCTTTACCGGCGAGCGCCTGCTCGAAATGATGGACGGCCCTTACATGATCAACGGCAAGCCGCGCCGTATCGACAAGGCCTTCATCCAGCCGCCGCAGGGCAACACCATCTACACGTGGACGGACGGCGAGCTTTCGGGCCGCGAATCCATCGACGCCTACATGGCGTACACGCTCAAGATGGTGCAGACGTACCCCGACCGCTTCCTCGGCTGCTTCGTCTACAACCCGCGCTGCGGCGTGCAGAACGGCGTGGAGGCCATCGAGCGCTACGTCAAGGAACACGGTTTCAAGATGGTCCAGATGCAGGCCAACATGCACGCGTACCGCCCAGACCGCGCGCTGGACTGGGTGATGCCCGCGTTCGAAAAATGTGCCGAGCTGGGCGTGCCCGTCAAGCTGCATACGGGCGACGGCCCCTACAGCATTCCGTCGGAATGGATTCCGATGATCAAGCGCTTCCCGAACGTCGATTTCATCATGGCGCACTTCGGCGTGCAGACCGGCGGCGTCTACGTGTTCGAGCCGATGCAGTGGGCGATGGAGCTGCCCAACGTGTATTGCGAATCGGGCTGGTGCCTGCAGTCGCGCATCGTCGAATTTGCCAAGGTGCTGCCCAAGCACAAGATCCTGTTCGGCACGGACACCCCGCCCAACGAGCCCGGCATGTGGCTGCGCCTGCTGGAAGTCTTGTGCATGGACCCGCCGCAGGGCCTGAACCTCGATGAAGACACGCTCGAGGATTACCTGGGCAACAACATCGCCCGCATGATCGGCCTGGAGCCGACCCGTCCGCCCAAGACCGTGGCTGAAGCCGAAGCGCAGCTCGCGCTGGCTGCCGCCTGAGCCACCGCAGACCGCACGGAGCGCAACACATGATTATCGATACCCATCTGCACCCGACCAACCTCGTCGACGAGGCCTGGCGCCACACCGGCACGCCGTTCAACGGCGAACGCATGATCCAGCTGATGGACGGCCCGTACATGATCAACGGCAAGCCCCGCCGCATCGACATGGGCTTCATCCAGCCGCCGCCGGGCAACACCGGCTACCGCGATGGCAACCGCCGTGGCCGTGAAGGCATCCGCGACTACATGGCGTACATCGCCGAACTAACGCAGAAGTACCCCGACCGCTTCATCGGCAACTTCACGTACAACCCGCGCTGGGGCCCGGAGAACGGCGCGGCGGAGCTGGAATTCCACATCAAGGAATACGGCTTCAAGATGGTCAAGCTGCACGCCAACATGCACGGCTACCGCCCCGACCGCGCGCTCGACTGGCTGCGCCCGGCCATGAAGGTCTGCGCCAAGTACAACATCGTGGTGCTGATCCACACCGGCGACGGCCCGTACACGATCCCGACGATGTTCTACCCGATCATCCGCGAGTTCCCGATGGTGAACTTCATCATCGGCCACTTCGGTATCCAGACCGGCGGCAACTACTCGTTCGAAGCGTTCTGGATGGCGATGGACACGCCCAACGTGTACTGCGAATCGGGCTGGTGCTTCCAGTCGCGCATCGTCGAATTTGCGAAGCAGTTGCCGCGCGACAAGATCGTCTTCGGGACCGATTCGCCGCCCAACGAGCCCGGCATGTGGCTGCGCGAGCTGGAGGTGCTGTGCTCGGCGCCGCCGCAGGGGCTGGGCATCGATGAGGACCACCTCGAAGACTATCTGGGCAACAACATTGCGCGACTGGTCGGCATCGAGCCCACCAAGCCGCCCAAGGACCTGGCCGAGGCGGAACTGCGCCTGAAGTCGACCTACGTCCAGACAGCAGAAGCGGCCTGAGCGCCGATCCCGCGGGCGCCGCGCCTCTGTGGCATGCGGCGCCCGCCTTTAGCGAGGTGTGCCAATGAGCATGACCCGTCTTGGCGAAGACCAGGATTTCCACGTCTTCGCCAATCTCTATCGCGAGCTGTACCCCGACGACGTGCTGACCCTGCGCAAAGGCGTGAGCGCCGACCAGGATGTCACGGCCGTCATCGACCGGCTTGCCGCATGCAGCCGCAATCCGATGCTGATCTGCGAGCAGGTCAGCGGGCTGCAGGTGCCCCTGGTCACCAATGTCTTCGCCTCGCGCGCACGGCTGGCACGGCTGTTCGACGTGCCGCCCACCCAATTGCACGACGCGTTCCAGGCACGCGCCAATGCGCCCATCGCACCGCGTGTCGTCTCGCACGGCCCCATCACCGAAGAGGTGATCGAAGGCGACGCGGTCGACGTTGCGCTGCTGCCGATGATCAAGCACTTCGAGAGCGACCGCGCGCCCTACATCACCAACGCCATCATCGTGGCCGAGGACCCGGTGACGGGCGTGTCCAACATGAGCTATCACCGTTCGATGCGCCACGCACGCAACGCACTGGCGACGAGCCTGCACTCGCGCGGCCACCTGTGGCGCATGCTGCAGACCGCGCGCGAACGCGGCGACGTGCTGCGCGTGGCGATGGTGGTGGGCGCGCATCCGCTGTTCATGCTGGCCGCCGCCGCCCGCCTGCCCTTTGGCGCCGACGAACGCGCCGTGGCGGGTGGCCTGCTCGGCGCGCCGCTCGATATTGTCCGCACGCCGCGCTACGGCATCGGCGTGCCGGCGGCAGCGGAGTTCGTGCTCGAAGGCACCATCGACCCCGCCGCCTATGCCGAGGAAGGCCCGTTCGGTGAATTCACCGGCTATTCGTCCGACCGCTCCACCAACAATGTGCTGCGCATCGATGCCCTGATGCGCCGGCGCGATGCTTGGCTGGTCGACGTGGTGGGCGGCCCGTACGCCGAGCATCTGACGCTGGCCCGCCTGCCGCGCGAGGCCGAGATGAGCGAGAAGCTCAAGGCGCGCTTCCCATCGGTGACGGCGCTGCACTATCCGAACTCGGGCACGCACTTCCATTGCTACGTGGCGCTCAACCCGACGCGCGACGGTGAAGCGCGTCAGGTCATGCTCGCACTGCTCGGCTGGGACCCATACCTCAAGACTGTGATTGCAGTGGATTCGGATATCGACCTGCAGCAGGACGAACAGGTGCTGTGGGCCATGGCGACCCACTTCCAGCCGCACCAGGATGTCTTCATGGTCGACGGCCTGCCCGGCAGCCCGCTCGATCCCTCTTCTTCAGTGCACGGCACGACTTCGCGCATGGGCATCGATGCCACGCGCGGTGCCGGCTTCGAGGGCATCCGCGCGCGCATCGATCCGCAGGCCGTGGCGCGGGCGACCGATATCCTGCGCCAGGCAGGCGTGCAGTCATGAGTGGGCGCCATCTCCGCCCGCCCGCGCCACCACGCATGGTGGTCGGTATCAGCGGCGCGTCGGGCTTCATCTACGGCGTGCGGCTGCTCGAACTGCTGCGCGCGCTCGATGTGGAAACACACCTGGTCGTCACGCGCTCCGCAGTGTTGACGATGACGCACGAAACGCCGTTCAAGCTCGCCGACGTGATGGCCCGCGCCACGCATACGCACCGCGCCGACGACATGGCCGCCGGCATTTCAAGCGGATCGTTCCGGGCGTTGGGCATGATCGTCGCCCCCTGTTCGATGAAGACGCTCGCGGAGATCGCCACCGGCGTCTCGTCGACGCTGCTCACCCGCGCAGCGGACGTCACGCTCAAGGAGCGCCGGCCGCTCGTTCTGATGGCGCGCGAGACGCCATTCACGCTCGCACACCTGCGCAACATGCAGGCCGTCACGGAGATGGGCGCCATCGTCGCGCCGCCCGTACCGGCCTTCTACGCGCGCCCCAATACGTTGGACGACATGATCGACCACACCCTCGGCCGCGTGCTCGACCTGTTCGGGCTCGATGCCGGCACCGCCCTGCGCTGGGGCGAAGAAGCCTTACCTGCCTTAGTCCGTACCCCACCCACGCTCGACAAGGAGACAACATGAAACCCCAAGCCACGGCCCACGCCACGCTTCCCGGCCCGAACACCAAGATTCCGGTCACCATCCTCACCGGCTTTCTTGGCGCCGGCAAAACCACGCTGCTGAACTTCATCCTGCGCGAAAACCACGGCCGCAAGATCGCCGTGATCGAAAACGAGTTCGGTGAAGTCGGCATTGACGGCGGCCTCGTCATGGCCTCGGAAAACGAAGAGATCTACGAGATGGTCAACGGCTGCGTGTGCTGCACGGCCGAGGTGCGCGAAGACCTCGTGCGCATCGTGCGCCAGCTCGTCGCACGGCCCGAACGGCTCGACCACATCCTGGTGGAAACCAGCGGCCTGGCCGATCCGTATCCGGTGGCGCAGTCGTTCTTCATCGACGATCCGATTGCCGAACATGTCGAGCTTGACGCCATCGTCACCATGGTCGACGCCAAGCACATCGCCGCGCATCTGGGCGACCTGCACCTGGACGGCGTCGACAACCAGGCCGTCGACCAGATCGTCTGCGCAGACCGCATCGTCATCAACAAGGTTGACCTTGTGGGCCGCGACGATATCGACGCGCTGCGCGGGCGCATCCGCGGCTTGAACGCCACGGCCGACATCGTCACCTCCAGCTATGCCGAGGTCGATCTGAACAAGATCATCGGTGTCGGCGCGTTCGAGGCCACGCAGAAGCTGCTGGAGATCGGTGCAGACGCGGGGCACGGCGAGCATGCCGCGCACGACCATGAACATGACCACGAACATGAACATGTTCACGCCAACGCTCACGAGCATGACCATGAGCACGAACATGAGCACGAGCACCAGCACGATCCGAGCGTCTCGTCCGTGGGTTTTGACGTACCGGCCGACGTGGATCTCGTGCGCTTCCACACGTGGATCGACACCCTGCGCACCGAGCAGGCGGAAACGCTGTTCCGCATGAAGGGCATCCTGGCGGTGAAGGGCCAGGCGCAGCGCTACGTGCTGCAGGGCGTGCACAGCCTCATCGACTTTCGCGCAACGCAGCCGTGGGGCAGCGAAGCGCGCAGCAGCAAGATCGTCTTCATCGGCCGCGACCTCGATCGTGCGGCCCTGCAGGACGGTTTCAACGCGTGTCTGGCGGCGTGAGCATGCCATGACATGACATCCCCCCTGACCCGAGGGCGGCTCCTGGCACGCCCCGGGCATGACAACGATAGGAGACAACCATGACAACAGCCGTACACCCGGTCGACCAGATTCTGTCGACCCGACAGATGTTGACGTTGGGCTTGCAGCATATGGCGGTGTCGTACATCGGCGCCATTGCGGTGCCGATGATCATTGCATCAGCACTGAAGATGTCGCAGGCGGACACCATTGTCCTCATCAGCACCACGTTGTTCTGCTCGGGCATTGCCACGCTGTTGCAGACCATCGGGTTCTGGAAGTTCGGGGTGCGGTTGCCGATCCTGCAGGGGGTGGCATTCAGCAGCGTGGGGCCGGTGATTGCCATCGGCACCAACCCTGCCGTAGGTTTCGCGGGCGTGTGCGGTGCGGTCATTGCGGCCGGGCTGTTTACGCTGCTCGCCGCACCGCTGGTGGGGCGGCTGCGGCGATTTTTTCCACCGGTGGTCACGGGCTGCATCGTGACCGTCATCGGCCTGCAGCTCTTTCCCGTCGCGTATGACTGGGTGGGCGGCGGACGCAACGCTGCCAACTTCGGTGCGCCGTCGTTCCTGCTGGTTGCCGTGGTCGTGGTTGCCACCATCCTGCTCATCAACCGCTTCGGCAGCCCGCTGCTGCGCAACCTTGCTGTGCTGGTGGGCATGATCGTCGGCACGTTGCTCGGCTGCGCCATGGGCATGGGCAACTTTCACGGCGTGGCTGAAGCGCCGTGGGTCACGGTGCCGGTGCCGTTCCACTTCGGGGTGCCCGTGTTTGCCGTGGTTCCCGCACTCACCATGATCGTGGTGATGATCGTGCAGATGGTCGAATCGATGGGACTGTTCCTGGCTATTGGCGACATTGTCGAAAAGCCCATCGAAGAAGAGGAAGCCATCAACGGCCTGCGCGCCAACGGCCTGGCCAGCGCCATTGCCGGCATGTTCGCGGCCTTCCCGTTCATTGCGTTCATGGAGAACGTCGGGCTGGTGGTGCTGACCGGTGTGCGCAGCCGCTGGGTGGTGGCTGTGAGCGGCGTGCTGATGTGTCTCGTAGCGCTCGTGCCCAAGGCCGGCGCCGTGATTGCGGCCACGCCATCGGCCGCATTGGGCGGCGCCGGCATTGCCATGTTCGGCGTGGTGGCCGCTGCGGGCATCCAGACCCTGGCGCGCGTCGACTATGAACACAACCGCTACAACGTCCTGATCGTGGGCTTCACGATTGCCGCCGCGCTGGTGCCGGTGCTGGCGCCCACGCTGTTCAAGGCCCTGCCCGACTGGACGCAACCGTTCCTGCACAGCGGCGTGGTCATCGCCTGCCTGGTCTCCGTAGCGTTGAACCTGCTGCTCAACGGCACCGAAGAAGCGCACGTGCCCGCGTCTGTGGTGCGTACGGCCGGCCGCGCCTGATTTTCCAATGGACATTTCCATGCACAACACGCCTCAAGACATCCTCATCCGCCGCCCCATGGCCGTCATGACCGGCCTGCGCGGTGACGCCGCACGCGCCGGTGCGGTCGATATCCGCATCGCCGGGGGCCGCATCGCCGAGATGGGCGCAGACCTCACGCCCCGCCCCGGCGAGCGCGTCATCGACGCCAGCGACTGCATCGTCTACCCGGGCTGGATCAACACGCACCATCACCTGTTCCAGAACCTGCTCAAGGCCGTGCCGGAAGGCATGAACCAGGACCTGCAAGGGTGGCTCGCCAGCGTGCCTTATCCGCGCCTGCCGCTGTTCACGCCCGAGCTGATGCGCACGGCTGCGCGCCTGGGCATGGCGGAGCTGCTGCTGTCGGGCGCCACCACCTGCGCCGACCACCACTACCTCTATCACGCAGGCGGCGGCACCGAATCGGGCGACATGCTGTTCGATGTGGCAGATGAATTCGGCATGCGCTTCGTGCTGTGCCGCGGCGGCGCCATCGAATCGGCCAGCAGCCACCCGGGCCTCTCGAAGACGGCGCTGCGGCCTGAAACGCTCGACCAGATGCTGGCCGACATCGAGCGGCTCAAACACCGCTATCACGACGACGCACCGGATGCGATGCGCCGCGTGGTGGTAGCACCGACCACACCCACGTTCTCGTTGCCGCCGGCATTGCTGGTGGAGCTGGCACATGCGGCGCGCGGCATGCACCTGCGCATGCATACGCACCTGTCAGAGACCGACAACTACGTGCGCTTTTGCCGCGAGAAATACAACTGCCTGCCGGTGGAGTTCGTGGCCGAGCACGAGTGGCTGGGCCCGGACGTCTGGTTTGCGCACCTCGTGCACTTGCAGCCGTCAGAGATCCGCATGCTCGCCCAGACGGGCAGCGGCATCGCGCACTGCCCCGTCAGCAACAGCCGGCTGGGCAGCGGCATCGCGCCGGTACCGCAACTGGCCGCGGCCGGCGTGCCGGTGTCATTGGGCGTGGATGGCGTAGCGTCCAACGAATCGGGCAGCATGACCGGCGAGGTCAACACCGCCTGGCTGATCCACCGTGCCGCGCAAGGCGCCAGTGCCACCACTGCTGAAGATGTCATTCACTGGGCCACCGCAGGCGGCGCACGCGTGCTCGGCTTGAGTGAAGTCGGCACGCTGCAGGTCGGGCAAGCAGCCGATCTGGTGCTCTACGACATCAACCACCCGCGCTTCTACGGCTTCCACGACCCGGCGCTCGCGCCCGTGGTGGCCGGCGAGCCCATTGCCGTGCGCACCAGCATCATCGACGGCCGTGTCGTGGTGGACGAAGGCGTGGTGTGCGGGCTGGATGTGGCAAGCATCCGTGCTGAAGCTAGCCAGGGTGTGGCTGACCTGATGGCATGCGCCTGACGGTTCAGACGTCGAGCCGCAGCGCCATGTGTTCTTCGTCGTAGAAGCGATTACTGACACGCATGGCGCGGCGCTCGATGCCGAAGGTCTCGAAACCCGCGTTGCGATACAGCGCTTGCGCACGCGGGTTTTCAGCGTTCACGCAGAGATGGATTTGCAGCACCCGTGCAGCACGCGCATGCGCAATGGCGGCATTCAGCAGACGGCCGGCAATACCGGCCCGCCGATGTGCGGGGTCAACAAATACGCCCCACAGCACGGCTTTGTGCGCGACTTGCGCAAGCGCTTCACGCCGCAACCCGGCAATGCCAATCAGTTCAGCCTCTGCAAACGCCCCAAACACGATCTGATGGTCAGTCGTACGGATGCGGTTGCGGGTTTCTTCCAGCGTGCGCCCCGACTCTTCATCGTGCGTCGGCCAGATGGCAGTGGGCGCGTCTTGAATGGCCTTCAGGCGGAGCACCTTGAAGGGTTCGGCATCGTCGTCGGTCAACGGGCGGATGGCGA
Organism: Ralstonia sp. Ralssp110; assembly: GCF_047325135.1. Taxonomy (NCBI): domain Bacteria; kingdom Pseudomonadati; phylum Pseudomonadota; class Betaproteobacteria; order Burkholderiales; family Burkholderiaceae; genus Ralstonia; species Ralstonia sp. Ralssp110. The sequence goes on along the minus strand of NZ_CP168609.1, from coordinate 1,551,030 downwards.
TGTCGCTCATGGCTGTTTGGCCTCCACGGTGAACGCATCGCCGGTCTCAAAGAATGCACCGCCTGCGAGGTAGTGCACGGTCTTGCTGCTCGCATCGGTAAAGTGCCAGCGGCCGTTGCTGAACAGCGCAGGGTCCGCCCAGGCGGCTGTCACTTCTGCGATGAACAGGTCATAGCGCTTCTCATTGTGCGGCTCGGGAATGACGCGGCATTCCAGCCACCCTGCGCAGCCAGCCAACAGCGGCACATCGATCGTGCGGGCGGGTATGGTGGCAAGGCCGAGCGCATCGAACTTGTCGCCGTCGCGGCCCGACAGCGTGCCCACCGCGAGCGTGGTCTCGGCGATGGCGCGGGTGGGGATGTTGAGCGCAAACACGCCCGAGGCTTCGATCAGCTCGCGTGTGAGCGTGCGGCTGTCGACCACCACGAGCACCTTGGGCGGGTCGAAGTCGAGTGGCATCGCCCAAGCCGCTGCCATGACGTTACGCACGCCGTTGTGGGCGCTGGTGACCAGCGTGGTCGGGCCGTGGTTCAGGAGGCGGTAGGACTTTGCGAGTTCTACTGGGGCGAGTGTGATGGGGTTGGGCATGATGGCGCAGGGACTCAGGGGGAGACGTCATCATAGGGCAATGGTGTTGGAGGGGGTGGGCGGGGGTTTCTGCCTTGTTCTTTTGTTGTTGGTGCATCCCTTGTTTCATCCCCTGCCGGGGCTGACTCACTTTCTTTGGTCTTGCCCAAAGAAAGTAAGCAAAGAAATGCGCGCCCGAGATGGCGACTTCCCCTTGAATTTATGTCGCAGGGAGGGAGGGGAGGCAAACTCGCTGCGCTCAGACAGCCTCCCCTCTTTTTCCTCCCTGCAACAGAAATTCAAGGCGCCATCTAGGGCAGGAAAGTCAAAGGACAAAAGCCGAACCATCTGGGCACAAGCCCAAACGACAAAGGCCAACCGCGCGATGGGTTGGCCTTTCTCTTTTGACGTTGAGCCCTTGATGGCGCCTTGAATTTTCGTAAGCGGGCGGAAAAAAGGTGGGGAACTGTCTGAGCGAAGCGAGTTTTCCCCACCTCCGCCCGGTTACGCAAATTCAAGGAGTCTTTCGCCATCTCGGGCGCGCCTTTCTTTTGCCTACTTTTCTTTGGCAAGACAAAGAAAAGTAGGTCGTGCCCGGCAGGGTACGAAACAGGGATGCACCACAAAAACAAAACCCGGCGAACCCCCATCAAAGGGGGCCAAAACTCATTCCGCAACGCGCCGCGCAATATGCCCCAACGCCTCCTCCACCTGATCAATCAAAATCAGGCAGAGATCACCCGGCTGCAACCGCCCCAGCGCCGTATCAATCGCGAGGAATTCACCACGGATTTCATCAACACGGCTCGTGCGCGACGCACCCTGCAGCCCTTCTCGCAGCAGCGCGAGCACTTCACCATCGGCACGGCCGCGCTGGCACTGGTCTTCGTAAAGCACGACGTCGTCAAACACGCCACCCAGAATCTGCGTCTGGCGGCGGATATCCTCGTCGCGCCGATCGCCCGCCCCGCTGATCACCACCGAGCGGCGCTGGGCCGGCATGGTGGCCACGGCGTTGCATAGCGCCTGGATGGCGTCGGGATTGTGGCCGTAGTCGGCGATGAGCGTGGCGCCCTTGTAGTCGAATACGTTGAAGCGGCCGGGCGCGGTGGCGGCGTCGTTCACAAAGGTGGCGAGGCCGCGGCGGATGATCGTCCAGTCGATGCCAAGTGCCCATGCAGCGGCAATCGACGACATCGCGTTTTCAACCTGGAAGCCAATCGTGCCGTTGCGCGTGAGCGGAATATCAGCCAGTGCGATGCGCGTTTCGTTCCCACCTTCGGTAGCCACAATCTCGGCGCCATCGACAAACACCACGCGCTTGCCCTGCGCGCGGTGCAGGGCCATGGTCGGAAGGCTGGCGTCGTGCGCGAAGAACGTGACCGATCCAGGGCAGCCGTCGGCCATGCGCGCGACCATCGGGTCGGCGGCGTTGAGCACCGCCATGCCGCGCGGCGCCACGTTCTGCACGATCACGCTCTTGAGCACAGCCAGGTCTTCCACCGTGCTGATGTAGTTGAGGCCCAGATGGTCGCCTTCGCCCACGTTTGTCACTACCGCCACGTCGCAGCGGTCGAACGCGAGACCTTCGCGCAGCAGGCCACCGCGCGCGGTTTCGAAGACAGCGGCGTCTACGTCCGGATGCAGCAGCACGTTGCGCGCGCTGCGCGGGCCGCTGCAATCACCGGTGTCGATGCGCTGACCCTGGATGTATACGCCGTCGGTTCCCGTCATGCCCATGCGCAGGCCGCTGGTGGCAAGCAGATGCGTGATCAGGCGCACCGTCGTCGTCTTGCCGTTGGTGCCGGATACCGCCACCACGGGAATGCGGCCGTCGTCGCCATCGGCAAACATCGTCGAGACGATGGCCTCGCCCACCGCGCGGCCCTTGCCGTACGAGGGCTGCAAATGCATGCGCAAACCCGGCGCGGCGTTGACTTCCACGATGCCGCCGGCCTGGTCCTCGAACGGCTTGAGCATCGTTTCGCACACGGCGTCCACGCCGCAGATGTCGAGGCCGACCATCTGCGCTGCCGCCACGGCACGCGCCGCGATGGCGGGGTGCACGTCGTCGGTCACGTCGGTGGCTGTGCCGCCCGTGGAGAGATTCGCGTTATTGCGCAACACCACGCGCGTGCCCTTGGGCGGCACGGCGTCGGCGCTCAGGCCCTGTTTGGCGAGCGTGGCCAGCGCAATGTCGTCAAAGCGGATTTTCGTGAGCGACGTGGCATGCCCTTCGCCGCGTCGCGGGTCGCGGTTTACTTCGTCGACCAGCTCACGCACGGTGTGCTTGCCGTCGCCAATGACTTGTGGCGGATCGCGGCGTGCGGCGGCCACCAAGTGCTTGCCCACCACGAGCAGGCGGAAATCGTGGCCGGGGATGTAGCGCTCGACAATCACGTCCGACGAAATGTCGGCCGCGACCTCATAGGCCGTCATCACTTCTTCGCGCGTGCGAATGCGCACGGCCACGCCCTTGCCCTGGTTGCCGTCGCGCGGCTTGACCACGACCGGGCCATGGATTTCCTGCGCGGCTTCCCACGCCTCTTCGGCGCTGCGCACCGAACGGCCCAGCGGTACCGGCACGCCGGCCGCGTGCAACAGGGTCTTCGTCAGATCCTTGTCCTGCGCAATGGATTCGGCCACGGCGCTGGTCATGTCGGTTTCGGCGGCTTGGATACGGCGCTGCTTGCTGCCCCAACCAAATTGCACCATCGAGCCCTGCGTGAGACGGCGGTACGGAATCCCGCGCGCCACGGCGGCGTAGACGATGGAGCCGGTGCTGGGGCCCAGGCGCACGTCTTCGTCCAGCTCGCGCAGGCGGTGCAGCGCGTCGTCCAGATCGAACGGCTGGTCGTCGCGTGCGGCCAGGCAAAGTTGGCCGGCCAGCTCGAATGCCAGTCGGCCCACCTCCTCTTCGCTGTATTCCACGACGACCTGATACGTGCCAGGTTCGAGCGTGGGCTCGGTGTGGCTGAACGTCACCGGGCAACCGGCGGCAGCTTGCAGGCCCAGCGCCGCGGCTTCCAGCGCGTGCGCAATCGATGGCGCATCGGCTTCGTCATCCGGGCGCAACGGGCCAATCGCCGGAAAGCGCGCGCGCAGGCGGTCTTCAAAGCCCGGCAGTTCGGCCAGCAGTTGGGATTGATCCGAGCAGGCCACGATGGCTTCGATGGCCGTATGGCGGCACCAGAGGTTTGGGCCGCGCAAGGCCCGGATACGAGAGACTTCCATGCAATCAGCTTTCCGTTGTGCTTTGGGCGTTCTGTTGGATTCAGGCCCGATCGTCAGTTCTGGGATTCGGCGCGGCCCATCCACTGGTGTACCTGCTCGACGGTGCCCTCGATGGCGCACTCGTCGCATTGCAGGACCAGCAGGTCGCCTGCCGTGAGCTGCGAGAGCGCCGCATCCACGACATCCCGGCGCTTGGCCCCTTCGACGACGACTTCAGCCACGCGACCGCCTGCCTGCAACCCTTGCTTGAGCAGCGCGCGTGCTTGGCGATCGAACTCGGCATCGGTGCGCTTGACGCTGGCGTCTTCGCATAGCAGCACGCGATCGAACGTCTGGCCGATGACGGTGCCTTGCGCAATCAGGTCTTCGTCGCGACGTTGCAACCCGGCGCCAAATACAAGCGTGCGGCGCTCGGCCGGGAAGTTGTCCAGCGCAGTGGCCAAAGCTTCCAGCGCCGAGGCGTTGTGCGCGTCATCCACCACGATGGTGGCGCCGTGGTGCTGGAACAGCGTGAAGCGGCCCGGCACATCCACCTGGCCCACATCGAAGGTGACGATGCCGGCGCGCATCAGGTCGTTGGAAATGCCCAGCGCCCAGCCGGTGGCCACGGCGGCCAGCACGTTCTCAAGCTGGAACGGGACGCGGCCGGCGTAGGTCAGCGGAATGGCCGACACATCGGCCAGTGCCAGTTCGGTCGCGCCGGTGGCGAGCACCACCTTGCCGTCACGCACGAACACGGCCCGTTTGCCTGCGGCACGATGCGCGGCAATGGCTTCCAGATCGCCCGACAACGCGAAGAAGATCACTTCGCCATCGCACAGGTCGGCCATCTCAACGAGGCGCGCATCGGCGGCATTGAGCACGCCCACGCCAGACTTCAGCACAACGTCAATCTGCGTGCGCAGAACGCTGTACATCCGGTCTTCGTCTTCGACGTAGAAGTCGCCCAGGTGATCGGGCTTGCCGAAGTTGGTGACCACGCCGACCTGGCAACGGTCATACGGCAATCCTTGCGAGAGGATCATGCCGCTGTCGCTCTCGAACACAGCGGCTTCCACCGCGCGATTCATCAGGATGCGGTGGCAGGCGTCCCACGCAGCGCGGTCGCCGTGACCGCCGCGGTTGTTGCTCGTCTCGACTTGGCGGCGGTCCAGGAACAGGCCATCGCTGCAGCCCAGGCCCGTGTGCTTGCCCGAGAGCTGCAGCAACTGCGCAACCAGCTTCGCGACGACGGTCTTGCCGTTGGTACCCGTGATGCCAACGATGGGAATGCGACCGTCGTCCTGCGCGCCGTCCTTGTCGGAAAACAGGTGATCCACAATCGCGCGGCCCACAGGGCGGGGCTCGCCCTGCGCCGGCCGAATGTGCATCAGCAGGCCCGGCCCGGCGTTGACTTCCACGATGGCGCCACGCTGCTCATCGAGCGGACGCGAGATGTCATCGGCCACCAGGTCCACGCCGGCAATGTCGAGCCCGACCACCCGCGCCGCCAGCGACGCATGCGCGGCCACGCTCGGGTGCACGCGATCGGTCACGTCAAAGGCGACGTTGCCATTGCGCTGGATCAGCACGCTGCGGCCTGCGGGCGGCACGGCGCTGCCGTCGGCATAGCCCTGGCGCTTGAGTTCGAGGAGTGCGGCGGAATCCAGGCGCACGCAGTTCAGCGGGTGTTCTTCGGTGCTGCCACGGCGCGGGTCGGAGTTGATCTGCGATTCGATCAGTTCTTCGATAGTCGAGGTGCCATCGCCGATCACCGACGCGGTTTCGCCCATCGCCGCCGCCGCCACGCGACCGCCCACGACCAGCAGGCGGTGCTCGTTACCGGAGACGAAGCGCTCGACGATCACGCCGTTGCCTTCCTCGATGGCCACGGCGTAAGCGGTTTCCACCTCTTCGCGCGTCATCAGGTTCGTGAACACGCCGCGGCCGTGGTTGCCGTCGTACGGCTTGACAACCACCGGCACGCCGATGTCCTCGGCGGCGTCCCAGGCGTCTTCGGCGCTGTCGACCATGCGGCCTTCCGGCACGGGCACGCCGCACGATTGCAGCAGGCTCTTGGTCAGGTCCTTGTCGCGTGAGATCGATTCTGCAATGGCACTGGTGCGGTCCGTCTCGGCCGTCCAGATGCGGCGCTGGCGTGCGCCGTAGCCGAGCTGCACGAGGTTGCCGTCCGACAGGCGGATGGACGGGATATTGCGATCATCGGCGGCATCGACGATGCAGGCGGTGCTGGGGCCGAGGCAGTGCTCGTCCACCAGGTCGCGCAGCGTTTCGACGGCCGCGTCCACGTCGAACGGGCGGTCTTCAATGGCCGCCATGACCAGGTCACGGGCGGCGAACAGGGCAGCGCGGGTCACGTCTTCGTGCCAAGCACGGACGATCACCTTGTACACGCCGCGCACCGGGGTCTCGCGCGCCTTGCCAAACCCGCCGGGCATGCCGGCCAGGTTCTGCAATTCCAGGGTGACGTGTTCCAGGATGTGGCCGGGCCAGGTGCCTTCCTTCAGACGCATCAGGAAGCCGCCGCGCACGCCGGGGCTGCAGCGGTGCTCGATCAGCGTTGGCAGCCATGTCGACAGGCGCTCGTAAAACCCGGGAATCGTGTTGGAAGGAAAATCCTCCAGTTCACCAATGTCGACCCATGCCTCGAGCACTGGCCGATATGTCCACATATTCGGGCCGCGCAGCGACATGACATCGAGAATCTCAATGTCCTTCTTCTTCATTGAATTTGCTTGAGGCAGGGGGCGATGTACCCGTGAAGTTGGTCCGTGGAATCGAACCGTTACCTTTCAATAACGTTACAACGGCGTCGGCGTTGACGTCTTGAGCCCGAAGTGCGTTGTGCAACGCACCAAATGCCCGGCTCGCGTGGCTATGTATACTTGCGAGCAAAATTTGCAGGCCGCAACAATTGCGACGCCGCACTCTTGCCTCGATTTATGTTCGTCCTTTTCCCGTTTTGGGCTGTTTTTTGGCCATTTGGACGCGCTTTTTGAATTCTTTGCGCCACTGATGACCCAGTCCTCCCCATCGTCCGCCCCCACCGCCGCCCGCGCTCAGGAACCCTGGAGTGTCGTGCTCGGCTCAAGCCTTGCTCCAGATGAAACCGTCCTGGCCGGGCTGCAGCTGGATTTGGACGCAAGGCTGCATTTTACCCACGGGTGGCTGGTTGTTACGAACCGCCGCCTGGTCGGCCAAGCGCCCGGCGAAAAGGATTTACAAAGCTGGGACATCGCTCCTGGCATGACGCTTGCCCATAGCGACCACGCCGGCGTCGGCACGCTGGAGCTGTCCGACGGGCAGCGCAGGCTGGCAAGCTGGCGCTACACGCTGGGCCACAACACCGACGCCCTGCGGCTGGCTGACGCCTTCGATGCCCAGCGCAACGCCCTGGCCACCGGCGCCCAGGCCGCGCAGCCCGACGCGGACATCTGCCCGACCTGCAAGGCACCCCTGCCGCCCGGTGAAGACAACTGCCCTCAATGCAGCCGCGAACTGGAGCAGCCGCCCTCGACCTGGGCGCTGCTGCGCCTGTGGCGCTTTGCCCGGCCGTATCGGTGGGAATTGCTGGCCGGCTTCGCCCTGCTGCTGATCGGCACGGCCGCCACCCTGGTGCCGCCGTACCTGACGATGCCCTTGATGGACAAGGTGCTGATCCCCTACCAGAACGGGCAACCGGTCGACTACCGCCGGGTCACGCTCTACCTGTCGGGCCTGTTTGGCGCCGCGCTGGTGGCCTGGGTGCTGGGCTGGGCGCGCACTTATCTGCTGGCGCGCGTGTCCGAGCGCATCAGCGCCGACCTGCGCACGACCACCTACGAGCACCTGCTCAAGCTGTCGCTCGAATACTTCGGCGGCAAGCGCACGGGCGATTTGATGGCGCGCATCGGTTCGGAAAGCGACCGGATCAGCGTGTTCCTGTCGTTGCACCTGCTCGATTTCGCCACCGATGTGCTGATGATCGCGATGACGGCCGTCATCCTGGTCTCGATCGACCCGTGGCTGGCGCTCGTGACGCTTGTGCCGCTGCCGTTCATCGCGTGGATGATCCACCTTGTGCGCGACCGCCTGCGCCACGGCTTCGAGAAGATCGACCGGATCTGGTCAGAAATCACCAACGTGCTGGCCGATACGATCCCGGGCATCCGCGTGGTGAAGGCCTTTGCCCAGGAAAAGCGCGAGGTGACGCGCTTTGCCGAGGCCAACAAGCACAACCTGGCGATCAACGATCGCGTCAACGCGGTGTGGTCGCTATTTACCCCGACTGTGACGCTGCTGACCGAAGTCGGGCTGCTGGTGGTGTGGATTTTCGGGATCTGGCAGGTCAGCCACGACGCCATTACCGTCGGTGTGCTGGTGGCGTTCCTGACGTATATCAGCCGCTTCTACACGCGCCTGGATTCCATGAGCCGCATCGTGTCCGTTACGCAGAAAGCGGCGGCCGGTGCCAAGCGCATCTTCGACATTCTCGACCACGTGTCGAGCGTGCCGGAACCGACAAAGCCCGTGCACATCGAGAAGGTGAACGGGGCAATTGAGTTGCGCGACCTGGGCTTCCGCTACGGCAACCGCGCGGTGATCCGCGGCCTGAACCTGTCTATCCAGCCGGGCGAGATGATCGGGCTGGTGGGGCACAGCGGCTCGGGCAAAAGCACGCTCGTGAACCTGATCTGCCGCTTCTACGATGTGTCGGAAGGCGCGATCCGCCTGGACGGCACCGACATCCGCTCGCTGCCCGTCTCGGAATTCCGCCGCAACATCGGTCTGGTGCTGCAGGAGCCGTTCCTGTTCTTCGGCACGATTGCCGACAACATTGCCTACGGCAAACCCGACGCCACGCGTGAAGAGATCATTGCCGCCGCACGTGCCGCCCACGCCCACGAGTTCATCCTGCGCCTGCCGCACGGCTACGACTCCCTGGTAGGTGAACGCGGCCAAGCCCTGTCAGGCGGCGAACGCCAGCGCATTTCGATTGCGCGGGCGCTGCTCATCAACCCGCGCATCCTGATCATGGACGAGGCCACGTCTTCCGTGGACACGACCACCGAGAAGGAAATCCAGAAAGCGCTCGACAACCTCGTGCAGGGCCGTACGACCATCGCCATCGCGCACCGGTTGTCGACGCTGCGCAAGGCGGATCGCCTGGTCGTCATGGACCGCGGCCAGATCGTCGAAGTCGGCAACCACGATGAGCTGCTTGCACGCGAAGGGGCGTACTACAAGCTCTATCAGGCGCAGGCCCGCAATGTCGATGCCGACACCGATCTGACCAGCGACGGCGAGCGCGTGGACGCCGCCGCGCCGGCTTACGCGCAGTGATCCTTTATCTGAAATGACTGCGATGCAAACGCCCGATTTCACCCTGAGCCGCAACGGCTTCGGCAAGCTTGTGATGACCCTGGCCGACGGCACCGCGCATGAAGGCGTGGTGCCCGTGCGCGCGTTCCCGATCTCCGCCGCGGGCGAGGGCTTGAGCCTGATGAGCACCGACGGCCACGAGCTGGCATGGATCACGCAGCCCGATGCGCTGCCCGCGCCGATGCGTGTGCTGATCGAAGCCGAACTCGGCGCGCGTGAATTCATGCCCGAGATCCGCAAGATCGTCGGCGTTTCGACCTACGCCACGCCCAGCACATGGACGGTGCAGACCGACCGCGGCCAGACCGACCTCGTGCTGCGCGGCGAAGAAGACATCCGCCGCCTGACCGGCACCACGCTGCTCATTTCCGACAGCCACGGCATCCACTACCTGATCCGAGATCTGCTTGCGCTGGACAAGCACAGCCGCAAGATTCTCGACCGGTTCCTTTAAGCCCGCGTAGCCCCGCAACCGCGCCGCCGTTAGCGGGGTGTCGGCTGCACGGCAGTCATCACTTGGTCGAGCAGGGTTTCAGCCTGCTTCCAGGAGGCAGACTGGTTGTAATCGCCCGCCGTGGTGACGATCACCATGTCCAGCCCGGGCACGATCCACAGACGCTGGCCGCCGTTGCCGATGCCCCCGATCCACGCCTGTTCGGTGCCACCAGCCGCCACCTTGCCGAGCCACCACTGATAGCCGTACTGCAAGCCCATGCCGGTATCGATGTGCGGGCGCGTCGATTCGGCAATCCACTCGGCGGGCACGATCTGCCGCCCATTCCACTGGCCGTGCTGCAGCACGAGCTGGCCGATACGCGCGAGGTCTCGAGGGCGCAGGCGTACGCCGGCAAACGCCAGCGGGCGGCCACGGTAATCGTCCACCCATTCCCAGTCGGTGATGCCCAGCGGTTCGAACAGTTGCTTGCGCGCGTACTCCGGCAACGACATGCCGACGCGCTCTGCCAGCAGCTGCGCCAGTACCGCCGTGTTGCCGCCGTTGTAATTGAACTGCGTGCCAGCCGACGCCGCCATCGGGCGGTCGAACACGTAATGCGCCTGAGAGGTGTGCCAAAACAGTCCGAACTCGTCGTTGTTGAACAGGCTCGTCGCACGCCATTCGTTCCAGGCAAGGCCGCTCGACATCGACAGCATCTGCGAGAGCGTAATCGCCTCACGGCCGCCGCGATTCAGGTCGGCCAGCCCCGGAAACAGTGACAGCGCCGGTGTATCGAGAGGCGGCATCTTCCCCTGCCCTTGCGCAATGCCCCACAGCAGGCTCGTCACCGATTTGCTGATCGAGCGGATGTCGTGAAGCGTGCTGGCGTCGAACGTGCGCGTGGTGCGGAACAGATCCTTCACCCGCTCATCCTTGCCGGCGTGATAGCCCTCCGCCACCAGATGGCCACGACGCACCACGAGCAGGCTGTGGAAGTTGATATCGGCTTCGGCGAAATTACGCAGGACGGCGCAAAGGCGGGTGGCATCGAAACCGGCTGCGGCAGGGTCGGCTTCGGTCTGCCAGCCGTCATTCAACTGGGCGGGCGGATCGCAGGATGCCGCCCAGGCGCTGCATGCCGCGCAAACCAATGCCAAAGCGATGCCGATGCTGCGCAGTCGTAGCGTCATCCCAGCCCCCAACGGAAGTGGCCTAAGTATCGTAGCCGGCACTTGCAAGTTCAAACGTTCTGCGACGAATGGTCGATCTGGGCGACCAAACGGCAGCGGATCGGCCATCCGGGGGAGTGTTCAGCCGGCGTCGGAACCTGGGCCCGCGTTACCATGTCGGACCCTTCTTATTCATCAGTCACATCACAGGCACCTATGGTCACACGTCGAACCCTTCTTGCCTCCGCCTCCGTTACCGCCACGCTGGCGGCGCTCGGCATCACGCCCGAGGCGCTGGCCGCCAATCGCGTCAAGCTGGGCGATGCCGCGCCGTTTTCTTTCGATGCGCTGATCGAACGCGCCCGCACGATGGCCGGCAAGCCTTACACGCCGCCCGCCACGGCGCCGGCCGACATCCTGGCCAAGATCGACTACGAAGCGCACGGCAAGATCAAGTTCGACACCGCCCACGCGCTCTTTGCCGACGGCCCGGGCCAGTTTCCGGTGACGTTCTTCCACCTGGGCACGTTCTTCCGCGCGCCGGTGCGCATGCACGTGGTGGAAAAAGGCGCCGCACGCGAAATCGTCTACGACGAGTCGTACTTCGACATGCCCGCCGACAGCCCGGCGCGCAAGCTGCCGCGCGGCAGCGGCTTTTCCGGCTTCCGCTTTCAGGAAAGCCGTCTGGGCGATCAGAAAAAACTCGACTGGAAAAAGAACGATTGGGTTGCCTTCCTGGGCGCATCGTACTTCCGTGCGATTGGTGAGCTGTACCAGTACGGGCTCTCCGCACGCGGCATCGCGCTCGACGTTGCGCAGGCCGGCAAGCCCGAAGAGTTCCCCAATTTCACGCACGTGTGGTTCGACACGCCGGCAGACAACCGCGCCGATTCCGTGACGATCTATACGCTGCTCGACGGCCCGAGCATCACCGGTGCATACCGCTTTGTCATGCACCGCACGAAGGGCGTGGTGATGGATATCGACACGGCCATCTTCCTGCGCAAGGACGTGGAGCGCTTCGGCATCGCGCCTGCCACGTCGATGTACTGGTTCTCGGAAACCGCCAAGGGCACCGCCACCGACTGGCGCCCCGAGGTGCACGACTCCGACGGCCTCGCGCTCTGGACGGGCAACGGCGAGCGCATCTGGCGCCCGCTGAACGATCCGCCGCGCACGATGGCGTCTGCCTTTGGCGACAACAACCCGCGCGGCTTCGGGCTGCTGCAGCGCGACCGCGATTTCAACAACTACCAGGACGGCGTGCATTACGAGCGCCGCCCGAGCCTGTGGGTCGAGCCGCTGGAGGGCTGGGGCGAAGGCGCCGTGCAGCTCATCGAAATCCCGACCGACGACGAGATCCACGACAACGTCGTCGCCATGTGGGTGCCGAAGGCGCCGGCGCGCGCAGGTAGCCAGTACCGTCTGCGCTATCGCCTGCACTGGCTGGCCGATGAGCCATATCCGACGCAACTGGCGCGCTGCGTGGCCACGCGCATGGGCAACGGCGGCCAGCCGGGCCAGCCGCGTCCGCACGGCGTGCGCAAGTTCATGGTCGAGTTCAAGGGCGGCCCGCTGGAGAAGCTGCCCTTCGGCACCAAACCGGAGGCGGTGCTCAGCACCTCGCGCGGCACGTTCTCGTACGTGTTTACCGAAGCCGTGCCGAACGGCGTGCCAGGCCACTGGCGCGCCCAGTTCGATCTGACGGTGGACGGGAAGGAACCGGTGGATATGCGGTTGTTCCTGCGGGTGGATGGCAAGCCGCTGTCGGAGACGTGGCTGTACCAGTACCACCCGTTTCAATCGCCGGTGGGGCCGGTCGCGTCTTAAGCGTCGTCGCAACGGTCAATCGCAACGGTTCACAAACAAGGCGGGGATTTCCCCGCCTTTTTCATTACTGGTAGGACAGCGTCACCACCGCCAGCGCTGGCTCCGCCCCCGGCGCGCGCGACAAGGTCAGCGTGCCGTTGTTTGCCGTCAGCAGGCTCGCCTTGAAACCGCCGTATTTGGCCAGGACGTCCGCCTTGCTGCGCGCATCGCCCACCCGCAGGGGCCTGAGCGAGGATGCCGCACGCGCCTCCACTGACACGTCGACCGGCACGACCCGCACCGCTGTCGAGCGAAAGTCGAGCACCACCTGATCGCCTGACGCAGAGGGACGCGTCTGCAAGCCCGCGCCCGCCGCCTGCAGCGCCGGCTGCACACGGAACCCGGCCTCGACGATCGCGCCCGTGAAATAAATCACGCCGTCCTGGCTGCCGCCTGCAAGCGCGCCACTCGCTCCGATGGCCGCCGTGATGGCGACGGCCATTGCCTTGTAGACCCTGAACATAAGACCCCCCGGATGCTCGCCCCTCGGGCGATGTTTCGCGTCTGGCCGCCTTCCGGCGGACCGCCGCAATAGTTTTTTACGATTTTCATCGTCCTCCGGATCCATCTCATTGTGGAGTGCGGGCATCCCTAATTGCGGGTCAGATAGAGGAACCTACAGGTGCGCGTCTCACGGCGTCGGCCACACCTCCAGGGCCTGCATCAACTGCTTGCCCAACGGAATACGCTTGGCCATGTCGCCCTCGCGCGGCATGTCGATGTTCAGTGCGAAGGCGTACACGCGCCCGGCACGTTCCACCCAGCCGACCCACCAGCCAATCTCCGGCTGATACTCCGTGGCAACGCCCGTCTTGGCATACAGCGCGGCATCGCCCTGCTGCTCGATCAACAGCATGCGGTGGACCATATCCCACGTGCCCGGCTTCACCGGCAACTGCTTGAGCGCCATGCGGCTCGTAAAGCGCGCTTCTTCGAATGCGGAAATCTCCAGCGGGCCGCGTAGCCAGAATTGATCGATCACGCTGCCGAGTTGGCGATTGCCGTAGTCGAACGCATCAACGTAGGCCTGCATGCGTTCAAAGCCCACGCGGCGCGCCACCTCCTGGTAAATCGGCACGGCCGACAACCGGATCGCCTCGGGCAACGCCATATCGTGTTCCCACTGCTTGTAAGGCTGCGGCTTGCCGCCGTAAGGCAGCACTTCTTGGTCGTCGCGCACGGCTCCAGTGTCGAAGGCGATGAGGCTGTTCGGAATCTTGAACGTGGATGCCGGATGGATGCGCCGCGCGGCCCGCGCCGGGTCAACGACGTACGTGCGATCAGCGCTGATGTCCATCAGGACGAAGGTGCCGGAAACGCCGGCTGCGTCGAACACGCGCTTGAGGTCATTGCGCACGACCAGCTCGGCGTGGGCAGTGGCGGTGCTCATGGCAACGGCGCAGGCCGTGAGGGCAAACGCGAAGGTCTTCGACCAGCGAGAGAACATGAAACGCTCCTTGAAATGGGTGGATGGCTGCCGGCAACCGTCGATGCGCAGATGAGCCGGCGCTGCGCATCGTAGGGAGTGCGCCGTGCCGTCGCCAGCGTGCGCGGCAAGCCTCACGTCACGCGCGTAACGCCTGTAACGAAGGGCTTGGCGCACAATGGCGCCACGTTTCGTTTCGCTTCGCCTGATTGCCTGCATGACGCCGCCTGCCCTGCCCGCCCTCCATGTCGAACTGACCACCCCGCAAACCGTGGATGGCCGGCGCGCGCCGTTCCAGAGCCTGTGGCTGCTGGTGCGGCTGGCATACGCGCATCGTCTGTCGCCGGAGCAACCGCTGGTGCGCCTGGCCGACCTGCGCGGCGCCGTGTCGGACGCCAGCACGCAGCGCATGATGATCAGCCGCGCCTTTCGCGATTGGCAGAACTGGGGCGTTCAAGCGGGCTGGGGTGAACAGCGCGACCGCGAGCCGCGCTTCCTCAACGCAGATAAGCGCAGCCAAGGGCCCTTCTGGCTCACACCCGAAGATGCGGCACGCGTGATCTGCCTGGTGGAAGGGCGGATTGCCGATGACGCCGATGTGCGCGCCTTCCTCGGGATTGCCTCCCCAGATGGCAGCACGGACAACAGCACCGATGCCAGCGCCAGCGCGCTGTCCGGCCCGGCGCCTGGCACGCCCAACCCCGCGTTCTGGCACGCCTTTCTGACCGCGCGCCACGCCATGCGCGAAGGCCGCCTGCTGCATGCGCTGAGCGCCAGCTCGGGCGCATCGGACACCGAACGCGGCGGTGCCCTGCTCGCGCTGCGCCACGCCGGCGACGCCGCCGACAACGATTTCCAGCGCGCCCTCGTCACCCTGGGCGAGGCAATGGCTGCGCGCCGCCTCGGAGATTCCACACGCGCGAGCGCCCTGCTCTCCCAACTACGCGCGCACCGCAGGCAGCGCCATGTGCTCGGCAACGACTACCTCGCCGCCATGGAGCGCATCGTCACCGCATGGTGTGCGTATGACCGCCGTGACCTCGACCTCGCCGCCGGCCTGCTCGCCCGCCTGGCCGATGCCGAGCCCGGCCGCAGCCTGCTGCGCTATCACCCGCAGATCCGCTTCGAGTGGAACAACCTCAGCGCCCTCATCGAGCGCGCCCGCCTGCTCTACGCTGATGCCGACGGCATTGCATTGGACGTACGCGCCCAGGCCGCACAGCGCATCGTCGCGCAATTCGAAACCGCGCTGGCTGCCGCACTGGAAAGCCAGGCCTCCGACGCCGTCCAGCAGGTGGCCGCCAACCTCGGCATGACGTGCTGGCTGCTGCGCGACGTGCTCGGCAACTCGACGCATGCCGACGGCACCGTCGATGCCGTTCGCTGGCTGGCCATGAGCGAATGGCAGGCGCTGCGCAACGGCGGACCGCTGCAATCGGCGTGGAATGCCATCGCGCTGATGCGGATTGCGCGCGCCGACAGGCACGGCGCAGTGCTCACGCTGGCCGATCTCCGCACGCAGGCCGGCCCGTTTGCCGAGGCCTTCGACGCGCGCTACTGGCCGCAGCGCTGGACCGATGTTGCCGCGCTGCGCCTGCGCGAACACGACAGCGGCCGTCACCGCTACGGCCACGTTCAGGTGAGCGGATTGTTGCTGGAGCTGGCGTGGTTTGCCCATGTGGACGGCGATCACCTCACCGCCCGCACGATGATGGACCGCCTCTCGCAAGCCATGCAAGACCTGGCGCCGCACGATCGTGCCTATTTCGTCCAGGCGCTGAAGCAACTCATGCACACGGCGCAAGCCGCACCTTCAGCCGCATCTTGAGCAGATCGTCGGATGGAAATATTTGTTGCATAGCTAACGATACGTGGCTAGACTGCCGCACATGTTTGATCATTGCCTGTACTTCAACACCACCGCACTGGCGCGCTCCGTCGAGCGCGAATGGACAGCCGCGTATGTGCCGTTCGGCCTGACGCCGCCGCAAGGCTTTGTGCTGCGCGTGGTGCTCAAGCGGCCCGGTGTGCGCAACCGCGAACTGGCCGAGGTGCTTGGGATTGCCCGGCCCACCGCCACGCGTCTTGTCGATGGCTTGATTGCCAAAGGTCTGGCGGAACGCCAAGCCTCCGCAGAGGACGGCCGCGAATCGAACCTCTTCCCCACGGATGCCGCGCGCGAACTGGAGGCCGCGTTGCAGGCTGCGAGCGCCAGAGTGGCACGGCGCGTGCGCGAACATGTCGGCGCCACCGCGTTCGACGATACGGTGCAGGCTATCCGCAGCGTTCGCGGCGCATTGAACACGTAAGGCAACCGAGGCTGCATCTGCGGCCTTTTTTGATCAACAAATAGTTGCATAACTACGCATATATCCCAGGAGCGCCCGCATGACCACCGTTCTCATCACCGGCATCGAGCCGTTTGAATCCGACCCGACCAACCCATCGTGGGACATCGCGCAGGCGCTCGACGGCACGCAGGTGGATGGCGCTGTCATTGTGGCGCGGCAGTTGCCGTGCGTGTTTGGTGTTGCCAACGAGAGGCTGGTGGAGGCAATCGAGGACACATCGCCCACCCTCGTATTCGCGCTCGGGCTGGCCACGGGCCGAACAGAGATTTCGGTGGAGCGCGTGGCCATCAACGTGATCGACGCCCGCATTCCGGACAACGCGGGCAATCAGCCCGTTGATAGGCCCGTGGTGAACGATGGGCCGGCGGCGTATTTCTCCACGCTACCGATCAAGGCGATCGTGCAAACGCTGCGCGAGGCCGGCGTGCCGGCGGGCGTGTCGCAGAGTGCTGGCACGTACAACTGCAATCACCTGTTTTACGGCTTGATGCACCACATTGCCACGCGTGCGCCGCACGTGCGCGGCGGCTTCATTCACGTGCCGACGACGCCCGAGTTGGCGGCCCGCCATGCGGGCCGGCCGAGCCTGTCGATCGATACCCAGATCAAAGGGATACGTCTGGCGGTGCATACGGCACTGGCCACGCAGGCAGATCTCAAGGTGACCGGCGGTGCGGTGCACTGACACGCGTGATGGCAAGTGGCAGCCCTGGCGCCACAGGCAAGCCACGCTTTTTTCTTTCGCGCGACAACCCTCAAGCCACCAGCGGCATGAGCAGCATCCGCGCAGCCAGTTCCTGTCGAAAGCTCTCCAAGGCCCGCGCGGCGGAATCGGCCCCGCGTGCCGTGTGCTGCAAGCGGATGCCTTCCACCTGATGGATGCCCACCGTGGCAAACACATAACGCAGATACGGCATCAGAAAATCGGTCTGCGCGTGGGCACCATCAAAATTGCCGCCGGATGCAGACACCACCAGTACCGAGCGATCGGTCAGCATGCCCACCTTGCCCGTCGGCGTGCGCCGGAACGTGCGTTCGGGCCGCACCACCAAGTCGATCCACGCTTTCAACGCCGACGGCACTGTGTAGTTATGCACCGGCGTGGAGATCAACACGGCATCCGCCGCTTCCAGTTCGCCGATCAGCGTTTCCGACAGTGCAAGCTGAGCGCGGTGCGCCGCGGTGCGGTCGGCATCGGGCATGAGGCTGGCCTCGACAAAGCCGGCATCGGGATGCGGCAGCGGCGTGGCCGCCAGGTCGCGCTCGATGATGCGCACGTCACCCGCGGCTTCGGCCAATTGTGCAATGACCAATTGCGCGCCACGCCGGCTGTGCGAACGATCATCACGCGGGCTCACGGCCACGTGCAGCAGCGTTGTCATCGGGCACCTCCAGGTCGCGTGTTCATGCCAAAGCGCAAGGCGCCTGCAAGCAGCCCGTTGCGATAGTAGAAGCGGTGGCCGAGCACGTTGGACAGCGGCGTGTCGAGCACCAGCCTTGCACAGCCCAGACGCTCGGCTTCAGCCTTGAGGTGGTCCATCAGCACGTTGCCGAGGCCGCTGCTGCGCAGGTTGGCATCGGTCACCAGATCGTCGACATACAGGAACGGCCCGTAGACGAGGTTCTCCTGCTGCCGATACCCCGCCAGCGCGACCGGCACGCCCTCGCGCCAGACAGCGATGAGGCGATAGCCGTCTTCGACCTGCCGGCGCCAGCGCGCAGCCAGCTCGTCGGCGTCGGCAAGATGCGGCCGCAGTTGGTGCATGACGGGAAAGCACGCACGCAACGCGGCCTCGTCTTCGATGGGGCGGATGGCGTCCATGGTCATGCGCCCTCCGGTGCCAGGGCGGCCGGCACCTGCGGCGCAAAGCGCATCGCCACGGCAATACGGTTCCACGCCTGGATGTTGGCGACAGCGGCCGTGAGGAAGGCGACTTCCGTCCGGGAAAAATGCTCAAGCACGGCGTTGTATTCGTGATCTTCCACGCCGTGGTCGGCGGCGCGGGCCAGGGTGGTCAGCGCTTCCGTCCAGGCCAGCGCGGCACGCTCGCGCGGCGAGAAAACCGCCGGTGTGTCGCGCCAGACCGCCACCAGATCGAGCTTGGCCGGCGCCATGCGCAGCTTCCGCGCCAGATTCAGGTGGAATTGCACGCAGAACGCGCAGCCGTTGATTTGCGACGCGCGCAGCTTGACGAGTTCGGTCAGCGGCTTTTCCAGCCCTGAGGCATCCACCGCCTTGCCGAGCGCCTGGAGCGCGGGCGCCACGCCGACGGCGGTGTCGACAAATTCCGAGTAATCCATGCGAGGGGAGAGATCTTCCATGTCTGGCTCCTGCTGAAGGTCCGGGTTGGAGGAGTGGTAATATCAGCGTTCGAACATCATATTCGAACTCTGACATCATGAGCAAGCGCACCCCTGCCGCCAGCAAGGAAAACGACACGACACGCAACTCGCCCTCCATCCCCGAGCCCGGCCAGGGCAAGCGCGGTGAGGAAGGCTATCTTGGCTACCTGCTGCGCCAGGCCAATGCCGCCCAGCGGCTGCGCATGGAGCGCGCCATGGCCGACGTAGGCGTCACGCTGCCGCAATTCCTCGTGCTCACGATGCTCCGCGCCTACCCCGGCATCTCGAACGCCGACCTCGCCCGACTGACCCTGCTGACGCCCCAGACGGTGAGCGTGATCGTCACCAACCTGGAGCGCAGCGGCGCCATCACCCGCCGGCCCCACGCGGTGCACGGCCGAATCCAGCATATCGACGTCACTGCGGAGGGGGCCACCCTGCTTTCCGCGTGCCGGGAACGCTCGGGCGGCATTGAGCAGGACTTGCTGGAGGGGTTCTCACCCGAGGAGGAAGAGGTCGTGCGGCGCTGGCTTGTGCATGTCGCCAAGCTCGGTAGCAACAAAACTTCTCCGTAACCCTCGCACCATTTTTCCTCCGCTGCCCTTGACTTCTGGACGACCGTCACTATCATGCGATGTATCTTAAGATATATCTGATGATGTTCTTCAGGAGAATGGCAATGCGCGGTTGGTTCGGACACCACCACAAAATGTGGATTGAAAAGCACTTCATGATGGGTCGCCACGGCCATGGCGGACACGGTTTCGGGCGAGGCATGGGCGGCTTTGGCGGCCCCGGCGGCTACGGCGAAGGTGATGACGAAGGCGGCAGCCCGTGGCGCGGCCGCCGGCTCAGCTCGGCCGACCTGCAGCTCGTGCTGCTGGCGATGCTCAAGGGCACGCCCCGCCACGGCTATGAATTGATCAAGGCGGTGGAAGAGCATTCGCTCGGCTTCTACACGCCAAGCCCAGGCATGGTGTACCCGGCGCTGTCGTATCTGGAAGACCACGGTTTTGCTTCTGTCACGGTCGAAGGCAACAAGAAGCGCTACGGCATCACCCCCGACGGCGAAACATGGCTGGCCGAACGCCAGCACAGCGCCGATGCCATCCTTGCGCAACTGCGCGCCATGGGCGAGCGCGTGAAGCGCATGAACGAAGCCATGGCCTTCGACCGCGAAACCGACAACGCCGCCGAATGGACTGACACGGGACACGACCCGCTGCGTACCGCGCGCTGGCGCCTGAAGTTCGCCCTCATGGAAAAACGCTTCGCCTCGCGCGAAGAACAGCAGCGCGTGGCAGACATCCTGCTACGTGCTTTGAAAGAAATTACCGGCGAGCGGTAAGCGGTAAGCGGTAAGCGGTAAGCAGCAGCATCCGTCCAGCCGCCCCGGGGATGTTTCATCGCCCGGGCCACCGCCTCGATCCCCGGGTCGCAGTCTCGGTCCATTTCGCAGCCATCTATGTTTGCCTTCAATCGCACACAAGGTCTCATGTCGCAGCTGCTCAGTTCTGTCAAACCCGCCACACGCCGCGTGCGTGTGCGCGCCATCCATACGCTGTCCCCGCGCATGCGCCGCGTGGTATTTACCGGCGTAGCCGCGGCAGATCTCTCTGATCTGGCGGGTGCTGCCCCCGGCGCCGCCATCAAGCTGATGTTTCCGCACGATGCCGCAGGCTCCGGCCGCACGCTGGGGCGCGCTTACACCATCCGCCGCTATCACGCGGAGCGTGATGAACTCGAAATCGATTTTGTCGTGCACGACGAAACACCCGCCGCGCAGCACGGCCCTGCCGCACGCTGGCTCGAACACGCCGCCCCCGGCGATGAAGTGGAATTTGCGGGCCCCAAGCGCGGCTTCCGTGCCAACCCGGCTGCACCGTGGACGCTGCTCATTGGCGATGAAACGGCGTTACCCGCCATCTTCGCGATTCTCGAAACCCTGCCCACGCACGCGCAGGTGCTGACCTATATCGCCATTGGCGACGCCCGCGCCAGACTGCCCCTGGAAGGTGCCTTGGCCGCGCACCCGCGCAGCCGCAGCATTCATTGGGTGGAGAGCGATACGGCGCACGCCGGCGCCATGATGGTCGGCGCACTGAGTGCCCAGCCCATGCCGACCGGCACGCCACAGGTGTTCCTGGCCGGCGAGGCGTCATTGCTCAAGCAGGTCCGTACCCTGCTCGAAGGTGCCTGGGCGGTGCCCCGCGACGCCATCGATGCCAAGGGCTACTGGACGGCAGGGCTCTCGCGCGAAGAACGCAAGGCGGCCGAGGCGCGTTGATCTTCGAGTCGCCTCAGGTGGCGATCTCCGCACTAGGCGTGGCACCCCGCACCCAATCGCGCAGCAGGCGCTGCCCGTAAAGCAGCGCCGCGTCCATCGCTTCGCGCGGGGAGCCAAACGTGCATCCGGGTCGCACCGGTTGCGAGCCAGACAACGATTGCCCTTCCGTGCTGCGGAACACCACCTCGACACGCGCCTCCCAGCCCCGCCCGCCGGCGGGCACCACACGCGGGACGATCTCAACGTCTCCACAGATCTTGTGCACCTCGTTCCTCCGTCTGCAGCGCCTGAACAGCGCATTGCCAGCCAAGTAGCAACGGCCATGCCTGTCTATGAGGGCCTTGTGATTTGATCGAGATCAACTGCGGGCGCACGCATCACCTTTAGCCCGTCGCCAGTGTGCCGATGCAAAGAAGAACAGCGCGTCTCGCGCGCGCCCCTCCTTCCGTCCATCTGCGCCCACGAAGCGCGGCACAACCATGCGCAAGAATCTGCCGGTCACCCAAGCCGAAACCGCCCTCAACCCGACGGACTACCTCATCTCCCGGACCGACCTCAAAGGCCGCATCGTCTTCGCCAACCCAGCGTTCGTGCGCATCAGCGGCTATTCGCAGGAGGAACTAGTGGGTGCGCCGCACAACCTCGTGCGCCACCCTGACATGCCCGAAGCCGCGTTCGCCGACTTGTGGGCAACCCTGCAAGCCGGCAAGCCGTGGCGTGGCTTCGTCAAGAACCGTCGCAAGGATGGCGGCTTCTATTGGGTGCTGGCCAACGTGACGCCGGTGTTTCAGAACAACGCGGTGGTCGGTTATACGTCCGTGCGTTCGATGGCCACGCCTGCGCAGATCGGGCGCGCGCAACGTGCCTACACCGCCATCAACGAGGGCGACACGTCGTACACCGTGCGCGCCGGCCGCATTCTGCGCACGGGCTGGCGGCGCGCCGCGAACCTGCTCCAGCTCGAGAGCCTGCGCTTCAAGGTGATCGGTCTGCAAACGCTGATTGCGTCGGCCATCCTGATCGGTACGCTGTGGGCGCACATCGCGCTGGAAGCCGCCGATCTGCATGGCGCAGCGTGGCTCGTTTTCAGCCGCGACTGGCTGTGGCTCACCGGCGTGGGTTGCGCCGGGCTGGCGACGATGTCTGGCGTGCTGCTTGCGCGCACGCTCATCCGTCCGCTGGAAGAAGCCGCCATGCTGGCCACACGCCTGGCAGCCGGCGATCTGACCACCGTGGTCGAAGCCCGCTCCCACGACGAGCTGGGCGAAGTCATGCGCGCCATGGCGACCATGCGCGCGAGCCTGTCGTCCATCGTGCGCGACATCCAGGACGGTGCCGCCAGCGTCGCACACAGCACGCTGCAGATTTCGGCCGGCAACCATGACCTCTCTGCCCGCACTGAACAGCAGGCCGCCGCGCTGGAAGAAACCGCTTCAAGCATGGAAGAGCTGACATCGATGGTTTCGCAGAATGCCGACCACGCCCGTGCGGCCAGTGCACTTGCCGAGGAGGCCTCCACGATCGCGGCCGACGGCGGCCAGGTCGTGCAGCGCGTCGTGCACACCATGGATGCCATCCGCGCCGACAGCCAGCGTGTGACCGAGATCATCGCCACCATCGAGAGCATCGCGTTCCAGACCAACATCCTTGCGCTCAACGCGGCTGTGGAAGCTGCCCGCGCGGGCGAAGAAGGCCGCGGCTTTGCGGTTGTCGCGGGCGAGGTGCGCAGCCTCGCGCAACGCAGCGCCCAGGCCGCAGCGCAGAGCAAGGAGATCATTCGCGCATCCGATCAATCCGTGCGCGATGGCGTGGACCTCGTTCACAAGGCCGGCGCGACCATGACGCAGATCGTGCAGTCAGTGCAGACCGTCACGCAGCTCATGTCGGAAATCTCGGCCAGCTCGCGCGAGCAGAGCAGCGGCATTGCGCAGATCAACGCGTCGGTTTCGCAGCTCGATGGGGTAACGCAGCAGAACGCCACGCTGGTGGAAGAAGCTGCAGCGGCCACGTCGGTGCTGGCGCGCCAATCGGAAGATCTGAAGCATGCCATCGCGGTGTTCCGCGCGTAGCGCCGTGGCGGGTGCGGGCCTTACAGCGTGAAGCGCGTGTCGCGCTCCAGGAGCGCCGTCACCGCATCGGGCAACAGCGGCTCGCTGAAGAAATAACCCTGCAGCACGTCGCATTGGTGCGAAGCGAGGAAGGCAGACTGCGCGGCATCTTCCACGCCTTCCGCGCACACCTTCACGCCCAGGTTGTGCGCAAGCACCACGACCGTCGTGCAGATGGCGGCATCGTTGGAATCGCGGTCGATGTCCTTGACGAACGCGCGGTCGATCTTGATGAGATCAATCGGCAAGCGCTTCAGATAGGCCAGGCTCGAATAGCCCGTGCCGAAGTCGTCGATGGCAATGCGCACCCCAAGCTGGCGTATGGCCGTGAGGTCTTCGATCGTGCGCTCGGTGCCCTCCATCAGCATCGACTCAGTCACTTCCAGTTCAAGAAAGCCCGAGCCGAGGCCGTATTGGCGCTGGAGCTTGAGTAGCGTCGGCAGCACGGTGCCGCGCTTGAACTGCAGCGGCGAGACATTCACTGCCAGCGTCAGATCCTCGGCCAGGCCACGTTTGTGCCACTCGGCGCGCTGCTGCGCGGCCTCGGTCAAGACCCAGTTGCCGATCTCGACAATCAGCCCGCTTTCTTCGGCCACCGGAATGAACGCAGCCGGCGGCAGCAACCCCCGCGTCGGATGAATCCAGCGGATCAGTGCTTCCAGCCCGCACACGCGGCCCGTCTTGGTGTCGATCTGCGGCTGATACAGCAAGCGGAACTGCCCTTGTTCCAGCGCTGCCCGAATCTGGTGCTCCAGGTTCAGCCGGTACGACACACCGATGTCCATCTCGGGGGCGAAAAATTCCAGCCGATTGCGGCCGTTCTGCTTCGCGTAGTACATCGCCATTTCGGCATGGCGGATGAGGCTATCGGCGTCTGCGCCGTGCGCCGGGTATTCGGCCACGCCAATGCTTGCGGTCACGAATACTTCGTGCCCTTCCACGCGCACGGGCTCGGCAAACAGATCAAAGCCGAAATCGACGCCGCGCGAACCTGCGTGCGAGATCACCAGTGCAAACACGTCGCCGCCAAAACGCGCCACGGTGTCCACCGTATCGGCTGCATCGCGCAGGCGCTCGGCCACACGGCGCAGCACCTCGTCGCCCAGCAGGTGGCCAAGGCTGTCGTTGACGACCTTGAAACGGTCAATGTTGACCAGCGCCACATAGAAGCGACTGCGCTGGCGTGCAGCCATCTCCACCGATTGCTGCACGCGATCGGCCAGCAGCGTTCGGTTGGGCAGACCCGTGAGCGAATCGATGGTGGCGTGCTGCGCCAGGCGCGCGCGCGTCATCTCTTGCTCGGTCACGTCGTCCTGAATGCCAACGTAATGCGTGACCGCACCTTTGGCATCGCGCACCGGCGAGAGCAGGAAGTTGTTCAGGAACGCGTGGCCGTCCTTGCGGAAGTTGCGCAGCAGCACGCGGATCTCGCTCTCGTCGCGCAGGGCAGCACGCACTTCGTTGAGCGCAGGCTGCCCCGGTTCGGACGAATGCAGGAAGCGCGCGTTACGGCCCAGCACTTCTTCTGCGCGATAGCCCGTCATGCGCTCGAAGCCCGGGTTTACGTACACGACCGGAAGGTCAGGCTGCTGCGCGTCGGCCACGGTAATGCCGGACGGCACCGACTCGACCACGCGACGCAGCAAGCGCAGTTGCTCGTCGGATTCGCGCCGCTCGGTGATGTCCTGCATGGTGCCAAACAGGGCGACAACCTCATCACGATCGTTGCGCTCGATGTTGCCGCGCGAAAGCACCCAGCGGTGCTCCCCGTCGCGGCGGATCATCTCCAGGTCCAGCGCGTATGGTTCACCTTCGGTCACGGCGCGGCTGGCGGCTTCACGCAGTCGGTTATAGCTGTCGGCGGTAAAGAACTGCGCCTGCTGTGCAAAGGCAGGAGGCGCGCCCAGCGGCATACCCGTCAGCACATACATGCCCGACGACCATGTAGTCGAATCGCGCAGCACGTCCCAGCGCCAACTCCCCAGGAGCGCAATCTGCTCGGCGACGCGCAGGTTCGCTTCACTGCTGCGCAGCTCCTGCTCAATCGCCGAGCGCTGCGAAATGTCGGTCACCCCGCCGACCACGCGCACGGCGCGACCGTTCTGATCCCGATACAGGCTCGCACGAATTTCCACCGTGCGCGTGGCACGGTTGGCGTCGATCACCCGGCAGACGTGCTGCCAGCTGTCGCGGTCTGAATTCAGTACGGCGCGCAACTCTTGGGCGAAGGCATCGACGTCGTCCGGATGCACAAACTGATGGAACGTCAGCGTGCGCGAGGAGCCCCCACCTGTGCCGTCGTCGTCGCCCTGACTCAGCAGTGCGTCGCTACCAAGCAGCCGATGCAGGCTGGCGTTGGCCCAGGATTCGCCGGTGGCGATATCCCAGTCGAAGATCCAGTCGTTGGTGGCGCGCGCCACGCGCTGGAAGCGTTCGGTCAGGCGATGAACGGTGGCGTCGTGGCGCTGGATCGCGGCACGCATTTCGTTGAAGGTGCGCTCAAGCAGCGAGAGTTCATCACGCGAGCCGCCGTGCTCGGGCACGCGGGCAGAAAAATCACCCGTGGCGTAATGGCGCGCTGCATCCACCAGGGCATCGATGCGCGGCATCACCATCCGCCGAAGCGCCCACTGGATCAGCGCCAGCAGCATCACGACCATGAGCAGGATCGCGCCGCCGCCGGCCAGCGTCACGTTGCGCTGCTGGCGAACGATGTCGGTTGCATCCACGCCGCGCACGATTCGCAAATGTCCGCCGGCCGCATGCGGCACCACCATGGCGGCATAGGCACGGCGCACGCCGTCTGTATCGTCCACCAGAAGAGGCTCTCCCGGCTGCTGGGCCGCGGCAGCGACCAACTGCCCGTGCACGACAGCCGGCACCTGGGCGGACTCCAGAACACCGTGGGTCGACAACACGTTGCCGACGGCATCCACCAGGTAGACCGGCGCGTCCGGCATGCCGTCAACGGCCGCCGCAATCAACGCGCTCTGCCGCACGGCCGCGTACGCCACGCCACGGATGGCGCCGTCGCTGCCTGCCATCGGCCGCGCCGAAATCAACACCGCCTGCCCGGAGGCGCGTCCGATCACGAACGTCGAGAGGGATGGCCGCCCCGTCGCCATGATCGCGTTGATGTACGGCCGGTCTGACAGATCGACGCCGAGCTTCGCCGTGTCGGGGGTGCATACCAGCTTGCGATGCGCATCGATGATGCCGAGATTCGCGAGTTCGGTCTGGTTATGGAAGACGCGGTTGACGAAACTGCTGCACTCTTGCTGCTCCATGTGCAGGGCCGAATCGTCGGCGAGCAGCACCGAGAGCAGCGTATTGGCGTTGGAAAGCACCATGCCGACGCGGGCAGCAGCGGCCTCAGTTTCGTGGGTCAGGTGCTGAGCAAGATGATCATTGAGCCGGTCACGGTAAAGCGCCACACCAGCAATCGCCACGACAATGGCCGGCAAGGCGGCCACCGCGGCCAGAGCAAGCAAGCGGCCGCGCAGCGTGGTGGGAAAGAGAGCGTGCTTCGGCACTTGGATGACCGGTAGAGCCTTATGTGGAGAGCGGGTGCACTCTGCGGTTGCACGATGCGCGGCTCAAGGACCATCCCCCCGGCGCACGATGCAGTTGCGGCATCGTGCCGGCTGACGGCTGACGCAGTGCGCAAGCATTTTGCTTGCAATTCCTATCGCACGCAACTTGTGGATAGTCTGTAGTCGACCCGGCCGCAAATCGGCGTGGCAGGCGGCATGAGGGGTGGTAGCGGCGTTGGGGAAGCGGTGCCCGACCCGCCGTTGCCGCGATGCTGCTCAACCGTAACGCGAGCTGGTGATCACGGTGCCGGCTGCTTCTGGCGGGGGGACCCCAGAGCACGGCACGCGCCCATAGAAAAAGCCACCGGATAGCGGTATCCGGTGGCTTCAAGAATACGCTTTGAACGGGGAAGTTCAGCGCAGTTGAAGGATAGGCAATGGTCCCCGTTCAGGCCAATACCCAGGATAGGGTAATTTGGGAAAAACCCTGCATGGGCAGCGGTTTTGTCCGCCCCGCGCCTTCGCGTGTGCCTTCTGCGCAACGCCTGACTCCGTAACAACCCGTCCTCCGAAATATCCATCCTGGCGACCAGGTGCCGCAGCCCGTCACAAGGGATGTTGCGTTATAATGAAAACGATTCGCATTTAGCTTCCTTGCTTGTACCACGCTACGTTAACGATCACGCACGATGCGGCTTTCCGAGCTTTCCCGCCGGGCGACGGCGGTGGTGGATCACGTTGAAGACCGTGAACCCGCCGATCCCATCAGCCAACGCCTGCGCGAACTCGGGTTCGTGACGGGCGAAGAGGTGCGCGTGGTGGCCGTCGGCCCGTTCGGCGGCGATCCGCTGGTCGTGCAGGTGGGCTTTACCCGCTTTGCACTGCGTCGCCAGGAGGCTGCCCGCGTGCGCGTGCGCGCCGAATCGGCCACGCGACCCGCAGCCGCCATCGCCGCCCCCGAAACGGCCCCGCCCTCCAAGGTACGCGAGGCGGCGTAGCCCGCCTCCCATTGCCGCCTTCGGCTCCGCTTATCCGGCTTCATGCAGATGCACGCTTCTTCCTCCTCCGCTTCCACCCCCGCATTGCGCGTTGCCTTGGTCGGCAACCCTAACTGCGGCAAGACCGCGCTGTTCAACCTGCTGACGGGCAGCCGCCAGAAGGTCGCCAACTATGCGGGCGTGACGGTCGAGCGCAAGGAAGGCCGCTTTACCTCGCCGTCGGGCCGGCATGTGCAGATTCTCGATCTGCCCGGCGCCTACAGCCTGATCGCCACCAGCCCGGACGAAGCCATCACGCGCGATATCTGCCTTGGCACGTTCCGCGGTGAGTCCCGCCCCGACCTGCTGATCTGCGTGGTCGACGCCACCAACCTGCGGCTGCACCTGCGCTTTGTTCTGGAGCTGCAGCGCCTGGGCTTGCCGATGGTGTTGGCGCTGAACATGGTGGATGCGGCCGAGCGGCGCGGCATCCGCATCGATCGTGCCAAGCTGGAAGCCGCCCTGGGCGTACCGGTGGTGCAAACCGTGGCCATCAAACGCAACGGCGCAGCCGAGCTCGTGGCGCATATCGATCACGAACAACTCCCGGCCGTGCCGGTTGGGCTGCCGGCCGACGCCGATCCGCACGTTGAAGTGAAGCGCCTGCTCGATTCCGCCGTGACCATGCCGCGCAGCACGGCCGAGCTGGACGACCGGCTCGACCGCATCGTGCTGCACCCGGTATTGGGCCTGCTGCTGCTGGCCGTGCTGATGTTCTTTATGTTCCAGGCGGTGTTCTCCTGGGCGCAGCCGCTCATGGACGGCATCCAGGGCGGCGTGGAAGCCGTGGGCGTGTGGGTCGGCAACGTCATGCCCGACGGCATGCTCAAAAGCCTGTTGGTGAACGGCATCATCGCCGGCACGGGCAGCGTGCTGGTGTTCCTGCCGCAGATCCTGATCCTGTTCCTCTTCATCCTTTCGCTGGAAGAATCCGGCTATCTGCCGCGCGCGGCCTTCCTGCTCGACCGGTTGATGGCGGGCGCGGGGCTGTCGGGGCGTTCGTTCATTCCGCTGCTGTCGAGCTTTGCGTGTGCGATTCCCGGCGTGATGGCCACGCGCACGATTCAGGACCCGCGCGACCGGCTGGTGACGATTCTCGTGGCTCCGCTGATGACGTGCTCGGCGCGGCTGCCGGTGTATGCGCTGCTGATCGGCGCGTTCATCCCGGTGCGGCAGGTGTGGGGCCTGTTCAATCTGCAAGGACTGGTGCTGTTCGGGCTGTACATGGCGGGCATCGTGTCGGCGCTGATCGTCGCATACGTGCTCAAGTACCTGAAGCGCGATCGCAACGAGCACCCGCTCATTCTCGAACTGCCGTCGTACCGTCTGCCCAGCGTGCGCAACCTGATCGTCGGCCTGATCGAACGCGCACGCATTTTCTTGCGCCGCATCGGCACGGTCATCCTCAAGATGATGGTGGTGCTGTGGTTCCTCTCGACGTTCCCGGCGCCCCCGGCCAATGCCACGCTGCCGGCCATCGATTACAGCTTTGCCGGGATGATCGGCCGTGCGCTTGAAGTCGTGTTCGCGCCGATCGGTTTCACATGGCAGATGTGTATTGCGCTGATCCCGGGCATGGCCGCCCGTGAGGTGGCCGTGGGCGCGCTGGCGACGGTGTACTCGCTGTCGGCAACGCATGAAGATGCGGCTGCGCAGCTGGCGCCGATCATCTCCCAGCAATGGTCGCTGGCCACGGCGCTGGCCTTCCTGGCGTGGTACGTCTACGCGCCGCAATGCATCTCGACGCTGGCCACCATCCGCCGCGAAACCAACTCGTGGAAGGTCATGGCGGGGACCGCCGGTTACCTCTTCGCGCTGGCCTACCTGGCCGCGTTCGCCACCTACCAGATCGCACGGGTGCTGACATGAGCGTGTACCACGTTGTCGAAACCGGCGTTGTCGCCACGGTTGTGGCGCTGAGCGCCTTGTCGCTGACGGGCCGCTATGCGCCGGCAATGCGCGCTCGCACGGCCGCACGCGTGGCAGGCTGGTGTGATCGGCCGTCGCGGCCGGGCTGGATGCGCGCCTTCGGGCAGCGATTGCTCACGCCAGGCGAGTCGCCCTCGTGTCACTCCGATCCCCTTTCGGGCAGCGCATGCGGCAGCGGTTGCAGCGGCTGCGCCTCGGGCGACTCGGCATCCGCCGCGCCGATTGAACAGCCGATCCACTTCGTGCGGCGCAAATAACGGACGACGCAACGTCACAACACCAACGGGCTCGCATGACGCGGGCCCGTTTTGTTTTTGTCCAGCGCAGGCGTAGACTGGTCCAAACCTGAACGGGGGACGCGTCATGACCGAAGAATTGCTGGTCCAGTTGATTGCGGAAGTCGAGAAGGAAGACCCGGTGGATTTTGCCAACCTGCCCTTTGACGAGCAGATGTTGCGCGACCTGGTCTGCAAGCTGGTATCACGCCAGCTGACGCAAATGGAAAATGCCCACTTCAGCCAGGACGAGGTGATCGTCTCGCTCACCGCGAGCATCGCCAAGCTGGTCCTCGAAAATCTTGTGCTGAATGCGCGCCTGCTGGCACAGCAGGGGCAGGGTGAAAGCGCACGCGCGCTGCTGGAGCGGATTTCTCGCCAGGCGAAGGGATAGGCGGCGCGAGTTACTGGGCCGGCACCACGTTGTACTGCGTGCGGGCCCGCGTCAGTAAGCGCTTGGCGACGGACAGGCCGCGAATGGCGGCGTCATCGTCGTCGACCGGAAAATCAAACTCGGCGCTCCAGTTGCAGCCGGTGTGATCCGGGCGGTGGATGCACATCGCTCGCAGTTCGCACTGCGCGCATTCCGGATGTTGCTGGACGCAGCGGGCCAGCAAGGTCTTGAGTTCATGTTCGGACTTCAGACGGCGTTGCATCGGCATCTCCTGAATAACAGGAAGTTGGAACCCCGAGCGCGCAGTGAGTTTCGCCATGATTGCGCCGATACTGTTTCAGCAAGTTACCGGGTCACATCACGCGTTCAACCCGATCGCGCCGACCGCACCCGCACTTGCCTGACACGCGGGGCAGACGCCGTAGAGCGCCAGCGCGTGATCGCGCAGCACAAAGCCGCGCTCGTTGGCGACACGCTCCTGCCGCGACTCAATGGCGTCGTCGTGAAACTCCTCCACGCGGCCGCACGATAAGCAGATCAGGTGATCGTGGTGTGCACCCTCGTCTAGCTCATACACCGCATGGCCGGCCTCGAACGTATGGCGCAACAGCACGCCGGCATCCACCAACTGATTGAGCACGCGATAGACCGTGGAGATGCCGATGTCGAGTTCCGACGTGAGCAACTGGCGGTACACATCTTCTGCGCTCAGGTGACGGCCGTGTTCCGTACCAGCGGTGAGGATTTCCAGAATCTTGACGCGCGGCGAGGTGGCTTTAAGCCCGGCCCGGCGCAGGTCGGTCGAGTTTGGCATGGCGTTCGTTGGGGCGAGATTTGGGTACAGCAGGCGGGGCACTACAGCGGGCGAGAACCAGAAACGACCGGGCAGCAAGCGTGCAAGCCGGGTCGATGCGTTCCGAAAAAAAAGCGGCATGGCTGGCGGCCCGGAAAAGTCGCAGTCGGGAAAGCGGGGTCTGAGTGCTTTCCCGACTGTCGGGCGGCTTGCTACTGCCAAACGCTCTGTGTGTCAGAGCGGTCCCCACAAAAGATCGGTTGCCGGGCGCCGGCCCAAGAAACAGCGAGCGCACGCAGCGGAATTCAGCTCGATGCGCCGTGCAGTGGAGGAAGTGCCCCTGGGGGCAGATCCATCGGCTGCAGCGCCGTCGATGGACACACTATAAATGCGAATGATTCGCATTACAAGAATTTTCTTTGCGAACTGTTGAAGACCTTGATCCGAACACGGCTGCCCGGCACCAGAAGCGGCACCGAAAGCGGCATCACACAGGCCCGATCGCGCGGGCGTAACCCCTTGGAGCAAAGCGCAACGTGGTCACCATCGACGCGATCACGATGGCAATCAGCAGCGCCCAGGGCAGTTGGAAACCGCCCGTCACCTCGCGTAGCCAGCCGACTGCGTAGGGAATAAGTCCCGTGATGATGAAGCCGATGCCTTGTACGAAGGCCGCCAGGTAACCGGCAGCGCGTGCATCGGGCAGGTGATCAAGCGTGAGCGTCAGGCACAGCGAGAACATCGAGCCGAGCCCACCGCCAATGAGGGCGACCCACAGCGTGGTGCCGGTTTGCGGCGCGAGCAGCAAACCGACCATGCCCATGAGTTGCAAGACCAGCACCACCACCAACCATGGGCGGCGATCGGGCCAGCGGCGTGCGAGCAGCGGCGCTGCCAATGCCCCGATCACCTGGAAGATCGTCATCAGGCCAATCAGGCTGCCCGCGTCCTGTGCGCTCCAGCCGAGTTGGCGGTAGAACATCGGCAGCCACGCGATCATGCTCGTGTAGCCGCCGTTGGCCGCGCCAAAGTAGATCGCCAGCAGCCATGCGCGCCGGTTGCCGAAGAAATTGAGCACCGGCCCGCGCCGCGCGGGTGCGGAGGCTTCACGCGGGCGCGCGGTCGCCCACAATACGAGGGCCGCCAGCGCAGGCACCGCCCACACGCCGAGACCGACATGCCAATCGGCGACATGTGTAATGCGCGGGCTCAGCGTCGCCGCAATACCGCCGCCGGCCATCAGCGAGGCGGAATACAGACCCAGCGCCATCGGCACACGCTGCGGAAACCACCGTTTGACGATACCCGGCACCAGTGCCTGAACAATCGCCACGCCCGTGCCGGCCAGCGCGGCGCTTGCGATCAGCGCGGCGCCCTGCCCGGCCCACAGCCTCCACAGGCACGCGCCCGCAATGGCGAGCAGACTGCAAGCCACGCCACGATGCTCCGGCAACCAGCGCGCAAGCCACGGCAGGAACAGCGCCACGCTGCCCATGCAGAGCACGGGAATCACCGTGAGCAACGATGCGCCCTGCAAGCCAAGGCCCGTGCCGGCACGGATTTCCGCCAGCAGCGGCCCGATGGTCGTGAGAATCGGCCGCAGGTTCAGCCCAAGCGCAATCACGACCGCCACGCCGACCCAACCGGCATCGATACGCGCGGAAGCGGCTGCGGCACCCTGTGCGGCGACGTCGCTCACGATTGACGTGCCTGCCATGCGTCGTAGAGGCCCTGCTCGCCCGTCGGTCGGCACGAGCGCAGTTGCAACTCGCCACGCTCCGGTGCTCCGCGCATCTCGGCATACAGGGCGGCGGTGGACATACCGAACGGCTCGCCGTCTTCGTTCGAATACGCGAAGTACGCCGCACGAATGCCGCAGCGGTACATGGCCGCAAAGCACATCAGGCACGGATGGCCGCTGGCGTACATCACCGCGCCGCGCAGGTCGGGCGTGGCCAGCGTCTGGCTTGCCTGGCGGATGGCCTGCATTTCGGCGTGCGCGGTGGGGTCGTTGGTGGTGTGCACCTCGTTGACGGCACGCGCGACGATCTTGCCGTCGCGCACCAGCACCGCTCCAAACGGCAGGCCGCCGGCGTTGACGTTACCGCGCGCAAGCTCCACCGCCTCACGCATGTACTGCTCATTGGACATCGGGTTCTCCGCAGACGAAATTGCGGGTCGATTATGGTTGCGCCCCTAAACATGTTCAAATTAAATAGTGGAATGATGTTCAGTGGGTTTTCAAATGATTGATCTTGTCTTGCTGCGCAGCTTTGTCACGGTGGTCGATACGGGCAACTTCACCCGCGCGGCCGAGCATCTGCACCTGACGCAATCGACCGTGAGCCAGCAGATCCTCCGGCTCGAGCAGCAGTTGGACTGCCGCCTGCTCGACCGCAGCCAGCGCCAGGTGCTACCGACGGAAGAAGGCGATCGCCTGCTTGGCTACGCCCGCCGTCTGCTACGGCTGGCCAACGAAGCCAGCGAGGCGCTGAGCCCCGAACACACCGGCGGCGTGCTGCGCCTGGGCGTGCCGGAAGACCTCGGCAGCGGCGCGCTGATGCCGCTCATCGCCAGCTTCGCGCGCGAGCGCCCGCGGCTGCGTCTGGAAGTGGAAAGCGGCCTCTCCCACCACCTGCTGCGCCTATACCGCAATGGCGATCTCGACATGCTGCTCGTCAAGCAATGGGGTACCGATAGCGACTGCCATGCGCGCTGGGCCGAGCCGGTTTGCTGGATCGACAGCGCCGAGCGGCCGCACACGCTGCCGCTCGGGCCATCGCAACCTGCGTTGCCGCTGGTGGTGTTTCCGGTGGGCGCGCTGTATCGGCAGGAGATGCTGCACGCGCTGGAATCGATCGGCCAGCCGTGGCGCATCACGTATTCGAGCCCGAGCCTGGCGAGCCTGTGTGCGGCGGTCAGCGCGGGGCTGGGTGTGAGCCTGCTGCCCGCCAGCACCGTGCAGGCCGGACATCGCGTGCTCGGCGCTGCGGATGGTTTTCCGGAGATCGGCGGGCTGGAGCTGGCGCTGTTCGCGCGACCGGACCTCGACAGCGCGGGGCGTGCGCTGCGCGATCGTCTTGTCGAGATGTGCGCGGCGCGTGCGCAGGCGCTGCAATCTGCCGCCGGCTGAGCGCCGAAGCACCAAAGAAAAAGCCGGACCCGCTTGTCGCGAAGTCCGGCTTGGTACGGGTACGGCTGCGTTCAGCTTCAGGCAGCTTCGGCCAGCGGCACGCGGATCAGATGATCGAACGCCGACAGTGCGGCCTTCGCGCCATCGCCGGTGGCGATGATGATCTGCTTGTACGGCGTCGTGGTCGCATCGCCTGCGGCAAACACACCTTCCGCACTGGTCTGGCCACGCGCATCGACGACGATCTCGCCAAAGCGGTTGCGCTCGAGCGCGCCATCCAGCCATTCGGTGTTGGGCACCAGGCCGATCTGCACGAACACGCCTTCGAGCGCGACCGTGTGCTCGACGCCATCCACGCGGCTCTTGTAGCGCAGGCCGTTGACCTTCTGGCCGTCACCGGTGATCTCGGTGGTCTGCGCGTTGGTGACGATAGTCGCATTCGGCAGGCTTTGCAGCTTGCGCACCAGCACGGCATCGGCCTTCAGCTCGCTGGCGAATTCCAGCAGCGTGACGTGGCTCACGAGGCCGGCCAAGTCGATGGCCGCTTCCACACCCGAGTTGCCGCCGCCGATCACGGCCACGCGCTTGCCCTTGAACAGCGGGCCATCGCAGTGCGGGCAGTACGCCACGCCCTTGTTCTTGTATTCCTGCTCACCCGGCACGTTGACGTTGCGCCAGCGTGCGCCGGTCGACAGAATGACCGAGCGGCCCTTGAGCACCGCGCCGTTGGCCAGCGTCACCTCGGCAAAGCCGCCCGGCTTGTCTGCCGGCGTCAGCTTGACAGCGCGCTGCGTGTTCATGATGTCGACGTCGTACTGGCGCACGTGCTGCTCCAGCGCGACGGCAAACTTCGGCCCTTCGGTCTCCTGCACGGAGATGAAGTTCTCGATGCCCAGCGTGTCGAGCACCTGGCCGCCAAAACGCTCGGCCACCACGCCCGTGCGCACGCCCTTGCGCGCCGCATACACCGCAGCCGCCGCACCCGCTGGGCCACCGCCGACGATCAACACGTCAAACGCCTCCTTGGCGGCAAGCTTTTCAGCGTCACGCGCAGCGGCGCCGGTGTCGATCTTGGCGAGAATCTCTTCCACGCCCATGCGGCCCGTGCCGAACGTCTCGCCGTTCAGGAACACGGTCGGCACAGCCATGATCTGGCGCGCTTCGATCTCGCCCTGATACAGCGCGCCGTCAATGGCGACGTGCTGGATGCGCGGGTTGATCACGGACATCACGTTCAGCGCCTGCACCACGTCCGGGCAGTTCTGGCACGTGAGCGACATGTAGGTCTCGAAGCGGAAATCCCCTTCGATATTGCGAATCTGTTCGATGACGTCGGCTTCGAGCTTGGGCGCATAGCCGCCCACTTGCAGCAGCGCCAGCACGAGCGAGGTGAACTCGTGACCGGTCGGAATGGCAGCAAAACGCACGCTCACATCGGCGCCGGTGCGACGGATCAGGAACGACGGCGCGCGCTCGGCGGCGTCGCGTTGTTCGGTCAGCACGATCATGCTGGACTGCTCGGCCACGTCGCGCAGCAGGTCCATCATGTCGCGGGAGCCCTCGCTGTCATCGACGTTGGCGACCAGCTCAATGGGCTGCACGAGGCGTTCGAGGTAGGCCTTCAGTTGGGCCTTGACATCAGCATCCAGCATGACGACTTCCTTTATTCGTTTTGATTCAGTGACAGGGCGCGGCACATGCCTGCGCCCTTAAGCAAACGGCCGGCAGAGCCGGCCGTTTTTTCTCGCTGCATTTCTGCAGCAAACAGCCTTACAACTTAGATCTTGCCGACCAGGTCCAGCGACGGCTTGATCGTCTTGGCGCCTTCGTTCCACTTGGCCGGGCACACGTTGCCCGGGTTGTTGGCGACGAACTGGGCAGCCTTGAGCTTGCGCAGCGTTTCCTTCACGTCACGGGCGATGGCGTTGTCGTGCACTTCCATCGTCTTGATCACGCCTTGCGGGTCGATCACGAACGTGCCGCGCAGTGCCAGGCCTTCTTCCGGGATGTGCACGCCGAAGGCGTTGGTCAGTTGGTGCGTCGGGTCACCCACCAGCGGGAACTGCGCCTTGCCCACGGCCGGCGACGTTTCGTGCCACACCTTGTGCGAGAAGTGCGTGTCGGTCGTGACGATGTAGACCTCGGCGCCAGCCTTCTGGAATTCAGCGTAGTTGTCCGCTGCGTCTTCCACTTCGGTCGGGCAGTTGAAGGTGAATGCGGCCGGCATGAAGATCAGCACGGACCACTTGCCCTTGAGCGACTCATCCGTGACTTCGATGAACTTGCCGTTATGGAACGCTTGGGCCTTGAACGGTTGGACTTGAGTATTGATCAGCGACATAGTGGTTTTCGGTTGGGTTGCTTGGTTGACAACGGAGTGGATCGTATCGTCGATCGATGTATTGCACAAGTTGATTGATATGATTTTATCGATTGTTTTTTTCTATTGCCCGGGCAACCGAGCGTCTCCGACCTGAAGCGCCATCTATCCCAAACGTGCGCCTGCGTGCATAGACGAAATTACACAGCGCACCCGCAGGTTGCACACCCCGCACGTGGTCCCGCAGCGCGCACATGACGTACAGCCAAGGCGGCGCGGGCCAAGACTACAGCCTTGTCAGCGTCTGTCTGACTGGCATAGGTCTTGCGCGAAGAGGTCGATCGCAAACCTCCGCCGCGCATCGGCGCCGTCCACTGCTCACGCAGTTGGCTGACGGCCCGGCGGGCGAATTCCCCCGGGAGCATGACCTTGTCGCTGAACGTTCTCTTTGTCGCTTCTGAAGCTGTGCCGCTGGCCAAGACCGGCGGGCTTGGAGATATGGTCGGGGCCTGCGCGAACGCACTGCGGCGCGCCGGCATGAAAGTGACGGTGATGCTGCCGGGCTATCCCGACGCCATCACGCAGTTGCAGCACACGCGCACCGTGTGTGAATGGACTGACCTGCCCGGCGGCCGCGCCCGCCTGCTGAGTGGCCGCATGGGCGCACAGGGCATCCCGGTGCTCCTGTTCGACGCGCCGGCGCTGTTCGCGCGGCCCGGCAACCCTTACCTCGACGACCACGGCGAGCCGTATAACGACAACGCGCTGCGCTTTGCGGCGTTCAGCCAGGCGGCTGCGCGCATTGCCGGCGGCGTGCCGGGCGTGCATCGCTTTGACATCGTGCAGGCGCATGACTGGCATGCGGGGTTGGTGCCGCTGTTCGTCAAGCGTGCGCAGGTGCCGGCGAAGACCGTCTTCACGATCCATAACCTCGCGTTCCAGGGCAATTTCCCGATGCACATGGTGCCGGACATTGGCGTGCCGCCCGATGCGGCGCACGAAGCCGAGTTCTGGGGTCAGTTCAGTTTCCTGAAGGCCGGCCTGCTGTGGGCGGACCGCATCACCACCGTGAGTCATGCGTATGCGCGCGAAATCCTGACCGACACGGCGGGTTGCGGCATGCAGGATCTGCTGCGCACACGCCAGCAAGACCTCGTCGCGATCCTCAACGGCATCGACAACGACGTCTGGAACCCGTCGAAAGACCCGCTGCTTCCCCAGCAGTTTGTTGCCGCCAACCTGAGCGGCAAGCACACCGCCAAGCGCGTACTGCAGCAGCGCTTCGGGCTGCCGGAAGACGCGAAGGCGCCGCTGCTGGCCGTGGGCAGCCGCCTGACGCATCAAAAGATGGCCGACGTGACGTTGCAAGCGCTGCCTCAGTTGCTGGAATCCAACCCGCAATTGCAGGTCGCCGTGCTCGGCTGCGGTGAACACGCCTACGAGACCGGCATGGCCGAACTGGCAGCGCGCTATCCGCGCCAAGTGGCCGCGAAGATCGGCTACACCGAGGCCTATGCCCACCTGCTGCACGCCGGCGCCGACATCCTGCTGCATGGCAGCCGCTTCGAGCCATGCGGCCTGACGCCACTCTATTCGATGCGTTACGGCACAGTACCGGTCGCGTCGCGCGTCGGGGGGCTGATGGACACGATCACCGATCGCGGCTCGCCCGAAGCAGCCTTGCATGGCGCGACGGGCTTCCTGTTCGACGGCGACACCGCCGACGCCATGGTGGCCGCGGTAGAGCGTGCCCTGCGCGTCTTCGCCCAGCCGCAGGCGTGGCGCATCCTGCAATACAACGGCATGACGACCGACTTCGGCTGGTCGCAGCCCGCACGTGAATACATCGCGCTGTACCGCAACCTCGTGCCAGCCGCCACGCCCATGCCTGCCGTGGCGCTTGCGCAGACGCCCGCTACACCTGACGCGCTGCACTCGCCCCGACCCGACCAACCTGTGCGTACGCCGGCGCGGCGACGCTCGACGGCACTGTCCGACGAGATCCGAGCGCACGCGGTGGCGCGCGCCGCCAGTGCCGAGAAGATCCGTGCCTGACCGCGCCTGACGCCCTGCCCGCTTTCACGCATGCCCGAGACCAAGTCGCCCAAGCCCGCCACTCCACGTAAAACCACGGCCGCACTCAACGCGGCCAAGCCACCCGGCAGCAAAGCCAAATCGGTGACCAGGCCGGCAGCAATGCCGAGCGCGGCACCGCCCACCACGGCAGCGCCCCCATACGCCCCGGCCATCTGCTACGTGCATCCGCTGCAACTGGGCAGGCTCGACCGATGGGACGGCGTGCTCGATCGCATCGCCTCGTTGGGTTTCGATCATGTGTTGATGGCGCCGCCATTTGCGGTGGGTGCCGCCGGCAACGTCTTCGTCACCCGCGACCATGCGCAATTGCATACGGCGCTGGGCGGCGGGCCGGCTGACGCAGCCCTCGCCAAGCTTACCGAAGGCTGCCGCTCGCGCGGGCTTACTTTGCTGCTCGATCTGGTGATCGACCGCGTGGCCGTTGATGCGCCCCTGCGCGCCGACCATCCCGACTGGTTCGCAAGCCACGCCGAAGACGGCGACGCGCTGGACCCACGCCTGCCGCCCTCGCACTTTGAAGTGGCGTCCTTCCGGCACGACGACTCGCGCAGCGCAGATGCCATCCTCACGTGGTGGGCTCAGCAACTGCGCGCCTGGGCCACATTGGGCATCGGCGGGTTCCGCTGTGAAGCGCCCGCCCGCCTGCCTGCAGATCGCTGGCGCACGTTGATTGCGGACGTGCGCAAAGACGCCGGCGCCGTGCGATTCCTGGCGTGGACGCCCGGCATGGATGGCGCGGCGGTTGATGCGCTGGCAGGTGCCGGCTTTGACGCGACATTCTCATCGCTGCGCTGGTGGGATTTCCGCGCCGGCTGGATGGTGGAAGAACACGCCCGCCTGGCGGCCGTCGCACCGCCCATCGCCACTGTGGAAGCGCCGTTCGGCACGCGCTACGGCCAGGCGTTTGGCGACGCGATGATCCGAGAACGCGCCTATCGCCGCCTCCTGCACGTGGCCGACACGCTCGACGCCGGCTGGCTGATGCCGCTGGGCTTCGAACGGGGCGCCCTGCTGCCGATGCTGGCTGAGCGCGGTGACCCATCCGACCAGCAATGGATCGATGCCCATGCCGCGTTCGACCTGAGCGACGCCGTGCGCGATGTGAACGCCACCATCCGCGCCGCACGCGAGACGAACACTGTGGCTCCGCACGCCGAACTGCGCATGCTGACCGGCCCCGACGCGCCCGCCACCGCCCTGCTGCGCGCCGACGGCCCCGACCTGCGCGCGGGCGATGCCGCCACGCTGACCGTCATCAACCCCGATCTGCACATGGGGGTGTCAGTGCATGCCGACCACTTCCTGCCCGGCGTGGCTGGCGGCTTTACGCGCGGCGTGGCGCTCGACCTGCTGACCGAACCGGTGGGCAGTTGCGACGACACGCTGCGCGCCAATGCACGGCCCTTGGCCGAGATCGACCTGCTACCCGGCGACGTGCAGGTCTGGCGCGTGTTCCGCAATGCCCCGGTGCGCACTCCCGCAGCGGGCAAACCCGTCAAGAGCCAGCGTGCCAAGGCCGGCGAAGCGAAAGAACCTGTCAACGCCGCCATTGCGTCGTCGCGCATCGGCATCGAGCAGGTGCAGCCCTCCGTTGAAGACGGCCGCTTTGCCGTGAAGCGCCTGGTGGGCGATGACATCATCGTCGAGGCCGATGTGCTCATGGACGGGCACGACAAGTTGGCCGTGCACCTGCTGTGGCGCGCGCAAGATGAAGACACGTGGCAGCACGTACCGATGATGCCGCTGGGCAACGACCGCTGGCGTGGCGCGTTCCGGCCCGAACGGCTGGGGCGGCACGCCTATGCCGTGGCCGCGTGGCGCGATGCGTTCGGCACCTACCGGTCTGAACTGGAGAAGAAGCACACCGCCGGCGTGGACGTAACGCTGGAGCTGGAAGAAGGCGCGCGGCTCGTCGCACAGGCCGCAGAACATGCGCCGAAGGACGCACCGGTCGACGCATTGCACAAGCTGGCCCACCTGTTGGCCGAGGCGGACCACGCGCACCGTCTCAAGCTGCTGTTGGACCCCGTGACCGCCCACGTGATGGCGCAGGCTTCGCACTACCGGCCGTTCTATGTAGAAAGCGTGGCGTATCCGCTGGACGTGGAACGCGGTGGCGCGGCGTTCGCGAGCTGGTACGAGCTGTTCCCCCGCTCGGCATCGGATGACGAACAGCGGCACGGCACCTTTGACGATGTGATCCGCCGGCTGGGCGCCATTCGCGGCATGGGCTTCGACGTGCTGTACTTCCCGCCCATCCACCCGATCGGCCGCACCAACCGCAAGGGCCGAAACAACAGCCTGCGCGCCGAAGCCGATGACCCCGGCAGCCCGTACGCCATTGGCGCTGCCGAAGGCGGGCACGATGCCATCCACCCGCAGCTCGGCACGCTGGAAGATTTCCGCCGACTGGTGCGCGCCGCGCATGAGAAAGGCCTGGAGCTGGCGCTCGACTTTGCCATTCAATGCTCGCCCGACCACCCCTGGCTGCGCGAGCACCCCGGCTGGTTTGCATGGCGGCCCGACGGCAGCATCAAATACGCCGAGAACCCGCCCAAGAAGTACGAAGACATCGTCAACGTCGACTTCTATGCCGATGACGCCAAGCCCGGCCTGTGGACCGCCCTGCGCGATGTGGTGATGTTCTGGGCCGACGAGGGTGTGCGCCTGTTCCGCGTCGACAATCCGCACACCAAGCCGCTGCCGTTCTGGGAATGGATGATCGGCGAGGTGCGTGCGCGCTATCCGGATACGGTGTTCCTGTCCGAAGCCTTCACGCGCCCCAAGGTGATGTACCGGCTGGCGAAGGTTGGGTTCTCGCAGTCGTACACATACTTCACGTGGCGGCATACCAAGCAGGAATTCATCGATTACCTGACCGAGCTGACGCGCACGCCGGTGCGTGAATATTTCCGCCCGCACTTCTTCGTCAACACGCCAGACATCAACCCGGTGTTCCTGCAGACGTCGGGCCGGCCCGGCTTTTTGATTCGCGCCGCGCTGGCGGCCACGCTGTCTGGCCTGTGGGGCGTCTATAACGGGTTCGAGCTGTGCGAAGGCGCTGCGGTGCCGGGCAAGGAGGAGTACCTCGACTCCGAGAAGTACCAACTGCGCGCGTGGGACCATAACCGCCCCGGCAACATCGTCAAAGAGATTGCGCTGCTCAACCGCATCCGCCGGGCCAATCCGGCGCTGCACTCGCACCTGGGGGTGACATTCCAACCCGCCTCGGGTGAGCAGATCCTGTTCTTCAGCAAATCGACGCCGCCCGTGGTGCCGGCGCAGATGGGAACCTCGCCGGCCGAATTGGCCAATGCCCTGCCGCCAGACCGCTTTGGCGACAACACGGTGTTCGTGGCCATCAACCTCGACCCGCACCACGCGCACGAATCCGATATCGAACTGCCATTGTGGCAATGGGGCCTGCCTGACCACGGCGCGCTGATGGCCGAGAACCTGGTCAACGGCCAGCGCACCGTGTGGCGCGGCAAGTGGCAGCACATCCGTCTTGAACCCGAGCAGCCGTTTGCCATCTGGCGCGTGCGCCCGGCCCTGCCATCGGAGGAACAACCGTCATGACGCGCAATCCGACCGCGCTGCTGGTGGACGACGCGCTCTGGTACAAGGACGCCGTCATCTATCAGCTGCATGTCAAATCGTTCTGCGATTCCGACAACGACGGCGTCGGGGATTTTCCCGGGTTGATCTCCAAGCTCGACTACATCGCCGAGCTTGGGGTGGACGTCATCTGGCTGCTGCCGTTCTATCCGTCGCCGCGCCGCGACGACGGCTACGACATCGCCGAATACCGCGGCGTGCACCCCGATTACGGCAGCATGGCCGACGCGCGCCGCTTCATTGCCGAAGCGCATGCGCGGGGCCTGCGCGTGATCACGGAACTCGTTATCAACCACACGTCGGACCAGCACCCGTGGTTTCAGCGTGCGCGGCGCGCCAAGCCGGGTTCTGCGCTGCGCGACTTCTATGTGTGGTCCGACAATGACAAGAAGTACGCCGGCACGCGCATCATCTTCATCGATACCGAGCCTTCCAACTGGACGTGGGACCCGGTGGCCAAGGCGTATTACTGGCACCGCTTCTATTCGCACCAGCCCGATCTCAACTTTGACAACCCGCGCGTGCTCAAGGCCGTGATCGGCGTGATGAAGTTCTGGCTGAACCTGGGCGTGGATGGCCTGCGGCTGGATGCGGTGCCTTACCTCGTGGAACGCGAAGGCACCTCGAACGAGAACCTGCCCGAGACACACGACGTGCTGCGCAAGATTCGCGCGGCCATGGATGGGGAATTCAAGAACCGCCTGCTGCTGGCCGAGGCCAACCAATGGCCAGAAGACACCCAGGAATACTTTGGCGCCGGCGACGAATGCCACATGGCGTTCCACTTCCCGCTGATGCCGCGCATGTACATGGCGATTGCGCGCGAAGACCGCTTCCCGATCACCGACATCATGCGTCAGACGCCGGAGGTGCCCAGCGGCTGCCAATGGGCGATCTTCCTGCGCAACCATGACGAGCTGACGCTCGAGATGGTGACCGACGCCGAGCGCGACTACCTCTGGGAGGTCTACGCCAGCGACCGCCGCGCGCGCCTGAACCTCGGCATCCGCCGCCGGCTGGCACCGCTGCTGGAACGCGACCGCCGCCGCGTCGAGTTGATGAACAGCCTGCTGTTTTCGATGCCCGGCACGCCCGTCATGTATTACGGCGACGAAATCGGCATGGGCGACAACATCCACCTGGGCGACCGCGACGGCGTGCGCACGCCCATGCAGTGGTCACCCGACCGCAATGGCGGATTCTCTCGCGCCGACCCTGAACAGCTCGTGCTGCCCGCCATCATGGGCTCGCTGTACGGCTATGAATCGGTGAACGTCGAAGCGCAAAGCCGCGACGCGCATTCGCTGCTGAACTGGACGCGCCGGCTGCTTGCCACACGCAAGCGCCATCGCGTCTTCGGGCGTGGTTCCATCCAGTTT
This sequence comes from Ralstonia sp. Ralssp110, assembly GCF_047325135.1. Classification (NCBI taxonomy): domain Bacteria; kingdom Pseudomonadati; phylum Pseudomonadota; class Betaproteobacteria; order Burkholderiales; family Burkholderiaceae; genus Ralstonia; species Ralstonia sp. Ralssp110. Next base: position 1,507,371 of record NZ_CP168609.1, on the reverse strand, counting down.
CTGCAGCCGTCCAACCGCAAGGTGCTGGCGTATGTCCGGGCGCTGGAAGGCGAGGCGCCCATCCTCTGCGTGGCCAATCTCTCCCGCGCCTCACAGGCCGTGGAGTTGGACCTGTCCGCCTTCGCACAGCGCGTGCCGGTGGAGTTGATTGGGGGGACGGCGTTTCCGCCGATCGGCCAGTTGTCGTATCTGCTCACGCTGCCACCCTACGCGTTCTATTGGCTGGAGCTGCGCGAGAACGAGCCCGGCCCGAGCTGGTCGCAACCGGCCGCCGAGCAGTTGCCCGAATTCACGACGCTGGTGCTGCGCGCGGGGCTCGATGCCCTGGCCGACACGCGACAACGCGAGGCACATCGCCAGTTGATCGAGCGCGAAATCCTGCCGACCTATCTGCCCAAGCGCCGCTGGTTTGCCGCCAAGGACAGCGTGCTGCGCGGCGCGAAGTTTGCCTGGGGCGCGACCGTGCCCGTGGATGCTGCATCCACCAATCGCCCGCTGGCCGGGGCAACACGGCCCGAGGTGTTCTTCAACGAAGTGGCCGTCACGCTGGGTAGCCCCGACGGCAGCGAACGCGTCGAGCGCTACCTGCTGCCGCTTTCCATCGCATGGGAATCGTCCACACTGCCGGCACTGCCGATTCAGCTTGCCCTGGCGCGCGTGCGGCGCGGCCGCCATGTCGGCTACCTGACCGACGCCTTCACCACCGAGACGTTCGCCCGTGCGCTGCTCACCAACCTCGTGCGCGGCACCACGCTGGAAGCCAATGACGGCACCGTGCGGTTCGAGCCCGAGCCGAACATCGCAGAGCTGGCAGAACCTGCCGTGTCGCCTGAAGCGGGCAGCACACGGCCCGCACCGCTACCGCTGGCGCCCGACACGCCCATCCAATGGCTGGCGGCGGAGCAGTCGAACAGTTCGCTGGTGATTGGCGAGTCCGTCATCGTCAAGCTCATTCGCCGTATCGCCGCGGGCATCCACCCCGAGGTTGAGATGACGCGCCACCTCACGCGCGTGGGCTATGCCAATACGGCGGCGCTGATCGGCGAGGTCTCTCATCACGCTGCCGACGGCGAACGCTCGACGTTGGCCGTCATGCAGAGCTTCGTTCCCAACCAGGGCGATGCCTGGACATGGGCGCTGGACTACCTGCGACGCACCATCGACGAACTGGCTGTGCAGATGGAAGGCGTGACCTCGGGCGATGGTGAATCGTCCCCCGTGGCTGTCTCGGAAGCGCGCATGGATACCGACGAGGCACTGGCGGGCTACGTCAACTTCATCGGCGTGATTGGCACACGGCTGGGCGAACTGCATGTCGCGCTGGCCGCGCCCACCGAAGACCCGAACTTCGGCGCGCGAATTGCTGATACCGACGATGCCGCCTACTGGACCGCGCGCGTGAGCGAACAGCTCAATCGTGCGCACGACAACCTGACGGCATGGCAACAGCAAAACCCGGACAGCCCCCGGCAGCCTGATGTGCAATGGCTGCTGTCGCAACACCAGGCGCTGCTCGACGCTGCGCGCGCGCATGCCGAAGACGGCCTGGGCGCCACGCTCTCGCGCATCCATGGCGATTTCCACCTCGGCCAGGTGCTGGTGGCGCAGGGCGATGCCTACTTGATCGATTTTGAAGGCGAGCCCTCGCGCCCCGTGGAAGAGCGCCGGCGCAAGACCAGCCCGTTGCGCGACGTGGCAGGGCTGATGCGCTCGCTCGACTACGTGGTGGGCGCCATGCGCCAAGGCCCTGAACACGTGGCCGGCCCAGCGCAGGAGCGCCGCAACGTCCTGCTGGAGCGGTTCCGCGCTGCGTCCACTGAACGCTTCCTGGAGGCGTATGCCGCTGCCATTCGCGGGCCCGATCTGAACGCGCTGGATCAGCCCGTGGTCGACTTTCACCTGCTGGATCTTTTCCTGCTGGAAAAGGCCGCATACGAAGTCAACTACGAAGCGTCCAACCGCCCAACCTGGCTGCCGATTCCGCTGGAAGGCTTCACGCGCGTGGCACGCCGCCTGCTGCATGCAGAGCCACCCTCACCTGCTGCAGAAGACTCGACGGGAGGCCCACCGTGACCGCACTCGACTTTGCCTCTCCAACCAAAACCGCCGCCGCCCCTGAGGCGCCGATCGTGCTACCGCCCGGTGTCGACCAGATGCGCGTCGACGCGCTCACACATGGCCGCCTGGGCGACCCGTTTGCCGTGCTCGGGCCGCATCGCGTGGACACCGACGACGGCACGCGCTGGGTGGTGCGTGCCTTCTATCCCGGCGCGCGCCGTGTGCAGGCCATCGACGCACGCGGCCAGATCATCACCGAGATGACGCCGGTAGGCCGCACGGGACTGTTCCACGGCCCGCTGCGCGCGGATGCGCAAGACGTGTACGGCCACCCCGACCTTTATCGCCTGCGCATCATCTGGCCTGCAGGCACCGGCCATGAAGCCGTACAGGAAACCGAAGACCCATACGCCTTCGGCCTGCTGCTGGGCGACCTCGACCTGCACCTGCTCAACGAAGGCACGCATTGGGCGCTGGCGAGCTGCTTGGGCGCGCAGGCCATCCGCATCGACGGCATCAGCGGCGTGCGCTTTGCGGTATGGGCGCCGAATGCGCAGCGCGTGTCGGTGGTGGGCGAGTTCAACCAGTGGGACGGCCGTCGCCACCCCATGCGCCTGCGCCATCAGGCTGGCGTGTGGGAGCTGTTCCTGCCCAGCGGCCTGGGCGTCGGCCCCGGCACGCGCTACAAGTTCGAACTGATTGGCGCCGATGGTCGGCTGATGGTCAAGGCCGACCCCGCCGCCCGCCAGACCGAACCGCCGCCCGCCACCGCATCGGTGGTGGCCGACCCGGCCCCGCTGCGCTGGAGCGATGACGACTGGATGCAAACGCGCGCTGAACGCCACAAACCTGACGCACCCATCAGCATCTATGAAGTGCATGCCGGCTCGTGGTTGCGCGATCTGGAAGACGGCGGCCGCAACCTCCATTGGGATGAGCTGGCCGACCGGCTGATCCCCTACGTGACGGCGCTCGGCTTCACGCACATTGAACTGCTGCCGGTGGCGGAACATCCGTTCGGCGGCAGTTGGGGATATCAACCACTCGGGCTGTTCGCGCCGTCCGCGCGCTTTGGCTCGCCCGAGGCGTTTGCGCGCTTTGTTGATCGCTGTCATCAGGCAGGCCTGGGCGTCATCGTCGACTGGGTGCCCGCGCACTTCCCTACCGACGCGCACGGGCTGGCGCAGTTTGACGGCACCGCGCTGTACGAACACCAAGACCCGCGCGAAGGCTTCCATCAGGACTGGAACACGCTCATCTACAACTTCGGCCGCAATGAAGTGCGCGGCTTCCTGATCGCCAGCGGGCTGGAATGGCTGGAGCGTTTCCATATCGATGGCCTGCGTGTGGATGCCGTGGCCTCGATGCTCTATCGCGACTACTCGCGCCGCGCCGGCGAATGGGTCCCCAACCGCTACGGCGGCCGCGAAAACCTTGAGGCCGTGGCGTTCCTCCAGCAGATGAACACGGTCGTGCACGAACGCTGCCCCGGCGCCATCACCATCGCAGAAGAGTCAACCGCGTGGCCCGGCGTGACCGCGCCCGTCGAGTTCAACGGCCTGGGCTTCGACTACAAGTGGAACATGGGCTGGATGCACGACACGCTGCACTACATGCAGCGCGACCCGGTGTACCGCCAGCACCATCACGACGGCATGACGTTCGGGCTGGTGTACGCATTCTCCGAGCACTTCATCCTGCCGATCTCGCACGACGAGGTGGTTCACGGCAAGGGCTCGCTGCTGGGCAAGATGCCCGGCGATGAATGGCAACGGCTGGCGAACCTGCGCGCCTATCTCGCGTTCATGTGGACGCATCCGGGCAAGAAGCTGCTGTTCATGGGCTGCGAGTTTGGGCAGGTGGGCGAATGGAACCACGATGCATCGCCCGAATGGCACCTCTTGGATGACCCGCGGCACCGTGGCGTGCAGCGACTGGTGCATGACCTCAATGCGCTGTACCGGAACGAACCGTCATTGCATGCGCGAGACACCGCGCCGGAAGGGTTCAACTGGGTGATTGGCGACGACCGCACCAACAGCGTGTTTGCGTTCCTGCGGCTCGACGGCGAAGGGCGGCCGATGCTGGTGGTGGCAAACATGACGCCGGTGCCGCGAGAGGGATATCGCATTGGTGTGCCACCCGCCAATGGCGCCAGGCATTGGCAGGAGGTACTGAACACAGACGCCGCCGTGTATGGCGGCAGCGATCTCGGGAATGGTGGAGCGGTGGATGTGGACCACGTGGCTGCGCATGGGCAGGGGCAGTCGTTGGTGTTGAGGCTGCCGCCGTTGGGGGTTGTGGTTTTGAAGGGTTGAGTTTTTTTGCTGGTGGTGCATCCCTTGTTTCATCCCCTGCCGGGGCTGACTCACTTTCTTTGTCTTGCCAAAGAAAGTAAGCAAAGAAAGGCGCGCCCAAGATGGCGACCCATTCCTTGAATTTTCATAACCGGACGGAGACGGGGAAAACTCGCTTCGCTCAGACAGTTCCCCGTCTTTTTTCCGCCCGCTTACGAAAATTCAAGGCGCCATCTAGGGCAACAACGGCCAACGCGGCGGAGCACTAAGGTAAGCGACAAAGCCGGGGCGCTGCTCGGCGAACTGATGGAGAGAGAACGTATTGCGCTGGCAATCGATGGTTTGCTTTTCCTGCCCTTGATGGCGCCTTGGATTTTTGTTGCGGGGAGGATCAAGAAGGGAGGCCTGTCTGAGCGCAACGAGTTTGCCTCCCTTCCCTCCCCGCGACACAAATCCAAGGAGTCTTTCGCCATCTCGGGCGCGCCTTTCTTTGCTTACTTTCTTTGGCAAGACAAAGAAAGTGAGTCGGCCCCGGCAGGGGGCGAAAGGGAGGCAACCCACCAACGCAAAGACAACTCTGAAACCAACGAACTGATGCTCCGCTTCCCCAAAACCCTTGCCCCCGGCAAACCCTTCCCCCTTGGCGCCCAATGGGACGGCCTAGGCATCAACTTCGCTGTCTTCTCCGCCAACGCCAGCAAGATCGAACTCTGCATCTTTGATCCGACCGGCCGCAAGGAACTGACCCGCTTCGCCCTGCCCGAATGCACCGACGAGGTCTGGCACGGCTACCTGCCCGGCGTGGAAGCCGGCCTTGTCTACGGCTACCGTGCCTACGGCCCGTGGGAGCCGCAGCATGGCCATCGCTTCAACCCCCACAAGCTGCTACTCGACCCCTACGCCCGCCGGCTGGTGGGCGCGCTGCGCTGGTCCGATGCACTGTTCGGCTATCGGCTGAACTCCAACCGTGGCGACCTTTCATTCGACCGCCGCGACAGCGCCCCCGCCATGCCCAAGGCCGTGGTCACCGACGAGTCGTTCAATTGGGGCAACGACGTTCGCCCGAACACGCCGTGGTCGCGCACGGTCATCTATGAAGGACACGTGCGCGGGATGTCGATGCTGCGCGAAGACTTGCTGCCGCCTGAGCGTGGCACGTTCAGCGCGCTCGGCGACAGCGTCTTCATCGAGCGCCTGCAGCGGCTGGGCATCACCGCCATCGAACTGCTGCCCATTCACGCCTTCCTACAGGACCAGTTCCTAGTGGAGCGCGGCCTGCGCAACTACTGGGGCTACAACACGCTGTGCTTCTTTGCGCCGGAGCCGTCGTACCTGTCGGCGCCATCGCTGCATGAGCTGAAGGTGGCGATCCGCCGGCTGCATGCGGCGGGCATCGAGGTGCTGCTCGATGTGGTCTACAACCACACGTGTGAAGGCAGCGAACTGGGGCCGACGCTGTCGTTCCGTGGGCTGGACAACGCGAGCTACTACCGTCTCGTGCCGGGCCAGGAGCGCTACTACATCAACGACACGGGTTGCGGCAACACGCTCAACGTGTCGCACCCGCGCGTGCTGCAGATGGTGATGGATTCGCTGCGCTACTGGGTCAACGCGTTCCATGTGGATGGCTTCCGCTTCGACCTGGGTGTCACGCTCGGGCGCGAGGGCAACGGCTTCGATCCGGGCTCGGGCTTTTTCGATGCCATACGTCAGGACCCGGTGCTCTCCACCGTCAAGCTCATCGCCGAGCCTTGGGACGTAGGCCCCGACGGCTATCAGGTCGGCAACCAACCGCCGGGTTTTGCGGAGTGGAACGACCGATTTCGCGATGGCATCCGCCGCTTCTGGCGTGGCGATTCCGGGCAGCGCCCAGACCTTGCCGCACGCCTGACCGGCAGTGGCGACCTCTTCGACCGCCGCCACCGCCGGCCCTGGGCGTCGGTCAACTACGTGGCCTCGCACGACGGCTTCACGCTGCACGACCTCGTGAGCTACGCCGACAAGCACAACGAGGCCAACGGCGAAGACAACCGCGACGGCCACAACGACAACTGCAGTGCCAACTGGGGCACCGAGGGCCCGACGGACGACACCGCCATCCAAGCCCTGCGTGAACGCGTGACACGCGCGCTGCTGGCCACGGTGTTCTTCTCCAGCGGCACGCCGATGCTGCTGGCGGGCGACGAGTTCGGCCGCACGCAAGACGGCAACAACAATGCCTACTGCCAAGACAACGCGCTCTCATGGCTCGACTGGTCATTGCTGGATAAAGACCCGGGGCAGGCGCTCGCGCGCTATACGGCACGGCTGATAGCGTTGCGCAAGGAAAGCCCCGCGCTGCGCTGGCCACATTACGTGCACGGCAACACCGAGATTCTGCCCGGCGTGCCGGACATCGCCTGGTTTGATGAGCGCGGTCAGGTGCTCTCGCCCGACGCGTGGAACGACAGCGAGGCTCGCGCGTTGGCGCTACGGCGCGCATGCGTCGAGACCATCGACGCGGAGGCCCGCCCGCATGTGGCGCTGCTGCTCATCAACGGTGCCGCAACGGACCTGACCTTCACGCTGCCTGAGCCAGCCATGGATTGGCAAATCGCCATCGATAGCGCAGCGCCAGAGCAGGAGGCCCGTCCGCACGGCAACGGCACCCTGACAGTGGCGGGGCGCAGCGTCGTGCTGCTGTTCGCCACGCAGCTCGCCACGATCGCCCACATTGCCGGGCAGCCTGATGCGGACGTCAGCGGTGAAACCCTCGGGCACGTTCCCGAAACGCACAACGCACCGCGGAGCGCACCGCAGGACGACAGGCCCGAGCAACCCATCACCGACGACGAGCGCACCGCACCAACTGCAGGCCAAGCAGCCAACGACGACAATGGAGACGCCTCGCGATGACCGCACTCGCTCCCCGGTTTGCGCACGACATGCCGTTTGGCGCCACCGTCCTGGTTGACGGCAACACCCGCTTCCGCCTGTGGGCACCTGACGCGACCGCCGCCTGGATCGACCTCGACGAGGCGCGCGGCAACGAGGCCATCCGCATGGACGCTGAACCCGACGGTTGGTATGCAGGGGTAGCACCCGTGGGCGCCGGTACGTGCTATCGGTACCGCATCACCAATCGGGACGGCGTGACGCTGTCCGTACCCGACCCCGCCGCACGCGCACAGTGGCAGGACATCCCCGGCCCGAGCCTCGTCGTCGATCCGCAGCGCTACCGCTGGCAGCACGCCAACTGGCAGGGGCGGCCCTGGCACGAGACGGTGCTATACGAACTGCACGTCGGCACGCTGGGCGGCTTCAAGGGTGTGCGCGGACGGCTGCCGGAACTGGCGCGGCTGGGCATCACGGCCATCGAGCTGATGCCGGTGGCGGAGTTTCCGGGCGCGCGCAACTGGGGCTACGACGGCGTCCTGCCCTTTGCGCCCGACGCCAGTTATGGCACGCCGGACGATCTCAAGGCGTTGATCGACACCGCGCACGGGCTGGGCATGATGGTGTTTCTCGATGTGGTCTACAACCATTTCGGGCCCGACGGCAATTACCTGCACCACTACGCACGCAGCTTCTTCCGCGACGATGTGCATACGCCCTGGGGCGCGGCGATCGATTTCCGCATGCCGCAGGTGCGTGAGTTCTTCATCCAGAACGCGTTGATGTGGCTGATGGAATACCGCTTTGATGGTCTGCGGCTCGACGCCGTGCACGCCATCACCGAGCGCGACTGGCTGGGCGAACTCGCCGCTCGCGTGCGGCTATCGGTCGAACCTGGCAGGCATGTGCATCTGGTGCTGGAGAACGAGCACAACGCGGCATCGCTGCTGCGCGATGGCGGCACCCATGGCGACTTCGAAGCGCAGTGGAACGACGACGGCCACAACGTCCTGCACGTGCTGCTGACCGGCGAGCGCGAGGCCTATTACGCAGCCTACGCAGATGCGCCGGCAGAGCGCCTGGCGCGTGTACTGCAGGACGGATTCTGTTACCAGGGCGATCCGTCGCCCATCCATGAAAACGCACCGCGCGGCGAACCGAGCGCGCACCTGCCGCCCACCGCATTCGTGCTGTTCCTGCAAAACCACGATCAGATCGGCAACCGCGCCTTTGGCGAACGGCTGACGCAACTTGCGCACCCCGATGCGTTGCATGCTGCGCAAGTGCTGTTGCTGCTGAGCCCGCAGATTCCGATGCTCTTCATGGGTGAAGAATGGGGCAGCACGTGCCCGTTCCAGTACTTCACCAGCCACCACGGCATGCTGGCTGAAGCCGTGCGGGAAGGCCGGCGTCGGGAGTTTGCGAAGTTCGAGGCGTTTGCCGATCCACATCAGCGCGAGCGCATCCCCGACCCGAACGACGAGCGCACCTACCTCGCCTCCCGCCCCGGCGAGGCGGACCTGACCCTACCCGGTCCCCTCAATGTGCTGAACCGCATGCACCGCCTGTTGGCGCTGCGTCATGCAGAAATCATCCCGCGCCTGCCCAATGCGCGCGCACTAGATGCGGTCGCGCTGGGCCACGCCGGCGCCATTGCCCGCTGGCGCATGGGCGACGGCAGCGTGCTTACGCTGATGCTCAACCTGGCCGATCAGTCCGTGGCGGTGCCCACAGTGCTGGCGGGCAACCCCGCCGATCTGCTGTACGAATCGCGTGAAGGTGCGGCCGCAGCGCTCATCGCGCATCGCCTGCCGGAGCGCGCGTGCGTGGCATTGCTGCACACGCCGTCGCCTGCCTGAGGACAACCGCAACGTACCAACGCATCATGGACCGCACGACTCACTCCTCAGGCACGCAGCGCACGCCGCTCCAGCAACTGGCCACGGATGCCGGGCTACTCGTCGACTGGGAAGACGCTGCCAGCCGCCCCATGCGCGTGGCCGACGAAGTGCTGCGCGCGGTGCTCTTTACGCTGGGCCTGCCGGCCGGCACGTCGGCCCAGGTGTCGGAAAGCCAGACCCGCCTGCGCGCAGAAGCCGAAGCGGTCGCCATACCGCCGCTTGTGACCGGCGTGGCCGGACAGCCGATCGTGCTGCAAACCTCGGCGCCCCAAGCCGCGTTGCTGGGTGGACAAACCTATCGCGTCGACTTTGAGTCCGACGGCAGCACCGATGGCAAGATCAGCGTCAGCGCAAGCGAGCGCCATGCAACGCTGCACCTGACGCCGGTGCAGGCCGTGGGCTACCACCGCCTGACCATTGACGCCGGGCCGGGCACCGTGATCGAAACCACGCTCGCCATCGCCCCAGCGCGTTGCTATGGCGTGGCCGATGCCCTGCGCCGGCACGATCGCCCGGCCGACACCCGCCTGTGGGGCGCGTCCGCCCAGCTCTACGGCTTGCGATGCGATGCCGAACGCGCCGCCAGCAGCGCCGGCCTGGGCGACTACACCGCGGCGGGCACCCTGGCGCGGCACCTGGCGCAGCGCGGAGCGGATGCCTTGGCGCTCAGCCCCGTGCATGCCATGTTCACGGCCGACGCGCGCCGCTATTCGCCGTACTCGCCATCGAGCCGCCTGTTCCTGAACGCGTGGATGATCGACCCCGCCGCGCTCTTTGGGGACGAAGCCGTGCGGCAGACCGTGGCCGACTGCAACCTCGTCGACGACTATGCCCGCCTGGAAGCCGCGCAGCTCATCGACTGGCCGGCCAGCGGCAACGCGCGCATGACGGTGCTGCGCGCGTTGCATCGCCGTCTGCTGCAGGCCCCGCTCGGGGACACCGTCGCTCAGATGCTGCTGGACGATTTTCGTGCGTACTGCATTGATGGCGGCACCGGCCTGCGCGATCACGCGCACTTTGAGGCACTGAATGCGCACCTTGGACCCGCCCATTGGAAGCAGTGGCCCGAGCAATATCAAGATCCGAGCTATCTGGGCGTACAGGCTTTCGCTCGCGAGCATGAGGATGCGGTGAATTTCCACCTCTTCCTGCAATGGGCGGCGGCACGCCAGTGGGCCCTTGCGCAGCGCACTGCCGAGAACGCCGGCATGGCCATCGGCCTCATCGCCGATCTGGCTGTGGGCACCGACAGCGCGGGCAGCCATGCGTGGGCGCGGCAGCGCGACTTGCTGATCGGCGTGACGGTGGGGGCGCCGCCCGACGTGTTCAACGCGCAGGGCCAAGGCTGGGGGCTGACCACCTTCAGCCCGCGCGCCATGCGCACGCAAGGCTTTTCGGCATTTATCGAGATGCTGCGCGCGGTGATGGCCGTGCCCGGCGGCGTGCGCATCGACCACGTGCTCGGGCTCATGCGGCTGTGGGTGATTCCAGATGGCGCACGACCGCTGGACGGCGTGTACCTGCGCTACCCGATGCAGGATCTGCTGCGGCTGGTCGCGCTGGAATCGTGGCGCAACCGCTGCATCGTCATTGGCGAAGACCTTGGCACCGTGCCACCGGGCCTGCGCGACAAGCTTGCCGACGACGGCCTGCTTGGCATGCGCATCCTCTGGTTTGAACGCGAGTACACCCGCGACGATGCCCCCTTCAAGGCGCCGCGCACATGGGCGCCGGCGTCAGTCGCGATGACGAGCACGCACGATCTGCCCACGCTCGTCGGCTGGTGGATCGGCAACGATCTGCGCTGGCAAGCCCAGCTTGGCCTGCTACCGGCCGGCATGACCGAGGGCGAGGCGCACGCGCGCCGCATGGACGATCGCGCCGCGCTCGTCGCCGCCTTTGCCGAGCACAACCGCCTGGTGCTGGCCGATGGCGGTGTGCCGATGATCGGCGTGGCGCCGCTGCAGGCCGCGTTGGAACAGGCGCGCGTGGCAAACGCGGCACAAGCCGAAGTCATCCTGCAAGCCAGCGCGCAGGACTTTGCCACGGCGGCCACCGTGTTTACGGGTGCGGCCAACACGCCGCTGGCGCTGGTGCCGCTGGAAGACCTGTTGGGCCTTGTCGAGCAGCCGAACCTGCCAAGCACGATCGACACCCACCCGAACTGGCGGCGTCGCCTGCCCGGGCCGTCCGGCACGCTGCTCGACGCGTCCACCGTGCAGGCCCGCCTGTCCGCGCTGGCCAACGCGCGCATCAGCACGCCATGAGTGAACCGACCACACCTCTCCCGCCCGTCGCCCTCCAGCGTGTGCCGCGCGCTACGGTGCGGCTGCAATTGCACCGCAACTTTACGTTCGACCATGCGCGCGCGTTGGTGGATGACTTCGCCGCACTCGGCATCTCGCATCTCTACACGTCGCCCATCACCACGGCGCAGCCAGGCTCCACACACGGCTATGACGTTGTGGACCCCACTCACGTGAACCCCGAGCTGGGCGGCGAACGCGCGCTCGAACAGTTGGTGGATGCGCTGCATGCGCGCGGCATGGGGCTCATTGTCGATATCGTGCCGAACCACATGGGCGTGGGCGGCGGACACAACGGGTGGTGGCTGGACGTGCTCGAATCCGGTCCCGACAGCGCCTACGCCAATTTCTTCGATATCGACTGGCAACCGTCCAACCCGGCGCTCCGCAACAAGGTGCTCGCGCCCTTCCTGGGCGAAAACTACGCTGACGCGCTGGCCGGCAGCCGACTGCAGCTGACCTACGACGACACGGCCGCGCGGCTGGCGATGGCGTATTACGACCACCGTTTTCCGATCGCGCTGGCCGACTATGCCGCGCTGCTTCGCACCGGCAACATAGACACCGCCACCCACGCGGTGGCCGACCGTTTTGCCGCGCTCGACACGATCCGCTCACTGCGCACGCGCCGCGAACGCACCGACGAAGCACGCGACGCGCTGCGCAACCTCGCCACCACGCAAGCAGGTGCCGCACACATCGCCGAAGCCGTGCGCATGCTCAACGCGCAACCCGATCAGCTTGATGCGTTGATGGCGCGGCAGCATTGGCGCCTTGCCCACTGGCGCACCGCCAACGACGAGATCAACTGGCGCCGCTTCTTCGATATCGGCTCGCTGGCTGGCCTGCGCATGGAGCGCACCGAGGTGTTTGAAGCGACGCATGCGCTGCTGTTCCGGCTCTATCGCCTGGGTTGGATTGACGGCGTGCGCATCGACCACGTTGATGGCCTGGCCGACCCGGCCGCGTACTGCCGCCAGCTACGCCGCCGCCTGCAAGCCGAACACGCCACGCGCCCCGCCGACAGGCTCACGAGCCACCCGTGGATCGTCGTCGAAAAAATCCTCGCCAGCGATGAAGCCATGCGCACCGACTGGGCCGTCGACGGCACCAGCGGCTACGATTTCATGAACCAGGTAGGCGCGCTGTTGCACGATGCGCACGGCGAGACCGCTCTCACCCAGGGCTGGCTTGAATGGATTGGCGCACCGGTGGCTGAAGCGCCGTTTTCGGCCACGGCGGTACCTGCTCGCCGCCAGATCCTGCATGCGAACTTTGCCGCAGAACTCGATGCAGCCACGTCAGCACTGCACGCGGTGGCACAACAAGAGCGCAGCAGCCACGACGTGACGTGGCACGCCATCCGCCGCTCGCTGGCCGAGGTGATCGTCCACTTTCCGGTGTATCGAACCTATGCGAATGCGCAGCAACGCGATGCGCAGGATTCGGCGATCTTGCAAACCGCCATGTCCGGCGCGGCGACCTGTCTGCGGCGCGTCGACACGCCTGTGCTCCGCTGGCTCGACGCATGGCTGGGCGGGCAACCGGCGGGGCAGGACAAGCTGCGCCAACTGGCGTTGCGCCGGTGCCAGCAGTTGTCGTCGCCGGTGGCGGCCAAGGCGGTCGAAGACACGGCGTGCTACCGCTACGGCCGGCTGCTGTCGCGCAACGAGGTCGGCGCGGATCCGGGTGCGTTTTCCATGAGCGCCAACGCGTTCCATCACGCCATGCAAGCGCGCGCCCACACCTGGCCGCACGCGATGCTCACCACCGCCACGCACGACCACAAGCGCGGCGAAGATGTGCGTGCGCGGTTGGCCGTGCTGTCGGAGCGCCCCACGCAGTGGCTGGCCGCCGCGCACCAATGGCGCACGGAACACGCCGCGTGGGTGCGTCAACTGCCTCCCGGCCCAGCCCCCTCACCCGCCGCGCAGTGGATGCTGTATCAGACGCTGGTTGGCATCTGGCCCGCGGATCTCGACTGGCAGGACGCCGATGCCGTGCGCGAGCTGGCCGAGCGCGTCGCGCAGTGGCAAGAAAAAGCGCAGCGCGAAGCCAAGCTGCGCACTGACTGGTTCGCGCCCGATGCGGACTACGAAGCTGCCTGCCGCGATTTCGTCTTGACGCTGCTGACGGGCGAGGCGGCCTCGACCTTCCTGCCTTCGCTCTCCGCCTTCGTGCAAAGCGTAGCGCCGGCCGCCGCCGTCAACGGCCTCGCCCAGACCTTGCTGCGCACCACACTGCCCGGCGTGCCCGACCTCTACCAGGGCGCGGATTTCTGGGACACCAGCCTCGTTGATCCCGACAACCGCCGCCCCGTCGACTACGCCGCGCGGCATCGCGCATTGCGGGCATTGCACGTGCATGCCGGGCACAGCCTCGCGTCGCTGCTCACGCATTGGACCGACGGCCGTATCAAGCAAGCCGTGCTGGCACGTGCACTGGCCCTGCGCGCCGCCATGCCGGCCGTGTTCGAATCCGGCGACTACCAACCCCTGGCCGTGACCGGCAGCGGCGCGCAGCACGTGTTGGCGTTTGCGCGCGTGCATGGCGCCCAGGCGGTCATCGCGATCGTGCCGCTGCATGCCTCCGCCCTGCTGGGCCATGCCGCCACACCAACGTTTGCGGATGGCGCATGGCGGGACACCACGGTCTGTCTGCCGTCCGCGCTGTCGCACGCTCCGTTGCATAGCGCTTTTGACGGCCAGACGCTGCACAGCCCCCGCCTGGCGTTGGGCCAGGTGCTCGCCCACCTGCCGGTCGCCCTGCTGCATACCTGATCCGCACGCTACGCACCCGCACGGGTTAACACCGACTGCGCCGCTCCTTGGCTCGCCCTAAAATTCCTCTATTCATATAGATGACTAGAGCAATGTGTGGTGAACACGTCGCTCACGTCACCCGGAGGAGACCGCATGTTCGGCTGGTTCAAAGAGATTTCAAAAGGAGAAAAGCGCACGTTCTGGGCCTGCTTTGGCGGCTGGGCGCTCGACGCGCTGGACGTGCAGATGTTCAGCCTCGTCATCCCGACCATCATCGCGGCGTGGCACATCGGCAAGACCGAGGCCGGGCTGGTGTCGGGCGTCACGCTGGTGGCGTCGGCCCTGGGCGGCTGGATTGCCGGCGCGCTGACCGATCGTTTCGGCCGCGTGCGCACGCTGCAGTTCACGGTGCTGTGGTTCTCGCTGGCCACATTCGCCTCGGCCTTTGCGCAGAACTTCGAGCAGTTCCTGGTGCTCAAGGCCATTCAAGGCTTCGGCTTTGGCGGTGAATGGGCGGCGGGCGCCGTGCTGATGGCCGAGAGTATTCGCGCCAGCCACCGCGGCAAGGCGATGGGCACGGTGCAGAGCGCCTGGGCGGTCGGCTGGGGCGCCGCGGTGCTGCTGTATGCGCTCACCTATTCCTTCATCGAGCCCGACCTCGCCTGGCGCGTGATGTTTGCTGCGGGGTTGCTGCCGGCGCTGCTCATCATCTACATCCGCCGTGGCGTGAAGGAGCCCGTGCCGGCCGCCAAGCCGGGCGCGAAAACCGATGCGATGCCGATCTCGCGCTTTCCGCTGCTCGATATCTTCCGCCCGCAGGTGCTGCGCATGACGCTGATCGGCGGGCTGCTGGGGGTAGGCGCGCACGGCGGTTACTACGCGCTGATGACGTGGCTGCCGACGTATCTCAAGACAGAGCGGCACCTGTCCGTGCTCGGCACGGGCGGCTACCTGGCGGTGATCATCTTCGCCTTCTGGTGCGGTTGCGTGGCCAGCGCGTGGTTGCTGGACGTGCTCGGCCGCCGCGGCAACATCCTGCTGTTCTCGTGCTGCTGCGTGGTGACCGTGCTGGTGTATCTGCTGGTACCGCTGTCGGATGGCGCGATGCTGGTGCTGGGCTTTCCGCTGGGCTTCTTTGCGGCGGGCATTCCGGCCAGCATGGGCGCGCTGTTCAATGAGTTGTATCCGCAGGGCGTGCGCGGCACGGGTGTGGGCTTTTGCTACAACTTCGGCCGCGTGGTATCTGCCGCCTTCCCGGTGCTGGTGGGCAAGATGAGCGCATCAATGTCGCTCGGCACGGCCATCGGCATCGACGCGGCCATCGCGTATTCGATCGTCGCGGTGGCGGTGCTGATGCTGCCCGAAACGAAGGGCCGCGATCTCGCTGCCGTCACGGTCTGAACGCCCATCACAACATCATGACGACGCACTTGATCCGTCGCCGCCAGGAGACCCCATGCCCACTCGCCGCGCCTTCAACACCGGGTTGCTTGCCATGCTAGGTTCCACCGCCCTTGTCGGCTGCGCTGCCACCGGCAGCAGCGACGTCTCGCGCGGGGCGTCCGTGCGCATCACGGCCATCGACACGCATGCGCATGTGTTCGAACGCGGCCTGCCACTGGCCAATGCCCGCCGGTATGCGCCCACGTATGACGCTCCGCTGTCGTCCTACCTTGCGCAGCTCGACGCGCACGGCGTGTCGCACGGGGTGCTGATCCAGCCGAGCTTCCTCGGTGTCGACAACAGCTATCTGCTCGCCGCACTCAAGCAAGCGCCCCAGCGCTTGCGCGGTGTGGCCGTGATCGACCCGGCTGCGCCGGAGACCTTGCTCACGCAGATGAATGCCGAGGGCATCGTCGGCATTCGCCTGAACCTGATCGGCGCGGCAGATCCACAACTGAAATCGCCCGTATGGCAGGCCGCGCTCGCTCGCCTGCATGCGCTCGGTTGGCACGTGGAATTGCATGTCGAGGCACGCCGCCTTCCCACGCTGCTGCAGCCCCTGCTGGAAGCGCAAGTGAACGTGGTGGTCGACCATTTCGGCCGCCCCGATCCCGCGCTCGGTGTGGACGACCCGGGCTTTGCCGCATTGCTTGCCGCGGGCCGCTCCCGTCGCGTGTGGGTAAAGATTTCCGGCGCATACCGGAACGGCGCCAACGGACGCGGCGAAGCCATCGCACAGGCCGCCATGCCGCGCCTGAAAGATGCGCTCGGCCTCGACCGCCTCGTCTGGGGCAGCGACTGGCCGCACACGCAGTTCGAATCGCAGATCAACTACGACAAGATGTGGGCCTTCGCCGGCGTGCTGCTGCCCAGCGCAGCGGACCGCAAGCAGGTGCTGGTCGACACGCCCGCGCAGTTGTTCCGCTTCGTCTGAACGCGCAACAGCTGCAGCGCCCCCGCGCGATACCCCATTTCGCGAATCACGAATTTCGCCGCGCGGGCGGCGCTCCTACACTGGCCGCTCCTCATCCCCACAAGCCGCAAGGAGCAGCCATGCAGCAGCATCGACTCGTCGACCAGCAATTCGGCCAAGTCGCCCAGGCCTACCTGACCAGCGCCGTGCACGCGCAGGGCGCCGATCTGGACGCGCTGGCTGCGCTGGCGCAATCGATGCCGCACGCCAAGGTGCTCGATCTGGGCTGCGGCGGCGGGCACGTGAGCTTTGCCATGGCGCCGCACGTGGCTGCCATGGTGGCGTATGACCTGTCGGAAGACATGCTGAACGTGGTGGCCGCCGAAGCCGCGCGCCGCGGCCTCGCGCAATTGCGCACGCAAGCGGGCCGCGCCGAGACCCTGCCGTTTGACGATGCCGCGTTCGACATCGTGGCCACGCGTTTTTCCGCTCACCACTGGTACGACGTGCCCAAGGGCCTGGCCGAAGCACGCCGCGTGCTCAAACCCGGCGGCAAACTCGTTGTCGTGGATATCGTGGCGCCGGAAGTGCCGCTGCTCGACACGCTGCTGCAAACCGCCGAGGTGCTGCGCGATGCGTCGCACGTACGCGACTACCGTGTGTCCGAGTGGCAGGCCATGCTGGCCGAGGTCGGTTTCCAGCCCGGCACGCCGCGCACGTGGAAGCTGACGATGACCTTCGACAGCTGGATCGCCCGCATTCGCACGCCCCAGGTGCGCGCAGATGCCATCCGCGATCTGTTCGACCGTGCAGCCGACGAAGCACGCACGTACTTTGCCGTGGCGCCCGACCATTCGTTTGCGATCGACGCGATGCTCATCGAGGCGACATGAGGTACGTGAGGGGCTTTGGCGCCTTGATCCCCTCTCATCCTTTTTGTCACACCCGTTCGAGGGGTGCCGCGATGCGACGCCATTTCAGGGTTTCGCTTAATCCTGAATGAAAAAAATGTGATATCGGAACACGTGTACGAACGCGGGGTTGCCGGTAGCCTTCCGGGTTACCGTCGACTCCGGTCGGCATTGGCGCGCGGCCACTGCGCCGACTTCCGATTTCCATGTACGCCCTGTTCCCCGCCTTCGTTTCGTCGCTCTTCCTGTTCTACGGCGTCTACGTCGTGACCACGCGCGGCCGCACGCGCGCGAGCCTGGCGTTTCTCGGCATGACGACGCTCACGTGCCTGTGGCAAGGCATCTGGGCGTTTCTGTTCCAGACCCAAGACGTTGGCACGGCCCAGGTGCTCGCCAAACTCGGTTGGATCGCCATCCTCGTCATGCCGACCATGCTCTACCACTTTGCCGTGGAGGTCGCCGAGGCACAAAGCGAGCGGCGCTGGCTTCTGGTCGCCTATGCGCTGGACGCCGTGCTGATCGCGTTGCTGCTGACCACCGATCTCGTCATCGACGGCGTGCATCAGTTCCACTTCGGCTTCTATCCGAAGGCGGGCCCGCTGGAAGCCGTCCACATCATCCAAACTACCGCGCTGGTTACGCGCGGCATGTGGGTGCTCTACCTCGAGCAGCGACATGCCACCGCAGAAAAACGCAAGCGTTTGCTGACGTGCCTGTTCGGCGTGGGGCTGATTTCGTTGGCGGCGGCTGATTACGCAGTCAACTACGGCATTGCGTTCTACCCGCCGGGTGTGCTGCCGTTGGCCATTGCGCTGGGCATCATCGCCGTGGGCGTGGTCAAGTTTGACTTGATGCGCCCCTACGCACTGGCGGCCACCGTTGCGCACGAGGTGCGCACGCCGCTGACCACCATCCGCTTGCAGGCCGCTGAAATCGCCCGCGCCTGGCCCGACGTCTACCGCGGTTATCAGCTTGCCATCGACAACGGCCTGTGCCAGCCGCCGCAGCATCCGGCGATGCTGGACCGTCTTTCCAAACTGGCGGGGGCCATCACGTCGGAAGTCGCGTCCGCACATAGCGTGATCGAGATGGCCCTGGCCTCCGTCACGCTGGAGCGCCTGGACCGGCGCACCTTCGCGGCACATTCGCTGCACGAATGCGTCGAGACGGCCGTGGCGCAGTATCCGTTCCAGGCCGGTGAGCGCGAACGCGTGCAAGTGCAGCCGTTCAACGCCGACTGGCGTTTCGTGGGCTCCGACACGCTGCTTGTGTATGTGCTCTTCAACCTGCTGAAGAATGCGCTGCATGCCATCCAGATCGCGCGCAAGGGCCACATCGAAATTTCCGCCCGCCAGGATGGAGACGCCTATGTGCTTGTGGTGCGCGACAGCGCCACCGGCATTCCGCCCAGCGTGCAGCGTCGCATCTTCGACCCGTTTTTCTCCACCAAGCATGTCGGCAAGGGCTCGGGCGTGGGGCTGACATTCTGCCGCCGTGTCATGCAGGCATTTGGCGGGCGCATCCAGTGCGAATCGGTGGTTGGGGAATACACGCTGTTCTCCATGCGGTTTCCCCAACCTCCTGCTATCTGACGCTCACATCTTCAAACCGCGTCAGGACACGTGCGCCAGCTCCGGCAGCGTGTCCAGCTCGTACGCCTTCACACGCAGGCGCACGTGTTCCGGCAACCGCTGAATCACGCGCTCGGCGTTGGCGCACACCACCTGCTGATACCCCAGCGACACCAGCCGCCCGCCCGAAACAAACCGGAACACCATGTAGAACGAGCAGGGCTGCACCCGGAATGTGTTCAAGTGGCATTCCACGCGCTGAAACGGGAATGTCTCTTCAACGAATTCCTGATGCGCGAGCTTGGTCACGAAGATCACGCGCCCGCTCATGAGCAGGTCTGCGTCGATGCATTCGTGAAACCACCGTTCGCGCACCACGCCCTGCCACTCGAAATACCGGGCGAAATACGTGTTGGCGTAGGCGTTGGAATCCTTCAGATAGACATCGAAGGCGTGCTGGAACGTCTGCTGCGCAGAAATGGCTTCGGGCAGCTCGGCATTGCGCAGATAGTGGTTGACGACTGTGGCAATGGATTGGCCTGTCGGCATCGCATACTCCAAGAATGGAATTGGCTGCTGGCGGCAGCCGCGCATGCGCGGTGGTCCCGCGCATGTATCCATTCTTCCGATGCACTTGCTGTTGCGTAACAAGGCAATGCCGTAGCCCTACGAATGGGCGGTCTACTCCCGGCCCGCAACACTCCGCAGCCCCGGCGGACTCTGATGAAAGCGGAATGTATTGCGCCCGCTGCGCTTCGCATCGTAGAGCGCCGCATCGGCCCATTCGAACAGAGCGTCCACGTGTTCGTCGGCGGGCGTGAGCGTGACGGCGCCGGCTGACAGCGTGACGTACGGCGCGGCAACAGACGCCGCGTGCGGTTCGGCTCGTTCGGCCACCATAGCCACGGCCCGCGCAACCGCCTGCCGGGCCTCGTCGCGGTCCAGGTCAAACAGCATGGCGACAAATTCTTCGCCGCCCACCCGCGCAATGAAGTCATCGGGGTGCCGGCACGCCATGCCCAGCGTGTCGGCCACCATGCGCAGGCAATCGTCGCCGCGCAGGTGGCCGTAGGTGTCGTTGTATTGCTTGAAGCAGTCGATGTCGAACAGCGCCAGCGTGACTGGGCGCTTGTCGCGGCGGGCGTGGTCGAACAATCGCGGGGCCTGCGTTTCAAAAAAGCGGCGATTGAACAGCTGCGTGAGTGCGTCGCGGTTGACGTCGTTCTCCAGCACGCTGAGCAAGGCGCGCGTGCGCTGCAGCTCGCCGCGCAGCGCATCCTGGGCGCTGGCCATGCCGGCACGCTGCAACTGCTCGACCGTCACGTCGCGCAGCAGCAGGAAAACGCCGGCATGCCGGCCGCGCGCGTCGCTCAAGCCCTCGAGCGTGACTTCCAGCGTGCGGCCCGTGTCGGGCAGCCAGACTTGGTAGCGGTTGGGCAGGCGCGTACGCTCAAACTCGCGCACGATGCCGGCCACGTTCAGCACGGCGGGCGGCATTGCATGCACCTGTGCAGTCGGCAACAGGTACTTCGCGGCGGCATTGATGCTTGCGATGGAACCATCGCGGGCCAGCACGATGCAGCCGTCACGCATGGCTTCGATGATCTTGCCGCGGGCATAAGCGGCGGTGTCGCGAAGGCGCGGCCGCAAAACGATCCAGCCGAGCAACGCGGTGCTGACGGCAAACGTGGCGGGGGTGAGATCGCCGCCGAGCGCCGTCGTCCAGCGCTGCAGATAGGCAAGATGCGCGACCAGCGGCAGCAGTTGCCCGATGACAAGCGCCAGCCGCACCTGCGTGCGCGACGACACATAGAGCCCGGAGGCAACTTCGTCGATGGGCAATACCAACAGCACAAGGCTGATGGCCAGCAGCACGTAGTTGTAGGCGGTGGCCACCCAGAACATGCGCCCGTGCTCGAACACCGCGCCCCGTATCCCGTCGATGACGACGAAACGCGCATCAAGCCATACTAGGTGATGCAGTTCATTGGTAGCGACCAGCCCGACGAATCCGGCGCCCACGAGCAGCGCCAGCAGCCAACCCACGCGCACCAGCACCAATGCATTGAGTTCTGGCCGGATGAGGCCAACGACCATGCGCAGCCATGCGGCCGGCACCATCATGATCCCGAGATAGGCGACCTTGGCCCAGCCCACGCGCGCGGGCATGTCAAAGGTCACGACCTCCATGAGGCGCGCGCCGCTCCAGAGCGCGGTACCGAGCGCCAACAGCATGAAGGCGGAGACTTCCGCGTCATCGCGGCGCGGCCATGAGAGGCCGATCAGCGCGATCGAAACGAGCGCAGCGCAAGCCAGTGCAGCGATCAGCATGATCGGCACGCCCGGCGCGCATGGCGATGCCGGCGAATGACGACGCCAGCCGGTTGGTCCACGTGTATTCCCCGTTCGGTTGTTGTTCTTGCAGTGTATTGGGCACTGTTGCCGTGCGATTGACTGCGTGGTGCGCACCCGATCACCTTCCCCTCCCATCGGCAGGAAATGTAAAAACTGAAGGCCCGTGCGGCTTTGCGGCGCATGGCGCGGCCTACGCGTGCTGAGAGGGGCATATCGAGCTGCAGACGAATTCGTTTGCGCGACGTAGAAATCACCTTCGTGCTTGACTGCCGAAAAGCTCGGAGGTGTCACGCGCACCGTGTTTTTTGGGTATTGGGCGCGGAGGCCGTGCTGCGCTTTCCCGCTATGCAGAGGGGGATTGGAGCGTCGCCAATTGGGTGCCGTCAAGCCCTCCGGACGACCCCTGCCACAGGCCGACCGGACAACGTTTTTGCCCTGGCGCGAACGTCCCGTTTCAGATGTCGTGACTTGAGCGACACCGCTATCTTGGCTTCACAAAACGTCGGTATCATCGAACACATGACCGATACCCGCGCCACAGCCCATCTCTATCCTGCGCACGACCTGGCGATCTGCACCGACGCCAACACCGCCGTCGAGCGCATCACCGCCATCTACGAGCGCTCCGCACAAGCGATCCGCGATCGTTTCCACGCCTTTGCGCGCGGAGAGGACTGCAGCGAAGACCTCTCCGCCTGCTACCCCTACCTCGGCATCACCGTCGATCCGAAAACGCTGGTGAGCGACGCGCGGCCGGCGTGGGGCACGGTGGCATATCCGGGCGTGTACGGTACGACGCTCACGCGGCCGGACCTCTTCCGCGATTACTACCGCGTACAGATCGAACGGCTGCTGCACTATCACAACAGCCCCGTCGTGGTGGGCGTGAGCAACCGGCCGATTCCGCTGCCCTTCGTGGTGGAAGCGTCCACCGTAGATATCACGCCCGAACAGGCGCGCGCGCTGGGCGGTGCGTTTACGCTGCCCGACCTCGCACAGATTGACGACTCCATTGCCAACGGCACGTACCGCCCCATCGGCGACGAACCGCAGCCGCTGTCGATGTTCACGGCCGAGCGGGTCGACTTGGCCCTGCAGCGCCTGTACCACTACACCGCCACGCACCCGAAGCACTTCCAGCGCTTCGTGCTGTTCACCAACTACCAGCGCTACGTCGATGAGTTTGCCGCCCTCGGCCGCAAGCTGATGGAAGACGGCAACGACGAGGGCTACATCCGCTTTGTCGAGCCCGGCGACACCGAACACGAACTTGGCACGCCCGCGCCGGACGACTCGCACCGCATCAAGGGCCTGCCGCAAATGCCCGCCTACCACCTGGTGCGCGAAGACCGCCTGGGCGTAACTCTGGTGAACATTGGCGTGGGCCCGTCCAACGCGAAGACCATCACCGACCATCTGGCCGTGCTGCGTCCGCACTGCTGGATGATGATCGGCCACTGCGGCGGCTTGCGCCGTTCGCAGCAGCTGGGCGATTACGTGCTCGCGCACGCCTATGTGCGCGACGACCATGTGCTCGATCAGGATCTGCCGCCGTGGGTGCCCGTGCCCCCCATCGCCGAGATTCAGGTGGCGCTGCAGGAGGCTGTAGCGCGCATCACGGGGCTGTCGGGCGCCGACATGAAATCGCGCATGCGCACCGGCACGGTGGTCTCCACCGACGACCGCAACTGGGAGCTGAAGTACCAGGCGCTGTACAGCCGCTTCAATCAGTCGCGCGCGATTGCCATCGACATGGAAAGCGCGACGATTGCCGCCAACGGCTTCCGCCTGCGCGTGCCCTACGGCACCCTGCTGTGCGTGTCGGACAAGCCGCTGCACGGCGAGCTGAAGCTGCGCGGCATGGCCAACCTGTTCTATCGCCAGCGTGTCAGCCAGCATTTGGACATCGGCATGGAGGCCGTGCGCCTGTTGCGCGAAAGTGGCGTTGAAGCGCTGCACTCGCGCAAGCTGCGCAGCTTTGACGAGCCCGCGTTCCGGTAGCGCGGGTCAGCGCGGGGGCTGCTCCGGCAGCGCCTCGCGCAGGAAGTCGAGAAACACCCGCACCACCTCGGGCAAGGTGCGGCCCGCCAGGGTCTGCAGTTCCACCGTCCGCCCGCGCATGCCGCGCTCGCGGATCTCCGCGGCATGCAGCTCACCGCGCTGCACGCGCTCGCGCACGGTGATCTCCCCGGCAATGCCCAAGCCGCCGCCTTGCAGCACGAAACTCAACAGCCCATCGAAGCGGTTGCTGACCAGCACCGGCTCGAACACGAGCCCGCGTTGACTGCAGCCCATGTCGAACAGCTGGCGCACCGTGTTGTCCGGCCCCGAAAGCGCAATTGGAAATGGGTGCATCTGCGCCAGCGTCACGCTGCTGAACTTCGCCAGCGGGTGGTCGGGCCGCATGATGGCAAACACTGAGCCACGCTGCTGATACGCCACGCGAATGCCGTGCACGGCGGCGCGACTGTAGGTCAAGCCGATGTCCACGTCGCCACGCAAGACGGCCTCTGTCACGCGCATCGGCTCTTCTGCGCGCAGATCGAACTGAATGCCCGGATGCCGCTCCCGAAACGCCACGATGGCGCGTGGCACAAACTCGATCGCAAAGCCATCGGAGCACGCGATGCGCACTCGGCCTCGCTGCAGCCCTTGCAGGCGCTGAATATCCGAGACCACGCGCTCTGCCTCCAGGGCCCCGCGCAGCGCATGCGCGGCGAGCAGCTCGCCCGCTGCGCTGGGCCGCATACCGCGCGGTTGCCGCTCGAACAGCGGCACGCCCAGAAGCTCTTC
This sequence comes from Ralstonia sp. Ralssp110, assembly GCF_047325135.1. Lineage (NCBI taxonomy): Bacteria > Pseudomonadati > Pseudomonadota > Betaproteobacteria > Burkholderiales > Burkholderiaceae > Ralstonia > Ralstonia sp. Ralssp110. Next base: position 1,483,187 of record NZ_CP168609.1, on the reverse strand, counting down.
AAGCATGGCCACTTGCCGGCTGATGGCCGATGCGCTGACGTGCAGGCGCGCGGCCGCCTCCGTCAACGAGCCAGTGCGCACAACCTCGAGAAAATAGCGGAGGGACGTCTCCTGCAGGCGATGAGATGACATAAGCGATGTAGGCGCGGGCCCTTTTGCTTTGCAGAAAACGCAAAGATATCCCAAGAAAATTCTAATGGTCAAAAAGGTGTGGTATGCGCAGACTCACCCGGAACTGTTCGACCAGCGGAGTGTCCTGATGCCCCTTCAGCAAGCAGCCCGTCAAACGACCGCGCACCGCGCTTCCCATCGCCTCCGGGCCGTGGTGCCGGCCCTCATGCTCGGTGCCGCTGGCCTAGCCGGCGCCGCCGAGCTGTCTACGGCAGACGCCGAACGCCATGCCCAGGCAACCTACCGCGAATACTTCGAGCTGCTTTCCCTGCCTAACGACGCCATCGCGCCAGAGGATGTTCGCAAGAATGCCGACTGGCTGGAGCAGGCGTTCCGCAAGCGCGGCTTCACGACAAAGCAATTCGCCAACAACGGCAAGCCGATGCTCTATGCGGAAATGCCGAACCCGGACGCTGCCCGCAAAACGGTGCTGTTCTACATGCACCTCGACGGCCAGCCCGTGATTCCCGCGCAGTGGGCACAGAAGAGCCCGTGGACACCCGTGCTCAAGCACAAGACCGCTCAGGGCAACTGGGAAGAGATCGACTCGGCGCAGTTGTTCAGCGGCCCGCTCGATCCGGAATGGCGTGTCTTCGGCCGTTCGTCTGCCGACGACAAGGGCCCGATCATGATGATGCTGGTCGCCCTTGACGCATTGAAGGCCGGCGGCGGCCAGCCCGCCGTCAACATCAAGATCATTCTCGACAGCGAGGAAGAGAAAGGCTCGCCGTCGATCAGCAAGGTCATGCAGGCAAACCGCGAGCTGCTGCGCTGCGACGCCATCGTCATCCACGACGGCCCCATGCACGCGACCAACCGGCCAACGCTGGTCTTTGGAAACCGCGGCGCGGCCGAAGCCCGGCTGACCGTCTATGGCGGCAAGGTGCCGTTGCACAGCGGGCACTACGGAAACTACGCCCGCAACCCGGCCCAGCAGTTAGCCAACCTGCTGGCATCGATGAAGAACGACGAGGGCCGGGTGACGGTGCCGGGCTATTACGACCACGTGAAGATCAGTGCGGCCGACCGCAAGATCATGGCCGCCGTGCCCGACGACCAGGCAGCGCTCAACAAGCGCCTGGGCATTGCGCATGCCGACAAGGTCGGCGCCAATTACCAGGAAGCGATGCAGTACCCATCGTTGAACGTGCGCGGCATGGCGTCTGCGGCCGTGGGCGACAAGGTGGCGAACATCGTGCCCGACAAGGCCGTCGCCGAACTCGACCTGCGCACCACGCCAGACTCCACTGCGGCCTACCTCGGCAAGCTGATCGAGCAGCACGTCGAGCGCCAGGGCTACCACCTCGTCAAGAACGCGCCGACGGATGAAGAGCGCAGCCGTTACGACAAACTGGCCACCTTCACGTATCAGAGCGAAGGTGCAGACGCTGCCGGTTCACCGATCGACTCGGCAGTGGGAACATGGGCCTACAAATCGCTGACCGACACGTTTGGTGCCAACCCGGCGCCGGTTCGCATCCGCATGATGGGCGGGACCGTGCCCACCGCAGAAATCGTCGGTGTGCTGCAGGTGCCCTTCGCGATCATTCCGCTGGTCAATGCCGATAACAATCAGCACGCTGCCAACGAGAACCTCCGGATGGGCAACTACGTGAGCGGCGTGCGCACGATCTACGGCCTGCTGACGCACCCGCTCTGACGGGCCACTCTGCCTATGCGGGGCGAAACAGCCCATGCAGCCCGAGCGGCGCCACGCCGTTCAGGCTTGCCATGGCGACGGGCCCCGCAGAAACACTCTGTGCATCGAACGCCGTCAATCTGGTGCAGCCGGCGTCTACATCGAACACCGTGCCGATCAGCCAGCCCTCGCCTTCACGCGCACTGGCCGATGCCGGCACGAACACGTGTTCTTCCACCAGCGTGCGGTGCCCGAAGCGGTACTGCTGCACCTGCCCCGAATTCGTATCGACGCGCATGACGGTGTCGAATCCATTCAGCGGCTGAGAGCTGCTGCTGGACGACGGCGCCGTGTGGGCCACCATGAACAGCGCGTGATGACGCTGCGCGGTGCGGCGTGTGTCGATCTTAGGGAATTCGGCCACATGCTCGGTGCTGAACTGCTCGGCGCGGCCGGTGCGCAGGTTCAACTGCACTTGCGTAAGGCGAGCGCCGGGCGACGGACGAATCTGCCCGCGCATCAATTCACGCAGCGACGTGGTGACGACCGAGGCATCGTCCGAGCGGATGTAATCGAGATGGACCTCCAGCCCATCCGGCGACGACCACGCATTGCCCAGATGGAAGACGAAGCCGGCCGGCAACTGCAGCCAACGCATGCGCGTGACGTCGTCCTTGTCGAGCACGAGCACACGCATGCCCAGCTCCGGCCGCCAGACATGGGAATCCAAAAACGACTTGCCTGCGCGCGAGCGTTCCACGTCGTACACGAACGGCGGCAGCAGAAACACCAGATGGCGCTGCGTTACTGCAAAGTCATGCACCATCGCCACGTCCGGCACCTTGAGCGTTTCCACACGTTTGAGTGCGCCGTCCGCACCGACGCAGTAGACGGTCAGCAGACTGGCCGCGCTGCTCACGCCAAAATTCCATAGCGTGCCGTCGGCTTCGACCTTGGGATGGGCGGAAAACGGCATGCCCTTGTAGTCGTCGCGCCAGGTCTGCACCCCCAGCGTGCGCAGTGAATCGGGATCGACACGCGTGGCCGAGCCACCTTCCCACAGCGCGAGCATCTCGTCGCCGTGCATCACCAGGCTGGTGTTGGCCACATTGATGCTGTCAGGCGATGCAACCGGCTCCATGTCGGGGTTGGCGGTGCCGAACGTCGCGCGCAACGGCCGGCCGGCGGCGGTGTCGGCAACAAACTTGTCGGTGCGCACAAACACGCCGCGGTGCGTCACACCCTGCTCGCTGATGTCGTAGCGCTGGATCATGCCGTCGCCATCAAACAGATGGTGGTAACGCACGCCGCCGATCTCATGCCGCGCTGGGCCATTTCGATAGAACGCGCCGCGCAACGCGGGCGGGAACCTGCCTTCCACTTTCAGCGCGCGAGTCGGCATGTCGGCACTGACGCCCTGGTAACCCGCCAGCCACGGATACTGCGCGCGCGCCGCTGCAAACCCCGCAGCCCACGGGTCCGGGGTGGCGGCCATTACATCGGTCAGGGTCAAGCCAAACGGTGCGGCGCCCAAGGCCGCAATGAAGGATCGGCGTTGCATGACGGGGCCTCGCTCAACATCAATGCAAGTGAATCGTCACGCGCTGGTCGCCCTGCACGTCGATGGCAGCATCGTCAAATGCGGGCGGGCCGAAGCGGCCGCGTGCATCGCGGCTAAAACCGTAAGGCTCGATGGGAATGCCGGCCGGGTTGGTGCCGAGCTTGGCGTCGTTGTTGGCGTCATGGAAGACCGACAACGCGTAGCGCCCCGCCGGCAAATCCGGATACACGAAGGTGACGCTTGCGCCGGACACGCTATCGAGCGCAGCAATGTCAGCCCGGATGGCCGAATCGGGCTTGAGCCAGCCCGCGGCGTCGCGGAACATCGCCGCGCGCACGGCGCCCTGGCGCCCTTGTGCGCCTTCCACCACCACAGTCAGCGTCGCGGCGGATGCACTTGCTGCAAGTGCTGTCAGCATCAGGGCCAGCGCAAGGCGCGGCAAAGAAAACATGGCAGTCATGAACGTCTCCTGTGGGCCCGGCGATGCGTTTGCAGGCCGGCGATCAGGAGGCAATGTAGACAGAGACTTCAGGACAGTCAGCGCGGATGCGACGAAGTGCAGATGCCACGGCGCAAACGGTCGCTTGCGAGAGATGAGCGCATCACTGCAGCTTGAAGGGAGCACGTGAGAGGTGCTGACTAAAACGCCCGCGAGGTCGGCGGGCGCTTTGTGGGGTGATGCTAATGCGGCAAGCTAGACAAGCGGTGCTCGGCCAGCAACACACTCGCACTCAGGGCAAGCTGGGCGGAGATGAAGCCTTCCGGCATCTCAACGTCTTCCCAGTCACACACGATGTGGCCGGCGCGACAGACTTGGAAACGGGCCGTCCATCGATGATCGTCGCGTTGCAGCGGATCAACGACGATGACATGCGCTCCATGTGTCACTTCCTGAATCGCCATTGTGATTCCCCCGTTCGTGATCGTTGGGAGACCACCTTAGCAAAGGCACATGACACAAATCTGTCCGCCGCCCACCTACAAATGGGGGAGGACGCACCTCATCCGACCAGCGGATCGGGCCGGGCAGACGAGCGCGTGCCAGGCAGCGGATGGTTATTGGGGCCGTAATACGTGAACACCGCCGAGAACTTGACAGCGCCCGTCTGGTTGGCGCGGGCCGCATGGAAGGTGTTGCAGTGGAAGAGCAGCACGTCGCCGGGTAGCAGCGGCACGGGGCGCGCGGTGTCGATCAGCGCGCGATTCTCTTGCAGCTCCTGGCGCAGGAACAGCTTCGCATCGAACCGATCCGCAGGCAGCTCAAGCGTGTGGCTGCCGGGGATCACCCACAGGCAGCCGTTGTCGACCGTCTCTTCCACCAAGGCCAGCCACGACGACACCAGCGCGTTGCGTGCGAACGACCAGTAGCGGCTGTCGCGGTGCCAATGCGTGGCGGTGCCAAACGCGGGGTGCTTCGTCATCACGCAGTTGTGGTGCGCGAGCGAAAGATGCACGGGGCTACCAATCAGTTGCGCAATTGCGCCGGCCACGCGTGGGTCGCGCGCCCATTCCGTATAAGGCGTGCCGCGTGAATCTGCGTCGAGCAGGCGGCGCACCGTCTGCCCCCCCTCGGCTTCGCGCGAGAGCGGTGCCCCGGCATAGCCGACGTCGGTTTCCAGTTCCACCGGCGCTTCAGCGCGGGCCAGTCCGTCCTGCGCGGCCGCAAGCAACGCGGCGCTCACCTGCTGGCTGACGAAGCCGCGCAACACGACGTAGCCGTGCTCCTTGAAGAAGGCTTGTTGCTCGTCGGAAAGCGGGCGGGCGTGGGTGGCGGTGGGGGCAGACGCGGACATGGTGGAAAAAGCGTACGGAGACGGCGAAAGACAACGAGTGTAACGCGCCGCCGTATGCGTTGCAGGCCCGCCCCACGACTGGCCTGCTCAGGATCAAACGCAATGCGCGTTGTCCCGATCGGGCTTTACCAAAAGGCTTGTTGGCCCGACAGCCGGAAATATTTTGCAATCACCATCAACCCGAGTAAGCGCTCCTGATCGCGATTCATGAATTGCGCCACCCAGCGATTGGCGTTGCGGACGATCGCCAGTGCATCGCCCGGGTGCTTCCGGTAATGCTCCATTTTCTCCTGAAGATCAGAATAATCGTCCTTCAGCAAAACATAATGCACATCCGGAATCAGCCTCCCCTCCATGAACCACGTCTCATACCGGGGGCGCCTCATAAAGCAAAGCGAATTGGAGGACATGATCCATTTGAGGTTCGTCGCAACGTCGTTCCCCTCGACACTCACAATGAATTTGTATTGCAATTGCTCGGCAATCGTCATGGGAGACTTGTAAGTCGCCTTCCCAAGCTCTGATTTTCGAGTATCGCCAATATCAACGTTTGCCAAGTCGTGACAACGCTCGACAAACGCTTTGCGATGTTCTTGGTGGCAAGGACCGCGAAAAACCGCCATGGGCTTCTTGTCGTGAAAATCGATCGTGTCGCGCGCCAGTGAAAAATGCCGGATGGCGTCCAGCTTCAAGAGAATCCCATTATGGGAGCTGCTCTTGATGGGGCGGCTTTTCACAAATGCCGGGTGAATCGGCTCGGCCGTCACGTCGCCGCAGTCGTAGTCGAAGCAGTAGCCCGGGCCAAAATAGTCCATCAGATCGACAAGATCATAGAAATAGGTGCTGCCTATTTCACGGCCCTTGTTCACAATGGTGCTGGTTGAAGATTTCAACAAGAACCTTGAATACTCGACGGCATTGCGGCTTGGGTCGAATGACTCCGAAATCGAGTTGTAATAACTCAATCGATCGATGATATCTTGCATGCCACTGTGAGCGCCTTTTCTTTTCAGGAGAGTCTCGGCTCTTCCATTTTTTGTAGCGCGCGCCAGGAAATGGCTTGAAGCATTCGAAAAGTAATACCAGAATTTTCTTGCAGAGAATCTGCTCAAGCGGTATTTGAGATGACGCATGAACCAAAAGTTGCCGCGGAAATTGAACCCAGGGCGTCGCTTTCGAGCGAAATGTTCCAGCCCCCAATACGCAGATAAAGTAGCGCATGAACCACTTTCTGCCCGCCGCTGACGCACGGTGCGGCCGATCGTGCATCTGCCACCAGACGGCACATCGACCCCGTTTGCCACTCGCATTCGCGGCGGCCCTCACTTTACCGTAAGTACCCTGCGGCTCATTGTGTTTCTTGGGGCCGAGCCGCCCGCTTCGGCAGTCGCCCCGCTTCGCGTCGCTCGGCTGTTGTCCCGGCGTAACACTTTGCTGCCGTCCGAGGCTGAACGCGCCATGTCAGCCTCGGCCACGGCATTGACGGGGCGGGCAGCCGACAGGCGCCCGCCTTCGTGTTATTGCACGTCCAATGCGGTCACGGTCAACGCACCATTCACCTTCTCGGCGACAAAGCGCACTTTGCTGCCAACCTGCACTTTGGCGAGCATTGCCGGATCCTGGACTCGGAACACCATCGTCATGGGTTCCATACCGAGGTTCTCAAGCGGGCCGTGCTTGATGGTCAGCTTGCCCGCAGCGGTGTCGATCTTCTTGATCTCACCTTCTGACATCGGGGCAGCAGCGGCAGCCGCAGGGGCGGAAGCGGCATCTTCAGCCGCGTGAACAAACGGTGCACCGGCCAGCAGCACGGTCAGCATCAGGGCGTGACGAAACATCTTGGGCTCCTTGTTCAAAGACGGGGTCGGGAAGAAATCAGGATTTGTTGCCGCGCACCTGCACGGCGCCGCGCATGCCGGCTTCGAAATGTCCGGGCTGCAGACACGCAAAATCGACGGAGCCGGTGCGCGTGAAGTGCCAGACGATCTCGCCGCGCTGTCCTGGGTCAACGGTGACGGCGTTGCCGTCGGCGTGCTCCATCTCGGGGTGCTTGCGCATCTGCTCGGCATGGGCTGCGAGGTCGGCCGGCGTGCCCAGCGTCATCTCGTGCCGCACGTGGCCGGTGTTGACGACTTCGAAGCGGATCGTCTCGCCGCGCTGCACCGTGATCTGGGCAGGCGTGAAGCGCATGGTGTCGGCCATGTCGACACGCACGGTGCGTGAGATGTGGGCGGCGTCGCCGGGTTCGCCGATGGCTGCATCGTCATGATCATGCCCGCCGGCGTGACTGCCGGATGCGTGAGCGATAGCGGCCATCGACATCAGCGCGGCCAGGAAGGTGGAACGGATCAGATTGCGTTGCATGTTGGGTCTCGTATTGGATGTGGATTCAGGCATTTGCTCAGTCGTCGATGCCGGTGCCGGTGTATTCGTAGGCGACGGTGCTCTTGGGGTGCTTGTACCAACCGGGGTCTGCGTAGCTGTTGCGCGGCAGATCGCGGCGCACCTTCATCACCGTGAACATGCCGCCCATTTCAATGGCGCCGAACGGGCCCTGCCCCGTCATCATCGGCAGCGTGTTGTCGGGCAGCGGCATTTCCATCTCGCCCATGTCGGCCATGCCGGCCTGGCCCATGCCCATGTAGTCGGGCACCAGCGCGTTCATCTTCTTGGCGAGGTCTTTCTGCTGCACGCCGATCATGGTCGGCACGTTGTGCCCCATGGCGTTCATGGTGTGGTGCGACTTGTGGCAGTGGAAGGCCCAGTCGCCGGGGTTGTCGGCAATGAACTCGATCGCGCGCATCTGGCCCACGGCAATGTCGGTCGTCACCTCCGGCCAGCGCGCGCTGGGCTGGACCCAGCCGCCGTCGGTGCCGGCCACTTCGAAGGTGTGGCCATGCAGGTGCATCGGGTGGTTCGTCATCGTGAGGTTGCCCATGCGGATGCGCACGCGATCGCCAAGGCGTACGGGCAAGGGGTCGATGCCGGGGAAGACGCGGCTGTTCCACGTCCACATGTTGAAGTCGGTCATCTGGGCCACGCGCGGCGTGTATGACCCCGGGTCGATGTCGTACGCGGCGAGCAGGAAGACAAAGTCGCGGTCGACACGGTGCTGCGCCGGGTCTTTCGGATGCACGACGATAAAGCCCATCATGCCCATCGCCATCTGCACCATCTCGTCGGAATGCGGGTGATACATGAAGGTGCCGGACTTCTTCATCTCGAACTCGTAGACGAAGGTCTTGCCCGGTGGAATGTGCGGCTGCGACAGGCCGCCCACGCCGTCCATGCCGGCGGGCAGGATCATGCCGTGCCAGTGCACCGTGGTGTGCTCGGGAAGCTTGTTGGTGACGAAGATGCGCACGCGATCGCCTTCCACGCATTCGATCGTCGGGCCGGGGCTCTGGCCGTTGTAGCCCCATAGGTGGCCCGTCATGCCGGGCGCAAACTCGCGCTCGACCGGCTCGGCGACGAGGTGGAACTCCTTCCAGCCGCCGCGCATGCGCCACGGCAGCGTCCAGCCGTTGAGCGTGACGACGGGGTTGTACGGCCGGCCGTTGGGGGGCGCGAGCGGGGGCTGTGTGGCGGGCTTTGATTGGAGCGGTGCTTCAGGCAGCGAGGCAGCGCCGGCGCGCGAGACCATCGCCGCGCCCAGCATGGCCGCGCCCGTGCCGCCGAGAAATTGACGTCGGGAAACCATGTTCAGTGTCCTTCAGGAGAGTTGGGCGCAGGAGCGGCCGCGTTCGCTTCGGCCGGCGGCAACTTGCCGCCCAGCGCCATCTGCAAATCGGTCTGGGCAATCCAGTACCCGCGCAGCGCGTCGATGTAGCCGTTCACCGCATTCACCTGCTCGCGCGCATCGGCCAGCAGCTCGAACACGCTCACGAGCATGCCGTTGTAGCGCAGCAGCATCTCGTCGGAGATGCTCTTGCGCACGGGCACCACCTCGTCGCGATAGTGGCGGGTAAGGTCATATGCCGTCTGATAGCGTACATACGATTCGCGCACTTCGGAGCGCGCCCGCACCGCCGTGTCGGCAAGCTGATCGGCCGCCTGCATGTAGATCGACTGCGCGCGCGCCACACGGGCGCCGCCCCAGTCGAAGAGCGGGATCTCGATGCCGATCTCGTAGCCCGTTTCGCGTGGCTCGTTGGATTTGCTATTGCGCACGTAACCGAGGTCGAGCACGTTGATGAAGCGCGTTGCCTTTGTGAGCCCCAGCGACGACGCCAACCCCTCGACCTGCAACTTGCCCGCCTGGATGTCGAGCCGATTGCGCAACGCGTAGGCCTCGATCTGCTGCAGCTCGGGGCGATCCTTCGGCAGGTCGGGCAGCCGATCCGGCAACTGGAAGCCGGTATCTGCGCCCCACACCCCAAGCTGGCGAATCAACGCCTCCCGTTCCGCCTGCGCCTGCTGACGCGTGCGCGCCAGAGTGGCGGTCGCTTCCGCATAGAAGGCCTGTTCGCGTGCACGATCCAGCTTGCTGAAGTTGCCTGCGGAAGCCAGACGCTTGGCGAACTCGGCACCGGCTTCTGCGGCTTGCTGAACCTGCTCCGCATAGCGTGCGGATTGCTCCGCCGCCACGGCATTGACGTATGCGCGGCGTGTATCGGCGGCCACCTGCAGCATCTGGTTGGCGACCAGCAGCTTGGTCTGCTCGAAATATCGGCTCTCAATGCGCGTGGCCATCGGCAGCGTCAGCAGGTTCAGGAACGACAGCGAGAACGTGCGCTCGATCGACAGGTCATCACCGCTGCGTGTGCGTTTGAAACTGAAGCCGGGATTCGGCAAGCGGCTGGCCTGCACGAGCGCGGCTTCGGATAAACCCAACTCCGCATATGAAGCCTGCAGGCCACGGTTGTTCAGCAACGCGATCTGAACGGCGCTGTCCATCGTCAGCGGCTGGGCGAGCAGCTCGTGCGTGCGTTGCGCGGCGCTGTCGCGGGCTTCTGGTGAACGCTGCCACGTGGCGTCTTTGCCGAGCCGATCGCGCGCCACGTCGGCAACGGTCTTGAAGCCGCTGTCTTGCGTGATGGTGGCGCAGCCGCCCAGCAGCAGCGTGGCGGCCAGCGCGCACAGGGCGAGACGGCGTGTGGATGATCTGAGCACGGCGCCTCCTAGTGGTGATGCATGCCGGGCATGGACCCGCCGGCAGGCTTGTTGGAGGTGGCGGCTGGGGCGCTCTCGGGCATGACGTGCCCCGCATGGCCGCCATCCGCAGAAGCGTCTGACTTGGGGCTCACGGCCGCGTTGGTCTCGCGCCAGGGCGCGGGGCCGGTATCGCGATACGCGCGGTAGCTGTCGAATGTGCGCGGCGCGGCTACAGCCGGCACAGCCGCGTCCGCATTCAGTGGATCAGATGGGGAAGCTGTCGGCGCAGACGCCCCGCCCTGCGCCAAAACCCATGGCGGCGCCAACGCCAGTAGCGCGGCGGCCACGAACCATCGTGTGGAAAGCATGAGAAACCTCGATCAAGCGTGATGACATACGGCCGTGTGTCGCACACGGAGCCGTAGAACCAGAGGCCAGCCCGCTCTATGGACGGACTGGTGGCGTCAAACGCGAATCGAAGGTGGACGTTGCAGCGCTTCGGGAATGAAGCTGCGGAAGGAAACGGCGAGGCCACGCGGCGCGTCGGCCGGCAGCTTGATCAGCGGCACGCCAAGGCTGGCGGCCAGGGGAACGACCGACCCGAGCGAACAGGCCGCGCAGATCGGGCAGGTCTTGCAGTGCGACTGCGCCGGCGCTTTCGGCTCGCTGTCGGCAGCCACGGCGTCTTCATGCTCATGGCAAGCGTCGGACATGACGGCGCCATCATCCGGCATTGCCATGGCAACCATTGCATCGTCCATTGCACCGCCGCGCGCCATCATGGTCGTCGCGGCAAACCCTTGCAGGGGCAGTGCCAGGACAACCAGCCAAAGCAGGAGGCGGGTCAGCAAGCGGTGCATGGAAAACAGGACGGGCTGAAAATCGTTTGCGGCAGAAACCGCTAGTGTAGCGCGATGTCATCAAATTTCGAGCAATGCAGCACAAGATGAGTTGAGCGCGGCACAATGACGGCCTGCTGCGTACCCATTTCTGCGCGCCCTGCTTTCCCATCATTCCAGCTTCAACGCCCCCATGAATACGCAATCCCACCAGCTCAGCATGACCGTGCTGATGACGCCTGACATGGCAAATTTTTCCGGCAACGTGCACGGCGGCCACATCCTGAAGTTTCTCGATCAGGTTGCGTATGCGTGCGCGAGCCGCTACGCCGGCCGCTATGTCGTGACGCTGTCGGTGGACCAAGTGGTGTTTCGCCAGCCGATTCACGTGGGTGAACTGGTGACGTTCCTCGCATCGGTCAACTACACCGGCCGCACATCGATGGAAATCGGTATCAAGGTCGTTACGGAGAACATCCGCAACCAGGTCGTGCGCCATACCAACAGCTGCTATTTCACGATGGTGGCCGTGGACGACGACGGCAAACCGGCCGACGTGCCGCCGCTGGCGCCCGCCAACACCGAAGAAAAGGAACGCTTCGAAGCCGCGCAGCAGCGCCGCGCGCTGCGTCAGGAAATGGAAGCCCGACACAAAGCGATCAAGGCAACCTACAGCACGCCGGCTTCAGGCAGCTGAACTGCCTGCCTACGCAGTCAGCAAGGTACTGCAAACCGCGTGGTATCGCGATCGCGCATCGTTATCCACAGGCTTACCCACCGTTTCTGTGGATAACGCAGCGCCAGTGTTGCGCAAACGCGCCCCACCTCGACGCAACCTACGGCTGAGGAAGCGCGTGCAGAAATGCGAGCACGGCGTCGTTTAACAACGCCGGTCGCTGCAATGGCGCGAAATGGCTCACGCCCGGCAGCAACACAAACTGCGCATCAGGAATGGTCTGCACCAGATAGTGCGCGTGCTCGGGCCGGATGAACTCGTCGTGTTCGCTCTGCACGATCGTCACCGGCACGCGCGTCGCGGCAAGCTCCGCGGCCGTTGCGTTGGGCTGCGTCTGCATCATTTCGGTGACGGCCGCGACAAATGCATCGAAGTCGCCAGGTGTGGATGAGAGCGCGGTGTAATCCTTTCGGTGGCGATCGAAGCAGCGGTCAATAACAGGCGTGGGCGAAAAGGGCTTGGCGCCGCTTGGGTCCATGTTGCAACCGAAGAAGAACACGCCCGCAGCGCGTTCCGGCGTCTGCATGGCCAGGGTGAGCGCAACGCAAGCGCCGTCGCTCCAGCCGATAAACGCCGCGCGGTCGATGTGCAGCGCATCCATGACGGCCCGCACGTCGGATGCCATGCGCGTGTAGGCGTAAGGCTGTGCGTCGCGTGTGCTGCGGCCGTGCCCACGGCTGTCGATGACGATGGGCCTGTAGCCCGCACTCGTCAGTGCCGGAACCTGATACCCCCAATTGCCGCTATGGCCGAGCCCGCCATGCAGCAGGATCACAGGCCTGCCGACGCCGAAGGTCGCATACCAGATGCGGGCACCGTCGTGCTCGACATGGCCATGCTCAACGGCGGCCGGCAGCGGTTCAGCGCCCTGGGCGGCAAACCGTGTCAGATCGTCGTCGAAGGCGTCCATGTCGATCAGGTTTCAGCTGGCATAGCCAAGCGCCGCGAACTGCTGCTTGAACCACCAGTAGCAGAGCGCCGCGGCCGCCGCAAAGATGGCCACGAGCACCCAGCCCAGCGGCGTCAGGCGCTTGCGTTCGGCATCACGGTAGGCGAGCTTGTCGCCGCCCACCAGAAACGCCAGCCCGAAAACCAGGCAAGCCGGCACCAGCACCATCGCCTTGAGTGAGTAACGCACGGTGGGCGCGCCCGCCTGCGCCTGATGCAGCGGGCCGAGGATGAAGAACCAGCCGATCACCGCGCCAATGATGAGCACCAGCCCGCCGCCCAGGCGGGCCTTGAGGTCTTGAGACATGAAAGTTCCGAGGGATGGATTGGCCAGCGCCTTACGGGAGCGCCAGCATGATCCTGGGAGAATAGGGACGCCGCCCCAGCCACGCAACTTGTGTTAAGGCCGTTAACACAAGCCGCAAACCCGGCCCGGACTAGCGCGCCTCTCCGATCTCGATACCGAGTTCGTTGAGCACCTCACGCGCCGAACGAAACGCCTCGATGGCGGCCGGCGCACCGGCATAGATGGCGCTATGCAGCAGCACCTCGCGGATCTCCACCGCCGTTGCGCCGTTGTTGATTGCGCCGCGCACATGGCCCTTCAGTTCAGTGCTACGGCCCAGCGCGGCGAGCATCGCACAGGTGCACAGGCTGCGCGTCTTGAGGTCGATGCCGTCCCGCTGCCACGTGCTGCCCCAGGCGTGCTCGTTGAGCCAATCCTGCAGCGGTGCCGAGAACGCATCCAATCCGCTCATCGCACGTTCAACAAATGCGTCGCCCATCACCTGCGCACGGCGTGCGCGGCCGGCCTGCTTGTCTTGTTCCGACACGATGCCCTCCTCCGTTTTGAAAAACCAGGTCGATCAGGCTGGTTTGACCATCAACATCATCAGCGCCGTACCCAGCAGCACCGCGCAGAACGCCAGCCGCAAACGTCGCGCTGAAAACCTATACGCCAAGGCCACACCCCACGACACGCTCACAACACCGCCGGCCGCCAGCGGAATACCCGTTCCCCAATCCACATGGCCTGCATGCGCATACGTGGCAAGTGCGATCAGCGAGCCTGGCACCACCAGCGCGAGCGCCATGCCCTGGGCGCGTGTCTGCTGCATGCCGAAGAACGTCACCAGCGCCGGCACCACCACCAACCCGCCGCCCACCGTGAAAATGCCCGACATCGCGCCGCTGGCGATGCCCATCAACGGCAGCGCGGCGGCCGGCATGGCATGTGGGGCAGCATGCGCGGCGTCAGCGGTACTCGGCTTCTCTTTGAGCTGCGAGGCAAAGTACACCGCCAGCACGATCAGAAATACCGCGAACGCCGTATGCAGCAGATGCGCGTCGAGCCCTGCTGCAAAGCGTGCGGAAACGTAGGTCGCCGCCATCGAGAACACGCAGATCAGCGCGACGGAACGCAGATGCACCGGATGCCGCTGGTGATACCGCCAGAAGCCGATCAGCACGTTGGGCGCAATCATCACCAGCGCGGTGCCCTGCGCCAGGTGCTGGTCCATCCCGTACAGATAGCCCAGCACAGGAATGGCGATCAGCCCGCCGCCAATGCCGAGCAAACCGCCTGCCACGCCGAGACCCATCCCGAGCAGCAAATTGATCAGGCCTGTAAGAATCGCGTGAGACGTCATGCCGACAAGAATGGAAGGGGCAGAAAGAAACGCGGCGGCGCGCTGTATCTGCTACAGCGCGCCGCCGGAGGTGAATGAGAAATTGTAGCGCTTGCCGCGCCTGACAAGGTCTAGGCGAGATGCGCGGCAAAGCCTGATTTCTCGGGAGCGATCCCGGCCCGCAACGTGAGCGACGGGATCTCGTATTCACCGGCGTTCTGCCGGCGGAACGGGATCGGCGCTGCGGTAAACAAAGTGTCGAGTCGTTCGCCCAACGCCTGGGTGGTCTGCGCAAAGCGTGCCGCGTCCATGCGGCCGGTGCGGTAGCTCACGAATGGCGGCACCACATCAAAACCGGGGTAGTACAGGATGCCGTGCTGGATCGGGAACAAGAGGTCGTCGATCGGGCCGTTGATGCCGCGCGGGCTGTAGTGCGACTCCCAACCGCCCGTGGTGACGATCAGCATGGCGCGTTTTCCGGCGAGCGTGCCTTCGCCGTAGCGATCGCCCCAGTGAGTGTCGGAGTGCTCGCCAACGCCATAGGCGAAGCCATATGCGTAGACACGCTCGACCCAGCCCTTGAGGATGGCCGGCATCGAAAACCACCACAGCGGAAACTGCAAGATCACGGCGTCGGCCCATTGCAGCTTGGCCTGTTCGGCCGCAATGTCGGCGGCTTGCAGGCCGTTCTCGAACGCGTGCTTGGAATCCAGCGACGGGTGGAAATGTGGACCGACCGGCGCAACGGCGCTGTCGTTTGCATCCAGCGCGGCCTTCCACTGCATGGCGTACAAGTCCGACACCTGCACGGTGTGGCCGGCGGCTTCCAGACGCCGGACGGCAAAGTCCTTGAGGGCGCCGTTGAGCGACTTGGGTTCGGGATGGGCGTAGACGATCAGGACATTCATGGTGGCAACTCCAAAAAAAGGAATGGCTCCAGCATGCGGGGCGTCCAGGTATATTGGAAATGAATTGTCAATATCCCAGGCATAGCCATGAATAATCTCAGGCGGTTGGACCTGAACCTGCTGGTGACGCTCGATGTGCTGCTGACCGAGCACAACGTCACGCGTGCAGCGGAGCGGCTGAACTTCTCTCAGCCTTCGGTGAGCGTGCATCTGGCGAAGTTGCGCGACATCTTTGGTGATCCGCTGCTGCTACCGGGCCCGCGCGGCATGCGCCCAACTGCTCGAGCGGAAAGCTTGCGCGAGCCGCTGCGGCTGGCGCTGGAAGCGCTGGAGCAGGCCGTCGCGCCCGCCAGCCCGTTCGAGCCCGCGCAAGCCACCAATACCTGGCGCGTGGCCGCCACGGATTACGGCGAATCCACCATCGCGCTGCCGGCGCTGAACACCCTGCGCACAAGCGCGCCGGGCACACGGCTCGCCATGCTGGAGCTGGTACCCACGCGCGTCGAGAAGCAAGCCGAGCAAGGGGAGATCGATCTCGCGTTCCACACCACAGACGGCGCGCCACCCGGCCTGCGCCGCCGTGCGCTATTCACTGAACGCTATGTGCTGATCGGACGCGCTGGAAACCCGCGCCTGAAGCGCAAGCCGACGCTGGCGCAGTTCTGCACGCTGGATCACGTGATCGTGTCGCCCGATGGCGGTGGCTTCTTCGGCGTGACGGACGAAGCCCTGAAGGCGGCCGGTGCCACGCGACGCGTGGTGCTGTCGGTGCCGCACTTCCTCTTTGTGATGACGGCGGTCGCCAGTACCGACATGGTCGCCATGCTGCCCGAGCGGCTGGTGCGCGGGGCCAGTGCTCTGCAGGTGGTTGAACCGCCGGTGGACGTGCCCGGGTATGAGATGTCGATGCTCTGGCACGAACGCATGCATCGAGACCCAGGGCACCAGTGGCTGCGAGATGTGATTGCGGGAGCGGTCTAGCCAGCCGCCCCCAAAGCACCATCGCGGAAAAGACTACAGCCCGACCTTGGGCGCGGTGAAGATCAGGCGCAGCCCGAGCGCACCGATCGCCATGGCCGCTACGCGATCGACCCAGGTCTTGGCACGCAGGTACATCTCACGCGGCACCCGACTCGAAAAGCACAGCGCGACGATGGTGTACCACCCGAACTCGACCAGGAACACCAGTGGCGGCAGCACGAAGTAGCACCACACCGGCGGATGCTGCGGCAGCAGCGCGGCAAAGATACTGCCGTACCAGATGGCCGTCTTGGGATTGCTCATCTGCGTGGTGATGCCGGTCCAGAACGACTTGCGTGCGCTGCCCGCTTGCTGCGTCAGGCGATCGTCCATCACCATGGGCAGCTTGGCGCCGCGCCAGATCTTCCATGCCATGTAGGTCAAATATGCGCCGCCGGCAATCTTGAGGCCGATATAGAGCCACTCCACAGCTTGCAGCAACGTGTAAAGCCCTGCCAGGGCCAGGCCACCGAAGAACAGGGCGCCCGCGCCCATGCCAAGTGCAGTGGCTAGGCCGTCGCGGCGCGACAACCCGATAGCATTGCGCGCCACCAGCACAAAACTCGGCCCGGGAATCATGGCGCCCAGCAACAGCGCAACGAGAATGGCAAATACGGCGGCAGATGCAGTCATCGGGAGTCTCCTTTTGTGGGCGCAGACATTCAGAGATACAGACCGCGATTCTGCCACGACGACGATTCCCACGTGGGGCCGGGTGGCAAGGCGGCGGCACCTCTGCCGCCACCCCGCCCTGCCCTTACTTGCACTGCTGCTTGTTGATCGACACGTCATTCAAGTCGGCGGCGGTGTAGAGCGCCGGCACGTTCGGGTCGCCGGCACCCGTCATTGCCGCGTTCAAGAGCGCCAAGGCCTGGAGGTGGCCAGCCTCGCCGCTTGAAAAGCGCTGCTGCGCCGATTTCGATGCGTTGTACATGCCATTGCACAGGAGCGCCTTGCGGAAGATCTCCAAAACCGCGATCCGTGCAGCGTACGTCTCGCGCCGCTCAGCCGCTGTGGCGGGCGCGTGGTTGATCTTGGCGTACTGATTGGCGCACTGCGTGCCGAGAATTGGGTACGCATCCTTGATGCCGTCGCATGTTGCGACGGTCGCTGGCGGCGCAGCCAACGCGGCCGTGGCCGCCAGCGACGCGATCAGGGACACCACCGCCAACAGCACGATGCGGATGACAAGCACATTCGAGCGGATGTTCATTGCAGGTTCTCCTCAGTCAGATCCGTGGACAAAAAACACAGCGGCAACCGGTAGCGCTGTGTGGACTGACGATACGGGCGGGGTCTGTGGCGGCGGAATGCACCAGAGGTTCTGGCGCAGGTCAGGGGAAACGCGGCATGGGAAGAATGCCGACGAGGCCGGCCACGCTTCATTGGCGTCGATGGTTGATTGCCATGGCAGCGCGCAACGTGGGGTCCCGACAACGCTTCGTGCAGCAGCCGGCGCGTTTGCGCAATCTTCGTTTGCCGCGCTGGCGCGGCCCCGGTAGAGTCTCCCCCCAATGGGTTCACACCCAGAGGTCTGGGCAAAACCGGAGTGATCCGGCGACGCAAAGCTATAGGGACTTCGCTGAACGAAGTCAGCCAGTTGCCCGCCAACCCGCAACGGGGCGGGCCTGATGACACACGCAACGAACTGCGTGGTCGGGGGCACATAATGAAAACGATACAAACGGGGGGGCGTTCGCCCGCATTCGCCACGCTGGCCGTGGCATCGCAAATGGGCAACGCAAAGCGCAGGTTTGCACGCGCTGCATGCGCGGCTTTCGCCTTGGTGTCGGGCGCGCTGATGGGTGCATCGCACGCCAGCGCTGAAGGGCTGCTGGTGCCGTCCTACATCTATCCGTCGGGCACCGGCGCAACGCAATGGAGTGCGCTGGCCACCGCGGCAACATCGGTACCAACAACGGTCATCCTCAACCCGAACAGCGGCCCGGGCACGACGCAGGATGCCAACTACGTTGCCGCCGTCGCCAAAGTGCATGCCGCGGGTGGCAAGGTGATCGGGTACGTGTCCAGCTCGTACACAAACCGGTCCTTGTCAGCCGTGGTGCAGGACATCAACACTTACCAGGCGCTGTATCAGGTCGACGGCTTCTTCATCGACGAGATGACCGCCGACAGCACGACCGCGCACATCCAGTTCTACCAATCGGTCTACAACTACATCAAGGGGCTGTCGCCCAACTACACGGTCACGGGCAACCCGGGCACCAATGTGCCGGAGATCTATGCCAGCCTGCCGGTGGCGGACCAGCTCGTCGTGTTTGAAGACAGCGCCAAGCACTACGCCAACTATGCGCCCCTGGCGTGGCAGGCCAACTATCCGACCGCCCGGTTTGCGCACATCGTCTACGCTGCGTCAGCCACGCAAATGCAAACCTTCGTTCGCAACGCATCGAGCAAGGGCGCTGCCACCGTATTCATCACGAACAAGACGTTGCCGAATCCGTACGGCGCACTGCCGACTTACTGGAGCCAGGAGGTGTCCGCCACGGCCGTTGCCCCATGACGGCGCTGGCGTGACGCGTTCCGCATGTGCGGGCTGATGCTCCGCACATGCTTTATATTCGGGCCACACTGCATCCACCCTTCGCCGCCCCGTCGGCGTTGAGGCAACAACAAGGAGAACCCCGTGGCCCTTTCTTCCAACAAGCTGCCCCCCTGGACAATCGCTGCCCCGCTGCTGGCGTGGGTGGTGTTGGTCGGCGGCTCGTTCATGACGCCCCCTGGCTGGCTGATCGCACTGATGGCACTTGCACTGGCCGGCGCCGTCTTTGCCGCCGTCCACCACGCCGAAGTCGTCGCGCACAAGGTGGGCGAGCCGTTCGGCACGCTCGTCCTAGCGATTGCCGTGACGGTGATCGAAGTCGCGCTGATCGTCTCGGTGATGCTCTCTTCCGGGCCAGAGAAAGCAGGCTTGGCGCGCGACACCGTGTTTGCCGCAGTCATGCTCATCTGCAACGGAATCGTGGGTGTGTGCCTATTCGTGGGTGGCCTGCGTCACCGCGAGCAAGCCTTCCAGGCGCCAGGCGCCACTGCAGCGCTCGCCGTGCTCGCTGCGCTTGTCACGCTGACCATGGTGCTACCCAACTACACGAGTTCCACGCCGGGGCCTGTCATGACCTCGTCGCAGCTTGCCTTTGCCGGGGTGACATCGCTGGTGCTGTACGGCTGCTTCGTCATCGTGCAGACCATCCGCCACCGCGATTACTTTCTCGTCGACAGCGCCAACGAAGACGTCCATGCACCGCCGCCGCCCACACGCGTCGCGGCGCTCAGCGCGGTATTGCTGATGGTGTCGCTGGTGGCCGTCGTGGGTCTGGCCAAGGTGCTGTCGCCTTCGGTGGAAGCGGCCATCCTGAATGCAGGCGCTCCGCCCGCGACGGTCGGCATCGTCATCGCCGCACTGGTGCTGCTGCCGGAATGCCTGGCCGCCCTGCGCGCCGCCAATGCAGACCGCATCCAGACGAGCCTGAACCTCGCACTGGGCTCGGCGCTGGCGAGTATCGGCCTGACCATCCCGACGGTGGCGGCCGTGTTCATCTGGATCGGCCGCCCGCTCGAACTGGGCCTGGGCCCGAAGGAAATGGTCCTGCTGTTCCTGACGCTGATCGTGTCGTCGCTCACGCTCGGCAAGGGCCGCACGACCATCCTGCAAGGGGTCGTGCATCTGGCCATCTTTGCGTCGTATCTGTTTCTCTCGATCGTGCCCTGAGCAACACGCACGGTAGCGGGTTGATGTTTGGGGCGCGCCGGGCGCCCCTTGTTTTTTAGGCGCCATGTCTGACGTTATTGCACCGGCTCCATGCCTTGCAGCAACGTAGGAATCAGCTCCGACACCGTCGGGTGAATGTGCATGGCGCGGCTGATGGTCGCGTAAGGCGCCTTGGCATACATCACGTCGAGGATCGAATGCACCGCCTCGTCACCGCCCACACCCAGAATCGACGCGCCCAGGATTTCGTGTGTCTGCGCATCGACCACCACGCGCATGAAACCCTGGCTCTCGCCCTTCTCCACCGCGCGGCCGACGCGCGTCATCGGGCGGTTGCCGACCAGCAGCTTGCGCCCCGATTGCTTCGCTTCCGAGAGCGACATGCCGACGCGCGCAAGCGGCGGGTCGATGTACATGGCGTACGCCTGGATGCGGTCCGACACCTTGCGCGGATCGGCGTCGAGCAGATTGGCCGCGACGATCTCGTAATCGTTGTAAGCCGTGTGCGTGAACGCGCCGCGACCGTTGCAATCGCCCATGGCCCAGATGCCAGGCACGTTGGTGCGCAACTGCTCGTCAACGCGGATATTGCCGCGCTTGTCGAGTTCCACGCCGGCCTTGTCGAGTCCAAGATCGTCGGTATTTGGCACCCGCCCGACCGCCATCAGCAGATGCGAGCCCGACACCTCGCGCGCGCCGCTGCCGCTGCCGCAGTCCAGGCCAACCACCACGTTGGCGCCATCGCGCCGCACGCTCAGGCAATCGGCGTTGACCTGCACGTCGATGCCCTCGGCTTCGAGAATCTCGCGCACCGCC
This sequence comes from Ralstonia sp. Ralssp110, assembly GCF_047325135.1. Lineage (NCBI taxonomy): Bacteria > Pseudomonadati > Pseudomonadota > Betaproteobacteria > Burkholderiales > Burkholderiaceae > Ralstonia > Ralstonia sp. Ralssp110. The sequence goes on along the minus strand of NZ_CP168609.1, from coordinate 1,462,304 downwards.
TGCGATACGTCTTCATCTTCGCGGGCGATCAGGCGTGGCCCTTTCTCGACAATCGTCACGCGCGCACCGAAGCGGCGAAACATCTGGCCGAACTCCAGCCCGACGTAACTTCCCCCAATCACGACGAGGTGCTCGGGCAGAAAATCCACGTCCATCATGGTGGAGTTGGTGAGAAACGGCACCTGATCGAGCCCCGGCATGGGCGGCACCAACGCCCGGCCGCCCACGTTGATGAAGATGTGTTCGGCTTCGAGCAGTTCGTCGCCCACGCGCACGGTGCGCGCGCTCTCGAAACGGGCATGGCCCTGAAAGACGGTGCCGTGCTCCAGCCCGCGCACCCATTGCTCCACACCCCGGCTGGAGCGGCCGGAAATTTCATCCTTGCGGGCCTTCACGCGCTGCATGTCGACGGTGACGACGCCGTTGATCACGACGCCGTATTCAGCCGCACGCTGCGCCATGCGTGCTGCATAGGCGCTGGCCACCATCGCTTTCGTGGGAATACAGCCGGTGTTGACGCACGTGCCGCCAAAGCGGCCGCGCTCGATGATGGCCACCTTCATGCCGGCGCCAGACAGGCGCGCCGCCAGCGGCGGGCCGGCCTGACCGGTGCCGATGATGATGGCGTCGAAGCGTTGCGTCATGGCGCTCTCCTTCGTGTGCGGGCCAATCGCGGCCGTCTCGGTATGGTAGGCGGCGCACGTGGCAACGGCGAGTTGCGGCGACAGTTTTTGCCGACACACGGGGCGACGCACGCAGACAGCGCCGTCGCCGCAAGGAAAGCAAGAAAGCGGCCGTAGCGCTCAGTGGCAAGCGCAACGGCGCATCAGATCAATGGTGGTGATGGTGTTTGCCGTGGCGACGGTAGCCGCGGCCGCGGTCGTCGCGGTCGGAATACGAATTGCGCTGTACGTTGCCACCCAGGGCTGCACCCGCGCCGCCGCCCAAGCCCGCGCCCACGATGCCGCCCGTACGGCCGCCCATGGCATTGCCCGCAGCGGCGCCCACACCGCCTCCCAACGCGCCGCCCACGATGGCGCCCTTGCGCTCGCGGCCGTTGGCCGTCAATGCGCCGCCGGCACCGCCGCCCACAGCACCGCCGATGACGGAGCCGGTCGGACCACCCAGCGCGCCGCCCACGGCCGCCCCGCCCGCGCCACCCAGCGCGCCGCCCAGCGCATTGCGCAAGTCGTCCGCCGCAGCGGGCAAGGCCGTCAGGCCGGCGAGCGTTGCCACAATCAGGGCCGGTGCAATCTTCTTCAACATGGTGTTCTCCTTATGCGCAAATGCAGGATGCGGCACTCAAATCAGCACTGAGGGCCGATTCGGGCTCGATGAGTTCGGGGCGCAGAATACAAGTCGCGCAACGGGGCGGGTTAAACACATTCGTCAATCTCGTAACAGAATGTTGCTAACCCGAGCATGCCCCTAAGCCATTGATAAGCCAGACAGAACAGGAGAACCCATGCCCAGCTACATCGCCTTCCTGCGCGCCGTGAACGTGGGCGGCACCGGCAAACTGCCCATGGCCGAACTGCGCGCGATGTGCGAATCGATCGGCCTGAGCGGCGTACGCACCTACATTGCGAGCGGCAATGTGGTGTTTCAGAGCCGGCTGGCGGAAGCGACCGTCAAGGCGAAGCTGGAACGCTGCCTGGAGGATTACGCCGGCAAACCCGTGGGCGTGCTCGTGCGCACAGGCGCGGAGCTGGCAGCGGTGCTGGAAAGCAATCCATTCAAGACGGCTGCGCCCAACCGGACGGTCGCGATTTTCCTGGATACGCCGCCGCCCGCCGATGCATTGGCCGCCGCCACCGGCTGCCGGACGGAACAGATGGCCCTTGGCACGCGCGAGATCTACGTGCATTACGGCGACGGCATGGCCGATTCCAAACTGAAAATCCCCGCCGCCAAGACGGGGACGGCCCGCAACATGAACACCATCGCCACGCTGGTCGACTGGGCTACCGAATAGCACCGGTCATTGCGCGGCCGACTTGTGCTTTGTCATGTGGTGCAAATACGCCAGCAGATCGTTGAGTTGCGCATCTGAGAGCGTTTTCTCGTCGATGGCCGACATGCGGGCGTTGGGCCACCAGCGCAGCGATTGCGGATCGCGGATCAGGTGGCGCAGCTTCTCGTCGCCCAGGTATTCGACCGGGCTGTACGGCACGTTCAGGTCGGGGCCAAGGTTGGCATCGCCGGCGCGGTTGAGCGTGTGGCACGAGAAGCAGACGCGCTGGAACGTGGCGAAACCGCGCATGACAGGGCCATCTGCGGGCAGCCCGGCTGCGGGGCGGATGGCCGCAAAGCGCTCACCGGGCAGCGCAGCAATGTCGATGCGAACGATGCTGTAAGTCCACAGACTTTCATTCACCACCGATGCCTTGGCCGGCGGCGCCGTCCAGATCAGGCGGAACGGGCCGATGTCCTGCCCTTTGAGTGTGGGCCACGGCGCGGCCGGGTCTTCCACGGCAAGCCAGGCGCGCGGGCCATCGGCGCGGTCGCCCAGCAGCAGGCGCATCGGCAGGTGTGATACGTAGCCGTCGCTGGCGGCGGTGGTGGCGCTGGCATCCGGGCTGACTGCCTGCCCTCGGAACAGCTCCGTCACCGGGATCGCCTTGAAGGTCAGGCGGCGCTTCAGATTCTGGTCTTCCACGGTCACGCTCGTCAGGTGCGGATCGTGCAGCAATGCATCGCGCGACAACGTGCGGTGCTGCGTGCCGATGTTGACGGTCAGCGTCGTGCCGTCATCCGGGGCGTCAGCCGCATGGGCGGCGCTGCCGAACGCTGCGCATGCGCAGAGCGCCCATCCGGCCATCGTTGCAAGCCAGTTCTTCATGAGGTCTCCTGTGTGCAAATTGGGCCACTTCGTTGCGACGAGAGTGTAGGCAAGCGCACGAGGTTTGGCACGGTTTTCGTTATCGATACTGCTGTGCTTCCACGCGCTGCCTGACGGTCTGCAACGCGGCATCGAGCCGGTCAAGCGCGACGGAGCCCAACGCCAGCCGCAGCGCATGCGGTACCTGCTTTGACGTCGCAAACGGCTCTGCGGTGGACACGGAGATGCCATCCTCCTGCAGCGCCACGGCCACGCGGTCGGCACGCACCTCGGGCGGCAGCGCAAGCCAGACAAAATACGACGCAGGATGCGTGGCCAGCGTCAGCCCAGCCAGCGCCTTGCGGGCAATCGCCTGGCGTGCTGCGGCATCGCGCCGCTTTTCGGCTTCCAGGCGGTTGACCGTGCCGTCGTCCAGCCATGCGCATGCAAGGCTGGTGACGATGGCCGGGGTGTTCCAGGTCGTGGCGCGGATGGCGCGTTCCAGTTGCGGCACCCACGCAGCCGGCGCGGCAACGAAGCCGAAACGCAGGCCGGTGGCCACGCTCTTCGACAGGCCCGAGATGTAGACGGTCGATTCCGGCGCCAGCGCGGCCAGCGGCACGGGCGGGTTGTCTTCCAGAAAGGCGTAGGCCGCGTCTTCCAAGGCGATGAGGCCGTGGCGGCGCACGATGGCCGCCAGTTGGCGCCGCCAGCCAATGCCACTTACCCAGCCGAGCGGGTTGTGCAGCGTCGGCATGACGTAGACGGCGCGCACACGGCGCCGTGCGCAAAGCTGCTCCAAAGCATCCAGGTCCAGCCCGTGCCCGGCTGCAGGCAGCGGCGCCAGTTCCAGATGCAGCATCTCGGCAACGACCTTGAAACCGGGATACGTCAGGGCATCCACCGCAACCACATCGCCGGGTTTGAGCAACGCCATGGCGGTCACGGCCAGGCCGTGCTGCGCACCGTCGACCACGAGTACGTTGTCCGACGCGACGGGCAAGCCGCGCTGCGCCAGGTGGCGCGCCACGCAGGCGCGTTCATGCGCGCGGCCGCCATGCGGCGCGTAGCGCAACAGCGCATCCAGATCGCCGCCGGCGGCCAGCTTGCGCAGTGCGCGGCTCAGCAGCCGGGCCTGTCCGGGTAGCGACGGATAGTTGAAGTTCAAATCCACCACGCCAGCGGCCACGGCTTGCTGGTCGATACCAAGGCCGCGCGACAGCGTGTTCTCCCGCACGAAGGTGCCGCGCCCCACTTCGCCGCTCACCAGGCCCATCGCTTCAAGCTCGGCATACACGCGCGTGGCCGTGACCAGCGCAACGCCGTGGCGCTGGGCCAGTTGCCGGTGCGTGGGCAGGCGTGTGCCAGGCGGCAGACGGCCGGAGCGGATCTGCGCGGCCAGTTCGTCAACGAGCGGCTGGTAGCGGGCCTGAGTCATGGCTTGTTGTACTAAGGACAATTTTTTGATTGTATTGCCCCGTGCCCCTAGCATGCGATCTATCCCAACGCGACAGCACACCGATCATGCACATCGCCATCCTCACCTTCGACGGGTTCAACGAACTGGATTCACTCATCGCCTTTGGTGTACTTCACCGCATCAAGAAACCGGACTGGCGCGTGAGCCTGTGTTGCCCGCACACCGAAGTCACATCAATGAACGGCGTGACGATGCATGCGCAATCGATGCTGGAAGACGCGCGCACCGCAGATGCCGTGCTTGTCGGCAGCGGCATCCGCACGCGCGATGTGGTCGCCGATCCGGCGTTGATGGCGCGGCTGGCGCTCGATCCGTCACGCCAGTTGATCGGCGCGCAGTGCTCCGGCACGTTGGTATTGGCCAAGCTGGGGCTGCTCGGCAACGTGCCGGCCTGCACAGACCTGACCACCAAGCCCTGGGTGCAGGAAGCCGGCGTAGAAGTGCTGAACCGGCCGTTCTACGCCAACGGCAATGTGGCGACGGCGGGCGGGTGCTTTGCTTCGCCGTACCTGGCGGCATGGGTGATTGCGCGCACAGAAGGCGTGGAGGCCGCCGCAGAAGCGCTGCACTACGTGGCCCCCGTCGGCGAGAAAGAAGCCTACGTGGAAAACGCCCTGCGCAACCTGCGGCCTCACCTGCCTGGCTGATCGCGGGTGCGTTGGCCAGCCGATAGACTGGACGGCCCCTTCACGCATCGTAGACACGCGATCAGGAGTCACTTCTTGAACACGCTGACGACACTGAAGACGCTTGCCCTGCCCGTTGCCGTGGCGCTGCTGGCACACAGCGCCGGCGCCTTTGCTGCCGAAAGCCTCGCCAACGGCATCAAGCGGCGCGCGCCGCAGGGCATTTCCACCAGGCTGTATGCCTGCGTCGACAAGGCGCCGGACAATCCGGACGCAATCGGCGCATGTCTCTCAGCAGAAAAGGCCGCGCAGGACGAGCGCCTGAACCGCGCTTACCAAACGCTCTCGAGCAAATTAAACGGCAAGGCGAAAGACGCACTGGCAAGTTCAGAGCAGGCGTGGCAGGACTTTCACACTAGGACGGCCGCCCTTGAGGCCGCCATCTACGGCAAGGACAAGCCCGACGATTTGCAACGCCTGGAGAACGCAGTCTTCCGCCTGAGCGAGCACGCCAACGCCCTCGACAAGTACCTGGCCGCGAAAGGCCAGTAAGCCGTTCAGGCGTCGGCCGTCGTCGACAGCCAGTTGCGCAGGATGGCCACGCTGTAGCGTAAATCCACCTGCGCGATGAACTGCGCGAAGTCCACGCTGGCCGCGTCATCGGCACGGTCGGAAATCGTGCGGATGGCGGCAAACGGCACGCCCCACTCGTGGCACACCTGCGCCACCGCGGCGCCTTCCATCTCAACGGCCAAGGCGTCCGGCAATGCCGTACGCAACACAGCGCTCTCCGCCGAGGTGCAGACAAAGCGGTCCCCGCTGACGATGAGCCCACGATGCACCTGCGGCGCCGCAATCCCGAAGGCCCGCATGACATCCGGACCCAGCAGCGCGTGCGGGTCGGCCAGCACAGCGCCAGCGCTTTCCAGCAGCCCGCTGGCGAGCGACACGTCGGCAGGAAAACGCGCCATGCCGGTCAGCGGAATTTCCCAGCGCGGGAACAGCGGCGAGGCATCGACATCGTGCTGCAGCAGTTCTTCCGACACCACCACGTCACCCACAGCCACGCCCGGTGCCAATGCGCCGGCCACGCCGGCAAACACCACGGCGCGTACGTTGAACTGCGTGATCAGCACGGCGGTGGTGGATGCCGCTGCCACCTTGCCCACGCGCGACAGCACCACAACAGCTGCGTGCCCGTCCAACTCGCCCGTCCAGAAATCGCGGCTGCCGATGTGGATGCACTGTGCGCCGGACAGGCACGTCAGCAGTTCGTTGATCTCTTCATGCAGGGCAGCAACGATGCCGATCGGGCCACGGGCGTTGATCTGGGAAGACGGAGTGTTCATGCAGTATGCGGCGCCGGCTCGGGGCGTGGATACGTCGAAAGACGCCATTGTCGCTGCAATCCGGTTCCTGCCGGCGCCTGCGGTCAGAGGCGCTGCGCCGCCCGTTGCACGGCGTCGTGGCGGTCCGCACGCAAACGATCGAGCCGCGAGGTCACCGCTTCGAGAATCTCCGGTGCTGCGCGCTCGGGGCGGCCGCAATCGAACGGCGGCGCGGGGGCGTATTCGATACCGAGCTGCACGGCCTGCGCATGCTCGGCACCGGCAATGTCGGCCATGACCGTCAGCGCCATGTCGATGCCGGCCGTCACGCCGCCACCGGTGATGAGGTTGCCGTCACGCACCACGCGGGCTTCGTCCACCGTGGCGCCAAACGCGGGCAGCAGGTTGCGCCAGGCCCAGTGGCAGGCCGCGCGCTTGCCCTGCAGCAACCCGGCCGCGCCCAGCACGAGCGAGCCGGTGCAGACCGAGGTGACATAGCGGGCGCCGTCGGCCAGGCGCCGCACCTGGCGCACGAACTCTGCGTCTTCCATGGCTTCGATCACGCCAAAACCGCCGGGCACGCAGATCAGGTCAGCGTGCGGAATATCGGCCAGTCGCTGCACGTTCGAGATGGTGAGGCCGCCATCGGCATGGATCTCTCCGCCGGCTGCGGAAGCCACCACGCATTGCGCGCCGGGCAGCCGCCAGAACACTTCGTGCGGGCCAGTGAAATCGAGCTGGGTGACCCGGTTGTACAGCGCAAAGACAACGATGAACGGGGAAGTCGTCATGGTTCGGCTCTCCTGAGATTGGTGCGGTGGTGGGTTGACGCTTCACAGGATCGCGCTCTATCGTGTTGGCAGCAATGACCAGTCTCCCACTTTTTCTGCCATGGCCCACCGCATCGCTGTGCTGATCTTTCCGGACTTCCAACTGCTCGACGCCGCCGGGCCGGTGGCGGCATTTGAAGTGGCCAGCCGGTATCGGGACGATCACTACGCACTGCGCACGATTGCCGCCCAGGCCGGCCTCGTCCGCAGTTCTTCCGGTGCGCGCTGGGATGCCGACGCCCTGCCCCCGGCCAACCAGGTCGACACGCTGCTCATTGCCGGCGGCGACGGCGTGGATGCGGCCATGACCGATGCACGCACGCGCCGCTTTGTACAGCGCTGCTCGGCCCGCGGCGCGCGCGTGGCCAGCGTGTGTTCGGGCAGCCTGCTGCTGGCCGCCACGGGCCTGTTGAACGGCCGGCGCGCCACCACCCACTGGAGCCGCAGCGAGCAGTTCGCGCGCACGTTCCCGCAGGTGCAGCTCGAACCCGACCACATCTACGTGAACGACGGCCCGATCTGGACCAGCGCCGGCATCAGCGCCGGCATCGACCTGGCGCTTGCCCTCATCGCCGAAGACCTGGGCGAGCGCCTGGCACGCGCGGTGGCACGGCAGCTTGTCGTGTACTACCGCCGGCCCGGAGGGCAGTCGCAGTTTTCAGCGCTGAATGAGATGGATTCAGCACGCGGCCGCTTCAAACCGCTGCTGGATCATGTGCGGCGCAACTTGAGCGCACCGCATCGCGTTGGCGATCTGGCCGAGCGCGCCTGCATGAGCCCCCGCCATTTCGCACGCGCGTTTCAGGTTGAAACGGGTCTCACGCCTGCAAAGGCCGTGGAAAAGTTGCGCGTGGAAGCTGCCCGTGCCGCGCTGGAAAGCGGTGCGGCCTCCATGCAGCGCGTGGCCACCGAATGCGGTTTTGGCGATACCGAACGCATGCGGCGCAGTTTTCAGCGCCTGTTGGGCGTGCCGCCATCTTCCCTGCGCGACCGGTAACGCCATTTAACCCGCGTCGCTCCGCCCTTCGCCCGCCTTGGGCCCGAACTTTGCGTCCACACCCCGACGCCGCCCGACACCCACAAGCGGGGGCCGAAACAAGGAACGTAAGGAGCCAAGGAGGAGATGCGTATGGACACTCGGGAAATGTTGGCCGTCGTCGGGGTCACGCTGGCCGTGATTACAGCCTATTCGCTTGCCCGCGATCTGACGGACGAGCCGCTGGGCCTGCTGGCGCCGCAAAGTGGCCTTGTGCGCGTGCAAGCGCAGGTGAATGCGCCGCATCAGTAACGCGCATGGCGCGCAAACGCCACCGCACCTCCTGACCGAATGGCGGCGCGCCCCTGAGCGCCAATGCGTTCAGCCCGCTTTCACCCGCTGGCGCTTCGTCTCCTTGACGGCCGTGGGGTGGACGACCGCCGTATCCTCCGGAGCCAGCGCCCGCCCGTCCTGCGCGCGGAGTTCAAGCCGCGGCACCGGCTTGCCCGTTGCCTTCTCAACCAGCACAACGTGCGCCTCATCGGGCTCAAAGCAAAACGCTTCGCCCCATTGCCGCAGCGCCACCAGGAGTGGAAACAGCGCGCGCCCTTTCTCGGTCAGCACGTAGTCCTGATACGCACTGCCGTCAGCCGCCGGCACCGTCTCGAGAATGTCGTGCGCAACGAGGTTGCGCAGCCGCACCGCCAGGATGTTCTTCGATAGCCCAAGACTGCGCTGAAACTCGCCAAAGCGGCGCACGCCATCAAACGCATCGCGCACGATCAGCAGCGACCACCAGTCGCCAATGGCGTCCAGCGGCCTGGCGACGCCGCAAAGAGAATCCGCGTGGCTCGTACGTTTGACCATCTGTATCGCGCGTTCCGGGCGCGCCCTCACATTCAATGTGGTTGCAATATAAAACCTCGACTGCTATAACGCAACGGTTCTATGTTGCAACCACTTGAAGCAAGGAGGAAGCACGACGTGCGCGTTGATACGTTCGACGGGATGTACCCCTATACCCCCCTCTTTACCGATGCACCGGGCTTTCAGATGCATTACGTGGATGAAGGCCCCGCCGATGGAGAAGTCGTGCTGTGCCTGCATGGCGAGCCCACATGGGGCTTCCTCTTCCGGCACCTGATCGCGGCGCTGCACGGCACCCACCGCGTGGTGGCGCCCGACCACATGGGCTTCGGCAGAAGCGAAACACCGCCATCACGCAGCTACTGGCTGCAAGACCACATCGACAACCTTGAGCGCTTCGTGCTTGCGCTGGACCTGCGCGGCATGACGCTCGTCATGCATGACTTTGGCGGGCCCGTCGGGATGGGGCTCGCGTCACGGCATCCGGATCGCATTCGGCGCATCGTGAGCGTCAATGGGCCGACGCCGTTCGGGCAGGCGACGCTGGGTGAACGCCTGGCCGCCAATGCAGCGGTGTCGCCGTGGTTTCAGTGGATCATGCGGGCCGAACCGGAGGGGCGTCTTGAAGCCGTGCTGGGTGAACTCGGCTTCAACATCCTCAGCACCTTGAAGCTCAACGGCTTTGAAGACCACCGGCTCATCAACGATGCGTGGTTGCGGGCGTACGGCGCGCGCTTTGCAACGCCGGCTGACTGCGCTGGCGCCATCGGCTGGGCCAAAGGCGTTGCGACAGGCGCCCATCGCTTTGAAATGCCGGACGCCGCAGCGCGCCGTGCCATCGCGACCAAACCCGCCATGGCGATCTGGGGCATGGCAGATCGCACGCTGCATGCGGAGTATTTCCTGCCACTGTTCAGCGAGCTATTTCCGGATGGGCCGGTGCATCGGTTGCCCGGTGTTGGGCATTACAGCTTGGAAGATGCGCCCGACGCGATTGCCGATCGTATCGCGACGTTTCTTGCGCAAACGTGAGGGCGTAGCATGCGCCGACTACCACGCCGCATACATGCACAGAAGACAGCGAACGCGAACGCGTGGCCAGCGCCCCAGCGCAGGCTACGCTTGCTCGCGCTGCCCTGGCACGGCCGCCTGGCAGAGCCTGACTTCCGCCACCAGACCACCGCCTTCGCGATTGCGCAACGTGAGCCCACCGCCTGCAGCCACGGCCAGCTGCTGCGCAATTGCCAAGCCCAGCCCCGTGCCCCCCGTCTCTCGGCTGCGCGAATTCTCCAGCCGCACAAACGGCTGCAACACGGCGTCGAGCTTGTCTTCGGGAATACCGGGCCCACGGTCGCGCACTTCGATCACCACGGCTTCGCCGTCGCGGCGCACATCCATTTCCGCCGCGCCGCCAAACTTGATGGCGTTGTCGGCGAGGTTGGTCAACACGCGGCGCAATGCGTGCGGACGCGTGACGATCGCGCCCGTAGCGTGCTGCTCTAGCGTTACCGGCTTGCCGGTGTCCTGGTAGTCGTACACAAGGCTCTCGACAAACGACCCGACGTCGATGCGCGATGGCTTTTCACCATCGCCATGCGCACTGCGCGCGTATGCCAGGCCCTCCCGCACGAGCGTTTCAATCTCGGCCAGATCGCTCAACAGCTTGCGCTTCTCTTCAGAGTCTTCCGCCATTTCAGCGCGCAGCTTCATGCGTGTGATGGGCGTCTGCAGGTCATGCGATATGGCAGCCAGAATCTGCACACGCTCTTCAACAAAGCGGGCAATGCGCTGGCGCATGGCGTTGAAGGCGTGTGCTGCGCGCGCCAGTTCAGTCGGGCCGGTCTCGTCCAGCGGAGGTGTCTGCGCGTTGGGGTTGAGCGCATCGGCGGCATCGGCCAATGCCACCAGCGGCCGGATCGACAGCCGCACCGCAAACCAGCAGCACACGATCAGCAACAGCAATTGCACCACCAGCACATACGGCAGCCACTGCGCGATGGGCGTCATGCGCGGGTGCACATCAATCGTCAGCGTACTGCCGTCGCTTAGCGTGAGGTGCGCCTGCAGTTGCTTGCCGTCGCCCGGTATTGACTCGACCGTCACGGGAAAGCGGCCGCCGCTGGCCTCGCTGATGCGCGCGGCGATGTCCTTGCCGCGCTGGGTCATCTCCGGCACGCCGGGCGAGCCAGGGCCGAGGATGTACTGATAGTTGCCGCGATTCAGGCGCGGCAGCCACTGCGGGCGCTCGTCCGCAGGCAGGCGGTCAAGGATGGCGATGGCCGTGGACACATCCGTTTCCAGCGTGCCCAGCATGACTTCGCGCGCGCTCATGTAGCGCTCGGAAAACAGCACGGCAAACGACAGCGCATACGCCACCACCAGGCCCGCCAGCAGGATCACAAAGAGGCGCGAGCCCAGCGTGCGCGGCCACGCCCAGGCACGCGCGCTCGTTGCTGTGCTCATTGGCGTGCCTCCTTGATCTCCACCGGCTTGGCAAAGACATAGCCCTCGCTGCGCACGGTCTTGATGTACGCCGGATCGCGCGCATCGTCATTCAGGCGCTGGCGCAAGCGGCTGACAAGCAGGTCGACGGATCGCTCGAACATCTCGGCCTCGCGGCCCTGCGTGAGGTTGAGCAGTTGATCGCGGTTGAACACGCGCATCGGGTGGTCGACAAACACGCGCAGCAGGCGGTATTCCGCACCGCTCAGGGCGACGATGGTGCCCTCGGCATCGATCAGGTGGCGCGCGGTGGTATCGAGGTGCCACTCGCCAAAGGCCAGCATCTGCCCAGCTTCGGAAATCTGCAGGTTGGGCGGCAGCATGCGCGTGCGGCGCAGCACGGCCTTGATGCGGGCGAGCAGTTCGCGCGCGGCGAACGGCTTGGCCACGTAATCGTCGGCGCCCATTTCCAGGCCGATGATGCGGTCGGTCTCGTCGTCGCGCGCGGTCAGCATCAATACGGGCGTGGCTTTGTGCTTGCCGGCGCGCAGTTCGCGACACAGCACCAGGCCGTCATCGCCGGGCAGCATCAGGTCGAGCACGATCAGGTCGACGGTGTTGGCTTCCAGAAACGCACGCATGTGGCGCCCATCGGGCGAGGCGGTCACACGCAGCCCGTTCTTGGTGAGATAGGTCGAAACGAGTTCGCGGATCTCGCGGTCATCATCGACGATCAGGATGTGGTCGACGTGGGCATCCATGGGGGGTGGCCTCGGCACGATGGAAGGTGGAAGGAAGGCGCCATTTTGCGCCTGTCCGTGTGACGTAGCGAGCCCGTGTTGTATCGGAATGCATCTGACAGACGCATTTGTACAGTGCGATACAAAGTCGCCCCTGCGGCGATACAAGCCAGCTACGCGCGCGGCGTCTGATGGAGGCAATCCCGATCCCTTGCCAAGGAATGTCGATCATGAGCCTGCTGATACTCGCCTACCTGGGCGGCGCGCTGACCATCCTGAGTCCGTGCATCCTGCCCGTCCTGCCGTTTGTATTGAGCCGTACCGGCCAGCCCTTTGTGCGCGGCAAGCTGCCGATGCTCGCCGGCATGGCACTCACCTTTGCCGGCTTTGCCACGCTGCTCTCGGCCGGCGGCGCGTGGGCGGTGCGTGCCAATGAAGTCGGCCGGTTTGCCGCGCTTGCGCTGCTGGCCGTGTTCGGGCTGTCGCTGCTGTGGCCACGGCTGGCCGATCTGATGGCCCGGCCGGCGGTGGCGCTGGGCAACCGGCTGGCGGGGCAAGCGTCAACGGGCGGGGCATCGGCGGAACCTTCGGTGGCGGGCTCGCTGCTGCTGGGTGTGGCCACGGGGATGCTGTGGGCGCCATGCGCGGGCCCGATCCTCGGTTTGGTGCTGACAGGCGTGGCGCTCAATGGCGCGAGCGTGTCCAGCGCGTTGGCGCTGACGGCCTACGCCGCAGGCGCAGCCACGTCGCTGGCGGCAGCGCTGGGGCTGGGCGGGCGTGTATTCGCAGCCATGAAGCGCTCCATGGGCCTGGGCGAATGGGCGCGTCGCATCATGGGCGCTAGCGTGCTGGGCGGCGTGGCACTCATCGGGCTGGGGGCGGATACCGGCCTGCTGGCGCGTCTGTCTTCCGGCGGCACCACGCAGCTTGAGCAGGCACTCGTCAACGGGCTGGGCGTGAATCGGCCGGCACCGCAAGCCAGCCTCAACGTGGTGTCCGAAGCCGAGGCCGCGCCCGTGGCGAGATCCAGCGGCTTGCCCGTAGAGGGCCGCCTGGCCTCGTTCGACGGCGCGGTGCAGTGGCTCAATTCCGCACCGCTCACTGGCGACCAACTGCGCGGCAAGGTCACGCTGGTCTATTTCTGGACGTACTCCTGCATCAACTGCATCCGCACGCTGCCTTACCTGCGCGCGTGGGCCGACAAGTACAAGGACCAGGGCCTGACCGTCGTGGGCGTGCACACGCCGGAATTCGCCTTCGAGAAATCTCCCGAGAACGTCACCCGCGCCGTCAGCGGCTTTCGCGTCAACTTTCCGGTGGCCATCGACAGCAACTACCGTATCTGGAACGCCTTCCACAACAGCTACTGGCCGGCCGCGTACTTTGTCGATGCCCAGGGCAACATCCGGCACCACCAGTTTGGCGAGGGCGATTACACCGCCTCCGAACGCGTCATCCAGGCCTTGCTGGCCGAGGCAGGCAACAGGCAGGTGACAGGCGGCGTGGTCGCGCCCGATGCCCCCGGGGCCCAGGCCGCGCCGGACTTGGACAACGTCCGCTCGCCGGAAACGTACGTGGGCTACGCGCAAGCCGACCGCTTTGCATCGCCGGGCGGTGCGCAGATCGGCACGTCGCACGCATACAGCGTCGGCAAGCTCGGCCTGAACGAATGGGGCTTGTCTGGCCAATGGACCATCGATGCCGAGCAAGCCACGCTCGACCGCGCCGACGGCAGCATCGTCTACCGATTCCACGCGCGTGATCTGCACCTCGTGCTCGGACCGGCCGCTGACGGCCGCGCCGTGCGCTTCATCGTCACGATCGATGGCAAGCCCCCCGGCGACAGCCATGGCGCCGATACCGATGCTCACGGCAATGGCGCCATCACGCAAACGCGCCTCTACCAGCTCGTCCGCCAAGCTGGCACGGTGGGCGAGCACACGTTCGAGATCCGCTTTCTTGATGCGGGGGCGCATGCCTACGCCTTTACCTTCGGCTGATGCCGCTGCGGACACCGCCACTGCATGCGGCCGTTTTGTACGCGTTTGTATCCAAGCGCCACAGAGATACATGCCCAGACAGAAAGGCCCTTCCACGCTACTTCAGGGATACGTCGGCCCTCTTTAATACGTCTCGTGGCCCCGGCAACAAGCGCACACCAAGCCGCTGGCGCCGGGACGCAAATCCAACCCTCAGTCTTCCCCCTTCATCAAAAGGAGATCACCATGACCCGCATCGAAAACGTTCTGTACACCGCCAAGGTCAACGTCACCGGCGGCCGCGATGGCCAGGCACACAGCGATGACGACCGCCTGAGCCTGAAGCTGTCGCCCCCCGGCAGCAACGGCCGCGGCACGAACCCCGAGCAACTGTTTGCTGCAGGGTGGTCGGCCTGCTTTATCGGCGCAATGGGCCGTGCGGCCAGCCAGATGAAGATCAAGCTGCCGGCCGATCTGTCCTTGAATACCGAAGTGGACCTGGGCACCACCGACGATGCGTTCTTCCTGCAAGCACGCCTGAATGTGAGCCTGCCCGGCCTGGACCACGAAGTTGCGCAAGCCGTGGTGCAGGCCGCCCACCAGATCTGCCCGTATTCGAAGGCCACGCGCGGCAATATCCACGTCGAGCTGAACGTGGTCTGACACACCGCATGGCCCGCCGGCACTGGCTGGCTGGCCTTCCCCTTCAACCTTTCAGGGATTGCACATCATGCGCACCACCTTCCGCGCCGCGCTTGCGGCACTCGCCATTGGCGCCGTCTACTTTGTCGGGACTGGCGTGCCCGCCTTCAGCCAGACCGCAGCAACCGGCGCGACGGCTCCCGAATTCACCGGCATCAACCAGTGGTTGAACTCGCAGCCGCTGTCGATGAAGGACCTGCGCGGCAAGGTCGTGCTGGTGGATTTCTGGACGTACTCGTGCATCAACTGCCTCAACACGCTGCCGCACGTGAAGCAGTGGTACGACAAGTACAAGGATCAGGGCCTGGTCGTGGTGGGCGTGCACACGCCGGAATACGCGTTTGAGAAATCAACCGCCAACGTGCAGGAAGCACTCAAGCGCCTGGACGTGCGCTACCCGGTCGCGCAGGACAACAGCTACGCAACGTGGTCTGCCTTCCACAACCAGTTCTGGCCAGCGCTGTACCTGATCGATACCGACGGGCGCATCGTCTATCAGCACTTTGGCGAAGGCCGCTACGCCGAGACGGAAGCCGCCATCCAGAAGCTGCTGGCAGACCGCAAGCCGCAGAAGCCTGCGTGATGAGGCTGCGTGAGAAGTCGCGCCCCGACGGCGCTTATGAACGCCAGCGGGCGGGGCGCTTTTCCAGGAAGGCGTCGATGCCCTCGCCGGCGTCTTCTTCCATCATGTTGCGGGCCATGACATCGCCCGCGTAAGCATAAGCATCGGAAAGCGGCATCTGCCGTTGCCGATAGAACATCGCCTTGCCATAGCGGATGGCGACGGGGCTCTTCGAGACGATGTCCGCCACCTTGCGAGCCACGGCGGCATCCAGTTCCTCCGCGGGTACGGCCTCGTTGATGAGGCCCCAGTCCGCGGCCGTAGCCGCATCGATAAAGCGGCCCGTTACCAGCATGTCGAACGCGCGCTTCGCAAGCACGTTGCGCGATAGTGCCACCGCAGGCGTCGAGCAGAACAGGCCGACATTGATACCTGACACCGCAAATCGCGCGGTGTCTGAAGCGATGGCCAGGTCGCAACTGCCGACCAATTGGCAGCCGGCCGCTGTTGCCACGCCATGCACGCGCGCGATGACAGGCACGGGCAGCGCCTGAATCGCCTGCATCACCACGCTGCACCGCGCAAACAAAGCCTGGTAGTACGCAAGGTCGGGCGTACCGCGCATTTCGCGCAAATCGTGTCCGGCGCAGAACGCCTTGCCCTCGGCGCCGAGCACCACGCAGCGCACCGTCGCATCTAGCGCAATGTCGTCCAATGCGCGCTGCAGCGCATCGAGCATGGCTTCTGACAACGCGTTGAACTGCAGGGGCCGATTCAGCCGCAGGGTAACGACGCCCTCGTGGTCGTCACGCAAGACGAGTGCCTCGGTGGCGGCATTGGTGGTGGGGTGAGGTTGCATGCGCACTCCTTTGCAGGCTGGTGCCCGGGTGGGCACCAGTCTATCTCTGCCGCGCGCGCGCCGCACTCAGGCGTTGCCAGTAGCTGCGTGCTGGCTGTCAGCCGCCACGCCGGGCCGGCGCGCGCTGGCCTGATGTAGCTCGACCATGTTGCCCGCCGGGTCCCGCAGGAACAGTTGCTTCAGCCCGGGCGAAGCTACGTTGTCGAGCGAGAAGTAGCGCACGCCACGCGCAATCAGGGCCTGCTCTGCGGCCAGCACATCCTCCACGGCCAGCGCCAGGTGGTTCGACACCGGGTCTTCATCCGGCGCGCGGGCGTAATCCGACACCCCGTCGCAGCCGAGGATGTGGACCTGCGTGCCATTGGGCAGGTCGATCCACGACCCATAAATGCCCCGGATCTTCCAGCGTGTGGCATCGAGCGGCAGCGACAGCACGTCGCGATAGAACTCCAGGGTGGCATCGGCTTGCCCCTGCGGCACCCGAAAACCTACGTGATGCAGCCCCACGACTTTGACTGACATAGCGTCTTCCTTAAGCGTTGTGCGCGGCCAGGCGGCCCCGCGTTGATCAAGTGCGGCATCCGGGCATCCGATGCCGACTGGCCGCAGTATAGTACGTAAACCGTACTATCTGTAAACCGTATTTTATGTGATGCGTATAATCCGTCTTCACACACGGTCCATATCGCCTGCCCAGGCCTTTCGTCATGAAGCAACGCAACGCCGCATCCGATCGCACCGCCTCCCGCGAAGACGACATCGACCAGGACCTTGCGCTCGCTATGCAGCCGCACCTCGCCCTGATGAAGAAGACTGCGCGGCGCGGCACCCATCAGGGCCGCGCCGGGATTGGCATGCTGTTGCTGTGGCTGTCCGACGACATCGGCCCGCGTGTTGATGCCTCCCTGGCCGCGCTGGGCCTGTCGGAAAACAAGCTTGATGTGCTGATGTTTTTTGGCCTGGCCGAGCGGGGGCTGATCGACAGCAAGGAAGTCACGCCGTCGGCCATGGCGGACTACTTCGGCATCACGCGCTCAACCGTCACGGGCGTGCTGGATTGGCTGGAGAAGCGCGGCCTGCTGCAGCGTGCACTGAGCACAGAAGACCGGCGCAGCTTTTCCCTCACCCTGACTGATGCGGGCCGAGCCCTGCTCGCCCAGGCCCTGCCCACGTTCTGGGACACCTGCGAAGCGCTCGTCGCCTGCCTGGACGAAACCGAATGCGCCGCGCTCCAGCGCATCCTCGCCAAGCTGTGGAAGCAGCTACGGCGCCAGACCTGAACGGCCTACCCCTTCGCCGCTTTGACATTGGGCGGGCGGCTGACTATCACGCGTCTATAAGACGTCGGTCGCCAGCCCCACCAAGATGCGCGGGGCGCACCACCGCAAGCCGCCGCCGGCAGCACAATCGGATCGCGGTCGCACCGCAAATCACACCAGAAGCACAAGCGAACGAGTGACACAGTCACCGCAAGGGGGCCAACGTGATATCGGAAACGCTGGACATGCAGCGAGGCCTGTTGTTGAGCCTCTCTCCGGGACGCCGGACGTATTGGATGGCGCAAGCGGTGGCCTTGCTGTCGCTCGTGGTGCTGATGTCGGCCGTGCCGTTCGCCAAGGTGCAGTTGGCGCAACTTCCGTCGTTCGTGCCGATTTACGAGTCGGCCCTCATCCTCAATGACCTGATTACCGCGGCGCTGCTCTTCGGGCAATTCGCCATCACACGGTCGCGCGCAATGCTGGCGCTCGCCAGCGGCTACCTCTTCACGGCCGCCACGGCGGTGGGGCATCTGCTGTCATTTCCGGGCCTGTTCGCATCCGGCGGCCTGCTGGGCGCCGGGCCGCAGAGCACCGCCTGGATCTACATGTTCTGGCACGCGGGCTTTCCGTTGTTTGTCATCGCTTACGCCGTGCTCAAGGCCCAGGAAGAGCGCGAGCCTGACCGCTTCCCCGCCCACACGCTGACGCGGCAAACGGCACTGGGCACCGTGGCGGCCGTGCTGGGCGCAGCGGCCGCGTGCGTGGCACTGGCCACCGCCGGCGAACACCTGCTGCCCACCATCATGGCGGCCAACCGCTACACGCCCGTCATGGGGTTCGTGGCCGGCAGCACATGGTGCTTTTGCATGGTCGCGCTGGTCGTGCTCTGGCGCAGCCGCCCGCACCTGACGCTCGACATCTGGCTGATGGTCGTGCTGTGCGTGTGGATCTGCGATGTCGCGCTCAGCACCGTATTCAACGGCGGGCGGTATGACCTCGGCTTCTATGCCGGCCGCGTGTTCGGGTTGCTGGGGGCAAGCTTTGTACTGCTGCTGTTGTTGATCGAGAACACGGTGCTGCATTCCCGGCTGGCTGCGGCGCGGGCCGAACTCAAGCGGCTGGCCGCGAGCAATGTGGGGGATCGCGAAGGTTGATGCGGTGACGCGGTGATGCGGTTGCGCCGCGCTACGCCCGCCGCACTTGCGTGGCCCGGCCCGGCATCGACATCGCCGCCACCCCCGCCACCACACACGCAAGCCCGATCCACGCCGAAGAGGGCAACGATTCCCCCAGCAACACCACGCCGATCGCCACGCCAATCGGCACACGCAGATAGGCCTGCGCGGTGGTACCGATCGCACCCAGCGTCTGGATGAGCCGGAAGTAGATGGCAAAGGCCAGCGCCGTGGAGAGCCCCGCCAGCGCCACCAACGCCATCAACGAACGCGCAGAAGGCTCAAGCGCCCAAGGGTGATCAACAAGCAGGCTCGCGGGCGTGAGCACCAACGCCCCCACCAGCAACGAGCCGGTAGCCGGCGCCGCAGGATGCAGCCCCTTGAAAGACCGGCCGTAGATGGCCGCACCTGCATAGCACGCCGTGGCCGCCACGATGGCCAGTTGCGGAACAAGCTGCCCACCCAGCCCATCGAGCGCGCTCGGACCAACCACCAGACACGTGCCGACAAACCCGGCAACCACGCCGATCAGCTTGCGCAACGACACCGGCTCGTGCCGCGTGATGAGCACCGTCGCCACAAACACCATCACGGGCGACGTCGAATTCAGGATGGTCGCCAGACTCGCCCCCACCGAGCGCTCGGCCCACGCGATGAGCGTGAAGGGCACAACGCTGTTGAGCAATGCCTGCACGCCAAAGCGCATCCATACTCGCCTGTCGCGCGGCATGCGGACGTTGCGACTGCGCATCCACAGCAACAGCAACGCCGCCGCGATCAACGTTCTGGCGGCAATGAAGGTGAGCGGCGGAATGGTCTCCACGCCGATCCGGATGAAGGTATAAGACGCGCCCCACAAGGTCGACAGCGTGAAGAGCAGGGCCAGATCGGTGGCGTGGCTGGATGGGGGCGTGTCGGTGTGCGGCACGGAGTGCCCTCCTGTTTTGGCGGCTAGGGCCGCAACTGGATACGGGAGGATCGTAGCGGGGATGGGCTTTGGCCGTGCGGGAAACGGTTTGGTGTGGAGCGAAGTGTGGGTGGCGATGTTCAACCGTGCGTGGATGTTGCGGCATAGCGACGAGTGCGACATTGGATGCGTGGCTCAGACGCATAGCGGCCACGACGCTCAGCCCACGATGAGGGTACTGACTGACGAGACGAGGAAAGGCGGGTTTTCTTGGCTCAGTCGAAGGCCCATCCGATTTGTGCTCGCCCCCGAAAAGCTGTCCTCATTGGCGAATACACACCGCCGTAACACGCGGCTGAGGGGTGACGCAACCGCAGCAGTTGCCTAAGATGCCGCCCTCTCGGCAGGTCGCTACAAGCGGCCGTGCGGGGCCCGACGGTCATGCGCAACACCACGTGCATGACCGTCAACCTCTGGCCTCCAATCAGTGCAAACCACCCTCGATGTCGAAGATCAGCAGCGCGAACGGTATCCCGCCACGGCATGACAACCCGTCTGACGGCCACCACGCCGGGCCGCTGACGCGCGTTGCGCAACAACCCGCCTGCGCACCCCGGGCGCCCAGTCCCGGGCTCACGCAGTTGCCTAAATCCACCGCTGCACGCCAGCCCGCCGCGCCAACCCGGGTCAAAGCCTTGCGGACGCTGGAAACGCGGCAGCGCCTGCACCGCTTGCGCAAAGAACTCAGCAAGATTGACCCTCCACCGGCCTGTGCCGAAGACGCCCATGCCGACATCCTCGCGGCCATGGTGCGCGCCGGCTTGAGCGGCTGGACGTTACCAGCCCTGTCCGACCCCACCAATGCGCGCCATGCAGATGGGTCGGTGATGGTGTCGCTGGTGTCTCACGCCATCATCTTCAACGCCAGAGGCGCGTTCCGCATCATCGATCTGCTGCCCCCCGGCAGCGTGTACTTCGAGTTGGCCGGGAACAACGATGCTGCGTTCGTCCTCCCATGCGGCTGCCCCGTCGTCGCAGCCCATTAGCGCACGACACCACGGCCTGCAGCCCGCGCATCCGGTATCTCAACAATTCTCACCTCAGGGTTATCCGCCATTTCGGTCGGCGCTCACCTTTTCGACACTCCTGCCACACCACCAATAAAACAAGGGGCGGAGACAGGTATGCACCGGAGGCAATTCGTACGGAGTTCGGTAGCACTGGGCGGCGCAATGATGCTGTCGCCCATGGCACGCGCGGCGGAAGCCGGCGTGTTCGCAGACAAGATCGTCTTTGGGCAGACGGTTGGGTTCGACAGCGTATGGGGCGGGTTGTACAAGAACTACACCAATGGCCTGCTGGCCGGCTTCGAACAGGTCAATGCCCAGGGCGGCGTGGCCGGACGCAAGCTGGTCGTCAAGCGGCTGGAAGACAACTACCTGCCAGACAAGGCCGTGGCCAACGTCAAGACGCTGGTGCAGGAAGGCGTGTTCGGGCTGGTATGCATGGGCGGCACCGGTAACACCATCGCCGCGTTGCCGCTGCTGGAGCAATACCGCCTGCCGATGGTGGGCGCCATGACCGGCGCCACCGCCGCCCGCAAAGCGAGCGCACCACTGTTCCACACGCGCGCCAGCTACGCCGACGAAGTCACGAAGATGGTCCAGCACGCCACCACCATCGGGCTCAAGCGCGTGGCCGTGGTCTACCAGGACAACCCCTTTGGCTCCGGCAATGCCGACGCCGCCAAGGCTGCAGCCAACAAGTTTGGCGCGCAGATCGTCGCGCTCATCCCGCACAACGCCAAGGGCGACGACATCGACATGGTGGTCGACAAGATTGCCGCCGCCAACCCGCAGACAACGCTGCTGTTCACCTCGCCCACCTCGGTGGCAGACATGCTGATGCGCTATCAGGCCAAGCACGGCCCCGTGCCGTTGCCGCAGCCGTGGATTCTGTCCGTCACCACGCCCAAGACCGTGTTCGAGAAGGCCGGCACGCTGGCCCATGGCGTGGCTGTCACGCAGGTCATGCCGGGCCCCAACGCGCGGACCCAGCCGCTGGTGCGCGCGTTTCGCGAGGCCAACGACAAGTTTGGCGACCACAGCAACCAGACCTACGAAGCGGTGGAGGGCTTCCTCACCGCCCGCGTCATCGTGGAGGGCCTGAAGGCCTGCGGCAGCAACCCCACGCGCGACGGCTTCATCCAGGCGCTGGAAGGCTTTGGCACACGTGACTTTGGCGGCGTGCGTGTTCATTACGACCGCAGCAACCACGCCGGGCTCGACTACGTGGACGTGACGATGATTGGCAGCAACGGCCACCTGGTCGGTTAAGCCATGCGCAACTTGTGCCCCAACGCACACCGGTGGCAACATGGCGCCATGCAACGCGCGCCCGCCACCACCCTGCAGATGATTCGCACCGCCCCGCCAACGGGACGGTAGTGTGTGGCGCCAAGCCAGCCGAACCCGCCTCCCGAGGCGGGTTTTTTGTTTCTGCCTGCCCATCACCAGAAGGACGTGAACCCGATGATCGAGATCCGCCCCGCGCAGTTTCCTGCCGACATGGCCGCCGTGCAGGCCATCTTTCGTGAATACGTGGCAAGCCCCAGCGTCAGCCTGGATTTCCAGGACTACGAAGCCGAGTTTGCTGCCCTGCCCGGCAATTACGCCGCGCCGCGCGGGCAATTGCTGCTGGCCTGGAAAGCCGATGCCGTGGTCGGTTGCGCCGCGTTTCGTGAGGTGGATGCAACCACGTGCGAGATGAAGCGCGTCTACGTCCGCCCCGCTGCACGCGGCGAGCAGCTCGGCCGCCGCCTTGTCGAGCGCCTGCTGCAAGACGCCAAGGCCGCCGGCTATGCCCGCATGTGTCTGGACGTACTGCCCGAGTTCAAAGCCGCGCAGCAGCTCTACCTGTCGCTGGGCTTTACGCCCGCACCGCAGATCACGTTCAACCCGGTGCCGGGCACGCTGTTCCTGGGTCGGACGCTGTAGCGCGCGGTTGCTAGAATCCCGAGCCGCCCTTCTTGAAGACAACCGAAACAACGCGATGACGGTATCCCTGAGCCTGGACCCGCAGTTCTTCAACCTCCTTGCCGAGAGCCACCAGCGGCTTGTCGGCGTGCCGCTGTTCGACAACGCCGCCACCCGCACCGACGCGGCCCGATGGCTTTACGAAGACGCGCCCTTCTGCCTGCTGGCACACAACACCGACGCCGACCCGTGCTTCATCTACGCGAACCGGGCCGCGCAGCGCTGCTTTGAATACGATTGGAACGGCATCACGGCGTTGCGGTCGCGTTTTTCAGCAGAGCAACCAAACCGCGAAGAACGCGCGCAATTGCTCGAATCGGTACGCACACGCGGGTTCGCCACCGGTTATCGGGGCGTGCGCATCTCGCGCTCCGGAAGACGATTCTGGATTGAGGGCGGCACCGTGTGGAACCTGATCGACAGCGACGGCGTGTACCACGGGCAAGCGGCGACCTTCCACCACTGGCATGACGTGTGATTTGCGGGGGTAAAGCGCGGCCCGGCCTCGCTGTTTTAGGCCTCGGAACCTCGCATTTGGTGTTCCAAGTCCGGCGTAAAATCCGTTCGCCAAGAAACCCGCCACGACCATGCTCGCTCGCGCCATCGCAACGCTCTGCGCCATCGCGCCTCTCGCTGGGTGCGTCAGCTATCAAGACCCCCGCACGCCCGAACAGCAGAAGCTCGCGCTGCAGCGGGCCGCCAATGAACTGGCCGGCCGCTACACCATCACAGACAGCCGCAACGACGATGGCCACGGCTATACGCAAGCCTTCGTCAGCAAGCAAGACGGCTCAGACCAGCTCAGCCTGCAGATGATGGGCCCGACCACCGGCGCAATAACGCTGGCCGGCTCCGACTGCCGAGGGTGGTATGTCGAAAACCAACGCTACACCGCCATGCAGTGCGATGCGTTGACGGGCGAGGTCAACTTCTTCTCTCTGATGCGGCAAGCCAACCCAGACCCGGTGAACTCCGGCACCATGCCACCGTCGTTCGCGACGATGGTGGTTCCGGAAGGCAGCTATCTCTTCGACATTGCAGACCGCAGCGGGCGGCATCACCATTACGTGTTGACGAAAACACCACTGCAGCAGATGCCCGAAACGCCCGGTGCAATGCGGCGATGGCCGGCACCGCGCTCGTCGCAATAGGCATCGCCGGCCTGTTCCGTCATATCGCCGGGTTGGTATTCACAACACAACAACGTACGTTTCAAAGGGGTAGGAGTTGTCGAAAAAGATCATCTCTCTGGTCTTGGCCTGCGCTTGCAGCATGGGCCAAGCGGCCTTCGGACAAATCTCAATGGAAGCGCCCCTGACAGACGCGCCGCAAAGCGAAGCGCTCCAGACGGAAGTCCTTCAAGCAGCCACACCTCAAGCGGAAGCGCCCATGCCGGAAGCCCCGCAAGCGGAGGCGCCCAACCCCGTGCCCGCCCCAAGGGCGGAGCCCCTCGTCAAGGTCGAACAAAGCTATTGGGAAGCCGAAGGCCTGAGCGCCCGGATACGCAAGGCGCGTGCGATCACGTTGTATTTGATGGACCCCGCCATGGCATCGCTCAAGGCCGTGGACGAAGCGCAACTGAAAGACGCCGGCTGCGAATACAGCACCGAAGACGCCGCGCTCATCGCCAACTTTGCGGAATTCATCGAGCGCACCAGCGTGCGCAGCAACTCGTTCGTCCTACAGTTCGAGCCTCGCGAGGCCGCCTACCTGGCGCTTGGAGGCGGCAGCGAGATGAAGCTGCTGTTTGAGAAGCCCTACCCGAATCAATCGGAAGTGCTGGGGCAGATCAATGGTCAACCGGTCACAGTCAGCAAGAGCCTGGTGGAAGGCTTGTACCGATGGGCCGCGAAGGTTGACCGCGTCCGTCGCTGCGAAAACTTTGTAGGCAAGTACCGGTAAGCCAGCGCGCCCGCCTTCAAAGCGCGTATGCCAACGGCCGCAGGTTGGCATCCAGCACAAACTGCTGGCACACGCTCGGCGCCAGCGGGCGGCTGAAGAAATACCCCTGAAAACGGTCGCACCCCAGGGCCGACAGGCGCTTGAGCTGCTGTTCGGTTTCCACGCCTTCCACCACCGTCGACAGGTTCAGCGTCCGGCTCAGGCTCGCGATGCTGCGCACGATGTGTTCATTGATGCTGCCCGCGCTCACGTCGGCCAGAGAACGATCGATCTTCACGGTGTCCAGCGGCAGCTCGCGCAGGTAGTGCAGCGACGTATGGCCCATCCCGAAATCATCGAGCGCGACTTTCACGCCAGCCTCCCGCAACTGTTTCAGGTTGCCGATGGCGTTGATGTCCGGCAGCAGCATCGTGGTTTCGGTGATCTCGAATTCAAGCTGCGTTGGTGACAACCCTTCGCGGTGCAGGATGTCGATCACGTTCCGATGGAACGCATAGTCCAGCAGCTGCCGTGGCGACAGATTGACGGCGACCACGAAATCGTCCGGCAAGACATCGCGCCACGCAGCGCGCTGCTGACACGCCAGCGACAGGATGCGTAGGCCCAGTTGATCGATCTGGTCAATGTCATCGGCCAGCGCCACGACAATGGGCGGCGCCACGCGCCCCAGCACCGGATGCTGCCAGCGCAGCAGCGCCTCTGCACCGAACACGCGCCCGGTTGTGCAATCCACCTGCGGCTGAAACTCCAGAAAGATCTGGCCTTCTTTCTTGATGGCGCCTTCCAGGTCGCTGGCCAGCGCCACCGCCATGCGGCCCTCGTCGCCGGGCAGGTCCAAACACCGCCGGCCCTTGAGGCTTACCTCGGGCGACTCGGCAATCTGCAGCAGAGAAGCCAGTACGTCCTGACTGCGCCGTGCGGACAAGACATCCGCCATGCGCACAAACGGCAGGTAGATTGCCGCGCCCACCACCAAGCCAATGAGCTGCACCACCGCGCCTGATACCGAGCCGGTGGCCGCGTAGCCGCTGAACAACGCCGGCGTGGTCCACGCCACGCTGTAGCCGGTCTTGGGCATCAGGTCAGCAACGGTGGCCGCGTAGGCGATCAGAATCTGCACCAGCGGCGTGAGCAGGAACGGAATCGCATAGACGGGGTTCAGCACCAGCGGCAGCCCGAACAGCAATGGCTCGTTCACGTTGAACAGCGCCGGCAACATGACGACGAGCGCCATCTTGCGCCCACGCAGCGTGCGCCTGGACATCAGCAGCGCCAGGATCAGGCTGAGCGTGCCGCCCGAGCCGCCCATGCGCGCGAACACCGCGAAGAAGTGGTACGTAAAGATGAACTGCGGCTGGCCACCGTTGGCAACCGCCGCCGCATTGGCCTGCGTTGCGGGCTCCAGGATGTGTTGGTGGACGGCGTACAGCGCATTCGGCCCGTGGATGCCGAACAGCCAGAGCACCTGCGCCGCGGTTTCGTAGCCCAGACCAAACAGCAGGCTGTTGGAGACTTCCGAATGCGGCACCGCCAGCAGCGCATCGAATGCCGCCATGAGCTGCGGCCCGCCCGCCCAGTCCACGACGATCTTGAGCAGCGCAAACGTCAGGATCGTCAGCATGCCGGCCGGCATGACCGACAGCACATCGCCCACCAGAAGATCGTTGCTCAGGTGGTGAGACGGAATGCGTAAACGGCGGATGCCGCACAGCTTCAGAAACAGGCTGCCGCCCAGCGACGCAACCAGCAAAGCGCCAAACAGCCCGCGCCCCAGCGAGAGCGATGCCGATGCCGATGCCGATGCCGATGCCATCAAAGATGCATCCGCATCCGGCGTAATGAGCGTGAAGAAGCACGACACCACCACCACCGCCGCCACGGTCGGGTTGACCACACGATGCCCCGCGCGCTGGTTGTGCAGCTTCGCCAGCACTTCGGCAAACCCAAAGAGCGCGACCAGCGCGCCGATGCCGATTGTTCCGGCCAACACACTGTCGCAAAAGACGTCCAGCCGCGTGCCAAAGACAGTCAGCAGCGCGTGGCGCATGCCGGCGGTGGGCGGGTTGCGCAAGAGCAGCGCCAGCGCGCCCACCATGATGAGCGGCAAAGAGAGCGCCAGCCCACGCCGAATGGCAATGAAATACGGCCCGCGGTCGAAGCGCTCGGCAGCGCTCAACAACCTCAGCCAGGGCGATAGCGCCTGCGTCGTCATAGGACTGGATCTTGTTCGAGGTGGATCGGCAATATCCGGGGCAGCCCGGAGTTTTGCTGATCGGGCTATGCATCGTAATCGACACAATCCCACGCGCCTGAAGCGCAACCCCTTACGCAATACGCAAAAATGCTCACCAGCCCATGGCAAGCTTTGTGCAATACCTAGGGGAAACCCGAAGTCTTGATGCGTCGCCGGCCCCCGGCGCGCACCACAACAAGGCATCGGCACCAACGTGGCGCCCAACCTGTGTACGGCGCGCCCCAGAATCTGCAACGATCTTGCTTATGTCGATTTCCCTTCGTGCGCCCCGCACTGTGAAACTACCTGCACCCCTTCTTTCCCTGCTCCGCCTCATGCGCGACCCGCATCGGCGCTATCAGCATGCGCGCTACATCCATGCCACGCGCGTCGGCTTGGGCGTGCTGCTGTCGATTGCCGTCACGTCGGGCTTCGGCTGGCCGCATGGCGAGTGGGCCACCATCTCGCTGCTGATCGTCATTGCCGGGCTGCAGCACCACGGCAACATCCGCAAGCGCGCGGCCGAGCGCGCCTGGGGCACCCTGATCGGCGCGGTGGCGGGGCTGTTGATCATCGTTCAGCAGACGTGGCTCGGGCATCTGCCGCTCACGTATGCACTCACGGCCATCGCGTGCGGCATCTGCGCGTATCACGCCATCGGCAAGGGCGGCTA
Source organism: Ralstonia sp. Ralssp110 (assembly GCF_047325135.1). Classification (NCBI taxonomy): domain Bacteria; kingdom Pseudomonadati; phylum Pseudomonadota; class Betaproteobacteria; order Burkholderiales; family Burkholderiaceae; genus Ralstonia; species Ralstonia sp. Ralssp110. The sequence continues at coordinate 1,434,908 of NZ_CP168609.1, read as the reverse complement.
TATCGCGCTGCTGGCCGCCATCACGCTGGTCATCGTGGTGGGGCATGGCGACAACAATCTGCTCGACGGCGCCTGGCGCACGCTCAACGTGCTGGTAGGGATTGCCATTGCGCTGCTGTTCTCGTTTGCGCTGCCGCTGTATGCCACCTACTCCTGGCGCTACCGGCTGGCCGAGGCGCTGCGTGAATGCGCCCGCGCCTATGCCAACCTCGGCCAGGCCGATGAAGCCTCGGGCGAGCGCAGCAAACACCTCGGCAAGCTCAACACGCTGCTGGTGCAGTTGCGCTCGCTCATGCCGTCGGTGTCCAAAGAGATTGACGTGCCCGTGGAGCGGCTGGAGAACATCCAGCGCAGCCTGCGCATCTGCATCAGCACGCTGGAACTGCTCAATGCAACGCACGGGGCATTGGGCGCACCGAGTGCAGACGCCCTGCCCGGTGTGGGCGCCCGACGCATCCGAGACACGCTGATCGGCATGTCGCGGGCATTGCGGTTCGGCACGGTGGCGCGCCTGGCACGACCGCGCGCGGCCGACCTGGCAGAGCTAAAGCACACGCCCGGCACACCTACCGTGGAAAGCGCGCTGGCGGAGGGTTTTGCCAACGAGATCGAGAACCTCCGGCGGCAACTGCTGGCGATTGCGCCGCAGTGGAATATTGGGTGAAGCGCGCGCGCTGTGTCTGCTGAGAGCGGCGCACGCATTGCTCAATTATTCTCAGCTACGCATGCAGGTGTGGGGCCAGGTCGGTAGACTGGCGCGTAGCCATAGTTCACGAGCCTTCGTGAAAAGATGGTCGGGGAGCCTCGGGATTGACCACCTCGGGGCTTTTTTTTCGCCGGTGCGGAGCACCTTTCCATCGACCGGGCCGAGGGATGTAGTTGCACGCAGCCGATTCGCCGTGGCCACTATCCGGTCGCCGGTTGGGAGCCAGACATGTACACACCTCACTGGACCAAACGCCTCAGCCTGAGACTGCTCAGCGCTGTCACCCTTGCGCTCTCACCGGTCTGCGCCCAGCTTGCGAGCGCCGAGCCACTACACAATCGCGCCGTACCCTGCCGAATCGGCAATGACGCAGCCATCGAGGCGGACCACGGTGTCCCCACTGGCTCGCACCCGCCGCAGGTCGGCCAATTCGGCATCAGCGCGGATGCCAACGCCTACACCGTCGATACCGGTGCCGGACTGGTATTCAAGATCCGAACACGAGGGGCCAACGGCGGTGATCGCGGCAAGGGCGACATCGTCTCCTTGCTCTGGCACGGCGTGCAGTATCAAGACCCGCGTAAAGGCAGTCAGGTGAATTCCGGCTTTTCCGGCCTGTATGACGGGGACGATCGCGTCAATGTGGACGCGGCACGCGTGGGCAATGACGCCATCAAGGTTACCGTCAGCGCCGGGGCATTAACCCATGTCTACATGGCCCGCCGCGGGCACCCCAACATCTACATGGCAACGTATTTCACGGCGGAGCCCAAGCCCAACCTTGTGCGCTTTGTCGTGCGGGTGCCGCATGCACGCCTGCCCGACGGCCCGCAATGCGCCGACATCACCACCGCCGTGCGCGGTGTAGAAGCGCATGATGTTTTTGGGTTGGCCAACGGCGAAACCCGGTCCAAGCATTACTCCAACATGCGCCTGAAGGATTGGCAGTACTTTGGCGCGACCGGCCCCGGCGTGGGCATGTGGATAGTGCGTGACAACAACGAGGGCGGGTCTGGCGGCCCGTTCTACCGCAGCCTCCTCGACCAGGGCGCTGAAGACCAGGAACTGACCTACATCGTCAACTACGGCGAGAACCAGACCGAGCCCTACCGCATGGGCGTGCTCAACAGCTACGTTCTCGCCTTTACCGACGGCGAACCGCCCCGTGACGTGAGCACCCACTGGTTCAAGGATATGGACCTGCCCGGCTACGTGCCGGAAAACCAGCGCGGCTCCCTCGAAGGCCATTTCACTGGCCTGACAGAAGACGCCCCATATACCCTGGCCCTCAGTAACGCGCACGCGCAGTACTGGGGCGAGGTCTCTACGAAAGACGGCCACTTTCACCTGCAAGGCATGCTGCCCGGCCAGTATCAGGCGACGCTCTACCGAAATGAGCTGCAGGTGAAACGCTTCAACGTAGACATCCAGCCCGCCCGCACAACGCCTTGCGCGTGCGGCGGCATCGATCACGATCCGCAACACGATGCCGCGCTATGGCGCATTGGCACCTGGGATGGCAGCCCGCGCGAATTCCGCAACGGCAACCAGGTCACGGTGATGCATCCATCCGATATTCGGATGCAGCCGTGGGGCGTGCCCCAATACATCGTTGGGCGCTCGACCCCCGCCAGCGATTTCCCTGCGTATCAGTGGAAAGCCATCAACGGCATGTTGGTTGTGCGCTTCCGGCTGGAGCCGCGTGACATGGCTGATCACCGGCTGCGCATCGGCATCACCACGGCCTTTGCCCATGCCCGCCCGAGCATCACGGTCAACCAGTGGAGCGCACCCGCGCCGCAACCCGCGGCTGAGCCGACCACCCGCAGCCTCACGGCGGGCTCCTACCGCGGCAACAACGCCACCTTTGCGTTCGACGTTCCGGCGTCGGCCTTCGTGGTTGGCGAGAATGAGCTGAAGATCAACGTCACCAGCGGTAACGCCGGAGAAGGCTTTCTCAGCCCTGGTTACGCATTCGACGCCATCGATTTGCTGAAGTAGCGGGCACCGTGACCAGCGTGCCGGCGTGCATGCGTCAAGCTGCCAGCTTCACATTCGGGCCAGCGCTCTCCGACTGCCCGCCCGCCGGCTGGGCCGCCAACTGATAGCCGCGCGAGTAGACGGTCTTGAGCTCGACGCCGGTCGCCGGGCCAAAGCCCAGCTTCTTGCGCAGTTTGTAGATGTGCTGTTCGATCGAGCGCTCTGCAACGCTGGCGTCTGTGCCCCATACCGCAGACGCGATCTGCTGGCGCGACAGAAACGCCCCAGACGACGAGAACAACAGCCAGGCCGTGGCGAATTCGCGTGCGGTCAGACGAATGGGTACGCCATCCAATGTCGCGGTGCGGGTCAACCGACATAGACGATAGGGCCCGACCACCACCTGCGTATCGGGCGCGGCCTGCGTCGACTTGCCGGCCCCGCGCAGGATGCGGCGAACGCGCGCGCACAACTCCTCGGCGCTGAAGTGGCCGGAAATGATGTCGTCGATACCGGCGTCGAACGCGCCGAGCATCTCGTGGCGGCCGGCAAAGTCGCCAAACACCAACGTTGGTCGGCACATGTTGGCGTTGCGCTCGCGCCCCGAGAGCAACTGTCGGGCGGCCGTGCTGAACTGCTTCGCATCAATCATCAGCAACGCAAAGGCCTCGGTGTGCCCGGTGCGCATCAGGGCCAATGCGTCGTCGAATTGCACGCACGTCACGCCCTGCGCTGACAGGCAGGCCGCTACATAAGCAAAACTGGTTGGGTTGGTGGTCAGTACAGCAAATTTCATGGCAAGCCCCCCGACGGCGCGGGGTCGATCAATACGTCCACCCCGCTTGTTATGTTTCGCAAAAGCATAGCGTTCACAGTGTGTTCATCCATCGCTATGACTAGCGATGCGGCGAGGGGCCAGCCGACCATCGCCCCTGCAGCGGCGGCGCAGGTGACGCGTTCGACACCACACAGCACACAGCACACAGCACACAGGATCGGCCCGTGACACCGTTCAGGATGCGAAATCCGTGATCACCGTCACGCCGGTGCCTTCAAACCGGTTCATGTTCGTCAATGCCTTGATCGAGGCGCTGAGGCTGATCTCCCTGCGGACCATTCGCCCGGGCTGCAGCTTGCCCGCGCGGATCATGTCCAGCATCGGGCCATAGCGATGGGCCTGCATGCCGTGGCTGCCCAGAATTTCCAACTCATGCGCAATCACCTTGCTCATGGGGACTGCGGGCGTCGTGTGATCACCCAGCATCAGGCCGACCTGCACATGCTTGCCGCGCCGGCGCAGATTGCTGATCGAGTTGAAGCACGTGGTGGGATGGCCCAGCGCATCGAGCGAAACATGGGCGCCCCCTTGCGTGATGGCCTTCACCGCCTCAACCACATCAGACTCACGCGATGCGTTGACCGTGGCGACGGCCCCCAATGAACGCGCCAGCTCCAGCGCGCTGTCTGAAATGTCGATGGCCACGACATTCGCGCCGATGGCGTTGGCAATCATGATGGCCGACAGGCCCACGCCGCCGCATCCATGCACCGCAACCCATTGGCCGGCAGTGGTCTTGCCCTGGTCGACAACGGCACGAAACGCCGTCACGAAGCGGCAACCGAGGCTGGCCGCCGTGGTGAAGTCCAGGTCGTCCGGCAGGCGCACGAGGTTCAGGTCGGCATAGCCAATGCCAACGTATTCAGCAAACGAGCCCCAGTGCGTAAAGCCCGGCTGGAACTGTTGTTCGCACACCTGTTGATGCCCCGCATGGCATTCTGGGCAGTGACCACAGCCGCCCACAAACGGCACCGTCACCCGGTCACCCACCTTCCAGCGCGTCACATCCGCGCCGACCGCCGCCACCACGCCGGCCAGCTCATGACCGGGCACGTGCGGAAGCTCGATATCGGCGTCGTGGCCCATCCAACCGTGCCAGTCGCTGCGGCACACGCCGCTGGCCATCACCTGGACGACCACACCATCCGTTGCCGGAGTCGGGTCGGGAACGTTCATGTGCTTCGGCACGGCGCCGAAGGCTTCGTAGACTATGGCTTTCATGATTCCAACGCAGAGCGGATGAGCGTTGCAATATAAGCCGCAGTCGCCGAAAGTATCTTTCTATTTCGAGGGCGTTTCTGGAGTCTTTCGAAGCGCCCTTTCTGATTCCGATACGCCGTGGAAAGGAGATTTCATGGAAGCACTGGACGCCATCGATCTGGGCCTTTTGGATCAACTCCAGCAAGACGGACGCGTCTCCAACGCCAAGCTGGCGGAGCGCTTTTCCTTGAGTGAAGCATCATGCTGGCGGCGGCTCAAGCGCCTGGATGATGCCGGCCTCATCGAGGGCTATCACGCAGCGCTCGACCGCCGCAAGCTCGGGCTCGGCGTGATGGTGTATGTGCAGATCATGTGCACCCAACACACCGAAGAGGTCACGGCGGAGTTCGAACGGCTCATCCTGGCAAGCCCCAACATCCTGGCCTGCGACAACACAACGGGCGAAGCCGACTACCTGCTCCAGGTGGTCGCCAATGATCTGGACGACTACAGCCGCTTCGTTGAAAAAGTCCTGAGAAAGCTGCCCGGTGTGTTTGGCATCCGCTCGAATATTTCGCTTCGTCAGGTGAAGTCGACCAAGCGGTTGCCGATTGTTTGAGGCGGGCCAGCCCTGCACGTAACGCTGCGGCAGGGCACCCACTGGCCGGTCTTGAGCAATGGCTTGCCCATGAACCGGCGCAACGTCACCAGATCAACGTCTTTTCAGAACAAGCGATTTGAGGATGTTTGAAATTTGCGCAACCAAACCGTTGCCGGCGCGGCACAGATGGCCACGCGCGTGGGCATTACTTCAGCGATCCGCCAGCTTCCAGCGCGGCAAGCCCGATTGCACTGCGTGACTCCACGCCAAGCTTTTTCATGATGTGCCCCACGTGGGTGCGCACCGTCCAGTAGCTCATGTTCAGGACCAGGGCGATCTGCTTGTCTGACATGCCCTTGAGCATGAGGTGGCAGACCTCCCCTTCGCGCACGGTCACGCCAAACTGCTGCTGGAACCAGGCAGACGACCCCACGCCCCGTGCGACGAGGTGAATCCGGCAACCGAGCGCAGGGCCATCGTGCGCAGCCAGTCGCTCCACGCAAAACCCGAAGCCTTTCCATTGCCCGTGGCGTGATCCGTTGGCCGCCTCTGTCAATTGCTGATAGAGCGCGTCTCGCTCTTCCATGCACAGCCCAATCATGATGGCGCGCGCCTTTGCGTTGGGCAGGGGCGGTGACTTGCCGTCGAGCATGAACGTTGGCACGTGCGCACCGGCATCAGCAGCAGCGCCGACTTCCCCCACTTCCTGGATGACGCGAAGTTGATGCGCATTCAACAGATGCGGCTTCAAGAGGCTCAGCAGCAATGTCTCGCGATCGCCGAAACGCTTGTTTGGATCGCTGGTGCTGAAGCGATAGTCCAGCAGCATCCCGTTGGCATCGGGCAGGCGGAGGCTGATGCCCGGATACGCCTTGTGCCGGCAGAGAAAATCTGTGAAGTACTCCGACTTGCCCCATTCGGAGCGGCAGATCTTCCGCTCGATCACGACGGGTTCAAAGCTGCCCGTCAGGCACTGCGCAATCGAGTCGACCCCATGGAAGTACTGCTGATACTCACTGCGCATGGCCTGGTCTCGGCCCCACAGCGCGCTTGGGCGTGTCTGATGCGTACCGTCGCGCCCCCACTGGATATGCGCCGCAAGATCGAAATGCAGCAGCGACCCCAGCTTCTCTGCCACTTCCGGACGTTCGAGAACACTGACGCTCGATGCCTGGTGCAAATGCCCGGTGATATCGAGCAGCGCCCGTAGTTCAGCTGTAGAGAGATCCATCGATCGCTTGGCCGGCATGCAGCCGGTGTTGAGTCTGAAAATCCATCGTGGTGCTCCAAGCGCGTCTATCCATACGACAGGTATATCGGCACAACGGCCGAGGCCTATAGCCGGTGTACTTCAGATCGGCCAGAACGCCTAGCGCAGTTGTGCCGTACCAGCCATCGCTATCCATAGCGATGGTTGCGGGCCGCCCGATTTTGCGATAGTGCGCCTGACGAAGGCTGGTTGCCACGGCTGCGAGCCGCCGCCTGGCCTCAAATCAAGTTGCATCGTGCTTTTCGAAGAGGAACCCGCATGCCAGCGCAAACACCACCGTCGACCAGTCCGCCAGACATATGCCGTCCTGGCCTTCCATCGACCGCCATGGTTGCGCGCTGGGACGCCGCCCCGACATCGCTGGCTGTCATCTTTCTCGACACTTCGCTCCTCAATGATTCCACCTGGCTGCCTTCAGCGGCCAAGCTGCAGCCCATGGCGCTGGAAGACGTGCAGCAGATGCTGAGCGGCGCATTGAAACCGCAGGCGGCAGCCAGCGACATGGAGGCCAGCCCATCGCCCGCCACGCTGGAGCCGAAACCCCTCACCCCGCGCCAATGCGACATCCTGAATGAGGTGGCCTGCGGCCGCTCCAATTCAGAGATTGCCGAACGGCTGCATATCAGCGTCGAGACCGTCAAAACGCACATGCGCCAACTGCTCGTGCGAATGGGTGCACGCAACCGCACAGAGCTGGCGACGATTTACCAACGCAGCCGCTGAGCCGGCCAAGCAGCGCCTGGCTCGCGCGACATTTCGCGTGCGGTACGTTCTGATTGGGAGCACAGCGCAGCCGTTTGATCTGGCTTGCTGGCATGGGTCATCACATGGCCGATTGCCGCATGTGACTCCGTTTGACGCTGGGCGAGCGCCCTAATGCGCGCAGATTCGTACACCCCCCGCTGCACTGCGAGTGCGCGCAACATGCGCGCACCCTTCCGGCTGCGAGGGGCTGTCCGGCAACCTTGCGATGCGCCGTTACGTCAGCGCGCCAGCGTCGCAACCTCCGCGGCACTCAACGCACCCGCCTGAACGCGGAAGCCCTGAATGCGCCCGTTGAACGACGGATGCGCCCAGTTGCGGCCCAGGAAGGTCACCTGATCGCCAACCTGCCGCGGCGACAACAGCATGTCGTCGTTCTTCCCCACCTCCGTGCCGTCTACGTAGAGGCGGCAGGTGTTGCCCTGCAGCGTGACCGCCACATGGACCCAGCGGCGAATCGGCATGGCCCACGGGGCTTCCACAACCTGCGCATCATTGAACGTCGCGCCAAAGATCATGAAACGCAGCACGCCCGTGCCCGACTGCGGCGCGATGGCCATGGCTGCATTCGCGTCCTGCCCTGCGAAGAACATGCAGCTATCCCAATGCAGCCCATTCGCGTAGGCCCAGAACGAAATGCTGAAGTCGTCCAGGTCAGCAAACAACCCCGACGGCAACTGCAGGCCTGCCTTCTGGCCGTCGAATGCGATGGCCTTGTCGTTGACGCGCCCGTCGCCCCAGGTTGCGCCGTCCAGCAGCGTGCCCTGCACCAAGGCCGTAGTGCCGGCGGCGGTCAGCACCGCGCCGACCGTGCCGGTGCCGTTCGGGTCGTTCAGCGGCAATGACAGCCGCGTCTCACCCGGCACGGCAATGCGCGCCACGTTGGAGCCCGTGTTCGGAGCACCGTTGCCCTGAGCGGTGATCTGATAGAACCAGATGCCGTTGGGCGGGGTATCGCTATAGGTGAGCAGCTCGCTGGCCGAGACCGTGCCCAGCAGGCTGAAGGGGCCATTGGCCTGGCTGGCGCGCTTGACCGCATACGAGGTGGCGCCCACGCTGCCCCACCACGACAGCACAACACGGTTGCCGCGCAAATGCGCCGTGAGCCCAGACGGCGGCTTCATCGGCCCGGCATAGGGCGAGAGACGCTGCGTGAGCGTGGGGTACATCACGTCGTCGCTGCTGCCGCCGTAGTTCGGCTCGCACCACGTCACCATGCGCGCGACGTTGGGCGCGGCCAGCCCCATGCGATTGACGTAGTGGTTGTAGATGGGCTCCCACGCATTGCGGCGGTGCTGGAACGACTGGTTCACCTCCGTCCACGGTGCCGGGTGCGGAGCGGTGGGGTTCTGCTCGCGCGCATAGGGCATCGCATACGGCTTGCCGTTCTCGTCCAGCAGGTTCGATCGCGCCACGTACTCGGCCGCAGAAAGGAAGCGGTTGTTATAGAGCCCGTAAAGATCATCGCCCTGGTTCCAGGCCATCTCCATCAAGTCCCCACCCAGCGACATGCCCAGCGTGGAGTGGCCCTGGTCGCGGCCGCTTTCTTCCCACTGCCCGAAATGGCCCGGGTGCATGTAGTACACGCCGTGCACGATCGAGCCATTGCCGAAATTGCGCAGCTTGCCGCGGTTGTTGCCCGCGTAGCAGTCGTAGGCCAGGCGGTAGAGATCAGGCTTGTCGCAGAACACGCCGATGGCCATGGCGCCTGCCATCGAGGCCATGTCCCAGTTGGCATGCGAGCCGATGCGCCCGTCGCTGAGGAAGTTCGAACAGATGGGCGCGAAAACGTTGAGCAGCATGTCCTGAAAGCGCCTCAGGCTTGCGGGTGCCCAGCCGGAGTACGTGCGCAGGACTTCGCCAATCTGCGCCAACTGGTGCCCTTGAATGCCGGCCAGGATGATGAAGGTGTGGTCATCATGGGCGGTCGAGCCCGGGGGCACCGTTCCGATCACCTTCAGGGTGCTGGCCCAAGCGTCCAGGAACTCCACTGCCTTATCGGCATAGCGGTTGTCTTGCGGGTCAGACAACTTCCAGTGCAGCACCAGAGACCACGCGCGCCAGATATCCACGTACAGGTTGTTCTTGCTGCCATCGGCCCGGTAGACAGCGGGCAGCGGGAAGGGCTTAGTGTCGAGCGTGCCGAAGCGATCGACGCCCAGCGTGTTCCACCAGTTCGTCCACGGCTGGTCACCAGCCTTGATATGCGCGCGGATGCGGGTGAAGGCGTCTTCAGTCACCAGCAGGGCCGGGTGGCGGAAGACGCCACTCTCATACGCCGACGCAGCCGTCGCAGGTGCTGGAGTGGCCGGGGCAGTCGGGGCGGTCGGGACCGTGCCGCCTGTCTTCTCTTGCGGCTGGCCTAGCCCCGCCGCGGAAGCGTCTTCGCCCCCTCCACCGCATCCCGGCAAAAACGGCAACAAGGGGAACAGCCCCAGACCCAATGACAGCGCTCGACGCACAGGATTAGGCACCGCGCCGACGCTGGCGCGTTCCACGGATTTTTTCATCATGTATTGACCCGACCATCTTTTTTTAATGGCGCAACCGTATGGCAGCGTGCGAAGGCGCGTCAACGCAAATGGGCAAACGGTGAGGATTTTTGAGTGTTCGGGCGTGCGGCCGGTCGAACTCCGAGAGTGCGGAACGGCTGCACATCAGCGTGGAAACCGTTAAAAGCCACATGCGCCAACCGCTTGTGCGCATGGGAGCGCGCAACCGCACTGAGTTGGCGACGATTTATCAACGCAGTCGGTAGGGGTGGTGTTTCGAACTCGCTTGGCTGCACTGAGCCCGGCCACAGACGCCTCGCTCCACCGAGCACGTCTTCCCTCTTAATCCCTGTCAGCCTGCCGGATTGCGTGCCATGACGACCCACGCGGCGCCGTTGATCATCACCGACCGCTCGCCGGGAAGGCTCGCAAAGGCGGCACGAACTGCGGCCGAGGCGCGGGCGCGAATGTCGTCGGGCTGATCAGTGAGCACCCGCGACAGCGGGCCGACTTCGAGCGTCATCTTCACTGCGTCGTCAATCGCGGCGTCCCGCGTTTCGCCCTCGCCGAATGGGACGGCCGCGTCGAAGGGCGAGATAGCGATACCGCTAAAGCCGGCCGCCATCAGGATGCGTGCAACGCGTTCCCGGTCACAGAACGAAAACGGGCCGGGTGCTTCGGGATCGGGCAGCGCGCTCGGCGGGAGGATGCCCTTGAGCGCGCCCACTGGCAGGCGCATCCAGTCGTTCTCGGCCGCACCGCGCCAGCAGACGAAAGCGACCCGGCCGCCCGGCCGGAGCGCGCGTCGCATATGCGCGAACGCCGCTGTCGGATCATCGAAGAACATCACCCCGAAACGCGAGAACAGGATGTCGAACGCGCCTTCGGGCAGCGCTGCGCTACTGGCGTCGGCCACCTGAAACAGTGCCAGCGAATCCTTTGGCGCAAGCGCGCGCGCTCGGTCGATCAGCGGTTCGGATATGTCCACGCCCAGCACTTGGCCCTCCGCGCCAACGCGGGATGCCAGAGCTAGAGTCGACGCGCCCGCGCCGCAGCCGATGTCCAGCACGCGCTCGCCGGCTGCGGGCGCGGCGGCTTCTATCGCGGCTTGGCCGAACACCGCTACCAGAGCGTCCAGCCGCGCCTGGTTGGCGACCCAACGCTCACCGCTTTGACCATTCCAGTCACCAACCTGATCCGCGCTTTGCTTTGCCATGTCATCTCCTTGACTTGACGATCCACCTTTCACAGCGCCGTTCTACGCCAACTTTTTTTTGAAGGCGACGACGCAAGGGGAGAGGGGAATCTGTGCCCTCAAACAACCATCGACTGCTGGGCGAAGATGCCCGCCATCGCGCCCTGCGAGGATGCTTGGGTGACCGATGGCAAGAAGGGCGTGGTGAGGTCGCCGGCGGCGTAGATGCCGGGCATGCTGGTTTGGCGTCGGTCGTCGACGTTGAGCACCACGCCGGTGGGCGTATCGAGCGTGGCGAGGCCCAGTGATTCATGCAGGCTTGCGGACGGCTTGTTGCGCGGATTGGCGAACAGGATGTCGACCGCGACATTGCGGCCGGTATCGAGATTAACGGTGGTGATATGGCCCTTCTTGTGCGCGATCTCGACGATCCGGCCATCGACGAGAGGGATGTTGCGGCGCGCCAGATCGGCCTGAATATCGGGCGCAATGTCGCGACCATCGGCGAAGACAGTCAACTTGTCAGTCCAATCGCGGAACAGCTTGGCAGACTGATACGACTGCGGGCTGGACCAGACAAGGCCCCAATGCTGGCCGGCGACTTCAAAGCCATCGCAATACGGGCACGGCACGATGGACGTGCCCCAGCTTTCGGCAAAGCCCGGCACATCAGGCATCTGGTCGGCGACGCCATAGCTCAGGATCACGCGGCGCGCCCTCAGGGTTTCGTGATCGTCAGTGACGACGCAGAAATCGTCGATGGCGCCAGACACGCTCTCGGCCCGGGCGTGGACGAGGCTGACTGTTGGATAGCGCGCAAGCTGCTGCCGCGCCTCGGCCAGGATGTCCAGCGGCGGCTTGTGATCGTGGCCAAGCAGGCCATGCGAGTGGCCTGCAAAGCGGTTGCGTGGCCGGCCGGTATCGAGAACGGTGACTTTGCGGCGGGCACGGCCAAGCTGCAGGGCGGCGGCGAGGCCGGCAAAGCTGCCGCCGATGATGATGACGTCATTCATGGTGATGGGCTCCGTGTTGTGGATGAGGGGTGGGCCGGGGAAACCTGATCTGCACAACCGGTTGAAACCTGCCCTTGTCTTGCACATTGAGATACTGAGTGGTATCGTATTAACCAATTTCAATACTGTCAAGTACCGTAATTGCCGTGAGCGAAAAAAACCAAAGCCGGCGCGGCCGGCCCGCCAACGAAGCGCTTCGCCAAACGATCGTCGACGCCGCCTGCGAACTCTTTGTGGAATTGGGTTTTCAAGCGACGACGATGGACAAGGTTGCCCAGCGGGCGAAGATATCCAAGCTGAGCATCTATCGGCACTTCGAGAACAAAGAGGCGCTGTTCAGCGCGGCCATGGTGGCCCGCTGCGATCAATTTGCACCGCAGGCCCTTTCTGAAGGCGTCGACGGTTCGGCCGAAGATCAGCTCATGGCGGTGGGCTCATCCCTGCTGCGCACGCTGTTGAGCCCGGACGTCCGCAGCGTCGAAGCCATGGTCCTGGCCGACAAGACGAATCAACAGTCGTTAAGCAAGCTTCATTACGAAGCCGCGCCTGCCCGTGTCATCGCCCACATCGAGGCCGTATTGCGTCAGCTGCACGCGAAAGGGATGCTGAACGTGCCCGATACGCACCTGTCCGCCCGCTTGTTTGCCGCACTTTTCAAAGGGTCGGATCTCTTGCTGATCGCACGCTTTGACGAGGCGAGAGCGGAAGACAACAACGAAATCGAATCCTATTGCCGGGCGGCCGTCGCCCTGTTCATTGCCGCGCACGGTGGCAAATAAAGGTGCGCTTTCACGGCCGGTGAAGAACACGGAAATTCTGACGGGCCCTTGTGCCCTGGCCTGGCGCCCCCGCCCGTCGCGGGTTCGCTTTTACTGCTGTTTTTTTATTTCTGCTTGTTCGCACGTGCCAGCACGTGCAGGACTTCCCACCGGTACAAGTCCACGGTTACGCCATCCAGCGAGGTCAGCATGAAGGCGCCAATCGCATCGAGAAACCCGGCCTGGTATTCAACGGCCTTGTCCTTGACCTGATGCTGGTATTCCAAGCGCAATGTCTGGGGGCTGAACTGCCGCTGCACCTTCATGTCCATTTGGGCGCGCCGCAGATAATCCCGCCCGCTCAGGGCGCCTTGTGCATACAGGAGATTGTCTTCAAGACTCATCGGGCACCTCCTGACGGAGGACGCTGCGCGATGCTGGTGAAGTAACAGTTTGCGGGGCGATGCCCGCGTGGGATGGGTACAGCTTGGGTCGGTTGATCCATTGTCTTGCCTCTGGTTGAGTGAGGAGCCACCCACCGGTGAGGGTGGGCGGGCACACGACAAGGTCTGCAATACCGATTGTGACTACCAAGAACCGGCAGGGTCGAAACCCTCCCTGCCGAGGCCCGCCCGCGAGCGGACGAACGACAGCAGCCGCGAAAACTGAAGAGGTTTTCGCGGGGTAGTCACAAATTCGGGATTGCAGTCCCGGCTGCGCTTGTTGGCGCAGCGGGGGGAGTTTAGCGTTCGCGGAACGAATGAAGCAAGTTTGGAGCATGCATAAGAACGGAAACCTGGCCCCTCAGGTAGCCGCTTCATCTGAAACCAATATATGCGTCTAACGTGACCACCTAGTCGTAATCAATGGAAAATCTACGTCTTTCCATGGCTGGGACCACAGGCGGAGATAGCGCACGTCTTCAGAGTGCGGTGGGGGATTGCACTCAGAAACATAGACCACCGCCGGCAAGACACAAGCATCCCCCATGAGAAGTGCCTCCCCAGCTTCAAGCGCTGGAAGAATATCGGTCACGTTACCGAGAGCATCTGGTAGCAGTCGACGTACAAATGCTTGATCATCAGGATTTGTTAATCGCATCGCCAAAAAATTACTAGATTGCGAAAAAATTGTCTCTGATATTTCTGAAGGTCTCTGTGTGGCTATGAGCAACGTCACGCCATACTTACGCCCCTCCTTAGCTATACGTTCAAGCGCGTTCAATGACGCCTTAAATCGTGCGAGTCCGCTACGCGGCGCATATTTGTGCGCCTCTTCGTAAACCAGCAGCAGCGGAGTTTCCGTTGCTCCATTCTGCCGACGTGAGTGGTATCCGAAGTCGAACAGAAGTCTCGAAATCAGTGACACGGCAATACTTAGAACTTCGAAGGGTATGCCACTTAGATCAATGATGGTGACGTTACTCTTCTTTTCGACTCCGTATCCGATCAGTTGTCTAAGGACATCCTCGAACGTTGCCTTTCGTGCACCCTCACCGAACATGAATGCAAGACGGGGGTTCTCAACTTTTGCGACGATACGTCTGACAAATTTGTCGATGCTACCGTCAGCGTATGTTCCACGATTGATTTTCGACCGTACCAGTGCGGCGAATTTGAGGCGCTCATGGCAGTAAGCCAAGAGTTTTTCATCTTCATCCGAGAACGTTTTCTCATCCCCATCTTGAAATACAACATGCAATGGATTTTCTGCGTCCTTCGTTTCACGAATTAAGTTATCTAAGCAATTAATCACCTCTCTCACATCGTATGAAACCGGACTATCAAAGTAAACCTTATCTCCGGCAGTGGCATCTTTGTTCTTGCACAGCGCAATCACAGTCCTCAACAAGGATTCCTGGTTGTAGTTGTTGTTGTCGCCAGACTCCAAAAAGACTTCATCCATCTCCTCGCCATTCATAAGCCAGTATGGCAACCTGATTTGATCAGCGTTCAGAATCGTAGCCTCAGGGAACGCGTTGGCGTACTCGCCATGGATATCGAATATTACGATGTGAGAATTATTCAAATCACTGAATGCAGATGCCTTTGAAGAGACGGCGGCTTGCAGAATTTTGGCAACCGTGTGGGACTTGCCAGATCCTGTAGCACCAACCACGGCGATATGTTTGCTAAAAAACTTATCTCCGTGTACCGGTACTTGAATGGATCGCTGCCTGGTAAGGGAAGCAAACCGAAAACTAACGTCCGACTCGAATGCACCAGCGTAAATTGACCTAACCTCCTCAGCAGTCGCAGCAAAAACTTGTTTTGGGGGGATAGCGAGTTCATCGCCCCCTCTCTTGAACTTTCCGTCTCGAAGGGTTCCCAGTGGAAACGCATCAATGATGTAACGACGTTCAAACCTCCCCTTTTCTGGCTCCCTCAACTCAATTGAGAAGCTTTCTATAACGCAAATCAATGAAACATTATCGTTATCGCATACCTTTAGGTACGAACCCACTCTCAATGACTCATCTGCGGCTTGGAAAGACTCCAACTTATCCACTGCGATGCGAACCTGATTCGGAAATACAGCTATCACTTCTGCATTGATGTCTGACATTATTTATCCTAGATAATATTCTGTATCCAGCTAAACGAACCAACCGGTATTTCCACGACATCTCCAGAGATAGCGATAGATTTCTCATCACTACCAGCGAACCGGTAGATAGCTGTCTTTGGATGACCCAACGCGAGCACCGCGTCGAGTTGCTCCACGCTATCCAGCAACGCAAAATTACTCCAACCTAATGATGTAGAGGGACCAATTGATGCCTTCGGATCAAATATCGCCCCGTGAAATTGAAAGCCATCGTTGAATGGAATATTTCTACTGACGAGGTTTCTCTTCACTTCCAGAACTACGCTTTCCGTCATGCCTGCAAGCAGAACAATTGGTACGCGCTTTTCATTTTCAGGTGTTCGCTTATTTTTAGCACGATTGTAATTGTTCGCAATTGCCTTAAGTGCATCCACCAAGTCCCCGATAATCCCACCTGCCTGATAGCAAATAACGAATACATAATGCACAGGCTCACGGTTTAATGCCGCAAAGTGACGCCTTCTCATGGCGGAGCAATACCGTCGCTCCCCGAACGCGTGAAGCAAAAGGCTATTGACCGCTGCTGGCGTTGGCCGCGACGCGGACAAAAGCTCCAGCCGTGTTGAAACGCGATCTTGCGCAGAGCGTCTCGCCGCAACACTAGCCACATGGTAGAGCGCCGCAGGATAGTGGATCTCTCGAACGGCTGATTCAGAAGCATCCAAGGTCGCCTGGAGTTGATTTACAACTAGAGAGCGGTGCGTTTCGAAATCCGAAACCGAGAAGACCTTAAATTTTCTGGCGAATTCGGAAATTAGTCCCATATCAAACCCTTCGTCTTCTGCAACGTTGACGGTTTGGCGTGGCTTTCCTTTCACCAACTTGTATGTTTGAAGTGCTTCGAGAATTTGCCCCTCTGATAACTGCGTCACATCCTGTGCAGGCTTGTTTTTGAAATGCCCGTAGAGCGAGAACTGCCATCTCGGCCTTTCCGGTGGCGCTACCTTCTTCAAACGACGAAGCATCGGAACCACTACCTCGCGCAGAACCTGCTTGGATAACTCAGTGCCCTCGTAGTATTTGCATTGCACACACTGAGTCCATCCGTTCGCGACTACATCAAAGTCTTCCACGCCTTCCACTCGAATAGGCGTGCTATCGCTGCAATCCAATATCGCGCGGATCGTGGCGTCGAATTGAAACAAATAGCCTTTGATCGTCGCGGAGGCGGAGCGCGCTTCATCGAACTCGGGAAGTCCGACTACCGGATCGAGATTGGAATTCACGCGTTTCTCCGTGGCGAATCCATGGCAGCGAAGCGGCGTAACCGATGCTGCATGTTTTGATTCTGGTTGCTATCGCCTGTGATCACTCTCACGCCACCAACCTCCTACAAGCCTCTCCCACCCGCACCCCGAACTCGGAATCCCTATCCGCCGTCATCACCAACTCATTCATCGCCCGCGTCATCCCCACATACAACACGCGCGCCTGTTCATTGGCGTCATGCTTCGCAAGCGGCAATTGCCCCAGCCCGGGAATCGCCACAAAGGGGAATTCCAACCCCTTGCTGCCATGTAGCGTGAGCACGTTCACGCTGTCCTTGTCGTGCTTGCTCAAGCCATTGCTCACAGGAATGTTGGCCGCCTGCAGATGGCTGACCACATCGGCACGCTGCGTCTTGAGGTACGTGAGCACAGCCATGTCGCGCCAGCGTGTGCCGGCTTCGTTTGCCGCGCGCAAACGGTCGGCCACGTAGTCCAGTTCTGCCTTGAAGGTTGGCAAGCGGATGAACTCTGGTGCGTTGCCGTGGCGCCCTGCCGTTTCCGGGGGGATGAGGGGTGCGCCGTCTTCTTCGGCCTCTTCGGCGGTCAACAAGTCATTGGCAAAGGCGTGGGCCACGGCCAGCACTTCGGCGCTGTTGCGATAGTTGAGCTTCAGGATAGTGGTGCGCCCGCGCGCCTGAATGCCGACGCTCGAAAAGCTGAACTTGAGCTTGCGAGACTTTTGATAGATGTCTTGTGCGCTGTCATACATCACCAGCACGGAATTGGTCTCCGGATCGACCATTTGCACGACCAGCCGCAACCATGCAGGGTCGAAGTCGTGGCCTTCGTCGAGCAATAGCGCGCTGTATTGTCCGGCGGGCACCTGACCTCGATTCACACCGTCAATCACGTTCTGAACGAGGACGGCATAGTCTTCGTCACGCCACAGGGTGGCAGGCTTGTCGAGCTGGTACGTCGTTGCCATGTCCGAGCACCAACTGTGGAAGGTGCGCACATGCACCTTTTGTGAAAGCCCCTTGTGCTCGATCCAACCGGTCAACTTCTGCGCAAGCGCGCGGTTGAAACACAGCACGAGCACAGGTTTGGCATGCGCCTGTGCCTGCGCAAGGTACTCGGCCCGATAGCCGAGGATCATCGTCTTACCCGAGCCCGCCACGCCGTGAATGACGCGATGCCCATCCCCCAGGCTGCGGGCAAGCTGCTCTTGCTGCAAATCCATGACACGGATGAGATCGGGAATGGCCGGGCGGGCAGCCTGCGTGGTCGGATCGTCATCAGCCTCGAACAGGCTGCCTTGCCGGCTGACGATGCGCACATCGGGAAACAGATGCCAGCGGATACGGTCGATCTGCGGCAGTTCAAGCAGGCAATGGAACGGCTGGGTGAACATGTCCCACAACCGCTTCTGGAAGGCTTCGGCATCAACCGATTCGGTCATCTCGTCTTTGCAGATGACGAGCCGACCAGGCATCACGTCTTGCATGCCGGAAATCTCAAATTCCTGGCGCGAGATATTGGGCAACACCAGCCCGTGGCCGTAAGGCATGCACAGCTTGCCCGCGTATTTGCTGGTTGCGGGCGCAACCAGTAGCGGATCACGCTTGAGCATGTCCACCGTGGCGGTCATGAACTCGCGCGATTTGAGCAGCGGGTTTACGTCCTTGACGAGCCGACCGTCAAAATCGGCTTCCACCAGCTGAGGGTCGAGCCGAATAATGCTGCCGATTTTCCAGTCCTTGACCTCCAGCGCCAGCAAACCCCGGAGCGGATTCAAGATCAGGAAATCCGGCCGTCTGCGCTTAATGCCGACCGTCACGTCGTACCAGCACAAATAATCGTTCTCAAGAAACGCTTCGAGCCGCCGGGCAAAACGCTTCTCGCCCGAGGTCATACGCCCCAGACAGCTATTCAGACTGGGGATGAGTGTCGCCATACCGGCCCTCTAGATCCTTTGGTTCAACCAATGTGTGTAGTCCGCTGACACCAGGGTCGCGGCGTCGCGCAGCCGATTCAGTGCGGCGCGGTCCATGCCGGTGCCGGGCATCGGCCTGCTGGCTGCGCTCCCGCAGGTACGACAGCACGGCAAAGAAGGCGAGCAGCAGCGCGGGCATCCAGGCCAGCCCGCGCGCCAGCATCCCCAGGCCGCTCAAGATGGGGTTGGCCGCAAACGCGGCTGGGAGGATGTTGTGAAAAATCAGGTAGCTGGCCGCCGAGCCAATCGCCAGCATCCACCACGGCAGCGCCAACAGCACATCGCTGGTGGATGCTTGTTTTCTCCTCCGCCCCATTTACTGCCCCCGGCCTAATGCTTTTAGATATTTAGGACTAGGCGCTTTCTCTGATAATCCGATTCAAATCAGGGCGCCGGTTTTTAATTGGGAAACAGCATAGGCGATGCATCGGGATTGCGCTGCCCCCGTTGGTGGGGTCTTTGGAGGTTTTTTGGGCAAGGGTTGATAAAGATCGAATGTGGGATGCTGATTTATGTTTGGCGAAAATCTGAATTAAGAGTTGGACATATCTGGGGTGCGGTGGTGGGCGGGGCTTCGTGGCCGGGGGTGCAGGGCGTTAAGGGGTATTCGGAGGGAGTGTTTCCTTTCAGATTGGGCTTTGGCGGCGTGGCGTTTTGTACTTACTCGCGCAAAAACTCTCGGGTACGATGCGGCACCGCATTTGTCCACAACGACCGGATGCGAGCAGGTAATCCGGCGCATCAACCAACCCACCCAATAAGAAGACGGCTCAAACGTTGATGAACCTCTACAAGAAATCTCTCCTGGCGCTGGTTTGCGCCATCTCTGTTTCGGCTTATGCCGCAGATAGCGCGCCTTCTGCCCCGGACGCACCATCGCCAAGCCCGGTAAAAAAGCGGAGCAAATGCGATTGCACCGCCATTCAGGAGAAGGCGGTCTCGTCGTTGGGGTTCGACCCGGCATCCGAGCAAGGTCAGATCATGCTGCGGTTTGTGAAGAAGGCAACGTCAAGCAACTCCAAGCTGAGCGAGCGGATACAGAGCTTCAATGAACCGTCCATGGCGGAGGAAAAGCTGTCAGCCGCCGAGCGGCTGCACACCTTGGCGTTGATGAGGACCATGCTCACGGCCACACCCACCGACTGCAAGGTGTATTTGGACGCCATCAAAGAAGAGGGCTCCACGGACTTCATGCACAAGATGTCGCCCCAAGCGTTGCAGGCCATGCTCGACACGATAGAGATCAGGGCGCTGCACGAGCCGTCCGATGACGAAACGGACACCGGAGGCACGATCGAAGAAAAGCTGGAAACCCATAAGTATTTGCGCACGGCGTTCAAGGTCGACGAAAACGGGGTGCGCACGCCTCCACCGACGCAATGCGAGCAGATTCCGTTGATGATCGACCACGTGCTGGCAACGCCGAAGCCGAAGCAGGACCGGGCATCGCTTGCCTTACTTCGCGTGTTGGACCTGCACCCCTCTGCACCGCGAATGGTGTTGCGCCAACCCGAGACGTATTTGAACGAAGCTTTTGACGAGCGCCTCCTGCCGGAATCGATTCGCAGCAGCCTGCCAGCGGATGGCAGCCGGCCGCTTCCGTTTAAACGTGCGGTGTTTGATTTGGAAGTCGTCAGCAAGGGAGAGACAACAACCTCGCAACGATTGACCAGCACGGTCATCAACCGGCGAAACAATGGCGTCTTGGCTGCATTTACGGTTCCCACTGTGGCGTCAGGTGACGTCGACTGGACCGAGCTTGGGCTCGGTTATGGCTTGGCAACACTGCGGTCGCACTTCGTGGAGTCGAGAATCAACGCATCTCAGGCTAACCAGCTGGAGCAAGCCGCGGTCGTGGCGGCAAACACGCCGCTCAAGGAAGGCATGACGCTGCGCGTCCCATTTCCTCAGCCGGACTTCCGGGGCGAAAAAGAGCGTGTGTGCACCGTCGGCAGCGAGAGACAAGCCTCGACCGTTTTTGCAAAGCTGACTGGCGCGGCCATTGACCTGCATTGCAAGATGACCTCTGCTAAAGGTGGGGTCACAGAACTCCATACCGTCTGGTTGACGGACTATCAGCTGGAATCCGTCCTTTCCGTTCAGAACCAATATGGCAAGAACGAGATCGTCATTCATGATGTGAAGTTCGAGTAGGGCATCCCATGAGAATCGCCGCCCTCTCCGATATTCACGGCAATCTGGCCGCGCTGGACGCGGTGCTGGAAGACATTCAGGCCCAGGGTGTCGATCTGATCGTGAACCTGGGCGATATTGCGTCTGGCCCGCTGCAACCGCGCGAAACGGTGGATCGGTTGATGGCACTGAACCTGCCGACCATTCGCGGCAATCACGAAAGGCAGGTTCTTGCGGGCGACCTGTCACGCATGGGCGCGTCGGATCAGTACGCGTTTGAGCAGTTGCGGCCGGATCAGCTCGCGTGGTTTGACAGCCTGCCCGTGCTTCGGTACATCGAAGACGATGTGCTGCTCGTTCACGGCTCTGCCCAGCACGACCAGACCTACTTTCTGGAATCGCTTTCTGAGAAAGGATGCCGCGCAGCCACGCACGATGAAGTGCTCTATCGCGCAGAAGATGCCGACGCCAAGCTCGTGCTGTGCGGCCACACTCATATGCCACGCGCGATGAAGCTGATGGACGGCCGCTTGATCGTCAACCCGGGCAGTGTCGGCCTGCAGGCTTACAGCGATGCCTATCCTTTCCCCCACACCATTGA
The DNA here is from genome assembly GCF_047325135.1 of Ralstonia sp. Ralssp110. NCBI lineage: Bacteria > Pseudomonadati > Pseudomonadota > Betaproteobacteria > Burkholderiales > Burkholderiaceae > Ralstonia > Ralstonia sp. Ralssp110. The sequence continues at coordinate 1,413,551 of NZ_CP168609.1, read as the reverse complement.
AACCGGCAGCCCGCATGCGCGCTATGCCATCGTGACTGAACAGGCGGGTGAATGGACGGCCGAGTTCCGTGCAGTTGAATACGCGTGGGATGATGCGGCGGCAATTGCGGAGCAGCGGGGCCGGCCGGATTGGGCGGTTGCGTTGCGCACTGGCAAGGTGGACCCACGGGGCTAGACATGCTCAACGACCTATTGAAACCGTTGCCCGCGATGCCCAAGATGACGCGCGAGCAGTACACGGCGTATCGATGGCGCGTCGTGTGGATGCTGGTGGCGTGGGTCGTGTTTGCGTTCGCGTTCTACATGATCTGGGAACACACGGGCATTGTCGGCCGATGCATCCTTGGCATCATCGGGTATGTCTTCGTGCCGGACTTTGCCCTCATCGAAGACATTTTTACGTCGTATGAGACGTACGTAGCGCCGTACGAGAGGGCCGCAAAAAAGTAGGCCGTTACAAACCACAACAAGCACATGACAACCCCATCCCGCCAAGCCCGCCTGCGCGGCGGCCTGCTTGGCCTCCTGGTCGATGATGCGCTGGGCGTCCCGTACGAGTTTCACGACGCAGCCTCGATCCCGCCCGCCGCAGAGATCGATATGACGCCGCCAGCGGGCTTTAACCGCGCTCACGCGGGCGTACTGCCCGGCACGTGGAGCGACGACGGTGCTCAGGCACTCGCCCTGCTCGATGCCTTGGTTCGCGATCCAACGCTGGACCTCGACGCATTTGCGGCGAACCTGCTGAACTGGTTCCAGCAAGGGGCCTTCACACCCGACGGGAATGTCTTCGATATCGGCTTGCAAACGCGGCAGGCTTTCTACGCCATAGCGGCTGGCGCCAGCCCGTCCACGTCGGGGCCGAGCGGCGAACGCGACAACGGCAACGGATCACTGATGCGTTGCCTGCCCGTTGTCATGGTGGCCGCTTCTCGGGACGAGGCGATCCACCTTGCGCGCAAGCAGAGTCTGCCCACGCATGGCCACATCCGTTCTCAGCTCTGTTGCGCGCTCTACTGCCTGACTGCGATGGGCATTCTGGAAGGTCAGTCCGCAGCCGATGCGGTACGCGCCGCGGAGGACGAACTACTCGAACGCCATGCCGGCACCACGGAAGACACCGAACTGAAGATCGCACTGGACGGCCGCTTCGATGCACCGCAAGGGTCAGGCTATGTGGTGGACAGCTTCTGGTCGGCAATCCACTGCGTGCTGTCAACGCACAGCTATGAGGATTGCGTTAAGCGTGCGGTTGCGCTGGGCAACGATACGGACACCACGGCATGTATTGCCGGCGGGTTGGCTGGGCTGGTGTACGGGGAAGACGCGATTCCGAAGCGCTGGCGTTCGGCGTTGCACGGCAGAGCGATCGCTGAAACGTTGTTGGCGCAGCTCTGACAACAACTGCGCCAGACCCAGGGCCCAACGCATCCGGCACCCAGGGCGACCGACTCAATCAACGCCTTCTTCAGCCGCGCAAATGGCGCATGATGAATTCGTCGTGGGATGGGTAGGCATCGTCCTCGGAATCGGACTGCACCTCCCTCAGCAGTTGCCCGGCCTGCTTTGTTGATACATCGTGACCGGCCTTCTGCATTTCGTCGCGAAAGACTTTTGCGTTAGCGCCGGCTGGGCTTCGCTTCGAACCCAGCACGTACGCCGGGGGAATCGAGTCCCTGGTGCGCAGCGCCGGCCCCTCGGAGTAGGGGTCGCTCTCCAGATGGACGTTGTTTGCAACGCCAATAGTGCGCACGAGCGCGGGCCGATCCGGGTCGGCATACATGGCGAAGTCTTTCGCCATCTGACGGCTGCTTGATAGGTAGTGGTGTTCGCTGGAAGCGGTGACGCCGCCACTACTGAATCGCATCATGAAGTTGCCACCGCCGCCTTCCGTCGCTCCGTCGCTTTTGCGTTCCTTCTGGAAGCCGTTTTTGCGGATCGATGGCACGTGCTCGCGCTTGGTGCCGTGGTAAAGCGTGCTGTCTTCGTACACGCGTCTTGCCAACGGGACCAGGCCGCTCAGCGCTGCATCAGGACGCGAGCCCTGTGATGACGTGGCGCGGTTGTTTCGTGTTTCGACGTCCGATTCATATCCATCGGAACCGTATGTGACGGGACCGTGCGCCCCGCCCGTTTTAGAGATGCAGCCGCCCATAGTGATCGGAGTGTTTGGTTAGCGATGAACTCCATTGTTGTCGCGCGCTGGGGCAGGCATGGCAACCGTAGCGAAGGTATGGGCACGATCCCGAAGCGATTCTTCAAGCCGCCCATTCTCGATCGCTTATAAAAAAACCCGAAAGCCGACAACCAGCTTTCGGGTGACGTAATGACTGATCGACGGATCGTTGATCGACCAGTCCTCCCCACATCAATTGCTATAGATCAGCCCACGCGCGGCGCCATTGACGTAGATGCGGCCGTACGTGTTCCAGTCGCCCGCCATCACGCCGGAGCCGCCAAACTGGTGTGCGTCGTCGTTAAAGCGCGACCACGTTGCGCCGCCGTCGTCAGAGCGGTAGATGCCCCAGACGCCGTTGAGCGTGCCTTCTACGTAGATGGCAGCGGAGTACGGCGCGCCCGCTTGTGCCTTGCCCAAGGTGAGCACGGTGGCGCCCATCGTGCCGTTGGCCGGTGCAAAGGCGTTGAGCTTTGTCCACGTGGCGCCGGAATCCACCGAGTGGTACACGGCTGTGCCGTCAGCCAGCCAGATGTCGCCCTCGGCGTTGGGGTTGACTGCCATCGATGTATCCCACCACGAGTTCCAGGCCATGTTTGCGTTGACGGAGCCCTGGCTGAGCGTGAAGGTGTGGCCGCCATCGTTCGAGACGTAGACCTTGCCGCGCTGCCAGCTCCACGGTGCGCCGCCGGAGTCGTAGGCGTAGACCTTGTTCGGGTTCTTGCGGTCTGCGGCCAGGCGGTAGCCACGGGCATAGCCGCTCCAGGTGGCGCTGAACGCCGGCAGGTTGGTCGCCGTCCAGCTCGCGCCATTGTTGGTGGTGTACGACGGCACCGAGTCGGGCGGTGCCCAGGTCACGTTGTTGCGCGACGGCACGACCAGGTTGCCTACGTTGCTCTGGCTTGCGGCGGCGCCATTGGGCAGCGATGCAAACGTCGACCAGCTATTGCCGCTATCGCCAGACCAGAAGCCCTTGGTGACATGGCCGTTGGCGTTGTCCACGCCTGCGGCGGCAATGTACGTCGGGTCTGCCCACGACATGTCGGCGGAGTTGCCGCTGCTCCACGTGTTCAACGGGCCTTTGGTCGGCCGCGTCGTGAGGTCTGTATTGACCCACGTGCCGATGTCGCCTGCGCTGTTGATGAAGTTGTACGAAGCGCCGGGCGGTGCCGTCACGAGCGCGAGGGTGGCGGTCTCTTCAAGGTTGTCGACCTTGGCGCTCCAGGTGGGCGCTGGCGACGAGGCGTTCATGGTTTCGCAAACACCGCCACCGTGCACGTGCATGATGTGGTCGCGGTTGGCTGGGTCGATCACGACGCTCTCGACCCAGCCGGAGCAGCCACCCGAGGCAAGGCCGGTGTGCGGCATGCCGGCTTCGATTTCTCGCCAGGTGCTGCCGCCGTCGTCAGATAGCTGGATGGTCTTGCTGGTGTCGCTCCAGCCCGTCATGCCAAGGGCGATGCGGGCAGACGCGCCAAGACCAGAGACGGACACGCCGCCAAAGCCGTTGCTGGTGGAGCTTTTGAGCAGCGTCCAGTTGCTGTCGTTACTGCCCCCGAACTTGTAGAGGTAGCTCGGGCCGTTGATGCCCTGGCCAACGCCTGCGTTGAACACCACGTAGAAGTTGCCGTCAGACGTGCGTACCACGTGCGGGATGTAGTAGCCCGACACCGCCTGCGGAACGGACACCGGGCTCCACGAAAACCCGCCGTTGGTGGATCTGTACAGGGTGGACGTCAGGCCCGCCGCGTTGGCGTAGTCGGGCGCAACGGTGGCCCACATGATCCACGTCGGCTGGCCGCCGCCCTTGCCCGACGTATCAAAAATCACCTGCTCCACGCCAATAGGGGAGCTGCCGCCGTTGATAGTGGTGGAAGACAGGCCTGTGACTTGCGCCCAGGTGTGGCCGGAATCCGTGCTCTTCCACAGGCCGGCCGTGCGCGAGCCGTAGAACAGCGTTGTGGGGTTGTTCGGGTCCACCTGCAGGCGCTCGCCGGTGCCGCGTCCGTTGTCGTTGCCGCCCACCGGGAACGGCAGATCGTAGTGCGTCCAGGTGTTGCCGCGGTCGCTGGAGATATAGATGCGGCCGTTGTGACCCTGCGTCACGGTAATGCCCGTCATCATGTAGACGAGCTGGTCGTTGTTCGGGTCGAGCGCGATGCTTTCAACGCCGTGGAAATCGCCCTCGCCTGCGCCAAAACCGATGCCGTCTGTGATGGGCGTCCAGGTGGAGCTGGCCGTGTCCCAACGGTAAGCGCCGCCAACGTCGGTGCGTGCATACAGCAGGCCCGCGTTGCTCGGGTGGTAGATGAGGCCGGTGACATACCCGCCGCCGCCCCACTTGACGCTGGTCCAGGTGGTTCCCGGCTGGTTGCCGCTGGGCGAGACGACGGTGCCTGTTGTTGCGGTTGTGGCCGGTGTAGCCGTGCCGCCGCTACCGGCGACGCTGCTTCCGTCGCCGCCGCAGCCGGCCAGAAGAGCGGCCAGCAAGGCCGGGATGAGGACGTTGCAATTTCTATTCATCGGGGGTCTCAAGACTTCGATTGTTCGATTGATCGATAGGCCAGACGGACGGGCGAACTCTGCAGCGCTGCGGTAGCTCGTGCGTTTGGCTGAGAGCGCGGTCGCTGCTGGTGCTTGCCACCCCCTACTAAAGTGGGGTGTCGCGCACTGGGGGCGATAAGACACCGCGCGCCGGCATGGGTCAACGCAATATGAGTTTTCTTGAGAGTTGGGCCGGAACCGACTGATGGCGCTGGCTTTGCGTGCAGACTGGAGCGCCCTGGTGGTGCGCGCTGAATGGGCGCACGCTGCGGGTGACGTGTCACCAGACAAACTTATAATGTCGCCCGGCCACCCGCCTACGCCGCACCATCACCCGGCCGAGCCCTTTTGCCCAACGCCATGCCCTACCGCTTCCGTCCGTTGTCTGTTTTGTGCGCTGCTGCCAGCATCGCTGCCGCTTTGGCTGCGTGCAGCTCTGCGCCCACGCCGCTTTATCAGCAGGAGCAGTTTGATGCGGCGGCAAGCCCCTATGCGCGTACCTTCCACGCCAAGTCTGACGCGACGTGCGAGGCGGCACGCCGGGCGCTGCTGAGCCAGGGGTATGTGTCGAGCTCGCCCCGCCCCGACACGATCGACGGCAGCAAGAACTTCCAGCCGAGCAACGATTCGCACGTGGTGATCTCGTTCCACGTGGTGTGCGCAGAGGCCAATACCGAGGGCACGTCGAGCACGGCCTATGTGAACGCGGTGCAAGACCGCTACACGCTCAAGAAGACAAGCACGTCGGCAAGCGTGGGCTTGAGCATCCTGGGCTCGGTGTCGCTGCCCATCGGCTCGGGTGACGATTCGATGGTGAAGGTGGCAAGCGAGACGATTCCGGCCGGGGTGTTTTACGAGCGCTACTTCAACCTGGTTGACCACTTCCTGAAGATCGACCCCGCCCGCCATGACCGCAAGGTCGCCAAGGCGGCGGAGAAGGAACACGTGGCCCCGCTGCCCGAGCCCGCACCCACGCCGCAGGGCGAGCCGATGAAGATGACCACGCCGGTGGTGCCCACGCCCGCCGCGCCGCCTGTGCCGGTGGTGGCGCCGGCTTCGGCTCCGGCTGCTGCGCCGGCTTCCGCGCCTGCGGCGGCGCCTGTGGTTGCGCCGGCCTCGAAGGCGCCGGTTGAAGCTGCACCGGCATCGGCCCCGGCAGTAACGACCCCGGCGCCGAACACCGCGCCCGCGTCTGAACCGGCGAGTTCGACAACGGGCGGCGCAAGCTAAGCGCGATGCACGCGTCGATTGCGCTACATAAAAAGAAAGCCGCCTTTGGGGCGGCTTTTTTGTTGGGACGCTGTATTGGAGCGCTTCTGGATTCTGCGGGTGTCAGTCAGGCAAGCACGTGCGCAACGTTCGTGCGAGACGGGCCGCCTCACTCGCATCCGCAATGTTGGCGAAGCCGATCACAAGGCCGCGTGGCGCGTGCAACATTCGGGCATTTGCATACCAGATCGAAAGTGGCAGCACGGCGAGCCCTGCCTCACGGGCACGCGCGGCAACGGCAACATCGTTGACAGGGCCGTCTGCCCCTTCGGTGAACTGCACAGCGAACTGGACGCCACCGGGCGGCAACTCGACATGCAATCGGTCGCCAAACGCACGCTCCAGCGCGTGCGCGATCAGCATGCGCCGCTGCCCATACAACGCGCGCATGCGCTTTACGTGGCGCGCGAAATGTCCTTCGTCCATGAAGTCTGCAACCGCCGCCTGCAACAGCGTTGGCGAGCCGGCGTTCATGCTGCATGCCACCCGCGTGACGCGCTCGATGGCGCGCTCAGGCACGACCGCATACGCGAGCCGTAAACCCGGGAACATCATCTTGCTGAACGTGCCGCAATAGATGACGTGATCATGCCGGTCGAGGCTCTTCAACGCGGGCAACGGCCGCCCCTGATAGCGGAACTCGCTGTCGTAGTCGTCTTCGACGATCCAGCGAGACCCCTTCTCTGCCCAATCCAGAAGCGCCATGCGTCTTGCGAGCGAAAGTGTGTGCCCCAGCGGGCTCTGATGAGACGGCGTGACCAAGGCAAAGCGCGCCTGCGTATCCAGTTCGATACCGCGCTCGACGTTGAGCCCTTCTTCATCCACCGGCACCGGTACGAGCTGCATGCCCGTCTCGGCCAGAAAGCTGCGCGCGAGCAGGTAGCCCGGGTCTTCAAACCACACGTGGTCGTTCGGCTGGGCGAGGCTGCGCAAGACGAGTTCCAGCGTTGCGCGATAGCCGCCGGTTACAAACACCTGCTCCGGCAAACAGGTGACGCCGCGTGCCAGCCCGAGATAGGTGGCGATGTGTTCGCGCAGCGGCCGGTAGCCAGCCGGATCGGGGTACGCAAGCACGGCACGTTCGCCGCTGCGCGCGTGGCGCGAAATGAGCCGATTCCATACCTTGCGCGGAAAGGCGTCGAGGGCGGGCAGACCCGGCTGCAACGGCCGGGGCTCGCCGCTCATGGCTACGGCGATTGTCAACGGGCGCGCGGGGGTCGGCGGTATCCGATCTGATGTGTCCGAGGTCTTGTGTTCCCGCCTTTTCCCAGCGCCACGCTTGCTTCCTGCGGCTTCAGGCGCTTCCCGGCGCGACGAACGCACCACCGATGCCGGCAGCGACGGCGACACAAACGTGCCTGCCGCCCCGCGCATCTGCAGGTAGCCCTCATCCACAAGGATCGTGTAGGCCAGCTCGACGGTGCCGCGCGCCGTGTTCAGTTGCGCCGCCAGACCCCGCAATGCAGGCACCCGATCGCCGGGGCGCAGATGCCCGGCCGCGATGGCCGTTCTGAAACGCTCACAAATCTGCTGATAGATCGGCAATGCCTCTTGCCGGTCGATTTCGATGGTCAGTGCGGGTGTGGGGGCGGTCATGGCGGTCTCGTCGGCAAGAGAGGCGCAAACGACTTGGACTAGTCATTTCGACAATTCTTGGCCCTTATTTATAGGGCGTGATTGTTCCACACTGGTCTCAAGCGATGCGACGACAGCGACATGTTCAGACGGCGCCGCGCCCCTCCAGCACCTTGTGCATTCACTGACTCTCATTCGGAGAATCTGCCATGAAGATTGTCGTAATCGGTGGTTCGGGCCTGATCGGCTCACGTGTTGTCACGCTGCTAAGCGAAGCCGGTCATACGGTGCTTGCCGCCTCGCCGCGCAACGGTGTGAATTCCGTGACGGGCGAGGGCCTGAGCAATGCACTCACGGACGCTGATGTCGTTGTGGATGTGACGAATGCGCCGTCGTGGGAGCCGCAAGCGGTGCTCGAATTCTTCCGCAGCTCGGCGCGCAATCTTGGCAAGGCAGAGGTTGCCGCGGGGGTACGCCATCACGTCGCGCTGTCCATCGTCGGCACTGATCGGATGGCGGACAACGCCTATTTCACCGCCAAAGTTGCGCAGGAAGAGGCGATCGAAGCGGCCGGTGTGCCGTACACGATTGTGCGTGCAACTCAGTTCATGGAGTTCATCGGGGGCATTGCCGACTTCAGCACGGTCGCAGGCACGGTGCGCGTCGGTGACGGTTTGTTCCAGCCGATCGCGGCCGACGATATTGCGGCGATCCTCGCGCAGGTGGCAGTCGCGGCACCGCTGAACGGCACGATCGACATTGCCGGACCGGACCGCGCGCCCTTCGCCCAGATCATCGCGCGCTATTTGAAATCGATCGGCGATACGCGCCAGGTCGTGACGGATCCCGACGCACGGTACTACGGCGGCCTGGTCGAGGAACTGTCGCTCGTGCCGCTCGGCGACGCTCGAATCGGCCGCATCAGTCTCGACCAGTGGCTCGACGCACAGGCAAAAGGCCACTGACCACCGACTCACACATCCCACCAGGTCCGGGGCCGCGCATCACGCCGTTGCCGGGCACCGCCACGCGGTCATCTCATCAGGAGCGCATCATGACGCAACGCCTCAACTACTTTCAGCAATCTCCCGAACTGAGCAAGAAGCTCGTGGAGCTCAACACGCTGCTTCAGAAAACGACCATCGAGACGCACATCCGCGAGCTTGTCGAGCTTCGCGTGTCGCAAATCAATGGCTGCGCATTCTGCGTCGACATGCACGTCAAGATGGCGAAGATCCACGGCGAGCGTGAACTGCGCCTTTACCACGTGGCGATCTGGCGCGAATCGACGCTGTTCTCGCCGCGCGAACGCGCCGCGCTGGCATGGGCTGAGGTGCTGACCCAGATTCCCGCCTTGGGCGTGTCAGACGAAATCTACGACAGCGTGCGTGCCCAGTACTCCGAAAAAGAGCTGGCCGATCTGACGTTCCTTGTGGGCGCGATCAACAGCTGGAACCGCCTGAACGTGGCGTTCCGCATGGTGCCCGGGTCATCCGACAAGGCATTCGGGCTCGACAAGGCCCATCTGGAGTGATGCCATGAAAAATCCAGTGTCCTTTGCTGCAGCCGTGGTGTGCTCGTGCCTGCTGATGGCGCAGTTGGTCAAGGCTGCGCCGGAAGCGAGCGTGACGCCGCTGCGCACGGAATCGTTGCCGGAGTACGCAGGCAAAGAGGTTCAGATGATCGTCGTGGACTATCCGCCCGGCTCGGTCGACCCCGTGCATCGCCATGACGCGCACGCCTTTGTCTATGTGCTCGAAGGCAGCATCGTCATGAGTCTGAACGGCGGCAAGGAGGTCACACTCAAGGCTGGCGATACGTTCCACGAAGGCCCCAACGACGTCCATACCGTCGGGCGCAATGCCAGTGCGACGCAGCCGGCCAGGTTTGTGGTGTTCCTGATCAAGAAGAAAGGTGCGCCGGTCCTGACGCCGGTGAAGTAGCCGAGTCTTCTACGCAGGCATCGCCGTTCTGCCGCACCGTTGAGAGAGGCACACCATGCACCTGGGGAAATCGTACTCACTGTTCGAGTTCACGCTCTGGTCGAGACGGCAACTCTATGCCTCTCTGGCATGTGGTTCGCTGCCCGTTCTCCTCTACCAGTTCCTCGGGTTGAAATGGCTGTCGATTCCGGTGTCGGTTGTGGTGCTGCTGGGCACGGCCACGTCATTCATCGTCGGTTTCAGGAATGTGCAGACCTACGGCAGAGCCTTGGAAGCACAGCAAATCTGGACGGAAATCCTGAGCCTCAGCCGAGGCCTGGGTGTCATGGCGCGAGACTTTCCGGCAGCGCCAGCCGCCGGGCGAGAACTGGTTCTCCGGCATTGCGCATGGTTGACGGCACTTCGCTATCAATTGAGAAGCCCACGAGTGTGGGAAAACACCGGCAAGGCAGCCAACATGGAGTACCGGAAGTACTACCAGGTGCCCGAGTGGGAAACCTCATTGGAACAGGCGCTTTCACGATATCTGCCGCAAGCCGCTCTCGACTCGGTACTGCATGCCGAGAACAGGACAACCCGGTTGCTCGCGACGCAAGCGGCGGAATTCAAGCGGTTGCTTACCACCGACGAGATCAGCAATGCCTTCTACCTGGAGTTGGGAGGCGTGATACGAAGCCTGTTCGTGCAGCAAGGGCGGGCGGAGCGCGTCAAGGAGTACCCGTATCCCAGGCAATATGAGGTCATCAACAAGCTCTTTGTCAGTACCTTTTGTCTGCTGCTGCCTTTCGGCATTCTGACTGAGTTCGAAAAGCTCAATGCCAGCGTCACAGGTGTCATGCATGGCCACATGATCTGGCTCGTCATTCCCTTCAGCACGATGATCTCGTGGATGTACCTCGCGCTGGAGCAAGTGGGCGAAAGCACGGAGAACCCATTCGAAGGCAACCCGAATGACGTGCCCATGGCTCGGATCTGCAGGAAGATCGAACGCGAACTCATGGACATGCTTGGCGAAAAGAGCGATGTCGTTGAACCGGCAGCAGCGCACGGTATTGTCCTGTAGGCCGCGCAGAGCCATTGCACGGGCCAAAGGCACAGGAAGCTGACTTTTCGCCGCCGTATCTCATTCGGTTCTTGACCGAGCCGTACTCAACCCACCAACGGTGCATGGCGCGCCATCAGCTCATCGACCCACCCCATGAACGCACGCAGCTTTGCGCTGACATGCCGGTTGGGCGGAAACACCAGATACATCGGCATTGGGGTGAGGTGCCAATCAGTGAAAAGCGGCACCAGTTCGCCGCGCCCCACGTGCGGCTCGCCCATGTAGTGCGGCAACCAGATCACGCCCATCCCGGCCACGCCGGCCGCCAGGTAGGCATTGCCGTCATCCAGTGCAACCACATAGCGCGCCCTCACGTTGAAGGTTTCGTTGTCACGCTGCAGCGTGAGCGGCCGGAGCTTGCCGCTGAGCGTGCTCAGAAAACCGACGATGCGGTGGCGCGGGTCTTCCAACTCGCTGGGGTGCAGGGGCGTACCGGCCTGGTCCAGATAGCCCGGTGCCGCATATACGCCAAGCCGCAATGCGCCCACGCGGCGGGCCTGTAGGGAAGAGTCGGCAAGGTCGCCGCCGCGCAGCACGCAATCGACGTTGTCGCCAATCACGTCGACCATGCGGTCGCTCGCGCCAATGTGAAGCTGGATGTCGGGATACCGCGCGTGGAATTCGGGCAAGGCGGGGGCGAGGATCAACCTTGCAAACGGGGTGGGCACATCCACGCGCAGGCGCCCGCGCGGTGCGGCGGATGCGGTGGACAGGCTGGTGTCGGCGTCTTCAAGGTCAGCCAGCAAGCGCACGGCGCGCTCGTAATAGGCAGCGCCATCTTCGGTGACGTTGACCTGCCGCGTGGTGCGGTTCAGCAGCTTGACGCGCAACCGCGCCTCCAATTGCTGAACCAGTTGGGTGACGGTGGTCTTGCTGATCTGGAGGGTCTGCGCGGCCTTGGTAAAGCTGCCGGCCTCGACCACGCGAACGAAGGCCTGCAGTGCATCGAAACGGTCCACGTTGGCTCCTGCCCCGGGAAGATTGTTTGGCAACCACAAACAGTGATTGTAGGCATGGGCGGTTTATTCACGCGGTGGGAATGCTTACAGTGCCCTGGCTGCGCAGCCCAACTAGCCAACGCCCTATTCACCCCTGCAAGGAAGCGATTCATGTCTGCACGCGATGTTGTGTTTCCGGCCGCGCGCCAAGCCCTGTATGAGCAAAACCGCTATTCACCGGCCATCCGCTCCAACGGTTTTCTGTTTGTGTCGGGCCAGGTGGGCAGCCGGCCAGACGGTTCGCCCGAGCCCGATCTTCAGAAGCAGGTCAGGCTGGCTTTCGACAACCTGAACGCGATCCTGTCTGCTGCCGGGTGCACGTTCCAGGACGTGATTGATGTGACGGTCTTTATCGTGAACCCGGAAACGCAGTTCGAGCCCATCTGGAAGGTGGTCGGAGAGCATTGGGGTGAGGCGCCCTACCCCACGCTCACGGGCATTGGCGTGACGTGGCTCTACGGCTTTCAGTTCGAGATCAAGGTGATCGCGAAGCTGCCCGAGCCGGCATGACAGATGCGTCAAAACCTACGAGAAACAGTACCCGCTGCTGCCGGTGGAGTGTGAGAGAGTGCAAGCCACGGCAATGGCATCCACGTCACATCACGGGCACGCGCACGCAGTGGAATGCCTCGACCGCAAATGCCGATGCCCGCCCATTGAGGAGACATGCATGGTCAGCAAGAACACGATCTGTCTGTGGTACGACCGCGATGCGCTGGATGCGGCCAACTTCTACGCCAAGACCTTCCCAGACAGCAAAGTCACCGCCGTGCACCGCGCGCCCGGCAATTACCCCGCCGGCCAGGAAGGCGATGTGCTGACGGTGGAGTTCACCGTGGCGGGCATTCCGTGCCTGGGGCTGAACGGCGGCCCGCAGTTCAAGCACAGCGAGGCATTCTCGTTCCAGATTGCGACCGACGACCAGGCCGAAACCGATCGGCTGTGGAACGCCATCGTCAGCAACGGTGGGCAGGAAAGCGCCTGCGGCTGGTGCAAAGACAAATGGGGGCTGTCGTGGCAGATCACGCCACGCGCGCTCACCGCGGCCTTTACCGACCCGGACCGCGCAGCGGCCAAGCGCGCCTTTGACGCGATGATGACGATGGGCAAGATCGACATCGCCACGATCGAGGCGGCGCGGCGCGGCTAAGTTCACCGGTTGCCGCATCTGCATTGCCGAGCGCCAGCGACTCGGCATTGCAGACCAATGCGTTGATCAGGCCGCGCTGGTTTGGCAAAACCGCGCGGTCACTTCTGCGCCTGCGTGCCGGCCGCCTGGTTCTGGCGCGGATCGTACCCGGTGAAGTACCAATGCCCGTCTGCTCCTAGCTGGAAACTCACCTTCTCGTAGACAACGCGGCCATCGGTCAGCCGCGTCGCGAAGTCGACGTTTGCATACAGCCCATCTGGAACCTCCTTGACCTTCGTATAGGTGAGCCGCGTAACCGAAGCCCAGCCGCGCTCGCTGACAGCCCCCACAGATTTGCGCGCTTGCGTGAGCCCGCTGGCAAAGCGATCCGGCGTGTAGAACCCGCGTACGAAAGGCGCCGTCTGCTGCCAGAGCGCGGTGTAGTCGCCCGCGTCGATGCGCTTGAGCGCGAGCGCAGCGTTGCCGAGCAACTCATCTGCGGAGTCGCCCGCTTCTGCGCCGTGTGCCAGCACGGAAGCGGCGGCAAGGGCGCACGCCGCAACCACCTTGAATGCGCCGTTAAAACGTTTCATCAACCACTCTCCTTCGAATCTGTCTGGTTACTGCGCGGGCTTTGCCGGCGCAAAGGTTTCGCACTGCGGGTCGGCCCATCGCGTCTTGGTCACGCGGTTGTCGTCGTCAAACTGGATCTGGTACTGACACGCGACTGGCTTGTCTGCGCTGCGGAAGTGGAACAGGTAGTTCCACACGCGCACGCGAAACACGCTCTCATGAAAATGCGGCACACCGATCAGGTCATAGACCTGGCCCTTCGTCATGCCGGGCTCGACCATGCGCAGGTGGTCAACGTTGGGGAACGAACCCTCGGGCGTCATCGCCGTGTCCAGTGTTGGAAACGCGGTATCGGTGGGGCCAGGGCCCGCGCATGCCGCAAGGGCGAAGATGCACGAGAGCGTTGCGATGCAGGCTGGGATTGAGCGCTTGTTCATATCAGGAATCCGAAAGTGTCACGTTGCGGTGGTTGCTGTGCTGCGGCTGGCCTCACCACTGATACCCGGCACCAACCACGGCGCCATACGTGCCGCGCGTGTTGGTGGAGACGGCGGCCTTGTAGATCCAGCGGTTGTTTTCCGACACCGTTGAGATACCGAGCGCCTGCCCCGATTGGCCGTTGTAAACACTGCCTGCCACCGCGACCATGCTCTTGCCGGGGCCCGTGGGTTGCGGCAGGCCCGCCATGGCCATGGCCATGGCGGTGCCGCCTTCAGCATCGCGCCGATACGAATCGATGCTGTTGCGCAAGCCCGCGACCTGGTTGTCGGTGTAGTTGTTGGCTTGCGTCACGGCGTTGTTCAGCTGTGACACGTTGACGGCATCGGTGGGTGCCGTGCCGGCGGCCACGTTGATGACCTGCCGCGACAAGGTGGAGGAGCCCACCGAGACGACATCCGTGCGGCCGCCGTCATTGCTGCCTGCGCCAATGGCGGTTGATCCGCTGCCCGTGGCCACTGCGCCGGTACCAACGGCGGTGGTGTTGTTGCCGGTTGCCTGTGAGCTGTTGCCCAGCGCCGTGCTATTGCTGCCCGACGCCACCGAACCCGTGCCCCCCGCCGAGGAGTTCGGCCCCGGCGTGGTCGGCGGCGTGTTGTTGGTGGTGCCGTTGGGCGAGGTCGAGGTGAACGGGCCACCGTTGTTGCTGATGATCGTTGAGAGCTGCTGCTGGACGGCCTGCAACTGCGACACGTTCACCGCATCCGTACCCAGGCGACCGGCAGCCACGCCCGTGATCTGGCGGTTGCCGACGTTCAGCTCACCCGACGACGTTTGCGGCGCCGTCAGCCCGAATGCCATGTAGTTGGTCAACGCGCCCACGGAGGTGAGCGAACCGGCGCCCAGCGCAACGCTGTTGGCAAAGGTGGCGTTGGCGCCAGAGCCCAGGGCCACTGCATCCACCGCGTTGCTCTTCGCACCGGAGCCAATGGCGATGCCACCCGCCAATGCGGCATTTGCGTTGGCACCTTGCGCGATGGACTGCGCACCGTTGGCCGTCGATCCGCTGCCCAACGCAATGGCATCGGCTTGGCCGGAAGTCGATGCCTGGCCAATGGCGATACCGCCAGGCGCGGTTTGCTGGACGATCGCGCCGTTGCCGATGCCGACACCGTTGTCACCGTTGACCACCGTCGTCGGCCCAACGGCCACCGACTGCGAGCCGACTGCGAGCGAATCGGCCGCTGTCGAGTTGGCGTGGAAGTACAGCGTGGGCGTGACCGCGAAGGATTGCAGCGCGCCGGTCAACTGGCGGATCGTTGCTGCATCGTGCTGGCCCGTGCCGTCGGCCACGTTGGTCAACTGGCGGTACGTATTGCCTGCCGCGCTACCAAACGACACGGCGCCCAGCAGTGTCCCGTCGGACGTGTTGAACGGCACGGCCTGACTCCCTGCGGGAATCGACCCGATACCAGAAGCAATGGGGCGGTCAGAGATCGCGCCAGAGCCGATCGCAACACCGCCTGCCACCGACACCGTCGACAGCGAACCGAGCGCGAGCGCGTTGGCCGTTTGCGCCTGCGCGCCATTGCCCGCTGCAAGGCTCGTGGCGCCGGTTGCAACCGCCAGCGGCCCAATGGCCACGCTGTCGGTGCCGGTGGCCTGGCTGTCAGCCGCCGTTGAGTTGGCGTGGAAGTACTTGATGCCGCCGCCGTTCTGGATATTGGTGATCGAGTTGCCCAGGTTCGTGACGTTCTGGTTGGTGGCGAAGAGCTGCGAGCCATTCACCGCATCCGCGCTGGTGGCATTCAACGCGCCCGGTGCAACGTTGGTGATGATGTTCGGGCCCGTGCCGCCGTGGTTGGCACTGAAGGCGCCCGTGCCGCCGTTGGCGGTCGGGTCCCACAGCAGCGCGTCGTTCTTCGTCTGCGTCAGCTCGGTTTGCACCGACTGCAACTGGCTCACGTTCACGGCATCCGTTGCCGCCGAGCCTGCAGCCACGTTGGTGATGCGGCGCTCGTTGCCGGCCGAACCCACCGAGACCTCGCCCACCGGCGAGGTGCCTGCCAGCGCTGCCGTGCCGGGGTTGTACGCGGCGGCGCCCAGGTCGGCGGTGGTGGTGGAATTGGCGCCGAGTGCGACGGAGTTGGCGGCCGTTGCCTGTGCGCCATTGCCCATGGCCACGCTGTTCGCACCGCTGGCCACCGCGAGCGGCCCCACGGCCACGCTGTCCGTGCCGGTGGCCTGGCTATCCGCCGCCGTGGAATTGGCGTGGAAGTACTTGATGCCCCCGCCGTTCTGGATGTTGTTGACCGTGGTGAAGATGCCGTCCACCGCCTGGTTGGTCGCGAAGAGTTGCGAGCCGTTGACGGCATCGGTGCTCGAATTGTTCAGGCGCCCGGCCGCGACGTTCGTGATCTGACGCTCTGCGCCCAACGCACCGACGCTCACAACGCTGGTCGGGTTGGTCCCTGCGAAATTGCGCGTGGCGCCGGCAACCACCGCGCTCGCTGTTGGGTTGGATGCAGCCGTCACAGAGCCGGAGCCGAGTGCAACGTCGCCGGCATTGGTTGCACGTGCAGTCGCACCCAGCGCAAGCGCGTTGGCGGCCTGGGCCTGTGCTCCATTGCCGGTGGCAACGCTGTTCGCCCCACTGGCGACCGCGAGTGGCCCGACGGCGACGCTATCCGTGCCGGTAGCTTGGCTATCTGCCGCCGTGGAGTTGGCGTGGAAGTACTTGATGCCCGCGCCGCTCTGGATGTTGTTGACGGTGGTGGAGATACCGTCCACCGCCTGGTTGGTCGCGAAGAGTTGCGAGCCGTTGACGGCATCGGTGCTCGAATTGCTCAGGCGCCCGGCGGCGACGTTGGTGATCTGGCGTTCTGCGCCGAGCGCGCCGACGCTCACAACGCTGGTCGGGTTGGTACCCGCAAAGTTGCGCGTGGCGCCGGCAACCACCGCGCTCGCTGTCGGGTTGGATGCGGCGGTAACGGAGCCGGAGCCGAGTGCCACATCCCCTGCGTTGGTTGCCCGTGCAGTCGCGCCGAGTGCCAGCGCGCTGGCGGCCTGCGCTTGCGCACCGTTGCCGGCTGCCACGCTGTTCACCCCGGTGGCAACCGCGAGCGGCCCCACGGCCACGCTGTCCGTGCCGGTGGCTTGGCTATCCGCCGCCGTCGAGTTGGCGTGGAAGTATTTGATACCCGCGCCGCTCTGGATGTTGTTGACGGTGGTGGAAACACCATCGATAGCTTGGTTGGTCGCAAAGAGTTGCGAGCCGTTGACGGCATCGGTGCTCGAATTACTCAGGCGCCCGGCCGCGACGTTGGTGATCTGACGCTCTGCGCCGAGCGCACCGACGCTCACGACGCTGGTCGGGGTCGCACCCGCAAAGTTGCGCGTGACACCGGCAACCACCGCGCTCCCTGTCGGGTTGGATGCGGCGGTAACGGAGCCGGAGCCCAGTGCCACATCTCCTGCATTGGTTGCACGTGCAGTGGCGCCGAGTGCCAGCGCGTTGGCGGCCTGCGCCTGGGCTCCGTTACCCGTCGCAACGCTGTTCGCCCCACTGGCGACCGCGAGCGGGCCCACGGCGACGCTGTCCGTGCCGGTGGCCTGACTATCCGCCGCTGTGGAGTTGGCGTGGAAGTACTTGATGCCGGCGCCGTTCTGGATGTTGTTGACCGTGGTGGAGACGCCATTCACCGCTTGGTTGGTCGCAAACAACTGCGAGCCGTTGACCGCGTCGGTCGAGCTGCTGCTAAGCCGTCCGGCTGCGACATTCTGGATCTGCCGCGGCGCGGCAGCCGAGCCCACACTGACGACATCGCCCGCCGCCGGCGCACCGCCCGCGAACGTATAGGTCGTCCCTGCGATCACGGCGTTTGGCGTCTGCACGGCGGCCGACACCGTCGACGCATTACCGAGGACGACCGCGCCGTCCAGACCGCCGGCTACCGTCACGCCGTTGCCCACGACGAACGCGTTGTTCGCATTGATCGTGTTGTTGTTACCGAGCGAATACGAACCCGAGCCCGTGATGGTGCTCGGATCGCCGATGGCGCCTGAGTTCGCACCGCTGACGACGTTGTTTGTGCCGATGCTCACGCTGTTGGTGGCCGTAGCCCGCGCGCCCAGACCCATCGCCACGGCGTTCGTGCCGGAGGCCACCGCGTTGTTTCCGATGGCCGTGCCTGATACACCGGACGCTGTTGCGCCGCTGCCCACGGCAGTTGCGCCGCTTTGCGAAGCCACCGACGCGTTGCCCACCGCCACGCCAAAACCGCCCGCGGCCGTCGACTGAACGCCGATAGCGATCGATCCGGTGGCGGATGCTTTGGCGTTCAGGCCGACCGAGGTGGTGCCGTTTGCTGTCACGCCGATGCCCGCGTTCGTGCCGATCGCGACGTTGTCGTTGCCGGATACCAAGTTACCTGCGGAAGCGGCCAACGTACCGTCATACGTGACCGTGCCGTCGCCCGTGCCAAACGCGACGTTGCGCGTGCCTGTGACGCCAGACCCCGCGCCGCGCATCGCGCTCGCGATACCGCCGCCGACTGCGGTGTTCTGCGCGCCACTCACGAGCGTGCCGGTGGCGATACCGACGGACACCGAGCCGGTGTTGCCCGTGGTCGAGCCCGCGCCGGCGCCCTGACCCGCCGCAACGGTGCCGTCGCCGATGGCGAGCGCCTGTCCGCCGATTGCAAGTGCCGTGTTGCCGCTGGCTTTAGCGCCGTTACCGACAGCGGTGGCAGCGGCATTCGTCGCCTGGGCATTTGCGCCAAGCGCGACGGCGTTGTCTGCGGTTGCCTTTGCCAAAGAACCGACGGCCGTCGCCAAGTTGCCGCTGGCAACGCTTTGGACGCCAATACCAATGCCCGCCGTGCCGCTGGCAGTGACGTCCGTACCGATACCGATCGTCGAATCGGCAGTTGCACCCGTGCCCGGGGCGGTGCGCGCACCCACATTGATGGAATTGGTCCCGGAGGCAACAGCTTGAAAGCCGACTGCTATTGCGTTAAGCCCAGTACTGTTGGCGCCATAACCGACCGCCGTCGCCCCGCCTTGCGTGGCGATCGACATGAAACCGACGCACGTCGTGCTACCGCTGTAAAAGTTGTACGGCGCCGTGGAGCAGTTCACCTGCGCATATGCCTGCCCAGGAAGAACAGAACCCAGGAGCGCCACGGCCGCTGCAACCAAGGTCATCGCGCCGCCGGCCGAGTTATGGCAAGCGCGCCGGACGACCGTGCCGCCCTTTCCTTTTGCCCGGTCCAGCTCCGACGCCGCCACCCAAGCGCCCAGCGCCTCATTCCAAATCGTTTTATATGATTTGTTCATATTGATTCCATCGTGCTCGCCGTGAGCTCAAGAAAAGAAATAGAAAAAACGGGGTGAGCCATCGCGCGGCGCAAACCATAAGGACGAGCGCGCCCTTGGCACCCGCAAGGCAGCGGGTTCCCGATTGATTGGAACTACCAGAAAATCAATGGACGATGACCACGCGGCTTTAAAACGGACGCAGCAACTCAGCGCTCCCTTTGGAAGCGTCTTCAATACAACACGAGTTGGGTGTTGGTCCGCCGAGCCTAACGTTTAGTGGTCAACGGCTTGGCCCGTGAAGGGCACAGGAAATCAGGGAGGATCAAAGGGCCACTTGATAGCGACATGAATGGCGTGGGCTGGGCATGGATCGACACGTCGCAGGTGCCTTGTATTTGCCCAAACGTTTGCCCTGACCGTGTAGCTCGTCGTATTCATTGCTACCGTACCCCCGGCAGTGCGGCTTTCTTATTGACGAAGGAGCGCTATCTCGTGCACAGACCCGTCTTGATGTGCAGGGGCTGAGATAGGCGCAGAGGGAAAAACTTCAAATACCGAAGAAAAATAGTCGAGTTTGAATATTGTGTCTAGATATTTAGTACTAAGAAACGCGGGGTTTTTACAATTCGAACCACCACCCATGCGCATTTCTGCGTATGCGTTGGTTTAGACATACTTAGTCATGCGCCATTGTTAACGTATTGAAATATTCTGCCGATATCGACGACTAAATCCACGCTCACGCAGTGGTTAATATCGACGGTTTCACTTCAAAGAAAACGTTGCGCAAAGAACGAAAAAAAGCGGCTCGCCTCATATCGGGGCGTGCCGCTTTTTTATCGCGCACACATTAGGGGATTTGGACTGCCGCTGCACCGGCGGCGTGCGTTTGATGCATTTGTGCCGTTAGACGAGTGTTTTCACTTTCACTGCGCGGCTGGGCGCGGCATTGATGCACGAAACCGATGCGCAAGCGTGTGATAGAACGACGGCGTCAGCGCCTTGGACACCTGGCTGGACAACAACGCCACCGCCATGAGCGGCAAGACCATCTCGTGGCCGTCGATCATCTCCATCACGATTACAAACGACGTGATGGGCGATTGCGTGACCGCCGCCAGGTAGCCGACCATGCAGAGCGCGGCAAGACTGGGCAGCGGTATCGCCGATGTTACGAGCGACATGACGTTGCCCAGCCCCGCGCCAATTGCCAGCGACGGCGCGAAGATGCCGCCCGGAATACCGGACAGATACGACGCGATCAGCGCGCAAAACTTGAGCACCGCATAGAACGGCGAAAGCGCCTGATGGGTCTCCAGCAAGCCCCGCGCTTCTGCATACCCGCTGCCGAACGTGGTGCCGCCTGAAACCAGGCCAATCAGCGCGATGGCGACACCGCACAGAAAAGCGAACCACACCGGTTGCGCTTGTCGGATATCAACCAGCCGCGCGGGCATCCAGCGGGGTATGTTAAGCAGCAGCCAGCAGAACGCGCCGCCGGCCACGCCCGAGATGACGCTCGCGGCAATCACCACAGGCACCAACGCCAGATGAAACTGCCCAATGGCCTGGATACGCCCGAAGTACAGGTAGTTGCCTTGCAGGCCCAGGGCGACCACGCCGGAAAAAATGATGGCCGTAATGAGCGTG
This sequence comes from Ralstonia sp. Ralssp110, assembly GCF_047325135.1. NCBI lineage: Bacteria > Pseudomonadati > Pseudomonadota > Betaproteobacteria > Burkholderiales > Burkholderiaceae > Ralstonia > Ralstonia sp. Ralssp110. The sequence continues at coordinate 1,392,832 of NZ_CP168609.1, read as the reverse complement.
CCGCTGTTGCGGGCCACGAAACTGCGCGTCAGCTCTTCAATGGCAAACACGACGCCTGCCAGCGGCGTATTGAATGCAGCCGCAAGCCCCGCCGCTGCGCCCGCGAGCGCGAGTTGTCGCTCGATGTGCGTGCTGCTTCGACGATAGCCCCGCCGCATGGCGTACATGAGCGATGCCCCGATCTGCACCGTCGGCCCCTCCCGGCCGATCGTGAAGCCACAGAGGATGCCCAGGAACGAGACCACGATCTTGCCGAACATGATGCGCACGGAGAGCAGCGCACTGGATAGCCGCCCGTCTTCCAGCGTCGCAATGACCTGCGGAATGCCACTGCCCTCGGCACCACGAAAAAACTGGCGCGTCAGCCAGATGGCAAGCGCCGCACCAACCGGTGTAATGATGATCGGCAGCCAGAACGCGTGCGACACCATGCCTCGAAAAAGCTCGAAGCCAACATCGATGAGCTTGGCGTAAGCGACGGATACCAGACCCACGAGAACGGCACCAAGCCAGAAGATGCCGTAGTTTGCCCAGAGTCTCCTGGCTCGACGCGCTGATCGATCGGCGATGTGGAGAGGAGAAAACATGGAGGTTTGGGCGTCGAGTCCGTGAAGCGGAGATTATAGGACCCGACGCGAGACGGCCTCCGTGCGGTTACCGCTAACGCCCTGCAATCGACAGCAGCGAATCGAACAAGCTGTTTGCTGCCTGCATCACCTTGGCTGATGCCTGGTAGGCCTGCTGATACCGCATCAGGTTCATTGCTTCTTCATCGAGGCTCACGCCCGACACCGATTGCTGCTGCCGCGTTGAGCCTGCCAGCAGCGCCGTCTGCGAGGTGAGGTTGCCGCTGGCCTGGTGGGTCTGCACGCCCACCTGCGTGACGAGGTTGTTCCATGCCGAGGCCATCGACGTGGTACCGCCATCGAGCAGCGTGGCATTGCGCAGCTTGGCAAATGCGCTGGCGTTGCCGTTGTCGGTGCTGTTGGCAACGTTGGGCGAGAGCTTGAAGGTATCGCCGTTGGCGGGTGTGCCCGTCATCGTCATCTGCACGCCGTTGAACGCGTACGTTGCACCCCGGGCGTAGGGCGCCGTGCCGGTGTACGTAGTCGACGTGCCGTTGACGGTGACAGTCACGCTGCCCGGAAAGCCCGAGAGCGAACCGCCGCTCGCGGCGTTGTAGCTGAGCGTGACGGGTGCTGCGAGCGGCGCACTCGCATAGCCCGCGTTCACGCCCACGGCCGTAACCGCCCCGCTGCCCTTGTTGTTGCTGCCCACGTCTGCCACCACGGGCGATGCGGCGGCAATGGCGCGCGGATCGCTCGTCAGCGTCTTCATGCTCGACGCGGCATCGGCCGTCGGACGCACGAGGAACGAATCACCGTTGTTCATCGTGCCGCTCAGGTTGAGCGTGACGCCATCCACGGTGGTCGGCCAGCTCGTTACCGTGACCGCGCCGCTGCCGTCCGGATAGCGCGACACCGTATAAGCGCCGCCCTGAAACTTCACCTGATAGTCGTAACCCTGCCCCGCATTGGCGTTGGTGATGCTGGCGGTGAGCGCGCCGCTGCCGGTGTTGCTGGTGCTGGGTGCGACGCTGGGTCCGGCCACGGAGAACACATCTGCACCCAGCTTGCCGTTGGCGTCCATGCCAAGCCTGTTCTGTGCATTCACACTGGCCGACACGGCGGCCGCCAGACGCCCCAGGCTGTTCTGCGCAGGGATAAGCGTGTTGCGGCGAAACTCCATCAGGCCACCCAGCGCGCCGCCGCCGAGCTGGCTGTCGTCCATGCTGACCGTGCCGGCAGGGCTCTTGTAGCCCACCGACAGTTGCGTCGGATCATACGGCGACGAGACCGCCGTCAATTCGAAACTCTGGTTGCCCTGCACCAGGGCCTGCCCGTTGCCGACGTAGACGTTGTACTGGCCGTCGCTCGTCTGCACTGCACTGGCCTTGATCGACTTGTTGAGCGTCTGCACAAGCTGGTCGCGCTGGTCACGCAAGTCATTCGCTGGCTGGCCGGTGGCGCTTTCTGCCTTGGCGATCTGCTCGTTGAGTGCGGCGAGCTGTTTGGCTGCGCTGTTGACGGTGCTGATGTGCATCTGCACCTGCGTGTTGACCTGGTTCGTCAGCGCCGTCATCTGCCCCGCCACCGCATTGAAGCGGCTTTGCAGGCCCGAGACGGCGTTCATAAAGACCTGCCGCGCGGTGGTATCCGACGGTTTGGAAGCCAAGCCATCCGCGGCGTTGAAGAAACCCGTGAGCGCTGAACTCAGCCCGCTGTTCGGATCTGCCAGATATTTGTCCAGACCCGTGAGCAGGCTGCTGAGCTGGCTTGCGGCGCTGGTGGCCGCCTGGCCGTTCTGCACCTGCGTGGTCAGAAACTGGTCATAGATACGCTTGACGGTGGCCACGTTGGCGCCCTGGCCCAGAAAGCCGACGCCCGTTTGCAGCGGAATGTTCTGCGCCTGCACCGCTTCCTGGCGCGAGTACCCGGGCGTGTTGGCGTTGGCGATATTGTTGCCCGTCACCTGCAGGTGAATGCCCGCCGTGCGCAAGCCCGATGCGCCAATGTTCAGAAGAGAGGAACTCATATGTGCACCTGCATCACCTCATTACTTGAGTTGCGCAATCTTCTCCAGCATGCGGTCGGCTGTCTGCACGGCCTTGCTGTTGATCTCATACGCGCGCTGCGTCTGGATCATGTTGACCATTTCTTCCACCACGTTCACGTTGGACGTTTCAACGTAGTTCTGATTGAGCGCGCCCACGCCGTTCGAGCCCGGGTTGGCCAGGTTGGCCGTGCCCGACGCTTCGGTTTCGGCGTAGAGGTTTTCGCCCATGCTGCGCAGGCCGGCCGGGTTGATGAAGTTGGCCAGCTGGAACGTGCCCACCTGCGTGTTGTTGACCGTGCCCGGCGTAGTGACCGTCACAACGCCGTCCTTGCCGATGGTCAGGCTGGTGGCGTTCTGCGGCACCGTCACGGCCGGCTGGACCGGGTAGCCGCTCGAGGTCACAAGCTGGCCCTGCGCGTTGATCTGGAAGCTGCCGTCACGCGTATAGGCCAGCGTGCCGTCGGGCATCTGCACCTGGAAGAAGCCGTTGCCGTTGATGGCCACGTCGGTCGAATTTCCGGTTTTGGTCAGGTTGCCCTGCGTGTGCAGACGCTCGGTGGCGACGATGCGCGTGCCGGTGCCGATCTGCATGCCCGAAGGCAGCGTGGTCTGTTGCGACGACTGGGCGCCCGGCTCACGCACGTTCTGATACAGCAAGTCTTCGAACACGGCGCGCGAACGCTTGAAGCCCGTCGTGTTGACGTTCGCCAGGTTGTTGGACACGACGTCCAGCTGTGTTTGCTGGGCGTCCATCCCGGTCTTGGAAATCCACAGGGAGCGGATCAATTGGTGGCCTCGTCAGAGTCAGAATCAGCAACGTGGGCGATCAACGCAGGCTGACCAGCGTCTGCAGGATCGTGTCCTGCGTCTTGATGGTCTGTGCGTTGGCCTGATACGAGCGTTGCGCAACGATCATGTTGACCAGCTCGGCAGACAGATCCACGTTCGACTGCTCCGCAGATTGCGATTGCAACAAGCCGAATGACCCCATGCCCGGCGTACCGAGATTGGCCGCGCCCGAATCGACCGTCTCCACCCACTGGTTACCGCCGATGTTCTGCAGGCCGTCCGGGGCCTTGAAGTTGGCCATCGCAAACTGGCCCAGCACGGCCGTGCGGCCGTTGGAGTAACGCGCCATCACCGTGCCATCGTTGCCCACGGCGTAGCTGGCAAGGCGCCCGGTGGCGTAGCCATCCTGCGAGACGCCCGGCGCAGTGTCGTTATAGCCACCGCCGTATTGCGTGGTGCCAGTCATGTCGATACTGCCGATGCTCATGCCGGCAAACGCCACGTTGACCTTGGCAGGCGTGGAGGTCAATTGCCCGCTGCCGTTGAAGGTGAGCGTACTGATCGGGTTGCCGCCTGTGGGTGCCGCACCATCCACCATGGCGTGAACGTCCCACCCCGTGGCGGTGCGCACGTAGTAATTGGTGAGCGTATGAGCTTTGCCCGTGCCGTCGTACACCTGCTGCGACACCGAGTGGTTGAACGTGGCCGAGTTGGTGGCCGAGAACGGCGTGGTGGCGGGCACCTTGGCACCCGCATCCAGATTGACGCCAAACACGGTGCTGGTGGTGGCCAGCGGCGCCAGATCGTTCACGGGAATCTGCAGGTTGACCAGCGCAGCCGTGTTGACCTTGCCCGTTGCATCCACGCCGTAGCCGGTCAGGTTCTGGCCCGTGGCGGAGACGATGTAGCCGTTCTTGTCGGTATGAAACTGGCCGTTGCGCGTGAATGAAACCTGCCCGCTGCTCGGGTCCACCATGCGGTAAAACCCCGTGCCATTAATAGCGATGTCCAGCGGATTGCCCGTCCGCGTGACATTGCCCTGGGTGAAAGACTGCGACACGCGGGTCACGTTCACGCCCTGCCCGATCTGGTTGTCCGACGCGCCCACCAGCGAGCGTGCATACACGTCGCCAAACACGGTGGTCGCTTTCTTGTAGCCGACGGTGTTGGCATTGGCGATGTTGCTGCCGATGGTGTCTAGCGATTTGGACGCGGCATTCAGGCCGCTCAGCCCTTGTTGGAATCCCATGATGTTCTCGCTTGGAAAGTTGTACCGCCGTTCTGCGGGCCAGCCAGTTGAAACGGCCTGCTTGCGTTAAAGACTTCGGAGTCGACCTCACGGCATCGCCATCCGCTCATCGACCATGATGTTTTCGTCTTTAACCTGCGTGTTGCTTTTCCCTTGCGAACACCTTATTCAGCCTGTTTTTAAAGCGTTTTCTTACGATTCTTACGAGATTCTGATGTCGAAACTTTGAATTAAAAGGCTAAAAGCACCGCATCATTTTGAATTGAATCTGGGTGTTTCATGATGCATGGTCAGACAGGCTCGCCAAACCAGCGCATGGCGGCTTGAGCCAACTCCGCCTGGCTCACTGCTCCCTCGGCCGCCCACGCGACGATGCCGTCTGGTCGCACCAGCACAGCGCTCAGGCCCTGCGCGTCGGTTGCGTCGCCAGCGACATAGACGAGGCGATCATTCCACCCGTCTGCCAGCGTTTGCAGCGACGCGCATGCGGTGAAGTCCAGCAACAGGCCTCTGCCATTGCGCAGGCGCTCGCCAAGGCGGGTGCCGTCGGCCAGCGCAAAGTCGGGCGCGCTGCGGCCAGCCAGCGGGTGGCCGTCGCCCAGGTCATAACGCAGCGAGAGACCCCAGACGCGGCTTGCAAAATAGGTCGCCCCGTCGCGCGTCTCGATCAGGTCTCGGATGATCGCTGCGAGCGCGCGCGTGCTGGGGCTTGGCCGCATGAGCGCAACCTGCGCGCGCGACCAATCGAGAATCTGCGCGCCCACGGGGTGCCGTTCCAACGTGTAGCTGTCGAGCAAGCCGTCGGGCGCGTCGCCACGAATGGTGGCAGCGAGCTTCCACCCAAGATTCATGGCATCGCCCAGGCCGAGGTTCAGCCCCTGGCCACCCAGCGGTGAATGCGTGTGCGCTGCATCGCCAGCGAGCAGCACGCGCCCGTTGCGGTAGCTGGTCGCTTGAAACGCGCGGTCCGTCCAGGTGGTCACAAGCTTGAGCGCCGCGACGGTGACATCCGCGCCGGAAACCCGCCGTAACACCGCTTGCACGTGTTCCAGCGTGACCGGCTGCGTGCGATGAAACGCGCCGCCATCAAAGTCGACCATGGCGATGGTGCCGGGCGGTTGGTAAGTGAACATGCCGGTCGGCGTGTAGTGACGGCCGGGTGCGAGCGTATGCGGCGCTGCCAGTTCAACTTCAGCGGAATAACCGGTGAACTCCGGGTCCGTGCCGGCAAATTCGAAACCACCCGCTTTGCGTACCGTGCTGCGGCCGCCATCGCATCCGACCAGCCAGCGTGCACGGCAGGTCTCACCGCCCGCATGGATGGTCACAGCGTCGCCGGTCTGCTCGAAGCCGGTCACACCGGCGCCACGCCGGATCTCTGCGCCCATTGCGTTGGCGCGCGCGGCCAGCACGGATTCGATGTGTGCCATGTCGCTGGCCATATGGGTGTCGGCCGGACTTGGTAAGCGATACGGCCAGCGCGCGCTATCGATATCGATCTTGTCGTGGAAAAACTGGATGCCCGCAAAGTGGCCGCCTGGGCGGCGCTGGTGTTGCATCCAATGCGCGGTCGACGCGTTGCGGCGGCTATGCGCATCTTGCGCGCGAGGCTGCGCCGCAATGTCGGCCAGCAAACCGCGACGGTAGAACGCTTCGATGGAGGGAGATGACAGCCCGCGCATCCCGAACGGGAGCTGCTTCAAGGGTGAGTGCGGGGTTTCGGCTTGCTCAAGCACCAGCACCGAGAGACGGGCGAGGCGCAGCTCGCAGGCGAGGAACAAACCAACCGGGCCGGCACCGGCAATGACAACGTCGTAGACAGTTGCGTCGTGCATGAACTACTCCTGTGTGGTCGTTCGACCGGAGCGGCTCGTCGTGTCTCCATCTAGAACCGCACGGACGAACAATGGCGCCGGAATGGCGTCCGATGTTCGTCGGGGGACTAGTGCACGCGGCACGGCCAGAGCTTCCGCTGCGCGCAATGCAAGTGCAGGGAAGGACTTGGGCTTACCAAACCAAGTCTGCCTTTTTCGACAAGGTCGTAATGTAGCGCTGCGGCTGGCGGGCAGCAATGGGAGGCACGCTCGGCTGTGCCCAATTGACACAGGTGCGCATGATAGAGTCGACCGCCATCCCGTCCCTGATCGTGTAGCCCTATGTCGACATTCGCGCTTGTCCCCAAGCAAACGGCGTTGTTGGTCATGCACTACCAGACCGACATCATGGCGTTGTTTCCATCGGTCGCGCCCACGCTGCTCTCCAACACCCGCACGCTGTGCGACGCTGCGCGAGCCAAGGGCGTCAGCGTCTATTTTGCGAAGTTCCACTTCAGCCCCGGCTATCCGGAAGTCAGCCCGTTGAACAAGAACGGGCAAGGCGTCAAGCAACTGGGGCTGTTCGTTGAAGATCGCATCTCGCCGGAACTCGGCCGGCAGCCTGATGAGCCGGTCATCATCGCGCACCGCGCCAGCGTGTTCTACGGCACCGATCTGCAGGTGCGGTTATCCGCCAGGGGCATCGATACCTTGATCATGGTGGGCGTTGCGTCGACGGGCGTGATGCTGTCGTCCATTGCTCACGCGAGCGATGCGGACTACCGCCTGTTCACCGTGAAGGATTGCTGCTACGACCCGGATCCGATCGTGCATGACCATCTTTTTGCGACGGCGTTTGAATCGCGCACGACGGTGCTTTCGCTGGCAGATGCGTTGTCGCTGCTGGAGTAATCACAGCGTTTTTTAGCGTGCCTCAGGTGCTGACCACCTTGTTCTTGCCGGCGCGCTTGGCCTGATACATGCCGCGGTCGGCGCGGTGGATGGCCGCCATGGGTGGTTCGTCCTTGCCGACTTCCGCCACGCCGGCAGAGAAGGTGATGAACAGCCGCGTGTCACCCGCCGCAAAGAAGCGCTGCGTGAGCGCCCGCTGCAGACGGACGATGGTCTGCACGCCCTCTTCCAGCGGCGTGTCCGGCATCAGGATCACGAACTCCTCGCCGCCAAATCGGGCGAGCGTGTCTTGCGGGCGCATCGACTCGCGGGCCACCTGGGCCAGGTGCGACAGCGCATCGTCGCCAAAGCTGTGGCCGTGCGTGTCGTTGATCGACTTGAAGTCGTCGATGTCGAGAAACGCAATGGAGAGTGTGGTGTTCTGGCGCGCGGCCCGGGCAACTTCGCGCTCCAGCGCCTCTTCCAGACCTTTGCGGTTGAGCGCGCCGGTCAGCAGGTCGTGGCGCGCTGAAGCCGATGCCATGTCGAGCGCCTTGCGCAGTTGCGCCACCTCGGCGGCGGCCTCTTCGGCCTTGACCTTCATCGCCGACAGCACATCGCGATTGCGAGCCGACTCCACCGACATCCAGCGGGTGGCCGACAGCGCATCCTGAATGGCCGGCGCGATCTCTGCGATGCTGTTGGCCGATTCGATCTTCTTGGCGCAGGCTTCCATCTGGCGGTGGTGCTCGCCCGAGGTTTCGGCGGCGGCCGACAGGCGCTCCATGAAGGCGGCCAGCAGCCGCTTCATTTCTTCCTGGGCTTCGATCGATTTCGACTTCAGCGAGCTTTGCTTCTGGATCACCTCCATGAGGCGGCGCCGCAGGTCATCCAGCCGGCGCAGGCTCACGGGGGCTTCGCTGGCTTTCATCAGGGCTTCGATCTGGCCGCGCAGCCAGCGGTCGTCCAATGACAGCTCGCCGATGTTCTCGAACACCAGTTGCAGCAGGCCCAGCAACGCCCGACGGATCTCGCTCTGGTCTTCGGCCGCGAGCGACAGCCGGTGGTTGAACGTCGAGAGCTTGGCGGTCAGGTTGGCCAGGCTTTCGAATTCGGAGCGGCAGGCCCGGATCAGCGCCCAGGCGGCGGGGCCGATGCTGGCATCGTCTTCACCGAGCACCGGAAGGCAACATTCCACCGTGCGCGCGAGCTGTTCGCACAACTCCCGTACCAGCGCCATTCGTTCGGCGTCCGAGGCGTCTCCGTTTGGCTTGCTGCCGGCGATCTCGTAATAGATCGAGGCAAAGTTGTCTGGCGTGGGCGCCAACCTGCGTGAGGCCAGCAGCCTGAGGGCATGCCGGGCAGTCTCCGAGGGATTGTTTTCTGTCATTCCGAACTACAGGTTGGCGAGCAGGGTTGGAGCGCGATTCTCCACGGTTCCGGCCCGACCGAAAAGCCGTCCAAAGGGTTATGTGGGCTTTGCGCTGCACGGCTAAAGCTCGCCAAATTGGGTGTCGCGGCAAGCATCTACGCGAAGAGCGTGATCCCGTTTGGCAGGATCGCCACGCACGGCGTTTAGTCACCCGGGCGTGCGCCGCCAGCAATGATGCCCTGCGCCCCGCGCCGCCATCAAAGCGTCTGGATATGCCTCAGGAATGCGGGGGATTTATCTCGTGCGCCGTAGAACCGGATGACGCCCGACACGTCGCCGTACCGCCGTATCAGGCCTTCTGCAGCAGCACGAACGCGTCGAACCTCTGGCACCTTGTTCAGAAAGCGCTCCACCAGCGTCGGGTCAAAGTATTGGCCGCTTCGGTCTGCCAGCGCATCGAGTGCGTCGTCTTCCGGCATCGCTCGGCGGTAGACGCGCGGCTCCAGCATGGCGTCGAACGCGTCTGCGATGGCCACGATGCGGGCGGCAAGCGGGACATCTTCGCCCGCAAGGCCGGCGGGATACCCGCTGCCGTCAAAGTGCTCGTGGTGATGGCGCGCAACGCTCGCCGCCATTTGCAGGATCGGGTCGGGCGTTCCGGCAAGCAGGTCGGCACCGATGTCCGAGTGCCGTTGCATGATCTCGTGCTCTGCATCGGTCAGGGATGCGGGCTTGAGCAGCACGTCATCCGGAATGCCCAACTTGCCGATGTCGTGCACGGGAGCCACAAGGTAGATGTGCCGCTGCTCGACGTCGTCGAGCTCCAAAACGTTTGCCAGATACGCCGCAACAGCGGCCGTCCGGAGCAGATGGCCCAGAGCCGACGGATAGCGCGACCCGCCAGCAAGCGTCAGGCTGGCGAGGATGATGTGGGGGCGGCTTTGTTGTGCCATGGTGTTGACTTTCTTGGTAGCGCGCTGGTCGGCGCGCGGTGAGGCCCGATGGAGCATTGCACGATAGTCAGGGCGCCAGTCGACCGCAACCACCCACCCCGGACATTTTTGATCTACCCCATCTGCAACCGCCGCCACAACGTCGTCTTGCTGATGCCCAATGCTGCACATACGGCGTCGCGATCGCCGCCGTGGGCCGCCAGCGCCACGCGTATCTCTTCGGCTTCCACGCCCCGGCTGCGCTCGCGCAGCGTCAATGCCGCCGGCTTGCCTGGCGTGGCGTGGGAAAACACTTCCGGCGCAATCAGCCGCAACACGTCGTGTGTGACGGCGCTGGCGTCTTCGGTGTATGCCAGCTCCACGGCGATCCGTTCGACCACGCTCTGCAATTCGCGCACGTTGCCGGCCCAGGCGTAGCGCCGCAGCGGCTCGGCAACGCCGGCCAGCACGCGGGCTGCCTCCTCGGTATCAGCAATGCGCAGCAGCAGGCGCGGTTCGCGGCGCGCGGCTTGCACGAGCAGTTCAGCGGCCAGGGGCATCACATCGTCGGGCCGTTCGCGCAGCGGGGGCAGCGCAATGCTGAGGATGTTGAGTCGGTAGTAAAGGTCTGCGCGGAAAGTGCCGCCCTCTACCGCGTCCGTCAGCGCGCGGTGCGTGGCGGCCATCACGCGGATGTCGACGCGTGTGGGCTCCGTGGAGCCCAGTCGCACCACCTCGCGCTCCTGCAGCACGCGCAGCAAGCGGCTTTGCAGCGGCAGCGGCATCTCGCCGATTTCATCGAGGAACAGCGTGCCGCGGTGCGCGGCTTCAATCAGCCCGGTCTTGCCGCCCTTGCGCGCGCCCGTGAAAGCGCCCTCCTCGTAGCCGAACAGTTCACTCTCCAGCAGCGCCTCGGGAAATGCGCCGCAGTTGATGGCGACAAATGGAAAATCGCGCCGCGCGCTGAGCTGATGCATGCCCTGCGCGACCATCTCCTTGCCCGTGCCGGATTCGCCCAACACGAGCACGGTGGCGTCGGATTTGGCATAGCGACGCACCAGCGTGCGCACGCGCTCCATCGGCAGCGACTCGCCCACGAGGTCTTCCAGCCGGTAGCGCGCGCTGAACTGCTGCGGGCGCTGGCGTGAGCGCAACGTGCGGTCCAGCCGCTCCACCGCGCGGGATTCCTGGAAGGTGAAGACCGTGCCTTCGGCGGCGCCCGCGCCGGCGCTCGCCAGAGGACCGCGGTGGATGACGTAGTTCACGCCCCGCACCGTGCCCAGCGTGTCGCCATCACTATCGGGCAGCAGGCCCAGCAGGTTGGGGGCGATGCTGAGCAGCGGTTGCCCGATGGCCTGCTTGGCCTCGATGCCCAACGCCGTGGCCAGCCGCTGGTTGATGGCCTCCACGCGGCCCTGCGCATCCAGCGCGACCACACCGTCACGCAAATGCTGCAACAGGTTGTCCAGCCGCTGGCGGCGCAGCGTTTCGCGGCGCGTGGCCTGCACGACTTCCAGCGCGGTATCGAACGCGGCACGCACGGAGTCACGCGAATACAGGAACACGGCGTTCATGCCCGCCTGCGTTGCCAGGTCCGTCACCAGGCCGGGGCCGACCACCACGCCAACGCCACGGTCGCGCAGGTCCAGCACGCAGCTCTCCGCGCCCTGGCGCGAGGTGTACGAAGCAAACACCACATCCATGCCATAGGCGGCGACAAAGCGGCGCACTTCCTCGGGCGTGTCGCCGTGGGTGACGAGCGCCACCGATTCCGCATCGCGCCGGGCGCGGGCCAGCGCGTGCATCACGTCAAAACCCGTCGGATTGATGACGACCACGGGCAGCGACAAGCGCGGTTTGAGATACGCGCCGTTGGACCCGCCCGCCACCACCACGTCGGGTCGCTCGGTGCCTGCGGCCTCGATCTCGCGCACGATGTCTTCAAAGCCGCGCGTGATGACCCGCAGCTCGGCGCGGTCGTTGTACTCGGCAGCAATGTCGAGGAAGAGATCGCTCAAGCGGCTGATGCCGCAGGCCCAGATGCGGGGGCGGTCGGCTGGGTCGGTTGCAGTGGGGCTCATGGTGCGGTGCGGCCAGGAAAACAGCAGTCTCGACATTATGCGCCGAGCGTTTCCATATTGAAATTGCAAATTTCATTTCTGAAACAGAGTGCACGCGGACGGCAACGTCACATCCATAAGAATCAAGGGGTTACGTCGCTTCGCACGGGTGGCCCGCTTCCTGCTCTTTTAGGCCGTTCTTTCTGGAGCCCTCATGAGCACAACCCAACGAAAACCCGCCAGCGCCGGCGCTAAATTCCGTGCCGCCGTGGCTGAATCCCAACCGCTGCAAGTGGTGGGCGCCATCACCGCCTACGCTGCCAAGATGGCCGAGCAGACCGGCTTCAAAGCCGTGTACCTGTCGGGCGGCGGCGTGGCTGCCAACTCGCTGGGCATTCCGGATCTGGGCATCAGCACGATGGAAGACGTGCTGATCGACGCCCGCCGCATCACCGATGCCGTACAGATTCCGCTGATGGTCGACATCGACACGGGCTGGGGCGGCGCCTTCAACATCGCACGTACCATTCGTTCGTTCATCAAGGCCGGTGTGGCCGCCGTGCACCTCGAAGACCAGGTCGGCCAGAAGCGCTGCGGCCATCGCCCGGGCAAGGAAGTCGTTTCCACCGACGAGATGGTCGACCGCGTGAAGGCCGCCGTGGATGCCCGCACCGATGATGATTTCGTCATCATGGCCCGCACCGACGCAGCCGCCTCCGAAGGCATCGACGCTGCCATCGAGCGCGCCGTCGCGTACGTGGAAGCGGGCGCCGACATGATCTTTCCAGAGGCGATGAAGACGCTGGACGACTACCGCCGCTTCAAGGCCGCCGTGAAGGTGCCCATCCTGGCCAACCTGACCGAGTTCGGCAGCACACCGCTCTTTACCACCGACGAACTGCGCAGCGCCAACGTGGATATCGCGCTGTACTGCTGCGGCGCCTATCGTGCGATGAACGCAGCGGCGCTCAACTTCTATCAGACCGTGATGCGTGACGGCACGCAGAAGGCAGCCGTGGAAACCATGCAGTCGCGCGCCGATCTGTACCAATATCTCGGCTACCACGCGTACGAAGACAAGCTCGACGCGCTGTTTGCCGCACAGAAATAACGCCTCCGCATCCAAACCAATTCAACGCATCCAAGGAGACCACACCATGAGCGAAGCCGATAACAGCACGCCGAACGCTGGCGCTTTCAAGCCGAAGAAATCCGTGGCGCTGTCGGGCGTCACCGCCGGCAACACCGCGCTGTGTACCGTTGGCCGCACTGGCAATGACCTGCACTACCGCGGCTACGACATCCTCGACCTGGCCGGCGCGTGCGAGTTTGAAGAAGTCGCCCACCTGCTGGTGCACGGCAAGCTGCCCAACAAGGCTGAGCTGGCTGCCTACAAGACCAAGCTGAAGGCGCTGCGCGGCCTGCCCGCCAACGTGAAGGCCGCCCTGGAGTGGGTGCCCGCCTCCGCCCACCCGATGGACGTGATGCGCACGGGTGTGTCGGTGCTGGGCACCGTGCTGCCCGAGAAGGACGACCACGCCACCCCCGGTGCACGCGACATCGCCGACCGCCTGATGGCATCGCTCGGCTCGATGCTGCTGTATTGGTATCACTACAGCCACAACGGCAAGCGCATCGAAGTGGAAACGGACGACGACTCCATCGGCGGCCACTTCCTGCACCTGCTGCACGGTGTGGAGCCGCCGAAGTCGTGGGTTGACGCCATGCACGTCTCGCTCAACCTGTATGCCGAGCACGAGTTCAACGCATCGACGTTTACCGGCCGCGTGATTGCCGGCACGGGCTCGGACATCTACTCGGCCATCACCGGCGCGATCGGCGCGCTGCGCGGCCCGAAGCACGGCGGCGCCAATGAAGTCGCCTTCGAAATCCAGAAACGCTACGACACGCCGGACGAGGCCGAAGCCGACATCCGCCGCCGCGTGGAGGCCAAGGAAGTCGTGATCGGTTTCGGCCACCCGGTGTACACCGTGTCAGACCCGCGCAATAAGGTCATCAAGGAAGTGGCGCGCAAGCTGTCGAAGGAAGCCAGCAACACCAAGATGTTCGACATTGCCGAGCGCCTGGAAACCGTGATGTGGGACATCAAGAAGATGTTCCCGAACCTGGACTGGTTCAGCGCCGTGTCGTACCACATGATGGGCGTGCCGACCGCGATGTTCACCCCCCTATTCGTGATCGCGCGTACGTCCGGCTGGGCAGCGCACATCATCGAGCAACGCATCGACAACAAGATCATCCGCCCGAGCGCCAACTACACCGGCCCCGACGACCTGAAGTTCGTACCCATCGGCAAGCGTCCGTAAGAAGTAGGAAAGAAGAAAGGAACGTCAACACAAACCCACCGACGGTGTGGCCGTTGACGTTCCTGCCCTAGATGGCGCCTTGAATTTCTGTAAGCGGGCGGAAAAAAGACGGGAAACTGTCTGAGCGAAGCGAGTTTTTCCCGTCTCCGCCCGGTTACAGAAATTCAAGGGGAAGTCGCCATCTCGGGCGCGCCTTTCTTTTGCTTACTTTTCTTTGGCAAGACAAAGAAAAGTAAGTCAGCCCCGGCAGGGGATGAAACAAGGGATGGACCCACACCATGAACACAGCACACCGCAAACCCCTCCCCGGCACGTCACTCGACTACTTCGACGCGAGAGAAGCCGTCGAAGCCATCCAAGCCGGCGCCTACGACAAGCTCCCGTACACCTCCCGCGTCCTCGCCGAGAATCTGGTACGCCGCTGCGACCCTGCCACGCTCACCGATTCTCTCAAGCAACTCATCGAACGCAAGCGCGACCTGGATTTCCCCTGGTTCCCGGCGCGCGTGGTGTGCCATGACATCCTGGGCCAGACCGCGCTGGTCGATCTCGCCGGCCTGCGCGACGCCATTGCCGACCAGGGCGGCGACCCCGCCAAGGTCAACCCGGTGGTGCCGGTGCAGTTGATCGTCGACCACTCGCTGGCGGTGGAATGCGGTGGCTTCGACCCCGACGCTTTCGCCAAGAACCGCGCCATTGAAGACCGCCGCAACGAAGACCGCTTCCACTTCATCGACTGGACGAAGCTTGCGTTCAAGAACGTAGACGTGATCCCGGCGGGCAACGGCATCATGCACCAGATCAACCTGGAGAAGATGTCGCCCGTCATCCAGGCGCACGACGGCGTGGCCTACCCCGACACCTGCGTCGGCACCGACAGCCACACGCCCCACGTCGACGCACTCGGCGTGATCGCCATCGGCGTGGGCGGCCTGGAAGCCGAGAATGTGATGCTCGGGCGTGCCTCGTGGATGCGCCTGCCGGACATCGTTGGCGTGGAACTGACCGGCCAGCGCCAACCCGGCATCACCGCCACCGACATCGTGCTGGCACTGACCGAATTCCTGCGCAAGCAGAAGGTGGTGGGCGCCTACCTCGAGTTCTACGGCGAAGGCGCATCCAAGCTGACGCTGGGCGACCGCGCCACCATCTCGAACATGGCCCCCGAGTACGGCGCCACCGCCGCCATGTTCTCGATCGACGACAACACGCTCGACTACCTGCGCCTCACCGGCCGCACCGACGAGCAGGTCAAGCTGGTCGAAACGTATGCCAGGACCGCGGGCCTGTGGTCCGACACGCTCAAGAACGCCGAATACGAACGCGTGCTGCGCTTCGACCTGTCGAGCGTGGTGCGCAACATGGCCGGCCCGTCCAACCCGCACGCACGTGTGGCAACGACCGACCTGGCCGCCAAGGGCATCGCCGCCAAGTGGGAAGAAACGCCGGGCCAGATGCCCGATGGCGCGGTCATCATCGCGGCCATCACGAGCTGCACGAACACCAGCAACCCGCGCAACGTGATTGCCGCGGCGCTGCTGGCGCGCAATGCCAATCGCCTGGGCCTGACCCGCAAGCCGTGGGTGAAAAGCTCGCTGGCGCCGGGCTCCAAGGCCGTTGAGCTGTATCTGGAAGAAGCCGGCCTCAAGCACGAACTGGAGAAGCTCGGCTTCGGCATCGTCGCGTTTGCCTGCACCACCTGCAACGGCATGAGCGGCGCGCTGGACCCGAAGATCCAGCAAGAGATCATCGACCGCGACCTGTACGCCACGGCCGTGCTGTCGGGCAACCGCAACTTTGACGGCCGCATTCACCCGTATGCCAAGCAGGCGTTCCTCGCATCGCCGCCGCTGGTGGTGGCCTATGCGATTGCCGGCACCGTGCGTTTCGATATCGAACGCGACAGCTTCGGCACGGATGCCAACGGCAAGCCGATCCTGCTGAAAGACCTGTGGCCGACCGACGAAGAGATCGACGCCATCGTGCGTGCGTCGGTCAAGCCGGAACAGTTCCGCAAGGTGTACATCCCGATGTTCGAGCAGCGCAGCGCGTCGGTTGCCAATGTGAGCCCGCTGTACGAATGGCGCCCGCAGAGCACCTACATCCGCCGCCCGCCATATTGGGAAGGTGCGCTGGCCGGCGAGCGCACGCTCCAGGGCCTGCGCCCGCTGGCCGTGCTGGGCGACAACATCACGACCGATCACCTCTCGCCTTCCAACGCCATTCTGGCCAGCAGTGCTGCGGGTGAATACCTGGCCAAGATGGGCCTGCCGGAAGAGGACTTCAACTCGTACGCCACGCACCGCGGCGACCACCTGACCGCACAACGCGCGACGTTTGCCAACCCGACGCTCATCAACGAGATGGCCGTGGTCGATGGCACCGTGAAGAAGGGATCGCTCACGCGCATCGAGCCGGAAGGCAAGGTCACGCGCATGTGGGAAGCCATCGAAACCTACATGGACCGCAAGCAACCGCTGATCGTGATTGCCGGCGCCGACTACGGCCAGGGCAGCTCGCGCGACTGGGCCGCCAAGGGCGTGCGCCTGGCGGGCGTGGAAGCCATCGTGGCCGAAGGCTTCGAACGCATCCACCGCACGAACCTGATCGGCATGGGCGTGCTGCCGCTGGAGTTCAAGCCGGGCACCACGCGCCTCACGCTCGGCATTGACGGCACCGAAACCTTTGACGTGATCGGCGAGCGCAAACCGCGCGCGGACCTCACGCTCGTCATCCACCGCAAGAACGGCGAACGCGTGGAAGTGCCCGTCACGTGCCGCCTGGACAGCGATGAGGAAGTGTCGATCTACGAAGCCGGCGGCGTGCTGCAGCGCTTTGCGCAGGACTTTTTGGAATCGAACAAGGAGGCGGCATGAGCCATCCCGCTCAAATCAAAATACCCGCCACCTACATCCGTGGCGGCACCAGCAAGGGCGTGTTCTTCCGTCTGCAAGACTTGCCGCTGCCCGCGCAGGAGCCGGGAGCCGCGCGCGATGCGCTGCTGATGCGCGTGATCGGCAGCCCCGACCCGTACGGCAAGCAGATCGACGGCATGGGCGCCGCCACGTCGAGCACCAGCAAAACGGTGATCCTCAGCAAAAGCACGCGCCCGGACCATGACGTGGACTACCTGTTTGGCCAGGTCTCCATCGACAAGCCGTTTGTCGACTGGTCGGGCAACTGCGGCAACCTCTCTGCAGCGGTTGGGCCGTTCGCCATCAGCAATGGGCTGGTCGATGCGAGCCGGGTGCCGCAAAACGGCGTCGCCCTCATCCGCATCTGGCAGGCCAACATCGGCAAGACCATCATCGCGCACGTGCCCATCACCAACGGCGCGGTGCAGGAGACGGGCGACTTTGAACTCGACGGCGTGACGTTTCCGGCGGCGGAAGTGCAGCTCGAATTCCTCGATCCCGCAGCCGAGGAAGACGGTGACGGCGGCGGCGCGATGTTCCCCACCGGCAACCTCGTCGACGACCTGGATGTGCCCGGCGTGGGCACGCTCAAGGCGACGATGATCAACGCGGGCATCCCGACGATCTTCATCAACGCAGAGGCCATCGGCTACACCGGCGCCGAGCTGCAGGACGCCATCAACGGCGATGCGAAAGCGCTGGCGATGTTCGAGACCATTCGCGCGCACGGCGCGGTGCGCATGGGCCTGATCAAGAGCATCGATGAAGCCGCCACACGACAGCACACGCCCAAGGTGGCATTCGTTGCGCCGCCAAGGGACTATGTTGCGTCGAGCGGCAAGAAGGTCGGCGCGGGCGATGTGGATCTGCTCGTGCGCGCGCTGTCGATGGGCAAGCTGCACCACGCCATGATGGGCACGGCAGCGGTCGCCATCGGCACGGCAGCGGCCATTCCGGGCACGCTCGTCAACCTGGCAGCCGGTGGCGGAGAACGTGGTGCGGCGCCTAATGCTGTGCGATTTGGGCATCCGTCCGGCACGCTGCGCGTGGGCGCGGAGGCCAAGCTCGTTGACGGCGAATGGACGGTCACCAAGGCCATCATGAGCCGCAGCGCGCGCGTGTTGATGGAAGGCTGGGTGCGCGTGCCGGGCTGACCCGCCGACGGCGCACGCAAAGCAAAACCGCCGCATCCGGCTGACGGCTGGATGCGGCGGTTTCTTTTTTTCTCGCGAAACTCAGCTTGCGCCGGTGTTCTTCATGCCGAGCACCTCGATCGGTGCAATCTCAGGCGGTGAGGCCAGCAACTCGGCCGCATTCGCCATGAGCGCCTTGGCAATCGGGCCGTCGAGATGCGTCTGGCGATCCTGCTCGCTGGCAAAGGCGTCGAAGATGCCGAATACGTTGGGCGCAATGCGCAGCGCAAACCAGATTGGCGTGGTGGCTTCCTGGTTGGCCATTTGCAGGCCGGCCGAAAGAAAATCGGCCACTGCCTGCTCCTTGCCCGGTTTGGCAATGAGCCGGGCAAATAATGCGTGCTTGATCATTTCGGTCTCCTGATACCGCGCTGAAGGGGCATGCGCGGTCAGGCGTACTGTATGCCGAAAGCGGCGGGCCGCCTCATACGAACACGCGTACGAGCCGTTCCGCACGCAACGGGAACGGCTCGATGACGGGTCATGCGCTCAATGGTGCAGCGCCCCGCCCACGGTGGTCAGTGCGCCACCCACAGCACCTGTGACGGGCGCAAGCGGCGTCGTCGCCCCCGTGGACGTGAGCGACGTGCCGACGCTGGTGACGAGCGAACCAACCGGCGCCGTCGCGCCCGTAGCCGACGTGCCGCCGCCGGTCGCACCGCCCAAAGCACCCGTCACCGCACCAAGCGGATTGCTGCCGCCCGTGGCGCCGCCCAGCGCGCCGGTAATCGGCCCCAGCGGATTTGCCGAAGTCGCCCCGCCCGGCGTGGAGGTCACGCCGCCCAACGCGGCCACCGTGTTGCCCGTGGCCGTCACCACACCACCCAGGCCGGACACGACTGGCGCGTTCGTCGCAGTCAGCGAGGTACCCACATTCGCCACCCCGTCGCCCACGGTCTGCAGCAGATTGGTTGCCGGAGCGCCCAGGCCTGTTGTGTTACCCAGCGTCTGCGTGGCGGTGGTCACCTGCGAGGTCAGCGGCACCACAGCAGAACTGACCTGCTGCGTGACCTGCTCCACCGGCCCGGTCGACAAGGCCGTGCCGAGCGTGCCGCCCGCGCCCGCCACCGCCTGCCCAACCTGCGAGACCGCGCCGCCCACCGGTGACGTGACCGGCGACAGCGGCTGCAGCGGTCCTGTGCCCAGACTGCTCACAAGGCCACCTGTTGCGTCGACGGTGTTCCCGACCTGCGTCACCACGTTGCCGGTGCTCGATACCGTGGTGCCGATCGGGTTCGGGTTGGTGCCGATGCTGCCCAGGCCGGACTGCACGCCCGTGCCGAGGGCCGACACTGTGTTGCCTACGTTGTCGACCACATTGCCCAGCGCCGATGCGCCTGGCAGATTGCTCCCGCCGATGGTCGAACCGAGCCCGCTGACGGCACCGCCCGTGGCCGTCAGTACGCCGCCGCTCTTGTTCGCCACTTCGCCGGTGGGCGTGGTGGATGCGGTGGTGGTCGTGCCGCCCGAGCCGTTGGAACCGGAGCCACCACCGTTGTTGGCGGAGCTGCCGTCGCTGCCGGACGTACCGCTCATGTCGCCCGAGCCGGAGCTGGCACAACCGCCCAGCACAAGCAGGCCGACCAAGGCCGCCGAAACCAGGGTCCCTCGTTGCAATGTCTTCATGTCTGCCTCCCGTTTAAAAATGCGCTTGATAATGCGCACTTTTGCCTGATTCGATACTTTATCGGTGCGCCATCCGAATCACTCGATAACGCGTTCAAATTCAGTCTATTAACCGAGTCGATGGCAATTGCAAACATTGTCAAACGCCGGCAACGCCCGTCATCACGCCAACCGGACCCAGGACATCACCACCAGACGAAGTGCCACCGTGGCGCAAACGTTCACCCTCCGACAAGCTTTCGGGATTATGTTTGGAGGGAACACTCAAAATTACCCAAAATGGGTTAAACCTCCAGACGCACGTTATCTGGTGGCCGTCCGCACAAATGGCAGGCGTGGCATGCGTAGCCCTGGAGCGCGCTGTGGCACCGACGCATCAAAGTGATGGCGCTCGATCACGATGCCGCGCGCCGGCGCCCCCTCGATGAAGTGCTCGACCATCTCGCGCACGTCGGGGTCGATGTAATCCGCTCGGGCGCCGTCGACGATGAGCGTGGCGTGGTCCGGCACCTGTGCCAGATAGCGCTTGAGTGGCACCTTGCCCATGAACGACACGTCCTTGCGGAACGACAGCAGGAAGTGGTCGTGATGGCGCGCCATGACAATCGTGCGGCGCAGGTTGGCGCGGATCGCCAGCGCGATGCTCAGCGCAATGCCGATCACGATGCCAATCAGCAAGTCCGTCAGCAGCACCCCGACGATGGTGGCGATGAAGGGTGCAAAGCGATCCCACCCCTGCCGCGCCACCGCCAGGAACAGCGACGGCTTGGCCAGCTTGTAGCCGGTGAAGATCAGGATGGTGGCCAGGCACGCCAGCGGAATCAGATTGACGATGGCGGTGAGCGCAAACACGCTCGCCAGCAGCAGCACGCCATGCACGACGGCCGACCAGCGGCTCTGCGCGCCGGCGTGCACGTTGGCCGAGCTGCGCACGATGACGGAGGTGATGGGAAGCCCGCCCAGCAGGCCCGCCACCAAATTGCCCACGCCTTGCGCCTTCAGCTCGCGATCCGGCGATGCGGCACGTTTCTTTGGGTCGATCTGCTCGACGGCCTCCAGGCACAGCAGCGTCTCGAGACTGGCGACGATGGCCAGCGCCATCGCTACGCGCCAGACATCCGGATTGCCCAGAGCCCCGAGCGTGGGCGACTCAAGCGCATCGAGAAACGCCCCGAACGACGCGAGCGACGGCAGACCAACACGATGCTCAGCCGGCACTGCAATGCCCGGTGCCACCACCTCAAGGAGCAAGGTCACGCCAATGCCGAGTGCCACCACAACAAGCGGCGAAGGCAGCGCGCGGACCAGCATGAATCGTCGCAGCATCGGCGTATCCCAGCCGATGAGCACGGCGGCGGAGAGCAGCGTCACCAGCATCGCCGTGACCGAGAACGCGCCAAACGGTGTGGCGAGCGTGCCGGCGCCGGCAGCGGCATCTCCGCTTGCCATCCCAAGCGCGAGCGGCACCTGCTTGATGATCAGCAGCAGCCCGATCGCCGCGAGCATGCCCTTGATGACGGACGACGGTACATATGCCGCAAAGCGACCGGCGCGGAGCATGCCGAACACAAACTGCAGTGCGCCCGCCAGCGCCACGGCCACCAGAAATGCCGGGAAACCGCCCAGCTTGGCAATGCCGTCCACGACGATCACGACGAGGCCCGCCGCCGGGCCGCTCACGCTCAGTTGCGAGCCGCTGAGCAGCGCGACCACCAGGCCACCGATCATGCCGGAGAGCAGCCCGGCAAGCGGGTCAACGCCCGATGCATTGGCAATACCCAGGCACAGCGGCAGGGCGACAAAGAACACGATGACCCCGGCGAGCATGTCGCGCGGGAAGAAAGCCGGTGAGGTTGGTGTCTGCATGGTTGTTGGAGTTGTATGAACTGCGCACGCGCGAACGCCTGCCTGCGGGCGGGGGCACCGCCGGCATGCGTGAGGAGAGAAAACGTCGGGAAACGGCAGCAGCCACAAACGCCGCCGCCGATCGGGTTAAGCGATGGCCTCGGCGGGCACCAGGATGTCGCCGCGGGTGGCGTGTTCCGCATCCGGATCGCCCGAAGCCAGCACGCGGATGTGTCCATCGGCCAGGCCGAATATCCAGCCGTGCACGTGCGGCGGGCGTTCTGCCTCGCGCACGATAGGGCTCTCGCGCAGGCAGCGCACCTGCTCGAGCACGTTGAGTTCGGCCAGTCGATTGACGCGTGCATCCAGATCGGACACGGCATCGAGTTCTGTACGGTGGCGGCCGGCCAGCGCGCACAGCGGCGCAATGCGGCGCGCGACGTGCGGCAAACCGTCGGGCGGTGGCAGCAACGACGCGCGCACGCCACCACAACCGTCATGCCCGCACACGATCACGTGCGCGACCTTGAGCACGCGCACCGCATATTCCAGCACGCTCATCGTGTTGTCGTCCGCCGGGCAAACAAGATTGGCGATATTGCGATGGACGAATAAATCGCCCGGGTTGGAATGTGTAATGGTTTCAGCGGGCACGCGGCTATCTGCACAGCCGATCCATAACACCTGGGGTTGTTGGCCTTGGGCCAAACGCGAAAAGAATCCGGGATCCCGTGCGGCAGTTTCATGCGCCCACGCGACATTCTCGACAAGCATGCGTTTCGGTCGATGCATTGGTATGGCTCCTGCGGAATCTGCGAGACCGCTGCAGGCCGAAACCCCAGTTGGGCGGGTGTTCTCGGCAACATTGCAGTGCAGCGGAAACGTTACGAAAACCATCGTATGAGAAAGGTTCCCGCTGTGCCAGTGAAGGTATCGACGCCAAATCGGATCAAATATGCACCGATAATGCGCACGCCCTGCGTAACTGTGTCGCACCCATTATCTGCAATCGGGAAACTGCGTGCAGTTATTGCATTGCCCGAGTTATCTATCCGAAATATTTAAACCCTGGATCGGAAAATATTCCATCACAGGTGAATGACTCGCGCGCTGGATCAACCGCGCGGGCGCCCGCATTTGGGGCACGTTTTCTAAGCCGATCAACAGCTTGCGCGTTAACCCAGGCGAACTTGCGCAACCGCTTCGCGCCATTGCGTGAACCGCTGGGCACGCGCTTGCGCATCGCCATCCTCGCGTCCGTAGCGCAGGGCAACGTAGCCGGCGGCTGCATTGCGCAACGCCTGCGCCGCGTGCGGAAACTGCGCGGCGGCACGCTCGGCATACGCCATCGGGCCCTCTGCCGGGCCCCGCGTGCAACCATGTCGCGCCAGCCGGTCACACAACCGCTGCCACAGGGCCTGCACCGGGTCAGGTTTGGGCTTGCGTTGCTGCCAGAGGAGCGGCAGCGCAGCGAGCAGGAACAAACCCGACACACCCCACAGCACCGCGCGAGGGTCTGCTGCATCCAGCCCCAGCCACGCGAACAGGCGCGCTTGGCGGCTGCGGTCGTAGCCAAGCACCCAACTGTTCCAGCCGCTGATGAGGCCATCGAGCCCCCAGCGCACGCTGCGCAGCCAGCCAGGTTCTTCTGCACGGCGCGAGCGGAATTCACTGGCGGGCACGGCGGCGGCCAGGCCACGTTCGACACGTTGCGGCGCGACGGCGGCGGTTGGGTCCACACGCACCCAGCCGCGTTCGTCGAGCCACACCTCAGCCCAGGCGTGTGCATCGGACTGGCGCACGATGATGTCGCCGCTCATGGCGTTCACCTCGCCGCCGAGGTAGCCCACCACCACACGCGCCGGCACGCCTGCCGCGCGCATCAAAAAGACGAAGCTGCCCGCGTAGTGCTCGCAGAAGCCACGGTGCGTGCGGAAAAGAAAATCGTCGATCTGCTGATCCTGCAGCGGTTCCGGTTCAAGCGTGTAGGCAAACGGTGCGCGGCCAAACAGCTTGAGCGCCGCCGATACGCGCTCAGGCGGCGGCAGCTCTGCCCATTGCGCTGCCAGCGCACGCGCTTGGCCGTTGCCCGCCGGCAACGCCAGCGCCATCTGCTGCGTAAGTGGGTCGAGCGGGCGAGCGTCGTCCGCGCGATTGCGCTCTGGCAGCCGCGAGCGCGCGTGATACCGCACGCGCTGCTCGAGCGGTTGCGTGCTGATGAATTCGCCGTCGATGCTGCGGCCGGTGCCGTCTCGCGCCTCGATCGACTGGCCGCGATCAAGCGCAAACAGCCAGCGCTGGCGCGTCGGTTCCAGTGTGATGTTGTAATCGAATACGCCCGGCGCGCCGCTAATTGCGTCCGCAGAATTGGGTACGCTTTCCGCTGCGGGACGTTGCCGCATCGACGCGGCCGTCCACGTCTGGCCATCGAAACGCCACAGCACCATGCCGCGCCAGTAGAGCGTATCGAGCGGTGGCGGCACGCCGGCAAAATCGACGCGGAAGGCCAGATCGTCGGAGAGGATCAACTGGCCGACGGAGCCGGGCGCCATGCGGTCGGACAGGCCGCTGACGGCGGTGTCGGCGGTTTGCGGCAGGCGCCACAGCGGATGATCCAGCCGCGGAAACAACAGGAACAGCACCGCCGCGCACGGCAACCCCATGAGCACCAAACGCGCCAGCACACGCGCGGGGGATACGCGCACACGCGCCTGCGGATGCAGCAGCAACAGCCAATTGCGCAACAGCAGCGCCACGGTCGCCAGCATGGTGGCGGCCAGCCAGGGCGGCTGGTCGAACAGCCCCTGCGAGAGCAGCAGAAAACAGCACAACTGCGTGACGAGCACGCCGTTGCGCACGGTGTGCGATTCCATCAGCTTGAGCACGAGAAACGCGCCAAGCAGCGCGACCGACAAGTCCCGCCCGATGTTTCCGCCGGTGCGCATGGCGAGTGCCAGCGTCACGATAAGCGTGGCCACGCCCGTCAGCCCCAGCAGCCACTTGCCGGGCAACGGCGCGCGCCGCACCCACAGCAGCGCGCGCCAGAGCAGCAGCACGCCGAACACAGCGCACGTCACCAGCGGCAGCGCACGCAGCAGCGGCGCGAGCACGACGGCAAGCTGTGCGATCAGCCAGCCATGTTCGCGGTGCGTCAGGGCCCGGGCCGAGCCGAAGGCGGCCGCTTCGGTGCCGATGGTGGCAGTGGTCATGTGGCTTCGCCTTCCGCTTCCGGCATCGCAGGCTTACCCCACAACGCTAATGCACGCAGACATGCGTCCCGATGCGCAACACCCCGCGCCGGGCCAATGACAGTGCCCGGCAGGCTCAGCGTGTATTCGGGTTCATCGCCGGCGGGGGCGTGCTCGGCGGCCAGCACCCAGGCGCACAGGCGCGACAGGCGTTGTTCCACGTTCATCGAGGGCGGCAGCGCTTCCCACGCGAGCACACATTGCGCGTGGCGCACTTGCTGGCCGGTGCGGCTCATCCACGTGTCGAGCCGCGCGCTGTGCTTCCAGGCAATGCTGCGCAGTGCGTCGCCGGGGCGGTAGGTGCGCAGTTGGTCTGCGGCTTCTTCGACATGGGTGCGGGCGGCGCGCGTGTCGTCTTCTTCGCCAGGTTCGGGGGCAAAGCTGGCGGGCAGCGGCGGCGCGGAGGGTTCCGGTGCCGGATAGACGAGCAATGTCAGCGGCGCATCGGCGTAGCTCCACGCGCGAAACAGGCCGAGCGGGAAACGCGTCGACACCGTCAGGCGCGGCAACTTGAACCAACCGCGCGGCTGATCGGCGAAAGACAACGCGGCCACGATGGCGTCCTGCGCGTCGAGCGAGGTTTCCACGGCAGCGGCTTGCGCGGCGCTCACATCCACACCCACACGCGCCCATGGTGTGACATTGGCCAATGCCACGCCAACATTCAACGCATGCCCGGCAAACACGGCATCGCCCGCCGCGCCGCGTACTTCCAGATCAACGAGGTTGCGATGTGTTTGCCACATGGCGGACGCTGCCACGCCGGCCAGCACGAAGGTCAGCAGAAAGCCCAGGCTGACGTTGTAGTTGAGCGAGGTGAGCAGCATCACTAACAGCAGCAGCGCAAAGCCGGCACCGGCTGCGGTGGGCAGGATGTAGACGTGGTTGCGGTCCAGGCGGATGCGGCCTTCGCGCGGCGTGCGCGGCCGTTGCAGAAAGCGTTGCACACGCGCCCGTGCAAAGCGCACGCCGGGCAGCATCGCCAGGCCCGCACCGAGCAGACGCAATGGCGCGAGCAGCAGAGAACGCAATCGCGCCATGGCGCTGCCTACTTAGGGAATGGCGACCGTGTCGAGCAGCCGCTGCGCCAGCGCGGTCGCCGACAGCGTGCCGCCCGTCGGCAGCAGGCGATGCGCCGCCACGGCCTTGAACACGGCTTGCACGTCTTCGGGCAGCACGGCATCGCGGCCGTCGATGAGTGCCCAGGCGCGCGCCGCGGCCAGCAATGCCAGCCCCGCGCGCGGCGACAGGCCCATCTGCACCTGCGCATCTGTGCGCGTGGCATTCACCAGCGCGAGCACGTAGTCGACGAGCGCTGGCGCCACGTGCACGGCATCCGCAGCAGTCTGCAAGGCAACCACTTGCGCGGCGGTCAGCACCGCTTCAATGTCTTGCGGCGCACCGCCCCCAAGGTACAACGCACGTTCGGAGCTTTGATCGGGATAGCCCAGCGACAGCCGCATCGTGAAGCGATCCAGCTGCGATTCCGGCAGCGGATGCGTGCCGATCTGGTTCAGCGGGTTCTGCGTGGCGATCACGAAGAACGGCTCCGGTAGCGGATACGTCGCCCCGTCATGCGTGACCTGCCCTTCGGCCATGGCTTCGAGCAGTGCGCTTTGCGCCTTGGGCGTGGCGCGGTTGATCTCGTCCGCCAGCACAACCTGCGCGAACAGCGGCCCCGAGTGGAATTCGAAGGCGCCCTTTTCTTTCACGTAGATCGACACGCCGATCAGGTCAGTCGGCAGCAAGTCGCTCGTGAACTGCACGCGCTGATATTGCAGGCCGAGCGTGCGGGCCAGCGCATGCGCCAGCGTGGTCTTGCCCACGCCCGGCAGGTCTTCCAGCAGCAGATGCCCGCGGGCCAGCAGACACGCCAGCGCCAGGCGGATCTGCAGCGGCTTGCCGAGCACGATGCGATCGAGCGCGCGTTGCGCCTGCGACAACGCGGCCGGCAAGGTCAGCGGCGTAGCGGGCGCTGTACGAACGGGAGAAAGCGGGACTTGGTTGGGCGTCATCAAGGTGCGGCCGAAGCAACAATGCCAGCGAGTGTAGCGGCATCGCACGACACCCGCGCGCCCATGTTTCGTGTGCGTGAGTGCGCTACAACATCAGTCCGGTTTGCGCGCGGGGATAGCCGAGTCGAGCAACACGCGTGCCGTGCGCGGCAGGCTCTTGATGAGGCGCGGTGCATCGGTGCCGAAGGTCTGGCTGGCGGTGTAGGCGCCTTCGATCAGGAAGGCCAAGTCGTCGGCCAGCGCATCGGGATCGGTCGCACCAGCGGCTTGGGCGCGGTCACGCAGGCGGGTGAGCAGCAGCGCCTTGTTGCGCTGGACAAACTGCCGCGCCGGATGCGTCGGGTCCGGGAACTCCGCCGCCACATTCACAAACGGGCAGCCCCGGTAGCCGGGGCGCGAAGCGCGTTCGGAGACATCGATGAAGAACTGCAGCAGTTGCGCGCGCGCGTCGTCCGGGTGCTTGGCCACGCTCGCGTTGAAGTAGCCCCAGAAGCTCTCGTCGCTGCGCTCCAGGTAAGCGATGACGAGATCGTCCTTCGACTTGAACTGGCGGTACAGGCTCATCTTGTTGACGCCCGCCTTCTCCACCACGGCCTCGACGCCCACGGCCCGCACGCCTTCGTAGTAAAACAGTTGACGAGCTGCCTCGAGCAGGCTCGCGTGGGCATCCTCGCCGCTGATGCGACGCGGCGTCGGCTTGGGTTGATCAACGGTGGACAGCGCGCGCGGGCCGCGGCGGTTAAGAGTGGCCATGGTGTTGCTCCTGCAAGCGCGGTGGGGGCACAAACCCCCAGCCACGCCGGTGTCATTCGAAGGCTGCTTGACATGTTACCGATCGGTACCTACTATCGCAACCACGTTGTTACCGACCGGTAACGAATGCGATATTGTCGCCCCAACAAGAATCAAGAATCGAAAGAATCGGACAGCCCATGCAGCGACTTGCCCGCCTCATCGCCCCACGTTTCCACTACAGCTGGCTTGCGCTGGCGGTGGTGTTCCTGATCCTGCTATGCGCGGCCGGCACGCGCGCCACGCCCAGCGTGATGATGCTGCCGCTCGAGCACGAATTCGGCTGGAGCCGCAGCACGATCTCGCTGGCCATCTCGATCGGTATTGCCCTGTATGGGCTGACGGGGCCGTTTGCAGCGGCGTCGATGCAGTATTTCGGCATCCGCCCCACGGTGCTCGGTGCGCTGGCGGTGCTGGTGTCGGGCACGGCACTCTCGGCGATGATGCACGAGCCGTGGCAGATGGTGCTGCTGTGGGGCGTGATGGTGGGCGGCGGCACGGGTGTGGCCGCCATCACGCTGGGCGCAACGGTGGTCAATCGCTGGTTCACCTCGCATCGCGGGCTGGCCATGGGCATCTTGACGGCCAGTTCGGCCACGGGGCAGCTTGTGTTCCTGCCGATGATGGCCGCAGTGGTCGAGAGCTACGGCTGGCGCCCGGTGGTGCTGATCGTGGCCGGCGCGCTGGCGCTGCTGTTGCCGGTCGTGTGGCTGCTGCTGCCGGAATCGCCCAAGAGCGTCGGTCTGCGCACCTATGGCGAACCCGCCGATGCGCCGGAAGTCGATCAAGGCCCCCGCGCCAACCCCATCGTCCTCGCCATGCGAACGCTCGTGCAGGCCGCACGCAAGCGCGATTTCTGGTTGCTGTTTGCCAGCTTCTTCATCTGCGGTGCGAGCACCAACGGCTACATCGGCACGCACTTCATCGCCATGTGCGCAGACCACGGGTTCTCTGAAGTGAAGGGCGCGAGCCTGCTTGCCGCGATGGGGATTTTCGATCTGGTGGGCACCACGCTGTCGGGTTGGCTGTCCGACCGCTACAACAGCCGCGTGCTCCTGTTTTGGTACTACGGCCTGCGCGGGCTGTCGCTGATCTACCTGCCGTATGCGTTCGGCTTCGAGTTCTTCGGCCTGCCGGTGTTCGCGATCTTCTACGGTCTGGATTGGATTGCCACCGTGCCGCCCACCGTGCGCCTGACCAACGACGTGTTTGGCAAGGCCGCAGCGCCCATCGTGTTCGGCTGGATCGTCGCGGGGCATCAATTGGGCGCGGCATTCGCCACGCTGGGTGCGGGCATGATGCGCGCCTCGCTGGGCAACTACACGCTCGCTTCCATGATTTCGGGCGGGCTGTGCGTGGCTGGCGCCTTCCTCGTGCTGCGCATTCACCGCACGCCCAAGCAGGATGCCGAGCGCGCGGGCCAACCGGCTACCGCGTAATCAAGGTTTCAGAAAACCGTACTTGGCCAGCACCGCCTGGCCGGGGGGCGACAACACATACGCCGCGAAGTCGGCCGCCGGTTGCGGCTGCTTCGTGCCCGAGGTCACAGCGATCGGGTACGTGAGCGGTACATTCAGCGGCACGGGGCTCGCCACCTTCACCTTGTCGGCGGCGATGGCGGCATCGGTGGAGAACACCAGGCCGGCCTCAACCTCGCCGCGCGACACATAGTCCAGCGCCTGCCGCACGTTCTGCGCCAGCACCGCCTTGGCCTCCACCGGCTCCCACAGTTTGGCCGCTTCCAGCGCACGCTTGGCATAGCGGCCCACCGGCACCGACGCCGGATTCCCGATCGCCACACGCTTCACGTCGGGCCTCATGAGATCGGCCAACGCATGCACGGGCACCGTGCCCGTGGCGGGCACGATCAGCACGAGCTGGTTGGCAACAAAGTCGTGGCGCGTCTCGGCCTTGATGACTTTCTCGGCCACGGCCTTGTTCATCGCCTCCTGATCGGCGGAGGCAAACACGTCAGCGGGGGCGCCCTTCACGATCTGCTGCATCAGCACGTCCGACGCGCCGAAGTTGAGCACGACCTTGGTATCCGGGTGCAGCACTTCGTACTGCTGCGCGATCGTCTTGAAGGCGTTGGTCAGGCTGGCGGCCGCCGAAACAACCAGGTCCGCCGCATGAACGGGCGCGGCCAAACCCAGCGCCAGCGCAGCGGCCAGACCAATGGCGCGCACGTGCGCGCGTAGCGAGAAGCGTTGCATGAAGAACCCGGGAAAAGTGGATGAATGACCGGTCGTAATATACGAGTCGATATAACGCTCGGTCAATGCGCCATGACATATGTCCGGTATCACCGAGGCCGAACCGAGTCTTGCCACCTCGCTACCGCCCCGGACGCATCAGCGATTCATGAGCAAAACTCAAGATTCCTCAGGCTTGCGCAAAGGCGGCAATGACGATGCTAGCCTCTCGCTCACCGATAGACGGGCGCCAGAACAGCGCCGGAATCGAGACGCAAACAACAGCAGGCAGCGCACCAGTGGCTTGAACAAGCCCCGGCATGCATGCCGCACTCCACGCAGAAGTACCGAGCAATGCGCCGGCCGTTCTCGTGGTTCGGGATATCTGGATTGGGGGGGAACAGGCATGGAGCCGCTCGCACCGGGCCACGCGCGCGTGGATCACCGACGTGGCCGCATCTCATTGCAGCATCTTGATGAAGGTCTGCAGCGCCGGCTGCGCGCGGGAATCAACGCGCTTGTCGGCCGCTCGCTTTATCAATGGGATGAAGCCCTGCCCGACCAGGCCGATGTTGTGGTGCTCGCTTCCGGGTCAGTCGATGCTGCCGCTGCAGCCCCCATCAAGATCTGGCTCGACGAGACACCACAATCCAGCCACGGCGACGACGCGTTCCACTTGCCATTTGCCTTCAGCATGCACGACCTCTGGGTGATCCTGGATCGCGTCGCGCTGCGCCTGATGGACAAACCCGCGCGTCCGAGCCCCGCACCCGTCCAATCCCTCCCCGCGCGAATAACCGATGCGAGCCCCGAGCCGACCTACCGCCTGCTGCGCTGGGTCACGCTCGAGATGCATTTGCAGGCGCTTCGTTTCCGGCGAGCGATGGCAACCATGACCAATCGCGCGGTCAGCCTGCGTTGGCTGACGACGGATGGCGGACTCGAACACGAAGAGGCCCGCCTGCTGCTGCGTACGTTGAACCGCCTTGGCGCCCTGCAGATCGACGTGCACCGCGATGCCCCGTTGGCGACTACGCCCGCCAACGCAAGTGTTTCGCACAGCCGCTTCTTCGACGTCGTCGGGCGCTGGCTGCGAACGTCTCGCCATCAGCTACAAGGCCGACCCTGAATGCATCGCATTGGCATCTTTGGCCCGATGGGCATCGGCAAGACAACGGCCATTCGCACGCTGTGCGGTGACGTGACTATCGATTGCGACGTACCCAACCTTGATCGCCACGCATCTGCCAAGGCCACCACAACGGTTGGCGTCGACTTCGGCGAGGTGGACCTGGGCAATGGCGAACTGCTGCAGATCTACGGCAGCCCCGGACAGGACCGTTTCGATTTCCTGCGGGATTGGCTCATCTCCGTCATCGCCGGCGCGATCGTCATGGTTGACGTCAACGCGCCCGACGTGGGCGAGCGTTGCATTCCCCTGCTGCGTCGCGTCGCCTCGGAACCCGCGCAGCCATCCACGCTGGTGCTTGTGGCGCGGCCGGCCACGCCCGCTCGGGTCGATGCGTTCTCCGCCCACCTCAGCCAAGTGCTGGGGCGGGCCATTCCGGTGGTGATGGCCGATGTCCGCGAGCGGGCACATATGCTCGATATCGTCGAAATCATGCTCTACACCCTGCAAACATGAACGCAGCAGCATCCCCCGTTCCAGCCGAACTCACACAAGCCGCAACCGCAGTGCTGACCAGGTACGCCGATGCGCTACCCGACCTGTCCGCCGCGACGCTCTGTACGCTCGACGGCTTCACGATTGCCTCTGCGCTGGACCCAACGCGCTACAGCGCGGCGCGCCTCTCGGCCATGACAAGCACGGTCATGTCAGTGGTCCGTGCACTGGGGCGCGAAATGCGCTTCAGCACCTGCCACCGGATGGTGCTTGAAACCGACATGGGGACCATGGTGTTCCAGCCCGTCCGCCAGTCCGCGATCGTGCAGGTGTGCATGGCGAACCGGCACGATGCTGTGCTCGGGCGCGCCCTATGGGAGGCCAAGCGCATCGCAGAAGAACTCGCTGCGCTGCCCGCCATGTCTTTGCTGCACCGACCCGCCTAGCCGCACCAGCCGCGGTCGCACTGATTTCATCGCCACAACCTACTCACACCATCGGGGGAATCAAATCATGAGCAATCTCAACAGTTCCATTACCCATCTCGCGACCTTCGACGGTGCGATGTGCGCCATGTTGGTCGACAGCGCCAGCGGCATGATCCTCGCATCGGCAGGCGATGGGATCGACCTCGAACTCGCCGCGGCGGGCAATACCGAGGTGGTCCGCGCCAAGCTCAAGACCATGCAGGCACTCAAGCTTGACGATGTCATTGACGACATGCTGATTACGCTCAGCAAGCAGTACCACATCATTCGCCCCGTCGGGAGCAAGCCCGGACTGTTCCTCTATGTCGTGCTCGACAAGAACAAATCGAATCTGGCGCTGGCGCGGCGCAAGGTTCAGGAAATCGAACAGGCCCTGAGCTTTTGATCGGTCGCGTGCCTGCGGCACACCGCATCACTGATGCGGACGCGCGGCTTCGTCAATGCAATCGGCCAGCCGCCCGGCAATGGGCTGGCGGCTGTGGCGGGGGCGTTCGATCAGGCCGATCTCGCGGTAGAAGGTGTCGTCGCCCAAGCTGATGGCACGTGTGCCTGGCGGCCAGGTGGCTTGCGCGGCGGTCTGCGGGGCAAGTGCGACGCCCTGCCCGCGCGCCACGAGTTGCGTCATGCCTTGCAGCTCGTCGAGTTCGATCACGTCGTGCGTGGTGATGCGCTGGTCGCGCAGGAACTGGTCGACGCGGCGGCCGCCGAATGAGCGGCGGTCATAGCGGATGAACGGTTGATGTGCGAGCAGCGCGCGCCAGTCGTCGCCGGGCACGCTGGCGGGCACCAGCAGCACGAAGGGCTCGGCCACCAGCGTGCGCCATTCCAGATCGGCCGGCACCGCAAACGGCGGGCGGATGAGCACGGCGAGGTCGATCTCGCCAGCGTCCACCAGGCCGAGCAGGTCAAGCGAGACACCCGGCACGATGCGCGCACGGCAATGCGGGAATTCACTGCGAAACTGCACCAGCGCGTCTACCAGGAACGACGTCTGCACGGAGGCAATCGCGCCGATGCGCACCAGGCCGCGCTGCTCATTGCCGCCGGCCTGGTCGCCCAGACGGTCATACAGCGTGACGATGTGTTCGGCCAGCGCCAGCGCGTCGCGCCCCGCGGCGTTGAGCGTGGCCGAGCGGCCCGTGCGATCAAAGAGCGGGAAGCCGAGCGACGCTTCCAGACGCTGGATCTGCGCGCTCACCGCCGACTGCGTCAGACCGATGCGATCGCCCGCACCCGCAAAGGTGCCGTGCCGGGCAACGGCGATGAAGGTCTTGAGTTCTCGAAGCATGGCGCGCGCGCATCAGTGGAGAAGCGCAAGGATACGCGCGCCGCGCCGGCTCACTTGGCAAACAGCGACGCCATATTGGCAAACGCCTTGATCTCCATGGCATTGCCCGAGGGGTCGAGGAAGAACATCGTGGCCTGCTCGCCCACTTCGCCCTTGAAGCGGATGTGCGGCTCGATGATGAACTCGATGCCGGCTGCGCGCAGCCTGTCGGCTGCTGCTTCCCATTCGGGCATGGAAAGCACCACGCCGAAGTGGCGCACGGGCACGTTGTCGCCGTCGACGGCGCTGGTCTTGCGGTGGCCGATTTCGTCCGGCGCGAGATGGGCGACGATCTGGTGGCCGTAGAAATTGAAATCGACCCAGTCTGGCGAACTGCGCCCCTCCGGACAACCGAGGATGTCGCCGTAGAAGGCGCGCGCCGCGGCAATGTCATGAACAGGGAAGGCAAGGTGGAATGGGGCAAGCACAGGCGTGACGTCGCTCATGGTGGGGGCAAAGGCGGCAGTAATTGAACAAGGCGGCGCCGGCACGCAGGTGGGGGGCACCCACGCACCAGGCCACGCAGATGAGTCTATGCGCATCCATTCATCCACAAAAGCGATGATTTTTTGCGCTGAGCGCCATCAATATCGATGAATTGACCAAAAAAGACGCCGCTCAATGGCGGCGAAAGAGACACACGGTAGGCGCGTCTGCAGGGGTGCAGACACGCAAAACTTGGACGATTCAGGCGAAAACGAACGGCGTCATGACCGCTTCAACATCGGCCAAGGGCAGGCGCACGGTGCAGACGGTGGCATCGCCCGGCACATTCGCAACGCGAAAACCCGCATCGCGCGCCAGGCTGATCATGCGGCGATTGATGGACAGCACCTCACCGAAGACCTCCCGCGCGCCGGACACCCGCGCTGCGCGGACCAGCGTGGCAAACAAACGTCGCCCGACGCCCTTGCCCTGCCACGCATCGGCCACCAGCATTGCAAATTCGGCCACGCCGTCT
Source organism: Ralstonia sp. Ralssp110 (assembly GCF_047325135.1). Lineage (NCBI taxonomy): Bacteria > Pseudomonadati > Pseudomonadota > Betaproteobacteria > Burkholderiales > Burkholderiaceae > Ralstonia > Ralstonia sp. Ralssp110. The sequence continues at coordinate 1,358,556 of NZ_CP168609.1, read as the reverse complement.
TCCACGACGAAGCGGCCATCGGCGATCAGGTCTTCGCCGGTGCCGTCAGGGCGCGCCACACTCACGACCAGCGCCATGTGGTTGACGTAATCGATCTGCGTGTAGGCGGCGAGCATCTCGTCGGTCAGACGGCCCCCGCCCACCAGAAACCGCGCATAGCGCGACTCCGACGACAGCCCCTCGACCAGGGCAGCCTCAAGGGGCGCGTCTTGCGGCAGAATCGGGCGCACGGTGGCGATGGAGCCGTCGTGCATGGTCCAGCGGTCGATCCATTCGGCGGGGTAACGGTGGATGGTGTAAAGCATGGGGATCTCCTCACGCGATGGATCGTTGTTATTGACCGCCAGCACGGGATCACCGCCTGACTTTCTAATTTGAAGCTAGATTAGCAGAAACCCTGACTTTTGCAAGTAAAGTCAGAATTGACTATGCTTTTGCCATGAGAATCCCGGAACCCTTCCCCGTCCCAGCGGCGTCGGAGCTTGTGACGTCGATGGAAGAGCCCTGCTCCATCGCGGCCGCCGTGTCGATCGTCGGCGAGAAATGGACGTTGCTCGTGCTGCGCGAGGCGTTTTCCGGCGTGACGCGTTTCGATGAGTTTTTGCGCCGCACGGGGTGCTCGTCGGCGATCCTGTCGTCGCGGCTCAAGGCGCTGGTGACGTACGGCATCCTGCGCCGCGTGCCGTACCAGGAGCCGGGCGACCGCGTGCGCGACGCCTACCGGCTCACGCGGGCGGGCGTCGACCTGCTGCCCGCCATCGTCGCGCTGATGCAATGGGGGGACCGCTACCTCACGCCCGACGGTGAGGGCCCCATGCTGTTGCGCGACCGCGAAAGCGGCACACCAATCCACGTGGCGCTCGTCAATGCGCTGGGCGAGCCTGTTGCGCCCAAAAACTCGATGCGCGAGCGCAATCCGCGTTATGGGCAGAGGGAAAATACTGCCGCCGCGGCCAACGATACGCCGCCAGCCAACGGGTAACACACAACTTTACAGGCCCGGAAAAACGCCCTATCGTCGCGGATGAATGGGCAAATGGCCGCGTTTGGCCCGGCTTTCCAACGCATCCCGCGCGTTGCCCCATCGCTTGATGGCCGCCCCTCCCGATTTCGCCCTCGACCTCGCTGCTCACGCCCGGAACCACGACCGCCATGCCTGATGCCGTGGTACCGCTCTACCACCAGATCTACGTCGTCCTGCGCCAACAGATTCTTGAGGGCCGGTTCAGTGACGGCCCGATGCCGGGCGAGATCGAGCTGGCCCGCCAGTTCGGCGCCTCGCGCGTCACGATGCGGCGCGTGTTCGACTACCTGGTCAAGGAAGGTCTGGTGCGCCGCCATCGCGGCATGGGCACGTTTGTCGTCAAGCCCGATGACCCGTTGACGATGGGCGGCGGCGCCCAGACGCTGCTGCAGAACATCATCGACGTGGGCGAGCGCACCTCGGCCGTCGTCGTCGAATTTGAAGACGTGCTGGCCCCGCCCGACGAGGCCAAATGCCTGGAAATCGCACCCGGCACGCCGATCAAGAAACTCGTGCGCGTGCGCCACCTGGAAGACACGCCCATGGCGCTCATCACTACATGGCTACCGCTGGACGTGACGAGCAAGCTGACGCTCGATCGCCTGGCAAACCAGTCGCTCCTGCGGTTGATCGAGGGCTCGGGCGTGCGGATCGATCGGGCGTCGCAGGTGGTGTCTGCTCGGTTGGCCGATGTGGCGACGGCGCAATATCTGGATGTGGCAGTGGGCGCGCCGCTGCTGTCCGTTCAGCGCATCGTGCGCGAGATGAGCGGGCGGCCCGTGCAACTGCTGCAGGGCCTCTATCGACCCGACCGCTACGAATACCGCATGGAGCTGTCGCGCGTGGGCGAAGACCGCGCTCGCCTGTGGATCGACAACGCCGGCCATGACGTGCAGGGCGGCCACAGCGAAGACGTGGAAGAGGCGCCCACCTCAGCCGCTCCGCCCACCGGCCAGCGCGCCTGACACCACCGCCGGCAAGGTTATTGGCCGTCAGCAGGCCCGGATGAAAGTTGTTAGCATCGCCGCTTCGCTGCGATGCAGCAATTTCCTACATGAGGTTTCCATGTCGACCTCGCCTGCGTCCCCAACGCCAGCCACCGCTACCACCACCCCTGCCGCACCTGACACCCAAGGGTTGATCCGCCTGCTCACGGCCGGTGCGGGCATCAGTGTGGCGTGCATCTATCTGAACCACCCGCTCCTGGGCCTGATCGGCCGCGACCTCGCCATCGCACCACACGCGTTGGGCGTCCTGCCCACGCTGACGGCGGCGGGCTATGCCAGCGGCATCTTTTTCTTCGGCCCGCTGGGTGACCGTTACGACCGTCGCATCGTCATCCTGTGGAAGGCGGTGCTGCTCACGCTGGCGCTCATCGCCAGTTGCCTTGCGCCCAGCCTGCCCGTGTTGGCCGCGGCAGGCTTTGCAGTGGGGCTGTCGGCCACCATCGCGCAGGACTTCGTGCCCAGCGCGGCCGCCATCAGCACCGACCAGAACCGCAACCGCAACATCGGCACGGTGATGACGGGGCTGCTGATCGGCATCGTCAGCTCACGCGTGTTCAGCGGCATCGTGGCGGACCACTTCGGCTGGCGCGCGGCATTCGGCGTGTCGGCGGTCGCGATTGTCGGGCTGGCGATTGCCGTGCGCGCCGCCCACTTTGGCGTGGCGCCGCCCGCGACCATGCGGCAACCGTACCTCACGCTGCTGCGCTCTCTTGGCACGCTGTTCGCGCAGCACCCACGGCTGCGCGCGTCGGCCATCACGCAGGCGTTCATCGGCATCGCGTTCTCGGGCTTCTGGTCGACCGTGGCGCTGCATCTGACGGGTTCGCTCGGGCTGTCGACGGGCCAGGCAGGTCTGCTTGGCCTGGCCGGCGCAGCAGGCGCGCTGGGTGCGAGCATTGCCGGTCGATTGTCGGGCCGCGTTGCGCCGGGCCACATCGCAGCGGGTGGCGCGTTGCTCATGGCGGTGACATTTGCCGCAATGGCGCTGTTCCCGCAATCGCTCATCGCCATCGTGATCGGCACGCTCGTCTTTGACGTGGGCGTGCAGGCAGCGCTCGTGTCGCACCAGACCATCATCTATGCGCTCGCACCCGAAGCGCGCAGCCGCATCAACGCGGTGTTCATGACGGCGCTGTTCATCGGCATGTCGTTGGGCGCATATGGCGCGAGCCTTGCGTGGACAAGCGCGCGCTGGACGGGACTGATGGCGTTCTGCACGGCGGCGGCGCTGGTGGCGCTCGGGTTGCGCGTGGTGTTCAACGCGCGGCAGGGGGCTCGGTAAGCGAAATCGGATGGGGACGCGCATCGAGCGTACCCGTTTCTGCGTAACCTCACTACGCCCGTTCCACACCTCCCGCAACACACCATCTCACTCATCGGGGCAACTCCGGGGCGCGACAATCTGCGACATGTCGCTACAATTCTGAGGGTCAGCTTAGGCTGCCCACAGAACAACCACACCGAGACGCCCTCATGGATAGCACTGCCACCCCGCACGCGGTTGACCCGCACGACACACGCCGCCGCATCTTTGCCATCGTCGGCGCGTCGTCGGGCAACCTCGTCGAATGGTTCGACTTTTACGTCTACGCGTTCAGCTCGCTGTACTTCGCGCCGGCGTTCTTCCCCAGCGGCGACCGCACGACGCAACTGCTGAACACGGCAGGCGTGTTTGCGGCTGGCTTCCTGATGCGACCGATTGGCGGCTGGCTATTCGGCCGCATTGCCGACAAGCGCGGCCGGCGCACGGCAATGATGATCTCGGTGCTGATGATGTGCGGCGGCTCACTGCTGATCGCGGTACTGCCGACGTACGCGCAGATCGGTGCGCTGGCCCCATTCCTGCTGCTCGTGGCGCGACTCTTCCAGGGCCTGTCGGTGGGCGGGGAATACGGCACCAGCGCGACCTACATGAGCGAGGTGGCGCTGCAAGGGCGCCGCGGCTTCTTTGCCTCGTTCCAGTATGTGACGCTGATCGGCGGTCAGTTGTGCGCGGTGCTCGTGCTGGTGATCCTGCAGCAACTGCTGACGACGGCCGAGCTGAAAGCCTGGGGCTGGCGGATTCCATTTGTGGTGGGCGCGCTGACGGCGCTGATCGCCCTGTACCTGCGTAAATCGCTGCACGAAACGCAGACCACCTCGGCGCGCAAGGCCGAGCACGCGGGCACGATCCGCGGCGCCTGGCAGCACAAGGGGGCGTTCCTGCGCGTGCTCGGCTTTACCGCCGGCGGCTCGCTGATCTTCTACACGTTCACGACGTACATGCAGAAGTACCTCGTCAACACGGCGCACATGGACACCAAGACTGCCTCCAATGTGATGACGGGTGCGCTGTTCGTCTACATGGTGCTGCAGCCGGTGTTTGGCGCGCTGTCCGACCGCATCGGTCGACGCAATTCGATGCTGCTGTTCGGGGCCCTTTCTGTGCTGGGCACTGTGCCGCTCATGAAGGCGCTCGCCACGGTGTCGACCCCGCTCGCGGCGTTTGGTCTCATCACCCTGGCGCTGGCCATCGTCAGCTTCTATACGTCGATCAGCGGGCTGATCAAGGCCGAGATGTTCCCGCCGGAAGTGCGTGCAATGGGCGTCGGCCTGTCGTATGCGATCGCCAACGCGGTGTTCGGTGGTTCGGCGGAATACGTGGCGTTGTGGTTCAAGCAGGCCGGCACCGAATCGACGTTCTACTGGTACGTGACGGCGCTGTGCGCGGTGTCTTTCGTCGTGACGTACTTCATGCCAGACCCGAGCAAGGAAGGGTATCTGCGCCACGAGCCTTAATCGCGGCTCGCGCTTCAACCACAAGCCCGTACCGCGACCACCGATGTCTCAAACGGCGGTCGCGGCCGAGCTTTCTGCATCAGCGTCCGGCTAACGCAGCACGCCAAACGCAGCAGCAACCAGGCGACGCTGCTCCGCTTGATGCGCGCGCACCGACGCATGCGCGCCCGACGGCGTTGCGCTGCGGCACACATTGGCCAGTCGGCTCCCCTCCGGTAGACACAACTCCAGCGCGTCGCGCACGAAGCGCCATGCGCCCTGGTTGGCGTCCTCCTCCTGCGCCCAGACGATTTCCTTCACGTTCGGGAATGCCCGCAGCGCAACCACAAGTGGCTCCTGCGGAAACGGGTAGAGCTGCTCAACGCGCACCAACGCCACATCTGCGCAGGCATCGCGCTCGCGCTGCGCATGCAGTTCGTAGAAGAACTTGCCGCTGCACAGCACCACACGCGTGATGGTTTGCGTGTCGGTCACCCAGGCATCGGCCAGCACGGGCATGAAGCATCCGTCGATCACCTCCTGCACGCGCGAATGCGAACGCCCGTTGCCGTGCAGTTCCGTCTTGGGCGACATAACGATCAGCGGCTTGGGCATTGCCAGCATGGCTTGGTCGCGCAGCAAATGGAACCATTGGCCCGACGTCGACGGCATGACCACGCGCATGTTGTCATCCGCGCAAAGCTGGAGAAAGCGCCCCAGGAATCCGCTGGAATGTTCCGGTCCGACGCCCTCGTGGCCGTGCGGCAGCAACATCGCCAATGCAGACTGGCAACCCCACTTGTATTCACCCGAAGCGATGTACTGGTCGATAAAGACCTGGGCGCCGTTGACGAAATCGCCGAACTGCGCCTCCCACAGCGTGAGCCGTGTACGGGTCTGTACGCTGTAGCCGTACTCGAAGCCCAACGCGGCTTCTTCCGACAACGGCGAGTTGACGACATCGAACGCGCCCTGACACGACGCCACGTGCTGCAGCGGAACGTATCGGTCGCCCTCGTCGGACAGCATCGCCTGCGAGTGCCACACCGCGTGCCGATGCATGAAGGTGCCGCGCCCAACGTCCATGCCGGACAGCCGGATACTGTGCCCGTCTTCCAGCAGCGTGGCATGGGCGAGGTTTTCAGCCAGGCACCAGTCGACCGTGTGTGCATTGCTCGAGACCGCAGTACGCCACCGCTCGCAAAGTCCGCGCACCACATCGTGAAGGAGCACGTCGTCGGGCGGTGTGGTGAGCGTCTGCGTCAATGCCTGCACGCGCTGCAATGACACCGGCTGGAGCGGGCGGCGCGCAACGCCGTGTGGCAGCGAAACATCGGCTGCATGCGGCGCAGCGTGGGGGCCTGCGTGCAAGTCGCGCACGGCCGCGTCACGCAGATCCGCCAGGCGCGCGAGTTCTGCGCTGGCGGCGTGATACAGCTCCGTGACGGTCGGGTGTGCGCCAATGGCCGCGTGCAGCGCAGGCTGCGTCACGGTAGGCGTGTCGTGCTCCGAGTGTCCGAGGCGGCGATAGCCGACCAGATCGATGACGATATCGGCGCCATGCTCCATGCGGTATTCGATGGCAATGCGCGCGGCGCGCAGGACGGCTTCGGGGTCGTCTGCATTGACGTGAAGCACCGGCGCATCGACCATGCGTGTCACGTCGGTGCAGTAGTCGCTGGCACGCACGTCCATCACGTTGGGTGTCGTAAAACCGATCTGGTTATTGACGATCACGTGCACGACGCCGCCCGCCGTGTAGCCGCTGCGGCGCGTCAGGTTCAGTGTCTCCATGACGACACCCTGCCCGGCGAACGCCGCATCGCCATGCACTATCACCGGCAGGCACGGCGTGCCGGGATGCTCGTCCACATGCGCGCGGGCCATGCCACACACGACCGGGTACACGCTCTGCAGATGCGATGGATTGGGTGCCAGCACCAGCGTGACCTCATTGTCGGCAACCATCCGGCGCGCGACGCCACCAAGGTGATACGGCAGATCCCGCTGGCTGAAAGCGACTTCCGAATCCGGATCGAGCCGATCGAGCATGCCCCGCGCATCTACGCCCATCACGTTGACGAGCGTGTTCAAACGTCCACGATGCGGCAAGCCGAGAAATACCTGCCGCACGCCATGTCCGGCGCCCGCCTCAACCAGCGTATCGAGCAGCGGCACCAGGCTCTCGCAGCCCTCAAGAGAGAAGCGCTTGGCATGCGCGAACGTGCCGGCAGCAAGACGCTCCCACATCTCTGCCGCCACCAGCCTGCGCAGCAGCCAACGCTTCTGGTCCGGGGCAAGCGGCGGCGCCAGCAATTCCGCCTCCATGCGGGCATAGAGCCACGCGCGGCGCTGGCGCTTGCGCACGCTGCTGCAATCGAGACCGATCGTTCCGCAGTACACGCGCTTGAGCTGCCATTCGAGCGCCTGCATCGTCGCCGCAGTGGGCAGGACCGTGCTTGCCGGCTCGCGCTTCTGCGCAGGGTCCAGGCCGTGAAACCGCAGGCGAAGCTCGGGCACTTCGGGCAGGGGCACGCGTGCGAGCGGGTCCAGGCGCGCGCGACGGTGCCCGTGCTCGCGATAGGCATCGATCAACTGCGTGACAGGGGTGGTTGGGGGCGCCGCCGCGGCAGTGCCAGTCAGCGTGTTAGATGGGTCAAACGCTGCGGCCGAACCCGGGTCGGCCATTTGAGGAGCGTGCGAAGACATGGTTTTTCAGGAGATAAGAGACACCGTGGGTTGACCCCGCCATCGGCACTCCGGCGCACGCGCGCGCAATCCCCCGACCAGCACAGCGGTTGCGCAGCAGACACCTGTTCGGCAAATGGCGGGACCGTTCGAAACGCCAAGGCAGGCGCTACGTCGATTCCTTCTGTGACGAGCCGTCTGGCGACGGCCCGTGCCTCCTCCGTTGGACTGCTGACTGCAACATCACTGCGACAACAACAACGACAACGACGAGTTACGAAAGTGTTTGTGTTCGCGCCCAGCCAGCATGTGCCAGGGGCGCCGCGTCGGCCTGCGTGCCGTGCGCCGGGCCCTGCATATCGCCATGCAGCGTGAAGGCGCTGACCATATCGGCCAGCTGATCGGCCTGGTCCTGCAGCGCCTGTGCCGATGTCGCGCTTTCCTCCACCAGCGACGCGTTTTCCTGCGTGACCTTGTCCATCTGGGTGATGGCCTCGTTGATCTGCTCGATGCCTTCGCTCTGCTCGCGGCTCGATGCGCTGATCTCGGAAACGATGTTCGTCACGTTCTGGATACCCGCCACCACGTCGCGGATGATCTGGCCGGCCTCTTCCACCTTGGCGGTGCCGGTGCCGACATGGCTGACCGAGTCTTCGATCAGCGCCTTGATCTCCTTGGCCGCTGCCGCGCTACGCTGCGCCAGGCTGCGCACCTCGCCGGCCACCACGGCAAAGCCTCGGCCCTGCTCGCCGGCGCGGGCAGCTTCCACCGCGGCATTGAGCGCGAGGATGTTCGTCTGAAACGCGATGCTGTCGATCACGCCGATGATGTCGACGATCTTGCGTGACGACGCATTGATGGTGCTCATGGTTTCGATCGCCTCGCCAACGGCATCGCCGCCCTTGCTGGCCACCAGCGATGCATTGGATGCCAGCCGGCTGGCTTCATGCGCGTTGTCGGCGTTCTGCTTGACGGTGGAGGTGAGCTGCTCCATGGCCGCCGCCGTTTCTTCCAGTGAGCTGGCCTGTTGCTCGGTCCGGCTGGAGAGATCGATGTTGCCGCTGGCCACCTCGCGCGATGCGCGCGCGATGGTGTCCGTACCGACTCGCACACGGCCGACGATCCCGTGCAGGTTCTCGGTCATGCGCTTGAGCGCGGCCAGCAAACGGCCGATCTCGTCTTGCGCGCCAACCTCCAGACGATGCGTCAGGTTGCCCTGCGCCACGGCTTCGGCCAGATGTACGGCACGGTTGATCGGGCCGGTGATCGTGCGGGTAATGAAACCACCGGTGGCAATGGCAAGCAGGGTGGCCAGCACGGCCAGCACGATCATCTGGATCTTCGCGTTGGCGCCTTGCGCGGCGGCTTCGCCCACGTCGTGTTCCATCTCGCTGGCTTGGTGGTCCACCATCTTGTCGACCAGCACGTAGTACTGGTCTTGCAGGCGGCTCATGTCACCCTGGTACAGAACGCGTGCATCTTCGGGCTTGTTGGCATCGACCAGCTCGAAGAACTTGCGCACGCCGGCACCGTAAGCCGATCGCGCGTCGAACTGTTCCTTGAAGAGCGCCTTGCCCGCATCGGTCTTCAGCATCTTCTCCAGCCGCCCATACGCTTGTCCGTTGGCTTGGCGGATGGCCGCGTAGTCGCTCATGTACTTCGCTTTCTGGTCGGCCGACGTTGCCAGCAGCAGATTGCTGAGGATCCCGTTGGCCTTGTAGCCGTTGTTCTTGATCTGATTGCTCAGCGCGATGAGCGAATAGCGCTCGCTGACGATCCGGCCCATCTTCGTGTTGTTGTCGTCCAGCCGTTGGATGCCGACCGCGGCAGTCCCGATCAGCAGCGCCACGACAAGTGCGAACGCTGCACCGAGGCGCACCCCGATCTTCATATCCGAGAGTCTCATTTGCTTCATTCCTGTTTCAGCGGCGTCAGAGAGAGACGTCATGACCTGCGCAACGCCATCGCCGGGGCCAACTGGCGATGCGCTCAGGTGCATGCGTTGAAGCAGGAGAATCTTGAAGACATGTGCGGCTGTCGTTGACCGATCTTCAAAGCCGTCGCGCTACAAGATTGCCCAGGCTGCTTCGACGGAAAATGACGGCATCACACAAGGAATCTTGAATGCGACGCAGATGCCGCAGCGTGCTTCAAACCTGTGCATGCGACCGCGTGCACACGTTGCCGCTCATGAGCCGTATGGCGCCAGGACTGGCGTGGCGGCACATCTGATCAAAACGAAGCGAATGAAGGCGCACCAGATTTGAGCTTTTTTGAATCTTGGCGGCGCAAAAATTTCCGATCTGAAATTATTTTAAGTCTCGTATGCAGATGGGGGATCAGCTTGGTTATCGAGCTGCGATCTGCTGCGCGCGTTGAATTCGAACGCCTGGCCGTGCGTCAGCTCGGACACACATTCGTGGAGCGTCTAAACCGCAGCCTGGCCACCAAACCGTTGGCGAATCAGCTCCGGAGCATATCGATAGTTCCAGCGCAACTCGGCACCGGCGGCCACGCGCTCGGTCGCAAAGAAGGCGCGGATGGAAAAGCGTCGTCCGCAACGTGACGTCGCCTCAAACACTGCGGCCTCCATGTTGTAGCCGGACTCCGCCTGCCGATCGGCCTCTCCACGTTCGTAGGTAAAGATGGTATTGGCCATCGCCAGGATGTTTTCACCGTCGACCCACGAATCGATACCGCCGGCGCTGGTGCTCAGCACGAACGAATCGTCCAGGCAGGTGTAATAAGTGGCGGGCGTCAGAAGCCGGCCGCCGTAGACGCCGAGGCATTCGCCCACGGCAATGTCCCGCGCGGCAAATACGCCGCGCTCGCCAATGAGCGCTTCCTCGTGCATGTCACGTAGATCAGCGCGCAGCAGCCGCCGGCACACAAGCGTGTGTTGGTACAGCGCGCCACGCACCCTGGGCGCCACATCGGCTTGCAGATACGGCCATACGGCGTCCGACGGGTAACGCTCGAAGCGGTCTCTGGCGCGCCCGGTCGGCTCCAGCGTGGTGATGAGAATGGGCTGCTCCATTTCATCGCGAAACGGATAGCGCTGATCGACCTCGGGCGAATACGTGAGTCGCACAATGGCATGCGCCTGCTTGAATGCCTGCGTCTCTTCTCGAAAGGCCTGAGCACACTTCAGCACGGCGCGATCGTCCGGTTCTTCGGACACCAATTCCAGAATTTCGGAGCGCAGCGCCTGAGCGGCTTCGTAAAAGCGTTCGTGCCGCGCTGCGAGTCCGCTCGTCTCGGCTGCCCGCTGGAGCGACAAGCGAATACGATCGACCAGCGCATCGGCAAAGCAAGACGTTGAGGACAGCATAAGCACCACGGCGGAAGAACGAGTCACGTACGGCGATAACCATAGCGGGCGGCCGCTGCAAGGCGGTGCCACAGGGCGAAACGAGCCGTTGCAAGGCGAAGCGGGTCTCGCCAATCGAATTCCTTTCGCAAAAGAAAAAGCTCGTCCGATCTGTCACAGCGTTGGGCTGTGCCGAGTAACTCCGTCAAGTGGCGCGGAAGAAATCCACCCCCTACTCCAGAGGGGAAACATGGCACGGTTCCTGCGTAATCAGCGCTCGTTTCACGACAATAAAAATACGGGTGGGGTATGAACGAGAAGCGGATCCCGTCGATCGCGCTAGCGAAATGCGAGCGCCAGTTCGGCATGGGTGTACTGGCACAGCACGCAAGTCGGAGTACGCATCTTCGACCTCCGGATCCGTGCCGGCCATTGTCTGACGCACACGCCTAGCAACACCGCGGGCGGGCCTCGCTCAATCCAAAACTTCTTTCCAAGCAAATCGCGGTAGAGCCGTGACCCGAGCTGCGATGGCCTGCTCGACGGCTTGCGCATCCATCGTGGCGCCTTGAGCATCAAACGCAACGGGTCGGCGGTGGACCACTGCCCTCGGGAGTTCGCTTAGCCGTCAGGTCCGCCCGTTCCTGCGAAGCAGCAGAACGCCTTGGAAACTTTTGTTCCCGTTTCTCCAGACCTTCGTCGTACGGTGACAGCGCTGTCCCTCATAACATCCTCGCCTTGTGCCTTGCCCCGCCCTCTTGGCCTGGCTGCCGTGCTGATCGTGCTGTCGATGGCGCAGCAGGCGCATGCCGTGGCTGCGGACGAGCCCCAGCGATTGCATATCGAGCGATCGACGCTCGAGCATGTCCTGATGGAAATCACGCGGTTGAGCGGCCAGCCGGTGTCATTCGCATCCAGTCTCGTGAAAGACCGCTGGGCGGGCCCCATCGACGGCACGATGACGGCAGCAGACGCTGCCCGGCTGGCGCTGCAAAACAGCGGGCTCGCGCTCTCCGTGCTGCCCGACGGCACGCTCACCGTCGTGGCGGCCGGCAGCGCTGGCCCCCCCGACGCGCAGCCGCGCGACATCGGCGCGCTGCCACCATCGGAAGTCCATGGCGTTGGCGATACAGGGTTCGCGGTGCTCTCCAGCAGTGCCATCACCCGCGTTGAAATGCCGATGACGAGCATGCCGCACGCCATCAATACAGTCACGCGCGGGCTCTTGGCCAGCCAACAGCCGCCCTCACTGAATGCAGCGCTGGCGCAGGCTGGCGTGGCATCAGTATTGGCTGACCCGACGGCACCGCCCCTCTACGCCATCCGCGGCTATCTGACCAACACAATTTCGGTGGATGGCTTGCCCGACAAGCTTGCTTCGCTGCGGCCGGTAGACGCACTGGAAGAGATCGACGTCATCAAAGGGCCGAATGCAGACGTGGCGAGCGTCACCATGGCTGGCGGCGCCATCAATGCCAGCCTGAAGGCGCCGACCGCCGTCGCGCAGCGCAGCATCGCCATGGAGATCAGCTCGCACACCGGGCGTAAGGTGGTAGCCGACCTGGCCGGCGGTTTCGGAGGCAACGGGTTGTCTTACCGCTTCGTTGGGCTCAATGACACGACGGCCGACAGCGATGCCGGATACGCGGGCCACCGCGTCAGCTACGTCCACGCCGCGCTGGGCTGGAACGACAGCGCAACAAGCATTACCGCCGGCATCGAATCGCTCACCAGCCGGCAGCCCGTGCCGCCCGCCACGTTCGCGCTGGGCGGCGCACCTGCCCGCGTGCCCATGCAGCTTCCCTTCGGCAACGTAGACGACCGCGTGGAAGGCAGCGGCACGCGGGTCTACTACACGGCCTCGCGCAACCTGAGCGATGACTGGGCCATCCATTCGCGGGCGAGCTATGAATCTGTAAGAGAGGAATCCGCCCAGTGGGACCTCGGCTCGGCTTCGTCATATAACGCCATGCCCAACAACACGATCTGCGGGCTACGCCAAACAGAGAGCCACCTCTGGGCCATGTCGAACGAGCTGACGGGCAGCCTGTCGCACAACGCGGTGCGCCACACATTCACCCTCGGCTGGGAAGAGATCCAGGAGCGGCAGAACCTGACCAAGCCGGGGTTCATCGCACAAGTCACGCAAGACCCGTTTGCGCCCGTACCGCTGCCAGCGGCGACATTCATTCCGGGCAACCGGTTGTCGCAAACGTTGAGGCAATCGATCTTCCGGCTGCGCGATCATGTCTCCATTGGCGATCGGTGGGAGGTGTCAGGTTCCATCCGCGCGAACAACTACGTCGCTGTGCTGCCTCATACGCAACTGAAAGGGGTGGTCTGGACGCCTGCCGTGGGCGTGCTTTACAAACTCACCCCAAGCACAGCGTGGTTTGCCGACTACATGCGCGGCTTCCAGATCAACACGGGATACTTCTATGACGGCACCGGCATGCAACCCGAGCGCAGCCGCCAGTTCGAAACCGGCTTGCGGTGGGAAAACGCCCACCACACGCTGACGGCACAGGCAGCGCTCTACCGGATCGACGCAAAGAACGTGAGCCTGGCAGACGTGTCGCACCCGGGCTACTACACGCAACTGGCCGAACAAACCAACCAGGGCGTGGAACTGTCGATGCAGGGCACGGTGGTGCGCGGCTGGGAGGCGTCGTTGTGGTTGTCGGCCTCTCGCATGTCGGCGAGGCTACCGGGCGGCTACGTACCAGGCGTGCCAGCCCGAAACGCCGCGCTGTGGACGACGTACACCATGCAAAGCGGTGTGCTCGCGGGCGCCGGCGTGGGGCTTGGCATCAGCGCGCAAGGCCGGGCCGATGCCCATGGTGATGTCTCTTTCCGGGTGCCTGGCGCCGTGCGCGTCGACAGTAGCCTCTTCTGGCACCAAAAGGACTGGCGCATCGACCTCTTTGCCCGCAACCTCTTCAACGTGCACACGTACGGCAACACGCTCAGCAGCAGCTACATCCCGATCCTGCCCGGCCGCACGCTCGCGCTGCGCCTCACGCACAACTTCTGATGTCCGACTTCGATTCACTCGGCGCATGACCTGACACGGCGGCGCGCACGTGAATTTGCTTCGGTGGGCCTTCATCTGGCCTGCGATTTCGTCTCGGTGATCAGCGCTTCGGCCTTGCTGCATCGCCTGATGGCCGACATTCCCTAACGTTCCACCAAAGTCGCCCGACATGCCATTTCGCTTTGCGATCGGCGTGCCGGCACGCGGCTGCCCAGGGCTGCGCGGCCCGGCACGGGCAGAACGCGCAGGCCATGTCGGCCCCGCGACCCGAACCGGAATCGGAAGCGATTGCCGTGCCGGCGTTTGTCTGCAGACGCCGGTCGCGCGGCGTTTCTCTCCTCTCTGTATCGGCATGCGTCCAGTCAGCGGCCTGGACGGTGCCATGCATCACGCCTGCCCACTGAGGTGACACATGAATATGAAGGTCCAAGACAACGCTTCACTGAATATCTCGACCCAGCTCCAACTGGATCAGCCCGGCAAACAGAACCAGGCCGAAAGCCCGCTGCAGCATCTCGTTCAAGACATCCTGAAGGTGCTTGAAGCCATGCTGCGCAACGCCACCGCACAAGGCGGCGCCAATGCGGGTGCCGGCGGCGGCTCGGGTGGCGCAGCCGGCGGTGGCGCCCAGGGCGCGGGTGCTGCGCATGGCCCTTCTGCAAGCCAAGGTGCGCAAGGCGCCCAAGGTTCGCAAGGCGCGCAGGGTGCCAGCAAGGGTCAGCAAGTTGGCGATGACAACGGGGACGACTCCAGCAGCCAAGACCCGATGCAAGCGCTCATGAAGCTGCTGGAAGACCTGCTGAAGTTCATGAAGCTCAGCGAGCAGATGCAGCACACGCTCGACACCGGCGAAGGCGCCAAGGGCGTCGACGGCGCAGGTGGTGCCAACGGCGGCAAGGGCCTCAATATGGACGACATGCTCCAGATGCTCGACGACGCGTTGCAACTGATGCAGCAGCAGATGATGTCGAACGCGTTCGGCGGGGCTGATGGCGGTGCCGGCGCAGGCGCAGCAGGTGGCGCTGATGCTGGCGCCGGTGCCGGCGACGCTGGTGGTGCCGACGGCTCCAACAGCACAGGCGATGCCGGCGGCGCTAACGGCTCCGACAGCACGGGCGATGCCAGTGGTGCTGACGGCTCCACCAGCGCAGGCGATGCCGGTGGCGCAGACGGCGCTGACAGCACGGGCGATGCCAGCGGTGCAAACGGCGCCGACGGCTCCAGCGCAGCCGATGGCGCATCGGGTGCAGACAACGCCAATGGTGCCGAGGCCAGTGGCCAGAAGAGCAACGACTCCATGATCGAACAACTCCTGAAGGTGTTGGACGATCTGCTGAAGATGCTGGCTCAACAACAGCAACAGGCGCTTGGCGGTGACCAAACGCAAGGCGGCGGCGCTGGTGTGGGTGGCGCAGGCAACGCTGGCGCGGCCGGTGGTGCAAACGGTGCAGGTGGCGCAGCGGGCGGCACGGCAGCCGGCGGGGCAAACGGCGCGTCCGGTGCATCCGGCACGCCGAACACCTCCGCGACGGATGGCGCAAACGGCGCAGACGGCACCAGCAATGGCGCCAACAGCCCCATGGCCCAGCTCGAGACACTGCTCAAAGACATGATCAAGGTGCTGGAGCAACTGCAAGCCCAAAAGGCCGGCGGCGCGCAACAGCAGCAAAACCACGTGCAAGGCGCCTAAGGCCAGGCTCGTCAATCCAACGGCCGGCAACGGCCGTCATTTTTGCTATCCCAAGCAAGGAGACTCACCATGAGTATCTTCAGCAAAATCAAGCACGCCTTTCAGCACTTGGGCGATGACATCGCCAAGGTCGGCAAGGGCATCGCCCACGCCGCCGAGAGCGTAGGCAAGAACCTCGTCCACGACGTGGAAGCCGTCGCCAAGCAAACCGCAGCCCTGACCAACGACCTGGTGCATCTGCGCATTCAGAAAGCGCTGCACGACGCCGTGGGCGTTGGCGAAGCCACCTTCAAGGGCCTGCGGGATCTGAATACCGCGGCCTTCGACGTGGCTGAAAAATCGCTGGAAAACGCCCATCTGAGCAAGGGGCTGGACAAGGCCCTGAGTAAGGTCGACAAGGCCCGCGGTTTCGTCAACGACATCGCCGACCGCACGGTCAAGGGCATCGGTGACAGCGTCAACGGTTTCGCAGACAGCAGCATTGCCGCCGCCAAAGCTGCTGCGCATGGTCACTTTGGTGAAGCGCTGGGCGATATCGGCTCTGCCGCTGGCAACGCCGCACAGTTGGCCTCGGACCTCACGCCCGAAGGCTTGGCCGCGAGCGCCGCCGTGGCAACACTGCAGAAGACGCACCTGGGCGGTACGGTGGTCGACTCTGTGGTGGAAGGCGCCCTGACCGGCGGCCGCAGCGGCCTGAAGGATGCGGTCAAGCTTGCTGCCAAGGAAGGCACCAAGGCCGAGGCCGGCGCCCAGGCACAGAAACTGTTCGACAAGGTGAGCGGCAGCGGCAATGGCACCGGCGGCATGCTGCTCGGTGCTGCCGCCGCAGGCGCTGGCGTGGCAGGAGACTTCCATGCCTCGCGCAAGACCCGTCATGCCACGCAACCTGAAGCGCACTACGCGGGCACGCAACATCAGGCCGTCGCAGACGGCCACGAAGACGCGAGCCGCAAGGGCAAAAAGAAGCACGAGGCCGAAGTCGACTCCAGCAACGGCAACGGCAACGGCAACGGCAACAACAAGGCTCAACCCAACGGCGCCGACCCCACCGGGCAGGATGCGCTTCTGGAGCTGCAACTCCTGCAACAGCAGTCCGCGCATCAACGCATGCTGAACGCCATCAAGTCGAACGGCAACGACGACGATGATGACGATGGCGACGACGTCACCTCCAAGGCCCCCGTATCGGCGCCGCAGTCCTCCGGCTCGAGCCAGGTGAACGCTAGCGTCAGCGCCGGCACCCACGCCAGCACGTCGACGCATAAGAAGGCTGCATAAGCCACTGCTTGCGTTTGTTTCACCTCGGCCCCGCGCGATGTTTGCGTGGGGCCGTTGTTTTCCACTGTCGGTGCGATGCCACCGTCGTGCACCCCTCGCCTCGAACTTCAATCTCTTCGATCCACCCATTCCGCCGCCCTTCGCAGACGCCTGCGCGTTCAGCAGTTGTGGACCGCTGCACAGTGAACTGAAACCGCGGCTGGCGTCAGGGGCCGGCCACAGATTCGAGTTGGACCTCAGCAAGATGGCGGAGAGCGCCAAGGGAACGGGTACGCACAGGCGTCTTCTGGCGCAATTGGCCACGCGGATTGCGCACGACCCAACCGGCTTCCCATCGCACAGCACCAGAGTGGGATACGTTTGTGCAGTAAGACGCCACCGGGCTGTCAAACCGCCGCTGACCGGATTGCCGGCGAGCACGAACGACAAGGCCTCCCGTACGGAGGCCTTGTCGTGACTACATTGGCAAAAGCGCTACAGCGCCACCACACGCGGTGTCAGCAGAAACAGCCGCTGAAACCGCTGGCCCGTCGTCTGGTCATGCCGGAACAGCGCCCCCAACAACGGGATCTTCGAAAGCCCGGGCACCGCATCCACACCCTTGGTCTGCTGGTCTACCGAGTAGCCGGCAATCAGCAGGCTTTCGCCTTCGTTGATGAGCGCCTGTGTGTTGATCTCGCTCTTGTTGACCACCGGCAGGTTGCCGACCATCTGACTGGTGATCTGGCCATCCTCAATATGGATGTTCATGCGAATGCGCGAGGTGCCGCCATCGGTCACCACCATCGGCAACACGCGCAGCGACACGCCCGCCGAAATGCTGTACAGATCCGCCGACTGATACCCCGCAACCGGCACGTAGAAATTCTGCTTGCTGTCCATGATGGCCTCGGTGTTGTCGAGTGTGGCCACCTTGGGGCTCGCGGTAATGTGCGCCTGGTTGGTCTGCTGCAGCGCGCTGATACGCGCCATCAGGTAACGCGATGCCCCACCGATCACGGCGGTCAACACACCACCCGTCGGCGTAGCGGCAATGGCGGCGGCGGCGTTGGCTGTTGTGGATACCGCATCGAGCGAGCCCGGATTGGCCAATTGCGTGTTGGTGCCGTAACCGGTTTGCATGTCGACGTGGCTGTTGTGCAGACGCCAGTCGACACCGAGGTCTTCCAATGCGCTCTCACTGATCTCGATGATGCTGGCGCTGATCTCCAGCACAGCCGGGCGCGTGTCCAGCGATTCAATCAACGATTGATGGGCCGCCATGCGGTCAGCGCGGTCTCGCACGAGCACCGAATTGCTGCGCGGGTCTGCATGGATGATCGGGGCGCTGCCGCCGTCTTCCTGGAAGGCATCCGTGCGGCTGCGGCTTTCGCCGCTGGGCAACGGTGCCACAGAACCGCCGCCGGCATATTGGCCGATACCGCCAGGCGGCAGCGGCGCTTTGCCGCCACTGCGATCCGTGCCGCTCAGACCTGAAAGCGCGCGCGTACCACCACGGCCTGCGTTGGCCTCGCCAGGGGCGACGCTGTCGACACGGCGGTCACCGCCGCGCTGCGGCGTGTTCTCCGTGCTCGGTGCGTTGTTGCCGTACATACTGTTCAGGATGGATGCGACACCACGAATGGTGATGGACTGGCCGTCCACCAGCATGGTGTGATCCGTGGCCCAGGCATAGCGCAGCGGGAAGGTACGCACGACGGTGCGGTTGGCATCCTCGCGGCCACGATCGATCAGGCGTGCGATGTCCTGCACGAGCTCGACCAGGCGCGGCGGCCCGGATACGACTACGCTGCCCGTTTCGTCGTCGTACAGCACCGGAAAACGCGGGTCGGTCACGCCCAGGCGCGTCAGCGCACGCTTGACCTGCGCGGTGGACGCGCGCTGCAGCGCGATGGTGGCGCTCTGCGCTTCGTTGGCGCCCGTCACACGCAGCACGGCGCCGTCGTAGTACCAGGCAAAGCCGAACGTGGCAGCCATGCGATCGAGAAACCGCTGCGGCGTTTCATTGAAGTTGCCCGTCACGCTGCCCTCGACCTGCGGCGAAATCCAGGTCATGACATGCTGGCTGGCGCCGAGGTCTCGCAAGACATCCTTCACGTCTTTGCGGTCGGCCACGTATTCAAATTTTTGCGACTGCCACGGGATCACCGCCGCAGCGGCACTTCCGGCCAGCGACAGCACCGCGATGGCTGCGGCCATCAAGCACCGGCACGCGGCCAGCACGCGACCTTTCCGGCCCGCAATTCGAGTCAGATGCATGGTTGCACTCGTGAGAATGAAGAAGACAGACCGCACCGGCGCGCGGTCAGGCGATACAGCGCCCGCGGCTTAACGCCAGATGGTTTCCGATGGCGCTTCGTTGAACTGCTTGCGATACCCCTTGACCAGCGCGGAGCGGCTGCGGATGCCCCAACGCGATGCCGTATCGATGATGTTCGATGGCCCGCGCCCCTCGTCCAGCAAATCGGAGCGGATGCCCTCCAGACGCAGGCGCCGGATAACGGAGCTGGGCGACATGCCTACCGCGCTCTTGAACGCGAGCTGCAGCGCGCGCTCGGTCACGTTGATGTGCGCCGCCACCTCACGCGTGGTCAGGTCGCTGCGCTCAATGTTGTCGAGAATGTAGTGATACGCGCGGCGGTACTTGGCAGACAGCCGCGCGCTCACGTCATCCGATGCACGTGACGCGGCGGGCGTGGTCTGGCTGACGCGGCGCACGCCGGGCGATTCGGTGCGCAGGCAGCGCAAGGCGTCCTGCATATAGGCGGTGTAGTACTTGAGCGCGCCGGCTGCGTCGCCACGCTGCGCGGCCATCTTGGCGCGGCAGTAGAGGTAGTCGAAATTCCAGCGGCGCGCGCCGAAAGACGTATCGCGATTGCAGATCTGGTCATACACCTTGCCGGCCACGTCGTGCTGCTCTCCGCTGAGCGCTGCCAGCACAACCTCCACCTTCGTCTGCATCAACAGGCGACTTCCCATGCGGCGCGATTGCCCGATGATCGCCATGAGCGGGTCGATTGCCGCACGATCGCCATCGGCCATGCGACGCAGCAGGCTCAGGTACTCGGCGCGGCGATGGATCATCGCGGGCACATTCGCATCGTGCTTGCCGTTGGCGGGCCACCCGTCGCGCCCGCCCTGGTGGTGCAGCATCGCGGCGCCCACTTCGGCGGACTGCCAGAACGCGTGTTCCAGCAGGCGGTTGGAGCAGCGGATGCCCGCCTGCACCGCAAACTCGTACACGACAAGATCCAGCGTAGCAAGCCAGCCGGCATCATTACGCTCCGTTGCAATGGCGCGAGCCGATTGCAGCGCCTCGTCTGCTGCGTCCTGCTGACCAAGCTGGTGATGCACGAGGGCCAGGCCCATCATGCCTTCGACGCGCTGCAGCCATGTCGCGCCGTCATCGTCGGCCATTCGGGAGAAGCAGCCTGCCGCGGCCGAATATCGATCGCGCAGCAGCGATTGCCAGCCCATGTTGCGGCACGAGACCACGCGCAGTTGATCATCCGAATGGCGGATCAGACGCTGCGCGGTGCGGAACGCTTCTTCGGCGTCTTCATCGCACTCCAGCAGCATCGATGCATCGGCCATGGCCAGCACCCCGGCGTAGTCCCCCGCCTCCTTGCCGTGCAGGCCGCCATGCTCATCGACCAGTTGATACGCGCGGTCGAAATCCTCCGCGAAGACGGCCTTCGCATAGTCCGGCAGGCGCTCGCGTGCTGCCAATCCGGAGGCCAAAGCAAAGTAGATGTTTCCCAGCATGTCGACGCTCCCGTGTCAGAGATTGCAGCTCGCGAGGGGCGGGCCGCTTGGTGTTGATTTCCTAAGGACATCCTAAGAAATCGCTGCACCGACAATCTCAACAAAGCTTCGTCAGGCGCTGAACAATACTCACTGCAGATTTTTCGGTTTTGGCGACGTGCCGTCGCCCACCAGTCCGTTCTTGACCCGCTGCAGCAACTGGCTGTATGTGAGCGTGTCCCGCACCTGGCTGGACATCGCCACCACCAGCGCCGTGACCATGAGGATGGCCACCGCGCCCTTGATGGGCTGGCCCAGCGACGCGGGCTCGAGCTTGTCTGCCGCGCGCGAAAGCAGCCCGATGCCAGCGTCGATGAGGAACAACGTCATCATCACCGGCGCGGCCAGCTTGACGGCCGTAGAGAAGATGGAATCGGTTTGCTGCAGCAGAAAACTCTCGGCCACCGCGCTCATGTCAGGCAGCGTCGCGCCCAGCGGCCACCAGTGGAACGACTCGAACACCACGCCCAGCAGAAACAGCATGCCACCCGCTGCATAGAACAACGTCACGGCCAGATTCAGCAATGTGTTGCCGATGGGCGTGTTCTGATCACCCTGCAACGGGTTGCTCATCTGCACGTTATTGAAACCCGCCATGTTGTCGACGATCGTGCCTGCCGTCTGCGCAACCCAGAACACCGTGGACGCCGCGTAGCCGAGGCACGCGCCCAGGAAAATCTCCTTGCCCGCCAGCAGGAACCACCGGGCCGCGCTCAAATGTTCCGCCACGGCGGGTGGCTGCGCCGTCGCCACGATGATGGCGAGCGTGTAGACCACGCCATTGCGTGCGGTGCCGGGCACAGACTGATCGCTCGTGGCCGGCAGGATCGCGAAGATGGTCATGATGCGCACGCACGACAGCGCGAGCAGCGCAAGGATGACCTCCGCGCTTTCATCAAGATCAAACCAGGCGTGCAGAACGGTATCGATGGCTTCCATATGCGGGCGTGAATATCGTCAGAATGTTTCGTCATCAAGCCGCTGCGCGTGGGCGCGGACGCGCCAGGATGGCCTCCACGGCCTCTTCCTCGGTGGCAAGCTCGCGCTCGGTGGCTTCCTGCTGGTCGATCCGCTCTGCGGTCTTGCGGCATTGGTCGAGCATGGCATCGAGCCGCGCCAGGGCCTGGCGGCGCGCCTTGAGTTCGGCTTCGCGTTCGGCTACGGCGGCGTGCGCGGCCGCCACGTCGTGCTCGGCCTGCACGACCGCGTCGTCCAGCTCGCCGCGAAACGCGTCGTAGCGCAGGTATGCGTCGGCCAGCAGCACGGGGGCGGCAATCAGCTCATCCATGCGGCCGATATGGCCGCGCAGCCGCTCGTGCGCGCGCTCGCACGCGGCTTCGCTGTCTTGCGCGGCGGCTTGTGCATCCGCCACGGCTTGCTGTGCGATAGCGATTTCCGCTTCGACACGACGGCGCTGGCGCGTTTTGGCTTCGATCAGCGTGTGCCATACCGCGGAGCGCTTGCGCTTCATGTCTGGCCCACCTCACTCAGCAGCCGATATGTCTCATCGGGGCTGCACCACTCGTCGGTGCGTTGGCGCAGGAAGTCTTCCATCCATCCGTTCCATTGCACGGCGGTGTCGGCCACGGCATCGCTGCCTTCCTTGTACTCGCCCATCTGCAGCAGGGTCTCGACTTCGTTGTACTTGGCGAGCAATTGGCGCATGCGGCCAGCAGAGGCGCAATGGTCGGCCGGCGCGACTTGCGTCATCACACGGCTCAGGCTGTTCAGGATGTCGATGGCCGGATAGCGATTGCGCGCCGCAATGTCGCGCGACAGGATCAAGTGGCCATCCAGAATGCCCCGCACTTCTTCGGCCACGGGGTCGTTACCGGATTCGTCTTCGGCCAGCACGGTGTACAGCGCGGTGATGGAACCCGTGGCGCTCATGCCGGCCCGCTCGAGCAGGCGCGGCAACTCGGCAAACACCGACGGCGGAAAGCCGCGCCGCGTGGGCGGCTCGCCCGCGGCAAGGCCGATCTCGCGCTGTGCGCGGGCAAAGCGCGTGAGCGAGTCCATCATCAGCAGCACACGCAGGCCCTGGTCGCGGAAATACTCGGCGATGGCGGTGCCCACATGCGCAGCCTTGGCGCGCTCCACGGACGATCGATCGGACGTTGCACACACCAGCACGGAGCGGCGCATGCCTTCCTCGCCCAGGATCTGCTCGATGAATTCGCGCACCTCGCGGCCGCGCTCGCCAATCAGCACGATCACGTTGACGTCGCATTCGGTGCCGCGCGCCAGCATGCCGAGCAGCGTGCTCTTACCCACACCGGCCGGCGCAAAGATGCCCATGCGCTGCCCTTCCGCCAAGGTGGCCAATCCGTCGATCACGCGCACACCAGTGGCCAGCGACTGCTCCACCAAGCGGCGCGACATCGGGTCAGGCGCCTGCGCAAACACCGGCACGTAGTCGTACACATCCAGTGGCGGGCCGCCGTCGGCCGGTCGGCCCAGGCCATCGAGGACGCGGCCGAGCAAGCCAGGCCCGATTCCGACCGAAAGCGTGCGCCCGCTGGGCACCACGCGGGTCGAGCGCGATAAGCCCACCACGCCGCCAAAGGGCGCCAGCAGTGCAAAGTGCTCGCTAAAGCCGACCACCTCGCCTTGCTGAAGCGCCGTGCCATCCGGTGTGGTCAACGTGCACAGTTCGCCAAGCTTGACGTCCACGCCGCCCACACGCAGGAGCGTGCCCGTCACTTCCACGACCTTGCCAAGCCGCTGGACGGGCGCCACGCTACGGATCGCCTCGTCCATGGCGTCGATCAGCGCGGCCTTGGTCATGCCGCATCCTCGTCAAAGCCGCCGTCGTCATCTGCGAAGCCTGCGTGCGGATCGGCATGTTCGAGAGGCTTGCGCCTGCGCGCTGAAAGCGCCTGTCGCAGCGCCGCCAATTGCACACGCAGGCTCGCGTCGGCCACGCCGTGGTCCCATTCGCATTGGCAATGCCCGGGCTCCGCGCGGTCGTCGCCCAGCACCTCGAAGGCAGCGTTGAGCGAGCCCGTCTGTACGGCCTTGGCGAAGGCGGCGCGAGCCGGTTCGATCTCGTCTGCGCACACGCGCACCGTCAGGCGCGCCTGGCTTTGCAGCACGCGGCCGAGCGTGGCGGCCACGCGCGCGAACAACGCCTGGCGATCGGATTCCAGCACCACATGCTCGACCGCCTGCATGACCGTGGCGATCAGGCGGTCTTCCTCGCGGCGCGTGGCCTCGTCATCGTCGTACGCGCGCGCGGCCATGGTCGCGTGAAAATCCTCCAACGCACGCCGCTGGCCGGCGGCATAGCCAAGCTTGGCGCTGCGCTGCGCGCGCTGTTCGGCTTGCCTGAGCAACTCGTCGGCATTGGCCTGGGCTTGTGCGACGACGGCTTCAGCCTGGGCGTGAGCCTGCGCCAATGCGGCCTCGCGCGCCTCTTCCACGGCCCGCCACGCGGCATCCAGCTCGACCACGTGCCCGTAGTCTTCCGCACGGATCACGTCCGAGCTGACGCCGAGCGGGGCATCGCGCCTCAACCAAATAACCATGACAACTCCGGAAAGAGAACGGGCAACGTTGCCATGAAGGCTTCGGCTTGCGTTTCAGCGGTGGGAGTGCCGGCGCACGGCGGTACCGGCGCTTGCATGCCGATCGTCAGGCGCATCAATTGCGCGAGCGACGGATCCGACACCGTACCGTCGGCAATCAGGGCATGCAGGCCCGCTTCAGCAAGCTGCGCCAAGTCGAGTGCGGGCAGCGGCCCACCAGCATCTGGCGCCCGGTGCTCGCGTTGCGTCAAAGCGGTGAGGGCTGCCTCCCCCAACAGACCGGCAAGGCCGGCGAGGTAGGCACCGTCGATGCATCGCGCCAACGCGGCGCGCCGGCCGATCAGCATGCGGGCAGCCAGCACGCGCTGGAGATCGTCCTTATCCAGCACCGCCAGGCGATGCGCATGCGAAAGCAATGTCGGCAAGCCCACCTGGCCCACACCCAGCGCGATGCACACCTGGCGCCAGTCTTTGGCTGCTGCCGCCGGCACATCGGCTCCTTGCACGGCCAGCACCGATGCATCGCGCACGTGCGCAAGCCCATGCAGCCGCTCTTGATACGCGTGCAACATGCGCAGGATCATGGCGGCGGCCGGATCGGGTGCGGCGTTCGTGCGGTTCATGCTGTCGCGCGCTTCTTCCAGCGTGCCGGCAACTTGTCTTCCAAGCGCGCGCGCGCTGCGTCAAGCCGGGTCCGCACAGCAGACAGCCGGGTCGCGGCACGCCACAGCAGGACGATCACACCCAGCGCACCCACCACGGCCGCGAGCGTGGCCCACGACACACCGGCGGGCGCGCGGCTGGCGGCATCGGTGCTAGGCGCATCTACGGTGCCTGGCACCAGCGTGACACTGACGTTCTCATAGGTGAGCCCCTCCACGCTGTGCACGACCAGGTTCTTGATGCTGGGGACCAGCGAAGATACGTTGGCGCTCGGGCGGTATTTGATGAACACCGACGCGCTGGAAGGCTTGACCACGGTGGCCAACGGATCGTTGTTGGGCAGCACGATCTGTACGTTGGCCACGGCCACGCCATCAATGCGCGAGAGCGTTTGCGAAAGCTGCTGTGATACGCCGTAAATGAAGCGCACCCGCTCTTCCGTGGGCGTAGAGATGAGCCCGTCCTTCTTGAAGATGTCGCCCAGGCTCGCGTACTTTTCATGCGGCAGGCCGTGGCTGTGCAGGACTTCCATCGCGCGGGCGAAGGCATCCTGGTCGACCATCACCGTCCAGGTCTTGCCGTCGTCGGGCGAATTTTTTTGCGCGTCGATGCCGGCCTGCAGCAGCACGGTCAGCATGTCGTTGGCGTCAGCCTCGCTCAGCTGCGCAAAGAGCTGCTTGTTGCAGCCCGCCAGCAACGCAGTCAGCACAAACAGCAGTGCCAGCGCGCCGCGCCGCATGCGGCCGGATGGAAGCGCGGTCCGCATCATTGGTTCCGCATCAAGGTCTGCACGGCGTTCTTGCCGGAATGCGCAATGGTGCTGCCCAGATGGATCTTCGTCATGGTGGCCGCGCACTCCATTTGCACGCGCACGCCTTCGGCCACCACTTCCTGCACCGACATGCCGCGTTCGGCCTCGGTCATGGCCTCCACACGCGCCATCGACGCCTGCACGGCGGCATCTTCCTTTTTGACCAGTTCGCCCACGGCCGAAGGCGCCTTGCTGTGGTGCTGGCCGTGCTTGGCGTTCTGCAGCATGGATTCGAAGCGAGCGACAAGCTCGGGCGCTGGCGTGGCAGCTTCAGCCGGGGCGATGCCGGTACCCGGCGTGCCGGCAGTCACCGGCGGAATGGCGGTCGGACCTTGGATCATGGTGGACTCCGGGAGGATGGTTAGGCGCGGGTGAAGTAATGCGCGCTGTGGTAAGCGCTCAAATCCACACTCTCTGCGGCGGGCGCCGCGGTGGGGGTGCCGAACGTGCCGGCATCCATTTCTTCCTGAACACCGATCAGCGTGCGCACCAGCGCGACGGAATCGGGGTCTTCGTCGCGCGCGAGCACCTCGTTGGCATATACGTGCCACTCCTGATCGCCCAGGGCATTCAGACACAGGGCCATCATGGCCGAGGCAAACGGCACCACGCTCTCGGCGCGCTCGCCGTTGTGCAGTTCACGCAGGATGCGTGCGGCGTCGGCGTATTGATGGCGGCCCACCAGCAGCCAGCCTTCCACCAAGTCGAGTTCGCGAAAATTCGGGCGCAGCGTGCGCAGCGCAGTCAGCAGCGTTTGCGCGTTGTCGAACTGGCCGCTGCGCGTTGCATACATCAGGACTTCGAGCAGCCCGCCCAGCAGGCGGTTGCTACATTGAATCGGTTCCATATCGCAGGGTTCTCCGTGTCGGGTCATGTCGATGCCGGCATGGGTGCACCGGCCGACCTCGGGTGGAACCATAGACGCCCGCATGCCGCGCGCCGGCCAGCCGCCCCGAAAAAGAGCGCCCGACCCCGAAGTTAGCCAGGCCCTGTGCGTCAGTACGCACAACGCAAGACCGCCGACTTTCGCGTCGCCCCGCCCTTGCCCTCCTCCTTGTCCTTTCCCTGGTTTCGGAACGGCGCATCCGCCTTCGCTCAGGCGCCAAGCGCGTAGCGCCCGCGTCTGCACAATGCGTCGCATCGCTACGGCACCGTACGCCGCGGCCTCCTCCGTCGACACCCAGGGCACCGCCATGTCGGACGAAAAAACCGAAGAGCCCACAGACAAGAAACTCAGAGATGCGCACAGAGACGGCGAAACCGCCAAGAGCGCCGACCTGATCGCCGCCGTCGTGCTGCTGGCGGGCTGCCTGCTGCTTGCCATGACGGCATCGCTGCTGGGCGACCGCTGGCGCGCGCTGGTCGACCTTGCGCTGGATGTGAACAACAGCCGGCACCCGGCCATGACGCTCAAACAGACACTCGGCCACGTCGCGCTTCAGCTGGCGCTGATGACGCTGCCGCTGAGCCTGGTGTTTGCGCTGGTCGCATGGATTGCCACTTGGGGGCAGACGGGCATCGTGCTCTCGACCAAGCCGCTCGAACTAAAGATGAGCGCCATCAACCCCGCGTCGGGTCTGAAACGCATCTTCTCCATGCGCTCGATGATCGACCTGCTCAAGATGCTGGTGAAAGCGCTCGCCGTTGGGGCCGCGCTGTGGAAGCTGGTCCTGATGCTGCTGCCAACCATCGTAGGCACGCCGTATCAGCCAGTCATGGATATCGCGCAGATTGGCATGTCGATGCTGGTGAAGCTGCTGGGCGCAGGCGGTCTGCTGTTCCTGCTGCTCGGCGCGGTGGACTTTGGCATCCAGCGCTGGCTCTTCATCCGCGACCACCGCATGAGCAAGGACGAAGTCAAGCGCGAGCACAAGAACAGCGAAGGCGATCCGCACATCAAGGGCCAGCGCAAGCAGCTGGCACGCCAGATGGTGGACGAGGCCAAGCCCAAACAGAGCGTGGCCGGCGCGCAAGCCGTGATCGTCAACCCCACGCACTACGCCGTCGCAATTCGCTACGCACCTGAAGAGTGCGGCCTGCCGTGCATCACCGCCAAGGGCGTCGACGACGAAGCCCTGAGGTTGCGCGAAGAAGCGCAGGCGCTGGGCATTCCGATCATCGGCAACCCACCGCTGGCACGTGCCCTGTACCTCGTGAAGCTGAACGACCCCGTGCCCGAAGCGCTGTTCGAAACCGTGGCCGAGGTGCTGGCCTGGGTGGGCGAGATCGGCGCGAAAGACACCAGCGCCAGACACACCGGCGCAAGCCCTTCCATCTTGAACTGAGGCATCCGATATGGCCAAGAAGACCGCCGTCTCTGAATTCAGCGGCGAAATCGGCATCGCCGCGTTGGTGGTTGCCGTCATCGCATTGATGGTGCTGCCGCTGCCCACCGTCCTGATCGATTCACTGCTGGGGCTGAACATCACGCTATCGGTCGTGCTGTTGATGGTGACGATGTACATCCCCGCGGCGACATCGCTGTCGGCATTTCCATCGTTGCTGCTGTTCACCACGCTGCTGCGGCTCTCGCTGAACATCGCATCGACAAAATCGATCCTGCTGCATGCAGACGCAGGCCACATCATCGAGAGCTTCGGCAAGCTCGTGGTGGGCGGCAACCTGGTGGTGGGTATGGTGGTATTCCTGATCATCACCACTGTGCAATTCATCGTGATTGCCAAGGGTTCCGAGCGTGTGGCCGAGGTCGGCGCACGCTTCACGCTCGATGCCATGCCCGGCAAGCAGATGAGCATTGACGCCGATCTGCGCGCCGGCCACCTGAGCGCAGACGAGGCCCGCAAGCGCCGCGCGCTGCTTGCCATGGAAAGCCAGTTGCACGGCGGCATGGACGGCGCCATGAAGTTCGTCAAGGGCGATGCGATTGCCGGTCTGGTCATCACGCTGGTCAACATCCTGGCCGGCATCGTGATCGGGATCACGTATCACGGCATGACGGCCGGCGAAGCCGCCAACCGCTTCGCCGTGCTGTCGATCGGCGACGCCATGGTGTCGCAGATTCCTTCGCTGCTGATCTCGGTCGCGGCCGGCGTGATGATCACGCGCGTGTCTGACGATGACCACGGCGCCAAGCCAAGCTCGCTCGGCAAGGAGATCGTGCGGCAGCTTTCAACCAGTGCACGGGCCATGTTCACCGCCAGTGCGTTGCTGGCAGGCTTTGCGTTGGTGCCGGGGTTTCCGTCGTTTCTGTTTATCGCGCTGGCAGGTGCGGTCTTCGCCTTTGGCTATACGTTGCGCAAGCGCCTGAACACGGGCAGCACAGCCGACACCGATACCCTGCCCGCGCTGCTGCGCGAAGGGTCCAAAGACAAGGCACCGACCATCGCCGACAAGGCCCCGTCGTTCACGGCACCCCTGGGGGTTCGTCTGGGCACGCGGCTGGCAGAGGGACTCGACATTCCCAAACTCGATGCTGCATTCCAAAGCGGGCGGCACGCATTGGCTGAAGAGCTAGGCCTGCCCTTCCCCGGCATTGCCGTATGGAAGAGCACCGCGCAACCCGAAGACGCCTATGAAGTGCTGGTGCACGACATCCCGGGTCAGCCGGTGGCGGTGTCCGACGGAAAAGTATCGGTATCCGACCTGCCGGAACCAATGCGCGCACAACTGGAGGCGGCCCCGGATACCGCGCCTCACGCTGAACAGGTGATTGCAGATCACGTCGTGCACGTGCTGCGCAAGCACGCGCATCTGTTCATCGGCCTGCAGGAAACGCAGTGGATCATGGAACGCGTGACCACCGAATACCCCGGTCTGGTCACCGAGGCGCAGAAGGCCGTGCCGGCACAGCGCATGGCCGACGTGCTGCGCCGCCTGCTGGAAGAGCAGGTGCCCATCCGCAACATGCGCGCGATCCTGGAAAGCCTTGTCATCTGGGGCCCGAAAGAAAAAGACACGTTGATGCTGGTGGAGTACGTGCGCGGCGATCTGGGGCGGCAGATCGCACACCAGGCCACGTGCGGCTCACGCAAGATGCCCGCCATTCTGCTGGACCAATCGGTGGAGCAGACGGTGCGCCAGGCGATCAAACCCACGCCGGCAGGCAACTTCCTGACGCTCGATCCACAGCAGGTCGACACCATCGTCACGCGGCTGGAACACATGAGCCGCACCGCACCGCAATCGGGAGCAGCGCCGGCGGGGGCGCTTGCCATTGTCACGTCCATGGACATCCGCCGCTATGTCCGCCGCATGATCGAGCCGCGATTGCAGGCGCTGAACGTGTATTCGTTCCAGGAACTGGGCGCATACGTTGATCTGCAGCCCGTGGGCAAGCTCACGCTGTAAGCCGCCATGACCACACCCGTACGCCTGTGGCGAGCCCCGCCCATCGTCCATCCGACCACACCCGTCCGGCGCCCCGTAGCGCAACGCAGCGCAGACGGGCGAACCGGCATGCAGACCGAGTCCTGCGCGGGTGAAAGTACCGCCTGGATACCGCTCGATGCGTACGGCGACGCTGCATGCGAAGACACCGCCGAGCACGAACCGCCCACGCAAGACCACGCCGACGCGCAGCCCGATGAAGCGCAGCCCGAGACCCCGCCGCTGCACACCTCGGCCATGGCCAGCCGCCTGGTGCGCACGTGCTCCGAGATCAGCGTGGGGAGCACCGTGACGGAGCATCTCGCGCAGCTGCTCTCCAGGTTCTGCGGCTCCCGCGTTGTGAAAGCCAACAGCGAATGCTGGGAAGTCACGCTTGATCTCGACCCCCGTGTGCTGCCTGACACCCGCCTCACCCTGCGCCTTTCGCCCCACACGCTATGGCTTCGCTTCCTGGCGGCACACCCACGGGCGCGCGACTTACTCTCCGAGCATGGCGATGCGCTGCGCCAACGCATCCACGTTTTGCTGGAGCAGCGCATCGATATCGAACTCGAAGTGTGGTGACCGTTGCCACACCCCACCCGACACCTCCCGCCGACTCGCTATGGACACCGGGCTTACGCCATCCCCGCTCGATGCGCATCTGCGTGCCTTCACGCCAGCCCAGGCCGCGTTGACACGGCTGATCGGCACGCCGTTTCCGGATGACGATGGTCGCCACTGGCAACTGCGCGCCGTAGAAAACGCGCCGCCCATGCAGGCGCCCGTGCGATTGGGCATCCGCTCATCGCTGTGCGCGGTCGACGTTGTGGTTGAAGGCGCCAACCACCCCGCGCTCCACGCCATCGCGCACGAAGCCGATGCGCAACGCCGCGCGGCGCTTGCCGGGCTTTGGCTGACGCCGATGCTCGACACGCTGTCTGCCGCCGGGTTGGGAGATGCCGCCCTGGCGACGTTCGCACCCGAACACAACGATGCGCAACGTAGCGATCGGCCTGAACTGCCGATGCGGCTGGATGGGCCACATGGTGAAACGCCATGCCGCATCGCCACGCTGGATTGGCATGCCGCCCCGCCCGCACCACCCATGGCCGATCGCAACGCTGTGATTGCGCAACTTGGTGTTGTCGGTCTGCCGGTGGGCGTGCGTATCGCCAGCCGTCGGTGCGCAACGCACACCCTCTCTTCGCTTGCAGCCGGCGACGTTCTGCTCGGCTGGGGCCAGCACGCCTATTGCCCCGACACCGATGCAGGCGCCGTACGCCTGACATGCGGCGACAGCCGACGCGCCCACTTCACTGCCCATGCTCACTACAAGGAAGGCACCGTGACGATCCTCGATGTTCCCACGCTCGCTGACGACGACACCATCGCCGCGCACGACACCACACCCGACAGCACTGACGGCATCGCAGTAGGAGCATTGGAAGTGCCGGTACATCTTGAGGTGGCCGTGATGAGCCTGCCGCTGGCCGAGCTGGCTGCGCTGGCACCCAGCCATGTCTTGCAGTTGCCCGTCTTGCTGCGCGATGCCACGGTACGCCTGGTCTGCCATGGCCAGACGCTGGGCCACGGCCAGCTCGTGGCAGTGGGCGAACACCTCGGCTTGCAGATCTCCGCCATGAGCGCGCGCCATGCAGAACATTGAATTCGCCTCGCTCATCATTGCGGCGGTTGCCATTGCACTGTTGCCGTTTGCCGCCATGGTGGTCACGTCGTACACCAAGATCGTGGTCGTGCTCGGCCTGCTGCGCAACGCGCTCGGCGTGCAACAGGTGCCGCCCAGCATGGTGCTCAACGGCATTGCGATGATCGTGTCGTGCTTCGTGATGGCCCCGGTCGGCATGGAGGCGATGCAGCGCGCCCACATGCAGCTCAATGATTCCAGCGCGAACGTCAGCCAGGTCATGCCGCTGCTCGATGCCGCGCGCGAGCCGTTCCGGCAGTTCCTGGACAAGCACACCAACGCACGCGAGAAAGCGTTCTTCATGCGCTCTGCGCAGCAGCTGTGGCCCCCCGCCAAAGCCGCGCAGCTCAAGGAAGACGACCTCATCATCCTCGCGCCAGCCTTCACGCTGACGGAGCTGACGGCGGCGTTTCGCATCGGCTTCCTGCTGTATCTGGTCTTCATCGTGATCGACCTCGTGATCGCCAACCTGCTGATGGCGCTGGGGCTCTCGCAGGTGACGCCCAGCAACGTCGCCATTCCGTTCAAGCTGCTGCTCTTCGTGGTGATGGACGGCTGGTCTGTGCTGATTCACGGCCTGGTCAACACGTATCGTTAATGGGGCCGCCATGGACTACGACAACATCACGCGTCTGACCAGCACGGCGCTCATGCTGTGCCTGCTGGTGTCTTTGCCCGCCGTGGCGGTGTCCGCCATTGCCGGGCTGCTGATTTCGTTCGTGCAGGCCGTGACCTCGCTGCAGGACAGCAGCATCTCGCACGGTCTGAAGCTCATCATCGTATCGGTGGTGATTGTGGTGGCTGCGCCCTGGGGAGCGGCGTCGATCCTGCAGTTCGGCAACACGATCCTGCAATCGCTCTTCCAATAGGGGATGTCATGACACGTATCTCCGCTTCGACGCCCAACGTTTTCTCTCTGCCCGATCCGGCACCGGCACAACCGCCGAACACGGCTGCTCCGCACCATCGCAAGCACCATCGGCATGGCGTGCATGGACACCACCATGCGGCCGAGCAGTTGGTCGAAGAGCAACTGCACCATCACAAGCACATCGCGCAGGTCGCAAAACGCGTGCGCCGGCCCCGCACGGGCAAGCGCAGCGGTGCGGGCTCGCCCGAAGAGCCGATCACCGACAGCACGTTCGAAGAATTGCTCCTGATGCTGGAGGAGCATGCGCGCAAGGTCGAGCCCATGGTGATTGGGCTGTCATCCCGGCAGGACCAGCGCGACGGCGATGACGAACAGTCGCGAGACCACCGCAGCGCCCAGGGCCGCCGTGCCCTGTTGCTGCAGTACTTGCAGGAACAAGCCGCCGAGACCGATTCCGCCTCCCCGCAGAAAGCCGGGGCCGCCGCGACCGGCGCGTTACCGGCCGACACGCCGCTGTCCGAGCTGGAGTCGTCCAGCTACCAGCGGCTTGAACAGGAGTTGCTTGCCGTACGGCACGCCATGCATACGGGCCACCCGATGCCGCTGCGCATGGCGTTCGACATCCTGCGCAGCTATCTGAAACAAGCGCCTATTGAAGGCATGCCAGGCACGCTGGCCGCCGTGAAAGACCGGCTGCTGGCAACCACCACGCCACAACACGCAGCCGCCAGCGCACTGACCGACCGCGAAAAGACATTCAACCTGCTGTTTCCGCTCTTGCTGCTGAGTCCATCGCGGCCGCGCATTGGCCGCGAGCGCGGCGAAAGCATCGCACGCAGCAGCGCCGTCGCGCGCCGCTGGACAACTGAAATCTGGTCTTACCGGGCGGGGCTGGGTCTGGCCCTGCCTCCGCTTCCTGATCCTTCCCCGCAATCACCATGAACAAGCACATTCGCGTGTTGGCAGGCGCGCATGCCGGCGCATGCCTCGACCTGACTCCGGGCCGCTGGACGGTAGGCCCCGACGCACAAGCCAGCATCCGCATCTCTGATTGGGCGGGCGATCCGCTCGCGCTGCTTGTCGATACAGAACACGGCGTCCTGATCGAATCCGACGATGGCGGCAGCACCTGGGCCGACCTGACCCCCCGCCGCTTTGGCGAGATCATTCTGTGCGTCGGACCGGCCGGTGAGGCATGGCCATCCGACCTTGCATTGCTGGAGCGCGTGCTATCGCCCGCAGCCGCAGAGGCTGGCACTCACAGCGTTGCCGCCGCGCAAGCTCCTGCTTCCGACACACCTACGCCCGCCCGGCCCCGTGCACGCAAAGGCTGGATGGGCGTGACGGCAGTCGCGCTGCTGACACCGTGCGCACTTCTGCTGGCATCGACGCGCGAAACATCCTCCGCCGCGCATTCCGCAGCCACGGCACCGATACCGCTGCTGGAACGTGTGCGCACATGCCTAGCGCTGCACCGTATCGACGGCTTGCAGATCGAGCAGCACGATAACGAGATCGTCGTGCACGGCATCGTGACTTCAGCCGCCGAAGAGCTCGCCACACTGCGCGATCTGCGCGCGGTGTCAGCGTCCGTCCACACCGATCTTTCAATCGCGCAGGAGGTCATTGAAAACCTGCGTGAATCGCTGCAGGAACCGGGGCTGCGCATCAGCTATCTGGGCAGCAACCGGTTCTCCATCACAGGGCCAGCCATGCACCCGGAACGGGTTCGTGCAACGGCGGACCATGTGCGCAGCGACCTGGGCGGCAACATCAAGGACATCGCCCTGGATATCACGCAGGCACGCGTGCGTGACCCCAAAGCCGATGCCACGTCCGCACTTTCGGTGGATGAACTGAGCTACATCGAAAGCTCCGACGGCACCAAAGATTTTCTCGCTGCGCGGCGTTAAGGCGCCTGTACGTTCTTGCCATTCCCCTCTTCTGGAGACACCCATGTTTGACCACTTCACGCTCGACATCATCGAAACGTTTGACGGCATTCAGGCTTTTGCCAAGCAGGAAGGACCAAAGGATTTCGGCCCGCTGAACAAGGCCATCGACGCGCTCAAACACACCGCCATGGATATGGAACAGCGCGCCATTCGTGCGACGGACGTCAACAACCGCGAGCAGCTTCGCGTGCTGTCGCATGGTTTTTCCAGCGCGGCACAAGTGTGCTCGGGGTTGATCCCGGCATAACACGCGCACCGCGCAGACGGGCTTCGCGAGACGACATCACATTTCGCCTCTTCGCCAGTCCAGCGCAGCGAAATCCACGATGATGACTTCACGGCGAACACAACAGCAGCACGTTCGCTAAACCGAATCAGCGACATCCCATACCGGGGTGTTGTTGAAAAACCCGGCTCTCACCCGAGACCACTCATCCACTGAAAAGGAGTTTGCCATGACCGTTCAAACCGTTACCGCAGGCGTGCGCGATGCCGCTAGCGACGTGTCGTTCAACGCTCAAAACGAAGCCATCACCAAGGAAGGCGAGCAAGACATGCTGAACGCAGCCAAGCTGCAAAACGAACTGAACCGCACCAACATGTTCGCCAAGCTGATGGAAGCGGGCCCGAAGGCCGCCAAGGACCTGATCTCGTAATGGTCGGTTCTGGACGGCACACCTTGTGCCGCCAACGTTCGGGAACGGGGCCGCGCCGTTCCCGAGCGGTTTTTCAACACACCGCACCGCGCGCTTCTGCTGTTCTCTGTACTCGGCCCATCGCGCCGCCGCCCGATTCACTGAATCCGACCTGCTACCGCGATCCCGACATGACACCGATCCACCGCAACGTTTCCGCAGCGCCTGCAACCCCTGCGCCGGACCAATCCGCATCGCGCCCTGTACACGCCCATACAGGTGCGCGCGCATCCGGCACGTTGCAAGCCGTGGTATCCGCCGGCACGCAAGACATGCTGAACGCAGCCCATCTGGAAGATGTACTGAACCGCACGCAAGCATTCGCCAAGCTGATGGAAGCCGGCCCGAAAGCGGCCAAAGACCTGCTGGTGTAAAGCATGAGCATCGAACGGCGCGACAGCCTCATCCGCGACATGTGCATGCATCTGCAGATTCCGGATGCCGATGCCATCATCGCCGCCGGCAGGCTCACGGTGGAGGGCTTCGAAGTCATCATCGATGCGGTCGAGGAGGACCTCGATGCGTTCTACCTGAACTTCGACTACGGCATCGTCACAGGCGGCCGCACGCTGCGCGTGTTCCGCCTCATGCTCGAAGCCAACGTCACCATCTATGCGCAAGACCATGCCCAGCTCGGGCTGGATGGCGATACGGGCGGCATCATCTTGATCGTGCGCGTGGCGTACGACCCCGACATCGACGGCGAACAGCTAGCCGAACTGCTGGGCCACTATGCCGAGCACGGCCGATACTGGCGCGACAACATCCTGCAGACGACCGACGACATGTTCGAGAATCTCTCGAACGGTACTTACGTGTGGATTCGCGCGTAACGCGCAATGCGTGAGGCCAACGCGAACGCTTCCACCCGAGCGGCTTCGCAGCATCCGTGATGATTTCGTGAACGCGAACGTCCGCTGTCATATAACGCCGTACGCTCGCGGCATTACATGCGAAGGTGCTCGTTGAAGCTGACGTGTCGGCTGCTGGGGCATCGCCAATCCACGTTCATGTCCGCCTCACGCACACCGTATCTTCCGACCCTAGACGTCCCGCTTCTGCGCGCCGATGAGTTCTTCCCGTTCGCGGCGCACCCCATCCACATCGGTACATATCAGCTCTGGTTCACGTGTGATGCCGACGCCGACCCTGAGTCGGTCACGGTTTGTATCGACCTCGGCAAGCCGCTCGAGATCAACGTTGACGAAGCACTGCACGTGATCCTCGGGCTCTGCCTCGGCCTGCCGGCTTCGTCGCGGGGCGTGGTGGCGCAGCAGGCACACACCGGTACGCTGGTCTATCGCTTTGCTTACATGCTGCACGAAGACCCCACCGGCGCTCTGCTGGTTGACGCAATGTCCGGGCTTGCGGCGTCAGCCGTATCGGTCTCGAAGTGGTCGGTGCACTGACGGATCGCGCATGTGCCGGTGACACGAAACTTCGCCACTGTCCCAGCAGATTCGCATTGCACGCGCGTTTGTCATTCGGCCGCATCAAAGTGGTATGCCGATTGACCACGCCAGTGCCTGAACATCCCGAACCATGCCACCTTCACGCCTGTTGCCCGTCAACGTGCCGACATCGCCGTCGGAGTACGAGACACTCCACGACTTCGCCGCGCGCACGCCATCGCCACCGGCCGAGGACCGCGATGCTCCGCAGCCCCGCAAGAAGGGTGGCTGGCTCAGCAACCTGAAATCGCGCGTGCGCGAAAAACTGCCCAAGAGCGACGAGACAGAACTGGCCACACTGTTAAGCGACCGCAAGCGCTCCGGCGCATCGTTCAATACGGTGGACAACTACAAGGCGCCTACACGCGGCACGTTGACAACCACACCCGAGGTAACACCACAGGCCGCCGAGGGCACGCCGCGCCCTGCCACACCGCAGTTGCAGGAACAGCACGAGGCACGCCGCGCGGCACGTTCCCAGCGCAAAACGTCGACCATGATGCAGCGCGCCGAACAGGGTGCGCAGCGCTTGCGCCAACGTGGAAAACCGCCGACGCCGCCCCCGCCCGCATCGACAGCTGCGCTGACGGTGCCTGCCACCGCTGAAGCGTTCCGCCAGAGCATTGCGCAGTTGTTCCGCACGGCGGGCAGCACAAGCGAACGTGAGCTGCTGGCCGATCGGCTCGGCGTCTTGGCGGCTCCGGGGCAGGGTACCTCGTCCGCAGCAGGCAGCTACATCCGCCCGATGTTGGCGGCGCGCGCACTGGCGGCCACCAGCGGCGGCAATGCGGCCGATGCGCTGCGGGTGCTGCAGCACGTCACGCATGCGGTGCACTTTGACGCCGCCGCCTTTACTGCGCACGTACCGACGCCAGGCAATGAAGGCTCAACGCATTCCACAGGCAGCTCATCGTTAGGCATGGGCCGCCTGTTCAATGAGACCGCATCGGCAACGTCGTCGCACCGCTCCAGCGTGTCTGACCTGGGCCTGCCCCATCTGTTTGGCGAGGGCGAAACGTCGCCACAGCGAAGCGAAACCGGCGCCAGCCGAACCAGTGACGAGCAAAGCTCGCGTTCGCTCTCCCGGCAATCCAGCCTGTCGGCCCAGTACGGCTCTGACGGCTCCGCTGGTTCTTCACGCAGCCTGACAGTCCCGCCAATGCCGCAGGGCATGAGCGATGCCGGTGTGGCAAGCGCGGCATGGCGCACGGCGCAGTTGCTCTCGCGCAGCCATCAAGGCTTTGAAGCGCTGACCGCTCTGATGCAAACCCCGCCCGCCCCGGAGCAGGCGCACACCGCGCGCGCCTTCCTGCAGGCGGCTGACCATGTGCATACCGCCGCCACCACAGCGGCCGACCCCACCGCCCTGTTGCACGCGCATCCGGCGGGCAGCGGCACCCAGGCCCAGGCGCTCGCCGTCAACGTCATGCACGCCGGCGCGCTCAAGCTGCGCGGCGAGCCCGTCAGCGCACAACAGGCCGGGGTCCTCTTTGCGTGGCACCAAGGCTTTCGTGAAGATGGTCCGGGATCGGATCTGGCCAACACCAAGGCGCGCCTGGCCAAGTTTGTCGGGCGCAGCATCCCGCGGGTGGAGAAGCAGACCACGAGCAGCCATTTCTGGCAGATGATCGGCAAGAAGAAATCGCCGCTGTCGTCGGCTGCGCTTGGCATGCACGGCGCGCAACGGCCTGGGCTCGTCAAGGAAATGGACGCCTATACGGCGGCGCTGCGAACGATGATCGACGCGCTCGCGCATGCAGACAATGCGCCGTCGATGCATACCATCGCGCACCCGGGCGATCTCTGGCGCAGCACGATCCTCGCGCACTGGGCCGAGCTGGCAGCCGCCAACGCGCCGTTGAGCGATTACGCGCTCACGGCAGAGAAGCTGCGCGCGCTACAGCCTGAAGTGGGCGCAGCCGTCAGCCGCATGCAGCGTGAGAACGCCGAGCCGACCGCCGTCGCCGGCACGCCGGGCAGCTCGCCGGCCCATCAGGAATTCGCGCAGTTCGTGGCCGCGGCCGGACTGGCCGACGATGCAGACACCCGGGCGTGGGCGCAGACCCGGCTCGACACGCTGACCCTGCCGCAGGTGAGCGCCGCGCGGGCCCACGTGGCCAAGCTCATCGATCATGCGGGCCTGGTGGGCGAGCCGCCGGAATACCTGGTGGGGCTGCAGCCATCGGCCACGCTGTTGCGCTACTGGAGCGCCCACGCGGGCGAGGTCGCAGAAGCCCCTGCATTCCGTAGCGCACTGGAGCGTGCCGACAAGCTCGAGCACCCGGAAGACCTCAAGATGCAGGCGCCCACCATCGAAGACGCGCGCAAGACCATCGAGACGCTGCTCACGTCCATGGAATCAGGCAACAAGGTGCGCCTGTCCAACGGCGGCTGGATTGGCGGCAGCACGGCCGGCGTATCGACAGGCTTGTCGCACGTCGGCAAGGCGCTGCCGGTGCCCGTATCGGTACAACTGGACGCCAATTACGGCAGGGGCCGCCAGGCCGTGGTGGAAATCGGACGCAGTTCTCATGGGCGCGACGTGTTCGT
Organism: Ralstonia sp. Ralssp110; assembly: GCF_047325135.1. NCBI lineage: Bacteria > Pseudomonadati > Pseudomonadota > Betaproteobacteria > Burkholderiales > Burkholderiaceae > Ralstonia > Ralstonia sp. Ralssp110. The sequence goes on along the minus strand of NZ_CP168609.1, from coordinate 1,319,407 downwards.
CGGCACTGACCGCACGATGCGCGCCTCGGTCGGTGTGGGTGCCTCCGTTGGCTACGACCTCAAAACCTGGGGCAAGCGCCTGCGCGCCAATCTGCTCGCCGTCAAGGTCACGCCATTCGATCTGGAGACAGGTGAGCCGCGCGGCGTGGTCATCCGTGCCACGCGGCCCACACAGCGCCCCGTAGAAGGCCACGACGACTGGGAACCCATCAAGTACGACGACAAAGCCGCTGCGGATGCCATCGTCAAGGCCACCAACCTGCTGTTCGAGCACGCGTCCGCCGCGCCCGAGCACCGACCCGATGCCGATACGCTGTGGAATACGCTGGCACAGCACTGTGGCGAAAGCGGTGGCAGCGGCGGCATTTCCATCAGTTGGGTCGACCAGACCAAGAAGCGCTGGCGCGCGTCGATGGACGCGAGCGTTGGCATGAACGTACGCGTGAGCAGCCCGCACACGCCGGTGCGGATCGGCCCCTCTGCAAGGCTGCGCGGCGAGAAGACACTCAGCAACACGGCCACCCTGCAAGAGAAGACCGGCACGATGCGCATGGAGCAGTTCAGCGTCGCCACAGGGCACAAGGTGACGGCACGCGGTGGCCTGGCGTTCTCGGTGGGCCGCACTTTCTACACAGCGCCCCCCGATGACAACGCATCGGCCAAGGCCGGCGAGAGCGGCAAGTTCACACAGTCGTTTACCGGCGGCATGCCGCTGGGGTTCAACTGGAAGCTGTCGGAAGGCGGCCACACGACGAAGGTGAAGATGGCTTACCAGAACGGCAAGATTGCCGATCGCGTCAGCTACTTCGACACCGAATACCGCAGCGTGCGCGAATACCTGGCCGTCGTGCGCAGCGACCGCGATGCGTGGATCAACATGCTTGCCCACAAGCCCGGCGGCACGCCGGAAAAGGCCGTACGCGAGTTCGAAGCCTACTGCGAGACCGTCGAGAAGCACGCCCGCCCCAACCAGCGCTACCTGCACCGACATCGGCTTCGGCCGTCTGCCGCTCGCGAGATCGAGGGCCACCTCGCCTTGTCGGACCTGCACCGAAGCATCGACCCGAATTCTGCCGACGCACAAGCCTCCGAAGCGCTGGCGCAGGCGCTGCTGGAGGCGCCCACGTCGCGCCTGCCGGAAAAGCTCGCTATCGTGGAACAGGTGTCCACCAGCCGCAGCCGTGGCCTGACCAGCGCGCTACAGCTACGGGCCAGCAAGGAAGCGGAAGGCACGCGCGAACTCGCCGCCATCAAGTTCGGTTGAAGATCAATTCATCAGGTTGTCAGATAAGCCGGCGAATTAACAGTTTCGCCGGTTTTTTTATGTGCATATGCGCATAATCGTTCACACAGAATGCGGCATTCGCATGCTCAAATGACGATTGCTGACTCAACAAAAAAAACTCAATCAGATCTAAACGCGATTTCACTCTTTATAGGGATGTGTGAGCAAATTGTGAACGTTATGCTTGGCCCCAGTTTGAAGCGCCATCTGCAAAGATTCCTCTGCGCGATGGCTTGAAATGGGGAAGCGCTATGAAGTTCGCCGTACTGACCTCCAACCCGTCCAGCTTTGCCTACGTGGCAAGCTGCCTATCCACGCAAGAGGCGGAGTGCGTCCGCTTTGACGACGCCCTGTCGCTGCTGCGTGCGCGCCGCACGGAAACGTTTGATCTGTTGATGATCGACGCTCAGCACTTCCGTACAGCAGGGCAACTCGTGCTGTCGTGGCGGGAGTGCAATGCCGACATGTGCTGGCCCACCCTGGTGTTCGGGCAGTTTGTCGACCGGGGGGACATGGCGTCAGCCTTCGATGCCGGGGTGGACGATGTGTTGACCGGTCACTTCAGCGCCGAAGAGCTGCAAGCCCGCGTGCAACGGGCATTGCGGCGTGCCGAGCCGGTGCGACAGAATGCCGGTATCGACGTCGTGGTGGGGCCGTATCGCCTTTGCCGCCTGACCCGCACGGCGACGGTCAACAGCATCCCTGTTCGCATGACCGCTCGGGAGTTTGCGACGGCATGGTTGCTGTTCTCTTCGCCAGGCTCTTTCCTGTCACGTCAGCAGATCGCATCCGCCGTGTGGGGCGCAGACGCCAGCATCGTCGAGCGCTCGATCGAGCAGCACATCTACAAGCTGCGCAAGAAACTTCAGTTTGGCTCCGAGACCGGCGTGGAACTCAAGACCGTCTATGCACGCGGCTATCAGCTGGCCGTGCAAGTCGCCAGCAACGAGCCGGCAGGCCCGCACGCGCACGCCGTTCTGGCCGCTTAAGCGGCCTTTTTGCGCAAACGATTGCGCGCTGTAAGGCCGACTGCCTACAGCGAATTTTTTTAGCGTTTCTTAATGAAAATCTTCAGGGCATATATTTCAGTACCGGCTTAATAAATTCAGTGCCGGTTTAAAACATACTGTCCTGCCATTGGTTATCGCGTTAATGACTTTCGCGCGATCGACCGTCACCCACACATTGCTGATATAACGCTGCCAATTCGGTCCGATTGCGTGCTTGTAAACGCATCAGGATTTGACGCACATGCGATTTCACGGTTTCTACGCCGATATGCAGCGCCTGTGCGATCTCCACATTGGATTTTCCTGAGGCCGCCTCACGCAGGATGTCGCACTGCCGTGGTGTCAGCACGGAGAGCACAGCCCCTCTGTCCGACGGAGGGACAGGCGCCTTCCGCGTGGATTCCAGCATCCGCCCGAGCATCGCGTGCGCCTGCTCCAGCGTGACCGGCTGAGCTGGCGGGTCTTCGCCAGCGGCCTCGGCAAGCTCGGTCAGGTCGACCAGGATCACACCGTTGGATGCGCGTGTCACCTGTCGAACCGTGATCGTGACAGGTAGCACCGCCGGCGCCCGCCAAGCGGCAGCTACAGGAAGCGGGGAGAAATACCGGCTTTCTCGCGTGTTGTCGTCTGCGTGTAGCAGCACGTCGTTCTGGGCCCGGGCGTTCATGTCGTCCTTCGCTCTTGTGGAAGCTATGCATCTGGATGCAGTGGCGCGCGCGGATGGGGTTCCGCGACAGCCTCTTACTCTCTCTGTGCAACGAGGGAGAAAAACCGGAACCCCGATCGAGAAAAAATTTCGCGGCCGACGTGCGCTCAGCGTGGGCCGATGCGCACCCACACGCCGCCAAGCTCCTTCACCTGGATAGGCAGCGTTTCGGCCAGCATGTGAAGGGCTCGACGTCCCTCCAGTGGGAACCGCCCCGTCACGCGCAGGTCGGCCACCTCGGGGTGCAGCTCGATCAGGCTACGGTGGTAGGGGCGCAATGCGTCGATCACATCCGCCAGCGGCTGGTGTTCGACTTCGACCATGCCGCGCGTCCAGGCGGCCACGTTGCGCGCCATCAACGTCAGTTTTTCGATGCCACCGTCGCCCAGACGCCGTACCTCGCCCGCATGCGCCGTGGAAACGGCACCGGTCGGCGTCGACAACGCCGCGCTGCCTTCGAGCACGGCAACCGTCATCGCGCCACTGGGCTCCAGCGTTGCGCAAATCATGCCACCCGTGCATTCCACCGTGCCCGCCGCAGACCACAACCGCAACTGGCCCGACGGCGACCCTGCCACAGCCAGCACGCTGCCGCTGCGCAGTCGCACGTCGTAACCGCGCGCACCCACAGAGGCATCCACCGCGCTGCGCGCGTTCAGGCGTAGTTGATAGCCGCCGGCCAGCGCGAAGTCGCGGCGCTCCGAGGTGACCGTGCGCATGTCGGCAACCAGGTCGGATAGCGGGATCTCTCTGTCAACGAGGGCAGCAACACCCAGACCCAGCCCGCTGAAGATGAGCGCGCGGCGCACATGCCGTGTCGGCGAAGACGGCGTATCGAGAAGCCGCCGCGCGGCGCGACGGTGCGGGTCTGCCACGGGCGGCAGTGCCATCGAACCCAACGCGCCTTGCAAACGCTGCACGGCAGCGGCATGCGCGGGATCGGCTTCCTGCCAAGCGGCAAAGCGCTGGCGCTCCATCTCCGAAGCCGTGCCCGAGCGCAGTACGACCAGCCACTGGATCGCCTGCTCGGCGATCCGATCATCCAGCGCGTGCTTCACGATGATTCGGCCAGATAGCACAGGCGCATGGCCTGCGTCATGTATTTCTGCACCATGCGAACGGAGACCTGCAGGCGCTCGGCAATCTCAGGGTATGTGAGGCCATCCAACTGGCTGTAGAGAAAAGCGGCGCGCGCCTTGGCGGAAAGCCCATCGAGCATACGATCGATGGAGGTGAGGGTCTCGAGGATCAACGCGCGGTCTTCCGGGGATGGCAGCGTTGCTTGCGGTTGCGTGGCGGCCCACGCCATATAGGCGTCTTCCAGATCACGACGGCGCCAGAGGTCATAGAGCAAACGCTGCGCAATCGTTGTCAGCAAGGCGCGCGGCTCGCGGATGTCTTGCCACCCGGGCCTTTGCAGCAATTGCACAAACGCCTCCGCCGCAATGTCTTCAGCGCCAAAGCGACAGCCCGTCTTGCCGCCCATACGACGGGCGAGCCATGCATAGTGTTGTCGGAACCAGTCAGAGGCCAGTTCGGTAACTGGCTGGCAGGTTTGCGTCACGGTACCCTCCGCGAAAATCTGTGCTGGCCGTTCCCCGGCAAACGGCCCGATCCGGTGTTGAGAAAGCCCCCACCCAGATGTCGAGATTCTAACCACCGCTGATATTTCAGGTGAGCATTTTTTCGGCTTTTATCGCAGTTTTTCGGCAGACCCGCTACATCCAGATGCCTCTGCTGTCATCGTTCAGCGGTGCAACCCGGTTGCTGCAATTCGTTGCAGCGACAACCGCCACGGCGCCCGCCCATGCCCCCCGAAGACTTGCCCCACCCCTCGTTTGACGTCGACGCATTGCCTGCGCATGCCCTGCGCATCGGCACCCGCAACATCTGGCTGGCTTATGACAGCTACGCCGAACCCGACATGCTCACGGCGTACGTCGAACTTGGGCCGCGCGAGACGTTGGACCTCGCGCTGACGCTCAACCTGCTGCTCGGTCTTTGTCTGGAAGTGGACGGTGCCGCACGCGGCAGTGTCGTGCGACACCCGCAGACCGGCCAGATGATCTATCGCTTCCGCTATGCGTTGGACGACGACCCCGAAGCGACCGATTTGCTCGATGCCATCGCTGCGCTCACGGCGGAGCTGGACGGCGGCGGCGCGCCCACGCGGTACTGAGCCGCCAAAGCGGAGGCTTCGGATGCCGACGCAGCACTTCGGCACGCGTGAAGTTCGCCGACAGAGGCTGGCTACGCTTGCAAGGTTCAATTGTGCTCGGGCGAAACCGCGTTGCCCCGGCATGCCAACCTCGGAGCCCTCGCCCATCATGAAGATGAAGATATTTTCTCGCCACTCCAGCGCGACGCCTCCGGCGCAGACGTCGTCCAGTGCACCGGCATCGCAATCCGCGCAGCCATCGATGCCAAGCGTGCGCAAGACTTCGCAGTTGCCAAGCGGCCTGCGTGCTCTTGCCGACATGGCGGTTGGGGGCCGGCAAAGGGAATCTGCGAAATCGCTCAGCAACGCACAGCTCAAGATTGAGCTGTCGAATACCAACTTGAGCGGGCGTGGAACGCGCGCTGTGCACCGGGAAGCCAAGAAGCGTATTCGCGAGGGCAAACTGCAGTGGCCGCCGCAACAGCCCGCGCAACCGCAAACTGCTGCGCTCCAGGCACAGGCACAGGGGCACGCCAGCAGTTCAGCCGCTATGCCGGCTCACACCCCACACGCTCAAGCAAACCCGACGCAAGCGAACCCGAACCCGGCACCCACGGAGCCGCCCCACGCCGAATCGTCTGGGACGGCTCACACGCACAGCGCGGAGCACGGCACGCAGCACGAGCTTGCCATCGTGCTGCAGCCGCCCTCACCCACCTCGCCGCCGTTGTCTCCCTCGTCCAGCGCGCACGCGCAAGGCCGCCACACGCCGCCGAATGCGCCCGTGTTCGATCCGGATACCGGAGCGCTCAACAAGCCCCAGTTGCGCCAGATGGCGCTTGCACTGAAAGATGCGCTCCCCACGGTGCCGATGGCGCTCACGCGCTCGCACCCGCACAGTGACGGGCTGCGCGCCAAGCTTCAGCATCAGTTAGGCACCCTCCAGACGATTGCCGCGGACAACACCCGCAAGGCTCCGCACGAGGTTGGCATGGCGGTGCGTGATGCATTTGCATCGGCGGCCAAGACCGCGCGCCAGCTTGCCAAATCGTTGGGCAACCATGATCCGGCCGACGCCTACAAAGGGATCGCCGCGCTGCTCAACGAACTCAAGCGCACGCACCTGAGCGGCAGCGCGCACGACGTCATGAGCCACTACGCCGAGAAGGAAACCGCCAACCTCGAAGCCAAAGCGCCGGGTATCAGCACGGCCAAGCCCGGCTCCAACGTGAGCACGGGCACGTCGGGCAGCGTGTCAATCTCAGGCTTTCCCACTAACCGCTATGCGGGTGCCCACGTGTCGGTGGAAGCGGGTGGCGGCAAGGGCCGGCTGTACTTTGCCGATGACGACGGTGACGTCGACTACTGGCCCTCGGCACAGGCCTTCGCCAAAGTTGCGCTGGGCGGCAAGCTGGGCGAGTGGGCCGCCAAGCTGACGGGTCGGTTGGACCTGTCCGGCGGCAATGTCTACCTCGAACATGATGACTTGCGCCAACTCGTCAAGCTCGTTGCCAACCACGATGCCAACCGCGCCTGGGTCAAGTCTGCCGGGCCGCATGCGCGCCAGGTGAAGCAGCAGTTGGAATCGTTGGCCAATCTGGTGTCTCACGCCATCGGCCGCAACTACACGGAAGCCCCAGGCAAGCCTTACTTCCTGAACGACGTCAAGATTGCCAAGGGTTTCAACACCTTGAAGATGACGCTGCTGGCCGGCGCAATCGACCAGAAAGTGGGCGGAGACCGCTTCGGCACGCTGATGAAAGCCGCATACCCGCCAATCGCCGACGTGCTGACCGATCGCATCGGCAGCGGGCAGCCCATGCCGGCGCAACCGCGACGCGACGTGCCCGATTCCGTGGCGTATGGCGACCGCTTCCTGGCCTACCGCCAGGTGACCGGCAGCGTAGATGCCACCGTCGGCAACGAAACCCATGGCAGCACCAATCTGGAAGCCGGCGGCAGCTTTGATGTGAACGTGCGCGGCAACGTGGCGCAGTTCTTCACGGAAAGCGCGGCCGCACCGCACACGCTGCTGGACCCGGGCTATCACAAGGATTACCAGTCCACGTTCAAGCTGCATCAGCAGCTCGATGCCGCCTGTGCCGAACCGCCGCCCGCGCAGCTCCACCTGTACAACGAGACACGCAAGGCGCTGACGCACGAACTGCATGCGGGCCCTGCGCAGCCCTTCACCGACGCCGAGCGCCTGCACTATGGCGAGGAAGCCAACATCCCCGCGCAGTTCCGCAACGCCATCACACACGCCAGCCCCGAGCAGCTTAATCACGCGACGGACCAACTGGAGCATCTCATCGGCACCTATCTGCAATTTGCGGATCACGCGGGCGCCGTGCTCGCCAGGAACGATCGGTTCATGCCCGCCAAAGAGCGCGATACGCTGAACCAGCATCGCGAAGCGGCCTTCGCACAGATCAACCAGACCGTGTGGCATGGCCGCTATCCGCAAAAGGATGCACTCGCCAACCCCGAGGCGTTCGTGGCAAAGAGCCATGCTGCGATCAGCTTGGCGCTGGGCTGCGTGGGCGCGCATATCTCTGTCGTGAAGCAGCAGATGGCGCAGCGTGAGGAGCACGGCACGGCCGCCGCCGAAGCCATCCTGACGGCCGATTCGATGTACAAGACTGCGCGCGGAATGCTGGACAAGACGTACCTGCCGCTCAAGAACTACGACGTGCAGAAGAACGGTCCGTTGAAAGACAAATCGCTGTGGCAGCGCTGGGATACGGCACTGAAGGCGACGGTTTCCGGCGGCGCGCAAAGCAGTGCGCTCAACGCGATCCTCAACCGCTTCGGCCGGTCTACCGGCAAAGTGCAACTGGGCCCGTTCACGGGTTCCATCTCGGTGGGCAATAGCGCAGGGCAAGTCTCGCTCACCGCTGAGGCGCGCCTGATGAACGCCAATCATCAGGTCAACCCCAGCCGTACGGGCAAGTTCTGGCAGTTCACGTTCACCGCGCAGGGCGGTGCGCCCATTACCGGCGTGATACTCAACCAGGCAATTGCAGCGGCCGTGGAAAAATTCGCGCCGAACATGCGGCTGCAGGACGACAAGTTCGATCCGCAAGAGTTGATCCGCCAAACGCAGGGGCTGCTGCTCAACGTGACCGACGGCACCAGCCTGGTCGTCAAGTTGCGCCAGGCGCCTGACGTGGAGAACGCCCCGATGGAGCTGCAATATGCGCGCGTCCTGCGCAACAAGAACAGCGGCATGAGCCTGTCGTTGACGGTGCCGACGCCGCACGGCACGTTCACGCCGTCGGTCTCGCATACGGACAGCACACAGAGCTACGCGGGCGAGGTGATGGGCTCCGACACGAGCTACCTCATCATGCAGCATCCCTTCCTCGCCAAGATCGTCGACGCGGAAGCCCATGGCGAAGACGCCGCGCTACGGCAAGCGTTCGATGCAAATCCGGTGCAACGCGATCGCTACCTCGCCAATCCGAACCTGATGGCCGATGTGGTGGCCAAGTACGCAGCGGCGACGCAAGAGATCAACGCCGCGGCGGCCGAGAACCGCCCCGTCCAAATCAAGAACGAGTTCGTGCGCTATCACGCGGCAACCCCGTTCGCACGTGCGGCACAGGTGTCGACGCAGGTGGCTGCGCACGCTCCGGGTTCGACCGCCAATGGCGAACAGCTATTCAAGCTTGCCGAACCGCTGGCCAAGCCGATCGACGTAAGCCACCTCGACGTGGAGGCGATGCGTGCACGCCTGCAAGCCATGACGACCATCGAGGAACGCGCCGACTATCTGTGCGACTCCAACCAGGGCCGTCCGCTGCTCGATGCGTTCTCGAAGATCATTGGCAACACGCGCGCCATCAACTCGGCTGCGCTGTTCCATACCGAGGAGCGCAACATCGGCATCCAGTCGCTGGTGCGCAACCCGAAGGCGCTGCAACGCGAGAACGACCAAACCCAGGCCGCCCTGCACGGCAAGCCGCAACCGTCCGGCACCATTGGCCAATTGCGCACACGCCTGGAACCGACCAAAGCATCGATCAAGCAGGCCAACCTGGCGAATCTGCAGCAACTCGCTGCCATGAACCTGCCGATCAGCCAGCAGGCACAGCAGGAGATTCAGCGCCGCAAAGCGCTGCTTGGTAACGCTTTCCCAGCCGACGAAAGTCAATCGCCGACATAAGTCTCCTCAGACTTCACGCCCTTGACACCAGCCCAGGAGCGCCCGGGCTGGCCTTTTTTTGCCTGCTTCCAAGCGTCTTTGGCCGTGTTGCATTGGGCAAAACAAAGGCCGGCATCAAGCCGGCCCATGGGAAACACGATTGAACGGCCGTGCTAGCCAGCGTGCAGCCAGTCGCGCGCGACAGCAACGTGCCGCCGTGCGAGGCCGTCGCCAGCCCTGACGTAGCGTGCGACGTAACTCTGCAGCGGCGGCCAAGCTGCGAATTTCTGAACAACCTCGTCAATCGCCCCACCCGCGGCGCCATATTCGAGCAACGCTGCAAAGGCCTCGCCACGCACCATCCGTGCGGCAGCGTCTTCCGGCAACCCGGGCTCGCGCAGGCGCTCGCTCAGGAGCATCGCCATCAGCGCATCAAGCGACAGCGCCTCTTCGTCCAGGCAACCGAGCGCATAACGCTCTTGGGCTCGCTGAAAGACGGCGCTGCGCAGCGCTGGCAATTCGCACAGGCCATCCACCAGCAGGCCGAGACGGCGGCTATCGCGGTATGCACGCAAGGCGTCGGGTGCGATGGCGTTGATATAGCGCTCCATCCAGATGCACAAGGCATCGCTGCCATATTCGGCGTCATAGGGCTGCAGGCGTGCGCGCCAGCCCTGGCGCAGCGCGATCCAATCCGGTGCGATGGCAGAACCGGCCGTCGCGATGGCGCCGGCTATGGGCCGCAACTCAGCCAGCCGAGCAGACAGGTGCGCCGGCACATCGACACGGCACGCTAGCGGCAGATCGCGCAGCGTATCAGGCAGGCCTGCCAAGGCATAGCAGCCGCGCAAATCCAGGTGCGTCAGCTGCTTCAGGTCGCCAACCGACGCTGGCAAGCTGCGCAGTGATCCGCAATCGCGCAGGCGCAGCGTGCGGAGTTGCACGCAATGGCCAATGCCCTCCGGCACGGCCACAAGGCTCGACATGCCAGAGAGGTCAAGATGACGCAGCTTGCGCAGTCGCCCGAGCGAGCCGGGCAGCGTCGTCATGGCAGTGTTCTCGCGCAGGTCCAGCCGCTCCAGTTCGGCCAGGTTGCCCAGCGTGTCGGGCAACACAGAGAGCAGCGGATTGCCGCGCAGGTGAAGCTCGCGCAGTTGCGCAAGCTGGCCAAGGCTGATGGGCAGTTGGGCGAGCAGCTTGTTGGATGCCAGCGTCAGCGTCTGCAATGCGGCCAGCGTGCCAAGCTCAACGGGCACGATGCGCAGATCCGTGCCCTGCAGAACCAGGCGCTCCAGCTTCGGCAGTTGAGACAACGATGACGGCAGCGCGCGCAGCGGCGAATCCAGCACGACAATTTCCTGCAACTGCAACAGCTTGCCGATCCGCCCCGGCAACGCTGACAACCGCGGGTTGCGCGCGAAATGCAGCGCGCTCAGGTTGACCGGCAAACCACCGGACGCCGGCCACTCAAAGAGATCGCAATCATGGACGGTCAGCCGCTCCAGCTCTTCGGCCAGGCACAGGGCCGCAGGCAGGCGCATCACAGGAATACCGTCGAGCACGAGGTGTCGGCTTTTCTGCTGCATGGCCAGCAGCATGCGCGTGGCCGCCAGGGCCAAGCCTTGCTCCGTGGGCCGTGCGGTGTCGGTCAGCAACGGGCCGCTGTAGCGGTGCAGGCGGCGCGCCATCTCCTGCTGCCAACCCGCCACCGCCTCGCATACGGCCAGCCAGCGGCTGGCATCGGTGGGCGGAATGAGGGCTCGTAGGCCGTGGCCCTGTGGCATGGCTTGCTGGATGCGCAATGCATCGCGTGCCGCACCTGCACGTTGTTGATGCTGCGTGCGCGAAGACGTCGGCGCTGCCTGTCGGTCGTGATGCGAGAGCGGCATGTGAAATCGATTGGCGGCCGGCGACGCCTCGGCGTGCCCGGTCCGCACACGCTGCAGCACGCGCCGCAATGCGCGCGACAGCTTGTTTGTCACCGAGACACCTGCATCCGCCGCACCCCGGTCGGCATGGCTCTGCGCGACGGTACCGGGCAGCGTGGAGGCACTACCGTAATGTGATTGCATGATGGGCCCAAGAGAAGATGAAGTGGCAATAGGCGGCGGGCAACGCGCCCTTTCCGCCTGTTTGCTGATCGTATGGACCACCGCGCAACATGACCTGTGGCAGGACGAACCCGTTGCGCCCGCGGCGAACCGTCATGCCCATGCACGCTGTCGATACGGTTTCGCTGCAAGGCAGGCAAATTCGCACTGTGCGTGCGCAACGCCCGGCACGCATTTCTATGATGCGCGCATGCTCGTTACCGGAGATCCGCAATGCATGCCCCATCGTCTCGCATCATGGCTGCGCGGGAGCGTCGCGCAGCCACCCATGCAGTACCGCCCACGCGCCGCGAAACGCATCACACCTGGCAGCAGCAACGCCTGCAGCAACGGCACCCCATGACGCGCGCCTGCGCCGGCAGGCAAGAGCATGCGCGGGCGTGACCGGTACGCTGCGGCGCTGCGGCGGGCGCTGGTTTTCGCCATTGCACTGCTGGGCTGCCTGCCTGCTGCAGCCCTGGCCGATTGCATCGACGATGCCGCCGCATACCACGGCGTCAATGCCCAGGTTCTGCGTGCCATCGGCTATCAGGAATCGCACCTGAACCCGCAAGCGCACAACCGGAACCGCAACGGCAGTGAAGACCTGGGCATGTTCCAGATCAACACCATCCACCTCCCGGAACTGTCGCGCTACGGTATCGGCCGCCAGATGCTCTATGACCCGTGCGTCAGCGCCTACGTGGCTGCGTGGCATCTTGCGCGCAAGGTGCAACTGCACGGCAACAGCTGGCATGCCATCGGGGCGTATCACTCGGAGTCTCCCGGGGAAAACGGCATCTACGCCCGGGCCGTAGAGGGCATTCTCAACCGCAAGCTTGCAGCACGCGCGCCCCTGCCGATTGCCGGGCAAACGCGTGCACAAGAGCCGGCGCCGCAACCCATGCAGGATGGCGCCAAACCCATGCGCCCCGTCGTTCTCAAGCACGCAGCAGATCGCCCCCCCGAGCACGATGTACGTGCATCGAACGTGCCGACGGCAGGTGGAGATGAACACTGGCTCGATGCCATGCTGACCAGCCTGAACCAGAGTGCAAGCCTGCGGGATCGGTTCAGCCGGTAAGACCGCGCGCCATCGATTGATTGCGGGGCCCGAACAGGCACGACGCTCGAACTCTGAATTTTTCTCAACTGCCCTGTCGTCATTGGCGATCCGCTGACGAAACGCTCTATCCTTCCCGACCACCCCCAAAACAATAAATCGGGTGTCAGCAATACAAGGGGAGCATTCAACATGAAAAAGCGATTTCCTGGAGGAATTGCGCATCGGCCCGCGCGCAGGTCACTGGCTGCGGCGGCCGCGGCAGCCCTGTGGGCATTCATGCCGGCCGGGCATGCTGTCGAACTGGGCGTGCTACATCTGCATTCGAACATCGGCCAGCCGCTTGATGCGGAAATCGATTTGACGGGGTTGCGGCCCCACGATGCCCAAGCGCTGGTGCTGCAGCCCGGCAACCGCGAAAGCTACCTTGCCGCCGGTGTGCCTTACGGCGCAAGCGCGCCTTCGCTGCGTACGACCCTGGTGCAGCGGCAAGACGGCGGCTATGTCGTTCGCGTGTACTCGACCGTTCCGCAAGTGGACTCCATTGCGGATATCGTCGTGCGCCTTGCGGGGCCTGGTGGAAACACGCTGGCGGCATATACGGTGCTGCTCAGCCCGCCAGGCGCGGCAAGCGCCCCCACCACGTTCCTGCAGACGCAACGCAAACCGGCGCCTGCTTCCGCAGTGTCGGCGTCCAGCGGTGCGTCGGCACCACGGGTGCAGACGCCTGCAGCGGCAGGCGCTTCCACTCCGGCGGCAAACGCGACCGCCAGCAGTCAGCCGGACGGCGTGCGTCCATCGGCGGCGGCAACCACCTCGTCTGCGGGTGAAGACGACGAGCGCGCCGCAGCGCCCTATACCGTCAAAGCGGGCGACAACCTCTCACAGATCGCGTTCGGCACCGTGCGGAATCGGGCGGATGCCTCTGCTGCACAGGCGGCGCTGGCACTTTACCGGAGCAATCCGCACGCCTTTATTGCCGGAAACATCAACAGCCTGCGCGTCGGCGCAACGTTGCGTGTGCCAGCGGCAGACGAAATAACCGCGGTGGCAAGAGGTGAGGCCGAACGCCAGATCCGCATGCTGACGCAGGCCGTCGCTACCGACCGCACGCCGCCTGTTCCCGAGGCAAATGCCAACGCCGTCGCCGGCAGCAGGCCGCGTTCGGCGCCAGCCAATGCATCGGACAAGGACACGCTGCGCCTTTCCGCCACGGGTGCGCAAGAGCAGGCCAAAGTCGAGCAGCTCAACGAGGAGTTGGTTGCGGCCAGGCAGGCGATCCGTGAACTCGAATCGCGCCTTGCGCAGGTTGAGCGGAATCTGGCCGATATGCGGCGGCTTGCGGCGTTGAAGAATGAGCCTCCACAGACTGCCGCAGCCCCCGCGACGGCACCGTCAGGGGACGAGGTCGAAAGCCGTAGCCCGGCGCCCACCGACCATGCAGCACTCTGGAAGCGCGCCGACGTCATCGGTCCAGTCTTAGGCGTCCTGCTGGCTGTGCTATCGGCCGGGTTGATGTTCTACCGCATTCGCATGCGCAAGGTGCAGTCCGCACTGGCCGCGATCTATACCCAACTCCACGATAACGGCGATCCACTGACCGAGCGCGGCCCTCGCGCCCCGCGCAATAGCCAGACTGTGTCACCAGGGTAGAGCGATGACGGCGAGGAAGTTCAGCAGCAAGACGAGCGCGCCGTGAGCCCGTTACGGCTGCGCCACTTGCCGCATGTCCGAGCCTGCGCGGGCCGGCAAGTGCAGGATCGTATGTATGGCGCGTTTTCTCATTCGGCGCCTAAGCAGTGAAAACCCGCACGCAAACGTTTTCTTTTCGAGGCGCCGCTACACCTCCACGAGGACGTGCCGATTTAAGGCGAGCCCTTACATTTCCAGCGAAGCGTCAACCTCGCCCGGTCTGGCGTCATATCAGAGCTGGTCTATACGGCGGCGCAAAAGGCACATGCCGCGCCCCCGATCGCTGGAGTCGATGGCCCAATCCAACCTGATCGACGTTTGCCCAGCACCAAGCCATGTCCTCCGCGTGCCCTCCGCTTCTGAAAGCCATCCCGATTTGCCTGATCCTGACCGCATGCGGCGGTGGCGGCGATACGGCCACCACGCCGCCCCCCAGTGCAACGCAGCCGAGTGCGCCGATCGGAGCACCGGTCGGCCCGGTGGCCCCAACGGCTCCGGCCACTTACACCATTGCTGGAACGGTCTCGGGCTTGCTCGATTACGGCAGCCTCACGCTGCTTAACAACGGCGCAGATCCGATCGTCCAAGCCGCCGACGGCAGCTTCAGCTTTTCCGTTTCCGTAGCGGCGGGCAGTGCCTACGCTGTCTCCGTCAACGCCCAACCGCTTTGGCAATCCTGCTCCGTTGCAAACGGCAGCGGGCTGGCCAACGGTAACGTCAATAACGTGAGCGTGAACTGCGCGGTCGCTCAGTCAATGGTGTCCACCATCGCCGGTTCCACCACGGCGGGGTATGTCAACGGCACTGGATCGGCGGCCTCGTTCCGACAGCCGAGCGGTATTGCGCGAGACGCCTCAGGCAACCTTTATGTGGCGGATTTCGGCAACCACGTCATCCGCAAAATCGCACCGGGCGGCGTGGTCACGACCCTGGCAGGCACAGGAAGCCCGGGCCACGTCGATGGCATGGCGGGCAGTGCCAAGTTCGCGACTCCGGTCGGCATTGCGGTGGCAGCCAGCGGCAACCTCTATGTGTCGGAGTTCTACGGCAACGATATTCGCAAGATCACGCCAGGCGGCATCGTGACGACGCTTGCCGGTTCGGCAACTGCGGGCAGCGCCGACGGCATCGGCGCAAGCGCTTCGTTCAACAACCCGCTGGGCATCGCGGTGGATGCCAACGAAAACGTCTACGTGGCGGATTACAGCAACAACATGATCCGCAAGATCACGCCAGCCGGCGTGGTGACCACGCTGGCCGGCACAACAACAGCTGGCAGCGACAATGGCGCGGCTGCGCTCGCCACCTTCAATGGCCCTTCGGGCATCGCGCGCTCTCCGTCTGGCACGCTGTATGTGACGGAGTGGTTCAACAGCGATATCCGGCAGATCTCATCGTCAGGTGTTGTCACGACACTGGCGGGCTCCGGCGCGACTGGCAGTGATGATGGAGTGGGTACTGCGGCAACGTTCGCCCTACCGGTGGGCATCGCGATCGGTACCAACGGCGTGCTTTATGTCGCCGACGACGGCAACAACTTGATCCGCATGGTGACCCCGGCGGGTGCCGTTGCCACACTGGCGGGCTCCATCAACGCGGGCAGCGCCGACGGCGCCGGTAGCACCGCGATGTTCAACCAACCATCCGGGATCGCGGTCGACACCAACGGCAACCTGTACGTCGCCGACCAAGCAAATAACCTGATCCGCAACGTCGCACCCAGCCAGTAAATGTACGGCGTACCCACCACCTGATTCTGTTTCGTTTTCGCCCTATCGAAAAAAAAAAAAAGAAAGCCCCAAGGCGCTTGTAACCGCCCCGGGGCTTCTTGACCGCTCTTCACGGAGGCACGTGAATCATGGCTACGGATCAGTTTATTGGATCATCGCCTGCCAACGAACGTTGATGAGATTATTTGAACAACGCGCGCCTCACCGCCATGAAGCATTCTTCATTCAGTGCACCAAGCGATTTAATAAAGCGCTCGCGCTATTGAGTCGCCATTAAGCTAACGGCAGACAAACAAGAGAGACACAATCTATCCAATCGCTTGGAGTCCAATTGACCAGTGCATTTAGCGCCTGGCCGGCACCAGCATCACCGGAATCGACTTTGAAGTCGGCGTGCGAGCCTGGTCAGCGACGGAAGAGAGCGGCACCAGCGGGTTGGTTTCGGGGTAATACGCCGCCAGACACCCGCGCGGAATGTCATACGCCACCAGACGGAAGCCATCGGCGCGGCGCGTAGTGCCGTCTTCAGAGAGCGTCACCATGTCGACCCACTCGCCGTCTTTCATGCGGATCGTGTGCAGGTCTTCCTTGTTGATGAAGACCACGCGGCGCTGGCCGAACACGCCACGGTAGCGGTCGTCCATGCCGTAGATGGTGGTGTTGTACTGGTCGTGCGAGCGCACCGTAGCCAGCGTGAAGACCGTCGTATCCGCATGGCGCTCGCGGGCGCGATGGACTGGCGTGTCGGTCGGCACGGCGTGCGTGTGGAATTCCGCCTTGCCCGACGGCGTGCTCCACACCCGTTCGGATGCGGTGTTGCGCAGGCGGAAGCCGCCCGGCACGCGGATCTTCTCGTTGAAGCCGGCAAAGTCGTCGAACACGGCTTCGATGCGCTCGCGGATGCGGTCATAGTCTTCCACCAGCCAGCGCCACGGGATGGTGCTCTCGGGCAGCGTGGCTTCCGCCAGCCGCGCCACGATGGCCGGCTCCGACAGCAGATGCGGCGAGGCCGGCGGATTGATGCCTGCCGACATGTGCACCATGCTCATCGAGTCTTCCACCGTCACGCCTTGCGTGCCGCCAGCCTGCTGGTCGACCTCGGTACGGCCCAGGCAGGGCAGAATCAGCGCGGCCTTGCCGTGCACGATGTGGCTGCGGTTGAGCTTGGTGGTTACGTGCACGGTCAGGTCGCACTGGCGCAGGCCGGCCCACGTGGCGGCGGTGTCCGGCGTGGCCGCCGCAAAGTTGCCGCCCATGGCGAAGAACACGCGCGCCGCGCCATTGCGCATCGCCTCGATGGCGCCGACGGTGTCGTAGCCATGTTCGCGCGGTACTTGAATCCCGAAGACCTGCTCCAGCCGATCCAGAAACGCGGGGGCGGGCTTCTCGTAAATGCCCATGGTGCGATCGCCCTGCACGTTGCTGTGGCCGCGCACGGGCACGCGCCGGCGCCCGGGCGGCCGATGTTGCCGCGCAGCAGCAGCAGGTTGACGATCATCTGGATCGTCGCCACAGAATGCTTGTGCTGCGTGATGCCCATGCCCCAGCAGGCGATGACGCTGCCGGCCTTGATGTAGGTGTCGCCGGCCTGGCGGATTTCGTGTTCTGGCAGGCCCGATTCGGCTTCGATGGTTGCCCACGATTCGGCGCGCACGTCGGCGGCGAAGGCGTCGTAGCCGCCGGTGTGCTGGGCGATGAAGGCGTGGTCGATGATGGCAGGCTCTCCGCGGCTGCGTGCCACGTCGTCACGCTCGATCACGTGTTTGATGATGCCTTTGACGGTGGCCAGGTCGCCGCCGATGCGGACTTGGTGGTACTCCGTGCTGATGCGCGTGGAGCCCAGCGTCAGCATCTCGATCTTGCTTTGCGGATCGGCAAAGCGCTCCAGCCCGCGCTCGCGCAGCGGGTTGAACGAGACGATGGCCGCGCCGCGCTTGGAGGCCTCGCGTAGCTCACCGAGCATGCGCGGGTGATTCGTCCCCGGGTTCTGGCCGAAGATGAAGATGGCATCAGCCTTGGTGAAATCGTCGAGCGTGACGGTGCCCTTGCCGACGCCGATGCTGCCCCGCATGCCCGTGCCGGAAGGCTCGTGGCACATGTTGGAGCAGTCGGGGAAATTGTTCGTGCCGTAGGCGCGCACGAACAACTGGTAGAGGAAGGCCGCCTCATTGCTGGTGCGGCCGGAGGTGTAGAAGATCGCCTGGTTCGGATCGGGCAGCGCGCGCAGATGCTGCGCGATCAGCGCGAAGGCGGCGTCCCATTCGATCGGTACGTACTTGTCGCTGGCTGCGTCGTAGACCATCGGGTGCGTGAGGCGCCCCTGGTCTTCGAGCGCGTAGTCCGACCAC
This sequence comes from Ralstonia sp. Ralssp110, assembly GCF_047325135.1. Classification (NCBI taxonomy): domain Bacteria; kingdom Pseudomonadati; phylum Pseudomonadota; class Betaproteobacteria; order Burkholderiales; family Burkholderiaceae; genus Ralstonia; species Ralstonia sp. Ralssp110. Next base: position 1,301,178 of record NZ_CP168609.1, on the reverse strand, counting down.
TCCGTCAATTCCCGCACGGTGTGCTGCGCGAAGAACTCCGGCGTAGTGCGGCGCGACGTCGCTTCTGCAGCTACGGCTTTGACGCCGTTCTCGCAGAACTCGAAGGTGGAGGCGTGGTCGCGATCGGGCCAGGCGCAGCCGGGGCAGTCGAAGCCGTCGGGCTGGTTGGCCGACAGCATCGTCTTGGCGCCCTTGGCCGCGATGCCCTGCGACAGTAATTGATGCGCAACGCTTTTAAGCGCGCCCCAGCCACCGGCCGGGTGACGGTAGAACTCGATCTTCTGGTGCTTCACAGCGACCTCAATACAGCACGACCGAACGGATCGACTCACCGCGCTTCATCAGCTCGAAGCCCTCGTTGATGCGCTCCAGCGGCAGCGTGTGCGTGATGAGGTCGTCGATGTTGAGCTTGCCTTCCATGTACCAGTCGACGATCTTCGGCACGTCCGTGCGGCCACGTGCGCCACCGAAGGCGGAACCCTTCCACTCACGACCCGTCACGAGCTGGAACGGGCGCGTGCTGATCTCCGCGCCCGCCTCGGCCACGCCGATGATGATCGATTGGCCCCAGCCCTTGTGGCAGCACTCCAGCGCCTGACGCATGACCTTCGTGTTGCCGATGCATTCGAACGAGTAATCCGCGCCGCCGTCGGTGAGCTGGATGATGTGGTCGACCACGTTGTCCACATCATTCGGGTTGATGAAGTGCGTCATGCCGAATTTGCGTGCCATGGCTTCACGTGCGGGGTTCAGATCCACGCCGATGATCTTGTCTGCACCCACCATCTTCGCGCCCTGGATCACGTTCAGCCCGATGCCGCCCAGGCCGAACACGACCACGTTGGCGCCGGCTTCCACTTTGGCCGTGTAGACCACCGCGCCCACGCCCGTGGTAACGCCGCAGCCGATGTAGCAGACCTTGTCGAACGGCGCATCGGGGCGGATCTTTGCCAGTGCAATCTCCGGCACCACGATGTGATTGGCAAACGTGGACGTGCCCATGTAGTGGAACAGCGGCTTGCCGTCGAGCGAGAAACGCGACGTGCCGTCCGGCATCAGGCCCTTGCCCTGGGTGGCGCGAATGGCCTGGCACAGGTTCGTCTTGCGCGACAGGCAGAACTTGCACTGGCGGCATTCCGGTGTGTAAAGCGGAATCACGTGGTCGCCGGCCTTCAACGATGTGACACCTGCGCCCACCTCCAGCACGACGCCCGCGCCTTCATGGCCGAGGATCGCCGGGAAGATGCCTTCCGGGTCGGCGCCCGAGAGCGTGTAGTAATCGGTATGGCAGATGCCGGTCGCCTTGATCTCGACGAGCACCTCACCGGCGCGCGGGCCTTGCAGGTCGACTTCTTCCACGGTGAGCGGAGCACCGGCTTTCCAGGCGATGGCGGCTTTGGTTTTCATCAAACACGTCCTTACTCTTGATCTGAATGGGTTAACCACATAGTCAATCGGGCATTCGTCGCTCATGGCTCGGGGCGTAGCCAAACTGGGCCCGATACGCCTTGCTGAAATGGCATTGCGAGTGGAATCCGCAGACCGACGTCACGCGCGCGATCGACGCGTTTGTCGTGCGCAGCAGATCGCGCGCACGCTTCAGACGCAGCGTCAGGTAGTAATGCGTTGGCGACACGTTCAGGTAGAACCTGAACATCCGCTGCAGATGGCGCTGAGATAGATTCACGAGCCGTGTCAACTCCTCAAGTGACAGCGGTTCTTCAATATTCGCCTCCATCAATCGCAGCACTTCGATCAACTCGGCGCGCAGGAAGCCCACACGAACGTCAACCGGTATCGGCTGTATATCCGTCGTGCCGCGGATGCGCTCGAGGATGAACTGTTCAGCAACCTGCGCGGCCATGCGCTGGCCGAAGCGCAGACCCACGAGATTGAGCATCATGTCGATGGGTGCCGTACCGCCCGTGCACGTGAGCCGGTCACGATCGACCGCGAACAGCTCATCGGCAAACTGTACGTGCGGAAACTCTTCCTGCAGCGCACTCCGGTTTTCCCAGTGAATGGAACAGCGGTAGCCGTCGAGCAACTGACTCGACATCAGCGCATACGCACCGGTGCAGATGCCGCCAAGAGGAATGCCTCTCTCTGCAATGGAAGCAAGCAAGCCGCGCAACGAAGGATCAACGACGTCGCGAATGCGTGTGCCGCCGCAAACAATCATCACATCCGGGAGGTTCGCTCGGTCGACAGCCTGAGTCGGATGGAAAGCGATGCCGTTGCTTGCAGACACCGCTGCACCATCGAGTGAATAGATGGACCACGTGTACTGCTCGGCACGGCCAACGTAGTTCGCCATGCGCAGGACTTCCACTGCGCTGGAGAACGCGATCATCGAGAAGTTTGGCAGCGTCAGAAAACCGAAATGCGCGAGTGAGGACATCGATCGGGAACCGCTGACAGCCGGTTCAACCAAAGCGGAGGCAACAGACGCCATAGCTCTGTCTCCTGACGAATGAACGCACTCAGAAGGGCTCCGCAGCGGCACGCCGCGGATATCGATGGGAAGCGCGAAGGTTTTGGCTACCGCTCTCGCGCACGGGCAGATAGCCCCTCAGGTTTGCACGGGCGCCGCTTTGGCGCTGAAGAGGTGTCGCAGTCCAGTGAAAAGCGGGGCTCTTTCCGTACCGGGTGCGCGGCCGAAGCTTTCCGTAATGCGGTCCAGCACGATGGCCAGGAGCACCACCGACAGGCCACTTTCGAAGCCGAGCCCAATATCAAGCCGCTGGATGCTGGCGAGCACTTCATTGCCGAGGCCGCCGGCGCCCACCATTGACGCAATGATGACCATCGAGAGCGCCATCATGATGGTCTGGTTCACGCCTTGCATGATCGACGGCAGGGCGTTCGGAATCTGCACCTTGTACAACAGTTGCCGTGGCGTACAGCCAAACGCCAGGCCGGCTTCAACAAGCTCCATGTTGACCTGTCGGATACCGAGGCTCGTCAGACGGACTGCCGGTGGCATGGCAAAGATCACGGTCGAAAGAATGCCCGGCACACGGCCCAGGCCGAACAGCATGGCGGCCGGAATGAGGTAGACGAATGCGGGCATCGTCTGCATCAGATCCAGAATCGGACGCACGACAGCTGAAACGACCCGGCTTCTCGCCGCCCAGATCCCAAGCGGCACGCCAAGCGCCAGGCTGATGATGGTGGACGACAGCGTCAGGCCCAGCGTGACGATGGTCTGGTCCCAGAACCCCGTAGCGGAAATGATGAAGAACGACGCCGCTGTAAAGAGCGCGAAGCGCCAGCCCACGCGCCAGAGGCCAATGCCAATGAAGACCGCCATCATCAACCCCATCGGCACGGCCTGAAGGCTACGTTCGATGAGCGCGGCGAGCCCCTCGATGGCACGGCCGACCGTATCGAACGCGGCCGCGTCGTGATCCAGAAGGTAGTGGACTGCCTGGTCGACCCAGTGGCCGATAGGAAGGGTGTCAGACATGGTGGCCTCGCGATCGCGTAATGGCTTTCAGGATGAGGGCACGGCTCACCGAGCCGCAGTAGCAACCGTCGTGATCGACAACGGGCAACGCATTCGGATTCTCGACAACGCGATCCACGACCTGCTCAAGCGGCGCGTCGTACCGGATGCTCTCGACGGGTTGCATGTGTGGCGCGGCGCTTCGCGTGACACAACCGCGGATCCGGCGTTGCGCATCCAGCACAAAGGCATAGTCGATGCTGCCGTCCAGCGTCGCGGCGATGCTTGCCGCATCAAGCTTTGAAACCGTGGGCACGGCGTCCATCTGCATCAGGTCGCCTGCGGTCAGGTATCGGCTCGTGTCGATACCGTCGAAGAACGTGCGGACATAGTCGTTGGCAGGGCTGGTGATGATCTCCTGCGGGGTCCCGACCTGCACCAGACGACCGCCTTCCATGATCGCGATCCGGCTGCCGATGCGCAGCGCTTCTTCCAGATCGTGCGAGACAAACATGATCGTTCGCTGGTGGTCTTTCTGCAGTTGCAGCAGCACGTTCTGCATTTCCTTGCGCTTGAGCGGATCCAGCGCCGAAAACGCCTCGTCCATGATCATCAAGGAAGGATTGACGGTGAGCGCGCGCGCCAGGCCGACACGTTGCTGCATGCCCCCGGACAGTTCGCGCGGCAGCTTTTGCGCGAAGGCCGCCAGGCCAACCTGCTCCAGGATCTCCATGGCGCGCCGCTCACGTTCCACCCGGCCAACGCCCGCCACTTCAAGGCCAAATGCGGCGTTCGACAGCACCGTGCGCTGCGGCATCAGCGCGAACGACTGGAACACCATGCTCATGTCTTTGCGCCGCAGCGCGATCAGCTCCGATCGGCTGACGGCCGCCACGTCGCGGCCGCCGATCAGCACCTTGCCGGCGGTGGGCTCCACGAGCCGGTTCACAAGGCGGATCAACGTCGACTTGCCGGAGCCCGACAGGCCCATCATCACGAAGATTTCACCCTCTTTCACGTCAAACGATACGTCGTGCACGCCGACGACCTGACCGGTGCGCCTGAACACTTCGTCTTTCGTTGACCCGGCAGCGAGCATGTCGAGGGCTTGGCGGGGATTGCTTCCAAACACCTTGCTCAGACCTTCGACTACGACCTTGGGACTATTCATCGAACCCTCTCCTGGTACTGCTGGACCTACACGTCACATGGCGTGCCCGCACTTCCCTGGCATCTGGAAAGCGCCAGCGCTGCATCCCTATTTCTGTTGGTTTCCCTTCCCGAAACGCCAGGGTAAATCTGACGAATTGCATCCCCGCTTTATCGGTGCGATTTCCCTACATAGTTGCTAGAAACGACCACCATCTGCCGACGATTTCCGACAAGTGCTTGTTCAAATACGACACTGAAAACCCGACAAACCGATAGATGACATCGGCTTGTCCAGGAGCGACATCGACTGCCAGCGGCCATGGTCGACGCGCGGCTCCACGACACAACCAAAGTACACCTTCCCCGCTCACGTGGCGAACCAATACCAGCCACTCGGCGGTTCGGTTCTATCTGTGCACCGGGCGCCCTGCTCTACTTTCAGCGTGGCGGGCGTTTGCACGCTGCAAACGCCCCAGTCAACCGAGAAAGAGGAATCGCATGAACGCGCCATCCCGTTCACCATCATTCATTCTGACGCTGTCATGCCCGAGCGGCCCCGGCCAGGTGGCCGCCGTCGTCGGATTGCTCGAGCGCCATCAGTGCTACATCGACGAGCTGAACGTTTTCGACGACGAACTGAGCCAGCATTTCTTTGTGCGCTGCGTGTTTCATGCGACGGATGCACACATGCTGCACGTTGACGAACTGCGGCGAGAGTTTGAACCGATCGCGCAAACCTTCGGCATGCAATGGGCCATTCACGACGCGCAGGCGCGTCCGAAAGTCCTCATCATGGTGTCGAAACTGGAGCATTGCCTGGCCGATCTGCTGTTCCGCTGGCGCATGGGTGAACTGAAAATGGACATCGTCGGAATCGCGTCGAACCACCCCGACTTCGAGCCAATGGCACGCCAGCACGGTCTGCCATTCCGCCATTTTCCGATCACGGCCGAAACGAAGGCGCAGCAGGAGGCGCAATGGCTCGACCTGTTCGAATCGAGCGGCGCGGAACTCGTGATCCTCGCACGCTACATGCAGGTGCTTTCGCCAGAGACGAGCGCGAAACTGATCAATCGCGCGATCAACATCCACCACTCCTTCTTGCCCGGCTTCAAGGGTGCAAAGCCTTACCATCAGGCGCATGCGCGCGGAGTCAAGCTCATCGGCGCGACCGCGCACTTCGTTACCGACGATCTAGACGAAGGCCCGATCATCGAGCAGGTCGTCGAGCGGGTTGATCATTCCTACCGCCCCGAGCAATTGCTGGCGGTGGGCCGAGATGTCGAATGCCTCACCCTTGCACGCGCGGTCAAGGCGTTCATTGAGCGCCGCGTGTTCCTCAACGGTGATCGAACCGTCGTCTTCCAGTAGACCCAACGGAAACCGGCCACGATCGCAGGGCGATGGTGGCCGGTACTACTTCGATGCCGGTCGACAGACCGGGTTGGACAGTTACTGCGACTGCGCGCCTTCAAGCCATGCGTTCACACGATCCGCATGCGCGGCGATCCATGCATCGGCAGCCGCGTCCGGCTTCGTGCCATTTTGGATTGCCAGCATCACGCTATCGATCTCACCCGGCTTCCACTGAAATTTCTTCAGGAACGTGACCACCGGCTTCGCCTTGGTTTCCAACCCCGGATTGACAACGTTGTCGACGTGCTCCGCATCACCGAAGACCTTCTTCGGATCTTCAAGGAAACGCAGCTTCCATTTTGCGAACATCCAGTGCGGGGCCCACCCTGTGACGACAATCGGCTTATTTGCGTTCATTGAACGCGCCAGCTCAGCCGTCATTGCGCTGCCCGAACTCGGCATCAGAGAGTAGTTGAGCCCATAGGTCTTGATGGCATCGCCCGCCTTGCGCATCACGCCCGCACCAGCGTCAATACCGACGATGCGACCTTCGAATGCCGACTTCTGTGCGTTCAGGTCTTCGATGGTCTTTGCGCTCACGGATTCGGGAACGATCAGACCGATTCGCGCATCAGTGAAGTTCGGCCCGAGATCCACCACTTTGGTCTTGAACTGATCCCAGTAGGCACCTTGCGTCACGGGCAACCACGCGGACAGCGTAGCGTCCAGATCGCCCCGGGCGACGCCTTGCCACATGACACCCGCCGCCACCGGCACCAGTTGCACCGGATACCCCAGCTTCTTTTCAATGATCCGTGCGGCGACGTTCGTCGTTGCGACGCTGTCGTCCCACCCTTCGACATAGCCGATCTTCAGGCCGGGCTTGGTCGCTCCAAGCGCGAATGCACTCCACGTCAACATCACAGATGCCGCACTGGCAAAGACCAGCTTTTCGAGAAACTTCATGGTTATTCCTCCTTTGATTGGCACACAAGCGCCTCCGTTTATTCACTACCGACCCTGCGTCGCGACCCTGTTGTAATGCACGGCGCGACGTCGGTTCTTATTTGTCGATCACCAGATCCGACAGCGGTTTGCTGCAGCACAACAACACCATTCCCTGGTCGATCTCGCGCTGGCGGATCCCGCCGTTGTGCTTCATATCGACCTGGCCAGATACCAACCTGACCTTGCACGTTCCACACATGCCCTGGGTACACGATGCGGGCAACCGAACTCCGGCCTGGCGCGCCGCATCCAACACGTGCTGCGCCGCGCCACAGGCGATTTCCCGCCCCGTTTTCGCAAAGCTGACACTGAACTGCGGTGCGTCAGCGTCAGGGCTTTCCGCTGGAGCGGCATCCTGTACTGTCGCCTCTGGCGCCGCTTCGGCAGCCAATGATTCGAACGAGAAACTCTCTTCGTGGTAGTGCGTGCGGTCAAACCCGGCTTCGTCGAGCAGACCGCGCACCGCCTTCATGTACGGGGCAGGGCCGCAGGTAAAGATCTCGCGTTCCATGAAATCCGGCACGACAAGCTTCAGCAGCGGCAGTGACAAAAAACCCGTGATGCCGGGCCAGTTGGTGCGTGTACCAAGGCGCTCGACCACGAACGATGTACGAAAATTCGCGTGGTTCGATGCGATCAGATCCAGCTCGCGCCCAAAGATGATGTCGTCGGGCGTGCGCGCACTGTGCACGAATACGATGTCGCGATCTTCGGCAAGATCGTGATGCGCGCGGCTCATCGACATGAGCGGCGTCACGCCGGAGCCGGCAGAGAGAAACAGGTACTTGCGTGCTGGATGCCGCGCGCAGGTGAACTCTCCGGCAGGTCCCAGCACCCGGATTGCAGCGCCAGGCTGCAGATTGTCGTGCAGCCAGTTCGACACCTTGCCGCCCGGCACACGCTTGACGGTGATCGATATCGTATGCGGACGTGCAGGCGACGACGAGATCGTGTAGCAACGGTTGATCGTCTCGCCCTCGATGGCGAGTTCGAGGGTAATGAACTGACCTGGCTCGAACAGGAACATGCGACCCATCGGCGAACGGAAGAAGAAGCTCTTTACGTCGTGCGTCTCCTGCCTTACGTGGCAGCACACCAGCGTTTCTTCGGCATCGCTCGTCCAGCGTTCAGGAAGCGCGCTCCAGAACGCGAGCTGCGTCACCCGGCTGTCCATGACGTCCAATTGGCCCGCATCTCGCATCATGTCTTGCTCCCGTTTACAGGCTTAGTGCGATTCTGCGATCTGGTCGGCGAGTCGGGCGACGTACCAGGCCGCGAACTTCTCGACAAGACCTTCGGTGTACGGCGAATACGGACCCGGCTCGTACGCACTGCTTGCTGAACCCGCCTGGGAATACTCCACCAGCGCGCGATCCTGATCGTTGGTCGCGTTCCACACGGCGGTGAGGTTCTTCACGTCATAGTCAACGCCCTCGACCGCATCCTTGTGCACGAGCCATTTCGTGCGCACCAGGGTCTCTCCGGCGGACAGCGGAATCACCGAGAACGCCACGATATGGTCACTCATGAAGTGGTTCCAGGAGTTCGGCTGCGTCCAGAACGACAGCCCACCGAGATCCGCCTGCTTGAAACCGCCGAGCAGCTTCCTGGACGCAACCTTGGCATCCAGTGTTTGGGACTCACCGCTGCGATCAAGCGGCAGGCGTTGCGTACGGAAGCCGGTGGTATCGAGCAGGCGCTCGATCTCTTCCGATGGCAGCCCCATCTCCGCCCACTCCTTGCCTCGCTCGATGCAGGTCTGCACAAACGCATCCATGCCTTCGGCGTTGGCATCGGAGCGCTGATAGCCGAAGCCGTATTCATACAGCGAGATTGTCAGCTCAGGATGGTTCGCAACGCAGTGATAGCACTCGCGATTGTTCTCGAGCGTCAGCTTCCAGTTGCCTTTCTCAATGATGTCGACCTGCGCGGCGATCTTGGTGTTCGGCAAATCGTGCGGCAGCAGATACGGCTCCATGGCCTCGCGCATTGCAGAAAAATCGGGCGGGTTGTCTGCCAGGCAGATGAAGATCAGGCCCGCGAGGTTCTGCGTGTGCACCGATTTCAGACTGTGCTTGCAGCGGTCGAACTTCTCGCCCATGTGTTCCGCAAACATGAGCTGGCCTTCGAGGTTATACGTCCAGCTGTGATACGGGCATACGATATTGCCCACCGTGCCTTTCTCTCCGTTGCACAAGCGCGCGCCGCGGTGGCGGCACACGTTGTGAAACGCGCGAATCTGCATGTCGTCGTCGCGCACGATCAGGATTGAATCGCTGCCCAGCTCTACCGTGACGTAATCGCCCGGCTCTGGCATGTCCGGTTCAACCGCCACCTGGATCCAGTGCTGGCGGAAAATCGCCTCCATATCGAGCGCGAAGATCGCTTCACTATGGTAGAAGGGCGCCTCGAGGCTGTAGCCTGCTTTGCGTCGTTCGATCAACTCGCGAATATCTGCCGATACCTTCATCGTCTGCTCCGGATTCCTTGCGTCTCTTTAGTTCTTGCCGACAGGTTCAAATCAGTAGTCGATGAGCTGATGCTCGCGCAAATAAGCCAGGATGACTTGCGCTTTTTCGACAGAACTTCCGTCAATTACGACGTTGCCACCCCGGCTTTCGGTGGTGGTTGCCGAAAGCATCCGCGCGTGGCCGGAACGCTTCTCCGCCGCCGCGAGCTTGACCGGCTTGCGCTCGATCGGGCCGAGCGTCCACGCAGACGCCTCGGCATCTGCAACGGCCGTCACACTTGCCCAGCGCACATCGCCTGCCCGTAACCGCGCGTACGCGTAGCGGGGATGTGCATTGGCCAACGGGTGCACTGCAATGACGGCCGGCAACGAGGTATCGACGCGTCGGCGCAGCCCCTTGGGTAGGAACTGCCGCACAGCAGCACGGCCATCATTGACTGCAATGTCGACGGCCGCGCCAACAATCGGGTAGCCCAGCAATGCGGCAACGCGATACGGCAACACACCGGTGTCGTACGCACCTTCGGCTCGCACGCCGGTCAGGACCAGGTCGCAGCCCTGCAACCGCGCCGCGAGCATGGCCGCTGCATCGTCCCCCTCACTGCAAGTCAGCACATCGACTTCGCGTGCGCCGAGCGCGAGATATTCGGCAAGCGCCGGATTTGCCGGATCGCCCGCATGGATGACGTCAAGTTGTGCAACATGGCGATCGGCAAGCTGGCGGCCGATCTCAAGAGCAACCGCATCGTTGCGGCTGTAACGCAAGGCGCCGCTGACCGGATGACGGCCAACCGACACCAGCACCGCAATGCGCTTCAACTGTCGCGGGGCGCTCATGCTGCAACTCCTTCCGGTTCACGGTTACCCACCGCAGCCGGCGGCTGTCCGCGGGCCGCGTGGGCTGCGCGTGCGCTCTGAACCTGCTCGATCAGCGCCGCGATCGTTGCCTGAGCATCGCCCACCACGGTCAAGTCAGCACGCTTTGCAATTGGGGCGCTGCCGTCAAGATTCACGGCAATCACGTGGCGGCAATCCTTGATGCCTTGCAAGTGCTGCACGGCGCCGGAAATGCCAAACGCGATGTAGACGCTCGCGTCCACTGTCTTGCCTGTGGCGCCTACCTGTTTATCGCGCTTGAAATGTCCGTTGTCGACCGCGACCCGACTCGCTGCAACCGCGGCGCCCAGCACATCAGCCAATCGCTCGAACGATGGAATGTCGGATACGCCATTGCCGGCCGAGACAATGAAATCCGCTTCCTCCAGCGCCACCTGCGCAGCGTCGAGGTCTTCCAGGCCAAGATCGCGTGTTCGTTGCGCTGCAGGGGCCGCAACGTCTATGAAATCGCTGGGCAGCCGCTCGCCGGCGCCCACGAACGGCAGCTTCGCATCCACCGCGTTCTGTGCGAGCAGGATCACGTCGGGCAGCGAGCGCGTTGCGAACGCCCGCTTGGCGTGGGCATAGGCGCCAACATGCTGCGCGTTGATTTCGACGATGTGCGCGCCAATGCTTGCGCCGGCGGAAGCTGCATAGCGGCGGCCGAGGTCACCGTCGCCGATCGCGTTGTCAGGCAGAAATACGTTCTTCGGTGCAAATGCGGCAACGCACGCCTGCAGCGCCTGCAGTTCGCTTTCTGGAGCAAACACCCGGCGGTCAAAGCCCGCAAGCTCGACGAGCTTGTCGACACCAAGCGCCGCCGCGTCATCCTTCAGCTCACCGAAGACCACCAGCACGACTTCAGTGTGTGTATCCGCCAGCAGCGCAGCAGCGGCAACGGCTTGGCATGCGTGCTCGTCCAGTGCGCCGCGCTCGCTGTGCGCCGCGACGAGCAGCACATGCTTTGGGTCGGTCAACGTGCGGCGCGGCTTGGCCGCAGTGCCACCGTGGCTGAGCGTGGGCCAGTGCGCCACGTTGGCATCCGAGCTGCCGATCTCCCCGAGTGTGATCCGCTTCAGCCCGGCGGCCGTGATGATGAACGGCCGGCGCGGATCGATTCGTTTGATCGTGTTCATCGATTCACTCCAGCGAAGCAGCAACCAGTTCAGCCACGTCGAGCACGTCTGGGCGTGGGCCCACCACACCTTCGAGCATCGCAGTGCAGTTCGGGCAGGCAACCGCAACAACATCCGCGTTGACGGCACGCGCATCGGCAATGCGGATATCGGGAATGCGCTGCTTGCCGGGGATGTCCGTCAACGGAGCGCCGCCACCACCGCCGCAACAGCGGCCGCGCATGCCGTTTCGCTCCATCTCGACCACCTGGATGCCGATCGTCTTGAGAAGCTTGCGGGGGGCGTCTGTCTCGCCGTTGTAGCGCCCGAGGTAGCACGGGTCGTGATAGGTCGTGCGCTTCTCGCGCAGTGAGTCGACGGCCTTCGGCGCAATCTTTCCGCTGGCTGCAAGCTCCGCCAGGTACGTTGTGTGATGCTTGACGGTCACACGCAACCCGAGTGCGCGGTATTCGTTGCGCAGGCTGTGCATGACGTGCGGGTCAGCGGTGACGATCTGCTTGTAAGACAGCGTCGACAATGTGCCGATCAGCGTCCTCGCCATCTTCTGAAACGTTGCTTCATCGCCCAGCCGGCGCGCGACGTCACCCGTGTCCGTTTCCACGTTGCCGAGGACGGCGTAGTCGACGCCCGCCTTGTTCAGCACCTTGACGACCGCGCGCAAGGTACGTTGGTAGCGCATCTCAAACGCACCCTCGCCCGCTACGAAAAGCACGTCGACAGGCTTGCGAGCCTGAGCAATGGGCGCATTCAGATCGACCGCCCAGTCGTAACGCGCCGCCGTGTCATAACCACCCATGGTGCCGGTCTCGCGCAGGTTGGCCAGCACTTCAGCGCCCTTGCCCGGCACCGTGCCATGCACGAGAGTCTGGTTGCGCCGCATGTCGACAATCGCGTCTACATGTTCGATCAGCATCGGGCACTCCTGCACGCAGGCGCGGCAGGTTGTACACGACCACAGCGTCTGCGCTTCGATCAGCCCAGACACGATGGAACCGTTCGGCTCGCCACGATGCTGGCCGACCGCGAGACCTGGCGTGGGGCTGCCCGCATAGGCGGCATCGGTGCCGCCTGCCATTCCGACGACAAGGTCCTGGATCAGCTTCTTCGGGTTCAATGGCTGGCCGGAGGCGAACGCGGGGCAAGCCGCTTCACACTTGCCGCATTGCACGCAGGCGTCAAAGCTCAGCAGCTGGTTCCAGCGGAACTCGACCGGTTTGGCAACGCCGTATTCCTGGTGCTCGATGTCGGGCAGCTTCAACGCGGTCGGCGGCGTCGCCGTTCCGCTGCCGGTGAACGCTTCGGGCGTGCCAGCGAAACGCTCCTGACGCGGGTGGAAGGCCAGATGCAGCAGACCCGCCATCGCGTGCTTCATCGGCCCGCCCTTCGCGGCACCAAACGTCATCGCGAACGCACCGACGCCGATCAGCACTGCGCACAGCACGGCAAACGCACCTGACATCATCTCCGTCGGCACGACCACGAACAGAACAAGGCCGAGCGCGAACGCGCCGAGCAGCCATGGCAGCGTATTCCACGGACCGCGTGACAGGCGCGCAGGCACATCCTTCGCTGCACGACGTCGCCAGACGAACACCACACCAATCAGCATCGCCAGCGCTGCGACGAAGATCAGTTTGTCGAGCCACGGCGAATAGATGGCAAAGCCGTAGTTGACGAACACCAGCGCGAGTGCGGCAATCGCGCCGCCCGCGGTCGCCACGTGCGTCTTGGCGATGTACGGATCACGCGCCACCACGTGGTGCAGGTCGACAAAGTAGCGTTTCGGAATCGTGAACAAGTTTGCAATGCCGAACTCATCGCCCGCAGCCGCGCGCCCCAGACGCCAGTACGAGGCACGCTTGGCCACCGCAAACACGAGCCCCGCCACCGACAGCCACAGCAGCGCGGTAATCAGAAAGGCCGGATTCATGGTCAGAAATCCTTCACGAGGCGCAGCGCGTCGTAGATCGCGCCGTGAATGTTGTGCATCGAAATGCAGTCGCCAACGCGGAACAGCAGAAACCGGCCATTGCCCAGTTCCTCCGACAGCCACGGCTGCGGCTCGGCCGCAAACAGCTTATGCACGTCGATCTGCCCGCTGTTCACCGACTCCGGCTTCAGCTTCCAGTACAGCGCGTCGTTGGGCGTGCTGCCGTTCTCGATGACCACCTGGTCGACGGCTCGCTCCTCCAGTTCCTCGGTGTATTCGTTACGCAGCACCGCGATCTTCTTGCCGTCTTCCTCGTACACCCGGTCAAGCCAGTAGTTGGGCGTGTGGATGACCCCTTGCGCGTACAGGCGCCGGTAGAAGATCGGGAATGTCGTGCCGCCGCAATCGTCGGCAACCTTCACATCGGGCGTGACAATCTCGACCTTGGAGCCGCGGCTGGCGATGAAGTCGGCGACACCCGCGCCGGCGTGCGTGCTGACGCCGTCATAGACGAGTACGTTCTGCTTCGGCTCGACCTTGCCGGAGAGGATGTCCCACGAGCTGACCGCCAGCCCGCCGGCGACGCCCCAGTCCGGCACCTGATCAGAGAAGGCCCGGCCACCCGTGGCGAGCACGATGATGTCAGGCCGTTCGGCCATGATCGCCTTCGTGTCGACTTCCACTCCAAGCCGTCGGTCCACGCCCAGGCGCTTCGTCTCCATGTCGAACCACCGAACGATGCCCGACATCTGCTCGCGCTGCGGCGCCTTGGCAGCGAGCATGATCTGCCCACCCACCTCCTGATTTTTTTCGAACAGCACAACGTCGTGGCCACGCGATCGCGCAACGCGTGCCGCCTCGAGCCCAGCGGGCCCGGCTCCCACGACGACCACCTTGCGCTTCGGGCCGCGCGATTTCTCAATCACGTGCGGCATCGTCTGTTCGCGCGAGGTCGCAGCGTTCTGGATGCACAGAACATCAAGGCCGTTGTACTGGCGGTCAATGCAGTAATTCGCGCCCACGCACTGCTTGATCTCGTCCTCGCGGCCATCGCGAATCTTGATGACCATATGCGGATCAGCCATCTGCGCACGCGTCATGCCCACGAGGTCGATCATCCCGCTCGCAAGCAGGCGTTCGGCCTGGCCCGCATCGCGAATGCTCTGTGCATGCATGATGGGCACCTTCACGACTGACTTGATGCCGGCCGCAAGATGTACAAACGGCTCCGGCGGCAATGCCATGGGGGGCATGCAGTTCGCGAGCGTGTTATGGGTGTCCGCTCCCGAGCCGATCACGCCGAGATAGTCGATCAGGCCGGTTTCAGACATCGCTTGCGCGATCTCTTTCAGTTGCTCGTGGTCGAGACCGTCTTCATGGAATTCGTCGCCGCACATGCGCAGCCCGACACAGAAATCCTTGCCAACTGCCTCGCGTACTGCCTGCAATACCTCGACACCGAAGCGCAGGCGGTTCTCCAGGCTGCCGCCCCATTCGTCGGTGCGGTGGTTGGTGCGCGGGCTCCAGAACTGGTCGATCAGATGCTGATGCGCCGCCGAAATTTCGATGCCGTCCATGCCGGCCGCCTTGACTCGCTTCGCCGCTGCAGCGAAATCGGTAATGATGCGGCGGATCTCTTCCACCTCGATGATCTTGGCGTTGCCTCGATGCACTGGCTCGCGCACGCCGGAAGGCGACATGAGGTGCGGCCAGTGTTCACCGTGGAATGCAGAACGGCGACCCATGTGCGTGGCCTGAATCATGATCTTCGCGCCGTGCCGGTGCATCGTTTCGGCCAGCCGCGCGAGCGGGTCGATGATCCTGTCGGTAGCCAGATTCACAGACTTCCACCAGCCCTGGGGGCTATCGATCGACACGGGGCTCGAACCGCCGCACACGGCCAGGCCCACACCGCCCTTGGCCTTTTCCTCGTAGTAGCGGATATAGCGCTCGCCCGGCAGACCGTCCGGCTCCGCATACACCTCTGCGTGCGCCGTGCTGACGATCCGATTGCGCAACGTCAACTGGTTGAGCTGCAGGGGTTTAAACAGGTGGGGATAACGCATCGCTGGCGACCTCTGGCGTTCGTGTGTGTCGTGTTGCGGGTGTTGTCTTGTGTCAGCGCATCAATGCGCAATCGGCGACACTTCGAAAATGCAGTTGTCATGGCCTTCCGCCGCACACTGCACCTCCCTTGACTGCGCACGCGGCGCGCCCTTTCCTTCCGGCGCGGTATCGTTGACCCAGTCCATCGCCCCCGCAAACCAGCCGGCGAACATGTAGCAGAGCTTGCCTTCGCGGCCCGGTTGCGCGAGTACGAACGATGAGTGACACAGTTCGATCTTGGCGCGTGCTGCCGCTGGGTCCGCTTCCAGAATCGAGAACAGACCCCAGCCGCGCTGGGACAAACGCTTCAGGTAATGCTCGAACACGGCCATCCCCGCAAGGCAGTGCAGCTTGGCTTCCTTGTCGCACCAGTGGTATGCGGACTTGTAGCCGGCCTTGTAGAGAATCTCCGCATACGCATCGCGCCCCAGCGCCTCTTCGACAGCCGTGTGGTTGTTCGTGAAGAAATGACGGGGCACATACAGCATCGGCAGTGCATCGGTAGTCCAGACGCCGGTGTTGGGATCGACGTTGATCGGCAGTTGAGGTTGCATTGCAATGACTCCGTGAGGAAGGCCGTCGGTGTGCCGCTTTGCTGCAGGTATTGCAGACACGACATCCCCTGCGCACCCCGAAGCTTGCGGGGCACGGCCGGTTTTCTTGTAGATGAGATCGCTGAATTCGATGGGGCCTATGCGCCCCAGACGTCCTTGAACACGCGCACCCAGTTCTCGCCCATGATCTTGCGGATGCGCGACGCCTTCCAGCCATGGCGCTCCATTGCCGCGGTCAGGTTCGGGAACTCGCCGATCGTACGGATGCCGTCCGGGTTGATCACCTTGCCGAAGTTGGTCAGCTGGCGGTAGCGCCCCTTGTCGTGCGTGAGCATGTCGAAGAATTCCTTGGCGAAATCCTGCGTGAAATCCGTGCCGATGCCCACGGCGTCTTCGCCGATGAGGTTCACGACGTAATCGATCGCCTCAATGTAGTCGTCGATCGTCGCTTCGATCCCGCGCTTGAGGAACGGCGCAAACATGGTCACGCCGACGAACCCACCAGCATCGGCAATCTCCTTGAGCTGTGCGTCGCTCTTGTTGCGCGGGTGCTCCTTCAGGCCCGACGGCAGGCAGTGCGAGTAGCACACCGGCTTCTTCGAGAACGCGATCGCTTCCGACGACGTGTTGCCGCCCACATGCGACAGATCGACCATGATGCCGACGCGGTTCATCTCGGTGATCACCTCGCGACCAAAATCCGACAACCCGCCATCGCGCTCGTAGCAGCCCGTGCCGACCAGGTTTTGCGTGTTGTAGCAAAGCTGCACGACGCGCACGCCCATATCGGCAAACGCTTCGATGTAGCCAAGGTTGTCTTCGAACGCGTGCGCGTTCTGGAAGCCCAAGATGATGCCGGTCTTGCCTTCCTTCTTGGCGCGGAAGATGTCGTCCGTCGTACGCACGAGCGTCAGCAGCTCGCCGTTTTCGCGGATCTTCTGCTTCATCACGCCGATGTTGTCGACGGTCTTGGTGAAGTTTTCCCACACCGACACCGTGCAGTTTGCGGCCGTGATGCCGCCGCGGCGCATGTCTTCAAACACCGGCCTCTCAAACTTCGAGATGTTCAGACCGTCGATGATGATGCTGTCTTGATGCAGCGTGCTCATGTGTTCCTCCGGTTCGGTCAGTCAGCCAGGTCAGTAGATCGGAAAGCGATCGCACAGCGCGAAGATCTCGCGGCGCACACGCTGCTCGGTGGCTTGATCGCCGTCCGGATTGGCACGCAACGCGTCGAAGACCTCCAGGATCAAGCGGCCGATCTGCTCGAACTCGCTCACCCCGAAACCACGCGTGGTGGCGGCGGGCGTACCGAGACGGATGCCCGATGTGATGGTCGGTTTCTCGGTATCGAAGGGAATGCCGTTCTTGTTGCAGGTGATACCGGCGCGCTCGAGCGCCTGCTCCACCTGCGTACCCTTGAGCCCCTTGGGCCGCAGGTCAACAAGCAGCAGATGGTTATCGGTGCCACCGGTGACCAGGTCAACGCCGCCGGCCTTGAGCACTTCACCCAGCGCCTTGGCGTTGGCCAGCACGCTATCGATGTAGGTTTTGAACTCGGGCTTGAGCGCCTCGCCAAACGCAACGGCCTTGCCCGCAATCACGTGCATCAACGGGCCGCCCTGCAGCCCCGGAAACACAGCGGAATTGATCTTCTTGGCGATCTCTTCATCGTTAGTGAGCACGAAGCCGCCGCGGGGCCCACGCAGCGTCTTGTGCGTGGTCGACGTGACGACGTGCGCATGGTCGACTGGATTATCGTGGCGGCCCGCCGCAATCACGCCGGCAATGTGCGCCATGTCGACCATCAGCTTTGCGCCAACGCTGTCGGCGATTGCGCGGAACCGGGCGAAATCGAGTTTGCGCGGATACGCTGAAAACCCAGCGATGATCAGGCTCGGCTTGTGCTCGTGCGCGAGCTTTTCGACCTGTTCGTAGTCGATCAGCATCGTGTCGCGACTGACGCCGTACTGCACTGCGTTGAACCATTTGCCTGACAAGGCAGGCTTGGCGCCGTGCGTCAGGTGCCCGCCTGCATCAAGCGACATGCCCAGCACTGTATCGCCCGGCTTGGTGAGCGCAAGCATGACGGAGCCGTTTGCCTGGGCGCCCGAATGCGGCTGCACATTGGCAAAGCCAGCGTTGAAGAGTTGCTTCACACGGTCAATCGCGAGCGATTCCACCTCGTCTGCATATTCGCAGCCGCCGTAATAGCGCTTGCCCGGATAGCCTTCCGCATATTTGTTGGTCAACACCGAGCCCTGTGCCTCGAGCACGGCGCGCGACACGATGTTCTCCGACGCAATCAACTCCACTTGCGATTGCTGGCGCTCAAGTTCTTTCAGAAGCGAGCTGCGGATGGGCGTGTCGCGCTCGGCAAGTGATTGCGAGAAGAATGACTGCGTGTTCGACATGGGGCGTCCGTGAATGGAGTGGGAGGCTGCCTGATGGCTTGCGAAGCGCGCTATACCCGCTCTTTCGCTTGATCGGCATTGCGTTGCTGACGGCTCTATTCTTGACGCCCGGATTCGTCGTCGATTGGCGAATTCAGACGCGTTCTTTTCCTTTTCCGCCATTCGCGTCCGTTTTGCACAAATCCGGAAACGGGGTGCTGCTCGGAGGCGCCTCGGTCCTGCGCATGCTGCTTTGCAATACGCGTGCGCACTGCAGCGGTGCAGCCCGCGTCATGCGAGTGCGCCGGATCACGCATTCGGAGCGGCGTGCCGTGGTCACCCGCCTCCCCACTCCGGATGAGTAGGGTTTCGCCGTATGGCCCGGTTGTTGCATTCCCACTATCAATAGCGAATAGAGCCTGAATCGATGATCGGGATAACCCGGCACGAACGGCCAACGGAAATGAAGGAACGCCCCCATGTCGTCCGACCGAACTGCGTCACTGCAGCATTTCGCGTTCATGCCGCTGCCCAACTTCACGATGATCGCGTTCACAAACGCCATCGAAGTGCTGCGCATGGCGAACTATCTCAGTGGCCAAGAGCTGTACCACTGGTCCATTGTCAGTCCGGAGGGGGGCCCCGTCATGGCCAGCAATGGATTGGTGATCGACACCCAGCCCATGACGTCCATCGATCGGCCGGACATCGTCTTCGTCTGCGGCGGTATCGATGTTCAACGCGCAACGACCACTGAGCACCTCTCCACACTGCGCCGCGCCGCACGTGAGGGCATCGTCCTGGGAAGCCTGTGTACCGGCACGTATGCGCTTGCACGGTCGGGGCTGCTTGCCGGCTATGCGTGCGCGATCCATTGGGAGAACATGTCGGCGCTCAAAGAGGAGTTTCCAGAGACGCGCTTCCTCAAAGAACTCTTTGTGATCGACCGGGACCGCGTCACATGCACCGGCGGCGTGGCGCCGCTCGACATGATGCTGAACCTGATTGCCAAACGCGTGGGTACAGCGCGTGTCACGCAGATTGCCGAGCAGTTCATTGTCGAGCACGTGCGGGATACGGGCGCGCAGCAGAAAATGCCGCTCGTGGCGCGGCTCGGCTCGGCCAATAAATCGCTGTTCGAAGTCATCTCGCTCATGGAGAACAACATCGAGGAGCCGCTCTCGCGCGAAGAGCTGGCGCGCCTGGCAAGCATGTCGCAACGCCAGCTGCAACGGCTGTTTCGCGACCATCTTGGGATGACCCCGACGCACTACTACCTCACACTGCGTCTGCGCCGCGCGCGTGAACTGCTGCTGCAGACGGACATGTCGATCATGCATATCACGATGGCGTGCGGCTTTCAGTCGGCCTGCCATTTCAGCAAGAGCTACCGCGACGCGTTTGGCGTTGCACCTACGCGCGAGCGCAGGGCTCAAGCCGCTCCACTGGCCCGACCCACCACGCCCATTGGAGCGTCTGCGTTTTCCTCGTCCCCGATGTACGCCGCTTAAGGCAGGGGCGGCCAAAACCAGAGCACTCTCGCGCCAGAAAAAAAGGCGGCCCACAAGTGGCCGCCTTTTTTCTTTGCCCAGAACCGATCAGGCAGCCGCAAGCAGCCCATGGGGGTCAATGACAAATTTGCGCGGCGCACCGCCATCAAATTGCTTGTAGCCTTCGGGCGCCTGGTCCAGTGAGATAACCGACACGTTGACGATCTCTGCGATCGGCAGACGGTTGTGCAGAATCGCCTGCATTAGATTGCGGTTGTACTTGAGCACAGGCGTCTGGCCGGTATGGAAGGAGTGTGACTTCGCCCACCCAAGACCGAAGCGGATGCTCAGGCCCCCATGCTTGGCAGCCGCATCCTTCGCACCCGGATCATCGGTGACGTACAGGCCTGGAATCCCGATTGCACCGGCGGGCCGCGTAATTTCCATCAATGAATTCAGCACCGCTGCCGGCGCTTCCTCCGTGTGGCCAGAGCCGTGACCGTGCGCTTCGAAGCCAACGCAATCGACTGCGCAGTCAACTTCGGGCGTACCGAGAATCTCTGCAATCTGCTCGCCAAGCGTCGCGTCCTTCGACAGGTCGACCACTTCAAAGCCCATTGCCTTCGCGTGGGCAAGGCGTGCCGGATTCATATCGCCGACGATGGTGCACGCCGCGCCAAGCAGACGCGCCGACGCAGCGGCAGCCATACCGACAGGGCCCGCACCGGCGATATAGACCGTCGAGCCCGGCTTCACCCCCGCCGTGACGGCACCGTGGTAGCCAGTCGGCAAGATGTCCGACAGGCACGTGAGATCGCGGATCTTCGCCATGGCCTGGTCGCGATCAGGAAACTTCAGCAGGTTGAAATCCGCATATGGCACGAGCACGTATTCGGCTTGGCCGCCGATCCATCCGCCCATGTCGACGTAGCCGTACGCTCCACCTGCACGTGCCGGATTGACGCTCAGGCAGACGCCGGTGTGTTGCTCCTTGCACATTGCGCAACGCCCGCATGCCACGTTGAACGGTACCGATACGAGGTCGCCAATCTGCAATGTCTCGACGTCGCGGCCGATTTCGACCACCTCGCCGGTGATCTCATGACCGAGCACGAGCCCCACAGGTGCCGTTGTGCGGCCACGTACCATGTGCTGATCCGATCCACAGATATTCGTGCTCACGACCTTGAGGATCACCCCGTGACCAATCGCGCGACCACTCGGGTCGACCATCTTCGGATAGTCGATGTTCTGCACCTCGACCTTGCCCGGGCCAAGATATACGACACCTCGGTTGTTGCTCATCGCCTTGTCTCCATGTCCTGTTGATTCGTGGCTGCCTCGCCGACCCTCGCGACCAGCGCGGTAGCGTCTTCGAGAGTAGCGGCGCGGACCCGGGTATCGATGTGCAAAACACGACGCGTGCTTGGCTCACGCCGACATCGCAACGCAATGCCACAGCTGCCATGGCGGATTTGCGCAGGCTGGCGACGTTTTCCTGCCAGAGCGGTCATGGATAACCGCGTCTACTGAAGATCCGGGCCCTCCAACAACCTCCAACAGGGCTCGTTCTTTATGAGGACGCCATGCCAACCACTTTCCCCGTCTTTCCACAGGCGAACGCCGCAGCGCGGCTCGAACGCCTGCCGTTCTCCGGCTATCACAAGCGGATCTTCATCATCATCGCGATTGCATTCTTTTTTGATTCCGTCGATCTGGCCACGATGACCTTCGTGCTCGGCTCCATCAAAAAGGAGTTCGGGCTGTCCACCGCCACGGCGGGCCTGGTCGCCAGCTCAAGCTTCTTTGGGATGGTGATCGGCGCGGCGGTTGCCGGGCTGCTAGCAGATCGATTCGGGCGCCGGCCCGTGTTCCAGTGGAGCATGGTGTTGTGGGGCGTCGCGTCATATCTGTGCTCGACCGCACAGAGCGTTGAGGCGTTGATCGCCTGGCGCGTGCTGCTGGGCATCGGCATGGGCATGGAGTTTCCCGTGGCGCTGACGCTGCTCTCCGAGTTCGTGCCCGCAGCAAACCGCGGGCGCCTGATCGCGCTGATGGACGGCTTCTGGCCGCTGGGGTTCATCACCGCGGGCATCGCGTCGTACTTCGTGCTGCCGCAGTTCGGCTGGCGGGCCGTGTTTGCGCTGCTCGCGGTTCCGGCCTTCTTCGTGCTGATCGTGCGCCGCGCGGTGCCGGAGTCGCCGCGCTGGCTGGAGCACGTGGGCCGCGGCGCGCAAGCCGACACAGTCATGCGTGGCATCGAAGCCAAGGTGATGCGCTCGATGAACATCACCACGCTGCCCCCGATCGTTCAGCGTCCCGCGGCTCAGCCGGTGCGCCAGCACAGCGCGTTGCGAGAAATCTGGAGCGCCGCGTACCGCCGCCGCACGACAATGGTCTGGCTCTTGTGGTTCTTCGCGCTCCTGGGCTTCTACGGTTTGACGTCGTGGCTGGGTGCGTTGCTGCAGCAGGCGGGTTTTGCGGTCACGCAATCGGTGTACTACACGGTGCTGATCTCCCTGGGCGGTGTGCCCGGGTTCCTATGTGCCGCCTGGTTGGTTGAACGCTGGGGACGCAAGCCGACCTGCATCGCGTCGCTGCTGGGTGGTGGTGCCATGGCCTATCTGTACGGCCAAAGCGCGCTGTACGGTAACAGCGTCACGCTGCTCGTCTGCACTGGCTTGGCCATGCAGTTCTTCCTGTTCGGCATGTGGGCAGTGCTGTACACCTACACGCCCGAACAATACGGAACGGGCGCGCGTGCAACGGGCTCCGGCTTCGCGTCGGCCATCGGCCGGATCGGCTCCTTGATCGGACCTTACGCGGTCGGGGTTGTGCTGCCCGTGTTCGGCCAAGCCGGGGTGTTTACGCTGGGCGCGCTGTCATTTGCAGCTGCAGCGCTGGCGGTGTGGGCACTCGGTATCGAGACCCGTGGCGTGGCGCTGGAAACCTTGGCATCAGAAGAAGCCGCCGCTGAAACTGCAACGTACTCCACCGCTGCAGACAACGTCTCATAAGTAAAAGCCCGGCCCTGCGTCATACGCAAGGGCCGGGCGACTTGCCTGCGGCGCGGTATCAGAACTTGTGGCGAAGCGCGATGCGAGCCTGGAATTGACTTGCCGTGGACGAGGCGTTTGCTGCTCCAGGCAGATCCGCCAGATCCAGTGCCGTCCCAGTCTTGCCGCCGGAAACACGCAGATAGGCGCCCTGGAAGTAGATGTCCGTGCGCTTGGAGAAGTTGTAGTCCGCCATCACCCCAAAGGCATGCACCTTCGGCTTGGCATCGCCGGACGAGGCATGGAAATTCTCCAAGGTGAGCGTATACAGCGCCCCGGCATAGAACGCAGGCGTGAACTGGTACTTGAAGTTCGCCTCGATGTTCTGGAAGCGCAGCGAACTCAACGTCCCGCTCGCCGGCAGGATCGACCCGGAAATGTACTCGGTCGATTGCGGTTGGCTCAGATTCGAATTGGAATAGGCCAAGCCGGCCGTCGCTGCGCCGAACGTGTAGTTGATACCGGCACCGAAGATGCGCAGACGGTTGGCGAGGAAGTTCTGATCGCCGCCGTTGTTGATGGCACCGCCTGCCGTGGATGACGGGTTGTCAGCCTGCAGGTACGCGGCCGCCAGCAGCAACCCGCCGTTTGTATATTGCATCCCGGCGCTGTACTGGCGATTCTTCGCGAAGCTCGTATCGTCGCTAAAGCTGTAGGTGCCACCAAACTGGAACCCGGACAGGACCGGGCTCGTGTATTTCACGGTGTTGTTGACGCGGAACGAATAGATGAAGTTGTCGTTGTCATACGGGTGGCCGAACATGGTGCCACCCCAGTTCCCGGCGGCCGTGGTGGGCGACAGATAGTCGATCACCGAGTCATACTGCCGCCCAAGCGTGACGGTGCCGAACCGATTGTCGGAGAGCCCAACGTATGCCTGGCGCCCGAAGAGCAATCCGCCTTGCCCGGCTCTGCCGGTATCCACGTTGAACCCGCCTTCAAGCTGGAACAGTGCCTTGGCGCCACCACCGAGGTCTTCGGCACCCTTCAGCCCCCAGCGGCTGCCTTGCGCAAAACCGCTGGCCATTTCAACCAGGCTCTTTCCACCAACATTGTTGGTGTAGTTGATGCCTTCATCGATCACGCCGTAGAGCGTCACGCTGCTTTGTGCGAAGACCGGCGCGGAAAACATCAATGCAATACCGGAACCCAGCGCTGAGCCCAGTGCGATTTTTTTCATTGGATTTCCTCCTCGTATTGTGGAATCGCGCCGCAGCCATGCCCATCAGCAAAGACAGCAGCGGCTGTTTACGAGAGTAGTCTCCGGGGCTGGAACGCTTGATGCTAAACGCGACATGGGCTTGAACGCCGCCGCCATCTGCACCACGGCGGGGATCAGACGGGCCGTCCGCCGCGCCGCATATAGTCGGCACGTGTCCATTCGAGCGCCACGCCAACGCGTTGCGTACCCGGCCGGATCTTCGGCTTATGCACTGCCAGGGTCAGCGTACCGAGCGCCGGCCACTCACGAAATGAGAGGTCGGCAAGCTCGGCCGCCAGCGTCTCCAGAAGCCGTGTGTGCGGCTTGCTTGAGAGGTACGCCGTTACGCGTGCGCAGTAGCTTTCGTAGTTGATCCAGTCGCTCTCTTCGCTCGGCTCGCAACCGTAGCCAAGACGCGCATCGATCACGATAGGCTGCGGGGCCGCGTGTTCGTGTGGATGAATTCCGATCCGGACAGGCACGGTCAATGCATCGACGAACACGCTCCAACCCCGGCCAGGCAGGAGCGGTACATCGACCGCGGCAAGCGATTCGCTAAAGGCGGTGTCGATGGGTTTCATGCCGTCAATGGCGCGGCCGCGTCGAGCATGATGCGCACGAAGTAGTCGGCAAAACTACGCCGGACGACGATCTCATACACATCATTGCCGGTCGGAACCAGCACGATCGACGCCTTGAAGTAATGCGACTGCGCACACTGCCCGGGCTTGAATACGCGCGGATGCAGGTCGAGCGGGCAACCGCGGGCCAGGACATCCCGCACGCAATGGCCGCTGATCTCGACCACGGTGTAGCCACTGCCGACATCCACGGCCGCAGCGTACGAACCCCGCACGGCCTCGGCCAGCTTTGCCTCCAGCACCCCCGCCTGTACCGGCCCGATCGAGCGCACAAGCCATTCGTCGGGGCCAAGCCATAGCACGTCGTACTCCGTGCTGCGCGCCACCGTATTGGGATCGGCCGGGGGCCGGCAACCCACCACCCCCTGGAACGCGGCAACGAACGCCGGATCGTTCAGGTCGCCGCGCACGTTGACCAGATCGAGAAAGGGCCGCTCGCGGAACGCAAACTTTTCGGGTGCACGGTTCTGCCGGGTCTTCAGCAGGTCGACCGCGCCAATAAACGGCGATTCAAGTCGTGCGCTCGCAATGTTGCTCATCTGCGCTTCAGTTCTGGATTCATTCCACATGTTGGCGCACCCCTTCCGTATCGTAGAAAACCGGGCTGGAAACCTTCGCGGTGACGCGCTTGCCATTGGCCAGCGGAATCACCACGCTTTCGCCCATCTTGTTCAGGCCACCCTTGACCACTGCCAGCGCAATCGAACGGTTCAGGATCGGGCTGTAGTAGCTCGAAGTCACGTGGCCGATCATCGGTGTCGGTTCCAGCGCGGACACCTGCGTGCCGTTGGCGATAATCTGCGCCCCTTCGGGCAGCACAAACTGAGCGTCGTCGGTCAGCAGGCCGACAAACTGCTTGCGACCCTCCTTGGCGGTATCGGCGCGCGCAAGCGACCGCTTGCCGAGGCAGTCCTTCGTCTTGGCGACCATACCGCCCATGCCCAAGTCGTAAGGGGTGATGGATCCATCCGTGTCCTGGCCGACGATGATGTAGCCCTTCTCGGCACGCAGCACGTGCATGGTTTCGGTGCCGTATGGCGTGATGTCGAACTCGGCACCCGCCGCCATCAGCGCTTCCCACACAGCGCGGCCTGCATTGGCCGGCACATTCACTTCGTAGGCCAGTTCGCCCGAGAAGCTGATCCGCATCACGCGCGCCCGGGCGCCCGCCACAGTGCCGTTCCGGTAGGTCATGAACGGGAATGCCCCGTTGCCGAAGTCGATGTCCTGGCAGACCTTTTGCACCACCTTGCGGCTGTTCGGGCCAACCACCGCGAACGTCGCCCAGTGATCGGTGACGGACGCGAGCCGCACCCTCATGTCGGGCCATTCCGTTTGGAGCCAGCGCTCAAGCCAGGTCAGTACGCGAGCCGCGCCACCGGTGGTGGTGGTCATCATGAAATGCTGATCGGCCAGGCGCACTGTCACACCGTCGTCGAACACCATGCCGTTCTCGTCGAGCATCAACCCATAGCGGCACTTCCCCACTTCGAGCTTGCCCCACGGGTTGGTGTACATCCAGTTGAGAAGCTTCACAGCATCCGGCCCCTGGATGTCGATCTTCCCGAGGGTGGAGGCATCCAGAATGCCAACGCTGTTGCGCACCGCGAGGCATTCCCGCTTGACAGCCGCGTGCAGGTCTTCGCCCTTCTTCGGGAAGTACCAGGGGCGCTTCCAGTTGCCTACATCTTCAAACAGCGCACCGCGCTCGGCGTGCCATTCGTGAATGCAGGTCTTGCGGACGGGGTCGAGAAAATTGCCCAATTCCCGCCCTGCGAACGTGCCGAACGACACCGGTGTGTAGTTGGGCCGGAACGTGGTCGTGCCGGTTTCCGGGATCGTCTTACCAAGCGCCTGCGCGAGAATGGCCATCCCGTTGATATTACCGAGCTTGCCCTGATCGGTGCCGAAGCCCATGGCCGTATAGCGTTTGACGTGCTCGACCGATTCGAAGCCCTCGCGCGCGGCAAGCAGGATGTCGGTCACCGCAACGTCGTTCTGGAAATCGACGAACTGCTTCGGCCCACGTGTTGCAGAGTTGGTATCCCCGATGAGCCACAGTGGTTGGAGCGGGGTCTCCTTCACGTCGGTCACCTTGGGTGCAACAGGGCGCTGCGCAGCCGCGAACCCGGCAATCTTTGCCGCCTCGGCGCCTGCGTCCACGGCAAGCTTCAGGGCCTCTGCAAGCGCGAACTTTCCAGCCGCAGCGCCCACGCTCACTTCGGCTTGCATGGGCTTGCCGGGTACGAAACACGCCTTCCCATCGTCCCACTGCGCCTTTCCGCCCGATTGGGCGAAGAGATGCAATACAGGACTGAATCCACCCGACGTCGCGACAATATCGCAGGGCAGCGTTTTGATCTTCTCGCCGACTTTGCCGCCGTTGTAAGCCGCCACGTCGGCCGCCGACACGCGCATCTGCGCCGGGGCTGCCATGACAACGCCACCGCTCGTGTTTGAGTACGAGACAACATCGACCGACGATACGCGCCACTTGCCGGAGGCCGTGGTGACGACAGCGCCGTTCATCACAACCACGCCTTGCCGTTTCGCTGCGGCCGGCAGTGCACCCTCCGAAGACGCTCGCGAATCCACCACCGTGACCTTCGCACCGCACGCCTTCAGATCCAGCGCGGTTTGATATGCGCGATCGTTGTTTGTGAACACAACGGCTTCCCGACCGGGCAACACACCATAGCGATGGATGTATGAGGAAACAGCCCCGGCGATCATCACGCCCGGAAGATCGTTGTTACCGAACACGAGCGGGCGCTCGTGCGCGCCGGTCGCCAGGATGACGCGCTTGGCGCGAACCTTCCACAGCAGCTCGCGCGTGCCCTTGCGCATCGAAATCGGCAGGTGGTCGGTGAGGCGCTGCGTCACCGTCAGGAGGTTGTGATCCTGATACCCGAACGCCGTGCTGCGTTTCAGGATGGTCACATCGGGCAGTTTGCGCAGTTCGGCCTCGATCTTCTCCACCCATTGCAGCGCGGGCTTGCCGTCGATCTCTGCGCGACACGAGAGCAGGCTCCCGCCCAGCTCGCGCTGATCGTCCACGAGCATCACACGCGCGCCTGCCGTGGCCGCTGCATATGCAGCAGCCAGACCGCTTGGGCCACCGCCCACCACCAGCACATCGCAATGCGCATAGCACTTGTCATAGCGATCGGCATCGCGCATATCAGGCGCCTTACCCAGACCTGCCGCCCCGCGAATCTTCTCTTCGTATTTCGGCCACATTTTGCGCGGCCACATGAACGTCTTGTAGTAGAACCCGGCCGGCAGAAAGCGCGAGAACTTCTGATTGATCGCATAGCGGTCGTTTTCCAGCGAGGGCTCCGCGTTGACGCTGCTGGCAACGAGACCCTGGTACAGCTCGACCTCCGTCGCACGCGCGTTCGGCACGCTGTAGGGGCCGGCCTCAAGCTGCACCACTGCGTTCGGCTCTTCCACGCCTGCGGTCATGATCCCGCGTGGGCGGTGGTACTTGAAGCTGCGCGCCACAAAATGCACGCCATTCGCCAGCAGCGCCGACGCGAGCGTGTCGCCCTGGAACCCCTGATAGGTACGGCCGTTGAACGTGAATGTCAGCGGAATCGCACGGTTGATACGGCCCCCCGTACCGAGACGGTCTTTCTGGCTCATTTGCTCGCCCCTTCTTGCTTTGCGTTGACATCGGGTTGACTGCCAGCCTGGCCAGGCTGGGCACCAACAAATTTTTCGTAGCCCTTGATGTCGTATGAGACGGTATCGCGAGCGACCTTGAACCAGCGGCGGCAGCCCTGGGTGTGCAGCCATTGTTCACGCGCAACGCCACGCGGGTTCTCACGCATGAACAGGTAGTCGCCCCATTCGCGATCGGTCAAATTTTCGGGTTCGAGTGGACGTGCGATGTCAGCCTCGCCCCCGCACGAGAACTCGGATTCGGCGCGCGGCCCGCACCACGGACATTCGATCAGCAACATGGTTTTTCCTCGTGGTGATGGCAATCAATGGGCGACGGCGGCGGCGCCGTGCTCGTCGATCAGGTGGCCCGTGTAGAAGCGATCGAGCGCAAATGGAGCGTTCAATGGGTGGGGCTCATCGCGCGCGATGGTGTGTGCGAATACCCAGCCTGAACCCGGTGTCGCCTTGAAGCCGCCCGTGCCCCACCCGCAGTTGAAGTACAGGCCCTTCACATCGGTCTTGCCGATGATTGGGCAGGCGTCAGGGGACACATCGACAATGCCGCCCCACTGGCGGTTCATGCGCACGCGCGAGAACACCGGGAACATCTCGACAATGGCCTGCAACGTACTCTCGATGACATGGAAGCTGCCACGCTGCCCAAAGCCGGTGTATTGGTCGATACCGGCGCCGATCACGAGATCGCCCTTGTCGGACTGGCTGATGTAGGCATGCACGGCATTCGACATCACGACCGTATTGACCACCGGCTTGATCGGCTCCGACACCAGCGCCTGCAGCGGATGGCTCTCGAGCGGCAGGCGGATGCCGGCCATGTCGGCCAGCGTGGTCGTGTTACCAGCGGCAACCACGGCCACCTTTTTGGCCTTGATAAAGCCCTTCACGGTCTCCACGCCAACCACCGCACCGCCTTCACGCCGAATGCCCGTCACCTGGCAGTTCTGGATGATGTCAATGCCGGCCCGATCTGCGCCACGCGCAAAACCCCACGCTACCGCGTCATGCCGCGCGACACCGCCACGGCGCTGGAACGAGGCACCCAGCACCGGGTAGCGCGCGTTCAGATTGATCGTCGGCTCGATTTCCTTGATCTGGGCGGGCGTCAGAAACTCAGCGTCAACGCCGTTGAGCCGGTTTGCATTGACGCGACGCTCGGTATCACGCACGTCCTGCAGCGTGTGGGCGAGGTTCATCACGCCTCGCTGGCTGAACATCACGTTGTAGTTCAGGTCTTGCGACAGCCCTTCCCACAGCTTCATCGCCTTTTCATAGAGCGCGGCCGATTCGTCCCACAGGTAGTTCGAGCGCACGATGGTCGTGTTGCGGGCTGTGTTGCCGCCACCGATCCAGCCTTTTTCCAGCACCGCGACATTGGTAATACCGTGCTCCTTGGCCAGGTAGTAGGCAGTGGCAAGACCATGTCCGCCGCCGCCGACGATCACAACGTCGTACTCGCGCTTCGGTTCCGGGCTCTTCCACTGCCGCTCCCAGTTCTCGTGATACGAGAGGCCATTTCGGAACAGGCTGAATATCGAGTAGCGGCTCATTTTGAATAGACCTCTTCGTTAGCATTCGATAACGTTCACAGCCAAACCGCCGCGCGACGTTTCTTTGTATTTCGTTTTCATATCGGCACCGGTCTCGCGCATCGTCTTGATGACGGAGTCGAGTGACACGTAATGCTGGCCGTCGCCCTTGAGCGCCATGCGAGAGGCGTTGAGGGCCTTGATCGCGCCCATCGCATTGCGCTCGATGCATGGAATCTGCACCAGCCCTCCGACCGGGTCACAGGTCATACCGAGGTTGTGTTCCATGCCGATTTCAGCGGCGTTCTCAACCTGATCGGGTGTACCGCCCATCACCGCAGCAAGCGCGGCCGCCGCCATCGAGCAGGCCACGCCCACCTCGCCCTGGCAGCCGACTTCTGCGCCGGAGATCGACGCGGTCTCTTTGTAGATGATTCCGATCGCCGCAGCGGTCAGCAGGAATTCGACGATGCCGTTGTCGTTCGAGCCCGGCACGAACTTCACGTAGTAGTGGAGGACGGCGGGAATGACGCCGGCGGCGCCATTGGTCGGCGCGGTGACGACACGCCCGCCCGCTGCGTTCTCCTCGTTGACGGCCATCGCGTACAGGTTGACCCAGTCGAGCATCGAGAGCGGGTCGCGCAGCGACTCTTCCGATCGCGAGCGCAGACGTGTATTCAGCTCAGCCGCACGGCGCTTCACGCGCATCGGGCCAGGAAGCTCTCCCTTGGCCCCACAACCGCGCTCCACGCACGCCGCCATCGTTCGCCAGATGGTCAGCAGGCCGGCACGAACCTCGTCAGGAGAGCGCACCGTGCATTCATTGCGGAACATCAGTTCAGCGATTGACAGACCGTGCAGGCGGCACTGCCGCATCAGGTCGTCGCCAGTGCGGAATGGATACGGCATCTCGGCCGTCGCACGCACACCGTTCACGCGATCGCCATCGCGGTTCACGACAAAGCCGCCGCCGACCGAGTAATACTCCTTCTCGACCAGCAGCTGGCCGTTGTCGTCGAACGCCTGAAAGCGCATGCCGTTCGGGTGCACGATGCTGGTGCCGCTCATCAACTTTCGATAGAAGCCGATGTGCTCTTTCTCGTCGAAACGGATGGCATGCCTACCAAGCAGCGACAGCGACTTGGCCGCCCGGATTGCGGCAAGGCGCGACTCGATCAGGTCAGGGTCAATCAGATCCGGCAGGTTCCCCTCCAACCCCAGCAGCACGGCCTTGTCGGTGCCGTGACCCTTGCCGGTCGCGCCGAGTGACCCGTACAGTTCCACCCGCACGTGCTTGACGAACGCCAGCAGGTTGGTGTCTTCAATATGCGAGGCGAAGCGGCACGCGGCAATCATGGGCCCGACCGTATGCGAGCTGGACGGCCCGATGCCGATCTTGAATAAATCGAAGACGCTGACGTTCATCTGGTCGCCTTTGCGGATAGTCGCGTTGAATGACGTTGGACGTCAGTACAGCAAAGGTCGAAGTGGATCGATAGAACAAAAACGGCATTGGCATGGGATGCTGCCGCCAACTGCATCCGGCATGTCGGCTGCGGGCGCTTTGACGATGATTTGTGGCGGAAATCGACAAGTCCGCGTGCGGCAAATGAGCGACGCTGAGCCCATTGAAGCTTCACAACGCTGCTTCCTCCTGCGGTTGTGGTGTGCGCTGCACCAACGACCGCCGTGCCGGGAGTCGCCAACTTGACTTGCGGTGATGAACTCTGACGTGCAGGCTTCGCCCCTCTCCGAACCGGCACCCAAACGCATCCGGTTTGGCATCGTGCTGCTGCCGAACTTCACGCTGACCGCGTTCTCGGGGTTCGTTGACATGCTGCGCCTGTCCGCAGATGACGGCGACTACAGCAAACCAGTGCGTTGCGCGTGGAGTGTGATCGGGGAAACGCTTTCCCCCGTGCGCGCAAGTTGCGGGATCCAGGTCACGCCGTGGGAAACCTTCGACGAGGCCGAGCCTTTCGACTACATCGTCGTCGTGGGAGGGCTGCTGCATTCAGGACCGCAGGCCAGTCAAAAAACGCTGGAGTTCATCCAGCATGCAGCCGGCTCCGGTGCAACACTCGTCGGTATTTGCACCGGCGTGTTTTCGCTGATGCGCGCGGGCGTGCTCGACGGACATCGCACGTGCGTAAGCTGGTTCCATTACTGGGATTTCATTGACCGGTTTCCATCGGCCGACCCGAATCTTCTGATTGCGGACCGGCTATTCGTGATCGACAGACGGCGGATCACGTGTTCCGGTGGACGGGCGTCGATCGACGTCGCCGCGGCAATCCTGCTGCGCCACTTCGATCACGCGACCGTGCAAAAGGCCCTGCGGATACTGCTTGTGGGCGAAATGCAAAAGGGCAATGCGCCACAGCCGCAACCGACAGGTCTCGAACCCGCAACACATCCAAAGGTCAAGCGCGCCATCCTTCTGATGGAACAGCACATTGGCCGCGCATTGCCATTGGAGGAACTCGCCCGCAAGCTTGACCTGTCAGCCAGGCAGCTTGAACGACTGTTCAAAGCCGAAACAGGCAAGAGCCCGCAGACATTTGCGAAGCAGATCAGGCTACGCACAGCCGCCTGGCTACTGACAAGTTCAGACCGCGGGGTTGCAGACATCGCGTTCAGTTGCGGCTTCGCTGACGCCTCGCATCTGGGCCGCGAGTTCCGTAAGCAGTTCGGTATGCCGCCGGCAGCCTACCGAGACAAGGGCACAAATCCAGACGACCCCGCGCGCCATGATGGCGACGTCGCTACAACGCCGGAGTCGGAGGGCGATTTGATCTCGCTGGCGCAACATGTCATGCCCGGCCCGTCTCCCGCTGTCAGTGCGCTATTGCTCGCCACCCATCGAGTTCCGGAGATGCGCTAGCCCTTGGGCGTATTTCCGCCGCGGCCAGACAAAAACTCTGTACCAAGGAACGCCCGTTAGCGCGGCCGCCTGGCGGCACGACGGCCCGTGGACGCCTCGAACCAGAGCGCGGGGTGACTGGCTGCTCCGTCACGCACGGGCCCTCGGACGCTACCTGTTGCCGCTGGATTTATCGCTGGACTGAGCAGGTGTGGCGGGCTTCGGCTGGGCCTTGCGCTGCCCAAACAGCTTGCTGGACAGGGTGCCGGACTTTTTGGGAGCAGAAGCAATACCCGCCTTCGCATCCATTTGCTGTTTCAGTCGCTCCAGATGCGCGCGCGTGTCGTCGGGTCGCGAACGCGGCGGTGACATGGCCAGCATGTCGGCAAGCGACGGAGATCGCTGCTCGCGCGGCGGGACGGTAAGCGGTTCGCGGTCAGCCTCTTCGTGCGCCGGCTCGATTTCGGATCGCGCACCTTGCACGCTCTGATACAGCGGCGTGCCCGATGACCCCTGGCGCTGCATCGGGCGAGGCGATGGAGGCACGCCGGTTGGGACATGAGTCGCCGCCGGAGGCTCTGGTGTGCTCTGATCTTCCTTCAACTGCGCTTCATACTCCTTGAGCAGCTTGGCGTCGATCGTATCGAACACGATCTGCCGCTCGACCTTGAGCCCGGTGTTCTGCGTCAAGCGCAGCCCCGCGTTGACGTTGAATCCGTCAGCCTCACTGTATTTTTCATAAGCGCGCAAGCCAATCGGCATCCAGGAGTTGGGGGCGTTGATCGTCTTGGTGTATGACGCGGCGAGCTGCTCGTGCAGCTTTGTCTCGCTTTGCGGCGTCACCAGCGAAAGCTGCTGCAGATGGTTGAGCGTTTTCGCAGCGTCCGCGGTGAGTGCCCGGCGCACAAAGAAGGCGTTGTATGGGGTGTCCAGCAGACGCGCGGTATCGAGATTGTCATTGACGGCCTTGAGCCCCTTTGCTTGGCCGCCATCCGGATCGTTCCGGTGCGGATAGGCAAAGAACTTGACCCACTCCTGCTTGGTGGCTTCGACATACCGGGCGTAGTCGTGGAAGCTGTCGAATTCGAAATCGGCCACAGACTTTGTCGGCAGCACATTGTCCCGATCGATCGCCAGGCGCAGCTTCACGTTCGTGCCGCGCTCCTTGACCACCGCGCCACCACCGAACAGATCGGCCGAGGTGTTGCCGATCGTGCCCGTCACTGCTGACGTAGTGAGCCCAAGATTGATCTTGTGCCGGCTCAGTTTTTGCTCGCGCAGGTTAGCAATCCGGTATGTGCCGGTGGCGTCGAGCTGCTTGAATGTCGACAGCCATTGCTTCTCGAACGAGTAGCCGAGGCTGGAGCCGAGCGCACCTGTCTCCTGCCTGCTCGCGCGGTGTTGGCTGGGGTTCAGCAGCTTGCTGACGGATATGCCGATTCCCACTGACATCTCGCTGCGATGCGCGCGCGTCTTCTGGTTGATCCAGCTGATCGAAAGATCGTGCTCGGCGTAGAACTCGCTGGCAAAGGCGTGGAAAAGCGCATCGGCATCTGGCATGCCTTCGGGAGATCGGCGCCGGGCATCCGCGGCCGAGAACATGAAGTCGGTGACGCGCGAGAACAGCGCGCGGACTTCCGCATCTTTAGCCGCCGTCCGGCGCGGGATGCGGACCATGATGCCGGTGGCGTCCGTGCGCTCGTGCTCGTACGGATTCACATCAACGTTGGCGCCAGTGCGGCAGCATTTGAACAGCTTGGCGCCAAAGAAACAGCCCGCGCCGATGCGCCCACGGTGCCGCTTTTCCGTGCCGATAAACAGCTCGGCAGCGTGCACAGGGTACGACATGGAGACCGCCGCTTCACGCCCCTTCTCATAGCGCAGATCGACACG
Source organism: Ralstonia sp. Ralssp110 (assembly GCF_047325135.1). Lineage (NCBI taxonomy): Bacteria > Pseudomonadati > Pseudomonadota > Betaproteobacteria > Burkholderiales > Burkholderiaceae > Ralstonia > Ralstonia sp. Ralssp110. The sequence goes on along the minus strand of NZ_CP168609.1, from coordinate 1,266,392 downwards.
GGCATTGCCGGCAACCGGAACGCCAAGCAGCCGCTTCTTCGCTTTGACGAGCGCCTTGGTAATGCCCTTGGTACTGAAGCCGCCGGTGGTGCCGCGACTGAACCGGACCGTGTTGCCACCGGGAATCGTCTTCAGGTAGTCCACCAGCATGGCGCGCACGCTGTGCTGCGATCGGTCAGCCGGGGCCAGCGGCGGCGCCGTGGCAATTTTCCGGGCGGCTTCCATTGCCTTCTGAAACGGTTCGGCCCGCTCGACATTGAGGAAGTTCGCAAGCGCATGCAGGTCTTCAAAGCCAAGGCGGACATTGCCAAGATGCTGCCTGACGCTTGCAATCGCCTGTTCAAGGGCCTCCGGAGAGCCCGACGTCACCTTGTGTGCGGCGTCTTCAGTGAACCTGCGAATACGCTGCTCGACATCTTCCGGCAATGCTGCGGGCGAGAGTTCGCGGCCCAGCACGAGTTGATGCCCCTGGCGGGCGGCCTTGTGCTCGGGCAACCAGTCTTCAAGCGCGACGCGCAGGGCGATCCACTGGCAATGGGTGTCGCTCAACGCATTTGGGCGATGGGAAGTCCCTTCCCCGGCTTCAGTCTCTGCCGGCGGGGTGCTACCGCAAAGGTGCTCCATTTCAACAGCGACGGCCTGCACCACCTCGTCGACCGCCGGTTTCGCGAGCTCAGCCAACAACGCTTTCTGCTCGTTCGCCAAGACCGCGCGATCGCCCTGCGCCATGCCATTGCGCGCGGCGGAGAGCGGCGATTTGTGGTTGCTTGGCAATGTCGCGCGCCGGTCGTTGTCCATGCGGTCGACCCATGCAAGCGACTTGAACAAGCGAGCCTTGAACTGGCTCAATTCGGAACCCGGTGCATCGTCAGTGAAGCCGTTGCGCCACGCGACCAGATCACTCTTTTCAGCGGCGCTCAAGGTTGCCGGACCGACACCGTGGATGAGCTTTGCGCTTGCATCGCTCACGCGCTGGGCGAAGTTCGTCGCGCTCGACACGGCCTCGTGCGGAGCGAGCCGCGCTGCAATCAGCGCCTCCGGCGTGGGCTTGGCCTTCAGCGCGGTGGCAATCGCAGCGCCGGCTTGCAGATGGACGCGCAGGTTGCCTTGATCCGTGGCGCCAAGATTGCGGTTGCCCGTGGCGGCGAGCATGGCCTCGAAATTGCCGGTGGTCGCGGCATGCTGTAAAGCGCCCCACGCAACGGCCCGCCCCGATTCGGCATGCTTGAGCTGCTGGTCGTGTGCGTGCAGATGAGCCGGCGTCGAGACAGCCGCAATCATCGCCTCCTGCGCGTCGCGTATTTTCTCGACGGTGTGGGCGGAGACTTCAACCGCACCCTTTTGCCCGTGCGCAGGCGGTTGCGAGCCGATTTCATCGGCCACCGCTTCGAGCGTGGCCAGGCATGCGGCAGCCGCCTCGGCGTTGTGCGCATCGAACTGCGCGTGGCTCTCGCGCACCCCCGGCCAATCGGCGAGGGCCTGCGGCGCATGTCGTGCCGCCCCCCGCATGCTGATGGGGAAATCTCGCACCGTCTGGATGAAGGCCTGCAGCGCCTTGACATCGATTGCGTGGGATGGTGCCGACGAAGACTCACCGCCCGAACCGGCGCCCGTGGTGCACCGATTTGCCATCAAGGCCTCGCGCGTCTGCTCCAGCGCGCGCCGCAGTGCAAGGATATGAGAGTCGCGCGATGTCTCGGAATGCGTTTTCGCGTTACCGATTTCGGCACCCAGGTCCGCATGCTTCAGATAAGAAAAGACGTCGCCATTGAGCGTTGTGGCGTTGCCCGGATCGAGACGCTCCTTGGCCGACACGAGCGCCAGCGATACCGCCATGGCAACGGCTGGCGAATGTGCCGCGGCCATCTCCCGGACTCCCGCAACGAATGCCTCAGGTTCGCTGCTGACTTTCGCAGCCAGCGCTTGCCCTTGCGTCGACTCCCAGTAGGCAATGACATCATCGACGTGCTGCAGCGCCTGCGCCGGTTGCGGCTGACCGCCGTGGAGACTGGCGCTGGCATTGGTGATCGCAGAAATCTGGGTGCGCAGCCCCGTCATTGCCTGGTTGAGCGCCTGCTCCGTTCTACGTGCCGAACCAGAAGGACTACCGGGTTGCGGCGCGTCACCGCGCGCGGCGGCCATCCGCGCCGCAGATTGCTTGACGTGCGCGAAATCACGCAACGTGGTCGGTCTGCCGGCCCGCGAGTGCGCGCTGAACGGCGTGTTCCAATCGAGTCGACTCGCGCCGTCCTTCGTTACGCAGCTGAATGTGCTTTTGACTTGCGCACGCAATGCCTTGCCCACCCGCTTCACTACACCGACGTTGGTCTGCGGTGTGCCCGGCAGTGCAGGCGGCGCCGGGGGTGCCTTCTTCAAGCCGGCAAGTTCGCCACGCTGGCGAGACGCCTGTCTGGCAGGCGTGGATGGCGTATTTGTCTCGCCGGTCACCGCCTGTGACGACGAAGGTGTAGAGACAGAGGCACCGGACGAGATGCGGGGCAGTTTGAGTGGCATGGGTCAGCAGAGCGCATTGAACCAGGTTGGAACGCGTTCAAGTCTGCTTGCCCCACAGTGGGGCCGGCGTACACCATCCGAATGCGTGGCATCCAAAGCGAAGCTTGTCGAGCCATCGAGGTTGGACGAGCAACCCAGCGGTATTCAGTCTCCGTTTGAATGCTTCGATCTGAAATCACGCTGTACCACTGACAGCATCGTCAGGATGCATCGGGCATGTATGCACAGTTCATGACCAGCCGCTGTCATCTGGATTGGCTGCACGTCACGATTCACCAACGGAACGCTCGCCCACTTCTCCAACGACTGTATTTGCCTGGACAGGGCCGGTTGTGAAAGACAGCGCTTGCGTGCGGCGTGGGAAAAACTTCGTGTTCCCTCAAGCGCAATAAGTGCCTCCAGCCATTTCATTTGCATCGTCGAAACAAACTGCGCCAGTGATGATCAGGGAATGGGGTCTCAAGCAGAAACGGAAACGCATTCCGACGGCGTCTCACTGGCCAAAGCCAGTTTCTCGGGCTGGGCCAGGCCCACACAATGTCGCGCCAGCACGGCGGTGGGATCCACCAGCACAACGGATTTGCCGTTGGCCAGCGCAAACGCCGTCGTTTCTCCGTAGATGAGCGGCAGTTCGGTGCAGCCCAGGATGATCACCTTGGCGCCGGCCAGTGCAAGGTGCTCGATCGCCTCACGCAACGCCTCGCGACATGCGCCGTCGACATAGCCGGCCTTCACACCATGCTCGCCGTAGATGGCAGACATAACGCGTTCCTGGAACGGTTCCGAGGGCGTCATCAACGTGATACCGGCTGCCGTGGCAGCCTCGTGATAGACGCCGCTTGCGATCGTGCCGGAGGTCGCCAGCAATCCCACCGGCCGCACGGTGCCGTACTGCGAACGGATAAACGCGATCGTTTCTGTCAGCATGTTCACGATCGGGATCGCCAAGTAAGGCTGAATGTCCTGGACGAACGCGTGTGCCGTATTGCATGGGATAGCGATTGCGCTGGCGCCCTCAGATTCGAGCCGCTTGCACGTCGCGTAGAGGCTGACTGTCGGGTCAGCCTCCTGATGCAGCAAGTGTGCGGTGCGGTCTGGAATCTGAGGGTTCTGCTCCACGACCATCTTGATGTGGTCTTGGTCTCGGCTCGCTGGCGTGCTGCGTACAACTTTGTCCATGAAATCAACCGTGGCTGCCGGGCCGACACCGCCGACGATACCCAGCTTGAATACACGGCGTGGCCCCGATGCAGTGAATGACACCGCGTGCTCGGCATAGATGGCGTTGCCGTCGAGCACTGGGTAGCCGCGGCGCTGCAGCACCTGGCAAACCAGCGACAGCTCAGTCACCCCCGGAAGGATCCACTCCACGCCCTGTCGCTGCAGGCTTTCGCACGCATGCGCCAGGTGCTCGACGGCGTGACCTTCCAGCTTGCCTGCCTTGACACCGTCCTCGCCGTAGATGGCGTTCATGACGAAGGCTTGGTCGAGGCCGCCGGGATAGACGATGTCGTAGCGATCTGCAAAGTACCGCTCGAACAAGCCGGATCGCCGCACAAAATCCGACGCGACCACACCCAGCACGGCCCCTTTTGTGGCGATGCGGTCCACGTGCCGCCGCAACGCCGCCATCATGTCGACAATGGGCACAGTCAGCTCGCTCTGCAGTTCCTCGCGGAAGGTGTGGCTGGCGAAGCATGGCAGCAGGATGGAGTTCACTTCTCGCTGCGCAAGCGACTGGCACATCTGGAACACATACAGCTTGCGTGCTGTCATGCTGCACGTCACATTCAGCGGTGCACGTACATCCCGAAATGGATGCTGCTCGAATAGGAAGTGGAAGGCATCCTGCTCCGCCAGCACGGGCTCGCTACGTACCAGTTTGAAGAACAGATCGGCTCCGGCCAGCGACCCGAGTCCACCAATCACGCCAAATGTGTGCTGTTTCATGGTTGTCCCCCAACCGTCACACCGAAGGCGTGGCCGAGGTTGCGTGGCTGGACTCCAGCTCGCTCGGCTGCTCCGCCTGTTCGTACTTCGCCACCACGGCCGTTGCCAGGCTGTTGCCGATCACGTTGGTGGCCGTGCGGCCCATGTCGAAGAACTGGTCGATGCCGATAATCAGCAGCAGACCCGCTTCCGGCAGGTGGAACATCGGCAGCGTGGCCGCCACCACCACCAACGAGGCACGCGCCACGCCGGCCATCCCCTTGCTTGTTAGCATCAGCACCAGCAGCAGGGTGACCTGTTGGGTGAAGCTCATCTCGATGTTGTAAGCCTGTGCGATGAACAGCACCGCAAACGCCTGATACATCATCGAGCCATCCAGGTTGAACGAATACCCCAGCGGCAGCACGAAGCTGGAGATGCGCTTTGGCACGCCAAAACGGTCCAGCGCCTCGATCGTCTTCGGGTAGGCGGATTCGCTGCTTGCCGTGGCAAACGCCAGCATCGTCGGCTCGCGAATCAGCCCCAGCAAGCGGCCCAGCGAACGGCCCAGCAGCAGGTAGCCAACGAAGAACAGGATCGACCACAGCAGCGCCAGACCCAGGTAGAACTCGCCGATCAGCTTGCCGTAGGTCCAGAGCACGCCTACGCCTTCCACGGTGATGGCGGCGGCCATGGCGGCAAATACGCCCAGCGGCGCAAAGCGCATCACATAGTCGGTAATGCGGAACATCAGCTTGGTCAGCTCCTCCAGGCCACGGCCGATCACGCTGTCCATCGGGTTCTTCATGGTCGACAGCGCGGCGCCGAAGAACAGCGAGAACACCAGGATCTGCAGGATCTCGTTGGTGGCCATGGCCTCCACGATGCTGCGCGGGAACACGTGCGTGATGAAGGCCTTGAGCGTGAAGTCGCCGGTCTTCAAGGCTGCCGTGGCGGTAGCTTCCGGCAGCGGCAGGTTCATGTACACGCCCGGCTGGAAGAAGTTGACCAGCAGCATGCCCAGCGCCAACGAAGTGGCCGACGCACACACGAACCACAGCATTGCGCGCAGACCCACGCGGCCGACCGACCTGCCACCGCTCATGCTTGCCAGGCCTGTCACCAGCGTCGAGAACACCAGCGGCGCGATGATCATTTTGATCATGCGCAGGAAGATGTCCGTGATGATGCTGAAGTACGAAGCGATGTCCTTGGCCGCCGCGGCGTCCTTGGCGTATTCGTGGCAGCCCCACCCGACGGCAATGCCTAGCAGCATTCCGAGACTGATATGGGTGGTCAAGCGTTTGGTGTTCATGTTTCCCCCTTTTTGTGCACGGCCGGCCGCTCCGGCTCAATGCGCTGTCTCTGTGGCTTTCTTCTCGTAAGTCGCCATCCCGATGCTGCCCATGTTAGGCAAACAGGCCCCACTGGTTATGAGGATGTGGACTGGGCCTATGCGCATTCGGAATACTTTTCGCGCTGATGCGATCCATCATCTAGGGCATGCAGGAAGCGATATCGGATCGTTACTCGGCCGGCCACGCCCCTAATGAGCAAGGCTCGGAAAAATGTAGCTGAGCTAGGCAATCCGGAGCGGGACAGAAAACAGATGACGTCCGTCTAAGGGCGCTCCGAGCACAACTTTCGGCACTCAAAACACACCATGCCGAAGTTGCGCTGTCGCATTCGTCGGAGTCTTGCTGGCGACATGGCAAAGGCAACCGACTCTTTTGGGGGAGGAAACTAGCTATGCCACTGTTGTTCTCACGGGCGCGACCAATCGCAGCGCCAATTGTCGTCTTGCTGTCTATCTTTGCGCCGGGCCTCGCTCTGGCCTCTTCCACGCCGGTCCTTGACCGCATCCGCGATACGGGCACCATCCGCCTCGCATACCGCGAGAGCTCCGTGCCGTTCTCGTTCTACGACACCGACAAGAAGCCCGTTGGCTATGCCATGGACCTCTGTCTGCGCGTGGTCGACAAACTGCGCACCGACCTCAAGCGGCCGGACCTGAAGGTGCAGTACGTGATGGTGACGCCCTCCTCTCGCATCCCGACCATTGCCGAGGGCAAGGCCGACCTCGAATGCGGCTCGACCACCAACACGCGTGAACGACGCGAGAAAGTGGCATTCACCATCCCGCATTACATCGCGGGCAGCCGGATGATCGTGAAAACATCGTCGGGCATCCTGAAGTGGGACGATCTGCGCGGCAAGACTGCGGTGTCCACCAAAGGCACCACTAACATCACCGAACTGCGCAAGGTGAACGATGCACGCGTGCTGGGCATGAAGATTCTCGAAGCAAAAGACCATGCCGAAGCCTTTGCCATGGTTGAGAACGGCAAGGCCGATGCTTTTGCAATGGACGACGTACTGCTTTACGGGTTTCGCGCCAACGCCAGGAACCCGGGCGACTACGCCGTCGTCGGAGACATGCTGACGGTCGAGCCCTACGCAATCATGCTCAGCAAAGACGACGCTGAGTTCAAGCACCTGGTTGATCGCGCGATGACCAACATCATCCTCGACTACGACGCCGAGAAGCTCTACAGAAAGTGGTTCCTGCAACCGATTCCGCCCAACGGGGTGAGGCTGGACATCCCGATGAACTTCCTATTGCGCGACTCGTTCAAGTATCCGAGCGACAAGACCGCCGATTGAGTACTGAATCGAATATTTCCCATGGCCCCCCTTTGGTGCCACCGATGCATTCTTTGCATAGCGCTAAAGCCGGGGGGGCCTTGGATCGATTAGCGTGTAACCAGCCGGGCCTCTCTGCCGGCGGCACCTCACCGATACTTCAAGAGGCTGTTCATGTTTGCTTCCATTCGAACGAAGATTCAACTGGCGTGTGTGATCATCGTGGTCTGCGCGCTGGTTCTGGCGGGCGGTCTCAATTATCTGGTCGCACAGGCTCACAATGAGCAGGCCATCCAATCGAATCTGCAATCTGTCGCAAACGGACACGCAACGGGTATCGACGACTGGATTGCCAGCAAACTGCAACTGATCGTCGCGCTTCAGGATGCGGCGCTGTCAGACGATCCGGTTCCCATGTTCCAGACCGTAGCCAAGGCGGGTGGACTGATCAAGGTGTATGTCGGCTACCCCGACAAGTCGTACAAGTTCTCGAACCCCGAAGGCATTCCGCCGACGTATGACCCGACTGCACGCCCCTGGTACAAGCAGGCGGTGGAGGCCGGCAAGCCCGTGGTGACGCCGCCGTACGTGAGCGCGAGCACCGGCCAGCTCGTCGTGACCTTCGCCGTGCCCATCCTGGAAGGCGGCACGCTCAAAGGCGTGATCGGCGGCGACGTGGCGATGGACAGCGTGATCGCCAACGTGAAGGCCATTCATCCGACACCGGCCAGCTTCGGCTTCCTCGTCAACGCGGCCGGCAAGATCGTCGCGCACCCGAATGACAAGCTCACGCTCAAGCCGGCGACCGATCTGTCGGCAGGCCTGAACGAAGCCACGCTGGCATCGCTGGCGCAGGCGGAGAAGCCGGTGGAAGTGTCGGTGGATGGCGCATCCAAACTGCTCTACCGCCAGGGCGTAAAGGGCACCGACTGGGGCCTGGTGGTGGCGCTGGACAAGTCCGACGCCACGGCCGGCATGCGTTCGCTGGTGATGACGTCGATTGGCGCGCTGGTGGGTGTTGCGATTGTTGCTGCGTTGATCGTCGGTGCGATGACCTCGCGTGCGTTCCGCCGCCTGTCGATGATCCGCGATGCGATGGACGACATCGGCTCGGGCAGCGGTGACCTCACCAAGCGTCTGCCCTCAGATGGCGAAGACGAAGTCGCGCAGATCGCCCGCTCGTTCAACACGTTTGCCGACAAGCTGACGGCGGTGATGCAGCAGATTCGCCTGGGCAGCGACTCGGTGCGCTCGGCCGCGCAGGAAATTGCTGCCGGCAATGCAGATCTCTCGCAGCGCACGGAAGAACAGGCCAGCTCGCTGGAAGAAACGGCGTCGAGCATGGAAGAGCTCACGAGCATCGTGAAGCAGAACGCCGACAACGCGCGTCAGGCCAGCCAGCTTGCCGTGACGGCGTCGGACGTTGCCACGCGCGGCGGCAACGTGGTCGGCCAGGTCGTGCAGACCATGGGCGGCATCAACGAAAGCAGCAAGAAGATTGCCGACATCATCGGCGTGATCGAAAGCATCGCATTCCAGACCAACATTCTGGCGCTGAACGCTGCGGTGGAAGCCGCGCGTGCCGGCGAACAAGGCCGTGGCTTTGCGGTGGTGGCCAGTGAAGTGCGCAGCCTGGCGCAGCGCTCGGCGGGCGCGGCGAAGGAAATCAAGGCGCTGATTCACGACTCGGTGGATCGTGTGAGCAACGGCACGGTGCTGGTGGATCAGGCCGGCGTGACGATGGCGGAGATCGTCGATGCGGTGAAGCGCGTGACCGACATCATGGGCGAGATTTCGTCGGCGTCGGAAGAGCAGAGCAGCGGCATCGAGCAGGTCAACCAGGCCGTCAATCAGATGGACCAGGTGACGCAGCAGAACGCCGCGCTGGTGGAGCAGGCGGCGGCCGCTGCGGAGTCGCTGGAGGAACAGGCCCATAGCCTCAACGAAGCGGTAGGGATGTTCCGACTCTCACGTCAATGAGCAGGGGGGTGGCGTACTGCATGCTGATCGGTGCGGCGTCGGTATTCGCGGTCGGGCTCGATTCCAAGTGCCGGTTCGATATGGCCAAGAAGGCTGACCGCAATTTCCCAAATTGCTTCAAACAGATTTCACCTTGCGCGGAAGGATCGCGCTTTGACGGCATCGTATTTTTAACGGCAGACAAAAAAGGCTGTACCAAAATCGCCTGTAAGGCGTTGATTTGATTGAGCCGCTTCCATCTTGGCGAGAAGAAAAGTCTGTACCGAGGGGACTCATCGACAGACAAACGAGAGACACAAAGTCTGGCCACCCGCATGGCGCCTAGTTGGCCAGGCTTTTTATCGCCCAGCCGGGCCTCGACGTCCGGAGTGCACATTTCCCGCCGCCGCTATTGCGCCGAGATCGCTGACCTTGACTGCTTGGCACGTCGCCAACACCGGCCCGCGCCGTCGCCAAGAACGGGCAGTGGAATCCAGCGTGCGTTTACGCAACTGCCGACAAACCAGCAGCTACCTCGATACCTTGCCACATCGCAGCTGCCTTTGCGGCCATCATCATGATCGGCACATTCGGGTTGGCCGGAACAAGAGTCGGCATAACAGACGCATCCACAACACTCAAGGCGAGTGGGCGCCGCGCATACATATGCTCGAGTCCCGCCGCCTGATAGGAGAGAGGCACTCGCCACAGGGCGGTTCAAATCTGAATGCGAAGGTGGATTCGGATGGCCGGTCGAGTTACTGAATGGAGTCGGACTTCAGCTTTAACGGCTGCGTTGGCCGATCAAGACGCACCGGCCTCCGCGCCGCGCTTTGTTCATCGTCCAGTTCGCGATGAGAAGATCGCATCCGCCCCAGCGCCACCGGACCACCGGTCAGAGACATGGCAGGCGACCTACTTATTGTTAGGCAGCGAGCGCATCTGCCTTCGCACTAGTGCAAATCTGCGTGGCTAGATGTTCCGCATCGCGAGCAATCCCCGAAAAGCGGCCAGACCCCCAGGTATGCAGCCACGGCAGCCCGAGGAAATACAGCCCGTCGATTTTCGTTACACCTCGCACATGACCGGGGTAACCTCGGCCGTTGAAAACGGGAATATCGAGCCAACTGAAGTCCGGCCGGAAACCGATACACCAGAGAATTGTGCGAATTCCCGATTGAGCGAGATCCAGCGTCGTGCGCTCAGCAGGCGGTTGCCACACGGGCTGGTATGCAGCGGCCGCCGGTGCCTCAATACCCGCCTTTGCGATGTAACGGTCAATGCTCTCGTTGATGCGGTTGTATGTGGCATCGGCGCTGTCCAGGTTCGACTGCAAGTCTGGTGCAAAGCTCAGTTGCCCATCCTGATAATCTTGAAGGACGCCGTACAGCTCCATGCCCTCAAGGGCGAACTTGCGCAGATCGATATCGCGACCACCATCGCGACCCGTTACGTAGTGGTTGGTGTTGTCGCGCACGCCCTCCCGCAACGGATGCTCCTCAACCGGCATATCGTAATAGCCCATGTCGGCAAGCCAGTCGACCACATCTCGGCCGCGATAGAAGCGCGCGCAGCGCGGGGCCTCACCCACAGCCAGCGTCACCTTGCGCCCAGCAAGATGTAGATCCTCAGCAATCTGCGCCCCGGATTGGCCGGAACCCACCACCAACACGCCGCCTTCTGGCAGGCTCTGCGGATTGCGATAGTCGGCGGAATGAACCTGCAACACGTCATTGGGAAGGCGCTCCGCCATGCGCGGAACGATCGGCGCATGGTAGCCACCAGACGCAATCACTACTTGGTCCGCAGTGAAGTCACCACGTGACGTGCTGACCAAATACCCGCCCTTGTCACGCTGTCCCACGCGCTTGACTTCGGTATGTTCCAGCACTGGCGCTTGGACCTTGGCGATGAATGCATCCAGATAGGCGATGATCTCATCGCGCTTCATGAAGCCGTGCGGCTCGGTCCCCGAGTACGGATGCCCTGGTAGAGCACATTGCCAATTGGGCGTGACTAGGCAGAATGCATCCCAGCGCTGCGATCGCCAAGTATGTGTGACAGCATGCTTTTCAATCACGAGGTGATCGATTCCATATTGTTGAAGGTAATAGCTCATGGACAGGCCAGCTTGTCCACCGCCGACGATGATGACACTGTGGTGCTGTGCGCCGCCGTCTCGCAGCGGCGCATTGAGGGTACTGTTAGACATGCTGGTACTCCTGATGACGAATGTGGATGAGGTGGGATCGCGTTGGATCAGCTACTTGCTATGCGCTGAGGAACCACCATCGAAATCGATAAACCGAACCTTTGCATCGGGCCGATCACCAAACCGCTCGGCCGTCGCTTCAATGACGGCAAGCTGATCTGTGGCTGACGAGCAGAAATAGCCATATTTCGCTTTCACGCGATCCGATGCAGTTCCCAAGGCCTGTCTGGCGCGAGTCAGGAAATCATCGAGAGGGTATTCCTGTCCGACCGTGAAGTAATCTCGAACGATGGAAGATGGCGAATAGCAGACGGCAATGCTGTCGTCAGGCCACTGCAGTCGGAAATGGGTCACTGGCATGATGCGTCCTTATTGTGAAATGGCGGCGCTGCCTGCGACTGGCGGATCGGGCGGCATGATGAATGCGTGGTCGGTGAAGTCCCACAGCAGTGCCTCGTCGGAACCGGCATGGATGGCGACACGCCGCGTGTCGTCGATGCGGCCGATCTCGGCGCAAGCGATATTTCTGTCCTGAAATTTCGAGATCACCTGCTCGACGTTGACTTTGTCCACGGCAAGAACAAAGCCGTAACTGGGAAAGGCCGACAACCAGCGCGACATGGGAACACCAGGCGGCGTCGGAACGCACGTCAGATCGATGCGAGCGCCGGTGCCAGAGCATTCGAGCAACATGAGGGCCGTTCCCAATGCCCCGGCCATGCTGATGTCCTTCGCGGCCTCGCAAAGACCGGCTTCCGCCAATTGCGGCAAGATTTCAAGATCGCCCCTGAGCCGTTCAGCGGGTGCCGTGGTCGATGCGTTCCAATAGGGGTAGGGCTCAACAAACGCGCCACGCAAATCGACAGCCATCAGCAAACATTGCCCGGACTTGGCGACAAAACTCGACAACAGCCTGCGTGCGCGCCCGACAATCGCAACGGCCAACTGTGCACGGTCACTTTGCGCATTGCTATGGCCACCGACAATGGGAACGGCGTAGGCCTGTGCTGCGGCGTGCATCCCGTCGAGCACAGCTGCGGCTGCTTCAATGCCGTCGCTCCAGATCGCGTCCACAACGGCGACGGGGCGGCCGCCCATGGCATAGATGTCGCTCACGTTGACCATCACCGCGCTATAGCCGGCAAACCAGGGCATGGCTTGCATGAAGTCACTGACCATCCCTTCAATAGCGAAGAGTAGATGGCCGTCCCCATCAGGAATGGCTGCACAGTCGTCGCCGACGGCGACATCCGACAGGGGCGTGCCCGCAATGCAACTCCCCCGCCTTAGCGCGGACAACACACCCGCGATATCGGTCTTGTGGCGAAAGCCGCGGCTGGCGCGCAGATCGGCCGCAATTTTCTGAACATTCATCGCGCCTCCAAAACACCCGTCACATACCCGAGTCTTGGCGTCACGCATGGCGGGTAATGTGTGAGGTCCGCCTGCATCAGGTGGTGGGGATGATCGAAACGATCCCCCCGCGCCATCGTCGTCCAGTGCAACCGTTCGAACATGGGCACGTTCTGAAGTTGAACGTGCGCGAGGAATTGCTTGCACCCTTTGCCATGCGCGGTGCTTACAGCCAGACGGATCAACGTCGACCCGATACCGCGATGGTTGCGGTACGCAGCGTCTACCGCAAGACGGGAACCGAGCCAAATGCCAGGTTCTGACTCGTGAATCCGTACGGTGCCAACAACCGGTCCTGCCGGGCCAGTCTCTGGCTCGAGCACGGCGACAAGTACGAGTGCGACCGCGTCGATCTCGTCATGGTCATCGGATGGGAAGATTCGCTGCTCCCGACAGAACACCTCGCGTCGGAGCTGTCGTGCCAAGCCGATCTCGCGCGCGGATGTCGCCAAGCGTATCCGGCAAGTGGAAATCTGAGGCACCTCCACACAGAGATCGTCGATCACGCTGCAGTCTCCTCATAGGCGGAAAGCGAGGAGCAGGCGCCGCACTTCCCGCAGCCAGCACGAATGTCTGACGACCGCATGCCGGCACGATTCAGCATCACCCCCAGCGGTTGCAGAACCGACTTCATGAACTCCGTGCCCGGAGGCGGATGATCTTCCAGAGGCGTTCCAGAGATCGGCACGAACGGCACCACAAACGGATAGACCCCGAGCGAGATCAACCTGTCCGAGATTTCAAGAATTGCCTCACGGCTATCACCGAGGCCGGCAAGGATGTAGGTGCTCACCTGTCCGCGCCCGAATACCGCGACGGCGGCTTCAAATGCCTGCATGTAGCGGCTGATGGGAACGGTCGCCTTGCCCGGCATCACTCGCTCGCGCACTTCCGGAGTGACCGTCTCCAGATGCATTCCCAGCGTGTCGATACCCGAGGCACGCATGCGGGCGAACCAGCGGTCGTCATCCGGCGGCTCGCATTGCGCCTGGATGGGCAGATCAACGGCCGCCTTGATCGCGAAGGCACTGTCGCAAAGGATGCCGGCCCCACGATCTGGCGTTGGAGGCGTTCCTGTGGTCAGCACCATGTGGCGTACGCCATCCAGCAGTACGGCGGCGCGAGCTACCTCAGCCAGTTGTTCGGGCGTCTTATGCGCGATGGTGCGCCCTGCCGCCAGCGATTGGCCAATCGAACAGAATTTGCAGGTCTTGCGGCGGCTCTCATACCGGATGCAGGTTTGCAGGACCGTTGTCGCGAGCACGTCCTTGCTGTGCAAGGTTGCGATGTGCGAGTACGGAACACCCTCCAACGTCTGCAGACCGTAGAACCGCGGCGGCGCCGGAAAACTGATGTTGGCAATTGGAATTGCGGCACGTTTCAGAACGCTGATCCCCTGCGTATCAGCCGCGCCGGCAACAAAAGGCGAGTTCCAAGCGCTTGACGTATGCACCGGCACCATGATCGTCACGCCATCAATGGTGACTGCCTTGTGATCGGAGGGGCCGGCACCGCCACGGCGGCTTGCTGCGCCCGCGCTTGGGTCTTCCAGCCGCAGGCCTGCTGACTGGAGTTCAGTCATCAAGTGCCGGCTCGAGGCCGACGTCGTCTCGCTGGAGTTCATGGCGCAACGCTCCTATGGGTTGTGGATTGACGGCAGACATGAGCGACGTAGTCGTTGCCGGCCGGTCGTTGATTGCAAGGCTGAGTAGCTCGGGGCGCGCGTAATGTCCGACCGAGTCCATCATGCGCTTGCGCTTGGTGATGAGCGCCATGTCGAGGTCGGCAATCAGGATGCCCTCGCCTTCGCGCAGCGGGGGAACGACATGCTGCCCTTCCGGCGAAATGATTGCGGTGTTGCAACCTCCCCGCAGCGCTTTCTGAAGGGCGGGATCGGTAGTAATCGACTCAATCTGTTGATCCGTCAGCCAACCCGTGGCGTTCACCACGAAACAGCCCGATTCCAGCGCGTGATGGCGGATCGTGACCTCGATCTGATCGGCGAAGATCGGACCCACGAGTGAGCCAGGAAACTGGCTGCAGTGGATCTCTTCGTGCTGCGTCATCAGCGCATAGCGTGCGAGCGGGTTGTAGTGCTCCCAGCACGCAAGCGCCCCAACCTTTCCGATTGCGGTATCCGCCACCTTCAAGCCAGACGCATCGCCCTGGCCCCAGATCATGCGTTCGTGAAACGTGGGCGTCAGCTTGCGACGCTTAACCGCCAAACGACCGTCTGCGTCAAAAATGAGCTGCGTGTTGTACAAGCTGCCGTGATCGCGTTCGTTGACACCGAGTACTACAACCATGCCGTGCTGGCGAGCGCGCTCGGCGATCGCATGCGTTACCGGCCCAGGGACCACCACCGCCTGCTCATACAGCCGCAGATGATCTGCGCCGGATTGCACCGGGGGCCGCACAAACGAAAAGTACGGGTAGTACGGCACAAATGTCTCGGGAAAGACAATCAACTGCACGCCCTCACGCGCGGCATCATCGATCGTCCGGCATACCTTCGCGAGCGTGCCATCGGCATTTTCCAGATCCGGAGCGATCTGGGCGGCCGCCACACGCACTATGCGTTTCTGTGACATGGTGATCCCCGTCGATCCTTAGACTGTCCAGGTGTCGATGATCAGCGCGTCGTCCTTGCGATGCAGCAGCTTCAGATCGAGGACATCGAGCGGATTGATCGGGCGAATGCCGGGGATAAGCGACGGTTCGCCATGCCCATAGAGCGCTTGCAACGCAAAACGGCACGCATAGACTTTTCCGCCCTCGTCCATGAACTTGGTGAGTTGCTTGTTGAAGTTCTGGTGACCCGGGAAAGCCTCGTCGCCGAGCGTGGGGAAGCCGCGCTGCACACCGAGCGTCACGCCAGGCCCGTACAACAGGATTGAGGTCTCGAAGCCCTTTCGCTGCAGGCGGGTCGCTTGCAGCATGTTGACGAAGCCGATCGAACCTTCGAAAGCAACGGTATGGAACGTCACCAGCGCTTTCTCGCCCGGCTCGGCTTTTACGTCTTCAAATACTTTCTCTTCGTAGTCGACGAAGAAGTCGCCCTTCTGGTGGGCTGGTGCATTCACTGCAGGCATGCTGCGCTCCATTGAGTGGTTAAGTCAGTCAATCAACTCATCGGCGCGGGGCCGACATCGACCGTTGTGCAACGCCCATACCACCCGTTGCCACTCACCATCCGATCAATTCGAGATCAATGAACGATCAAAGCGTTGATCGGATCAATGAATCGATCATGTGTCGTGGCCTGTGCGGAAGAACACGGATGCGGACGGCCGGGAGAGGGGGCACATCGCGCACCGCGATTGGTCATCGGAAACGGTGTTTATGCACAAGAACGAGGCGATGCGCGCCAATTTTGGCGATCACTTTTGACGCACCCGTGCGATCAATCGAGTGGCCAAACTGATTCACCGGGCATCCGCATGCAACACGGTGAAAAACCGATCCGGCAAACCGTTTGGGGATTTGATAAACGTGACCGGCGATGCGTCGCCAAGGCGCAGGTCAGCAGCCACGCGGCGCAGGGGGAGGGAGCATCGCATCAGCCTCAGGAAAGCTTGCGCGATGCGCTGTGGGATCGTTCGCGTGACTGCTGCGTCAGCCCGTCGCACAAGCAAAACCTCTTGCTCGTGCTGTTAGTTTGGCTGCCAGCAAGGAGGCAATTGTCTCCATTGCGGTGCCGGGTCCAAATACCGCTGCAGCCCCCGCCTCTAGCAGTTGATGTCGATGATCAAATGGAATGACCCCGCCGACAACGACAGGAATATCGACACCGCAGCGACGAAGATGCGCAATACAAGCTGGGATGAGCCCAAGATGGGCCCCCGCAAGTGTGGAAATGCCAACGGCATCGTATTTGCCGCGAGCAATCTGAGCCGCCATCGACTCAGGCGTCTCGAACAACGGCCCCAGAGTCACGTCAAATCCGGCATCTGAAAGAGCTGCCGCAACGGACCTGGCGCCACGGTCATGGCCATCTTGCCCCAGCTTGCCGAGATAAAACCTTGGCGTCCGCCCCAAGATCCGGCGTAATTCGGAGACTTCGGCGCAAGCCGCGGCCCATGCCTCACAGCCATCTCGGCCCTCTCGATACGCTTGTCTGGAGTAAGCCGGCATCGCGTGGTAGCGCGGCCAAGTACGCTCGAGCGCCTGGACACATTCGCCTACGGTGGCACGATGGCGAATCGCATCGATCGTCAAAGCCAGCAGATTCGCATGCGGATCGTTCGCACCTGCAGCCAACGCAGCGAGCGCATATTCCACAGCTTTGCCATCACGCCTTTTTCGCAGCTTTTCGAGCCGCTCGCATTGAGATTTCCAGACGTGCCGGCCATCCACCTCCAGGCACACTGGTTCATCCTGTGCGCGCTCCGAAAAACAATTCATGCCGACGACGGGCAATCGACCTGCATCGATATCAGCTTGCGTCTTCAAAGCTTGCCGATGGATACGTTCACCGATCCATCCGCTCTCCAGTGCCGCCAACACGCCACCCTGATTCTCGATGTTGCGCATGAGCTCGCGTACTGTCTTCGCCATCGAATCAGTGAGGGACTCCATCATGTACGACCCCGCCCATGGATCGACGACGTCGCACAGCCCCATCTCATGCTGGAGAATCAGTTGCGTATCGCGCGCCAGTCTTGCCGCGTCGGCACTGGGCAACGCCAACGCTTCGTCGTAAGCGTTGGTATGCAAGGACTGCGTGCCGCCGAACACCGCCGCCATGGCCTGCACAGTGGTACGGACAATGTTGTTGTCCGGCTGTTGTGCGGATAGAGACCAGCCGGATGTCTGGCAGTGCATGCGGAGCATCGTGGCCCGGGCGGCAGTGCCCCCCAGTGACGAGACGATTTCATGCCACAGCAATCGCGCAGCCCGCAGCTTGGCAATCTCGATAAAGAATGTCTTGCCCACGCCGAAGAAGAAACTCAGTCGTGCACAGAACGCATCGATATCCAACCCTCGCGAACACATCTCTCGTACATAGGCTGCGCCATTGGCGAGCGTCAGCGCCAGTTCAAGGGCCGGCTCAGCGCCCGCCTCCTGGAAGTGGTATCCAGAGATCGACATGCCGTTAAAGCGCGGTGCGTGCCGGGATAGCCAAGCGACCACATCCCCGGCGATCCGCATGGAAGGCGTCGGCGCATGGATCCATGCGTTCCGGACCATGTACTCCTTGAGAATATCGTTCTGAATCGTGCCGCTGAGGCGATCGAACGGCACACCACTTTCCTCGCCTGCGACCAGGAATGCAGCCAGCACCGGCAGCACAGCACCGCTCATCGTCATTGAGACCGAGATACGATCAAGCGCAATCCCATCCAGCAAACGCTTCATGTCCTCGACCGAGTCGATGGCCACACCTGCCATGCCGACATCTGCCTGCGCAAGCGGGTGGTCAGAGTCGTAGCCCCGGTGCGTCGGCAGATCAAACGCGATCGATAGTCCCTGTGCGCCTTGCGCGAGCGCTCTGCGATAGGCCAAGTTGGAGGTGGCCGCATCTGCGTAGCCGGCATACTGGCGGATTGTCCAGGGTCGACCCACATACATGGAATGATGCGGGCCCCGAATAAACGGCGCCTGCCCCGGAAGGCTGTCGAGATGGCTCAAGCCGGCCAGATCAGCGGCGGTGTATATCGCCTTCGGTCGCAAGCTGCATTCATCCACAGGACCGCTCCCCTTTAAGAGGCATCATGACCTCCATCGCTTCACGGTGATGACGTCCGCAACTTTCTCTCCATCGCTTAACCGGCGAATCTCACACCAATGCGATAGGCCGCCACTATCCTGTCGCGCGATAGAGAAGCTCAACCCAAGCACATCTCCGATGTTGACGTTGCCGTGGAAGAAGAGATCCCTGGCGGCAACAACGGGTGGAGAGCTGATGCGTTTCCAGCCCCACTCGACGCGGTCCACCATTGCCTGGAAGCTGGCGAAATAGAGCAGGTGGGCACCGTTGAAATCGTTGTATGGGCAAGGCAGGAACTCGGCGACGTGATGGGCTCGACCGCTTAGCTGTTCCAGCCCTAGATGCGCTCCCCAGTTGCCAGCCCTGAAACGCCTTCGCAGCTTTACCATTTCTTGAGCCTCTACCGATATGGCACTTCGCGAACCCGGCACCGCAATCGGCATGGCTTTGACTACGGTACGGTTATCGCCTTCGCGTTGGCGACGGATGAATGTTGATGCCATCGAAACGCGCGCATACGATCCTGTGCTGCTTTCGACTTCGTGCGTGCTGAAATAGTGCGCGCCACCGCTTGACGTCAGGGTGGATTGGATCGAGAACCTGTCGTTTTCACCCAGCGCTTCAAGTGCGGTTCCGCGCAGACTCACCGCTGTAAACGCCGCATAGACAGAGTTTCCGTCGGCATCACGAAACTCTGGCTCCGACAAGCCGGCCTCATTGGCCAGACTCTGCCAGTGGCGATCACCACATGTCTTGAGCAGCCAGTTTTCCGAGAGGCCGGTGTAAGCAAGTTCAGGCATGCCGGCCACGTACTGTTTCTGCGTGCGTGCAGGTCTGTCGGGCTCGCGGTGTATGCGTTGAGAAACTTCCATGCTCATCTCAATGCCTCCCTATCGACGGCGAATCCGACGCGTGGGGTATGGCAGGGCGGGTAATAGTGCAGATTCGCCTGCATCAGGTGGTGTGGCCGACCAAGCAGGGTTTCCTCTTGTAGAACTGCCCAATGCAGACGCCGGAACAACGGCACGTTCTGGCTCTGCACGTGTGCAAGGAAACGCTCGCAGCCCAGTGCATGGGCGCTGCTAACGGCTAGCCGGATCAGCGCCGCGCCGATCCTTCCATGCCGGCGTGACTCTGCCTCTACGGCTAGACGGGAGCCGAACCACACTCCCGGCTCGCTTTCATGGATGCGTACAGTGCCAATGACCACCTCGCCACAATTGCCGGGCTCTGCATCCTTGCGCACGGCAACAATCAGTTGCGCCGCATCGTCTAGAGCATCGCGATCATCGCCATCAAAGATGCCTTGTTCTTGGCAGAACACGGCCTCACGCAGACGATAAGCCTGCTCGATCTCCCAAGGCTGCTCTGCCCACCGAACCCAGTAGGTCAGTGCTTCGCATCGCTCCACCGTCTCCTCATTGATCCGGGCCGTTGCCTGTCGCGGGTTCATGGTGTGCGCCTCCCTCGTTTGATCACGCCGGGCCGTCGATAGAGATGGTTTGGCGTGCGCCTCATACGAGCAACGCCCATACCAATCACTTCATCTGGAAATGCGATCAATTAGCGATCAAGTACGGCGCGCGGGATGGATCGTGCAGGCAATCGCACATCGCGTTATTGAGGAACCCGGATTGACCAGGAATACCCGCCATACAAGGCTTTCTCGAGAAACTCCCCAACTTCCAGAACAGGTCATAGCATGCCCATAACGAGTGCATGTCGCCCCCGGCAGCACCATCATTGGGAAACCAAAAAACGATCATCGTCGTGCTTTCAAAGCAATCAATGTGGTGCTAACGTCTGTAGCCGTATTCGAGATTTCCGCACGGGAGGGGAATGTGCCAGGCCTCACAAATCAGTGGATCAAGCGCATTGCTGGCAGCTCCAAGCCAGCTTATCTGCTGATACCCGACCTCATCGAAGAGGCTGTGAGCAGCGGTCAGCTCCGCGCCCGAGATCGACTCCCTGCGCTACGCGATCTGGCGGAGGCGCTGCAATTGAATTACACGACCGTCGCGCGTGGATACAGCGAAGCGCGCAAGCGCGGCCTGATCGACACTAAAACAGGCAGCGGCACGTACGTTCGCGGGCGGTCTCAATCAATTCCCTTGCGAGCCGGAACCGCAGCCGAGATGACGATGAACATGCCCCCGGAGCCGCCGTCCATGACTGCGCTACTGCGGGAGTCGATGATCAGTGCGCTTGCCGCAAGCGACCCCTACGCGCTAATGCGCTACCAGGATTTCGGCGGCACGCCAGCAGATCGCTCAATTGCTGCGGCTTGGCTTAGAAGGCTGGTCCCGGCTAGCAAGGCGGAAACTGTGCTAATCACACCGGGCATACACAGCGCCCTGGTCGCGTTGTTGTCTCAACTGTCGGGCCCGGATCAGGTCATCTGTGTCGACAACTTGGCTTACCCGGGGGTCAAGGCGATAGCGGCTCAGTTCAATATCCGGCTGCAGGCATTGTCCGGTGACGAAGATGGTCCTCTGCCTTATGCGTTTGAGCTGTTATGCAAAACACAGCGGCCGGCAGCGCTGTACTGCAACCCGACCATTCAGAACCCGAGCACAAAGACCGTGTCGCAAACGCGCAGGGAGCAATTGGCCGAAATCGCGTTGCGCTACAGCGTGCCAATTATCGAAGACGACGCGTACGGCATGCTGCCTCAATCAACGCCGGACACATTCGCAGCGCTGGCGCCCGAGTTGACGTACTACGTCACAGGTATGTCGAAGTGCTTTGGAGCGGGCCTGCGGATCGCTTTCATCCACGCGCCAACGCCTCGCCAAGCGCAACGGCTTGCCGGCGCGTTGCGTGCGACCACAGTCATGGCAAGTCCGGTCAATACCTTGCTTACTACCTCCTGGATCAAGAACGGTACTGTCGACGCCATGCTCAAGGCCATCCGTGAGGAGAATATCGCCCGACAGATCATTGCGCGCGACGTGCTTAACGGCCGCGACTATGATGCCGACCCGGAAGGCTTTCACTTATGGCTTCGACTACCCCCCAAAAGTGAATGGCGTCCTTCTGAACTGGCCCTGCATCTGCGCTCACGTGGCATCGGTGCGGTCTCCAGCGCGGCGTTCTCGACCGATGGAAACCCGCCAGATGCGATTCGCGTATGCCTTGGCGGGCCAAGTGAGCGTGACGAGGTAGAGGAATCGCTACGCATCATCAACGACACGCTCGATGATCCGCACCATCTGCATTCGGCGCTGCTTTGATGTCGCTGGCGTCGAGGTTGAGATACACCACGACGACCCAAAGTGAATTGGCGCGTGGCGTAGGCCACGCGTCGCGGGCACCGTAATCAGCCCCCAGCAATCACGGCAGATCCACCTCAAGAAATACTGCGGCCGTATCTCCCGGATTCTGCAACGCATGCCCTTTCGGACCCTGGCTCGCATAAGCCTGCCCGGCCACAAGTTGCCTGCTCTCGGTGCTGCCTTCGATATGTTCCGTCAAGGTTCCCTTCAGCACATATGAAACCGACGGGCGATCACTATGGCTATGCATCGGCAGGGTGCCCCCCGGCGCAATCGTCACCTCGCGCATTCTCAAAGTCCGACCTTTGCTGACATTGAAGTCGGTGGGGAGCTTGATCGCGGTGAGTTCTTTGCCCGATACGCCGACTCGCTCCGTCGGCAAGACTTGCGCGTAAGCGCCGCTGCAGATCAAAGCGGTCAGCCCGGTAATCCACAACCGATTCACGATGGCAGGGAAGTGTTGACACGTCACGATAATTCTCCAAAAGGCGATTGGAAGCTGGCGCGGATGCACCAACCGGGAACTACTTCACATTGGCGTCGACCCAGCGATGCAAGCGATCGGCGATCTCAAGATTGTTCTTCTCTTGCATCATCAGATGACCGTTTCCGTGGATGCCTTGGTCCTCTAACCGCCAGTATGTTGTCGGCACACCTGCCTGCGTGAGGAATGCGGCGGTGCAATGGTCGTACGGCGCGTGATATGACGCCTCCGCGGTTACCACCAGGACAGGGATGTGTTGGAGATTGACCAGCTTCCGCGCTGGCTCGCGTTGTCGCCAACATTTCACGAGGCCTTCACCATCGGGCTGCGTCTGTTGCTCGATCTCGAGCGCCTCGGGGTTGTCAGCGGCAGGCTGGTAGTGCAGGGGGATATCCGTCAATCCCCACGGCAACTCACGAGTCACCTGCGTGGCATTCTGAAACGGCGGGCCTGACGGCTCTACGGCGACGATTCCCTTGACGAGCTCGGGGCGCGCGTCTGCAATCGACCAGCCAAACAGGCCCGCCTGAGAATGGACCAGGATCACCGCGGGCCCGATCTTGTCGAGAAGCGCAGATGCCGCGTTCTGTACCAACAACTCGCTCGTCTTGTTGTCTGCCAAGGACGGCACGATGCCGGCATAAAACGCGTCGAACAAAGGAGCACCTCGCTGCCCGCGATCGGCTCCGTCACCAGGCCACTGCGTATGCTTGACGGCTTGTGGCCATGCCTTGTAGTTCTCAGATGCAGTGAACAACCGTTGCACCAGCTGCAGATCGCTCGTACGCAGCTTCCCGCCATGCTCCGGTAGCCACGGCGATCGGCCTCGGCTCGGTTGATCGACCATGTACACCACATAGCCTTTGTCGACAAAATAGTCCGCCCAGCCTTTGCGACCGTCGGCGGTGCCCATCCAATTGGTTGCGGTTTGCCCAAGTCCATGGATCAAGACAAGCGGGTACTTGTGGCGAATTTTCGCTGGCGCCCAGGCTTGCACGTACATCTGGCCCGACATGAGAACCTTGTCGCCCTCGTTGACGTACTCGCCGCCAACGTAGAACGACGCGTGTCGCGCGACATTGGTGGCTACAAACTGTTCAGGGCCGAACGTAGCGGCAGATGCCCTGGTGGCTGACAACCATCCACATAAGCAAGCAGCAGCCAGTAGCCATACTGTTTTGAACTTCATCCGATCCTCTCCATGAAGAAATTAAACGTTGTGTTTGGCAGGCTTTAGTAGCGCAATCCCTGGCCGTACCGGCAGGCAATGGCATCGCGTTCGAGTGGCCCTGGGTCAGGAGTCCAGGGGAGGTCAAAGGGCAGTCGGGCGCTGGGGGCGTACACCCCGGTCAGCACATCGAGTAGCGCTTCCGAGCCAACACCGAAGTTGCCGACGATCGCTGCCGCATGGTCAGCGACTCGGGACAGGTCCGCCGGGCGCTCCAGGTAAAGCGAGACAATCGTTGGCAAACGCGCACTGACGCGTTTGAACTCTTCAAACGCTGCATCGCCATCGGCAAAGCCCGTGCTGCCTTCCCGGTAGCGAGAGCCAAAAAAATAGTTGGGATGCAGAACCTCATACGGTGTCGACATGGCGACGATGGCGAAATCTGCCTCCTCTGGCTTCTCCACTACCTGAAAGCCTCTCTTGCGTACCGAGTCGGCATCCACCCGGTAGAGGTACACCCGCGATCCGCGACTTGCTTGAAGCGGTAGCATGTGTCCGCTGTTCTTGATCAGTACTACGGAGCGGCGCTGCGCATCCATTGCCATCGCCTTGAACGCTGCATTCCCGACAATGCGTGGCGCCTGCGCGGCATCGACGTATGGGTTCTCAAACAGACCGAGTAGAAATTTCTGCGTCATGATGCGTTTCACGGCGGCATCCAACGCGGTCTCACTCAACTGCCCGCTCTTCACCAGGTCGATGATGATCTCGGGTTCTTTGGCTCCCCCAAACTGGTCGACACCCGCCTGGACAGCCTTCGCAAATCGAGCGGGCTTGCTTAGGTTTTCCACGCCCCATGGCATGGCGATGTCCGTAGGGTTGAACTGATGGCCTGGCGGCGCGCCATCACGACACACCGTGGTGCAGTCATCGGTGATCTGCCAATCGGACAAGATCACGCCATCGAACTTGAATCGCCCGCGCAGCACGTCGGTGAGCAACTGGCGATTGAACCCTACCCCTACGGGTTCAATCGGACGATCGCTGCCGCGAACGGTAAGGCCACTCGGCGGTTGGCCGTAAGAGGGCATCACCCCACCAACCTGCGCGGCAAATGCTCCGGTGAACGGCAAGATATGTTGCTCAATCGTGTCGTCGCTCAGATTCAGGTGCCGTCCGTAATAGTTGTGCGCATCGAATCCCTCTTCCCCAGTCGCGCCATAGCCGACCCAATGCTTGACGACGGAGATCACGCTGCCTGGGCCAAGTCCTTGTTCGCCGTTTTGCATGCCGCCGACATAGGCGCGCACCATCTTTTCGGCAACATGGGGCGCGGTTCCGAAGGTTCCGTTGACACGGTGCCAGCGGGGGTTGACTGTCAGGTCCGCTTGCGGCGACAGCGCCGTACGGATGCCGACGGCCAGATACTCCTGACGCACGCTGTCGGCAAACTTGCGTACAAGTTCAGCGTCTCCAGCTGCGGCAAAGCCAGCTGGATCCGGCCATTGGGTAAATGCGCCGGCGCGCACGCTAACCCCCTGGGCGTAGCGAAATTGACTACGCGGGTCAGAGCTGAGCGACACCGGAATGCCGAGTCGGTCGCGCTCAGCCACGGCCTGCACTTCGTTGTACTGCCTTGCCATGCTCGCGACGTCGGTATCGAGCCGGTTAAGGAATGCTGTGATGTGCTTTGTGAGGATGAACTGCGTGATCTGATCCATGTTCCACGCAGTGCCGGCTCCTGGAATAGCCGATGCGCCAACCGTGGGCGGATTGGCGTGCATCATCGCGCCGGCCTTCTCTTCGAGTGTCATTCGGCTCACGATATCTTGCGCACGAACGGCTGCCGGAAGGCGCCAATCTTCATAAGGGTCGAGCCCCCCGCTGCGATTGAGATCTTTGAACCGCAGACCGTCGACAGCGATGAGAGGCACTTGATTGCTTACAAGTCTCACCTGCTGGGGGCTGCTCCCTTGAAATGCCGAGCAGCCGACAAGAAACGCGACGATTGAAGCTGCAGAGGCGACTTGGTAAAACTTGCGCATGGAGGGGAGGTGCTTTGGAGTCGCATTCACCGTGACCCGCCACCTTGAAAGGCTCACATACTCGGCTCGATCCGGAACAGTTGTCTTATCCATCATTGGCATCGTTTCAGTGCGACGTTGTCCCGGAACGCACTGGGGTTCGCGGGCAGGCGTCATGAGTATTCACCGCAGGTGGAAACTTGGCTGGCGGGATACCGGGCGACATTCATCGCACAAAGGCGGAATAAAAAGGAACCCTGCCCCAAAGGCAGGGCTCAACGATCCCGATGGAGCACGGGATCTCAGCATGCATCACTCAAAACCGATGACTCACGCCCAACTCGCCGCCGCGTAGACGGCTTCCAGGCGGCTGGGAAGTGCCGAAGTTGAACGCCGACGTGCCCTTGTTGGCCAGATAAACCAACGTGCCATATAACGTTGTTCGTTTTGAAAAATCGTACGTGAACCCCATTGCAATCTGGGTCGCGTGGTTTGGGTCAATCGACGCACCATTCAACGCTCCGGATTCGCTCGCACGCGTGTAGTTGGCTCGCACACTCGCAGCTGGAGAAATAGGCACGACAACCCCAACTTGCGTGACCTGCCGCGCGGCCGAGAGGTACTGATTGCGTACGGTCGACGCCAAAAATCTGGCGACGCCGAAGTCGTAGGACGCCGCCAATGCTGAGCGCTTCAGGTTTCCTTTCAACCCGTCAAATACGCTGTAGGCCGCCGTGACGTTCAACGGACCACTTGCATAACCGATGCGTCCACCGTTGTACTTCTTGGCGGCCACGTTCTCGCCGAAGGCGGTGGCAAGGTTCGCGTAGAACCCTCCAAGGCTATTTGGAGTGAAGTAGCTGATCATGTTGTCAGCGCGCGCCCACAGGCCGGTGGCCTCAATGCCGCTACCGAAAGCGGTGGAATAGAACTTTCCTTGATCAGCTAAACCGCTCACGCCAAAGGTATCGAACTCGCCAAAAGAGGTATAACCCGGCGTTAGATCATGGCCGAGGCGAACCTCACCAAGAGGGCCGAGTAAGCTGACGGTGGCACGACGATTCCAGAATCGTGAGCTATTCCCTGTCCCATCGTTGTAATTCACGGTTCCTTCCATCCAGGCACCGGCTGCCATGCCATTGCCCAGATCCTCTTGCGTCCGGATCCCGAAGCGACTGGCGGCAAGCCCACCGCTACCAATGCTGTATGCCGTACCATTTCCACCGTTGACCACGCGGACGGAAGCATCCGCGACGCCAAACAGTACGACGTTCGATTGCGCTGCTGCTACCGCCGGAAATGACAGCGCTGTCATTGCAAGCCAAAATTTCCCCAATTGAACACCCCAAAGGTAAGCTCTCTATTTCATCGTGGATTGATACTGGCGCCTCTGATTGGCGGCCTGTTCATTTCGCTCCATATCTCATATTTTTAATTCACGTCACCCATCCCCGTTCAATATGGAAACACGGTCACTCGTAGCAATCTTGCAGCGTTCATGCCATGAGTGCGAGAAAGGCTCGCAATCAATCTGCGATCAATCCGAATAATCCTTCGATCATCCGGTATTCCCACTAACGTCGGCTTTGGTGGCTTGTTGTTCGGCCGCCCACTGAGGCACCACGGCTGGGCAGCGCATGCACCAGCGAAATCATTCGTATGTTCGCGCCATGGAGATCGCGCGAAGATGCACGACCCGTTCATTCAAGTGCCGAAAATCAGTACGTGCTAACGACGCCGCCCCGCGGAAAAAATGGTGTGGTAAGCCGCCCCGATGCTTGGATCGACGAAGCTATCCGAGCAAATCGACTGTGAATCTTTGTGGAGTGATAGCCAGCCTGGGCGGTACACGCGCATTGCAAAGACAACTAATTGCTCGTCAATGACAAGACAACGCGTTCCCGCAATATCGCGATAAAGGCTAGTACAAGCCGAGTTTGATTTTTCGTACCATGTTGTCTCCTGATCTTTTATTAGCTTTTGTTCAGCAGAAGCTTAGATGTAGTCAAGATTTCCAACAAAGACCATATCACTATAGAAAGCCATAACATACGGGCATATCTCCTTGGCCGAAGGGCTTCGCTTTGGAAATGAATCACGAGAGCCGTGTGTTGGCCGTGCTGGTCTCACCGCGAAGTCGAAAATCCATAGAGGCGCGCTGGGTTCTCTACAAGAATCCGATGTCGGATCATTTCGTCAGGAGCCCACTGCGAGAGCAAATCGAACAATGTCGCATCATCCGGCTTATGCTTGCTTTCGGTTGGGTGCGGCCAGTCACTGCCCCAAACCATCCGCTCCGGGGCAGCCTCGATGAGGGATGTGGCGATCGGTATGGTGTCTTGATAGTTCTTGGCGGGCTCTGCGGTATTCAAATACGCCGCTGAAACCTTGACCCAAGCCTTGCCCGAATCCAACAGCTTCAGAATGACTTGGCGCGCCGCGCTGCCGAGCACAGGATGCGGCAGGCGCGCCATGTGATCGAATACCACGGGACAAGGCAAACTTTGCAGTAGCGACGCATTTTCGACGATGAGATCCGCGCGCATCTGAAGTTGAATATGCCAGCCGAGCGCATGCACTCGCTGCGCCAGCGGCGCGATCATGTCGACTCGAGCTAACGCATGTTTTGGCTGAAATAACGAGAAGCGAATTCCCCGGATTCCGCCGTCATGCATGCGTTGCAGTTCACGATCTGTCACCTCCGGTGTCACGACAGCAATGCCGCGCGCATTTTCGACACCCAACTGGGCAATAGCGTCGAGGGTGACCCGGTTGTCAGTCTTATAGTTGGCCGGCTGCACTACAACAGTTCGCGTTGTACCCAGACGCTGCTGCATACGTCGATAGTCATCGACCGTCGCATTCAACGGCAGCGACGCCTCTTCATTCAGAATGGGAAAGCGGCGGCTGTAGATATGGATGTGTGAATCGCAAGCCAATGCTGGTGCGATGAGCGACGGGCGATCAATGCCAGAGGAGTTTGGAAATACGCCTGGCAACTCTGCCTTGGCGCCGTTTCGCAGCCCCAAACTGCCCACTCCAAGAGCCGAGATGCCCCGGAGGATGGTGCGACGAGTCTGATCCGCCATGTAGCTCCCCATGTAATGGCGTTGACACTAACCGTGGAGGCAAGTCACGCGACCGGCCTCCATATGACAGGCAATCCCGATTACTGCTTGGCGGGTTCCGCGTACACGCGCTTGGCGAACGTTGCGATCGCATCAGCCATCGCCTTGGGCTGATCGGGCGCGAATGCATGGCCTGCGTTCGGCACCACGACCACCGTCACGCGATTGCCCAGCATCGATTTCAGAACCTGCGAGAAGCGGCGCGGCGCCACTGCGTCGTGCTCGGCCGGCAGGTCCAGGATCGGCGCCGCCCCGGGCACGAACAGGTTAACGAGCACAAAGCCCAGCGCCATTGCCACCGTGCTTACCACCTCGAAGTACACCAGCGACTTCACGCCCATGCGGCCCAGCGTGCGCAGGTCGCGCACATGCGCCAGACCCTGCACCAGCGTGCAGAAGATGATCGGGGCCAGCATCATCTTCAGCAGCGCGATGCACGCCTGCCCAATCGGCTTCAGGGCAACGGCTCACTGCGGTGCAGCGATGCCGAGGACGAGCGCACACGCCAGGCCGATCAAGACCTGCACATGCGGCTTCTTCAGATGTTTCATGGTGTCTCCTGCGTCCAGTCATTCACCGCTCTGCCGCTACCAGGCGGCACTAGCGTGCTGGACTTGTCTTGCTTGAAAGGCGGTCGTCACTGGGGGCGTGAACGCCACTGGCCGTGAAGCCTAAGGGCGAACCGTCTCCTGTACGAGTTTGGTGATTTGTTATTTGTGGAAAGCATAGATTGACGGTCTTTTCTTGACAAAGACCATGTGAACATACAAACCTATGCTGACACGGCATATCTCAACGCAAGCATGGACATCCGAGAACTCAAGAGCTTCATTCGCGTGGCGCGTGCCGGCAGTTTCAGCCGTGCAGCCGCCGAGCTGTACATCGCGCAACCCGCGCTGAGTCGGCAGATTGCAAAACTGGAGGCCGAGATTGGCGTGCCGCTGCTGGTTCGGCATGGCCGGGGCGTCCGGCTCACCTCGGCGGGCTCGCGTCTGCTGGAGCGCGCTGAAATGATCACGCACCTCCTCAGCGAAACCAGCGAAGACGTACGTGCCAGCGCCGACGAGGAGCGCGGGCATCTGGCCGTTGGCCTGCCGCCGACCATGGGCGCGCTGATCGGCGCCGATCTCGTCCAGGACTTTCGGGCGCAGTGGCCCCGGGTGTCACTGCACGTGCGAGAAGGCCTGAGCAGCTCGCTGCAGGAGTGGGTGCTGGACCGGCGTGTTGACCTTGCCGTCGTCTACAACCAGCCGCCGCTGGATGCGTTCCACGTACGCCCGTTGTTCAGCGAGCCCATGATCCTCGTGGGACCGCCCGGCTCAGAGGCTGACAAGCGCGAATACCAGATCCGCGACCTGGCCAGCATTCCGCTGATCTTGCCCGGCCTGCCGCACAGCAACCGGCGCCTGGTCGAACAGGCGGCGATCCAGCACGGTGTGCGCCTGCGCATCGCCCTGGAGGTCGACAGCGTGTCGCTGACGAAGCAATTGGTGAAATCCGGCGCCGGCTATTCGATCCTCACCTACATCGCGATCAAGGAGGAGATCGCGCGTGGTGAACTCGTGGCGCATCGCATCGGCCGCCCTGGCATCCGGTCGAGCGTGGCAATCACGACGTTGCGCGAGGATCTCGAAGCTAGCGATTTCGCGAAAAAGTGCATACAAGCCGTTTCGCCCTCCCTGGCAGTTCGCCCCATTTAGATCTAGGTGGTCATTTGCCTTCTTTCCGACGCTGGCAGCGACTCGTTCGGCATACACCTGAGTAGGGTTAAGGCCATAGGGGCACTGCCCGTCTTTGTTGCGAATCGACCCAACACAGTCATCAGGCGGCGCGTAGACCGACATAATGTCGAATGCCGAGTACGCTCGACCTGATTCAAATTTTTTCCGTATCCATAAGCCCCACGCTGCGGTGCCGCCCTCAACTGAGTCGAAGACCGCATGCCCTCGTTTGTCCTTTGCGATTTGCCGAGGCCATGGCGACTTCGCGGGTGTTTTGAGGGCTCCGGGATTGTTGTAACGCAACGGAATCGGGAGGCAGGCCGGGCGCTTGTCTGGAATCACAGTTGCTTCGCCATCTACCCAAATCCGAACTCCTTGCCCCAGGGTCTCGACAGGCGCAAATACCTGCGGTGACCTTATATAAGGAACTTCAACTAGATTCTTGCAAGCAGCGTCGCATGGGCATCGATACACAGAACGGTTGAGCTCAATACGATGGCGACGAGTGCGGATTGCCGAGCTACGTTTGTGGGACCGACCATTGGATTGGTCGACTGAAGAAGAGTTGGCGCCGAAGCGCCTGCCGCTGGGCCGACGGTAGCTCGGCTGCTTTTTCGCCGCGCTTGATGCCTTTGTTTCCTAGGCGGACACTTGGCGGCTACGGACGCGGAGCTACAGTCCGCGCCGCGCTAAGGTGTTGCATGGAGAAACAGGGGTGTCGGAGTTGGTTGAGAGCGGACTGGCGTCAACAGTCCCCAACCCCGCTGTTGGTACAGACTTTTTTGTACAGGTACGGACTCTTTTGTATGCCGTCAATTTTACGAAAACGACTAATCCGGCACCACCGCCGTCACCTCGATCTCCACCTTGGCCCGGTCTTCCACGAGCGCTGCCACCTCCACTGCCGTCATCGCAATGCTGAAGCTGCCGATCAGCTCGCGGAACGCCTTGCCGATCTCGGGGTAGGCCGCCACGTACGCCTTCTTGTCGGTCACGTACCACGTCATGCGCACAATGTGCTCGGGCTTGGCATCGCCGGCGGCAAGTACCTCGACGATGTTCTGCAATGCCTGACGAACCTGCCCGGCCAGGTCATCCGTGTGGAACACGCCCTGCGCATCCCAGCCGATCATGCCGGCCACGAACACCATGCGCCCGCGCGCGGATACACCGTTGGCATAGCCCTTGGGGCGCGGCCAGTTAGGGGGGAGGAGTACTTCCATGATGCGATTCCTTCTAGTTCTATCGGGACTGTTGAACGCTCGCCTCGATCGCCTGCCGCACATCGGACGGCATCGGCATCGCTCGATGCGTATTGAGATCGGTAAACACCAGTACCTGCTGCGAACGCACGCGCTGCTCTTCGCCCGCCCAGCAATCCAGGCCTAACGTGAGCGACGCATTGCCCAGCCGCTCCAGCTTCAACTTGAACTGCACGTCGTCGCCCATGCGGCTGATGGCGCTGAACTCGCAATGCAGCTTGACGATGGGCAGGCCGATGCGGCGCGGGCCAAGCATCTGCGCATACGAAACGCCCAGTCCGTCGGTAAACCAGTCTTCGACCAGGCCGTTGAACAGCACGAGGTATTGCGGAAAGTAGACGATGCCGGCCGGGTCGCAGTGGGCAAAGCGGATGCGGGCAGCGCGCTCGAAGTGGTAGCTGCTCATGATTTGTCGTGTTCGCGCAGGCGGTAGCGCAGCAGCTTGCCGACTTCACTGCGCGGCAGGCTCGTACGAAACTCGATGGCGCGCGGGTACTTGTAAGGTGCGACGGTCTGCTTCACGAAGTCCTGCAGTGTCTTGACCATCTCCGGCCCCGCCGTGTGGCCCGGATGCAATACGACGAAGGCCTTGACGATCTGCCCGCGCTCTTCATCGGGCTCTCCGATCACGCCGCACTCGGCTACGGCCGGATGCTGCATCAGCGCATCTTCCACCTCGGGCGCGGCAATGTTGTAGCCCGACGAGATGATCATGTCATCGGTGCGCGAGTGGTAATGGAAGTAGCCTTCCTCGTCCATCAAGTAGGCATCCCCCGTGAGGTTCCAGCCGTTGCGCACGTAGGCGCGCTGGCGGTCATCGGCCAGGTAGCGGCAGCCGGTCGGGCCCTGCACGGCCAGGCGGCCCACGGTGCCCGGCGGCACGGGGTTGCCGGCGTCGTCCACAACCTGTGCGACATAGCCGGGGACAGCCTTGCCGGTGGCGCCAGGGCGCACGTCGGCATCGGCGGCGGAGATGAAGATATGCAGCATCTCGGTCGCGCCAATGCCGTCGATCAGCTCGATGCCGGTGGCGTTCTTCCAGAGCGTGCGTGTGGCAACCGGCAGCGCCTCGCCCGCTGACACACAACGGCGCAGAGGCGTGGCACGCAGCTCGTCTCCGCGCGCCGCGATGTTGCGGTACGTGGTCGGGGCCGTGAACAGCACCGTCGCGCCAAACGTGCGGATGCCGTCGACCAGATCGTTCGGCGACGCCTTCTCCAGCAGCACCGTCGATGCACCCACGCTCATCGGAAACAGCAGCAGGCCGCCGAGCCCAAACGTAAACGCCATCGGCGGGCTGCCGATGAAGATGTCGTCCGCGCGCGGTTGCAACACATGCGGCGGCCAGCACGCGCAAATGGCGAGGATGTCGCGATGAAAATGCATCGTCGCTTTCGGCACGCCCGTCGTGCCCGACGTGAAGGCGAGCAAGCACGTGTCATCTGCTGCCGTGTCGACGTTGGTGAAGGTGGCTGGCTGGCGTGCCATGGCGGCCTCCAACCCTTCCGGCGTGTCATCGTGAAAACACAGCGTCTGCACGGGCTTGGCGGCTTGCGCTACGGCATCGCGTAACTCGTCGACGAGCCGCGCATCGCACAGTGCGAAGCCGATCTCAGCCTTGCCCAGAATCTGCCCCAGCTCTTTGGCGCGCAGCAGCGGCATGGTCGTCACGGCAATCGCGCCCACCTTCATCACCGCAAACCAGCAGGCGGCCAGCATCGGGCTATTGGGCGAGCGCAGCAGCACGCGGTTGCCCGGCACCACGCCCATCTCGTTGACCAGCACGTTGGCGATGCGGTTGGCGTGCGCCTGCAGGTCGGCATACGTCCAGCGGATGCCGGGCGCCTGGATGCAGAGGCGGCCGCCCTCGCCTGCAGCAACACGGCGATCGAGCAGTTCGGTTGCACAGTTAAGCTGCGGCGGAAACTGCAGCGCCGGCAGGTCGAAGCGGTACACCGGTTGCAGCTCTGCCGGCGGCAGCCGGTCGCGGGCGAAGGTGTCGATATGGGCGCTGGGCATGGAGAACTCTCCGTCTCTGTCGTGGACGTGGGCGTGTTCAGGGCTTGGCGGGCGCCGCCGCGCGCAGCAATTCGCGCGCGATGATGAGTTGCTGCACTTCAGTAGCGCCTTCGTAGATCCGCAGCGAGCGGATCTCGCGATACAGGCGCTCGACCGGCTGCTCGCTCACCACGCCCAGGCCGCCCCACATCTGCACGGCGGCGTCGATCACCTGCTGCGCGTTCTCGGTGGCCGCCAACTTGGCCATGGCGGCCTCGCGCGTCACGTTGCGGCCCTGGTCGCGCTGCCACGCGGCGCGGTAAGTCAGCAGCGCCGCGCTGTCGATGGCGGTCGCCATCTGCGCGAGCTTGGCCTGCGTCAGTTGGAAATCGGCCAGCACGCCGCTGAACATCTTGCGGGTGGTAGCGCGCGCAAGCGCTTCGTCCAGCGCACGGCGCGCAAAACCCAGCGCGGCTGCGGCCACCGACGTGCGGAACACATCCAGCGTGCGCATCGCCACCTTGAAGCCCTCGCCTGCCGCGCCCACGCGCTGGCTGGCCGGAATGCGGCAGTTGGTAAAGCGCAGGCGCGCGAGCGGGTGCGGTGCAATCACGTTGATGCGCTCTGCAATCTCAAAGCCAGGCGTACCGGTCTCGACGATGAACGCGCTGATGCCGCGCGAGCCCGGCGCCTCGCCGGTGCGGGCAAACACGACGTAGAAGTCGGCGATGCCGCCGTTGGAAATCCACGTCTTCTCGCCGTCGAGCACGTAGTCGGTGCCGTCTTCACGCGCGGCGCAAGCCATGGCCGCAACGTCGGAGCCGGCATCGGGTTCGGACAGCGCAAACGCTGAGATGGCCTCGCCGGGCGCGACCTTCGTCAGATAACGCTCGCGCTGCTCAGGCGTGCCGTGCAACGAGATGGCGCCCGACCCCAGCCCCTGCATCGCAAAGGCAAAGTCGGCCAGGCCGGAATGGCGTGCCAGCGTCTCTCGGATCAGGCAGATGGCGCGCGTGTCGATGGTCTCGCCCGCGCCGCCGTGCGCGGTACCACCCACGGCGTGGCGCAGCCAGCCAGCTTGCCCGAGCGATTTGACCAGCGCGCGGCATTCGGCATCCACATCGGGGCCGTGGTCGTGCGGGATGTGCTTCGTGGCCCAGGCGTCCAGCTCGGCTTCGAGCTGCCGGTGCTTGTCGTCAAAGAACGGCCATTGCAGATAGTCCTTGTCGCTCATCTCAGTTGCCCTCGAATACCGGTTTTTGCTTGGCGACAAACGCGTGATAGGCCCGCGAGAAGTCTTCGGTCAGCATGCAGATGGCCTGTGCCTGGGCCTCGGCCTCGATCGCCTGCTCGATCGTCATCGTCCATTCCTGATGCAGCATCGTCTTGGTGATGCCGTTGGCGAAGGTCGGGCCGGCGGCCAGGTCGGCCGCCAAGGCTTGCGCTTGGCTCAGCACCTCGGCCGGTTCGCACAGGCGGTTGAAGAAGCCCCAGCGCTCGCCCTCTTCGCCGCTCATCGATCGGCCGGTATAGAGCAGTTCGCTTGCGCGGCCCTGGCCGATGATGCGCGGCAGGATCGCGCAGGCGCCCATGTCGCAGCCGGCCAGGCCAACGCGGTTGAAAAGGAACGCCGTCTTGCTGCGCGCGGTGCCCAGGCGCAGGTCGGAAGACATCGCCAGGATGGCGCCTGCGCCGGCGCATACGCCGTCAATGGCAGCGACGATTGGCTGCGGGCACGCACGCATCGTCTTCACCAGTTCGCCTGTCATGCGCGTGAACATCAGCAGCTCGGGCGCCTTCAGTTGCACCAGCGGGCCGATGATCTCGTGCACGTCGCCGCCGGAGCAGAAGTTGTCGCCCGCGCCCGCCAGCACGATGGCCTTGACGTCATCCGCCCACTTGAGTTGATGGAACAGGTCGCGCAGCTCGGCATACGAATCGAACGTGAGCGGGTTCTTGCGCTCCGGCCGGTTGAGCGTGATGGTGGCAACGCCGCCTTCCACGCTCCACAGGAAATGCTTGGCTTGATAACCCGCCAGCGGGCGGCGGTTGCCGGCCAGCAGGGCCGGGTCAATGCGGTCGGTCATGGTTTGGTCGGGTTCGTTTGAAGTTGTTCGTCGCGCGCGTCCAACTCGGTCTCACGCTGTGCAAGGTGCACGCGCAGGTGGCCGAGCTGCGCATACAGTGCGTCTTTGTTGGCGATGCCAAGGCCGTCGAACATCTCGATCAGCCAGCGTTCGTGCTCGGCAGCCATCTCGGCAAAGTGGCGGCGGCCGGCGTCGGTCAGCAGCACGCGAAAGGACCGGCGATCATCCGGATCCGCCTCGCGTTTGACAAGCCCCTCCTTCTCCAACTGATCGGTCAGGCCGGTAACGTTGCCGCCGGTCACCATCAGGTAGCGCGACAGCACGTTCATGCGCAGTCCGTCCGGGTGGCGATCGAGTTGCGCCAGGTAGTCGAAGCGCGGCAGTGTGGTGTTGAAGCGCGTGCGCAGGCGCTGGCGGATCTGCTGTTCGATCTGCGTACTGCAGGCCAACAGGCGCAGCCAGATCTTGACGTCCATGTGATCGTCCACATGCGCGCGCGCTTCCAGGCCGATATGTTCGTCGCCCAGCGCCTGCACGACGGCGTGATGGCCGGAGGCTCGCGTGGCGAGTGCGGTTTTGCGCCGGGTGCGTTCGGTGCTCACATCACCTCCCCGCCAGACACCGAGATGGCCTGACCCGTGATCGACGACGCGCCATCGGAGCACAGCCACGCCACGGCGTTCGCCACTTCGTCGGGCGTGATGAGCCGGCCTTGCGGGTTGCCCTTCACCAGCTCGGCCCGCGCTTCTTCTGCGCTGCGGCCGGTGCGGGCGACGATGCGGTCGATGCTCTCGCGCACGATGTCGGTTTCGGTATAGCCAGGACACACCGCGTTGACGGTGACACCGCGCGCCGCCAGCTCCAGCGCGAGCGAGCGCGTGAGCCCGATCACCCCATGCTTGGCCGCCACATACGCCGACACATACGCATAACCGCGCTGCCCCGCCGTGCTGGCAATGTTGACGATGCGGCCGCGGCCCGACGCCTGCACATCGGCCAGCGCCGCCTGCGTGCACAGGAACGTGCCCGTCAGGTTGACGGCCAGCATGCGCTGCCATTGAGAAAGCGTGGTCTTCGCAAACGGTGCGCTCTCCGCCTGCCCCGCGTTGTTGACGAGGATGGAGATGGGGCCGAGCCCCGCGCGTGCGGATTCGAATGCCGCTGCCACACTCGCCTCCTCAGTCACGTCGCACGTAACGACCTGCGCACGGGCGCTGTCGGGCAACGTCCTGGCGGTGGCTTCCAGCACGCCAGCATTGCGGCCCATCAGCGTGAGCGTGGCCCCTTGCGCGGCCAGTTGTGCGGCAATCGCAGCACCAATCCCGCGCCCTGCGCCGGTAACGACGGCGTGGTGTCCGGTGAGCATTGCAGGGGTCGCCATCTCAAACCCCCTGCATGCGGTTGGCCTGCTCCAGCGGAGACAGCCCCGCCGCCTGCGCCGCCATGGCGCGCTCGCGCTCCAGGTTGCGCTCCAACTGCAGCTTGCCCGCGCGGTACTGCTTGGGCCACGGCATGTCGAGATAGCCGATGCGTGCGGCCTCGTTGAGCGTCCAGGCCGGATTGGCCAGGTGCGGACGCGCCACGGCGCACAGGTCGGCACGGCCGGCCGCGATGATGCTGTTGACGTGGTCCGCCTCGGAGATGGCGCCCACGGCGATGGTGGCGATGCCCGCCTCGTTGCGCACGCGGTCGGCAAACGGCGTCTGGAACATGCGGCCGTACACCGGCTGTTCCTTCTTGCTGACCTGCCCCGACGAGCAATCGATCATGTCCGCGTCCGCGGCCTTGAAGATGCGCGCAATTTCCACCGCATCGTCCGGCGTGATGCCGCCCTCCACCCAGTCGTGCGCGGAAATGCGCACCGACATCGGCTTGTTGCTCGGCCACACCTCACGCACGGCGTGGAAGACTTCCAGCGGAAAACGCAGCCGGTTCTCCAGCGATCCGCCATATTCGTCGTTGCGCTGGTTCGTCAACGGCGAGATGAACGACGACAGCAGATAGCCGTGCGCGCAGTGCAGCTCCAGCCAGTCGAACCCGGCTTCTGCCGCCAGGCGCGCCGAATGGACAAAGTCGTCACGCACGCGGTCCATGTCGTCGCGCGTCATGGCGTGCGACCACTGGCTCACGCCGTCCAGATACTGCTGGGGCGATGCGGAGATCAGCGGCCAGTTCTGCCCGTCTTCCAACGGCAGATCGATGCCCTCCCACGCCACGCGCGTCGAGCCCTTGGCACCCGCATGGCCAAGCTGGACACCCAGCTTCGCATCGCTGTTGGCATGCACGAATTGCACGATGCGCGCCCAGCCGTCGCGCTGGTCGGTGTTCCACAAACCCGGGCAGCCGGGGGTGATGCGCGCATCGGGCGATACGCACGTCATCTCGGCCATCACCAGGCCGGCACCGCCCATGGCGCGAGCACCCAGGTGCACGAGGTGATAGTCCGCCGGCTGGCCGTCTTCGCACGAGTACTGCGCCATGGGCGACACCACCACGCGGTTCTTGAGCGTGACCCCGCGCACCGTGAACGGCGTGAACATCGGCGGCACGGGTCCGTGCTGCGGGCCGCGCGGGGCACCGGCCTGCTCGGCGATCCAATCTTCAAACGATTCGAGATAGCGCTTGTCGCGCTGGCGCAGGTTTTCGTGGCTGATGCGCTGGCTGCGCGTGAGCAACGAATACGCAAATTGTTCGGTCGGCAGGTTGGCGTAGCGGTCTACGTTTTCAAACCACTCCGTCGAGTTGCGCGCCGCGTTCTGGATACGCAGCACTTCCACGCTGCGCACGGCTTCATAGTGTTCAAGTGCCGCACGCAAATCGCCCGGGTGCTGGCCGATGCTGCGCGCCAGCTCAATCGAATCTTCCAGCGCCAGCTTCGTGCCGGAGCCGATCGAGAAGTGCGCCGTGTGCGCGGCGTCGCCCATCAGCACCACCGGCGTGTTGTGCGCATTGGTATGCACCCAGTGCCGGCAAACCACGCGCGGAAAGCGAATCCACTGCGCAGAGCCCCGCAGGTGCGTGGCGTTGGAAATCAGCTTGTTGCCGTCGAGGTACTTGGCGAAGAGCCGCTCGCAGTACGCGATGGCCTCTTCCTTCTCCATGGTCTCCAGCCCGGCGGCGCGCCACACCTCTTCGGGCGCCTCGACAATGAAGGTGGAGGTTTCGTCATCAAAGCGGTACGCATGCGCCTGGAACCAGCCGTGCTCGGTTTCTTCAAACGCAAAGGTGAAGGCGTCGAACAGCTTGTGCGTGCCCAGCCAGACAAAGCGGCAGCGGCGGGTGTCGATATCGGGTTGATACGTCGCTGCGTACTTGGTGCGGATGCGGCTGTTCAGGCCGTCGCTGGCGATGATGAGGTCGGCATCGGCATAGGTGGCGTCATCCTGCACGTCGGTTTCAAAGACGAGCTTGACGCCCTCTTCCTCACAGCGTGCCTGCAGGATGTTCAGCAGGCGCTTGCGCCCGATGCCGCAGAAGCCGTGCCCCCCCGAGCGCACCACCTGGCCACGGATGTGGACTTCAATGTCGTCCCAGTGGTTGAAGGCGTCGAGGATCTGCGCGGCGCTCTTGGCGTCGGCGCGCTGCAGGTTGCCCAGCGTCTGGTCGGAGAACACCACGCCCCAGCCGAACGTGTCATACGGGCGGTTGCGCTCCACCACGGTGATGTCGTGCGACGGGTCCTGCAGCTTCATCAGCAGGGCAAAGTACAGGCCGGCCGGCCCACCACCAATACAGACAATCTTCATGACAACGGCTCCGCATTTGATGCGGTATTACCTTAGTCATGAATAGTTTAGTTGTAAAGTAATTTGCCCAGCCGGCGCCCCGGGGTTTACACCGAACCGCGCGGCGCCAGGCTCACACTCGCATGTGAGCCCCCACTTAGCACAGGCGCTGTCGGAAGAACGCGAGGATCTCGTCACGGGCGGCGAGCGTGGGCTCCCCGGCCGCGTCGATCAGGTGGGCGGTCACCACGCTGTGCGGACAAGGCACATGCTGGGCAAAGAACGACGGCGGGTTCGGGTGCGCGGCGCTGTCGGGCAGCACGCGCGGCACAAAGCGAGGGCCCAGCTCCTGTTCATAGGCAGCGAAGCGCTCGGCGCGGCAGAAGCGGTCGCCCTCAAACCGATAGGCCAGCACGGTCAGGTCTTCCTGCTCCAGCCGCTGGCGCACGGCGGCCGCTTCCTCCCGCGCAATCTCGATCCCGCCCGGCTCGTTCAACGGCAAAGACGGCTGGCACAGCACAGGCGCCAGCATGGCCGGCTCCAGCATCATCGTCAGCGCAAAATTGCCTGTGAAGCACATGCCGATCGCCCCCACGCCCGGGCCGCCGCACTCCGCATGGGCCAGCCGCGCCAGCGCGCGCAGCCATTGCGTGACGGGGCTCGACTGGTTGGCCGCAAAGGCGCGGAACTCCGCGCTCACGCACGCATGGCGGAACACCTCGGCCCCCGCATCCGCCTCGGGCACCGCGCCATCGCGCCCGAACAACGACGGCATGTAGACAGTCAGCCCCGCATCGCGCACCCAGCGTGCAAACCGCGCCACGTGCGGGCTGATGCCCGGCATCTCCGCCATGACGATCACGCCCGGACCCGTGCCGGCCACGTAGACGGTTTTGGTGATGCCATCCAGCGTGATCTGGCGGCACGTGAAGTCTTCCAGGCGGTCGTCTTGCTGCGGGTGCTGGCTTGTCATGCGTGGGCTCCGGTGAGTTGATCCGGCTCAGGCGACGAGGTGCTGCAGGTGTGCATAACCTGCCGCCCTGGCGAAATCCGGCAGCGTCCACAGCGCACCGTTCACGCCCCAGGTGCCGTCGGCCACGTCATGCAGCATCACGGAGGTCACCACGCGCCGGCCATCGGCCGCCGGCAGCGACTGCACGAAGGCATCGTGCATCTGCAGCACGAACAAGGCCCGTGCATCGGCATCCAGCACACCCGCCGGCACGTGGGCGATGGCCAGGCACGGCACCACCTGCGTTGTCACGTCCACCCTGCCGCACCACCAAGAGGCGGCCGGCACGTCTTCCATCACCACCCAGGTTGTCGCCCGCCGGCGAGGATCATCGGGAATCTGCTCGGCCTGCACCGCAGCCTCGGTGATGCGGCGTGCGAGCGCCGCGCGTGCGTCGCCGTCAAAGGTGTTTGCAGGAATCTTGACGAGGATGTTCGGCATGTGGGCACTCGTGAGCGTTGTTGACATGCCTGCATTGAATCCGCGCAGCCGCTAGACTGGCAGTGTCGATTTCGACATCTTTCGGGCAACTTTGGTCATGGCGGATTTCACCATCCTCGTACTCTCCGGCGCGTACGCCACCAGCGTGGCGGCTACGCTGGACATCTTGCAGGCCGCGTCGACACTGGCCCCGCGCATCAAAGCCGCACGCCCCACGTGGCGCGTGCTGTCGGCCGACGCAACCAGTGTGCAGCTGAGCAACGGCATGCAAGTGCAGGCCACCGCGCTGCCAAAACGCCCGCGCCCCGATGGCGGCACCTGGATCGTGCCCGGCCTGGGCCTGGACCATGCCGAGATGATTGCCACGCGCCTGGCACAAGACGATGCCCAGCGGGCAGCGCGCGCCCTGGCCGCCCAAGTGGCGGCGGGCGGGCAGGTGGCGGCATCGTGCTCGGCGGTGTTTCTGTTGCAGGCAGCGGGGTTGCTGCCCGGGCGCTGCGTCACCACGTCGTGGTGGTTGGCCGCGACGTTGCGGCAGTGGGAACCCGCATGCGCTGTCGATGCCGACCGCATGGTGTGCGCCGACGGCCCGGTCGCCACCGCCGGCGCCGCCTTTGCGCAGACCGACCTGATGCTGCACCTGCTGCGCACGCGCTTTGGCGTGGCGCTGGCCGATGCGGTAGGGCGCGTGCTGCTGATCGACGGCCGCCACGCGCAGGCGCCGTTCGTGGTGCCCGCCATGCTGGCCAACGGCAATGCGCTGATTGCCCGACTGGTGGCGCGCATTGAAGCCGCCCTGCCCACCCCGCCCAGCGTGCAGACGCTGGCCGACGAGCTGGCCATGTCGCAACGCACGCTGTCGCGGCACGTGCGCGAAGCCACCGGCAGAAGCACCCTGGCCCTGGTGCAGAGCGTGCGCCTGAACCGCGCCCGCATGCTGATCGAATCCAGCCGCATGACCATCGACAGCGTGGCCGAAGCCGTAGGCTACGAAGACGCCACTGCGCTGCGGCGCCTGATGCGCAAGGTGTCTGGCACCAACCCCAGCCAATACCGCCCGGCCGCCTAGGGGCCTGGGGTTACAGGCCGTTACACAAGAAGCTGCAGGACTTTAATTTTCGTTTAAGACTTGACGCCTAACTTGGTCACGTCGCACCCACCAGACAGGAACGCACACCATGTCCCCGCAAGAACAGCAAGCGCTGGAAAACTTCCTGGCCCAACTGACGCAAGCCCGCGCCGCAGCCAAGGACCCGCAGGCCGAAGCCCGCATCCTCGACGCCGTGGCGCGCCAGCCAGACGCGGCCTATCTGCTCGTGCAGCGCGCCATGCTGCTCGACCAGGCGCTGGCATCGGCGCAGGCGCAAATCGCCTCGCTGCAAAACCAGTTGCAGGCGGCGCAAGCCGGCCGCAGCGCGTCGTTCATGGATTCCGCCAACAACTGGGGCAGCCACGCCAACAGCCCAGCGCCCAACCCCGCCTACGCCCCGCAGCAGGCCGCCCCCATGCAGATGCCGCCGCAAGCGCAGCCCGCTCCGGCGCAACCCGCGCGCTCGGGCTTCTTTAGCGGCGGCCTAGGCAGCACGCTCGGCAGCGTCGCGACCACGGCAGCCGGCGTGGCCGGTGGCGCGCTCCTGTTCCAGGGCATCGAAAACATGTTCCACCACAACAGCGGCGGCGGCGGCTTCTTCGGCCAGCAGCCCGTGATGGGCGGCACCACGGAAACCGTCATCAACAACTACTACGACAGCGACAGCAGCGGTAACAGCGGCAATACCAACACGGCCTCGCGCGACGACAGCCTCGGGCTGATGGACGATAGCGACCTGGGCGGTAGTGATTATTCGGATGACGATCCGATGTTCAGCTAGGCACGCGACGCCCGCCGCGCAGACTCCGGTCCGAGGGCGCGCGGAGGCGTTTCTTCGATTGGAGTAAAGCATTCCGGCCCGGAATGCCTTCATCCGTCGTTACTGCTCGCTATAGCCACGCCGCTCGATGGCGGCCAGCACATCCCACCCTTGCGGATCGACGTCGCGGCCCCCTAGCGACATCGACACGTACACATCGATCGCATCGACAAAGCCCTTCACGAATACGGCTGGAAAGCTGTGAGCCGAGAAACTCTGGAGCTGCTCGCGCAGCATGCCAGGCCGGCATTGGCCATGCGTGCACATCGCGGTGCGCGTGCGCTTGAGATAGGCCTGGCCCGCGAGCGCGCCGTTCAGGTAAATGCGATTCTTGGTGAGCTTGCCCGCTGCCGCTGACATGGCGTCGGCGCGAGGGGCGGAAGGTGGTGGCGAGGGGTATGAAGCGATTGGCATAGAGCCTCCTTGGGTAGTTGGAGACCCGCCGCTCATTTCCACGTGAGGGTGGCGGGCCCGACAGCGGAGGTGGAAAACTGACACCCAAGGAAGCCAGCCAGCCCGTAGGCTGCTCCGCCCGGCCCGCCATAAAACAGGCGTGCGTAAGCGTCTCGGACAAAATGCTGTCCGCCTTGGGTCAATGTCGGGTTTCCACGCCCGGCTGCCGTTGGTCCGGCAGCGGAGGGATTATAGCGACGGGCCCGGCAGCCGAGGTCTGATTTGTCTTTGTCGGGGCCCGGCGCCACACAGCCCACCCCCAAACCCTCGCGCCCCACTCCCAGACACCCAAGCGCCAACCCCAAAGCCCCACGCTCGACCCTCAAACACTCGATCTCGCCCCCCGAGCGTCGAGCCTCACCGTCAAACAGTCGCTCTCCACAGTCCGCACCTCGCGCTCGGCTCTTCGAGCTTCAAATTTTCGACCTCG
Organism: Ralstonia sp. Ralssp110; assembly: GCF_047325135.1. Classification (NCBI taxonomy): domain Bacteria; kingdom Pseudomonadati; phylum Pseudomonadota; class Betaproteobacteria; order Burkholderiales; family Burkholderiaceae; genus Ralstonia; species Ralstonia sp. Ralssp110. The sequence goes on along the minus strand of NZ_CP168609.1, from coordinate 1,222,894 downwards.
GAGAGCCGCGTTCCAGCCTCAAACAGTCGATCGCCACGGTTGAAGGCTGGCGCTCGACAGTTTGACCCTGACGCACGACTCTCGGAGGTCGAAAATTTCGAGCGAAAACAGCGGCACTCCACTGTTTGGGTACCGTGCGCGGGCCTCCGACTGTGGAACACGAGTCTTTGAGGCCCAAACGCCGCGCTCAAACCTCCAAGCTCGGTTATGTATCGGTGGTCATCCGCTCAAGCGCCATCATCGATTGCAGTGCCTGCTGCAATTGATCGAGCGTGTAAGGCTTGCGAAGCGCGGTCCACTTGAACGCAAAGCTGTCGTGGTCTGGGATGGGGTTTCCGGAAGCAAAGACCACGCGTAGTTCCGGATGCTGTGCAAACGCCCGCTGCGCGAGTTCAATGCCGGACATGTCAGGCATGACGATGTCCGTAAACAGAACGTCGACGGAGCCTGCGCGCAGGGCTGCGAGCGCCTGCGCGCCGCTGGCCGCCTGCTGCGGCGTGATCCCGATGAGCATCAACAGCTCGCATACCGCGCCACGCAAGGAAGCGTCGTCCTCCACCACGAGAATGCGCAAGCGCGCCGGCTCCCATACAGGGCCCGTGTTGAGATCGAGCCGCGTCTCTTCTACGTCGGGTCCGGTCGCTTCCACCGCGTCGCCCCCAAGCACCTGGCGAATCTTGAGTGCAAGCTGCTGGCGGCTGTAAGGCTTGCTCAGTAACTCCACACCCGGATCGAGCCGCCCGCCATGGACGATGGCGTTCTGCGTGTAGCCGGAGGTGTACAGCACCTTCAGCGCAGGCAGCGTCTGAACCGCCCTGCGCACCATCTCCGGACTGCGCAGTGCCCCTGGCATGACCACGTCGGTAAAGAGCATGTCGATGTGCACGCCGCTCTCGACCACGGCCAATGCCTGCTCTGCGTTGTTGGCCTTGAGCACGGCATAGCCGAGGCCGCCCAACAGATCGACCACGGTTTCGCGAACTTTTGCATCGTCTTCCACGACGAGGATCGTCTCATTGCCGTGCTTGAGCCCGCTGGCCTTGGAGCGTGCAGGCTCGACCGCCGTGCCGGTGGAGCGGGGCAGATAGACCCGCACGGTCGTGCCCTCCTCAACTTCGCTGTAGAGCCGGATATGGCCGCCGCTCTGCTTGACGAAACCGTATGCCATGCTGAGCCCGAGCCCCGTGCCCTCACCCTCGCGCTTGGTGCTGAAGAACGGGTCGAACGCCTGCTCCATCACGTCGGGGCTCATGCCCGTGCCCGTATCCGTGACGGCGAGCATGACGTACTGCCCGGCCGACACGTCGGGGACCGACATCACATATTCGTCGTCGAGCGTGGCATTGGACAGTTCCAGGGTGAGCTTGCCGCCCTCCGGCATCGCATCCCGGCCGTTGATCGCCAGATTCAGGATGACGTTTTCCAGCTGATGCGGATCGACCGCGATATTCCAGAGGCCGCCCGCAACCACAGATTCGATCTCGACCGCTTCGCCCAGTGCCCGCCGCAGCAAGTCGTCCATGGCGCGCAGTTGCCGGGCAGGGTTGATCACGACAGGCGCGAGCGGTTGCTGACGGCCGAAGGCAAGCAACTGGGCGGCGAGCTTGGCGCCACGATCAACGGCATCGATGGCGTTACTGAGCCGCTCGGCGCTCCAGCCATCACGGCCATGCCGGCTCTCGAGCAGTTCGAGATTGCCCCGCAGGACTTGCAGCACGTTGTTGAAGTCATGGGCAACGCCGCCCGTGAGTTTGCCCAGCGCTTCCATCTTTTGGGCCTGGAACAGCGCCCTTTGCGTTTGCTCGAGCTGCTCGTTGGTGTGCCGCCGTTCCGTGATGTCGCGGGTGACCTTCGCAAACCCGACCAGCTCGCCATCTTCGTAGATGGCATCGATGATGACGTGCGCGAAGAAGCGGCTTCCGTCACGCCGCACGCGCCAGCCTTCTGCCTCGAAGCGCCCGTCGCGCCGGGCGGTCTCCAGGCCCCGGAACGGTACGCCCGCCGCGACATCCTCTGGCGTATAAAAGCGCGAAAAGTGCGAACCGATGATCTCGGCCTCGGTATAGCCCTTGATGCGCCGCGCCCCCGCATTCCAGCTTGTGATGTGCCCGTCGGTCGACAGCATGAAGATGGCGTAGTCCGTTACGCCCTGAACAAGCAGGCGGAAGTTGCGTTCGCTCTTCAGCACCGCGTCGTGAGCGGCCTTCTTGTCGCTGACGTCCCTGATCACGGTCCCGAACCCGATCAATGCGTTGTGGCTGTCACGCAGTGCCGTCATGGCGACATTCGCCCAGAACGGCGCACCGTCCTTGCGCATGCGCCATCCCTCCTCGACATGCCGCCCTGTCTCGGCGGCGGCATGCAGCGCGGCCTCGGGCGCACCGGAGGCTCGGCCCTCGGGCGGATACAAAAGTGCGAGTGGCTGGCCAATAATTTCGTCAGCCCGATAACCCTGCATGAATTCGCCGCCCGGATTCCACGTCGAGACAATGCCCTCGATCGATAGTGCAAAGATGGAGTAATCCAAGGTCGATTTGGCCCACAGCTGAAGCCATGCAGAGCCAAATTCTGAGGACGAAGAGGCGGCGGCGTTCATTCAGGTACCAGGTAAGCGGACAGCGCCGCAAGGAGCGCCAGGCGCAGCAATGTGCCCAGGGCTGCCCCTCACGCACCGGCGCGGTCAGCGGTTGCGGGGCGGAGAGCATCTCCACACCCGGCTAGCAACTGGAACGCAGTTTGCATACCTTGTAGCGGTAAAACGGGCAACGACCCTTCCCACCATGTGGGCAATGGCCTCATTGCACCCAATCGCCCGTCTCAACATGGCTTTCGCAACCATTGAGGAAAACCATGACGCTATCCGACTTTATCCAGGCAAACCTCGCCGGCATCGTCGACGACTGGACGGAATACGCGCGCACGGTCAGCAGCGGCCGCGCCGGTCTTTCCGAATCCCAGTTGCGCAATTCGATTCGTGACCTTCTCGGCCGGATTGCCGCCGACATGCGCGAGCGGCAGACGCCCGAGCAACAGCGGGCCAAATCGCAGGGCGACCGAGCGCCTTCGGAGTCCGGCTTCAATGAAGCGGCCCACGAGCATGCCGACGACCGCCTCTCGCACGGGTTCGACATCAACGATGTGGTGGCGGAATACCGCGCACTGCGCGCCAGCGTGCTGCGCCGGTGGCAGCAGGATCCACAGTCACACGCGCTCGCACTGCAAGAGATGACTCGGTTCAACGAAGCCATCGATCAGATGCTTGCCGAATCGGTGCGGCAACATGCCCAGAAAACCGAGCGCATGCGCGACCTGTTTGCCGGCGTGCTCGCGCATGACCTGCGTTCGCCCCTCAGCGCGATCCTGGCCTCTGCCGAAACGCTGCTGCATGACGACGGGCTGTCGTCGCGCAGCGTACGCGCGGTCGCATTCATACAGCGAGGTGCGATGCGCGTGCAACAGATGATCGACGATCTGCTCGTCTTCACCCGCACGCGGCTTGGCGACTTTCTGCCGACGACGTTCAGCCCCCAGGATATGGGGCGGCTGTGCAGCGATGCCATTGACGAAGTGTGCGCGTCTTACCCCGAAGCGCAGATCGATCTGCGCCTTGCGGGCGAACTTCGTGGCACCTGGGACGGGAGCCGGATCGGCCAGCTGCTGGTCAATCTGTTGGCCAACGCGGTGCGTTACGGATCGGGGCGGGTCGCCCTCGAAGCGGCCGGGCGCGACGGGCAGATGACGATTGCCGTTTCCAACGAGGGCAACCCCATACCGCCCTCCGCTTTCCCAACACTGTTCGATCCGCTCACCCGCGCCAAACAGCCCGACCACAGCGGGAGCGCCGCCGGCATTGGGCTTGGCCTGTATATCTGCCGCTGCATTGTGCAGGCGCATCACGGGACGATTGATGTGCAATCGTCGGAACACGGCACGACGTTCACTGTACGGATTCCTCTTTCGGCGACGGCTTGACTGTTGCCGCTCGCCCAGCATGAAAAAAAAAGGGCCGGCACCCTGAGGTACCGGCCACTTCTCTTCTTTCTTCCTTCTTGCGAATCGCAGCGTCGATCAGCCCGCCTGACGCAGCGCAGCGGCTTCCTCCCCACGCTTGCCCATCAGCAACTGCACCACCACCGCAACGATGATGTTGAAGGCCAGTGCCGCCAGGCCCGTGTAGATGGTGTACTTGTCACCGCCAATCACAAAGGTGTGCACGGGCTTGATGCCGTCGGAGAACGCCAGCCAGCTGCCGGCAATCATGCCCGCTGCCCAACCGGCCAGCAGCGCGGGTGCGCGGAAGCGGTTCGAGATGTTGAACAACCCGAACACGACCGACGGGAACGTCTGCACGATCCACACGCCGCCCAGCAGCTGCAGGTCCAGCGCGAACTTGGTCGGCAGAAACAGGATGAACACCAGAGCGCCCGCCTTGACGATGAGCGAAATCACCTTGGCGACCTTTTCCTCACCGGCATGCGTGAGGTCCGGGGCCACGTAGGGCTTCCAGAAGTTGCGCGTGAACAGGTTGGCCGCGCCAATCGACATGACGGCCGCCGGCACCAGTGCACCAATAGCGATGGCCGAGAACGCAAAGCCCGTGAACCAGCTCGGGAACAGTGCGTTGAACAGCGCGGGCACGACGTCGTTGTTGTTCGTGACCTTGATGCCTGCCGCATAAGCCATGAAACCCAGCAGCGCAATCAAGCCCAGCAGCACCGTATAGGCGGGCAGGAAGACGGCGTTCTTGCGAATCGTGTCTGCACTGCGCGCGGCAAAGATGCCCGTGAGCGTGTGCGGATACATGAACGCCGCCAGTGCCGAGCCAATTGCCAGCGTGGCGAACGGCAGGAACTGCGCAGGCTTGAGCGTGAGGCCCGTGGCGCCGCCCTTCAGGGCAAACGCATCATGCGCGGTGGCAAACACCGCACCGTAGCCGCCCAGCTTGGCCGGCACCAGCACCACCGCCACCAGCACCACGATGTAGATCATGATGTCTTTGACGAAGGCGATGAGCGCAGGCGCCCGCAAGCCGGCGGAATACGTGTACAGCGCCAGGATGACGAACGCGGCCGCCAGCGGCAGCTCGCCCGTCAAACCCAGCGCCTTGATCACGACTTCCATGCCGATGAGCTGCAGGGCGATGTAGGGCATTGTCGCCACCACGCCCGTGAGCGCCACCGCAAACTCCAGGGAGCGCGAGCCGTAGCGGCCATACACGGCATCGGCCGCCGTGACGTGACCGTTGGCATGCGCCACCTTCCACAGCTTGGGCATGATCAGGAAGACGATCGGGTACACCAGGATCGTGTACGGCAGCGCGAAGAAGCCATACGCGCCCACGGCATACACGAGTGCCGGCACGGCGATCACGGTGTAGGCGGTGTAGAAATCGCCGCCCACCAGGAACCACGTGATCCAGGTGCCGAAGTTGCGGCCGCCCAGGCCCCACTCTTCAATGTGGGCGCCCTTGTCGGAATTGCCCCGCTGCCAGCGCGAGGCGATGAAACCCAGCACGGTGACAAGCGCGAAGAAGAAGATGAAGACCGCCAGCGCAGTCCAGTTGATTTGTCCGCCCATCATTCTTCTCCTTTGCTCTGACCGTTCTTGAAGACGATCCAGATCAGCAGCGAAGTGATCGGCACCCACAGGAACTGGTACCAGTAGAAGAACGGAAAGCCGAAGAGCGCAGGCATTTCCTGGTTGTAGAACGGCACCCACAGCAGGCCGATGAAAGGCAGCGCGAGCAAGAACTTCATGGGTTGTCTCCTAGTTCGGGGACTTCGGATGTTGTTTTGAACAGGTGAGGTGCCACGCCCGATGCGCGGCCAGACGGATGTCTGAGGGAATGCTTTCCGCCTTTGTTGTTATCCGGCGCACTCTGATCGCGCGCCCCCGGGAAAGCCATCCGCACCTGTACGCAGCAGCCACACGTAGTACTACGTAGTAAGCGTAGGCTTTTCGCATGAAATAACCAATCGCTAAGGTGGGTGCGGGTTTCCTAGGGTTTTCACGAATTCCTGTCATGACAGACAACCGAAAAACGCGTGAGCAAAACTCGCAAGCCACCACGGTGCCGCATGGCACCAAGCACAACGGGGAGCCGCAGTGGCTCCCCGTTGATTGTTGTGACGCAGCATAAGCCCTGGCGTGCCCAGGGTTTCTGCACGGTGCAGCGCTGCCGCGTTGCGGCCGGCTTACCAGTTCCAGCGCATGCCGAGCTTGCCGTCGTAGCCGTGCCGGCGGCGGCCGTCCGAGTACTTCAAGCTGAAACCCTCGGCGCTGAACCGACACATAAAGCCCCGAATTCTTGCCGGCCGACGCGCCCCGAAATTCGATCAATGCAAATGCCTGCTCATGCAGTGGTGCGCGTGCCGATGGGCTCCTGGCGGCGAACATATCCGGTCAGATCGACAATTAAAAACGGAATTTGATTGAATCAACTTCCCAATTCAGTTCAATCCAACAAAGTCTTTTTCATTTGGTTTTTTAGCTTCTTTTTTTACTTGAAAGGCACCGCCATTGAAATTCCTCTTTCAAGAGGAAATCGTTTGCCATCAACCCGAAAATGGCGCAGCCATCAGGAAAAACCCGCACACCGGTTGATACTCAAGCGCCCGTTTCTTTAGAGCAAATCCTCAAAAACGTGTTGTGTTTTAAATTTGTTTTCAATCTGATCAAAGAAAATCTTGTAAGGTGATTCTGTCTTATGCATTCACATCCCACTTAGCCCGGCAATCCCCTCGCCGGGTATTTTTTTGCGATGCGTCAGATGGCCTTGCCTGTTCCAATCCGGCGTAAAAGCGGCAGGGCATTGCAGCGCGCTCAGTGGCGCTCAGCGCCATGCCGCCACGCCACGGCGGCGCATGCGAGCTGTACCGCGCCACCGCACAACATGGCCACGCGCAACCCCGATGCGCCGCTGCCGCACACGGCATACACCGCCCCCAGAATTGCCACGCCCAACGTCGCCCCGGTCATGCGCGCCACGTTGACAAGCGCCGATGCCGTGCCGGAACGCTCCGGCCCCACGGCGCCTACCGCCGCGCCCATCAGCGGGCCGGTGGCAAAGCCCATGCCGAGCCCCGTGAGCGCCAGCCCGATGGCTGCCGGCACCACCGATGCGACACCTGCAAACGCCCCCACCGTGAGCAGCCCCAGCGCGATGATGCCCACCCCGCCCGCCGTGGCCAGCCGCACGCCGTGGCGGCGCGCCACCGTGCCCGACAGGGGCGACACCGCCATGAAGACCAGCGCCATCGGCATCAGCGCAATGCCTGCACCAATGACGTTGAAGCGCCTGGTGCTTTGCCACATGAGCGGCAGCAAAAAGAGTGCGCCGTACATGCCGAACGTCATGCCCGCCGTGGCGACAATGGCGCCGCGAAACTCCCGCACGCGAAAGAGGTCCAGCGGCACCAGCGCCTCCCCGCCGTGGCGCGCCTCAACGCGGATGAACCACGCCAGCGCGAAGATCGCCACGGCCAGCACGGTTGCCGCCACAACGGGCGCCTGATGCGCTTCGATAGCGGCAAAGGCCAGGCCACCCAGCGTGATGGCGCCCAATACCTGGGCCAGCGCATCGAAACGGCGATGCGCGGCGTCGGACGATTCCGGTACCACGCGCACGGCCAACGCCATGATGGCCACGCTCACCGGCACCACCACCCAGAACACGGCGCGCCAGCCGAAGTGCGTAACCAGTACGCCGCCCGCCGTCGGCCCAATCGCCATGGCCAAGCCGTTGCATGCGGCCCAGACGCCCAGTGCATGCGCACGTTCGCCCGGGTCGCGCCACACCACCCGCAGGATCGCCAGCGATGCCGGCAGCAGCAACGACGCACCTACACCTGCCATCGCACGCGCCCCGATCAGCCATCCGATCGACGGCGCCAGCGCGCACAGCACCGATGCCACCGAGAAGACCGCCGCACCCGACACAAATGCCCGCCGCCGGCCATACAAGTCGGCCAGCAGGCCGCCGCTGAGCAGCAATGCGGCATAGGCGAGGTTGTAAGCGTCGATCACCCACTGCAGCGGGCCAACCTCCGCGTGGAAGAACTGACCAATCGGGCGCACCGCCAGGTTGACAACGGCGGTGTCGATCTGTGCGACCAACACAGCCATCGACAGCACGCACAGCACCAGGCGCTTATGTGTCGCGGTGTTGGCATGCGCGTGTTGCATCGTGATTCCATCCATCTTGGAGCCTCTGGTTTTTGGCTTTAGCAAGCGATGGCCCCAGCGTAGTGCCGGCACCCTTGGCAACGCTTCGATGCGTGTCGAAGCATCGCGGCGCGCAGCTCCCTAGAATGGCCACATGACAAGGAGTCGGACATGTCGCATCCGAACAGCTTTTCCGGCACGGCCTTCCTGATTGCAGACCCGGCACGGGCGGCCATGCTGACGGCGTTGCTTGATGGGCGCGCGCTGCCCGCGGGGGAGTTGGCGCATGCCGCGGGCGTCACCGCGCAGACGGCCAGCACGCATCTGGCCAAGTTGCTCGACGGTGGCTTGGTGGTGGTGGAAACCGAGGGACGGCACAAGTACTTTCGGCTGGCCGGGGCACATGTAGCGCAAGCGCTGGAACACCTGGCGGCCATCACGCCCGCAGCGGCCGTGCGACGCGCCACACCCAGCCCGAAGGCGCGAGAGCTTGGCTTCTGCCGCTGCTGCTATGACCACCTTGCCGGGCAGGTGGGCGTGGCCGTCACGCACGCGCTGCAATCACGCGGCTATCTGCTGCCGATGCCAGACAAGCAATACGAGATCACGCCCGCCGGCATCACCTGGTTTGGCGACGTGGGGCTTGATGTGTGCGCCATTCGCCCGACGCGACGCGGGCTGGCGCGGCAATGCCTGGATTGGACGGAGCGCACGCATCACTTGGCGGGGCCGCTGGGGGTGCAGTTCCTGCGTCGCCTATGCGATGTCGGCTGGATGCTGCGCGCACGCGATTCGCGCGCCGTGCTGGTCACGCCCAAGGGCTGGCAGGAATTGCATCAGCGCCTGGGCGTGGATGAAGCGACGGTGCGCAGCGAGGCCGAACACCGTCACGCATAACGCCGTCGATCAGTGCCCTGCAAAGGCGAGCACTTCCGGCAGGCGGGCAAGCAGCGCATCGCGCGAGCGGATGCCGCCCGAGGTCGGCTCCACCTTGTCGTCCTGGATCAGGTTGGCAAATACGTAAGTCTTGTCGCCCTTCTTGGCCCAGCCGACAAACCAGCCATAAGCGTGCGCCTGATCCCACGTGCCATCAGGTGATGTATTGCCCGGCGCCGGGCCGGCCGTGCCCGTCTTGCCCTGCACGGCCCAGCCGCCCGGCACCTGCCAGGTCTGCACGGTACGGTCGACCATCTCGTAGGTGCGCGCCGACACCGGCAACTGCCGGTTGACGATCCTGCGCATAAAGCCGACCTGCTCCTCTGGCGAGATCTTCAGCGACGAGGTGATCCACGAGCGATCCATGCCGTTGTTCTTGCCCGGGTCACCGCTCACGTCCATGTTGCCGTAGCCCAGCTTGCGCACGTATGCCTGGAAGGTCTGCGCGCCCATCGCATGCGTAATGCGCTGCGAATACCAGACCACCGAATATTTGAGCCACAGCGCCGGGTCGATGGGCTGGTGCCAGGCTTCGCCGCCCCAGTCGGGGTCACCACGCTTGAAGTGCTCGACCGGGGTGTGCTCGTCTTTGAGGAAGCCGTGGTCAAAACCCATGACCGCGAGTGCGAGCTTGAAGGTGGAGGCGGGGGTCACGCGCTCGTCGCACTTGCCTTCGTGCAAGACGGCCTTGCCGGTGGCAGCATCGGCCACGATCGTGCAGATCGGGTGCTCGGCGTGGGCAAAGGTGGCAAGCGCGGCCAGCAGGGCGCCGGTGGCGGCGTGGCGGAGTTTCATCATCGATCAACCTCAGTTTGGGGGGAATGCAAATAGCTGCGTGGCAGCGTAGCAGCGAGGTTGCCGTCCTGCTGACCACCACACGCGTAACGGCTGTAACGCTGGCGCGCCGGTGGAATAGCCGAGCAGAAAAGAAGGGCTTGCAAATTTTTTGGCGGTCGGTAAAATGCGCCGCTCACCTAGCCCAGGTGGCGGAATTGGTAGACGCACTAGTTTCAGGTACTAGCGGGTAACTCCGTGGAGGTTCGAGTCCTCTCCTGGGCACCAAGACACAGTCCCAAGCAGTTCAGGGGCGACAAAAAACCCGCGTGGCGATGAGCCTCGCGGGTTTTTTGTTGTCCGGGCGGAGACGAGATTCAAACCGTCCTGGATCGCCTCACATTGCTCTGGTGACGTCCGGCGCCGCCGATTCCATGCAAGGCAGAGCACACGGCTCGGATCGTTGCCGGCTCCAGGAAGGGGTACGAACGCGCCGTATCGGAATCTGGCGGTCGAATGCGCCCGCTGCATCAACGGCTTTGCAGCGGCAAGACGAGCCGAAAACACGTGCCACGGCCAACTTCGCTGCGCACGTCGATCTGGCCACCATGCTTGCGCACGATGCCGTAAGAGACGGACAGGCCGAGCCCCGTCCCTAGGCCAACGGGCTTGGTGGTGAAGAACGGGTCGAAGATGCGGCTGAGATGCTCGGGCCGGATACCGCCCCCGGTATCTTCCACCTCCACCCAGACGTTGTCCGCGTCGTAGCCAGTTCGCAGCGTGATGCGTCCGTGGTCCTGAATGGCTTGTCCGGCATTGACCAGCAGGTTCATGAACACCTGGCTCAGTTGGGCGGGCCTGCACTCGATGTCTGGGATTCCGCCATATTCGCGCACCAGCTCCACCTTGTACTTCAGCTCATTCCAGACGATCTTGATTGTTGTTTCCAGACACGCTTCAAGATTGGCGGGTTGCGGCTGCGCTTCTTCTACATGGGAGAAATCCTTGAGACCCTGCACGATTGTCTTGACCCGCTGCAGCCCCTCCTGGGATTCCGCCAACAGCCCCGGCACATCTTCGCGCACGTACTCGAGATCAGCCGCCAGCTTGACCTGCGCAAGCGCAGCCCGCGTGGCGGGCGCCAACTCTGCCTCGTGGGATTCGTAGGCTGACAGCGCGTCGAGCAATCCTCCAACGTATCGCTGCAAGCTGCCCAGATTGGCTTTGACAAACGAGACGGGATTGTTGATCTCATGGGCCACGCCGGCAGCGAGCTGGCCGATCGACGCCATCTTTTCCGATTGCAGCAGCTGCCCCTGCGTCTGGGCCAGTTCGTGCAGCAGCTGCTCCTGGCGCGCACGCTCGGCCTGCAGTGCCTCGTGGGCCAGGGCAAGCTGCCATCGGTCACGCTGGAATTGTTCGACCGCGCGCGCCATCTGACCGATCTCATCGTCGCCATCGACGGGTACCGCACTGGGCGCCCCGTCCGAACGTCCTTCGCGCAAGCTGCGGCTGACCTGCAGCAAGCGCTGAAGCACATGGCGCCCGAGCAACCCGTAAGCCGCCAGGCAGGCAAACACCACGCTGGTGGCGAGCAGCGCTGTCACCCAGCGCTGATTGCGCTCGGAAACCACCGCCAACGCCTGCATCGCCTGCTGAAACGCCCGCGTGTGCTGCTCCGACACCTGCTGTGCCGAAACCACCATGGCGCCGGCTTGCATGTAAAGCGCATCCAAGGAACGGCGCCCGGCAAGGTTGCGTTCAGATGCCGGCGCCTGTGCAGCCGCGCCGGCAGTTCCGGCATGCTGCAGCTCGCTTTCCCACCACTGCGCGACGATATTGACGACGTTGCGAAACAGCTGAGTCGACTGATGCAGATCGAGCACTTCAATATCGTCGTCGGTTGCAGCAAGCCGTTCGGACAACTGCTCGAACGCCTCAAGGTTGCGCAAGATCTCGGCATAGTGCCGGCGCAGGGCTTCCACCGACGAGGTCTTTTCCAACTGCGCCGATTCGCGCTCAATCAACAACGTGCGCTGAACGAGTTCCTGCGCCTCGCGCAATTGCATGAGCTGCTCGCTGGCGAGCCTGCGGGTAGCTTCCGCCGAGGTGCGCAGCGCATAGACCGCCGTGATGCCGCCTGCCGAGATCAGCAGCGCCAGCATGGCGACGACCAGCATGAATTGACGCCCGAGCGATCTGGGCCACAGACCGTACCGCGGCGTGCGCGCACAGCGGATGGCAGCGGCTGCGCTGAACATTCAACGGCCCCATATCCGGCGATACACGGCCCGGTAGCCGTTGTCGGGGTCGTATTGCCCGAGTGGTCCACCATCGAAAGCGACGTTCTTGACCGTCACAAGGTGCACGGGGGCCACATACCCGGTGACCACATGATGGGCCAGCAGCCGATTCACCTCGTCTACCAGTTGCCAGCCTTGCAGGTTCAACGGCTCGGCCACCGTACTCGTCTGAAACGCTCCAGCCTGGATGCGCAGGAACGCCGCGGCGCTGCCGTCGCCGGCAGACAGCATGTGGATGCCGTCGGGCTTGCCGGCGCGGGTCAGCTCGGCGGCGGCGTAATCGAAGTAGATGTCGTTGATGGCCAGCGTATGCGTCCACACGCGGCCATACCGCTCCAGCAGACGTCGCATGACGGCGGGCATGGCCTGCGCACTGCCCGAGATAGGTACGTCCTCGACGGCCAGCAAGCGGCAGCCCTTGCATGCGCTGATCACCTCAGCCATCGCCGCAGCCTTTGCGCTGGCGATCTGGAAATTGGAGTCGGTAAAGATGACCACGTTGGCGTGGCCCGCCGATTCCACTACAGCCGCCATGGCCGTGAGCCGGGCAACTGCCATCGGGTCGGTGGAAACATTGATGGCGATCGGACTGTCCGTGATGGCGCCGGCCGTTGCGGCTACGTGCCAGCCGACCACGGGCCTGCCCTGCCGCACGAAGGGCACCAGTTCTGACTGCATCTCATGCGCGTCACCTCCGACGAGCACGACGCCGTCCGGTTGCAGCGCCCAGGCCGATGCCATCGCACGCTTGCGGCCCTCCGGCGTCCCGCCGGCGTCATAGACGCGGATCTTCCAGCCGATGGCCCCAGCGGCCTCCTTGATGCCTTTCGCAACACCAAGAATGCCGCCGTTGCGCAAGTCTTCACTCACGACGGCCAGCGTGATGCCGACCTGCGCACGAGGACCTGCCTGGGGCCCATCCCAAGGGGCCCCGTGTTCGCTGGCGCGCGCGACGATCTGCTGCATGCGTGCGTCGTCGGCGATGCCGCCGGAGGCCATCGCCTGGCTTGCCATCGCTCCCCACCCGAATACGCACAGCAGGTATGCCAGCATTCGCTTGCCGCTGCCTGGGGCCATCGCCGCCTCCCGAAGGTCATCCTTCACGCTGCTGGTGGCACGTCTGCCGCATCCGTGGGATTGGGCACAGGCGCATAGACAAGAATCGCGAACGGCACATCCTCATGGGTTTCGAAGCGCCTGATCTGCAAGACCTGATGCGCACTGACGATGCTGTCCCGCGTAATGAGCAGCACGCCGCGTCGCGTGAGCAGATCGTCGGCCAACCGCATGCCCTCCCGCAGTTCGGCCGCAGAGATCTGCCGCACAGGCATCACCTCGCCCTGCTGTCTGAGCACAGCCACGAAGCGCACAACCACGTCGGGGTCATAGCGCAGGCCCGATTGCGCCTTGACCATCTCCATGGCTTGATCGCCCGAAACGTGGTCCTTGATGATCTCGCCCGTCAGAAGCCCCTCGAAATCGCGTGCGACAGCCACGATGCGTGCGCCGACCGGGATCGCCGTTCCGGCCAATCGGTCGGGAGTACCGCGGCCATTGAAGCGTTCGTACTGGTGCCGGATGATTTGCGCCACATGCTCGAGCTGCGGCACGGGTGTGAGCACCATCTGAGCACGCAGCGGATGCTGATAGAACTGCTGTGCCTGTTCAGCGGAAAGCCTGTCGAGCGACGTATTCAGCAGGGCATCGGGCAGCGACAATTTGCCAATGCCGTGCAGCAGGCCGGCGTGGAAGATGTCCTGCACCTGGAGCCCCGTCAACCCGCATTCAATGGCAATGCGGCGCGCCAGATCGGCCACGCGCAGCGACTGGCGCGCCATGGCACCACAGCGCATCTCGATCATGCTGGCGCATACCTTGACCATATTCGTGAAGTTCGCTTTCTGGTCCCGCTGAGCACCTTCCAGGAACATCACGGTCTGGCGAATTTCTTCGGTGCGCGCCAGCACCTGGGTTTCCAGCCCGGCATTCAATTGCTGCAGCGTTTCGTTCTGCCGCTGCGTCAACTCGCTCAGGCGGCGCGCCTCGCATGCAAGCGTGCGCTGCTCGATCGCGTGCTTGACGGTGAGCAACAGGTCCTGGTCATCCCACGGCTTGTTAAGGTAGCGATAGACGCCACCCTCGTTGATGGCACGCACAGCCGAATCGACTTCGGAGTAGCCGGTCAGCAGGATCCGCATGATGTCCGGATAACGCTCACGAGCACGTGCCAGGAACTCAGCGCCGTTCATGCCGGGCATGCGCATGTCGGAAATGACCAGATCCACCGGATATACCGGCAGCATGTCGAGCGCCGCCGCACCGCTCTCGGCGGTAATCACGCGGTAGCCCGTGGGCCGCAACAGCCGGCGCAGCGACGAGAGCACGCCTGGCTCATCGTCCACCAGCAGGATCAACGGCGTGGCGTCCGCAGACGTTGCAGAAGCGGGCGCGCTTTCTGGCTGCGCGGCGGCTTTGATGTCGGGCGCGCTCGCTTGCGCGGTGTCTTCGTCGTAAACAAGCATGGCTGGCGTCTCACGGTTCGATGGCTGGCGGGGCGCGTCTCAAAGCGCCTGCAGGAATTGCTCCAGCGCGTGCTTCATTTTTCGGATGGCGGTTTCAGGTAGCAGCATCACCAACTGGGCCACAAAGCCGCCGCGCTCGAGGGTGAAGCGCACTTCCAGCAACAGCGCCACATCCCAACGATTGAACTGTTCGCCCGACAAGGCTTGCTGCAGCACCGCAGCCGGAACGAAGCTTGGCCGCGAGAACGACAGATTGCGGCCGAGCTGCTCGAAGACGCTGCGCACACAAGCACCCACGAGCAAGTTGGCGATATCGGACAGGGCTTCGCTTTCGCTGTTTACGTCGGCGTCGCCGTAGCCCATCAGCTCTTCGAGTTCTTCGCGGCCGTCCTTGCCGAACAGCACGATCGCCTCGCCCGAAATATCGGACTGAAACGCCTGCCGCACCGGCGAGGGCGCGTCGCCGGCCATGTCGCGGCCCAGCAGCTCCACCTTCAGTTGTGCCGCGTTGACAAGCTTGATGCCCGGCACCGAGAGCGTCACAAAGGCGCCCAGCAGTTCAGCCAGTGCCGCCCCCGCTTTACCCATCCCGATATTGGCGATTTCCTGCAGAGCGTCGCGCTGGTCTTCATTCAGTGTCAGGTCATTCATAGAGACCGTACCCCCGCAGGATCGGAACAATGCGCTCAGCCGATACGGGCTTCGGAATGAAGCCGATGGCGCCGAGATCCTTGACGCGCTCGACAGCACCCGACTGGATGTCGGCGGACACCACGATGACGAAGGCGTCGTCGCCGGCCTTGCGGATGTGTTCGAGCACCTGGAAGCCGTCCATGTCCGGCATGGTCAGATCAAGAAAAACGACCGTGCCCTTACCGGCACGAAACAGCTCCAGCGCCTGCGCACCGTTGGATGCCTGCGTAACCTCGACATCCCAGTCATCAGGCAATGCGTTGATCAGAAGCTTGCGCGCCAACGATGAATCGTCGGCAACGAGCACGGGTAGCGCCATGATGTTGTCCCCCTTCAGGCGTAAAGCGTGAGGCTTGCGTTATATAGCCAGCGCGGTAGCGGCCAGCGGTTGTTGTTCGACAGGCGGAGCTTCGGGCCTGCATCGTGGCAACGTCACGCGGAAGGTCGTGCCCACACCCACCGTGCTCGACACGTCGATGCGTCCGCCATGCGCTCTGACAATGCCGTAGGTGAGCGACAGCCCCAGCCCGGTGCCCTTGCCGACCGGCTTGGTGGTGAAGAACGGGTCGAAGATGCGCTTCAGGTTTTCGGGCGCGATGCCGCTGCCGGCGTCTGCTACCTCAAACCAGATCGATGCAGCGTCGGTTGCGTCAGTTCCGGTGCGGACGGTGATGGTGCCGCGCCCGCCGCCCTGGGTGCTTTTGCCCGCATACGACTGCGCCGCGTTGACCACCAGGTTCAGCACCACCTGATTGATCTGCGACGGGATGCAGGTCACGGCCGGCAGTTCGCTGTACTCGCGCACGAGGTCAGCCTGGTATTTGATCTCGTTGTGGACGATGTTGAGCGTCGACTCGATGCAGCGGTGAATGTCCACCTGATCCCATTGGTGGGCGCTGTCGACGCGTGAGAAATCGCGCAAGTCCACCACAATGTCGCGCACCCGGGTCAGGCCTTCCTGCGATTCGGCCACGAGTGCGGGAGCGTCTTCGGCCAGAAACTCGATGTCGGCCGCCTGCGCAAGCGCCAAGAGCTGTGCGTCGAGTGACGGTGCATGCTGGCCAATCAGCTGATCCAGGCTGCGTGCGTAATCGAGCAGCGTGCTCATATAGCGCTGCAAGCTGTTCAGGTTCGAGAGCACGAACCCCACGGGGTTATTGATCTCGTGCGCAATACCGGCGGCGAGCTGGCCAATGGCGGCGAGCTTTTCGGACTGCAGCAGCTGCTGATGCGCCTGGGCCAGCTCTTCATTCAGTGCGGAGAGTTGGGCGTTACGCACAGTAAGTTCCTGAAGCGCATCGGTTACGGTTTTTTCGCGCTTCTTCAGCTCGCCATAGGCAAGGCATACGTCCGTCGCATCGAGCAACGTAATCCCCACCGCGATGACCACACCATTTCCATCTTCGATCGGAATAAAGCTGCAGTTCTGCTGCATCCATTCAATCGTGTCGGTAATGGGCCGCGTATGACGAAAACGGAACAAATACGGGCGGTGCTCCCAAGATGTGTACGCAGAGACACCCAGAACGAATACGCTTTCGATTTTCTTGCGCAGCCATTTTTCCGGCAGTTCCGGAAACAGTGCGAACATGTCCTTGCCGATCACATCCTCGCCGGAAAAACCGCTGTGATATTGCATGAAGCGGTTCCACGACAGGATCTGCATCTGGCGATCCACGGAAAACACGCCGCAACTCACCAATTGTGCAATGGCATCAGATAACTGGGGTTGGGTAATGTCTGCCATGTTTGGCATGCTTCCTGCGAGGCAATAGTGTTCGCTATCAGCCACTTGGATTCCGTGGTCGTCTCTCTGTTTATCGGCCGGATTTTGCCCAGGCAGATGCGTACAAATCCCTATTAACCCTTGAATATCTGGATCGTCGGCAGCCTGCGCAAAATAATCTAGAGTTAAGTGCGAGACACTTGTCGCGTGTGGTATTACCGCTGTCCCGACATACTGCTCCTTGGCGCTCCACTGATGCAGAAAATGGGTAGACGGTCACTCGCCGGAAAAATGATCCGGCTAAGGAGAGAGAGGAATTGGAGCACCTTCTCACCAGTAGCCTCATCGAGGCCGACCTTGAAGCGACTGCGCACATTGCGCAAATTCTGCGTGCCGTCCGGACGCATTTGGGAATGCCTTTCGCATTTGTCTCTGAGTTCGTCGAGTCAAAACGTGTCTTCCGGTATGTCGATAGCAGTGCTGAGCGGCCGCCCTTCAGCGTCGGCGATTCCGGACCGCTGGCTGACAGCTATTGCACTCGGGTGATTGACGGCCGCTTACCGCCACTGATCCAAGACGCAGCCAAACTTGCAGCCGCGCGCGAGTTGCCCATGACCGCCGCATTTCCCATCGGCGCACACATCAGCGTGCCGATTCAATTGGCCGACGGATCCGTGTTCGGCACGTTCTGCTGCTTCAGTGACCGACCCGACTACTCTCTGAACTCCCGCGACCTGGAACTCATGACCGCATTCTCTGGGGTGATCGCGCGCCAGATCGAACGACACAAAGCGGCAACACAGCAGGTGAGCGAAAAACTGTCGCGCGTGAAGCGCACGATCGAACATGACCAACTCTCGATCTACTTTCAGCCGATACGGTCTTTAGTGGACGGACACCTGGTCGGACTTGAGGCCTTGTCCCGGTTTCCCGGTGGGCAGCAACGGCCACCGTATCGCTGGTTTGCAGATGCCTGGGAAGTCGGCCTTGGCGTTGAACTCGAAATGCTTGCCATCAAAAAAGGCCTGCGCGCATTGCACTCGATTGCCGGCGCCTATCTGGCTGTCAACGTGTCTCCTGCCACGGTACTCAGCGGCAAGCTGGAAACATTGCTGCCCGATGTCCCGCCTCATCGCGTGGTACTGGAAATCACGGAGCACGCCCTGGTCGACGACTACCCCAGCCTGCAGGAAGCACTTCTTCCGCTGCGTCGCCACTTGATCCGTATCGCGATCGATGACGCAGGTTCCGGCTATTCCACGATGAACCACATCATTGCGCTCAAACCGGACCTCATCAAACTCGACGCATACCTGACAACCAATCTGGAAGACGACCCGATCAAGCGCGCGCTGCTCAAGGCCATGGTGACGTTCGCCAACGAAATACGATGCGATCTCGTCGCCGAAGGTATCGAGACAGAGCCCCAGAAAACGATGCTGGCCGACCTGGGCGTGCGCAACGGGCAAGGCTATCTCTTGGGGCGGCCAAGCCCACTCGAAGCCGTTTCGATAAACACCACGGTGTAGTCGGGGCTCGCCGGGCACGCGGTCTTCACCATTGCGTCCGACGCATGCGTGCCGCCTAGGCCGGCTTCAGCTTTGACTGAGCAACGCGGTTGCGACCCGTTGCCTTCGCGTCGTACAGGGCTGCATCTGCCGCACGGATGACGGCCGACACATCGACATCCTGTTCCGGCGTCCATGCGGCCGCGCCGATGCTGGCAGTCACGCGGCCATACTCGCTGGCCTTGTGCTCGATGGCGAGGTTGGAGATGGCCGCGCGTATTTTTTCTGCGATGGAGGCAGCGCCTTCTGGCGACGTGTCCGGCAAGACCACAACGAACTCCTCACCGCCATACCGCGCGGCACTGTCGGTCGGCTGGCGAATATTGTCGCCAATGCACTTCGCGACCGCCGCCAAGGCATCATCGCCAGCCTGATGCCCGTAGGTATCGTTGTACATCTTGAACCGATCGATATCGACGAAGAGCAAGGACAGAACGCTGCGCGTCCGCTTGGCGCGACGCCACTCTTGATCGAGGATTTCGCCAAGGGTGCGGCGGTTGTTCAGCCCCGTCAGCCCATCAGTGCGTGCCAGCATTGCCAGCTCCGACTCCGCGCGCATGCGCCGCCGCAACTGTGCCCCGAAGGCGAAGGACAGCGCGATGAAGCCAAGTGCCAGCGCGGCCATCAGCAAGGCGATGATCAGCGCGCGACGCTTCCAGGCCGCGTAGATGTCGGCATGTGCTTCCGCCACCATGATGATGAGCGGCAGGTTGGGCAGGTTCTTGAAGTAATACAGCCGCTCGACGCCATCGAGTGTCGATGTGTCCGAAAAACTGCCCTCCGGCGCCGATAGGAACTGCTTGAACGTACTAGCGTTGCGGATATTGCGCCCAATGACCTTCACATCGTAGGGCTGCCGCATGACCATCGTGCCGTCTCGTGCAATCAACGCGACTGATCCGTGCGGCCCCAGGGATAGCGCGGCAAACAGCTTGTGAAAATATTCGAGCTGGAGCGCGATCAGCACAACGCCGGCAAACGAGCCGTCCGGCCGCGACAGCCGCCGACTGAGCGGAATGCTTGGCGCCCCATCCCGCAAGCGGGACGCGTAGGGATCGCCAACGTACAGCCCGACGTTCGGATTGTCGCGATGGACTTTGAAGTACTCGCGATCAGAGAAGTTGGCTTTGCGCGGCACGTCGCCAGCGGAATCGATGACGATATTGCCCTCGGTATCCAGCACCAGCATCGAGCCCAGATACGTTGCGGTTGCGGCACGGTCGAACAAGGCAAAGCCACGCAACCTGGGCGACGCGCTCATCACTTCAGGATCGTTCACGCCGTCGACGACGGCCTGGAGCGACAGCGTATAGAGTTCGAAATTTCTTTCGATGTCACGCTCCGCCAGCAAAGCGAGGTTACGCGAGGTCTCGGCGGCGCGGGCCATCGCGTCCAGCCGGCTCTGATACAGCACCACCGCACAGATCACCACCATCGACATCGCGATGACAACCCCCGCGGCCACGATTGCATGGGGTGTCGTCACCTTGCGGTGATCCCAATAGGGGAAAAGCCAGCGAAGTCGATTGGTCTTGTGATTGCTCTTCACCGTGATCGCCATATTCGTGTGCTCTTGTCAGGAAGACCGCGAAACGCCCGAATAGATCAACGCCACCCTCATCGTGGCCGGCCTGACGCAGCGATGGCCGCAGCAAACCCGTCAAGAACAGTCTAGAAGATCGACGATGCTTCGTGCCTGACAGCCGATTCAAACGCCTGATCTCAACATCGCCCCTAGGCGATATGGCTGAGACGTTGACGTCTCAAGGTTCCAGAAGCCGGACCGATAAACCCCGGGAGAACATAAAGACGAACGGGGTTTCCACATGAAAGTTTTCGATCTGATTGGCGCAGCGTGTGTCGCCCTCATGCTTTCGGGATGCGGTGGCGGCGACGGCGCATCCGACTCGGGCGCCGCTGTGCAGACGAACACCCCCACGACGTCCACCAAGACCGCCGCGGCCGCGCCCAAGGTGCTGCTGGGCTACGCATTGGGCAGCACAACGTCGATGGCATCGGCCATGAGTGCGGCCACGCCCGTCACTGCCATCTCGGTGGATGTGATCCGCGCCGATGCAAACGGTAGTTTGAACGGCACGCTCCCAACAGCACTGCTCTCCGGTAACCAAGCGGCGGGCAAGCTTTCATACGCGTGTATCACGAATTTCGGCACCGATTTCGATCCGGTCATTGCGCACGGCGCGCTCGTCACCAATCGCGCGACGACGTTGCAGAACATCGTTACGCTGGCCAAGACGCAGAACCTGGCCGGTATCAACCTCGACTTCGAGGGCCTGTACACCACCGATCGCGACGCCTACACCAGCTTCGTCGTCGATCTGGCGGCGCAACTGCATGCCAACCATTCCACGCTGATGCTCAGCCTGCCGGCCAAGAGCGCAGACGTGATCGGCAACACGTGGACGTGGCCCTACGACTACGCCGCCCTCGGCCAGAGCGCCGACTTCATCCAGGTGATGACCTACGACGAGCACATCCCCAGTGGCCAGCCCGGCCCGGTGGCTGGCAGCGACTGGATGCTCGCAGCGCTGCAGTACGCCGCGAGCCTCGTGCCGTCGACCAAGTTGCTACTGGGCCTGCCGGCCTACGGCTACGACTGGAATCGCACGCGGAACACCGGCACCTCGGTCGCCTTCAAAGACATCCCCACGTTGATTGCCACGACCGGCGCTACGGCCCAATGGGACGCCGCCACGCAGTCCGCTCATTTCAACTACACCGCCACCGATGGGAGCGCGCACGAGGTCTGGTACGAGACCGCGCAAGGCTTGCAGACCAAGGCCGCCATGGCCAACACGCTGAACCTGGCCGGCGTATCGATGTGGGTGCTGGGTGCGGAAGACACGAGCTTCTGGGGTGCCATCACCGCTGCAATCCACTAGGCGACCGGGCACCGGGCGTAAAGCGAAACGCCCGCATCACGAATTCCACCGGTTGCCCGTTCTGCGGCGGCTTGCCCCGAAACAGCCACAGGTTCAACTGGAGGCGCGCGTCGCCCGCATCGGGCACGCCCGCTGTGCGAGACCAGTGCTGCAACACGGCGCCGTCGGCCGCCGTAGCGCTGAACTCGGCCAGGCCGTGCTCCCAGCGGATGCGATACGTCACGTGCCCCTGGTTGACCTCGAAGCGGCGCAGCGTGTCTGGCGTACCGGACGGCTGCACGACAAACTGCGCGTTATTCGGCTCGTCTGGCCGCGCCCAGTACGACAGCTCCACATCCAGCTCGCGGTGCGCCTGTTCCGGTGCGCTGCTATAGGTGAAGAAACCGAAGACGGCCTGGCGGTCCATGCCGAATGGATCGGTTTCCACTTCAAGCTCGTAGGTGCCGTAGCCCAGCGGGCGCGAGAGCGTGACTTCGGCGCTGTGCCAGCCCTGCCCTGCCTTGACGATGGCCATGCGCAAACGCCCTTGCGCATCAACGTGCACCGCATCCGGCCCGTCCGAGAACACGTTTGGACCGGGCCCGCTCAACTGGCCGCCGGATGAACG
This sequence comes from Ralstonia sp. Ralssp110, assembly GCF_047325135.1. Classification (NCBI taxonomy): domain Bacteria; kingdom Pseudomonadati; phylum Pseudomonadota; class Betaproteobacteria; order Burkholderiales; family Burkholderiaceae; genus Ralstonia; species Ralstonia sp. Ralssp110. The sequence continues at coordinate 1,200,699 of NZ_CP168609.1, read as the reverse complement.
TACCACCCATTGCTGACCAGAGAACGTGATCTCCCGCGCCGTTGCTACCGTGCATGCACACGTCAGGCTCGCGAGCAGACAAACCAGTCGACGGAACATGGCGCGCCTCACAGCAAAAGCGGCTTGCGCCCGAAGAAGACGACGCGGCTGGTGCTCGAAGCCGGATCGGTGAAGTTCACCTCGACCAGCTTGCCTTTCAGGTCGTAACGGAACAGCGGATGTTTTGCATATTCCTCGGCATCGTAAGTGGCGGCCACCTTGCCGACCTGCTTGCACAGGAAGATCTGCAGGATGCAGTCATAGACCGGCTCGCCCGCCTTGGCGCGTTCCATGTTTTCGTACGGCACGAAGGCCACCGACACCGGCTGTGTGAGCGCCTTGTAGTACGGCGAGCGCATAGCCACCGCGAGGATGCGCTCCGACTCCTTAATGCCCGCGCGCAGCACGCCCAGGTTCCCCTGTGCCGAATCGATTTCGGCCTTGAGCTGCATACGCGAGAAGATCATCTGCTGCGTCTGCGCCAGCGTGGTCATGGTTTGCAGGTCGTCCGCCGCGCCGCCCAGCGTGGACATCACCGCGCGGCTCTGCGTGGAGTTCACGCCCACCTGCATCGCGGCGATCTTGGAGTCCGTCAAAGCATTTGCCGACGATTGCAGCGTCACCATGCGCGCGGCCGCGTCTTCCTTGGAGATGAGGCCCGCGCGCATCTCTGCATCGGTCGAAGCCATCATGCCTTTGAGCTGCGCGTGCGCGCGCTCGCTGTCGGCAATGTCACCCGACTTGAGGCTGACCAGCCGGCTGAGGTTTTTCGACACATGCGACATGTTCTGAATCTGGCGCTGTTGCGCCTCGGTGGTGCGCGCGATCAGCGCGTCAAGCGCTTGCAACCCCTCTTGCTTGACGGCGAGCTGCGCGGTGAGGTCCACCAAATCTGTGCGTTGCTTGTCGAGCTGCGCGCGCAGTTGCGCCACCTGCGGCTGATACGACAGCACGCGCTCCTGCGCGGGCGAGATCACGAGCGGCGCGCCCCAGTTGTTGCTCTGCAGGTAGAAGAAGAGCAGCGCGATGTAGCCAAAGATACCGCCAATGATGGCGATCAGCACAAAGAAGGACGCTAACCGATAGACGACGAGCATCTTCGACTGAAAGTAGTTGGAGAAGGCGGCAATCATGGAGGTGCCCCGCAGGTTGATGAGTTCGAAATCAGTTGGTCGGATTGGCCTTGAGCCACGTGCCGATGTCCTGGATGCGCGCGTTGCTGGCGGCCAGCTCGGCCGAGGTGGTCAGACTCTCCACCGACATGTTGCGCAGCAGGCGGCGCGCGGCATTGGTGTCCACGCCTTGGGCGCGTTCGATCATCGTTTGGATGGCCGAGTTGCGTTGCGCCAAGCTGCCTTGACGCAGGGTTTCGGCGCTCAGCGCGCCTTCGAGCGACTGCCTCATGCGCAGGACTTGCTGATATGCACCGTCGCGCTGTTCGCCGACGAGCTTGGCAGTCAGTTCGCCCACCCGGTTCGACGCCCGCACGGAGGCGTCATAGCCGAAACTGCGCGACGCAGTGAGCCCGATGAACGGCGACTGTGAACCCGATGTGAAATCGTGGCGCATGCCCGCCAGGATGGTGACGTCCCAGCCGAGCGTGGCGCTCGCGCGCGAAGCCAGTTGAGCAGCGCGCGCCTGGGCGGTGGCGTTCTGACTCACGAGTTCGCTCAGCGGGCGTTGAGCGGGGTCGGCGGCCGTGGACAGTTCGGCCTGACGTTGGCGCAGTGCGGCCAGATCCATCGCAATGCCGTCGCGCAGGCGCAGCGCCGCCGTGAGATCGGCCAGCGTGGCGTCATTGCTCGCTAGCAGGGCCTGCTCGGTAGCGAGGTTGCGCTCGGCGGCCTGCAGCGCGTGCTCCAAACCCAGTTTCCGCTCCGCCAACGAATGCAGCTCGATCTTGGCGGGCACGCCTTCCACCGACTCCTTGAGCGCCAGACCTGAGCGATAGGCCTCGCACTCGGCCGCCGCGCGTTCCTGGACCAGACCCGCGCGCCGGGCCTGCGACAGGCTCTTGCTCACACCCGCCGACACGACCTTGTTGGAGATGGACGGATTGCCCACATTGACAAAAGCGTACGGTGCGTCGAGCACCTTCGATTCCGCGTCGGCCTGCACGCCCGACAGCTCGCAGAACAGATCGGCCTCGCCCGCCACCGCAAGCATCGGCAAAGCCGCGCACGTAAGAAACACTGCGCCCGTCCAGCGCATAGAACGACGAACCATGTCTGAGCTCCCCCGGCCGTCTCCGCGTATTCATCTTGTGGACCCGGCACGTTCGATTTGTTTTTTTGTGTGTGTCAGCCTTGTTGTGGCTGCATGCCTTCAAGTTCAGCGCCGTCCTCTGCGGTGCCTGCGGATTCCTCCGGTTTCTTGGATACGCGCGTACCCCAGCTGCTTGAGTCCATCGTGAAGATGGCCATCATTGCGCACGTGACTGTGCCCGCCAGCGCCCATGCCGCAATGAACGGCAACAGCGGCAGCGGCCCGCCCTTCACGGCCTGATCGGGCGCGCAACGCTTGGCCCAGAAATGCACGCCAAACAGGAACGGCGCGAACACCGTGTACGTGAACACCTGGTGCGACACGATCCACTCAAGCGCGTTGCCCGACGCGATGGCGAAGATGAATGTGAACAGCATCAAGTAGTTCACCGTCTCTGGCAGGATCAGGTTCATGGCCGAGAGCGGATGGACATTGCGCGCGTGCCGGCCCAACGTGCGCAACGTGAGAAGGTAGTCCTGCGTGCCGCTGCGGCGCCAGCGCCACTGCTGCGTGAAGAACTTGCGGAAAGTGGTCGGTACCTCGGTCCAGCAAATAGCGTCGAGGTTCACCGCAGTCTGATAACCGCGCAGCATCAGCAGGTGCGTCATATAGCGGTCTTCACCCGCAGAGAACTTGGCGCCGAGGAAGTTGCACGTCTTCACGTCTTCTTCGATCTCGAAAAACGCATCGCGGCGGATAGCAAACAGGCAACCGCTGATGCACGTGACATTGCGCAGGCGGTTCTGGAACATCTTCATCACCTTGTAGGCGTAGAAGTACACCGTGGCCTGCGTCTTGGTGACGAGGTTCTCGTTCACGTTGCTCACGCGCACGTGCCCGCCCACGGCCGCGATCTTGTCCGAAGCAAACGACGCTACCAGTTCGCACACCGCATCTGGATGGAAGGTGCAATCGCTGTCGATGCAGATGAAGATATCTGCGCTGGTGGCAATGTTGGCCGCCCGGTTCAAGGCTTCGTACTTGCCCTTGTTCACGGGCTGGCGATACGCGGCGATCCTGACCGCACCCGAGAAGTCGTGCTGCGCTTTCTGGATCCATTCCCAGCTGTCGTCGGTGGAATGGTCATCCACCGCAACGATCTCCAGCAACTCTGCCGGATAGTTCGACTCGCTGATGCTCTTGATCGTGTCATACGCGTGCGGGCCTTCATTGAAGCAAGGCAGCAGCACCGACACGCGGCGCTGCACGGTGTAGTCCTTCGCAAGGAAGGTCTCCTTGCGCCAGACAATCACGCACAACAGCGGGATCACGTACAGCAGGGCAGACAGCACCCAGCCGAGCGAAAGCGTCAGCAACAGATAAGCGTCCATGAAGAAGCCAGGGCGATAGAGAAAACGGAGGAACAGAAGAAACGAAAGCGGCGAGGATCAGGCCTGCGCGAAGCTCAAGGCCGCCAAAGCACAGCCCGGTCCGGGCAGGTATCCCGATCCAGCACCGCCTTGAGATCGCTCACCACGAATGGCGAGCCCGGTCTGGCGAGCGACTCCACCAGTGCCCAGCCGCCCTCGCGGTACTCCGAGTGCGGCACGGCCAGCACGATGGCGTCGGCGGACTTGGCATCGGCCAGCTTCGTGAGGCGGAAGCCGTACTCGTGCGCCACTTCGTTGCTGTCCGCAAACGGGTCGATCACCTGTGTACGGATGCCCAGCGCGCCAAGCTTCTTCACGATATCGGCCACCTTGGAGTTGCGGATGTCCGGCACGTCTTCCTTGAACGTGGTGCCCAGGATGGTGACGAGCGTGTGCGGCCCGAGCAGATGGCACTGCGTCATGCGACGCATGAGCTGGTCGACCACGAACTGCGACATGCTGTCGTTCGTCTCGCGCGCGGCCAGGATGAGGCTTGCGTTGAAGCCGCACGACGCCGCCTTGTGCGTGAGGTAATACGGATCAACCGAGATGCAGTGCCCGCCCACCAGCCCGGGGCGGAAGTCCAGGAAGTTCCACTTGCTGCGCGCAGCGGCCAGCACGTCGTGCGTATCCACACCAAGCGCGGCCAGCAGTTGCGACACCTCGTTCATCAGCGCGATGTTCACGTCGCGCTGCGTGTTCTCCAGCACCTTGGCAGCCTCGGCCACCTTGATGCTTTTGGCGGGATGCACCTGCGTGACGGCGCCGTACAGGCTCACAAGCGCCTGGAGGGTTTCGGGCGTGTCGCCAGCCACGATCTTGGTCATCGTGGTCAACGTGTGCACGCGGTCGCCCGGGTTGATGCGTTCGGGCGAATAGCCGACGTGGAAATCCTTCAGATGCTTCAGGCCGCTGTGGCGCTCCAGCAGTGGGATGCAGATCTCTTCGGTCACGCCGGGGTAGACGGTGCTTTCGTACACCACGACCGCGCCGCGCTTCATGTTCTTGCCCACCGAGACGGACGCTTGCATGACCGGGTTCAGATCAGGCACGCGGGCCTGGTCCACAGGCGTGGGCACCGTCACGACAATCACGTCGGCCTGACCGAGCACAGTGGCGTCCGTCGTGAAGCGCGCGCCCGATTCAAGGAGCTCGTTGCTGGTCAGTTCGTTGGTGCGATCACGGCCTTCGCCCAGTTCAGCGACGCGCGTGGCGTCAATGTCGAGGCCAGACACGGCAAAGTGCTTCGAGAACGCCACGGCCAGCGGCGCACCCACATAGCCGAGACCCACCACCGCAATCTTGACTGTGGCCGGCTCGACTGCCGGCGCGACCGGATCGGGCCAACGCGGCGCTGGCTTGATGAATAGATTTTCTGCACACGTCGACTTGCCACTCAGTGACATCGCCCACTCCCCTCGTTGAACCAGACCGGCTACCCGTGGGCCGATCCGTTGTGATGGCTCACTCAGACGCAGTTCCGGCGGCGGCTGGTGACCATTTTTATGGGGTCATTTCTGCAAAGTGCGTGCCATGCGCGGTTGCAACATCACCTAAATCAGATGAAAACGTTGCCGTACAAGGCGATGCGGGCGACACAAAGTGTCAGAATCGTCAGGGGAAAGCGGCCCCAACGACACTCAAAAACGTTTCGCGTTACGTAACATGCGCACATTCCCATCATGCGCATGGCGGCGATAATCACGAAATTTGCATAATGCGGCACCTCATTGCCAGCGTGCACTGCCACCAGCACGAACGTGCATCTGTAGCGCAAATGCGCTACACGGTCAGTTGCCCGGGACTCGTACAATCGGTCCATCATGCAATCCGTCCGTACCGGCTCCGAGCCGCAACCCATCCACGTCGCCATCGTCGAGGACGACCCCGGCTTTAGCGACGCGCTCAGCCGCGCCGTGCAGGCCGCGCCTGACATGCGGGTGGCCGGCATCGCCATGTCGCGCGCTGACGGCCTGGCCCTGCTGCAAGGTCCGCCCGCTGATGTGCTGCTGGTCGACCTCGGCCTGCCCGATGGTTCCGGCATTGACGTGATTCGCGCGGCGGCGCAGTTGTGGCCGAGCTGCAGCATCATGGTCAGCACCAACTTTGGTGACGAGACGCACGTCATGCGCTCGATCGAGGCCGGCGCGGCGGGCTATCTGCTCAAAGACAGTTCGCCTGCCCGGATGGCCGAAGAAATCCGCAGCCTGGCAAGCGGCGGCAGCCCGATCAGCCCGATCATCGCGCGGCAGATTCTGGCGCGCTTCCAGCAAGGTTCAGCCGGCACCGCCACGCGCTCAGAACCTGAACCGGCCGCACCCAATTCGCCAGCACCGCTGCTTTCGGCACGCGAGAAGGAAGTCCTGGACTACATCACCAAGGGCTTCACGACACAGGAAATCGCCAAGCTGATGGAGCTATCGCACTTCACGGTGCGAAGCTTCGTGCGGCGCATCTATAGCAAGCTGAAGGTGACCTCCAAGGCGGAAGCCATCTATGAAGCGAGGAATCTCGGACTGCTGTCCGAGTAGCGCATCGCCCCGGGGCCGAGGGGCCAGCGCGTGGTGTTGCCCCTCGTGAGCGGGGGTTCCCAAGCAGCGTCGAAACGCATGTCATATTGGCCCGCCCACTTCTTCGAGCGTTGCCCCACGCGCGTTGCATGAGCACCCGTCCTGCGCCCCTCTTTGCCAAAGCGATGTTTGTCTTTTCACTGGCGTTGCTGGTGATTGTTGGCATGTTCTACGCAGAAGCTGGCAGCGAGCCTTCGTCGGCCGACAGTCTGCACCTGACGCAGGCCGATTGGCAGACGACGGATGGGTCAGGCTTCCAGGCACCGCCGCCAACGTTCGACAGCGCATCGCTACCCAACGTCTGGCAGCACGCCGCGCTGCCGTATGCGCCCGCGATTGCGCTGCTGCGCCAGGCCGGCGCGAAGGCGCAGTCCCGTGCCGTACATACGACGTGGCTCAGGATCGCCGTACCCGCGTCGCCCGTGCAATCGGGGCCGCTGGCGCTGTACGGCGTGCGCATCAAGACCGACGGCACGATTGCGGTGTACGTCAACGGCCGGCTGGTGCATCGGGCGCAGGAACGCGGGCCGCTATGGAACAGCACGCGTACGCCGCTGTGGGTCGCGCTGGACGAGCCGGGCGACGACGAGCCCGTGCGTGAGATTCTGCTGCGCCTGGAACACACCCAAGGCACGCAGGTGGCCGTCTCGTCGCTGTGGCTCGGCCCGATCGACGCGTTGAAGGGCCGCTACAACATCCGCCAGTGGCTGCAGCAGGAATTGCCCGCCGTGTTGAGTGCAGCGTTCCTCGCCATCGGCATCTTCGCGTTGTTCGTCTGGTTTCGGCGCGGCCACGAAACCGCCTATCTGCTGTTCTTCAACCTGGCTGTCACCTCGTTCCTGCGCGGACTGCATTTCTACGTGGCGCAGCCGATTGCCAACGACTGGTTTGCCTGGCTGACGGTCAATTCGCTGCTGTGGCTTGTGCTGGTGGTGCACTTCTTCCTGCGCCAACTGCATGGGCGACCGCTCGTGTGGTTCACGCGCACGCTGGTCATGGCGACTGTCGCGATTGGCGTGCTGACGCTGCCCATGCTGGCCGTGCTGCCCAACACGCCCAAGGTCACGCCGTTGATCTACCCGATTGCCGCGCTCATGGGCGCCGCCGTTGGCGTGGTGGGTGCCGCCAACGCCTGGCGCCGTTCCAACGAAGGCGTGCTGGTGGCCATTGGTGTTGGCATCTGCACCTTGCTTGGCGTGACGGACTGGCTGCTGCAGAACAATTTCAGCAGCCCGGAAGGCTGGTATTTCGGCGCGTACACCAACGCCATCACGTTCGGCATTTTCGGCACGCTGATGTATCGGCGCTACGTCAACGCCATCGACGAAGTCGAACAGGCCAACGCCAACCTTGCACAGCGCCTGAAAGCGCGCGAGGCCGAACTTGAGCTCAGCCACCAGCAACTGCGCGAGGCCGAACGGCAGCGCGCCATCAGCAAGGAACGCCAGCGCCTGATGCAGGACATGCACGACGGGCTGGGCGCATCGCTCATCAGCGCAATCCGCTCGGTGGAGCGCGGTGCCGTGAGCGAGGTGGATATCTCGCACATCCTGAAAGGCTGCCTGGACGATCTGAAGCTGACCATTGATTCGATGGAACCGGTCGAGGCGGACTTGCTGCTGTTGCTCGCCACGCTACGCTTTCGCCTGGAACCGCGCCTGGATGGCACGGGCATCGCCCTGTTGTGGGAGGTGCAAAAACTGCCGACGCTGCCATGGCTCGATCCATCCAGCGCGCTGCATATCCTGCGCATCGTGCAGGAGTGCATTGCGAACATCCTGCACCACACGCGCGCCAGCGAGATCCGCGTGGGTACCGCAGCAGACCCGGACGGCGTGCGCGTCGTCATCGAAGACAACGGCCAGGGGTTCGACGTGGAAACTGCCCTGCGCGACGGCAAGGGGCATGGCCTGCGCAATCAGCAGCGCCGCGCGCAGGCGTTGGATGGGGCTGTCGATTGGGCCTCGGGGCCCCGCGGGACGCGCTTTACGCTGTGGCTACCGCTGGCGCGCAGCGCGTAACGCCCCCGGCCCATGGCTGTCTGGCGCGCACCGCTGTTCCCGCTATGCAGTGCGCGCCGCAGCTCTCCCCCGTTTTGATCGGTGCTCTTTTCTTTTTTTTTTGGAACCGTCGCAGCATAGCGACGCGGGCTGGATTCGTCTGTGGAACAAATGCGCTACATGGCCCCACATCAAGCCGCAACGGCTTCGTGTATTCCAAGCAGGGCCAACGCCCGCGCAACACATGCTTCGGCCGGTTGCACGCCGGTATCCAGAGTCAGTTGTGGATGTAGCGGCGGCTCGTAAGGGTCGCCGATACCGGTGAGGTTGGCGATCGTTCCGGCTCTCGCCTTGCGATACAAACCCTTCGGGTCACGCGCCTCACACACGGACAGCGGTGTCGCGACATACACCTCAAAGAAGCGCGATGCGCCCACGATCTGTCGAGCGCGCTCCCTGTCTTCACGGTACGGCGAGATCAGGGCAGCAATGGCCCAGGTGCCGGTGTTGTTCATCTGTGCGCACCACTGCGCCACACGTCGCGCGTTTTCGCTGCGATCTGTCCGGGAGAAACCGAGATCGGAGCAGAGCTGTTGACGCAAGGCGCTGCCATCGAGCACCCGGCACGGCAAGCCGCGCGCCGTCAGCGCCTCCGCCACGGCCAGCGCCAAGGTGGTCTTACCGGCCGCGCTCAGCCCGGTCAACCAGAGTGTGGAAGGTGAGGGTTGCATGTCATGTGGTCGGCCGCTGTCGCCTCGCGCTGCTGCGACAGATTCAACTGCCTGTTGCATCCGAGTATACGAAGGCAGTGCAGTGCGGCTCTGTAGAACAAATGTGCTACAGCGCGCTACGGGGTAGCGTGTTTACAATTCCGACACCTTGTCGCTGTTGGCACGGGTTCCGATTCGCTCCCCGGCCATATCGGAACCATCAAGCGCGGCTCGGGCTTGGGCGTCCTCAGCCGCGCAAGAAGCATTTGGTAGATTCGATTCAAGCAAAAGGCCCGCAGGAACACGCTGCGGGCCTTTTGCTTTTCGGCATGCCGGGTGTGTGGCTCACCAGCCGTGGAACCGCGCCCACGTCTGCACCGTGCCCCGCGACGGCACCGCTTGGTATTCCGGGAACTGGGCACCCGTCGCGCACGCGTGGTTGGGCAGTACACGCAGCTTCGTGCCGACCGGAAATCGCGCCACCAAGTCGTCGCGTACCGAGCCATCGCTGGCCGCCAGAATGCCGTGCTCCTGGTTCGCGCCAATCAGCATGAGCCCGTCGAGCGGCGTGCCGTCCAGCGCGCACGGCTGCCCATAGCCGAAGTCATGCGACTGCTTGGCGGTGCCGCGGTCACGGCTCATCGCCATCCATCCGGCGTCGACAATCACCCAGCCTTTGTCGGGCTGATGGCCAATCACGGTAGTCAGCACGCTCAGCGCGATCTCGTCCATCGCGCATACGCCCACGTTGTGCATGACCAGATCGAAGAATACGTAGACCCCCGCGCGCACCTCCGTCACGCCTTCGAGGTGCTCGGTGGCCAACGCGGTGGGCGTGGAGCCAATGCTCACGGCCGCGCACGGCACACCGGCATCACGCAGGCGCTGCGCGGCGCGCACGCAACCGGCACGCTCCTGCTCGGCCAATGCGGCCAGCGCGGCGCGGTCGTTCAGGTCGTAGCTGGAGCCAGCGTGCGTCACCACGCCGCCCACGTCGATGCCGCCGTCTTTCAGGATGCGGCCGACCTCCAGCAGCGCATCCTGCTCGGATGTGATGCCGGAGCGGTGCCCATCGGTATCGACTTCGATCCACACTTCACAGCGCTCGCCGTGTGCGCGGGCGTAGTCGACCACCGCGCGAGCAGCCTCGGCGTTGTCGACCACGAGCTTCAGATCGCAGCCCCGCTTGCGCAGCGCCATCGCACGCGGCAGCTTGGTGGCGACAATGCCCACCGCGTACAGGATGTCCTTGATGCCGGCGGCAAAGAAGGCCTCGGCCTCCTTCAACGTCGATACGGTGATGCCTTGTGCGCCGGCCGCCAGCTGGGCGCGCACCACGTCGAGGCACTTGGTGGTCTTCACATGCGGGCGGAATTTCACGCCCAGCGCGTTCATGCGGTGCTGCATGCGGGCGATGTTGTGCTGCATGCGCGGCAAGTCGATCAACGCCGCAGGCGTGTCGAGGGTTTCCAGGGTGTGCATCTCAAGGGTCATGGTTGCATCCTCATGCGGCAAAACGGCGGGCCCAGGGCAGCAGATCTTCGAGCGTGGGCGAGGTGATTTCCGGCAACCGGGCGCCCTCCACCGGCGTCAGGCCGATGCGGTTATGCCAGTACGTGCGCAGACCCACGGCCGCTGTGCCAAACATGTCGTAGCTGGAGCCTGCAACAAATGCTGCGTCGGCCGCGTCCACGCCAAGTTGTTCAAGTGCCATGCGATACGGCTTTGGATCGGGCTTGTACACGCCAGCCTGCTCGGCCGTGACAACAACATCCCACGTGACGGGCAACAGCGCTGCGGCTTGCCGGCCCAGCCGTTCCGAACAGTTGGTGACAACGGCCAGCTTGCAGTGCGGCTGGAGCTGGGCCAGCGCTTGCGCGGCGCCGCTCCAAGGTGCCAGGTACAACCAGTTGGCTTCCAGCGCTTCAGGGGCGGAGGCCGGCAAGCCGACGTTCTGCGCGGCCTGCCGAACCATCGTTTCATAAGGAACGTACGTGCCGCAGCCGTACGTGAGCCGCAGATACTCGGCGCGCCACGTGCGGCCTGCCTGTTCGGAGCCAGCGGCGCGGTTCCACAACGACCACGAATCGAGCAGCGCGGTCAGCAGATCGAACAGGACGGCTTTGGGATAGCGGGTATCGGGAGAAACCGTGGAAGCATTCACGCTTGTCACCTGCAAATCGGTAGAGATCGATGCAGCCGATTGTAGGTACCGCGCACCGGCTTTCGGTAAAGCCGATTTGAATCAAAGATTCAGTGAAGCTGCATCATGCGCGCCAAGGCGGCTGCGGCTTAAAACGATTCTGCAGCGCCTGCATGAAATGACGCGTACGTTGAGGCAACCCGGCGCGGTTGTGCGTAAGCGCGATCACGTTGGCGTCGGGCGCTTTCCAGCCGGGCAGGAGGCGCACCAGCCGGCCCGCGCGCAAATCATCGGCCACATCCCATTCGGAGCGCAGGATCACGCCACGCCCTTCGCATGCCCAGTGGCGAATGACATCGCCGTCGTTGCAGATGAGCTGCCTCGGCACGCGCACGCTGCGGCTCGTGCGACCTTTGCTGAAGTGCCAGAGCGACACGTCTTCCTTGTTCTCGCGCAGCACGATGCAAGGCAGCGCGGCAAGGTCATCGGGCGTTTCCGGCGTGCCGAAGCGCTTCACCAACGCGGGGGAAGCGCAGACAAAGCGTGCATTCGGCGCAATCGCATGGCCGACCAGGTTCGACACCTGCAGCGCGCCGATATGCACCACCACATCAAAGCGGTCCGCCGCCTCGACAAGGGGCGCGTCGGACAGCGCCAATTCAATGTCGACATCAGGATGCTGCTGCTGAAAATCGGCGATGACGGGCGCCACGTAGCGCCGCCCAAACCCGAGCGGCGCATTCACCTTGAGCGTGCCAACCAGGCCGCCACGGCGCGTGTGCAAATCCTCCGACAGTGCATCGAGCTGGCGGATCAGCTCTGCTCCACGCTCGCACAGCAGCGCGCCCTCTTGCGTAAACCGCAGGCTGCGTGCCGTGCGATCGACCAGCCGTGTGCCCAGCTTCTTCTCCAGCTGCTGCAGCCGCTGCGACACGGCGGATGGCGTCAGATCCAACGCCCGTGCAGTCGCCACCAGGCTGCCGTTGTCCTGGATGGCGAGCAGGAAGCGCAGGTCGGCGGAATCCGTCATGGGTTACTTGCCGACAAAGCGGTCCGTTGCGGCCAGCAGTTGATCGAGAATGCCCGGTTCCGACCACGCATGGCCGGCGCCTTCGATCAGGTGGAAGTCCGAATCCGGCCACGCCTGATGCAACGCATACGCATAGCGCGCGGGGCACGGCATGTCGTAGCGGCCATGCACGATCACGCCGGGAATGCCCGCCAGCCTGTGCGCCTCGCGCAGCAACTGGCCCTCTTCCAGCCAGCACTGATGCGTGAAGTAGTGATTCTCCAGCCGCGCGAAGGCCAGCGCGAAATGGTCGTCGGCGTGCTTGGCGCTATTGCTCGGGTCGGGCAGCAGCGTGATGGTCTCGCCTTCCCACACGCTCCAGGCGCGGGCGGCTTCGATCTGCCTGGCGGTGTCGTTGCCGGTCAGCACTTTGCGATAGGCCGCAATCATGTCACCGCGCTCGGCCTCCGGAATGGGCGCCTGGAAACGTGCCCATTTCTCGGGGAACATCTCTGACACGCCGTACTGGTAATACCAGCGCAGCTCGGCTTGCGTGACGGTGTAGATGCCACGCAGCACCAGTTCGCTCACGTACTGCGGATACTTCTGCGCGTAAGCGAGCGCCAACGTCGAGCCCCACGAGCCGCCGAAGACGAGCCAACGTTCCGCACCGGCAATTGCGCGCAGGCGTTCGATATCGGCCACAAGGTGCCACGTCGTGTTGGCCTCCAGGCCCGCGTGCGGCGTGGACCGCCCGCAGCCGCGCTGGTCGAACAGCATCACGTCGTAGCGTGCCGGATCGAACACGCGGCGGTGGTCTGCCGAAACACCACCGCCCGGCCCGCCGTGCAGGAACACCGCCGGCTTGGCACCGGGCGTGCCGACGCGCTCGTAGTAGATCGTGTGGCCATCGCCCACATCGAGCATGCCGGTTTCATACGGTTCGATTGGGGGATACAGCGTGCGCAGTGCAGGCATGGTCGGTCCTGTCGAAAGGTTGCCGGAAGAATGGGCTGATTCTACAGACGGGTTTCCGCTTGCACATATTTTTAAACGACGTATAAAATTGCACGTCGTTTAATAATAGCGAGCCCACCATGTCGTCCAGTCCGTCCCCGATCGAAGCCGGCCGCCGCGAACGCAAGCGCACCCAGACGCTGGACCACCTGGCGGCCACGGCCTTTTCCCTGTTCGAGCAGCACGGTTACGACGCCGTGACGATGGAGCAGATTGCCGCGCAGGCCGATGTGTCCAAGGGCACGCTGTACAACCACTTTCCAGTCAAGGAAGCGCTGCTGGCGCACCAGTTCCACGCCGAGCTGGCGGCTGGCGGCGCCCAATTGCGTGCGCAGATCGAGGCGCAGCCGGATTTCGCCTCCCGCCTGGCGGTGCTGCTTTCCGCCTCGGCCAATTGGTGCAACGTGCGCCGACCCTATCTGGCCGCGTATTTCCGCTACCGCTTTGCCAGCGCCGACCTGGCCGCCCGCAACCGCGACAGCGACAAGCGCAGCGGGCTCGAAGCGGTGTTCATGATGCTCATCGATGCGGCGCAGCGCTCGGGCGAACTCGATACCCGGCTTGATGCCGAGCACCTCGCTGGGCTCTTCGAGTACTTGTATCTCGGCGCGCTCATGCGCTGGCTGGCACGTCCCGAAACAGACCTGCACGCGGGCTTCTCCGCCGTCATCGACCTGTTCCTGCACGGCATGGCCCGCAAGGAGGCGTGATGAATCCGCTCGTGCTCGATTGGCCAGCTGCGGCGCAGGCCGGTGCCGCAGTGGCGGGTGGCAAGGGTTGGCAACTTGGCCGCATGGCGAGACTCGGCGTGCCGGTGCCCGATGGTTTCGTGCTGGCCGCAGAGGCCAGCCTCAGCCGAAAGCACGGAGATGCGGTGCCCGATACGGTGCTGGCTGCCATCGCGCAAGCGCTGGCCGCGCGCGGCTGGCAGAACACGCCGTTGGCCGTGCGCTCGTCCGCGCCGCAGGAAGATTCCGCGCAACGCTCGTTCGCGGGCATTCACGAGACGCGACTGAACGTGATTGGCGTGCAGGCGCTGTCGGAAGCGGTGCGCGCCGTGTGGGACTCCGCGCAGGCACCGCAGGCGCTGGCATACCGGGAGCGCTTCGGCATCGACACCACCGACCTGGCGATGGCCGTGGTCATCATGCCGATGCTGCCGGCGGTGGCCGCAGGCATCGCGTTCACGGGCGACCCGCTGACCGGCCGCGACGACCACATCGTCATCAACGCGCACTGGGGCCTGGGCGAAGCGCTGGTGGGCGGCCACGCCGACGGCGACGTCGACCGGCTGGAAATCGCGCCGCAGGACGACACGCTGCGCGTGGTCGAACGCCAGATCGGCACCAAACGCCGCATGACGCGCGCGCTGGCCGAAGGCGGTACCGTACTCGCGGACACCGCCACGGCAGACGCCCGCCGCGCCGTGCTGGACGACGCCAAACTCATCGCCCTTGCCACGGTGGCGCGCGACGCGGCACGCGCGCTGAACTTTGCGAAGCCGCGCTATGACATCGAATGGGTCTGGGACGGGCAGCGCTTCTGGATCGTGCAGGCTCGCCCGATCACCACGGCAGCCCGCCAGACTTACGCCGCCCTGCAAACCCAGCCGACGTTCTGGACGCGGGGCAACACGCGCGAGGTGTTTCCCGCGCCGCTGTCGCCCATCGACTGGGTGCTCTACGGCCACGCGGCCAACCGCATGCTGACGCTGGCGTACTCGCTGGCAGGCTACGCGCTGTTGCCAGGGCTGGAGCGTGCCAGTCTGCTTGGCGGCCATGTGTACCTCGATGTCTCGTTGATGCAGTGGGAGGCGTTTGACGCATTCGGCATTGCGCCGGAGGCCATCAATCGCATGCTGGGCGGCACGCAGCCTGAGATTGCGCTGCCGCGCGCCACATGGCCGCAGCGGCTGGCACGCGGTGTGCGGCTCGTGCGCTATCTGTGCAGTGCCGGGGCCGCACGCCGCCATGCACAGAGCGATCTGAATCGCGCCCGCAAGCAAGCCGCGCAATGGTGTGAAGACGCGTGGCCGGAAGCAACAGCGGAGTTGGCCACCTGCGTGCGTGAACGCTTCAACGTCGCGCGCAGCGCTGATGGCCTGTTCTTCCTCCAGGGCTCGGCGGGCGGCTCCGTTTCGGGCCTGGTCGACGTGATCGAAAAACAGTGCCCCGGCGAGGGCCACGCCTTGGCCGCCGCGCTCATGGCCGGCGCTGAACCCAGCGTTACCGCGCAGCAAAGCTACGAATTAATGGCCCTGGCGCAAACGGCCGCCGCCGATGCCGAAGCCCTCGCCTGGCTTCGCGCCGACAACCGCATCGGCGCGCAATGGGCGCAGCAGTTGCCGGCGCACAGCGCGTTCCGCCAGCACTTCTGCACATTTCTGGAGCGCTACGGGCACCGCGCCATTGAAGAGAGCTACTTCCGCCGCCCGCGCTGGCGCGAGCAACCCGACTATTTGCTCGATCTCGTCGTCGGCCTGATCGGCAGCGACGCGCAAGCTATGCGGCAACGGCAGTTGGCGGCCTCTGAGCGTGCGTGGGCGCGCCTGCCGTTCTGGCTGCGCCCGACTGTGCGGGGGATGCTCAAGAGTGCCGTGCGCGATAGCAACCAGCGCGAAGCCGCGCGCAGCGCGCTGGTGGCGTATCTGGAAGCACTGCGCATCGGTCTGCTAAGGCTGGCTGACAGGCTTGTCGGCGAAGAAGGACTCGATGTGCCCGAAGACATTTTCAACCTGACGTTGGACGAATGCGTGGCCGCCGCCACCGGCGCGTTACCGCTGCGCTTCGCCGCCCGGCGCGCGCGTGAACGCCGCCGGCAACTAGGCGAGTGGACCGTCTTGCAAGCGCCGGACATCGTCACCGAGCATGGCGAAGCGCCGGTCGCCTCCACCATGCCCATCGCCCTCACCGGAGATACCTGGAGCGGCACTGCCGTGGGCGCAGGCTCGGCACAGGGCCGAGCAAGGCTGGTCGATCATGCTGTTGCCGGCACGGCGCTTCAGGCTGGCGATATCCTCGTCGCCCCCAGCGCCGACCCCGCCTGGACGCCGCTGTTTCTGAAGGCCGGCGGGCTCGTCATGGAAACCGGCGGCTATCTCTCGCACGGTGCCATCGTGGCGCGGGAGTTCGGGATTCCGGCCGTGGTGAACCTCCCCGGCATCCGGGCCCAGTTGAAAGATGGCGAGACGATCTGTGTGGACGGCAACGCCGGCACGGTCAGTAGGGTGATGAATTAGGCGCCCATATGTGGCGATGACGCGACACGGGCAAATGCGGTTTGCTGCGCTGCAATATTCGGACTAACATTCGGGTATTCCCTACTAGGGTTATCCCTAAATCAGTCCTCAAAAGGAATCGCCATGAACACCGTCGCTCTCAAAGCCGCCCCCGCCTCGCGTTTCGCCCGTTTCTGGCAAATCGTGCGCCGTGAAGCCAGCCGCGCCATTGCGTTGCACGTGGAAAGCTGCGGCATGATGGCCGAGCTGTATCGCCGTTCGGGCCACTGAGCCGAAGCGCACAGCAGACTCACATCAGGTCTCGCTCCACTGCCGCATCAGGTTGTGATACACGCCGATGAGCGTGCGGCGTGCTGTGGCATCCGCGTCGGTCTGGTTGAGCGTCTGGATGGCGTTGTCCAGGTCGAACAGCATGGCGCGCTGCGCGTCATCGCGAATCAGGCTCTGGATCCAGAAGAAGCTCGCCACGCGCACACCGCGCGTGATGGGCGTCACCTGATGCAGGCTCGTTGCCGGATAGATCACCAAGTCACCGGCATTGAGCTTGACGCTGTGCATGCCATAGGTGTCTTCAATCTGCAGTTCGCCGCCGTCGTAGCTGGCGGGGTCTGACAGAAACAGCGTGGCCGAGATGTCGGTACGCAGCTTTGTGCCGTTGTGCGGATGGATACGCACGCTGCCATCGACATGCGCGCCGAAGGTCATGCCCTCGCCGTAGCGGTTGAACATCGGCGGGTACACCACGTTCGGCAACGCCGCACTGATGAAGCGCGGGTGCCGCTCCAGCACGCTCAGGATGAGCTGCTGGCACTGCAGGGCCACTTCCGCGCTCTCATCGAGTTGCTGGTTGACCTTGACCGGCGCGCCCGAGTACCCGGCTGACACGCGGCCATCGACCCAGGCATCGCCTGCGCTATCGAGCAGATCGCGTAGCGCAGACACCTGCGCGGCGTTGAAGACGTTGGGAATGCAGACGAGCATGGCGCTGGAAGGAAACGGGGATGCAGCCGAGGGCCCATCCCCCAGCCATTACATCCGATACACCACCGACAGCATCGCCGCACGGCCGGTGCCCGGCACAGCGCGACCGCCATCGGACGGAATCAGCGCATCGTAATACGTCTTGTTGAACACGTTGAACAGGTTCAGACGGACGTCGTATTTCGGCTGGTGGTAGGCCAGCATCGCATCCCAGCGCACGAAGCCGCCCACCTGCACCGTGTCGGTGTTGTTGGCGTAGCGCTGCGACATGTAGAACGCGCCTGCGCCCACTTCCCAGTTCGGCATGAAGGTGTAGCTCGTCCACACCGTCGCGGCGTGCTTGGGCGTGTTGGCCGGCGTCATGCCCTGCGTGCCCGCAGCAATGCCGTTGACGATCTGCGCATCCAGGTACGTATAGCCTGCAAAGATCTGCAGCTTGTCGGTCACGTGGCCGGTGGCACCCAGGCGCGCACCGCGCACGCGGATCTTGCCCGCCGAGGTGTACGTCGTGCTGTCGATCTGTGTGCGGGCGTTGTCCTTGGTGATCTGGAACAGCGCCGAGCTGACCGACAGGTCGCCGTTGAGCAGATCCCACTTGCCGCCGGCCTCATACGACTTGTTCTTCTCCGGGTCCAGACCCTGCTGGCCCGTGGTGCCCACGAGTTGTTCCAATGACGGGTTGAACGACGTGCCATACGACACGTAGTACGACTGCCAGTCCGTCGGTTGCCAGATACCGCCCAGGCGCGTGCTGACAAAGTTCACGGTCTGCTGCGCGTACGGCAGCGCGGTGATCTTGGCCGACGCCGGCGTATTCGCCGAATTCAGCGAGTTGGAAATGCTCGCCACGTAGCGGTCATAGCGCAGGCCGGCGACTGCCTTCCATTGCTTGGTGAATTCAATCGAATCGTTGAAGTACGCCGCCACCGTGTTGGCCGAGCCGCCCTGCAGGTTGCCCAGGCTCGACGGTGTGCTGGCCGGCGATGTGGTGTAGCTGGGGCTGACCAGCGGCTCGCACGAGACAAAACCGCTCGTCATGCTCGACTGCGCCAGCGGCGTGCCGTTGCACGAGCCGTTGCGGTAATAGTTCTGGTTGTCGTAACCGTCGTGGCCGAATTCGGTGCCGACCAGCAGCGTGTGCTTGACCGAACCCGTATCGAACTTGGCCGTCAACTCGGTCTGGTTGAACAGAGAGTAATCACGGATGCGGCGGTCATGGCTTTGCAAACGCACCGATAGCGCAGAGAGCGGCAGATTGCTGTTAGTCAGCGCCGTGAACACACCCGACGAATTGACCGTACCCACCGCGTTGGGCGCTGTCTCGCGCGCGTCGGTCTGCACGTAATTGAACTGTGTCTGGTTGCGCAGCCGCAGATTGGGCGAGAACTTGTGATCGATATTCGCCGAGAACGACGCCACGTCCTGCGTGGTGCGGTCGTCGGTGTAGCCGTAGTAGGTCTTCGGGCTGACGTTGACCGGGTGGCCGTTGAGGTTCGGCAGGCCGTAATCGGGCATGTCGCGGTTGTGCTGCAGCAGCGCGGACAGCGTCACCTCGGTCGGTGTGCCAATGCCGAAACGCCACGACGGCGCAATGCCGAAATCCTGCGCGGTCATCTCGTCGCGCGTGCTCGTCTTGCCGTTCTGCGCCATCGCGGCGATGCGGAAGGCCGAAGTGTCCGACGTCGGCGTGTTGACGTCGGCGGTGGCACGCACGAGGCCGTTGGTGGTGACCGAACCGGTGATTTCCGTGGCGGCCTTCAGCTTCGGCTTCTTCGTCACCTGGTTGATGACGCCGCCGGTGGAGCCGCGGCCGAACAACATCGACGACGGGCCCATCAACACTTCCACCGAATCGAGGGCGAACAGGTCACGGTAGTACTGGCCGCGATCCCGGAAGCCGTCGAGGTAGATGTCGGTGCGCGCAGAGAAACCGTTCAGGTTGATGTTGTTGCCGATCTGCCCGCCTTCGGCCGCACCGATGGTGATGCCGGGCACGTTGCGCAACGCATCGGCCAGCGAGCTACCGCCTTGCGCATCGGTCAGCGCCTTGGGCACGACCGTCACCGATTGCGGCACATCGCGCAGGTTCTCGGGCAGCTTGGAAATGGAGCTTTTGGCGGCGTTGTAGTCGTCGCGCGGGGCGGCGCCCTTCACAACGGCTTCCGGCAACGTGGCGGTGGCGGTGGCGGGTGCCTGTGCAAGCGTAGCCTGCTGGGCGAGTGCGACGGTGGGCGTGGCAAACAGGGCCAACAGGGCGCTGGCGACGGGCGTGCGGCGGTTCATTGCGTGGTTTCTCCGGCGGCGCTCTTCTATTGAGTGCCAGCCGGGACGGAACGCCCTCCTGCGCCCGTGCCGCCGTGCACGAGAGCGCACTACGTATTGCGGACGCAAATATAAATGATAACGATTCGCAACAGCAACAAATTGTCGCAGTATTTCTTGAAAGTTCCCCGGAGCGCACACTTTAAGGCGATCTATAGATCGCTTTTCCTTCTATTTAGCTGACAAGGCAAGCTTGTCACCACCAAATATTTCTAGGCGACACTCTGGAGCCGGCAAAGCGTACCTATTTCTGCGTGCTGTCTGATGGCGATGGAAGGTGCCTCGCGTCGTCGCCGGCATCCTGACGATTGCGCGCCAGCGCACGCGCATATACCGACGGCGCGCCCGCCGCATGTGCCGTCACATAGCCGGTAATGCATGCCAACATGAGCGGCAGCACCACCTGGTACGACAGCGTCATCTCGAAGATCATCAGGATCGACATGAGCGGCGCATGCGTGGTGGCCGCCAGCAGCGCGCCCATGCCGACCACCGCATAGCTGACTGGTACTGGCGCCGCATCTGGCAGCAGCGCGTGCATGCCCGTGCCGTACAGCAAACCCAGCGCAGCACCACAGAACAGCGTGGGGGTGAACACACCACCCACGGCGCCCGAGCCCGCGCTCGACGCCGTCGCCACCACTTTGCAGATCAGCACCAGCGCCACGGTCTGCCATAGCCACGGCTCATGCAGGAAGCCATTGACCACGCTGTAGCCGTTACCCCAGACCTCGGGCACGCCCGTGGACAGCGCACCGACAATCAACCCACCTGCGGCCAATCGCAGCGTGAGCGGCAGCTTGGTACGTGCAAACGCATCGCGCACGCGGTCGATCAAACCGAGCAGCAGCGGCCCCACCATCCCCGCGGCCAGACCCAGGCCCAGATACGTCAGCACTTCCCAGCCGGAAACGAAATCGAAGTGCGGCATCTCGTAGACCGCCCCGTACCCGAAGAATTGGCGCACTACGATGTCAGCTGTCACAGCCGCCACCAGCAGCGGCCCGAGCGTTGCCGTGGTGATGACGCCAAACACGATTTCGCAGACGAACACGGCGCCCGAGATAGGCGCGTTATAAGCGGAGGTGATGCCTGCGGCCGCACCGCACGCGACCAGTAGACGCAATTGCTCGATCGGCACGGGCGTCCAGCGCCGCAACACGCGGCCGACAAGCGAGCCGCACATTGCCGCCAATTGCACCATCGGCCCTTCGCGCCCGATCGACGCGCCACTGGCCACCGAGCACAACGACGACGCACTGCGTACCAAGCTCTGCCGCGCGCTGAGCACGCCATCGCCCACGGCAATGGCTTCCATATAGTCTTCCGAGCCCTTTCGAGGGATCCACTTCAGGCCCACCTGCAAGGTGATGCCTGCCAGCAGTCCACCCACGGTCGGCACCAGCAGTCGCGCCCACCACGGCAGCGCGCGCGCCGTGGCCACCAGGCCCTGGTCCGTACCCGAGAGCCACCATTGCAGATGACGCAGGCACTCGCGAAACAGGATCGTCGAGAGGGCGCCCGCGCAGCCGATCACTCCGGCAATCACAAACACCAGATGCTCGCGACCGAACGGCAGCCGGGCAATCGCGCGGCGCCACCATGGCTGGTGCGGCACATCAGGTTGAGGCGGCGGCGTGTCGGTCATGTCGATTCGCGCAAGGACAGATCGACATGATAGCGGCGGCGCCGCGCCAGTTTTAGGTCGATGCCGCGACCACGGCCTCTGGCAACCATGCCTGCGGTGTGTCAGCGCTGCGGCGATTCGGGCCCCAGGCAATGACGCGCACCTGTACGAGGTTTTCGATCACGAAAGGGTCGCGCGCAACGATGGCGTCGATTTCTTCGCGGGATTCGCCACGCGCGAGGATGCCACCGCCCTCCCGCGGGAAAAACGGTCCTGACATCAGAAAGTGGCCGCTCGCATAGTGGGCGTCCAGATGCGCGCGGTGCGCAGGCAGCACACGATCGAGAGCTTCCAGCGGTGCGGTGTAGTTGAAAAGAATCAGGTACAGCATGCGATGGCTCCTTGTGGGGTGAGGTAAAACCTTCGAAACGCGAGACCCGGCAGCGTGAAGCAACGACGATGAGTGTCCCGCAGAAATGGGTACGCTTTGCACGTAAACCCTTCGGCGCGCAGGGTTCTCAAGGGCGCAAGAGCAGTGCGCCCGAGGTCTGTCCGGCTTCGAGCGCGGTGTGGGCGGCAGCCGCATCTTCCAACGCATAGGTGCCGCCCAGCGGCACGCGCACGCCATCGAGCATGCGCTGCAATGCCGCCTGCGCTCCTGCCCGGTAGTTCGACAGATCGGCCATGTAGCGGAATACGCCTGGCCGCGCCAGCGCAATCGAGCGCGACGGTCCAAGCGCTGCAAGATCGACGACGTTCGTTTGAGTGTTACCGACATCGCCCGCCTGACCGATGCTGGCCACCATGCCGAATGGCCGCGTCACTGCCAACGACGTCTGCAGCATGGCGCCGCCAATGCCATCGACCACATAGTCGACGCCTTCTCCGCCAGTGAGCTGCAGCACGGCCTCGCGCACGTCCTGCTGGCGATGCAGCACAACGTGGTCTGCGCCATGGCCAAGCGCGACGGCGGCCTTGGCCTCGCTGCCAACCGTGCCGATCACGCGTGCACCCTGGCGCTTGGCCCACTGCACCAGCAATACGCCCAGGCCGCCGGCTGCCGCGTGCACGAGCACCGTTTCGCCGGCGCGCACCTGCCGTACCCGCGTCAGCAGCATGTGTGCGGTAATGCCGCGGACCAACGTGGCCGCAACGGTTTCGTCATCCAGCGCATCCGGCAACGCAATTGCCCGTTCGGCCGGAATGTTGCGATGGCTGGTGTACCCACCGGGCGCGCCATCCACCAGGCCGGCCCAGGCCACGCGCTGGCCAACCACAAAGCCGCGCACATCCGTACCCAATGCTTCCACCACGCCGACACCCTCCACCCCGAGCACCGCCGGGAATGCCGGCACCGGATACAACCCAGCACGGTGATACACGTCGACAAAGTTCACGCCGACGGCGGTGTGCCGCACCGTCAACGCATTCGGGCCGGGGGGCGCCAACATCAGGCTGGCGGGCCGCAAACCCAATGCTGGTCCGGGTTCGCGCAGTTGGATCACCTTGGCGTGCATGGCAAAAGTCCTCGCAGAAATGGGTACGCTTTTCGGTTTGGGCGATGACGGGTACTGCGTTCGTCACGTTGTGAAACAAGCGTAATCCGTTCAGAATCACACGGGAATTCACAAAAACTGATCAGCTTCTGTGCAAAAACGCCCAGATCGGCCAAAAAACGTGCGTGCCCTGGGGCGTGCGGCGGCGGCCGAACCTTCTTCTTCCTTGCAGTGGGATGACGTGCGCTACTTTCTCGTGCTGGCACGCGAGGGCAGCTTGTCGGCCGCTGCGCGACGGCTGGCGGTGGAACACACCACGGTGGCGCGGCGCGCAGACGCACTGGAGCAATCGTTGGGCGTGCGCCTGTTCGACCGCCTGCCGCGCGGCTGGCGCCTGACCGCCGAAGGCAACGCGCTGGCCGAGCGCGCTGAACGCATGGAGCAGGAAGCCGCGGGTTTTGCACGTGCAGCAGCGGGGGCGGGAAGCTTGCGTGGGACGGTGCGTATCTCTGCGCCGCCCACGGTGGCCAGCCACATCATTGCGCCAAACCTGGCGACATTGCGCCGGCAATGGCCCGGCATCGATCTCGTGCTGCTGGGCGAAAAGCGCAACGCCAACCTGATGGCGCACGAAGCTGATCTGGCGGTGCGCTTGTCGCGCCCGACGTCATCTGCGTTGGCGACGCGCCCGCTGGGCGACCTCGGCTACGGCCTGTACGCCACCGCAGAAGTGCTCGCCCGCCCCGAATCCGAATGGGAATTCATCGGCTACGACGAAAACCTGCGTCACGTCCCACAGCAGCGCTGGCTGGACAACTACGCAGGCGACCGTCGCGTGGTCTTACGCTGCAGCGATCTGGCAGCGATGCATCAGGCGGCGTTGGCCGGACTGGGTGTCGCGGCGCTGCCTCACCTACTTGGCGCGCCCGCAGAAACGGGTACGCTTTTGCGTCGATTGCCCGTCGACGACCCCGCGCTGCATCGAGAAATCTGGCTGGTGATCCACCCCGACGTTCGACGATCACCGCGCGTGCGGGCCGTGGCCGACGCATTGATCGCCTTGTTCGAGGCACAGCGACACGTCTTGGCGGGGATTTGAACGTACGCAGAAACGGGTACGCTTTTGGATGAAAATGAACCGCAAACCCAATGGATATGCGGTTCTTACACCTCGGCAATATTGCATGCCGAGGCGTGTTCTAAACACTCAGCCGCCAAGGTAGGCTTCGAGCACGCGCGGATTGCCCAGCAGATTTTTGCCGCTATCAGCCAACACGATCTCGCCAGTTTCCAACACGTAGCCGTGCTGCGCGATCTTCAACGCCTGGCGCACGTTCTGCTCGACCAGGAAAATCGTCAGGCCCTCGGCATTGATGGTGCGCAGGATGCGGAAGATCTCCTGGACGATGATCGGCGCAAGGCCCATCGAGGGTTCATCCAGCAGCAGCACGCGCGGGCGAGCCATCAACGCGCGGCCGATCGCCAGCATCTGCTGCTCGCCGCCCGAGAGGTTGCCCGCCAGACCATCGATACGCTCCTTCAGGCGCGGGAACAGGTGGAACACGCGCTCCAGGTCGGAGGCGATCTGGCCCTTGTCCTTGCGCGTATAGGCGCCCAGCTCCAGGTTTTCGCGCACCGTCATCGTGGTGAGCGTGGCGCGCCCTTCAGCCACCTGCACGATGCCGCGCTCCACACGCTTGTGGGCAGACAACAGCGTGACGTCTTCGCCCTCGAACAGGATCTGGCCGCGCACATCACCCTGCGACTTCGGAATCAGCCCCGACAGCGCCAGCAGCGTGGTCGATTTGCCCGCGCCGTTTGCGCCAACCAGCGAGGTGATCTCACCGGCCTTGAGCGCAAAGTCGATGCCCTTGACGGCTGCGATGTGCCCGTACGACACATCCAGCCCTTTGACTTCCAGCAAGGTGGTCATGCCGTCTCCTTCTGCGCGGCATCGCCGTTCGTTTCATCGTCATCATCGCGGCCCAGGTACGCCTCGATGACCTGTGGATCGTTGCGGATCGCTTCGGGCGGCCCTTCGGCAATGATGCGGCCGAAGTTGAGCACCGCGATGCGCTCGCACAAGCCCATCACAAAGCGCATGTCGTGCTCGATCATGAAGATCGTGTAGCCGCGCGCCTTGATGTTTTCGATTTCGGTCATCAGGTCGACCTTCTCGCCCGTGTTCATGCCGGCGACGGGCTCGTCGAGCAGCAGCAGTTTGGGCTCGGTCGCCAGCGCGCGCGCCAGTTCGAGCTTGCGCTGGTCGCCGTATGAGAGGTTGTCGGCAATGTCATGCGCCTTGTGGTCGAGCTTGACCCACGAGAGCAGTTCGAGCGCACGGTCGCGCGCGCGGCGCTCGGCGGCGCGGTACTTGGGCAGCGACAGCAGCAGGCCCGGCGCACCGTAGTCGAGATGTCGGTGCATGCCCACCACGACGTTTTCCAGCAGCGTCATCTCCTTGAAGATGCGGATGTTCTGGAACGTGCGCGCAATGCCCATCTGCGTGATCTGGTGGGGCTTCTTGCCGACCAGGTTCTCGCCATTGAACGTGAGCGAGCCACCGGTGGGTGCCAGCAGACCCGTGATCAGATTGAACACCGTCGTCTTGCCGGCGCCGTTCGGGCCGATCAAGCCAAAGATGCTGCCCTGCGGCACTTCAATATTGACGTCCTGCAAAACCGACAGGCCGCCAAAGCGCTTTGAAATGGAAGTGAGTTTCAGCATGGCGGCCTCAGTGCGATTCATTGGAAGCAGCCGGCGTGGTGCCCGTACCCGGCATGGTGCCGCCGCGCTTGATGCCGAACCAGCGCGCGAAACGCGCCGGATCCCAGATGCCCTTAGGCAGGAACAGCACGATCACCATCAGGATCACGCCGTTGACGACCAGGCGGAAATCCTTGAACGCACGCAGCAGCTCGGGCAGCAGCGACAGGATCAGGCTGCCGAGCACCGGGCCCGTCAGGCCATTCGTGCCGCCCAGAATCGTCATCGTGAGAATTTCAACGCCGCGGTCGAAGCCGAATTCGTTGGGGCCGATGAAGAACGTCAGGTGTGCATTGAGTGCGCCCGCGAGTCCGGCGATGGCCGCACCGAGCGTGAACGCCAGCAGCTTGGTACCGGCCACGTTGATGCCCATGAGGCCTGCGGCGGTTTCGTCTTCCTTGATGGCCTCGAATGCGCGGCCCACCTTCGACCGCCGCATGCGCGCCAGCACGAACAGCGTGGCCAATACGGCCAGCGCCACGTGCCACCACTGGGTCAATTGAGGAATGCCGTTCAGGCCCAGCGCGCCGCCGGTCCAGTTCTCGGTGTTCAGGATCAGCACGCGCACGACTTCGCCAAAACCAAGCGTGGCCATGGCCAGATACACACCGGAAAGACGCAGCGTCGGCCGGCCAATGACAACGGCCACCACGGCCGGTGCCACCATGCCGCCCAGCAGCGCGACCGAAAACGGCATATCGGCGTTCATCGTCAGCAGCGCGGAGGTATACGCGCCGATGCCCATAAAAGCCGCATTCGCCATCGCCAGCAGGCCGCACGACAGCGTGAGATAAATGGACAGCGCCAGCAACGCGTTGATGCCGAGCGTGAGCACCAGGTTGCTGTAGACCGACCAGAAGTTGTCGAACCATTCCATGTCGTCGGTCTCCTTATGCCTTGCGTTCGAGCACCTTGCCGAACAGCCCTTGCGGCCGCACCAGCAGGATCAGGAACAGCAGACCGAACGCCACCGCGTCGCGCATGGTCGAGCCGATGTAGGCCACCGACAGCACCTCGGCAAAGCCGAGGAACAGCCCGCCGAGCATCGCGCCGCGAATATCACCCAGGCCGCCCAGGATGATGACCGCGATGCCCTTGTGCAGCATCGGCTGGCCCATCAGCGGGAACACGGCGTTGGAGTACAGGCCGATCAGCACGCCCGACAACCCACCCAGCGCCGCCGCTGCAAACGAGGTCAGCAGGAACAGCCCTTCGACGTTGATGCCGAGCAGCGCCGCCGCCTTGGGCGACTCCGCAATCGCGCGCAGTGCGCGGCCGAGCTGCGTGCGCTTGAGCAGCAGCATGAGCGCCGCCATCAGCGCGAAGGACAGCACGATGATGCTCAGCTCCAACGGCGTGAGGTGAATGCCCCCCAGGTCCAGCGACGCATCGGACACGAGGCCTGCCGGGAAGCGCAGGTTCTCCGCCCCAAACACGCCCTGCATAGCGTTATTGATAGCGATGCCCGCACCGATGGTCCCGATCATCGGAATCAGGTGGGGCGCATTGCGGCGGCGCAGCGGGCGCAGCAGCAGCACATCGATGACGAGACCGGCCACGCCGCTCACGACGAAGCCGACGGCCAGCGCCGCCCACAGCGGCAGTTCGAAGTGGAGGACGACCTGCAGCGCCGCATAGGCGCCCAGCATGAAGACCGCGCCGTGCGACAGGTTGATCACGCCCAGGATGCCGAAAACCAGCGTGAATCCCAGGGCGAACAACGCATACACGCAGCCGAGCGACAGCGCATTGACGAGTTGCTGTTCCAGCATGATGAATCAGAGTAAGGTGCGGCCGAATGTCACCAAAGCAGCCGCAAAAAAAGCGATGGGGCGTAGGTTTAGCTACGCCCCGCCTGTCTCGTTCAAAGGGTTTCAACGAGAACCGAAGGTTACTTCTCGATCGTGTACTTGCCGTTCTTGGTTACGCTCACGATCGGCGTCTGCACGGCGTCGTAGCCGGCCGGCTTACCACGTGCCGTCACCTGACGGAAGGCAAACGCACCGGTCGCGCCGGTGTGCTTGACTGCCGGCAGTGCATCGCGGATCGCCTTGCGGTCGGCTTCGAGGTTGCCGCTGAACTTGACCGTCTTCAGCGCCTTGCTCGCGATGTACATGGCGTCGTACGCCTGCGCCGCAAACTGGTCCGGCGCTGCCTTGTACTTGGCGGTGTAGGCGGTGATGAACTTGCTGTTCTCGGCCGTGTGGTTCTCGATCGACCACGGGCTGCCCACCCACAGGTTGTCGGACTTGTCCTTGGCCAGGTCGAACACCTTGACCGAGTTCATCCCATTGCCGCCGATGATCGGCACGTTCAGGCCAAGCTGGCGCGCCTGCACCATGATCGGACCACCTTCGGCAATCAGCGCCGACAGCACGATCGCGTCCGGGTTCGTCGCCTTGATCTTGGTGAGCTGGGCCTTGAAGTCGACATCGCCCTTGGCGAAGGTCTCGGTGGTCGTCACCGGAATCTTCAGGTCTTCGAGCGCCTTCTTGAAGTTGTCGTAGCCGCTCTTGGTGAAGACGTCGTCGTTGCCGTAGAGCACGGCCACCTTCTTCACGCCGGCCTTCTTCACAACGGTCTGGATCGTGGCCGGCAGCACGTCGGCTTCGGTCACGGAATTGCGGAAGACGAAATCGCCGATGCTGGTGATGCCGTCTGCGGTGTTGGAGGTACCAAAGGCAACCGTCTTGGACGCCTGTGCGATCGGATCGGCCGCCTGTGCCGAGTTGGACAGCGTGGGGCCGAACACCATCGCCACCTTGTCTTGGAAGATCAGCTTCTTGAAGACGTTGATGGCCTCCTCCTTCTTGCCCTGCTCGTCTTCGATCACCAGCGCGATCTTGCTGCCGTTGATGCCGCCCGCAGCGTTGATCTCATCAGCAGCCAGCTGGAAGCCGTTGCGGATGGCCACGCCGTACTGGGCTGCGCCGCCCGACAGCGCTTCGGCCACACCGATCTTGATGTCCTGGGCCGCAGTTGCCGCGCCCGTTGCGATTGCCGCCCCCGCAGCCACTGCCGTCAACAGCAGCCGTTTGATCATTTTTTGCATGCGAACCTGCTCCTTGTTTGTCCGTCGCGATTGCTTGAATGCGATTCGTCTCGAAGATGCGCTGGCCCAACACCGTCGCTCCCCCCGCATGCGCCCTGCATCGCGTCCGGACGCTCGCCTGCCGGGTTTCGCGCCACAAAGACAAACAACGTTGGCGAAACGGCGGAAGACCTGCCGGGCGAGCGATGCCGGATCGGGCATGCGTGCGCCGGGAGTGCGTCGGAGTGTGAAGCGAAGGCGCCATGGGTACAGCGCTCTTGTGCGACGCGCCGGGGTGGCCGGCACGTGCAGTCAGTCGCCGGACTTTACCGGAAAGCGCACGACCGTGCGATAGGGGATTGTCCGCCGCCCGGCCTGGGGGACGGCTATTGCGGCGCAATATCGCCTGCGCGATACCGTCCAATCGACGTGGAGCGTACCCGTTTCTGCGTGACTTGCGGCACCGCGAAATTAGCCTGTCGAGAGCTCGTCGGCGCTCACAAACAACCCCTTGCCACGCGATTTGGCTTCGTACAGCGCCTCGTCGGCGGCTTCGAAGACGACGCTCTGCGCCAGCGTGCGCGCGTCGAAGGTCGCGATACCGATGCTCGCGCCAACCTGCACCATCGCCTCACGCAAGCGAAACGGCTTGTTGCAGGCGGCAAGAATATTGGCGGCGACCGTCTTCGCGTCGTCCGGGTGCGACAGGTGCTCCAGGATGACGGCGAACTCGTCACCGCCAAAACGCGCCACGCCGTCGTACGGGCGCACGGCGCGCGCCAGGCGCTGCGCGAAGGTACGCAGCAGCACATCGCCCACGGCGTGCCCGTGCGTGTCGTTGACCACCTTGAAGTGGTCGAGATCAATCAGCAGGAGCGCTCCGGTGGATCCGTTCACACGCGCCTGGTCCAGCGCCGCCAGCAAACGCTCTTCAAAGCCGGCCCGGTTGGCCAGACCGGTGAGGTGATCGGTGGTGGTCAACGCGCGCAGGTGCAGCTCCTGCTTCTTGCGCTCCGTGATATCGAGCGTGACCGAATGCACGCCCGTCACGCGGCCTTGCGCATCGAACTGCGGAAGGTAGCTGACCTCTTCGCACCGGTACAGATCGCGGCCGCGGAGCTCGCGCTCGAAGACCATCGTCTCGCCACCCAGCGCACGCCGCAACGCATCGCGAAGGCTGCTGTAAGCATCGTCACCCACGACTTCACGCAGGGTCTGTCCGAGCACGCTCGCGGCCGATCGCCCATACGCTTTCTCGTAAGCGGCATTCAGGAAGCGGAAGCGCTCGTCGATGTCGATGAAGGCCACCAGCGCGGGCAGCGCGTCGGTCACGGTCTGCAGCGTTTCGCGGCTGCGCTGCAGCGCTTCCTTGGCGGCCCTGTCCTGCGTGATGTCGCGCATGACCGACGAAAAGTACTCCATACGCCCGGCTGGATCGCGGTGCGCGATGATCATGTGGTTGATCGGCACGACCTGACCTTCAGCACCTCGCGCGGTGGTTTCGCCAATCCATACCCCATCGCGCGCGGCCGCAGGCACGGCCACCTCGCGCAGCCAGCCCATCGTCTCGGGTGGGTAGAAATCCGCAACGGTCAGGCCTTGGAGATTAGCATCCAGCGCAATGCCGGCAAACCGGCGGCCGGCCGGATTCATGTAGGTGATGTTGCCCTGTACGTCGCTCTGCGCAACGAAGTCGGTGGTGGAGTCGAGAATCTTGGTCAGCACGCGCGAAGCCTGTTGCGCCCGCGCCCGTATGGTGATGTCTTCCATGACACCAACGTGGCCGACCACCTCGTCGTCTACCCGCACCGGCGCCGTCGTGACCACCAGCAATCGCTCGCCGATGCCGGGCACGATCACACGCTGCTCGGCGTTGTAGCCGGCGCCTCGCGCGACCGCATCGCGCCAGCCGGCCATGGTGGCATCGCGGTCGTCCGGATGCAGGCGCGCGAGCCATACATCGGCCAGCGCCTCTTCATGCGTGGCACCAAGCAGGCGGCGGTACGCCTCGTTGGTATAGACGGTCCGGCCATCCGCATCCGAGCGAAACAGCCCGAGCGGCGAAGCATCGTTCACGGCTTCCAGCTCGGCACGCTGGCGCATGACCTCGCCCATCAGCCTATGGAACGCTGTCGATACGGCATCGATTTCCGCGGAAGCACCGTCCAACTGGAGCGGCGGCGCGTTGCGCAAGTCCGTGGCCGATAACTGCGTCATGGCGGCATGCAAGCGGCCAAGCGGGCGCAACAGCCACAGCATCGCCGCCCACACCGATACGCCAATCAGCGCCGCCAGCACCAGGAGCGACCAGCGAAAACGCTGACGCATGAGGAATAGCTGGCGGTTTGCCTCGGCGCCGGGCAGCACGGCAGCAAGCGTCCAGCCCGCCGCGATGATGTCTTGCGTGGTGACCACGTCACCGCCAGGCTCAGGCAGCGCATCCGGGTCCGCGCGGAAGGCCGCAGCCGCCACAGGATCGGCATCCAGCGGCGCAAGCGTCTTGTCGGCCTCGGGGTGCACGATATAGATAGGGTTGTCGCCTCGCGTGATCAGGTAGACGTGGCCGGTCTGGCCCACGCGCGTGTCGCGCAGGTCGCCCAGAAAGTTCGGCTTGAGGAGGTACAGCGACGCGCCGATCAGCCCGACGAGATTGCCGTCCGGATCGTGCACAGGCGCGGCCATGATGACGATGGGCTCTCCGCCCACGCGGTTGCGAAGCGGCGCGGAGATGGTCGGCTGATCGACGACCATGACCTGCTTGAAGTAATCCCGATCTGAAATATCGATGCCGACCACGCCCTCGCGGTGCGGCGAAGTGGCCGTCACCTTACCCTCGGCCGAGGCCAGGAACACGCCGTCGAACA
Source organism: Ralstonia sp. Ralssp110 (assembly GCF_047325135.1). Lineage (NCBI taxonomy): Bacteria > Pseudomonadati > Pseudomonadota > Betaproteobacteria > Burkholderiales > Burkholderiaceae > Ralstonia > Ralstonia sp. Ralssp110. Next base: position 1,169,251 of record NZ_CP168609.1, on the reverse strand, counting down.
GGCCGCTGACCGGCTGGATGGATCGGTAGAACGCCGCTTCCTGCGCGGGGCTGTCGAACCGCACGGTGCGCATCTGCTGCGCGGTGCGCTCGAGCACACCCAGGTAGGTGTCCAGCCGCTGCTTGAGATCTTCCGCCGACTCCTTGACCAGGGCCGTCTGTTGCACCTTGATCTGCGCCATCACCTCGCGGCGGATCGGCTCGCGCTGCGACCAGCCGAACAGGCTCACCACCGTCACGCTGATGACGGTCGCCATGATGGCCGCCTGCGACTTCAGGGTCAGTTTCATCGGACCGTCGGCTGGCACCGGCGCCCCTCGCGACCGGTGTCTTGTTGTGATGGGAGGGCAAACACCATAGTGCTATGCCCGCCGGTCAATGTCGAGTCGCCGCGGTGTCTAACGGCGGCTGCAGACGTACGCGGCGGAGCGCGCAGCGAGCGTACCGGAGCGGATGCGCATCCAGTGCGCGCCGGCGGCGGTATCGGTATCGAGCGTGGCGCCGTCGGGGCCGCGCACCACATAGTCGACCAGGCGGATGCGTTGGCGATGGCAGTCGATCTCCTGGCGCGAGAGGATCACGGTGCCGGGCCGGTAGCGGGCCCCATGGGCGCGGCGTTCGCTGCGCCTGAGCACCGTGCGCGCCAGAAAGGTCTTATGGCCGGTACGGTTGGAGCGCAGCGACGTGCGATCGATGGAAGCCACGACGGATGTCGTCGTCAGGTATTCGTGCCAGCGTCCAGCCTGGGCAGGCACCGCCATGCCAAAGGCGCCCACGCCGACACCGCATATCCAGATCCACCGCCACATCATGCGTTTCACGACCGTCCGTCCTGCCATATCAAGAAGCCAAGAAGCGGCACTGCTGCCGCAGGCACATATTGTAACAATCGGTCCGCAAGACTCGCGCCCGCGCCCTCAGGTAGCATGCGGCCACCTTCATTGCCTCAGCTGCGCCATCCGCCATGCCCACCGTCGCCGTGTCTGCCCTCGTTGCCCATGCCGTCGCCGCTTTGCTTATCGCAAGCGTGCCGGTCGTGGCGTGGTTCTGGTTGCGGCGGCGCTTTGACCTGGCGTGGCGCGACATCGGCGTGGGCGCGGCGGTGTTTGTCGTGTTTGCGCTGATACTGGAACGCACGCTGCACCTGTATCTGCTGCAGCTCAACCCGATCACCGCGCGCTGGCTGCGCATGCCCGTGCTGTTTGTCATCTACGGCGCGCTGATGGCCGGTTTGTTCGAGGAAAGCGGCCGCTGGCTTGGCCTGCGTTTTCTCGTGCGCAAGCCGGGGGGTGCCGCCACACCTGTGGCCTACGCGCTCGGTCACGCGGGCATCGAAGCGTGGCTGGTCGGTGCGGCATCGCAGGCGCAGATGGTGATGTTCGGCATTGCCGCCAACCGCGGCGAGCTGGAATCGCGCCTCGCGGCCAGCGGCGCCGATGCCATGGTCGGGACCATCCACGCCATGCTGGCGCAGCTCTCGCCGTGGCTGGCGCTCGGTGCGGTGAGCGAGCGCATTGCCGCGATGCTGATCCAGTTCACGCTCACGCTGGTGGTGTGGCACGCCGTGCGGCAGCGGCGGTTTGTGATTGTCGTGCTGGCGGTGCTGCTGCACGCGCTGGCGGACGTGCCCGCTGCGCTGTACCAGGTACGTGTGCTGCCCTTGGCAGTGACCGAAGCAATCTATGCCGTGGCGGCCGTGCTGCTGGCAGCAACGTGCTGGCCCCCGCAAGGCGGCCGCAAGATCGGCGAATCCTCGCTGCGCTAACTGCTGCGGAAGCGGTCCGGCTCGATCCCGTGCCGGTTGAGCTTGTCGTACAGCGTCTTGCGCGGCACGGCCAGCAGATCGGCCGCACGGGCAACGTTGCCCTCCGTCGCGCGCAGCGCTTCCTCGATGGTGGTGCGTTCGACCGCCATCATCCGGCCCGCCAGGGAATGCTGGCTCGCTTCTGAAACCACGAGGCCGTCGTCCAGGCCGAGGCAAAAGCGCTCGGCCACGTTCTTGAGCTCACGCACGTTGCCAGGCCAGTCGTGGTGTTGCCAGCGCATCATGTCCTGCGCAGACCAGTCGGGCGCCGCACGCTCGTAGCGCACCGCGGCCTGCTGCAGAAAGTGGGCCATCAGCAGCGGAATGTCTTCGGCACGCTGGCGCAACGCCGGTAGCGCAATCGACACGACATTCAGGCGGTAATACAAGTCCGCGCGGAACTGCCCGTGATCGGATGCATCCTTCAGGTCGACCTTGGCGGCAGCCACCACACGGCAATTGACCGGCACGCTCGCGTTGCTGCCCAGCCGTTCGATGCTGCGTTCCTGCAGCGCGCGCAGCAGCTTGGCCTGTAGCGACAGCGGCATCGATTCGATTTCATCCAGAAAAAGCGTGCCGCCATCCGCATATTCCATCTTGCCGATGCGGCGGCGGTTAGCCCCCGTAAATGCGCCCGCCTCGTGGCCGAACATCTCGCTCTCGAACACGGATTCCGGCAGCGCCGCGCAGTTGAGCGCGACGAACGGCCCGCGACGTCGGCTGCCTTCGTGAATGGCACGCGCGAGCACTTCCTTTCCCGAGCCGGTCTCGCCCGTGACGAGGATGTCCGCATCGGTCGGTGCCAGTGCGGTGACAAGCCGGCGCACGTTCTGCATGACGGCGCTCTGGCCGATCAACGGGTACGCCTGCCGGCCCTGCAGCGCTTCGCGCAGACGCAGGTTTTCGGACGTGAGCCGGCGTTTTTCCAACGCGCGCCGCACCACATCGACGAGGCGCTCGGAGTGGAACGGCTTCTCCATGAAGTCGTAGGCGCCGGCGCGCATGGCAGCCACCGCCATCGTCACATCGCCATGACCGGTGATGAGGATGACGGGCAACTGGCGGTCGTGCTGCAGCATCTCTCGCAGCACAGCAATGCCGTCGCGGCCGGGCAGGCGCACGTCGGTGACGACCACGGCGGGCGTTTGCGCGGCGAGTGCGGCCAGCGCGCTTTCCGCATCGGCAAAGGATTGCACGGGCACATCCGCCAGCGTGAGCGCTTGCTCGCAGCCCAGGCGCACCACGTCATCGTCTTCGATCAGGAAGACGGGCGCGTGGTCGATGGGGGAAGGGTCCGGCGTACCGTGTTCAGTCATGTCGGTTTCACAACGCGTTCAAGCTCGATGATGAATTCTGCGCCACCCGCATCGTCAGCCGCATTGCGACCTTCGAGCCGGCCGCCAAAGTCTTCGATGATCGCCAGCGAAATCGCCAAGCCGAGCCCCAGGCCCTGGCCATCGTCCTTGGTGGTGAAGAACGGCTCAAACAGGCGCGGCAGCACGTCGGCGGGAATGCCCGGGCCGAAGTCCCGCACGGTGATGCGTACCCATTTCTCGATGGGTTCGACGCTCACGCGCACGGTAGCCGAGTCGGCTGCGGGGGCCTCGGCGGTGGCATCAATGGCGTTGCGGATGAGGTTGACGAGCACCTGCTCGAGCCGCACAGCGTTGGCCCAGACCGCAAGATCGGCCGGCACCGGCTCGGCCATCACCGTCACGCCGGCCTGGCGGCGACGGGTCTCAACCAGCATCAGTGCTTGGCGGATGGCCTCGTCCACCGACACGACCGCGCGTGCCGCATCGCCCTTACGCGAGAACGCCTTGATGTGCGAAACGATACGCCCCATGCGCTCGGCAAGCTGGCTGATGTGTGTGAGGTTGCCGCGCACTTCGTCGATGCGGCCGCGCTCGGCAAGCTGGTTGGCGTTGTCGGATAACGTGGTCAGCGCGGTGAGCGGCTGGTTGAGTTCGTGCGTGATGCCGGCGGCCATCTGGCCGAGCACGGCGAGCTTGCCGGCCTGCACGGCGGCATCGCGCGTTTCGCGCAGGATGCGTTGCGCGGCATCGAGCGCTTCGACCTTGCCGGCCAGCGCGGTGTTGGCGGAGGTCAGCTCCGCAGTGCGCTGGGCGATGCGCGCTTCCAGATCACGCTGGATCTCGCGCAGCGCGGCGCGCGCGCGGTGCTGCTCTTCACGCCGGCGCGTACGCAAACGCAAAGCAACGAGTACGGCGAAGATCAGCGCCATCGCAAACGCGGCGCTTGCACCGGCCACCAGCGCGGTGCGCTGCTCGTCGCGCGGGTCGATCAACACGGCGACTTGCCAGCCGAGCAGGCCCACCGGGCGGTACTGCACACGCAGTGTCGATACCGATTTTCCGGGCAACGCCACGCGCACGGTCTGCGGCGGCTGGTCCGCAGAAAAGGGTACGCTCGCAGCTTGCCCATCGCTCATCCCGAGCGGCGTGAGGATGTGTGGGGCGTACTGGCGCGTCGCGTCGAGTGCGGCGCGCTGGTCCGCGCTCAAGGTGCCGAGCGTGCGGTATTTCCACTCGGGTACGGACGACAGGAAGATCACGCCGTGCCGATCCACCAGCAGCACCGTATCGCCGCTGCGCGACAACGTGGCCTCGAACGCATCGAGGTTGACCTTCACGACCACCACGCCGATCGGCTTGTTGTCTTCGCGCACGGGAGCGGCGACGAAATAGCCCGTCTCGCCCGTGGTGTTGCCGACGCCGTAAAAGCGACCGAGCCCTTCGCGCATGGCCTCGACAAAGTACGGGCGGAATGCGTAGTTCTGGCCGACGAACGAGGTCGGCAGATCCCAGTTGCTGGCCGCAATCGTGAGGCCGGTCGTATTGATCAGATGAGCGGCGGCCAAGTCGGTGGCCGCCTGGACTTCTTTCAGATAGGCGTTGGCCGCGCGACGCATGACGGCGTCGCCAGCCTGGGGATTCTCTTGCAGCGCGACGTGCAGCACATGCTCCAGCGCCGCCAGCCTCGGCAATGACTCATAGCGCGCCAGCGTGCTGCGTAGGTTCTGCGCATAGAAAGTGGTGCGCTGGCCGGCCTCTTCAGCACGCGTGGCGACGTAGCGCTGCAGGGCGACGGCGTACGCGCCCCACCCCGCTGCTGCGCAGCACGCCGCCATGGCCAGCGCGACGGCCACGCGCCAGCCACGCCCGCGTGCGGGTTGGGCAAGGTCGGCATGGCCGTCGGTTGGCGACATGGGTTCAATGTTCGATGCGGGAATGCTCGCGAGTATCGCGCATGAACACGTACACCAACAGCGACAGGAAGATCGTGCCCGTCACATACCAGTAGAACAGCGATTCGTGGCCCGCCTGCTTCAGCCACAGCGCAATGTACTCGGCCGTGCCGCCAAAGATCGACACCGTGAGTGCATACGGCAGACCCACGCCCAGGGCGCGGACCTCCGCGGGGAACAGTTCCGCCTTCACCACCGCGTTGATCGACGTGTAGCCCGAGACAATCACCAGCGCGGCCATGATCAGGAAGAAGGCCGTCCACACGTTGGTGGTCTGGCTGATGCCGGTCATGATGGGCACGGTGAACAGCGTACCCAGCACGCCGAACGCAATCAGGATCGGACGGCGGCCAATGCGGTCGGACAACCCGCCCACGATCGGCTGCAGCATCGCGAACAGCAGCAGCGTGGCACCGGACACCAGCGTCGCCGTGTCCTTTGACAATCCCACCGTGTTGGCCAGGAACTTCTGCATGTAGATCGAGTACGTGTAGAACGCCACCGTACCGCCCATCGTCAGTCCCACGACCGTTGCAACGGCGCGCGGATGCTTGGCCAGTTCCGACAGCGTGCCGCGCTTCTTGTTTGCCTTAGCGGCAGTAAAGGACTGCGTTTCCTCCATGTGCGAGCGCATGGCCATTGCCACCAGCGCACACAGCGCGCCGATGAAGAACGGAACGCGCCAGCCCCACGCCTCAAGCTGTGCCGGCGACAGCACGAACTGCTGCAGCACGATCAGCAGCGCCAGCGCCGTCAGTTGGCCGGCGATGAGCGTGACGTACTGGAAGCTTGAATAGAAGCCGCGGTTTTCCTTGTTGGCGACTTCGCTCAGGTACGTGGCCGAGGTGCCGTATTCCCCACCGACTGACAGGCCCTGCAGCAGACGGGCCAGCACCAGCATCACCGGTGCCGCAACGCCGATGGTCGCGTAGCTGGGCGTGAGCGCAATGATGAGCGAGCCCGCGCACATGAGCACCACCGAGAAGAACAGTGCGCGCTTGCGGCCGTAGCGATCGGCGTAGATGCCCATCAGCCAGCCGCCCACCGGACGCGCCAGGAAGCCCACCGCAAACACCGCCGCCGTATTGAGCAGCTGCGCGGTCTGGTCGCCCTTGGGGAAGAAAGACTTGGCAAAGTACAGCGCGAACGCCGAGTAGACATACCAGTCGTACCACTCGACCAGATTGCCAACCGAACCGGAGAAGATGGAACGCAGACGACGGCGTACGTCTGCGGGAGTGTCTTTGGTGGGGGCCTGCGCGGGCGAAAAATCGCCCGTGACCGCACCAGCCTGAGGCTGCGTCATGGTGTCTCCTTGGAGCGTTGGCGGCGGCCTTTGCTGGTGACATGTCGCACATAGAACTGCATGTGCGACGTCCGAGCGGTCCGCCGGTTTATGGGTGGTCGCTCTTACTCAAGAAGCATTCCATGCGAAAAGCAGACGCGCAGATCCGCCGCAAAAGCCCGTGGCGCAAGGCTTTGCAGGAAATCGACGGAACGGTGGACGACGGGAGGAGTGTGCGGTTTCTCAGAATCGACCGCGGCGACCTGTGCGGAAACCCGCACGATCGATTCTGAGAAAGGGAGAGGCGAAGCTCAGGCGGCCACGCTCAGCGGAATGGTGTCGCGGACCAACGAATCCAGTTCGGCGGACACCTCTTCATGCGTTGCGGACAGGCCTAGACGGTCATGCAGATACGCTTCAAAGTCAGCGCGCACTTCCGGATGGCGCAGCGCAAACTCGACCGTCGCCTGCAGGTAACCGAACTTGCTGCCGCAATCGAAACGCTGACCACGGTAGCGATAAGCCAGGATCTGCTCTTCAGCGAGCAGGCTCTGGATGGCGTCGGTCAATTGCAACTCGCCGCCTGCGCCCGGCTTCAGATTGCGCAGATGATCGAAGATGCGCGGCGTCAGGATGTAGCGGCCGACCACGCCCAGATTGGACGGCGCATCCTTGGGCGCCGGCTTTTCGACAATGGCATCGAGCTTGACCAGACGGTCATCCCATTCGCGGCCGGCGACCACGCCGTACGAACGCGAGGCTTCCGGCGCAATCGTCTCCACGCCCACGATGGAGCAACGATAGTGATCGTAAAGCTCCGTCATCTGCTGCATGACGGGCGGCTGGTTGTCCAGCAAGTCGTCCGCCAGGATCACGGCGAAGGGCTCATCGCGTACCAGTTTCTGCGCACAAAGCACGGCGTGGCCGAGACCCAGGGTCTCGGGCTGGCGGACATAAAAGCACTCGACGCCGGACGGTTTGATGGACTGCACCATCTCCAGCAATGCGTGCTTGTTCTTGGCGGCCAGCTCAGTTTCCAGTTCGTAGGCCTTGTCGAAATGGTCTTCGATAGCGCGCTTGGCGCGGCCCGTAATGAAGATCATCTCCGTAATACCCGCAGCGGCAGCCTCTTCCACCGCATATTGGATCAGCGGCTTATCGACGATCGGGAGCATCTCTTTCGGGCTCGCCTTGGTGGCGGGTAGAAAACGTGTACCGAGTCCTGCCACGGGAAACACGGCCTTGGTGATCTTCTCGTTCATGACAACTCCATTGGTGAGACGTAGCGTCATGAGCAAGTCATATGCCAGCGCAAGCCCAATGCCTCAACCCTTTGATGGAGCAACCATTTGGCGTGCCGCCCGCAGTATCGCGGGCACCGCATCGGCGCCATTCCTACAACCCGTTGCAACTCCGTCGCACCAACTTTCAGCGCCGAAAGTCGAAAAGCGTACCCAATTCTGCGTGCCGGTTTGTGCTCAATTTGCCGTCGGCCGGACCAATAAGCACCCGCCGACAAGACATTAGAAATCAGGAAGATGGCTTGACCCAGCCGCGCGAGACGGGCGCGTTGCGCTCCGGCGTGCGGCGGTAGGCATCAATCTGCGCGTTCAATTGCGCGACTTCGGCCTCCAGGGTGCGGATACGCTGGCGCAATTGATCGGCTTCGTTTTGCGTCTGCTGGCGCACCGCATCGTTCTGCAAACGCAGAAAGCGCTCCGTACCCGCCAGCGCGCTGGCCGCCCCTTCCAAGCGCGTCACGGTCTCCATGGTCTGCTCCAGGCGCTCAAGGGTCGCATCGGTCAACTTGGGCGGCACGGCAGGCGCGGTGGCAAGCGCCTCGCCAAGACGGCGCTCCAAGTCGGCCATGGCAGCCTGCAATTGCCGATTGCGGGCAGCTTCGTGCTCCAGAGCGCGCTCGGCCACCTCGGCGCGAATGCGCGCTTCCATCCATTCGGCGCCTGCACCGGGCGCGCCAATGGCGCGCGAGGCGATGCGGTTTCGCTCATCACGTGCCGAAAGCGTACCCGTTTCTGCGTGAGCCAACGGGATCGGCCACGTCTCAATCGCGTCCGCGGCGACACCGTTTGCAACCGGTCCGCGCCCCTGCGCGCGGTCTACCGCCTTCTGCAACGTCGTATTGCTCGGACGTCGGCGCACTCCCGCCTCTGCCAACCACTGTACGTAGCGCCGAACGCCGTAAATACGACGTGTCACGGCCTGAACGGCTTCGATCACCTCATCCAAGAACACCGCGTTGTCGTGCGGGAAGGCGATATCCAGCCTCCGGATCGCTTCAACGATCCGCTGCTGCTGCTCAGCCGAGAAATAGAGACCAGGGCGTGCCATAAGGGCTATCAGGTGTACTTGCAGTGTACATCAAGGGTTAAAAACCTCAAATACCTTGTTAAATGCTACATTATTTATTTATTGCTTAATTGTAGTTGCAGTCCAGTTCTGGATCGTCGGCTTGGCCTGCCGACATCAAATCTGCTCATTTCGGCGCACGTTGGGTGGTGCCGCGCACGGCTCTGCGTGGCATCTCCGAACCTGTCAGCCAACGCAGAAACGGGTACGGTCCACGCACTGACAAGCTTCTGAGCCGTCGAAAATTGAGGCAAAAAAAAGCGCCCCATTGGGCGCTTTCGGATGAGCAAAGCTGTGGCGGAACTACAGTAAAGCGACGTCCAGGCCGAAACGGCTCTTCAGTGCCTCAACCAACGATTCCCGGGCGCCACGATCCCCTAGCTTGACATCGAGCATCACGCGGCCGGAATCCCACTCCTTGATTGTGCCGAGAAGATCACCTTCAGCACTTCGAATCTTGTACTGGCGGCTGACTTCCTTGACCTTTCGGGTGCGCCCTTCCTGAGCCACTTTGCGGATCTGCTCCACATCGCGGCTGGAGAGTCCCTCTTCCAGTACGCGATGCACCAGCTCACGCGTGCGGTCTTCGCCGGCGCTCTTGAAGTACAGCGTCAACTCATATCCGGTCGCGATACCGATGCCAGCTGGTCGCTCCTTCATTACTTCCAGCACCGATTCCGGCAGCTTCAACAGTGCCAACGTCTTATTGACCGTTCCTGCGGAGACGCCGGTAATCTCACAAATATCTTCTTCTTTTTTAACTTTTCCTTCATCTAGTAACTGCCGCCAGGCGATAGCGTTGTCCAGCACAGATTGCCCGGAACGCTGCTCGTTCAAGACGAAGGACAGCCGGTAGAAATCGATGTCTGACAGGCCGTCTTCGATGAAGCAGTCCATCTCGACCTTCCCCGCAGCGGCCAAGGCGCGCTTACGGTAATGGCCATCGATCAGAACATACCAGCCTGGCCGCGCCGGATCTGGCGCCGCCAACCCTGGTGTCTGCTGACCGTGCGTAGCGATGGATGCCGCCCGTTCCTGAACGATCTGCGGATCGTAGATGCGACGGGCGTTGAGCGGATTTTCTTGCAGCCGTTCAAGCGGAACCTTGATCACCCGGCGTTCGGAAGTATTCGCAGGTGAGGGACTTTCAGCGCTGAAAGCGGGATCTGGGGCGGCTTGCCCGAGCAGACCGCGGGGGTGAGAGGTAATCGCTTTTTCTGCCAATGCAAAGCGATCGACCGGTGTCGTTTTGGTCTTTTCTGCGGCAATGCCGGCCAGCATGCCGTCTTTGAGCGATTTCAACTTCGCGCTCATACACGTTCCTCCTGCAACAACTGCAACACCTCGTCGATCAAGGTGTCGACTTCACTCACGGCTTCTCGGGCACCGTACACCCCGTGCACCGTCGCCCCGATCGCTTGGCACTCCCGAAATGCGGAGCGCGAACCGATCATGGATTCCATCAAAGGGATATCACCATCATCACCAAGAATTTCAATTGCTTGCTTCGCGAGCGAGACGCGCCGCTGAACCATGTTCGCCAGCACGCGAATACGCAGCGTTTCGTTGGTGACTTGTGCCTGCTGCGCAAGCGCTTTGGCAGCCACGGCAGCCCACAAATCAGGCGGCGACGGCACAACGGGGATCAACGCAATATCGGAGATAAGAAGTGCACTTGACGATGACGGCGAGTGAACCGCCGGCGGACAATCGACCACGATGTAATCGTAATCCGCCACAAACTTACGGACCTCTCGATGCATGGCGCCACCAGAGGGGGCTAGGCCGATCACCGAAGCCGGAAAGGGCTTGTCTTCCGGCGCTTGAGCGGCCCAGCGTGTGGCCGTTCCTTGCTCGTCCATATCGACAAGCAGCGTCTTACTCCCTCGCAAACCAAGGGTTCCGGCGATGTGCATGCTGACCGTGGTCTTGCCGCATCCGCCTTTCTGATTGAATACCGTTACGATCTTGGCGCTCACTGGGCCTCCACTTTCAGCGCTGAAAGTCAGCAGCGCTCATCTTAGGGAAGACCGCAAGAAAACACAAGATCGATAAAATTCAATTTATACAAATCGCATCGTTGAGACGGGTGGGCGATGCGTAGAACAAGCGATTTTCAATTCACCTAAATTGAGATGTAAATGCGGTCTTTAGCGCATAACTTCATGCGTTCGACCCTGCATTTACGGGCTTCCTAGGTGTTTACCAGTGAGATGCATAAAAGCGACATTTCGGAAAAATGCCGCCCATCGACACTGTGGCTCAAACTGGTTATGATGCTTAGACAGTCGTCTGAAGACTTTGTCTACGCAAGATTCGGAATCAGCCGGTTCTTCGTGCGATGTCCGGATCGGCTGGACGACGTGTTTTTTGTTTTTTAAAGGAATTTTTGCATGGCCACGGGTACTGTCAAATGGTTTAACGAAACCAAAGGCTTCGGCTTCATCACTCCGGACGGCGGCGGCGCAGATCTGTTCGCGCACTTCTCCGAAATTCAGGGTTCGGGCTTCAAGACCCTGAAGGACGGCCAGAAGGTCACCTTCGAGGTGAAGCAAGGCCCGAAGGGTCTGCAAGCCTCGGCGATCAAGCCGGAATAAGTTTCGGGCTGATCGCCTGAGATGAAAAAGGGGAGCTTCTGCTCCCCTTTCTTTTTGTCTGCCGCTTCCGCTGTGCTTCAGGCCAACTTCCGTACGCTGGTGCGCGACGGCTGCAGAATCAACGCCTTGGATGAATCAGCATCCACCTTCGCGTCCGGATAAACAACCAGCACGTCCTTCAGCGCCTTGCGGAACAACGCCCGGAATTTCCGCTCGCTTTCGGTCTCGGTGCCGAATTGCATCTGCAGCGCTTCCCAAGGGATCTCTGTACGCTTCTGGATCGTAAAGAAGCGGTATGTCAGCCACGAATACACATCCAGCGCAAACGGCGATTGTTTGAGCGCCTTCAACGCACGCATATCCACCGGCACAGGCCGATTCACAAGCTCGTTGAAGAATGGCTCAGACAGCACCACGAAGCTCTCGAACATCGAGCCCTGACCCGGCTGCATCGGATCCCACCAGGTCGATAGCTGATCGGCCAGCAAGTAGCCGATGCGATCGATCGACAGCGGTTCCTGATTCTGATTCTGGCTGCTGGGCGCCGACTTGTTCTGCACGATGGCAATCGTGGCAGAGAAGAGCCGAATCATCTGCTGGCGCACCAGCGTCATGGTGCCCCGCTTGCCGCCCGTGGCCATCGGGATGCCCAGGTTGTACATGAACTCGGACAACGAGTTGCCCAGGGAAATGCGCCGATCTTCCACTGTGCCCTGGAATTCGCCGCGCTTCTTTTTGGCCATGATCTCCTTGCCGATCCAGGCCAGCATCAGGCGCGGATACGAGCCATAGGGATAGCCAAAGGAGACGGTCTCGGAGACGATGCGCTGCCGGCCGTTGCTCGCCCGCTCGGAACGCTGTTGCGTGAAGTAGCCGGGCTGGATCATCAGCGAGATGTTACCGCTCGAGCGCGTCCAGACCGGCGGTGCACCTTTGGGAGCCCGATAGGGCAGGGTGACCTGCACGCTGGCACGACTGAGAAAGCCGACTTCGCCGCTCTGCCAGGCGTCTTCGCGCTCCATCGCCTGCGCTTCGTCGAACAGGCGCTGAAACTTCTCTGGCGCGGCAATGACTTGCCCTCCCGAGGGGACGATGATGCGGCCGGGCGAATTGTCGTCCGGTTTCCCATTGGGTGTGAGGCGTTTGGTGACCATGGTGGGCAAGAATTGTTCAGAGCCTTTGTACTAAAACGCCTTCGCCTTGTCACGCAGAATTGGGTACGTTTTCTGATTTTTACTCGTTGTCGCGGGAAGGGCATCGGTGGGCAACCGTTAAGGTTGTCCACGGAAGACCTTTCCTCACTACAAGCTATATATACCTTCTACGTTTACTACAGGTAAACCGTATACGCGGCCCGCAAAGCCTTGCCAGCATTGGGTTCAGTGGGGTAAACCGAACCAGATTCTGCGAGGGTGCGAACCAGATTCTGCGCAATGGCGTACCCGCTTCTGCGCGAAACCGTACCCGCTTCTGCGCATTGGGCGTACCGGAATCTGCGGGGACAACATCATGTTATCCACAGTGTTATCCACAGAAAACAGGGGGCTGGCCCGGCCGTTTCGATGTGTTTCCGCAAGTGCGTACCCGTTTCTGCGGCCGATCTTGCGATTTTGGGGGCTCGTGCAGCTAGTCGGCCACCGAAGCGTACCTGTTTCTGCGTGAATAAGGGCAAATTCCGCGTGTACCTGCGTACCCAAATCTGCGTGTGCGACGAAGCTCGTGATTTTCTTGTCCCAACTCTTGCGCCATTCCAACGAGAGCGAGTGCACGCTTCGAGCCGTCGGACCTGGCGCCATGCGTACCTGTTTCTGCGTGACGGTTCGCCAGCTGCGTACGGCTGGCATTTCAACTGGCCTTCGCACCGGACTGACGAATTCTGAACTTTCATCGCTGAAACCAACACGAGAGGATGCTGTTTGCCGGGGGCCTCGTGGCTCCGCGTTCTGATCCCCGTACCTGTTTCTGCGGGTAAAAAGCCTTATTGGCCAAGGGCTTGGCGAGGCGGCCTGCAGATAAAGCGTACCCGTTTCTGCGGAGCATCGCGCAGAAACGGGTACGGCCGATCCAAAGAGGTTTCCGCAGAAACGGGTTCGCTGTGAGTCGCGGCGTGGCGCCGTCATGCGCAGAAACGGGTACGGTGCGCACTTCAATGGCGCGCAGAAACGGGTACGCCTTTGCGCTTCATCACGCGCCCCTGCTCCTGCAGAAGCTTGTACCCATTTCTGCGGAAGCAAGCGCAGAAATGGGTACGCCAATCGCTAAGCACGCCGCATGGCTCCGGGTTTTCGCAGAAACGGGTACGGTTTGTTGGCCGGGCCCGGCCTCCCGTTGCCGAGGCGATGCGTCTTGCCGGGCGAGTGCACACGCCCGGCGTTTCGGGCATCATGCGCATCCCGCGCGCCGGCCTGGCACTTGGCTGGCGCGTTTTCCATCATTCGATTCGCATGAACAGTATTTCGACCGTGCCGCCTTGGGGCGCCGGAATCTTGCTAACAGTAGCCTCGCCCCGTGGTGGGCGTGCATCGGGGGAGCCACGCGCAAGACAGCGCCGGCCGGCGATGACACTTCACAACAAGAGGAGACAACCTGAATGACCTGGCTCGCGCGCACCTTCAAGCTCGAGGAACACCAGACCAACGTTCGCACGGAAGTGCTCGCGGGGCTGACGACGTTCCTCACGATGGCGTACATCATCTTCGTCAACCCGAACATCCTGGCTGACGCAGGCATGCCGCACGACGCGGTGTTTGTCGCCACCTGCATTGCCGCGGCGATCGGCACGATCATCATGGGGATGTATGCGAACTACCCGATCGCGATGGCGCCGGGCATGGGGTTGAACGCCTACTTTGCGTACGCGGTGGTCAAGGGCATGGGTTTTACGTGGCAGGCGGCACTGGGCGCGGTGTTCATTTCCGGCTGCCTGTTCTTGCTGGTGAGCGTGTTCCGCATCCGCGAGATGATCGTGAACGGTATTCCGCATTCGATTCGCGTGGCGATCACCGCGGGTATCGGCTTGTTCCTGGGCATCGTGTCGTTGCGCGGGGCCGGGCTGATCGTCGGGAATCCGGCGACGCTTGTGACGCTGGGCGACGTGCACCAGCCTTCGGTCATCCTGGCGGTGATCGGCTTCTTCTTGATCGTGGCACTGGACCACCTGCGCGTGAAAGGCGCCATCCTGATCGGCATTCTGGCCGTGACGGCGGCGAGCTTCTTCTTTGCGGGCAACACCTTCCACGGCGTGGTGTCGATGCCGCCGTCGCTCGCGCCTACGCTGATGCAGCTCGACATCATGGGCGCGCTTTCGGTGGGCATTCTGAACGTGGTGCTGGTGTTCTTCCTGGTGGAGCTGTTTGACGCAACCGGCACTCTGATGGGCGTGGCCAACCGCGCGGGCCTGCTCAAGCAGGGCAAGATGGACCGCCTGAACAAGGCGCTGCTGGCCGACAGCACGGCCATCATGGCTGGCTCACTGCTGGGCACCTCGTCGACCACCGCCTATATCGAAAGCGCTTCGGGTGTGCAGGCCGGCGGCCGTACCGGGCTGACGGCGCTGACGGTGGCGGTGCTATTCCTGCTGTGTCTGTTCTTCTCGCCGCTGGCTGGCGTGGTGCCGGCCTACGCGACGGCGCCCGCGCTGCTGTATGTGTCGTGCCTGATGTTGCGCGAACTGGTGGACCTGAACTGGGAAGACACCACCGAAGCGGTGCCGGCCGTGCTGACGGCGTTGATGATGCCGTTCACGTATTCGATCGCCAACGGCGTCGCGTTCGGCTTCATCACGTACTCGGGGCTGAAGCTGTTCACGGGGCGCATGCGCGAGGTGCCAATCATCGTGTGGATCATCTCGGCGGTGTTCCTGTTCCGCTTCTTCTATCTGTCGGGCGGTCACTGAACGCCAGAGTCTTCAGGCAACACACAATGAACGCGGACTCTCGGGTCCGCGTTTTTTTTTGGGAGCATTTGCGCCAAAGCGTACCCGTTTCTGCGTGCGATTTCAGGGCCGAACGTACCCGTTTCTGCGTGCCACTGTCGACGATTCAGTGGCTGAGCGTACCCAATTCTGCGGACGACGTAAGCGACAACTGTCACGCGAATCGTGCCAACAATTGCTTTTGACAATGCGTGAATGTGGTATCCGCGCAGGCGGTACGTACCCGTTTCTGCGCAATGTATGGAGGATTGTCAGGCGGACGGCAGGGCCAGTTTGCGGGCTGCGTCGGCAATGCTGGCGGCCAGATCGGCTTCACGTGCGCGTACGGCGATGCTCGGCAGGGCGGCCAGGCCAAGCGCATGGGCGACGTTTGCTGCGGCCTCACCTGCGGCAAGCCGCTCGCGTAAGTGAGCGCCGCGCACGCCGCGCAACGAGGCATTCGCCAGGCGGACGGCCGCATCGGCGTGGCCCGTGGCGCGAGCGTACTCAGCGGCTTCGCCGAGCATGGCCTTGACGATGAGCAGCAGTTGCGAACGCGAGGCGATGCCCTTGCGCTCGCCAAAGTCGCGACGCAGGGCAGGCGAGTCGATGATGGTGCCGTCCGCGCGTCGCGGCGAGCGCTTGCGCACCGACAGCAGCAGCGGCGTGGCTTCGTTCGGTAGCGGCAACGGTGACAGGCCAAAGGCCGCACGGTATTCGCGCAGCGCAGACATCAACGCATCGCATGGCAGCCAGCGCTGTGAGCGGCCTGTGCCGATCGCCAACAGCCAGACCGACGCCGGCAGCAGTGCGTCGGATGTTGCGTGCTCGGCCGGCACGGCGTGCAGCGCCACGTCGCCCATGCGTGCAGACACCAGCTCCGATACACGCATGCCCGCCTGTGCGAGCAGCACGGCGAGGAAGTGGTCGCGCGCCTGACGCAAGCGCGCTTCACGGCCCAAGGCGACACGGGCGCGAACGGCATCGATCATCAATGCCATGTCGGACGCGCCGAGTGCAGTGCCCGGTTCGGGTGTTGCGACGTACCTGGCTGCAGGCGCGCTTGGCGCCGGCACGGTAATGACCATCGCATCGTCATCGAGAAACGGGTTCACGCGCAGATAGCCCGCACGCTGCAGCCAGCCGCAGAGGTTCGCCGCGATGATGCCGCTCTGCCGTGTGGAGCGCGCCGAGAGCGGGCCCCGCAACGGCGTCCAGTTGGCATCGTCGCGTTCAATGCCGCGCGCACTGATCGCCCAAGCGGGCGGTTCTTGCAAAAAGCGCAGATAGGCCGACGCGTCCTCGCGCGCCCAGCTTGCGATCGGCTTACCGAATGTGCGCGCGTACCAGCACACGCGCTCGGCTTCCACGCGGTACTGCGACAGCGTGGAAGCGCTCACCGCGCGGGCGCCAGACGCCCGCGCAGCGAGCCACGCCTGCACGCGTTCGCGCTCTTGCGCGAAAGCCTGCAGATCGGCCTGGGAAGCGGCGTTATCGGGAAGGGGCACGGCATCGGCCGGGCGCGGTTCGAGCATGCGGAGCGTGTGTAGCGCACGAAGACAAAACAGATCGCGCAAGTATAGCGACCCGTATTCAAGCCCAGGCCGCGAGACCGGATTGGAGTGGTCATTCAACCGCTGTGGGCACGCGCCATGCTCAATGCGGGAACGTCGCTTCGTGTGTCGGACGCTTCCGACAAAACGATCGGAACCGGTTCGATAGGCGCGCCTGGATGTGCGCGGCTATCGTCGGCTCCACAAGTCGGCAACAACGTACACGGGCATGCGATGTATGCAGCCCGTTCATGACAGGACTCTCCCTCCGAGGTGGAAGAATGAAGATACAGATCAGGAAGATCGTCGCCGTGCTGGCGCTGGGTTCGTTGGGTGTGCTTGCCGGATGCGGCGGCGGTGACGACGACATCGGGCAGATCATCGGCACCAGCTCGCCGCAATACCGCACGGTGCACGCCAACCCGTTCATCGGCAACGTTGACTTTGGTGTGAACGGCACCACAAAGATCACCAATGTCGGTTTCAAGAACGTCAGCAACTATTTCGGAATTGACGCGACGGCGAGCACGGCCACGGTGTCGAACACGGGCAGCAGCACGCCGCTGGCCTCGACCAGCTTCACGCCCGCAAACGGCCACCGCTACACCGCACTCGCCATTGTGGGTGCCAACGGATCAGCGACGAGCCTGGCGCTCATCGATGATCCGTATAACAAGTCCATCCTCTCAGACAAGGCGCGCGTGCGCACCTTCAACGCTTCGTACAACGCCCCCAACGTCGACGTCTACGTGACCGCGCCGAATGTGGATCTTTCGGCCATTGCGCCGACCATGAGCGGTGCAGCGTATGGCGGTGCTGCACCGGCCAGCACGCAGGATTCGATCTACGTCGATGGCGGCACGTACCAAGTGCGGGTGGCGACGGCGGGGACGAAAAACATCATCTTCACGTCGCAGCCGTTCAGCTTGGCCAACAACGCCGACTGGCTGATCACCACGCTGCCGGCCGGCGGCGTCGGTGCCGTGACGCCCAACGCCATTCGCGTGCTCGTGGCCCAGGCCAACGGCGCTTCGCAAACGGCGTCTGAATTGCCCTCGCAGTAACTTCGCTCCACGCCCTATGATGCGGTGCTGCGGCACCGCATTTTTTTCGGCCACCTCGGGAATGAAAACTGCTAACGAAGGGCGCAATGAGTGAATCCGTAACGGGCTGGTCCGCACCGGTGCGCGCCGCGCGCGAGGCGCGTACCGCACTGGCCGCAAGGAAGCAGGTTGATGTGTTCTGGGTAGACGATCCGTTGACGGGAACACGTCTGCACGTAAGCGCCGGGGCGCAGACGTGGGGCGTGCAGCCCGATTCCTTGTGCGGCGTCCGTGACCGCTGGCTTGTCCATGTGCATCCGGATGATCATCGCGCGCTGCGTGCCGCCTGGGAGGGCTTGGCGCGCGGGCAGGAGTTCGTGCTCGAGTACCGCTGGCTCGGTGTCGACCACGGCGAAGCTCGCGAATATCGCGTTCGAGAACGTGGCTACCTTATGCCCAGCCTCGACGGTGCATCCCCTCATGCCGTGGGCGTGATCGAAGACGTGACCCAGGGCCAGCAGACCCTGGCAGCGCTCACCGAGTCGGAGTTCCAGTTGCAATGGCTGACCGAAAGCGTGCCGTTTCCGCTGGTGCAGATCGACCCTGAGCACCGCGTGCGCTTTGCCAACCGCGCTTACGCACAACGCTTTGGCTTGCGGTCTGAAGACGTTCTGGGCCGGCATCTGCGCGAACTGATGGGCGAGGCGGCGTATGCGCGCGTCCTGTCACGCCTGAACGACGCATTCGCTGGGCAGCGCATCGAGTTTGAAATGGATTTGCAGTATCCGGCCGATGTTGGCCGCCGCTTTGTGCACGCCGCGTATTCGCCGCAGCATGGGCCAGACGGTAGCGTACAGGCGCTCGTTTGCGTGGTGGAAGACATCACCGAGCGCAAGGAGGCTGAACACGAGCGCTTTCGCCATCAGCGCGAATTCGTCACGCTGGTGGAGAACGCGCCCGACGTGATTGCGCGGCTTGATCGCGAACTGCGTTGCGTGTATGTCAACCGCGCCGTAACCGAAGCCTTTGGCGTGACGCCTGCCGTGATGATCGGCCAGACGCTGGCGGCATCGTCCCTTTCCGCCGAGGTCACGCGCCCACTGGAGGACGCCGCACGCCGCGCGTTCGTCCTGGGCGCCGAACAGACACTTGCGTTGCATCTGGCCGTGCAGGAGGGGCGCCCGCGCATTGCGCATTACAACGCGCGCGTCATTCCGGAAGCAGATCGGAATGGCACGATGGAATCTGCGCTGCTCATCATCTACGACGTGACAGAGCGCACCGAGGCTGAGCGCGAACGCGATGCGCTGTTGCTGCGCGAACAGGCCGCGCGCGCGCAGGCGGAGGCCGCAGCGCTTGCGCGCGATGAGTTCCTGGCGGTGGTGTCGCACGAACTGCGCTCGCCGCTCAACGGTATCCAGAATTGGGCGTATGTACTGGAGAGCCAGATCGCGGGGGGCGCGCCGCTCATGCAGCGGGCGCTGGCGGGCATCAAGACCGGCGTCGAGCAACAGGTGCGCTTGATCGAAGACCTGCTGGATGCCACGCGCGTGATGAGCGGCAAGCTGCGGCTGACACGCGAACCATTCGTGCTGCGCGCGGCGCTGGAGAGCGCGCTCAACAGCGTGCACGCGCTGGCCGCCGAGCGCCACATCACCCTGCACACCTCCATCGAACTGGACGATCACGAGATTGACGGCGATGCCGATCGTGTCGAGCAGATCGTGTGGAACCTGCTGACCAATGCCATCAAGTTCACGCAGGAAGGTGGCGAGGTGTGGTTGTCGGCCGATCTGCTGGGCGAGGTGGCGCGCATTGTGGTGCGCGATAACGGCCGCGGGATTGCACCGGCGTTCTTGCCGTATCTGTTTGATCCATTCCGGCAGGCTGACGGCGCGCATACGCGGCGCACAGGCGGTCTCGGTCTAGGTCTGGCCCTGGTCAAACGGTTGACCGAGTTGCACGGCGGACGCGTGTATGCGCGCAGCGAGGGCGTCCAGCAAGGCGCCACGTTTACCGTGTATTTGCCGCTGCATGCCGGCGCCGATCTGATCGCGCCGCTGGCTGAAGACCCTGAACGCACTGGGCCCTTGCCGTCGCTGGCGGGTCTGCGCGTCCTGCTGGTCGACGATCAGGAAGATGCGCGCGATGCGCTGGCAACACTGCTGACGCAGGTCGGTGCCGAAGTCGGCAGCGTGGGCTCGGGGCACGAGACCATGGCGTTGCTCGACGTGTGGAGCGCACGGGGCGAGGCAGGCCGCTTGCAAGCGGTGGTGTGCGACATCGCGCTGCCCGATGAAGACGGTTACGCGATCCTGCAGAGAATTCGTGCGTGGGAACACGAACACCTGCCCGCCGGCGCTGCGCCGATGGCGGCCATTGCACTGACCGCATTTGCGCAGCCGCACGATCGCGCTCGGGCGCTGGCTACGGGTTTTCAGGAACACCTGATCAAGCCGGTGTCCCCGTACGATCTGGTGCGCACGTTGCGCATGCTTGCCATGCCTGTTTCCGCAAAGCCATAGCGCCCCGGCACAACTTTTGCGCAGAGAACGGTGAACCACATTCTCTGCCATGCCCGCCGAACTCAATCCATCCCCCACGCAGCCGGAACCCTTGCACGGCAGTCTGCTCGACGGGCTACGGCAACCGGCTTGGCGTGTGGCCATGGTGCTGGTGGCCATTGGCGGCACATTGGTCTTCTTGCAATGGGCGCGGGGGTTTCTGGTGCCGTTCACCCTTGGCGTGGTGCTGGCGTTTGCGCTGAACCCGGTGGTCGTGTGGCTGCGGCACTGCTATGTGCCGCGCACCATTGCGGCAGCCATCGTGGTGCTCGGCCTGTGGATTGCCGGTGCGGTGCTGGTCTTCGGGATGCAAGACGGCGTCTCGGCCATGGCAGACCGGTTGCCCGTTGCGGCGGAGCGCATGGCCGAAGCCATCGACGGTATGCGTGGGCATATGGGCGGCGCGTTCGACAAGATGCGCGATGTGACTGTCGCACTCGAACATGCCGCCGAAGGAGTGCAGGGCAAGCCGGCGCCGGCACTTGCCAAACGGCCGCCCGCGGTCGCGGCTCCTGCCGCGCAGCCGGTGCTGCCGCTGCGCGAGTTTCTATGGATGGGTTCCGCCAACCTCTTCGCGCTTGCGGGCCAACTCGTCGTGGTCTCGTTTCTCGTCTATTTCCTGCTCGCTTCAGGCCAGGCACTTAAACGCAAATGGGTGCGCGCGGTGGGCAACACGTTGAGCGAGAAGAAGCGCGCGGTGCGCATGATGGCGGTCATCGGCACGCAGATTCAGTATTCGCTGCTGGTGCTGTTTGCAACCAACATCGTGCTGGGCGTACTCACCACGGTGGCCTTCGTGCTGCTCGGCATGGAAGACGCAGCAGTCTGGGGGCTGGCGACGGCCGTGCTGCACTTCGTGCCGTATCTCGGTTCGGTGGTGATTGCCGTGGCCAGCGGCATCGGTGCGTACCTACAGATGGGCGCGTGGTCGGATGCGCTTGTCGTGGCAGGTGTCACGCTGCTGCTGGCCACCCTGGTCGGCACGCTGCTCGTGACGTGGCTGCAGAGCCGGGCATCCAAGCTCGATCCGTGCGTGGTCTACATCGGCCTGCTGCTGTGGGGCTGGCTGTGGGGCTTGTGGGGCTTGCTCCTTGGAACGTCGATCACGGCAATGATCAAGGTTGTATGTGATCACGTCGATCGATTGCGCCCGCTCGGTACGCTGCTTGGCACCACGGACGCGCCGGCAGGTGTGTCGCAGCGCTTGCTCGACCGACTGCGCGGCCGTCCCACACGGCGTCCGGAACGCGTACGTCTCCCGCGTTGATCGCTTTCGGATCACCTTGCGCAGCAAGCGTTACAAGCGCGCATGTAACCCTTACGCAACGATCACGTCGCGACGCGGGTGGATCCATTGGTACGTTGCCTTGTCTGCGTCGCGGTGTTGTGCAGGAGTGGTGCAGGTCTTGTCGATTGTGTGGAGCATGCGGGCGTCGTTGGCACGTCGGTTGCGGTGCGCAAGGCAACTAGATCACGTCCGCAGGAGGGCGCCATGAACCGACTACGCCCCACCTTACGTGGCCCGCATCAGCGCGGCGAACGACCGGCAGGGACTACGCCGCCGCGTGCGCCAGACACGGGTCGAAACGCTGAAAACATCGACAAAATGCTCGGCAAGCCGGAGTCGGGATCGCAAGAGCGGCTGCCTCACGAGCGCGATCAGAACCTTGAAGAGCAACGTTCCGAACCGCGAAGCAATGTCGAGCAGGCCGCACGCGACATCGAAAGCGGGCAGCTTGACACCGATCTGCACAACACCCCCGGCGTAGAACGCGTCGTGCGAGAACGCCATGCGGCCAACCGTAACGACAGCGATCGCCAGGTCGCCAATCGCAGCGCAGACGATCTTGCTCACAAGCGAGGCCAGACGGGCGGTCCTTCGCACAGCCGCGATAAGCACAAAGACTGATCGACCCATGCGCATCGCTTATGTGACTGAAACCTGGCCGCCGGAACTCAACGGCGTATCGCTCACTGCCGCGCGCACCGTGGCGTTTCTGCAGGCTCGCGGGCATGACGTGATGCTGGCGCGGCCGCGTCAGAGGGCCATCGACGCTGGCAAGCCTGCGTTGGCGGAAGACACGCTGCGGGTTCCTGGCGTGCCAATTCCGCTGTATCCGGATTTGCGCATGGGATTGCCTGCACGGCGGCGCCTGCTTCGCGCATGGGGCGCGTATCGGCCCGACCTCGTGCATGTCGCCACGGAAGGACCGCTCGGCTGGTCGGCCATTCGGGCCGCACGGCAACTCGGGGTGCCCGTGACTTCGGATTTCAGAACGCGCTTTGACGAGTACGGCCGGCACTACGCCTGGGAGGGCGCCGTAACGCTGGTGCGTGCCTACCTGCGCGCCTTTCACAATCGCACAGATCGCACCTTCGTCCCCACGCGCGAACTGCAGCGGCAGTTGAGCGACCTCGACTTCGAACGCCTCACGGTCAGTACGCGCGGCGTGGACGCACACAGGTTCACGCCGCAAGCCCGCAGTCACGCATTGCGTGCGCAATGGGGGGCTGGCGCTGACACGCCGGTCGTGCTCACAGTCGGGCGTCTTGCGTTGGAAAAGAACCTGGGTGTTGCGCTGGATGCGTTTGATGCCGTACGCGAGCGCGTGCCCGAGGCGCGCCTCGTCATGGTGGGCGATGGTCCGCAACGCAGCGCGCTGCGCCGTCGCTGTCCCGATGCCATCTTTGCAGGCACGCAGCATGGCGAGGCATTGGCCGCGCACTATGCATCGGCAGATGTGTTTCTCTTTCCAAGCGTGACCGAGACCTTCGGCAACGTGGTGGTCGAGGCGATGGCCAGTGGCTTGCCCGTGGTGGCGTTCGATACCGCCGCGGCCGGCATGCACGTGCGTAGCCACGAGAACGGTTGGCTCGCGCCCGTCGGCGATGCCGCGTCGTTCACGCAGGCTGCCGTCACGCTTGCCACGGATGCCGGCTTGCGCCAACGCTTGGGTCAAGCGGCGCGGTTGACCGCACAGGCTCTGGATTGGCCGCGCGTGCTCGAACGCTTTGAAGCGGCGCTCATCGCTGTGCACGACGCTGCCACCAACGGGGAGGCCTACCATGGCGACCCACGCGTGGCCTGACTGGAAGCGCTGGCGCGAGCGCGATCGGCAGCTCGCCGTGGCACTCAATCACGTGGCGGGCGACGCGTCGGCCATGCGCTTTTATCGTGGTGTCAGTCGCCTGGGCGACGGCATGCTTTGGTATGCGTTGATGGCGGCGTTGCCCGTGGTAGGCGGTGACACCGGCTGGGAATGCGCCAAGCAGATGGGGCTCACGGGGCTGCTGTCGCTGGTCATCTACATCCTGCTCAAGCGCGGCGTGTGCCGGCCTCGGCCTTACCTCTCTTGCGAAGAGATCCACCTGTGCGGGCGAGTGCTCGATCAGTTCAGCTTTCCGTCGGGCCACACGCTGCACGCGGTGTCGTTCAGCATCGTGATGGCCGCGTATTACCCGCGCATGGCGCTGGCGCTCGTGCCGTTTACGCTCATGGTGGCCGTCTCTCGCGTCGTGCTTGGCCTGCACTATCCGAGCGACGTGCTGGCAGGTGCCGGGCTCGGCATGCTGATCGGTGGATTGTCGGTGTGGTTGTTCTAGCGCTTGCGCTCAGTACGACGTTTGTGCGTGCCCGGCGACGGTGGTTTCCGGGCCGCCCATCCACGCCTGGGCCAGCACCTGCGCAAAGCCGTTCTTCGTGACGGGCGTGCGCGTCGCCAGGCATGCAGCGAGCAATTCCTGCCAATGGCGAATGACGTCGGGATGCGCCGCGTCGGCCGGATGCAGGCCCAGACGCAACAGCGGTGTCTCGGCGTGCCGCTGCGCCAGCCAGCGCAGGTAGTACCGTGACACCAGCCGGCGCGCCGGCGAACGCACGCTGTACGTCAGGCAGGGCGCCTTGAGCGGGCGCCGAGGGTGCAGTAGGTAGAAGCGTTGCAGCGTGGTCGTATAGCGCAGGGGCAGACCGTCCAGCGCCTCCCAGGTTGCCGGGTTCATCAGCCACGCCGGGGCGACAAAGCCATGCAACGGCCAGCCGTTGGCGGCAAACCATGCAGCTCCAGCTTCAATGCGCGCGCGCGCCGCCGCCAGCGGAATGGCAGAGAATTCGCCTTCGCCGGCGGTATAGCGCGTGCGGATCAGTTGGTTGATCACCCCGCCGGGGGGCTGGTCGTCCAGGTGCGCGTAGCCGTGCAGGACAAGCTCATCGCCTTCGGTCAGGCACTCGCTCATCACGCGGCAGAAGCGCTCGCTACTGCGTGCGGTCGGGCCGCGATAGAAGTTCGGAATGACCAGCAGCGACTTGGGTACGCGCGCCACCTCATCCAACGCAGAGAGCAACACCTTGCACGCAGGCCAGGTGGCGGGCGTGACGTCGTGCATGGCAAGAACGAGATAGCGCGACATGATGAACAGAATCGATCAGGGCTACCGGCCGCGCGAAGCACGCACGGGCTCGCGAGCCGGTTGTGGAGTTGTCTGCGCAGCGGCGCTGGTTTGCCGGCCGAGCAGCGCGCGGTAGCGTTGCAGAAGTTGCGGCAGGACGGCCTGCCAGTCGTACTGCATCGCATGGCGGCGCGCCGCGTGCGCCAGTGCGACCGGATCGCGTTGGCGCAGCGCCTGGAGTGCCTGCGCGAAATCGTCAGCGCGGCAGCGCGGCACGGCATAGCCGACACGCTCGTTCACCAACTCGCTTAAACCGCCGGCCGCGCAGGTGACGACCGGCACGCCGCTGGCCATCGCTTCCAATGCGACGAGGCCGAATGTTTCCTGATCGCCCGCATGCACAAACACATCGGCACTTGCCATGGCTGCGGCCAGGTGCTGCGTGTCGCCTTCATATGCGAGTGCGCGTACGTGCTTGCCACGTGGCGGTGTCGGGCCCGAACCAATGGTGACGAGCACGCTGCCGTCGTCCAGCTTGTCCACCGCGTCGCACAGCACGTGCAGATTCTTCTCAGGCGCATAGCGGCCGACGTACAGCAGCACGCGTGCATCGCGCGGCAGGTCGAGTTGTTCGCGCCAGCGCAGCGAGCGCCGCGCGGGATGGAACAAGCGCGTGTCTACGCCCAACGGCTGCAGTTCTATGCGTTGCACACCCAGGTCGGCCACTTTCTGCGCGATGTAGCGGCTGGGCACGAACACCGTATCGAAGTGCGGATACAGCTTGCGGGCGTACGCGGCAGCGGCCAGTTCGGCGGGCGGGCCGCCCAGGCGGCGGAAGAACGCGGGCAGATCGGAGTGATAGAACGCCGCCACCGGCACCTGCAGCTGCGCGCCGGCATGCACCGCCGCCCATGACAGCCGGTACGGGTCACCCGCTTCAATCAGATCCGGCGACAGCGCACACAGCGCCCGCATGGCTGGCCCGGTCCGCAAGGGAATGCGATAACCATGCGACAGCGGCAGCGGCACGCCCGGCACTACGGCGATCTCATTGGTAGCGTCGTCCGCTGTGCCGGGCACGACCAACGTGTGCCGCCAGTGCGTGGAGCGCAGGAAGTCGTGCTTGGCGCGCAGGTAGCGTTTGACGCCACCGCTTTCCGCCGCCCAGAACATCGTCACGTCAGCCAGATGCAAGGACGCGGTCGTCGCATCGCCGTCATCGCGGTGCGGGTAGTGATCGGTGGGCAGCTTGCGCACGGGGCTCCTGTCGGTAGCGGGCGCGTCAGACCTGGCGCCGCATTTCCGCCGGCGCAATGCGCATCAGCCCGCGATACTTGGCCACTGTGCGGCGCGCAACGATCACGCCCTGCTCGGCGAGCATCTTGGCGAGCGACACATCGGAGAGCGGTGCGTCCGAATCTTCAGCTTCGATCATCTCCTTGAGCAACGCCCGCACCGACGCGGCCGAGCACGCGCCGCCGGTGTCGGTTGCCAGTTGGCGCGAGAAGAAATACTTGAACTCGAAGATGCCGCGCGGCGTGGCCATGTACTTGTTGCCCGTTGCGCGCGAGATGGTCGATTCGTGCAGGCCGAGTTCTTCGGCCACGTCACGCAGCACCAGCGGCTTCATGGCCACCTCGCCGTATTCCAGGAAGTGCTTCTGGTGCGCGACGATCGCCTCGGCCACGCGCTGGATGGTGGCGAAGCGCTGCTGCGCGTTGCGGATCAGCCAGCGGGCTTCCTGCAGTTGGTGCGCCAGCGGCGTGCGATTGTGGCCGCGCGTCTGGGCAAACAACTCCGCGTAGACCTTGTTGACGCGCGCGCACGGTGCCACCGCAGGGTTGGTCACGGCAACCCACTTGCCCTTGATCTTGGCGACGATCACGTCGGGCACGATGTAGCCCGCATGCGCTTGCGAGAAGCGCAGCCCCGGGCGCGGGTCCAGCATGCGGATCAGTGCGCAGGCATCGCGCAACTCCTCTTCGGTACACCCCAGCGCGCGACGCATCTGCGTGAGTTCGCGTTTGGCCAAGCGCGGCAGGTGGCTACGCACGATGTCTTGCGCGATCTCCTGGATACGTTCTTCGGCTTCGGTGTCAGCGGGGCGCGCTTCAATCTGCAGGCGCAGGCACTCCGCCAGATCACGCGCCGCGACGCCCGGCGGATCCAGGCTTTGCACGAGCGCCAGCGCAATCTGCATTTCCTTCTCGGTCGGCGGCGGCTCCACTGGCGCCAGCGGAATCAACTCGGAGAGCAGCTGGCGCAGGTAACCGTCGTCATCCAGCGCTTCAATCAGCGTCTGTGCGAGGAGGCAGTCGCGGTCTGACAGGCGATAGCTGCGCAACTCCTGATGCAGATGTTCGCGCAGGCTCGGCGTGGAGTGCACCCATTCGCCGATGTCACTGTCTTCACCATCGCCATGGTGGGCACCACCGTGGCTGTAGTAGGTGCTGAAGTCGGTGGGGAAATCTTCCGATGCGGCCAGCGTCGGATCAGTCTCGATGGCGCTCGTGGTGGTTTCCAGCGGAGCGTCGTCTGCAGGCGTGTGGTCGGCCGCGGCGCCGTCCCGATCGGCAGCAGGAATGGCTATGTCGCCGGTGCGTGCAGCATCGGGCTGCGCACCCGCTTCTTGCTCGACCTCTTCCAGGAACGGATTGCTTGCGAGCGCTTCTTGCATTTCCTGCGCAAATTCGGTTGCAGACAACTGCAGCAGCTTGACGGATTGCTGCAGTCGCGGCGTTAGCGCGAGATGCTGCTTCGCACGCATTTCCAGAGCGGCCTTGACCATTCGCCTTGCCTCCTTTGGTGAGTGGGCGTCGACAATTACGTCGACCGGTCACCGCATCGATGCAAAGGATATGCCATGTCAAAAAAGCTAGCCGCCACAAGGCTTTACGGGCGGCTGGCACGCCGTTTCTACATGGTCATGTCGTTTTTATATGCCCATTGTTGCCGGCACATGACAGCGCCGACGGTGGTTGCGGGCTGCGTGCGCGGTGCAGATGGGTGGCACCGCAGGTACATGCGTTGCTGCGACGAAGGCGGGCGACGCGCCGCAGTGCGCTTCCATTGCCTTCTTTTCGAAGCATCACATTCCAGGAGAAACCACATGCGAACACGTTTCCTGACCGCTGCGCTCGCCAGCGTCATCTTCGGGCTTGGCATCGGCACGGCCGTCGCCCAGACGACGACCGCGCCGGTCGACAACCAGGAATCTAGCAACCCGACCAAGGCGCCGGGCAAGCGCACCGATCCGCCATCTTCAACTGCCGACCGCACGGCCAATACATCGATGCCAGGCAGCCAGGCGACACCGGCCGCGGGGAGTGACAGCGATACCAACAAGCCGATGCACAAGAAGCATCGTCATCACAAGAAATCGAAGTCGGACGCAACCGTGCCAGGCGGCACCAATAGCGCGGGCGACATGTCGCACTCGGGCGTGCAGGCCGGCGGCAACGATGCTGCAACGACCACCGGGAATTCGTACCCCGGCAGCTCGAAGCAAGGCCAGTAACGTTGAAAGGGAAGGGCTCGCCATGCCGATGACATTGACCACCGCCGTTCGCACGGGGCCGCGCGCCCGCGCGGAAACCGAACCCGCACCCCGTCGGCCGACACCGGAACCACAGGAGCGCCGCCGCCATGAGCATCCCGGCGAACGCGCGCACGCGCATCCGCGCTAGAACGTCAGCGCGGATGCAGCGGGGTATGGCAGGGTCGGAAGCGTCGAGCTTGGAGAAGCAGCGCCGTCAGGCCGCCATGGCGGCGGCCGCGGTGCTTTGGTAGAGGTCGAGGCGGTTGTACAGCGTCTTCAGGCTGACACCAAGCGTCTTGGCGGCCTGGCGCTTGTCGCCATGAAAATGCTCCAGCGTGGCCAGGATCATTGCGCGTTGCGCATCCGCCAGCGTCACGCCCACCGACAGGCTGAGCACGCCTTCCTTGACGGTTGGGCGCGCCGGGCCGCGTGCGGGCGCCAGCGGTGCGGCCAATTCGACAGTTTTCTCGCCGAGGATGTAGCCGCGCTGCACGGCGTTGCGCAACTCGCGCACATTGCCGGGCCACGGCTGGCCTCGTAGTGCCGCCAGGGCCTGGCGCGAGAACACCTTGTCGGTCTGGTGCGCAGCGTTGAACTGGGCAAGGAAGTGCAAGGCCAGCTCTTCGATGTCGTCTTCGCGATCGCGCAGCGGCGGTACCTGCAGCGGCACCACGGCCAGGCGATACATCAGATCTTCGCGGAAGGCGCCTTCACTCACCGCTTCCAGCAGGTTGCGGTTGGTGGCCGCGATGATGCGTGCGCGCGTCTGGATGGGCTCAGTGCCGCCCACCCGCATGAATACGCCGGTCTCCAGTACGCGCAGCAGCTTGACCTGCATCTCGACCGGCATCTCGGTAATTTCATCGAGGAAGATCGTGCCGCCGCAGGCATGTTCGAAATAGCCGATATGCCGCTGGGCCGCCCCAGTAAAGCTGCCCTTCTCGTGGCCGAACAGTTCCGACTCGATCAGGTTGGGCGAGATGGCGCCGCAGTTCACCGCGATGAAGGCCTGGTCTGCGCGCGGGCTCATGTCATGCACCGTGCGCGCGATCAACTCCTTGCCCGTACCCGATTCGCCCATGATGAGCACGGTGGCCAGCGTGCCCGACACCTTGCCGATCTGATCGTACAGCGCGCGCATCACGGGCGAGCGGCCGTAGAGGTGACCGAAATCCGGCTCGGCGATCGATTGGGTGGGGGATGTTTCGGCGTCGGACGGCACGCGTTCGGTGTCGTCAAAGTCGGCCAGGGCAGGGGGATAGCTCAGGCGCCCGACGGTCACTGCACGATCGTCGGCGAAGGCTTCGCTCAAGGACATGGCTCCCTCGTGGTTGGTCGCGACGGGGACGTCCTGGCGAGCGGCTGCATCTTCAGCGATGCAGTCTTCGAAAGGCAGGGTACGTCGTCATCCCGTCACATTGTGTTGAAAAGTTGAGCCATTATCAGGGCCGCCCAAGCGCGTTGTATGTCGGGCATGCGCTGACGTTTCTTCCATCCTGTCGGCCAAACGCTGACAAGAAACGGGCCTGAGACGCAGATGCCGCGCGGGTTTCACATTTGTCATGCGGCGTACGATGTCCATTTCGGCCCGCAGGTGGCGAAGCGCTGACCTTCTCAACTATGCTGACTGCTGCGTAGTACCCGAGGTGCTCCCTGGAGAGTGACGTATTCGATCCATTTCTTGCATGCGTGCGTGTAAAAATTACCGACGTCCACGTTGCCGACGTGGGCTTGCCCGCACGATGGCGCAGTTGTATTGGATGGAATACTTTTTGCACCTGCCGCCGCTTCTCCAGTCGAGCGCGTCGTTGCGCCCTGCATGACCGCCGGCACATACCGGCACATCCAACCAAATCGAGATGCCACATATCCTGATTGTCGAAGACGATGCCAATGCACGTGCCGCTCTGGGTGAGCTGGTGGGTGCCGAAGGCTTCACCACCGCGCTGGCCGGGTCGCTGCGCGATGCGCGCATTCAGATGTCGCGTCACAGCCCCGATGCCGTGCTCATCGATCTTGTCCTGCCCGACGGCAACGGCATGGATCTGATGGAAGACATCGCGCCGCACTCTGGCACCGAGATCATCGTCATGACAGGCCACGCCAGCGTGGAAACCGCCGTCGAGGCCCTGCGCATGGGCGCGGCCGACTACCTGGTCAAGCCCGTCAATTTCCAACGTTTGAAATCCGTACTGGCGCGCATCCCGCGCCCGGGCGATCTGAAAGCCGAGATCGGCAACCTGCGCGGCGAACTGCGGCGCCTGGGCCTCTTCGGGCAGATGCTCGGCAACTCGACGGTGATGCAGACGTTGTATGACCAGGTCAGCCGCGTGGCGCCCACCGAGGCGACTGTGCTGCTGATTGGCGAATCCGGCACCGGCAAGGAACTGGCCGCGCAGACCATCCACGACCTCAGCCTGCGTCGCAAGCAGCCGTTTCTGCCGGTCAACTGCGGTGCCATTTCGCCCAACCTGATCGAGTCGGAAATGTTCGGCCACGAGCGCGGCAGCTTTACCGGCGCCGACCGCCAGCACAAGGGCTATTTCGAACGTGCCAATGGCGGCACGCTGTTCCTCGATGAAATTACCGAGATGCCGATCGAGCTGCAGGTGAAACTGCTGCGTGTGCTGGAAACCGGCGTGTTCATGCGCGTGGGCACCAACCGCGAGATCGACTCCGATGTGCGCGTGATTGCCGCTACCAACCGCGACCCTGAAGAGGCCGTTGCCGACGGCAAGCTGCGCGCCGACCTGTATCACCGCCTGAACGTGTTCCCGCTGCAATTGCCGCCGCTGCGCGAGCGCGGCAAGGATGTCGAGCTGCTTGCTCAACATTTCCTCGACCAGCTCAACGCGCAGAGCAATACCAAGAAGGCATTCCTGCCGCCGGCCATGGAAACGCTGCGCGGCTATCACTGGCCGGGCAATGTGCGCGAACTGCGCAATTACGTGCAGCGCGCGTACATCCTGTCGGACGACGCCGGCATCGATACGGCCAATGTGCCGCTGCAGGTGTCGAGCACGCAGGTCTCGTCCGGTTCCACGCTGACGATTTCGGTCGGCACCTCACTGGCGAGCGCCGACAAGAAGATCATTCTTGCCACGCTGGAGCAGTGCGGTGGGGTGAAGAAGCGCGCGGCTGAACTGCTCGGTATCAGCCTCAAGACGCTTTACAACCGGCTGGAGGAATACGGCAACAGCAACGCCGACGACAGCGGCGATGGCAACAGCGCTGGCTCCGGCCGCGCACATGCCACCGAGGCATAACCAGATTTCCTGGCGCGGTACGCGGCTTGCTGGACCAGTGGGGCATCCGCCCCATGGCGGCAAGCTCACTCAACTGCACAGGAGGTCACCATGCTGCGTTATGCAGTCGTCTTTTTCATCATCGCCCTGATTGCGGCCGTGCTCGGGTTTGGCGGCATCGCTGCCGGTGCAGCGAGCATCGCCAAGATCCTCTTCATGATTTTCGTGGTGCTGTTTGTGGTCAGCCTCATCTGGGGTCTGGTCGCCGGCAGAGGATGACGCCGGGATGATGCGCACAGCTTTCAACCCGGCTCTCACGATGCCACGCAACTCCAGGAGCGCTGATTGATGGAACCGTCTCAAACCAACCCGTTTCCCAAATCCGATGCCAACGGCAACCTCATCCGCGGCGACGTGGCGCAAGCCGCCGAGCGTGTGAAGGCGACCACGGCACAGGCTATCGACCGCACTGCCGACGCAGCGGCCACCGCACTTGACGAGGCCGCTGCCAAGCGCGATCAATGGCGTGCCTCGCAGCAACGCTTGATGAGCGATGCGGCGGACTGCATGCGATCGCACCCGCTTGCGACGATCGGCCTGGCATTCGGCGCGGGCTTTCTCATCAGCCGGCTGCTGGGTAGCGGTAACGACTGAGGGCGCAAGCCCTCAAGATTCCTCGCAGCCACGGCCGCGCTTGCGTGCGTGCCGTGTGCTGACTAGGCTCAAGGTCGAGGCCGGCACTGCGCTGGCCGCATCGCCTTGCAAGGAACCTCCATGCGCCCGGCTGCCTGCTTCGACCGCGACCTGCTCAAGCGCTCCGCCCAGGTGCTGATGGGGGCGGTGCGGCAATGGTCTGCACATCGCGCCGCGAGCAAGGGCGCGGCGTTGTCGTTCTATACGTTGTTCTCAATGGCGCCAGTGTTGGTGCTGGTCATTTCCATTGCCGGCTTGTTCTTCGGCGAACAGACCGCGCGCGGCGAAATCTTTGGGCAGATCCAGGGTCTGGTGGGCGCGCAGGGTGCCTCCGCAGTGGAAGCGGTGCTCGCCGCTACCCGGCGCTCGGGCAGCGGCCTTTTCGCTGCAGCCACGGCCGTCGCGCTGTTGCTGGTGGGCGCCACCACGGCCTTCTCCGAACTCAAGGACAGCTTGGACGAACTGTGGGAAGTGCCGCCGCGCCAGCAGGCAGGGCTGTGGGGCCTGTTGCGTTCGCGTCTGCTGTCGTTCAGCCTGATCCTGGTGCTGGCGTTTCTGCTGCTGGTGTCGCTCACCATCAACGCAGCGCTGGCGGTGGTGGAGCGCTTCTGGGGGGCGTTGTGGGCGGGCTCCACCTCGGGCATCGCGTTGCTGGTGGCGCAGGTGTTGTCGTCGGCGTTTTCATTTGCGGTCGTATCGCTGCTGTTCGGCACCATTTTCAAAATGCTGCCGGAAACGCGTGTGGCTTGGCGCGACGTTGCCCTCGGGGCCGTCGTAACGGCGCTGCTTTTCACGCTGGGCAAACACCTCATCGGCCTGTATCTGGGCAACAGCGCCGTGGCGTCGTCTTACGGGGCGGCGGGTTCGGTGGTGGCGCTGATGCTGTGGATCTACTACTCCGCCCAGATCTTCTTCTTCGGCGCGCTGGTCACGCGGCAATACGCGCTGCGATTCGGCAGTCGCCAGTACGAAGCCTCGGGTCAAGCCGGTGCGGCCGCGCAGGCTGCGTTGCTCAACCCGACGCTGGCGGCAAATCTCTCCAGTGGTGGGGCCGGCGGCAACGCAAACGCGGCGCGCGGCAGCCGCTAAGCCCCAAGACGCCGGCTCAATCCCGCGTCAACTGTTCCAGCAGCATGCCTGCCACGAACGCCAGACCGATCGTAATGACCGGATGCTGACGCACGGAACCGCTTGCCTGCTCTGACACATTCGCGTGCAGGTTCTTCAACTGTTCGGTGCGTTTATCGAACTGTGTGAGCGCCGTGGAAAGAACGCTCGCCAGCCGGTCGATGCCTTCTGCCGTGGCATCTTTGACGCGCTGGGCAGTGTGATCGATCTGCGGATGGAGCGTGGTGATGGTCGCACCGTTGGCGCCATTTGTGCCGTTGGTGCCATTGCTGCTGCCGGGCGGCTTGGGGGTCAATTCGGTCATGTCGGCCTCCTGAACTGATGCATGTCAGCCAATTCATAAGCAACCGCCATGCCCCACCGTTGCGTGCCACCCAAAAGAAAAGGGCCACGACTGTGGCCCTCGACACGGTGAGGAACTGCGTGGCTAGCCGACCGTCACCACGGTCTTGCGCACAGCCCAGATTTCAGCTTGCAGGGCGAGTGCGGCGAGTGCCTGCAGGCTGTCCTGCGGCAAAGCCTTGATCCGTTTGCGGCGATTGGCGGCACGCTGCTGACGCGCCGCGCGCACGCTTTGCTCGTCGAGTTGCCACGCCTTGCGGGTGGTCTCGATGATGCGTTGCACTGCCGGATCGACAGGGATTCGACTACGCACGATGTTGGACTCCTTGCTTCTTTGCTTCTTTCAATGTCGCGGCGTACCCAAAGGCGGGTTTCGCGACGGACTCCACAATACGGGAGCTTCATGACAACTTCGATAACACCGACTCCGAAAGGGTTGTCAGTGCATTCCCACAACGGGTTGGTCTCCTCCGTCCGGGGGACGGTTCCTAGGGAGTTTCCCCCGCTTGCGGCTCGGATCAGTTGATCCTAAGCAAGGGCGCCGATCGCGTACAATCTCGGCTGCCCCGGATTGACAACTCCGTTCGGGCAGTCCATCGGCCGCCGGGATGACCCCGCCAGCCAGCGCCCACGCCATGGGCGCATTCATCACTTCTCCCTTTCGGTTTTTGCCCGTGAGTACGCTGCAGCAGGAGATCCGGCGCCGCCGGACGTTCGCCATCATTGCCCACCCGGATGCGGGTAAAACCACGCTCACCGAGAAACTGCTGTGGTTCGGCGGCGCCATTCAGATGGCCGGCGCCGTGCGTGCGCGCAAGGCCAACCGCCACGCCACCTCCGACTGGATGGAGATGGAAAAGCAGCGCGGCATCTCCGTCACGTCGTCGGTGATGCAGTTTCCGTACCGGAATGAGGGCGGCGACTACATCGTCAACCTGCTCGACACCCCGGGCCACGAAGACTTCTCGGAAGACACGTACCGCACGCTGACGGCCGTCGACTCTGCCGTGATGGTGATCGACTCCGTCAACGGCGTGGAAGCGCAGACCATCAAGCTGCTCAACGTCTGCCGCCTGCGCAGCACGCCCATTCTCACGTTCATCAACAAGCTCGACCGAGAAGGCCGCGCGCCCATCGAGCTGCTCGATGAAATCGAAAGCGTGCTGCAGATCCAGTGCGCGCCGATGACGTGGCCGATCGGCATGGGCAAGTCGTTCAAGGGCGTGTATCACCTCGTGAACGATACTGTCCAGCTGTTCGACCCGAATGCCGACAGCGAGAAGGGTGCCACCGCCGGCCTGATTCAAGGTCTGGACAACCCCGAGCTGGACCGCGTCCTGGGCTCGCAGGCGGAAGAACTGCGCATCGACATCGAACTCGTGCGTGGCGCATCGCACACGTTCGACAAAGAGGCCTTCCTGGCCGGCAAGCAGTGCCCGGTGTATTTCGGTTCGGCGGTGAACAACTTCGGCGTGCAGTCGCTGCTCGATGCGCTGGTTGACCAGTCGCCCGAGCCGCTGGCACGCCCCACCGAAACGCGCGAAGTCAAGCCGATGGAAGAGAAGTTCACCGGCTTCGTCTTCAAGATCCAGGCCAACATGGACCCGAAGCACCGTGACCGCATTGCCTTCGTGCGCGTGTGCTCGGGGCGCTTCGAGCGCGGCATGAAGCTGCTGCAGGTGTCGACCGGCAAGACGGTCGCCATCAACAACGCCATCACGTTCATGGCGCAGGATCGCAACACCACGGAAGAGGCATTTGCCGGCGACATCATCGGCGTGCCCAACCACGGCACGATCCGGCTAGGTGATGCCTTCACGGAAGGCGAGGCGCTCAAGTTCACGGGCATCCCGTCGTTTGCGCCGGAGTTCTTCCGCCGCGCGCGCCTGAACAACCCGCTTCGCCTGAAGCAGTTGCAGAAGGGTTTGCAGCAACTGGCCGAAGAAGGCGCCACGCAGATGTTCCGCCCGCTGGCATCGAACGATCTGGTGCTGGGCGCCGTCGGTATCCTGCAGTTCGACGTGGTGGCGCACCGCCTTGAGCACGAATACGGCGTCGATGCCATCTTCGAACCGCACGAATGTTCCACGGCCCGCTGGCTGCGCGGCAAGCAGGAAGATATCGACAAGCTGATCGACAAGGCTGGCCACAACGTGGCCCTGGATGGTGCGGGTGACTACGTGTACCTGGCGCCGAGCCAGGTGAACCTGCGTCTCACGCAGGAGCGTTTTCCGGATATCCAGTTCATGGAAACGCGGGAAATCGTCTAAGCGGCAAGCAGCAAAAGGAACGGGGCCATGTGCCCCGTTTTTTATTGACCTGTTCGGCGCGCCACCGGGCAAACCGCTTCAAGCTGGCGGGCACCGGTGTCGGCGTTTCGCGGTGAGAATTGCAGGAGCTGCTGCGTCTGCGGGTCTGCGCCGGCCACTTTGACCGTGATCGGCTTGCCTGTATGGAACAACGCGTAGAAGCGCGCCCGCGACTTCACGTCACCCCCGGCATACGCTTCCATGTCGGACACCTCAATGCGCGCGGGGATCGTCAAACGGAGGGGGCCGGAAGCCAATTGGATGCGGACGGCCTTTCCGTTTTGCTCCGGTTGCGCGTTCGTGAATACCGCCACGTGGAGCCGCTTGTCGTCGCAGTTGGCGTAAAAGCTCAGGCCTTCGGTTTCGTAGCCGCCGTAAGTCAATGACTGTGCGACGTAGGACCAGCTTGCGAGTTCTTCTTCGGCGGTTTCCGTGGTGGCAGCCAACGCGGAAGTGGTCAACAAGGTGGCGATGGCAGCAATGGACAGGACGCGCAATTCGGAGCCTCTCACGAGCGATGAAATCCGGCGCGCAACGATGCCGAAATGCCGCTGAAAAGTCCATGCAGCAGACAATTCAAAGGCCGTCCCCGCGGCGTTGTCGCTGTATCCGCACCCGTACCGCATCCAGTCCGCTGCCTGCATCCAGCACCGCATCGTCCGCAAACACACCTTTCGCCAGACGTGCCAGCGTGCCGCCGCCCGGCACCTCCACCGCCATGCGTGCGCCGCGTTCCAATGCATGCTGAAGCGTGTCATGCCACAACACCGGCCGCGCCATGTTCCACGCCAGGTCTTCAACGATGAGGTTCGCGCGGAAGAGCGCACGGGCGCGACTGCTGCTGACGTAGGTGAGTTGCGGCGTGTGGGCCGTGACCTTTGCGGCGGCGGTCGCCAACTCGCCGGCCTGTGCGTCAAGTAGCGGGCAGTGCGACGGCACTGCCATGCACAGCCGCGTTGCCGTTGATGCGCCCGCGCTTTGCGCGCGCGTCATGACTTGCGTGAGCGCCGCATCGCTGCCCGCCACGACAATCTGCCGTTCCGCATTCAGGTTGGCGACATAGGCTGGCGTGGCCGCCGAGTTGACCTGCGCAACGATGGCAGCGACCTCCGGTTCAGTCAGTCCGGCCGTGACGGCCATGCCGTAGCCGCTCGGATATGCGTCTTCCATCAGTTGGCCCCGCAGGCGAACCAAGCGCAGTGCATCGGAGAAATCAAGCACACCCGCTACGACCGCTGCAGGCCACGCGCCGATCGACAGGCCGGCCACCATGTCGGGCGCGGCGCCCTGACGTGCCAACGTACGCGCCACCGCAACACCGGCAATTAGCAGGCAGAGTTGGACGGCCACGGTCGACCGCAGCGCCTCTGCCGCA
The DNA here is from genome assembly GCF_047325135.1 of Ralstonia sp. Ralssp110. NCBI lineage: Bacteria > Pseudomonadati > Pseudomonadota > Betaproteobacteria > Burkholderiales > Burkholderiaceae > Ralstonia > Ralstonia sp. Ralssp110. The sequence goes on along the minus strand of NZ_CP168609.1, from coordinate 1,131,842 downwards.
TCCAGCGTGAGCGGATCCGTACCGAGCACGTCGCCCGCTTCGGCCAGGGTCTGCACGACGGCCGGATCGACAGGCAACGCGTGCAGCATGCCCACGCGCTGACTCCCCTGGCCAGGAAACATGAAGAGCACGCTCATGCGAGTTCGCTCCACGGGTCTGCCACGAGGTGGGGGCCGTGATCGGTCTTGAGCAAGGTCTGGCGGGGCGAGGTCAGCCAGTCGCGCCACGCGAATCCACCGCGCCCGGTGTCGATCTGCAGGTCGACGCGGCATTCGGTTTCGGCCAGTACGTGCAGGAGCTGATCGCGCTGCGCGGCTGACGGTGCGTGCGGCATGCGCACAACGAGGTCGAGATCGCTGTCCGCATGCAACACCGGCAAACCGCTGGCGAGCGCAAAGCCGGCGCCGCCCGTCGGCCCCCACCCCCAGCCGAGTGCATTGAGTCCGGGCGCCAGCGCGCGCAAAGTGCGCAGCGCAGCGAACGGTGCGTCGTGGGCGATGGAGACGGCTTGCGCTGCCAACCCCTCGGGCGAGACCACGCGCGTGACGCTGTTTGCGGCTACCGTCGCTGCGCAGCGTTCATGCCGCGCGCCGCCGCGCAGGCCGACCGGCACGGAACCATCGGTGCTGCGCGGGGCGCGTCGCACCACGACAGGCGCCCCTTGCCGGTATGCCGTGATGGCCCAGTCCGGCAAGGGTGCGCCATCCGCCGCCATGGGTGTCTCAGACACCCAAAGCAGATCGTGCGCGCGCAGTTGCGTCTGTGTCATCGCAGCAATGCCTGCGTGGCCAGGAACAGGATCGATGGTCCGAGCAGGCACCCGAGGCCCGTATGGAACGTCGCCACCAGGGAGCCGTACGGCACCAAGCGCCGATCCGTGGCGGCCAGACCCGCCGATACCCCGCTGACCGTACCCGCCAACCCGCCGAACACCATGGCAGCGCGCGGGTTGTTCAAGCCCAGCGCCTTGGCCGCGAACGGCGTGCCGACCATCACCAGGATCGCCTTGACGAGGCCTGTCGCAATCGACAGCGCCATCACATCGGAGGTGGCACCGAGCGCCGCACCGGTCACCGGCCCGACGATGTACGTGACGGCACCCGCGCCGATTGTGGTGACGCTCACCGGGTCGGTATAACCGAAGGCGTAGGCAACGCAGGCGCCGACGATGAACGGCAGCACCGTTCCCAGCAGCAGCGAGATGGCGCCGATCATGCCCGCCTTGCGGGCCTCGGTCACCTGCACTTCAAAGGCCGTGGCAACGATGGCGAAGTCGCGCAGCATTGCCCCGCCCATCAGGCCGATCCCCCCAAACAGCTTCAGGTCAGCCAGGCCGCGTTCGCCACCGGTCTGGATGCCGCCCCAATAGGCGAGCACCAGCCCGATCATGATGGCGATGGCCGAGCCGTGCACGCGCCCGAACGTCAGCTTCTTGGACACCCACATCGACAGGCCCATGACGATGCCGACCAGCGCGAACGCCGCGACCAGTCCGTTGTGCTGCAGAACTTTCTCTAGCATTGACAGCATGGTGGGGCTCCTTAGGCGCGGGCTTGTTCGGATTCAGGCAGTGGGGGCAGGGGGCGCCGGTCTTCCGCGTTGCCTGTGCGGTTGATGAGGGCAATGCAGACACCGCACACGAGCACCGCGCCGATGGCGCCCAGCAGTGCGACAGGGCCACCGCGCAGTGCCGTGACGACGTTCTGTGTGGCAGCCATCGCCACCACCACGGGGATGTACATCGCGCCCCAGAACGAGACGCCCGCCTCTGTGGCGGCAGGCATGAGCCCGTGCCTGTGCAGATAGAGCCGCGCGAAGATGAGCAGCAGCATGGCGATGCCCACGCCGCCCACATTGGCCTTCACGCCGATGGCCTGGCCGAGCAGGTCGCCCAGGAAGAGGCCGGCGATATGACATAGCGCCAGCAGGGTTGTACCGTAGATGATCACGTCTTTGTCTCCTGAAGGAACGGCGATGGGTCGCCTGTTGTGGTGTTTGGTGATCGAGGGTTGAGGACTTTGTTTTGCTTTGCTGGTGCATCCTTTGTTTCATCCCCCGCCGGGGCTGACTCACTTTCTTTGTCTTGCCAAAGAAAGTAGGCAAAGACAGGCGCGCTCGAGATGGCGAAAGACTCCTTGAATTTCTGTCGCAGGGAGGGAGAGGAGGCAAACTCGCTTCGCTCAAACAGCCTCCTCTCTTCTTCCTCCCTGCAACACAAATTCAAGGCGCCATCTAGGGCAGGTACGGCCAAACCATCTGGGCGCATGTGCTCGCGCCGCGATGTGCCTCCTATTTGTTATGCGCTTTCTGGCTGCGTGTTCCATTGCTCGCGCAGGCGTTTGCGTACCTCTGAGGACGCGCTGCGCAGCGGTGCGCCCAGGCGGCCTTCCAGCCCGCGCGAAGGGTCGGCTGCGATATTGACCAGCGCCGCTGCAAGCGCCGTCTGCACGGTATCGATGTCACTTGCATCTGGCGCGTCGGCGGACTTCACCTTCAGCAGTTTCCACAGCAACCCGAGCGATGCGAAGCTGGCAATGTCGTACGCCATGGGCGGAATCTCTTGCGCGAGGCGTTCCAGGTCGGCAACGGAGCGCAGCGTTACGCGCGCGGCAGCGGCCTTGCCCATCGCGTGCACCATCACGTCGGCATCGTCCAGGGCGAGTAGGCGGTTGGCCTGGTAGCCGTGCGCCAGCAAGGCGCCCGACATGGCACGACCGACGATAAGACCGATTACGGGGTGGCCGGCCAATCGGGCGGCCGCGTAGGCATCCGCCGCCGCAGCCAGTGCGAGGTGGATGCCGTAGGCCTCTTCCCGGCGCCCGTAGGCCTGGCTTGCTACATCGATGACGGCGACGATGGCGCGCTTCTTTTCCTGCCCCGCATCCGCAGTCATGGCATCGCGCACGGCACGCGCGAGCTGCCAGCCTTCGATGAGGCTGACTTCACCGTTGCGTGCGCGGGGGAAGCGGTTCTGGGCATCGGGCACCACGGCGATGTAGCGCGCGGGCTGACCTGCCAGCACGGCATCGACGACTTGCAGCGTGCTGCCGTAGCCCGCCACCGGCGTGCCGCCGGCAAGCGCGCGCATCCAGGTCGCGCCGCGCGTGGAAAGTTCGTTCTGGCTCATGCGGCGTCCTTTGCATAGTGCGTGCGCACATCTTCGGCCATGGCTTGGCGCGATGTGTCGACGGCGTTGAGACGTTCGAGGTAGTGATCGATCTGCTCGCTGCGCTGGTGCTTTGGCGCGCCGGCACGCAGCCACTCGATCACCTGCGCGCGGATCGTGACGGAATCGTCTTCAATGCAGACATCGGCCAGGCCGGTGGCGGCGCGTTGCTCTCCACCGGTGAGGCTCCAGATGAAAGGGCGATCGCGCGAGTCGTATTCTTCAATGCCGGCTTCCTGCTCGATCACCTGCGGGCCGTTCAGGCCGAGGCGTGCCTCACGTGTCATCAGCAGGTAGCTGCACAGGCCCGCGGCGATGCTCATGCCGCCAAAGCAGCCGACCACGCCCGCCGTGATGCCGATCACCGGCCCATACTCGCGCAGCGCACGGATGCCCGCGTGGATTTCAGCAATGGCGGCCAGGCCCAGGTTGGCTTCCTGCAGCCGCACGCCGCCGGTTTCGAAGACGATGACGGCGCGTGTGGGAATCCCGTTGCGATTGTCTTCTGCCGCCAGTTCCAGCGCGCCCGCAATCTTGGCGCCGGACACTTCGCCCATGCTGCCGCCCTGGAATGCGCCTTCAATGGCAAGCACCACGGCGGGCTGCCCGCCCAGCGTGCCGCGCGCCACCACGACGCCATCATCGGCCTGGGTGACGATGCCCTGACGCGGCAGCCACGGCGAGGTCAATTGTTCGAACGGGTCCAGTAGTTCACGGAAGGTGCCGGGGTCGAGCAGGGCGATGGCGCGTCGGCGCGCATCGCGTTCGATAAAGCTGTCGCGTTCAATCGGATTGCGTGACATGGCTTCTCCTCAAGATTGCGCGAGTGCTTCGAGCGCCTGCTCAAGCCGCAACCGCACCACGGCCGGTGTCGCGCCGAAATCGTTGATGATGATCTTGGCCGCCGGCCACGCGTGCGAGCCGAACACACGTGCAAGCTGCGCCTGCCATGTCGCGCTCATGCCATTGACGGACGTGGTGATGGCCACGTCGATCTGCCCGGCGCTGCCCGGGGTCAGCAGCACTTCAAGGTCGCCCGAGCCGACTACGCCGGCATACGCACGGCGCCCCGCGGGTGCACCGCCGGTGAACTGAAAATCAAGATGCTCCATGTTCGGTTTCCTGATGAGCGGATTCGATGTCGGACGCTGCGTGCGCGTTTGCGGGCAAGCGGTCAAGGAAGAGCGCGGCGGCCAGCAAGTCGGCTGCGCCGCCGGGCGACACGTGCAGCGCCAGCATGTCTTGTTCAAGCGTGCGGAAAGCGCGGCGGCCTTGTGCTGTTGCCAAGCCGCCTTCTGCACGCACGGTGGCGGCGCCCGTTTGCACGACGTGCAGTGCCTTGGCGCCGCCGCGTGCGAGCACACAGGTGTCGTCCAGCGCGGCCATGACGGCAAGCAATGCATCCACGCGTGCGTGGTCTTCGCGAATGCCGGCCGCACGCGCCTCGCGCAGCGCCGGCAGCGCCACCTTGATCACGTGCGGGAAGCCGGCACAGGCCTGGCCCTTGGCACCGCCGACGCCGTAATCGTTGCAGGCGCGCTCGCCTTTGTGGCCAGTCGAGACGGGGGCAAAGCGATCGGGAATGTTCGCCAGGCGCGCGGCGCGGCCCGCAACAGCGGCCGCGTTTAACGCATGCGGCGCCTGGCTCGCAGCCGTGACCAGCAGGCCGAGCGCCCAGATGGCGCCGCGGTGCGTGTTGATGCCGCCTGTGGCATCGAGCATGGCCGCTTCACCTTCGCGCCCCAGGCGGCCGATGCGCTCGCGCAGGGCAAGTTGCGCACCGGCCTGCATTTCGATTTGCGCGCCGGCCAGCGCCATGGCTTCAAACGCTGGGCGCAGCGTCTGCGCGGAATGCACCATCAGCGTCCAGTCCAGATCGTGATGTGCGCCGTTGCCACGCACATCCACAAGACCGGGCTTGGGCGACAGCGTCACCTCGTCGATGAGGGCGGACTCGACCAGCGCGGCTAACCGCTTCGCACGCGCTTTCTGGCTGGCCGGCAGAGGCCGTTGCAATGTCTTCTCCATTACCAGCTCCGGAAGCGTGCGGGCGGCTCGTACAGCCCGCCGGACCATTCGACCAGGTCGGCGATGCTCTTGGCGGCGAGCAATTCACGGCTGGCATCGCTGCGGCGCACGTCGAGGTCTTCGGGCAGGGCGATCAGGCCGTCGCGGCGCATCTGCGCGGTCTTGGACGTGTCGTGGCGCAGTCCAATCGACGTGACGCCCGCCACGGCGGCAATCATGGCGCGCCGCTCTTCCAGCGAGCGGGCCTTGTAGAGATACGCAATGCCGTCTTCGGTCAGCAGGTGCGTGACGTCGTCGCCGTAGATCATGATGGGCGCGAGCGGCATGCCGCTTTGCTTGGCCACGGCCACCGCGTCGAGCGTATCGACGAAGGTCGGTTTGCCGCCTTCCTGGAACGTCTCGACCATTTGCACGACGAGCTTCTTGCCGCGCTCCAGCATCGTCACGGGTTCGGTCATGTCCAGCCACGCCGGCGTGGCGTGACGGCGGCCGCGCGGGTCGTGACCCATGTTGGGCGCGCCGCCAAAACCGGCCAGCCGCCCGCGCGTGACGGTGGACGAATGCCCGTCGCCATCCACCTGCAGCGTCGCGCCAATGAACAGGTCCACCGCATATTGGCCGGCGAGCTGGCACAGCATGCGGTTCGAGCGCAGCGAGCCGTCGCGGCCGGTGAAGAACACATCGGGGCGCGCGGCCACGTAGCGCTCCATGCCCAGTTCGGTGCCGAAGCAATGCACGCTTTCCACCCAGCCGGATTCGATGGCGGGAATCAGCGTCGGATGCGGGTTCAGTGTCCAGTTGCGGCAGATCTTTCCCTTGAGGCCCAGGCGCTCGCCGTAGGTTGGCAGGATCAACTCGATGGCGGCCGTGTTGAAGCCGATGCCGTGATTGAGCGACTGCACGTTGTGGCGCTGGTAGATGCCACGAATCGCCATCATCGCCATCAGCACGTGCACGGGCTTGATGAGGCGCGGGTCGCGCGTGAAGAGCGGCTCGATGTAGAACGGCTTGTCGGCCTGCACGATGAAGTCGACCCACGAGCCCGGAATGTCCACGCGCGGCAGGTCGGCCGTGTCATCGACGATCTCGTTCACCTGCACGATCACGATGCCATCGGAAAACGCGGTGGGCTCCACCAGCGCGGGCGTGTCTTCGGTGCTCGGGCCAGTGTAGATGTTGCCGTCGCGGTCGGCCTTGAAACCGGCCACCAGCGATACGTTCGGAATCAGGTCCACCACCAGTCGTGCATACAGCTCGATGTAGGTGTGGATGGCGCCGACTTCCAGCAGCCCGTCTGCCAGCAACTGGCTGATGCGCAGGCTCTGCGGCCCGGCAAACGAGAAATCGAGCTTGTGCGCGATGCCGGCTTCGAAAATGTCGAGGTGTTCGGCCCGGCTCACGCTCGGCATGATCATGTGCAGATCGTGCAGGCGCTCGGGGTTCACCTTGGCCAGCGAGCGCGAGAGGAAATCCGCCTGCTTCTGGTTGTTACCTTCCAGCACGACGCGATCGCCCGGGGCGAGCAGCGCTTCGAGCGCGGCGACGATATCGCTGGTGGGAATGACCTTGCCGTTGGCAATGCGCCGGGCTGCAGTCAGGCGGCGTTCTTTCTCGTCGCGCCGGCGGCGCCATTGGGGCGGGATGGGTGCGTTGGCCCCGTTTGCCGATTGGGTGGGCATCGGTTGCATTGGGTGGCGTCTCCAGCCTTGATTGATTTGATGCCCTGTACCGTAGGCTGTAAAAAGGTGCACTTCAATCAACCTAGGCGCGGTTTCATTAACTTGAAGTTAATGAAAGAATGGCCAATTCTGATAGCAGCGCGCCGCCAGAACGCGCCCGGAGGAGCCCCTGCCATGGCAATCGATGAAGACATCACCCTGAAGAAGCTCGAGGTCTTCCAGTCGTTCATGACGCTGGGCAACATGGCCCGCGTGTCGGAAGCGCTCGGGCAAAGCACCGTGAGCGTGCACCGCGCGCTGCATTCGCTGGAAGAAGGGCTGCGCTGCCCGCTGTTCAAGCGCGACGGCCGGAAGCTGATTCCGCTGTCGACCGCCTATGTGTTTGCGGAACATGTGGAGCGCATCCTGGCTGAGTGTGAAGCTGGTGTGCGCCGCACGCGCGAAGCGGCCGGGTTTTCGTCAACGACGCTGAAGATCGGCGGGCTCTATTCGATGACGGTCGGCACGCTGCCGCGCATCTTTGCGGGCCTGAAGACGCGCCGCTCCGCGCTCGACATCGAACTCACGCTGGGCTCGAACCGCAGCCTGCTTGCCAAGCTGGAAGACGGCCAGCTCGACGCCATCGTCATCGCGCTGGGCGAGCCGCTGCGCAATCCCGATCTGCTGACCGTGCCGATGTTCGACGATGAGATTCTGTTTGCTGCACCGCTCGCCTCGCCGTATGCGTCGTCAGCGGAGATCGACTTGCAAACCGTGCGCAGCGAAAAGTTTGTCGCACTCGGCGACGATTTTGCGACGTATCACGATTTCATGGCCGCCTTCGACAAGGCCGGCTTTGCCCCGCAGATCGCGCTGCGCGTGGGCGACATCTTCTCGCTCATGAACCTCGTGAGCGGTGGCATCGGCTACGCGCTGCTGCCGCGCCGCGTGGCCGATTTCAGCCCCAAGGTGCAACTGATTCCCCTGGCCGCGCGCTATGCGATCAGCCAGCACATCGTGCTGGTGATGCAGCGCAATCGCGAGCGCGATCCGAACCTGCTGGCGTTATCGGCGGAGTGTCGGTTGCTGGGGGGCGAGGTAGCGCGGGTGTAAGGGTGGGCGAGCCCAGGCAAGCCGTGGCACCGATGCTGCAACATCGGCACGCAGACCTCATACGCCTGGGTCGCCCATGAAGTCAGCGTGGTTGGTCCGGATGTTCTGACGCAGGCGTCGCGCATGTATCGCACGTGTTGCCCGCGGCGTTGCGGCTGAACACTGCGCGCAGGAATTCACGCGCAGACAGCACGCCTTTCTGATATTCGCTAAGCGCGTCGCCAGCCGGTGAGTTGGTGGCGTGGGAGATCGAGCAGGTCACGGCATTCCTCTTCATGTGATGAACGGAACCGCGCCCAACCCTTGGGAGGGGTGGGCGAGCACAGGCAGGTTTGGAACACCGAGACATAACGATCGGCACGGCCGAAGCCGTACAAGCCTGGCTCGCCCCAGGAAGGAGACGAAGCCAAGCCATAGCGGTTGAGGACAAGCACCTATGCTCGGCGCTTGCCCGTTATGCCCGAGGGTTCCAAGCCTCGATCGCTTTCTCTATGGCACGGAAAACGATGGCGCAGAGTGTACCGATGGCTGCTTCGTCTGAGCAGGGGCGAAACTATAAATCAGAATTGGCGTATGACCAGCCGAGGCCCGTCACACTTGGAAGCGTTGGAATCGAACGGGACAGGCGATAGGTCTTTTCGCGTGATGAATTGGACCGCTGGTCAACGGTTTAGCCTGTCAGACATCTACGCTCACAGACCGCTCGACAGTAGCCATCCCGCCAGCCATCAACCGCGAAATCCTACCTTCCTCAATGTCGAGAATGACTTTGATCACACTTGGAGATGGGGGCTGCATCAATTGCCCTTGTTCTATTGTCATCGCCCGGTTCTTGACGCCCATCTTCTCGTATAGAAAGCAAGCCAAGGGGCCTGCTGCTGTTCCGGTTGCAGACTCTTCATCAATTCCGAATCTTGGCGCGAACATTCGCGTTCCCGCTTGGCGACCAGCAGTCCTCGTCGATGTCGAAAAGAGGTAATAACCGATCAGGTTGAGCTCCTCGCTGATCGCCTCGATAGCCCGTTGATCTGGGCGGACCGCAGCGACGGAGCGTTCGTCGGGCAATGCAAGAATAAGGAAGCTATTGCCCGTGTTGACCACCATCGGGTCTGCAGTGCGATAGATTTCCGCAGGCTCCACCCCGATCGATCTTGAAATTCTTGAGGCGAGATCGGATTCCCGCTTGATGGGGTGATACACGGGCGGCTGCTGCTCCATCAAGATGATGTCACCGTCAACGAGAATGGTCCTGCAGCCATCAATCGTTTCTTTCGACAGCGTCCCATTGCCGACCCTGGCGAGTTTCCTAAGCAGCGAGAAGGTGGCAATCGTTGCGTGCCCGCAATGGGCAATCTGGCGCGTTGGCGTGAAGAACTCCAGTTTGATCGTCGCTATGCTCGACTTCGACACGAAGGCTGTTTCTGACAACCCGACTTGCCGCGCAACCTCCAGCTTCTGGCTCACGTCAAGTGCATCAGCATCAATCACAACACCTGCCGGGTTCCCCCCGCTTTCTCTATCAGTCAACGACTTAACGATCTGCACATCGATTTGCATTGATTCTCCACACGCTCCAAGCACGCAATATCTGCCGAAATATCGTGCGGATTGTCGACCATCTGAGAGTAGGCGTCGAGCATCGAAAGCAGAGCGATTGCCGCTATCCGCAGCTACTGCCGCAGGCCAAACAGTCCCTGCCAGAACGTCTCGAACGCGCTTGAGTGCCGCTGGGGCGAAGTCGCTTCATCGGGTTGGACCGTCGTTTCACTGTCGGGCGTGTCAGCGGCGGCCACTGTGTTGCGCCGTGCTTCCTGCAAGGCCCACACGCTGTCGGCAATGCGCGCGGCAAGTTCTGCATCGCAGTCCCGCCCAAGCAGCACGCCGAATAGGACGTCGCGATTGTGGCCCTCGTCGGCAAAGCGCATTGCGATGGCGACCATCTTTTCGTAATGCTCCTGTGCAACGCGTTCGCGCTCGCGTTGCGCTTCCCGCTCCTGTGCTTCCTGCGCATCACGCTCGGCCTGCCAGCGCTGCATTTCCTGCGCGAAGACCTCGTCATAAACGCGGCGCTGTTCAGCGTCGGAGAGGATGGCGTAGGCTTCGCGAATTTCCTGGAACGCCGCATAGGCTTCGGCTTCGCGGCCGAGGTTGCGGTCGGGATGCCACTTCATCGTGGCGCGGCGGTAAGCGCGCTTGATTTCGTCCAGGGTCGCGTCGGGCTGCACGCCGAGTGTCGCGTAGATGGTCGTCATGTGCGGTGTGGCTGCTGCCGGGGGGAAGGTCATCCTAGCATGGGGGTGTGTGCGTGCTGACCGGCCACCCGCCTGCGTTACAACATGCTGTCGAACCCGGTTGCATCAACGCATTCTCACGTATATAGTTAGCCAAATGGATAACAATGGAATTGCGCTAGACGCGGTATTTCACGCGCTTTCTGACCCAACGCGCAGGGCAGTTATTCAGCGGCTCGGCAAAGGGCCCGCGACGGTGAGTGAACTGGCAGAGCCATTTGACATGGCGCTGCCATCGTTCATGAAGCACATGCGGGTGCTGGAAGGCGTCGGGCTGGTCCGCTCGGAAAAGAGCGGCCGAATCCGGACGTGCATGCTCGAGCGCAAGAAGCTGGCCGCAGCCGAGCGCTGGTTTGAGCAACAGCACGCGATCTGGGCGAGCAGGTACAGCAATCTGGACAACCTCTTAGAGAAACTCCAAGGAGAAAACAATGAAGGCTGATCTTCGGTTTGATTTCCTCGTCGACATGCAAAAGAGCAGCCTCACCGTGAGGCGAGAGTTCGCGGCAAAGCGCCAGCTTGTGTGGGATTGCCATACGAAGCGCGAACTGCTCGATCAGTGGTTTGCGCCCAAGCCGCTCACCACTAAGACCCAGCATATGGAATTCAAGGAAGGCGGCTACTGGCTCTACGCGATGATCACCCCCGATGGACAGTCGTTCTGGAGCCGTCTGGACTATCAGAAGATCAACCCGATCGATGGCTATGCGGCCCTTGATGCTTTTTCTGATGAAGCCGGCGCCGTGAATCCGGATATGCCCCGCGCCCGCTGGGATGTCACCTTTGCCGATGCGGACGAACGCACCCTCGTCACGACTGTGGTGCTGTACAACTCGCCGGAAGACGTGCAAAAAGTCATCGACATGGGGATGAAGGACGGCATGACCTCCACCATGGAGCGGCTCGACGAACTGCTGCTGACCCTGGCTGTGCCGGACGCGCTGGCTTAAGGCGGCACTCGCAGATGAAAACGCCCCGACTTGTTCGGGGCGTTTTGCGTTGGCCTCGGGCGGTGCGCTTCAGGTGACGGTCAATGTTCCATTCATCGTCTCGTGGCCCGAGCCGCAGAAGATGTCGCACAGGAAATCAAACGTGCCGGTCTTGTCGGGTGTGAGCGCCAGCCGCACGGTCTGCCCAGGCACGAACGCCGCAGGGGCGCACATTGCCTAGCGCGCCTGAATCTGCACCGCAGTCCCAAGCTTGCCGGACACCACCGGTGCAATCACAAGATACCGGCGCGTGTTGCCAGCGTCCGCGTTGCCAGGCGTGACCACCTGCCGAATCTGCCCGATCGAGTTGACGATGGCGCCACCGGCCGGGTTGGTCATGAAGCTCGCCAGGGTCTCAAGCGGGCCGCTGCCATCCGCATTCTGTGACAAGGCAATCGCATAGGGCTGCTTCGGCTGCAATCCGGTCACCGATGCCTGGAACACCTGGACGAGCCCCTGATCGAACAGCGCCACGCTGGTGGGGGCCGCCGATGCGTCGGACTTGTCTGCGGTGGCCGGCACGAGTGCGAGATGGCTGACCTGCCCCGCTGTGCCAAGCGGTTGCAGGTTCTCCGTGCCGTTGCCATCAGGCACAGCGTTCGGCACGTACGTCAGCGCCTGCGGTGCCTGCCCAATCGGAACAGTCGATACCACCTTGTTCGTCAGTGTGTCGATGACGGCCAGTGCGTCGTCATTCTCCAGGCCGACATAGATGCGGGTGCCGTCACCGGACGGCCATAGACCGTGCGGAAGCTTGCCGACGGGAATCGTCGCGACCCGTTCGAAATTGTCGGTCCGGAATACCTTGACCTGGTTCGTGCCGCCAATCGTCACATAGGCAAACGTGCCCTTGGCGTTATGCGCGAAGTTGACGTGGTTGGTGATGGGCCCGGTCTCGAACGACGTGATCGCATTGAACGGCGGGTGGGCGTTGAATACCTGCACCTTGCCGATGTCCTTCAATGTGAACCACACCTGCTTGCCATCCGGCGTGGCGGCAATGTTGGGGCAGAACGGCGATTCCTGTTTGATGTGTCCCACGATCTTGTGATCGGCCGTCGAGATCACGACCGTTTCCGGATTGAACGACGAGCACACGTAGCCGTACTTGCCGTCCGGCGAAAAGATCGTCATGCCGGGGCCCGCCGGTACGGTAACGCGCGCATTCTCTGCATAGGTATTGGCATCGAGCACGGCGATGTAGTTTTCGCCGCGCACGGTCACCCAGACCTCGCTGCCATCCGGTGTGTAGAACGCTTCGTGAGGCGAGCGGCCAACATACGTGGTGTGTTTGACGGCGTTGGTCTGCGTATCGATGAACGTGACTGAGTTGGAGCCGATGGAGACCACCGCCAAGGTCCGGTGATCTGGCGAGAAGCCCATGCCGTGCACCAGCACCTGTCCGCGATAGAGCGGGCTGAAGTTGCCGGGCGCAGGATCGCCCAGCTTGATCACACCCAGGATCGTGTTGCTGGCGGGGTCCGTGACGGACACCGTGTTCGAGAATTGCTCGGCCGCGTAGACGCGATCCCTGTGGCTGATGGGAATGTCAGGCGAGGCAAGGGATGCGGGCGCCTGCCCGGCGCTGGCGCTCGCGGCGCACGTGATGGCCGCTGCGGCAAGCGCCGTGGCAACAAACAGTCGGTTCTTCATCGGTCTTCCTGTTGAGGGGTGGCGGTGTGAGCGTGATGCGCCGCATGGGATGCGGGCGCAGTCGTTGCGGAGGCCGGGCGGAACTGCGTGGGGACCGGTGCCGACGGGGGCGGCGGCTGGCCAAGCGCCAAGCGCATCGCTGCAATCTCTTGCTGTTGCGCGACGACGATTTCCTGCGCGATGCGGCGCAGTTGTTCGTTCTGGCCGTAGCGCAGGTAGGCCACGGCCATGTCGATGGCGCCCTGGTGATGTGGCGTCATCATCGCGACGAAATCCTGGTCGATGTTGCCGCTGGGCTTCGGGACCATGCCGTCCATCATCTTTGTCATGGCGACATCGTTTTCGGCGAGGAAGGCCTGCTCGCGATTGGCCTGTGGCGGTGCTTCCTGCGCAACTGCAGCGTGCGCTCCGATGCCTGACATGAGTGTGAACACAGCAAACAGCAACGTACGTAGGCGACGCTGCGAACGTGACGACATATGGGTCCTCCAGAGTGCGGGTCGATGGCGTGCTAGTGGAGTAAACACCGCAGGCCGACGGTTTATTCCCGCGCGTCGTAAAGAATGTGTATGCCGCTGCAAGCACGTCATGCGTGCATCCTGTCAATGAAAACGCCCCGAACAGGTCGGGGCGTTTCACTTCGCTTTCTTCTTTGCTCTTTGCGCTTCAGGTGACGGTCAACGTTCCATTCATCGTCTCGTGGCCCGAGCCGCAGAAGATGTCGCACAGGAAATCGAACGTGCCCGTCTTGTCGGGCGTAAGCGCCAGCCGCACGGTCTGCCCCGGCACCACGTCGGCACGCACGTTGAAGTCCGGAATGGCAAAGCCCATCAGGATGTCTTGCCCAGTCAACTCGAACACCACAGGCACGCCGCGCTTGAGCGTGATCTTGTCTGGCGTGAAGGTGAACTTGCGTGCGTGCACGCGAATGACCGTGGGGCCTTCGCCGTGCGCAACACAGGCGAGGGCCGCACCCGCCGCGAGCACGGTGAACTGACGCAGCGCCAGTCGGCGCTTGGGGTTGTGTGCAATGGGAGGGCGCATGTCAGGTGGTCTCCGGCGTCTTGGCGGCAGTGGCTTCGCTGTTGGGTTGGATCGGCTGCTCGGCCAGCGCCCAGGTGGCGGCGTCCTGCTTGCCGTGCTCGGTGATGCTGCGCCAGCCCAGGCCGCGATAGGGCGCTGCGGCATCCCACGGGACCGGGTTGCGTTTTGCCTGCGATCCCGGTGCGGGGGGCGCGGGCAGCGGGAACATCAGCGAGCGCGCCGAGTGGTGGGCAATGTGCCCGGTCATGTGATGGTGTTCCTGGTGGATGTGGCCGTAGAACACGGTCACGTTCGGGTGCGGCATCAGCAAGTCGATGACCTGCTGGCCATCGCGCGTGGCCCAGTCCCATTGTGGGTACAGATCGAACAGCGGCCGATGCGTGAACACGACGATGGGCGTGTGCTCGGGCACGGAACGCACATCCGCCGCCAGCCACGCGAGCTGTGCCTCCCCCACGCGCGCGGACGGGTCCGACACGTTGTCGATGGCGATGAAGTGCACGCCCTTGTGATCGAATGAATAATGCGTGCGGCCGAAGAGTTCGATATAGGCCTCGCCGTTGTCGAGCGAGGCGTCGTGCTCGCCCGGCATGTAATGCACCACCGGCACCTTGATCTTGGCGGCAATGTCGCGAAACTCGGCCAGGCGCTTGCGGCGCTCGGCAGGGTCGTCGCTGATGTGACTGAGGTCGCCCGTGAAGATGACAAAGTCCGGCGCGGGCGACAACGCATTCACCGCCGCAATCGCCTTGGGCAGCGTGCCTTGCGAATCCGGATTGGGCGCGCCCTTGAAGCCCCAGTGGGTGTCGGATAACTGCACGAAGTAGAAATCGTCCTGCTTGGTGCCGGCGGCGCGCGTGGTGGCCGCCATCGCCTGCCAGCCGGGCAGGCCGGATGCGTACACCAGACCGCCGACCGCGGCCAGTTGCAGGAACTGGCGTCGTCCGGGTTGCTTGCTCATGGGTGTCCCCTGCAATAGATGACCGAGTTGGATAGCGGCCCAGCGCGATGGCAATGAAGGAAGCGCTGGTCCTGCCTGTCATACCGGCTGGGGTGCCCGCGTATTCCATAAGATTCGCGTTTTCACAAAATTTCTTCGGGGCGGGAATAAACTGAATTGCACCCCGGTATACGGAGGTCAACCGCCTCCAGGCCGCCATGCCCGACCTGCCAGACCCCACGCTCGATCTGCCCACCGACGCCCAGCGCTTTGCGCAGGCGGTGCTGCCGCATGTCGACGCCGCTTACAACCTGGCGCGCTGGCTCTCGGGCGACGCACAAGACGCCGACGACATCGTTCAGGAAGCCTGCCTGCGCGCGTTCCGGCTGTTTGGCGGGTTTCGCGGCGGGGACGGCCGCCCATGGCTGCTGGCCATCGTGCGCAACACGTGGTTCTCGGAATGCGCGCGCCGCAAACAGGCACCGGCCCAGCCGTGGGATGACGACGTGGCGGTCGGCCAAGCGAACGACGACAGCGCCACCTATGGCGTCGACCCCGCTGCGCTGCTCGCCCGCATCGACGATGTGCGCCGCGTGCATGTCGCGCTGGCGCAGTTGCCGGTGCCGTATCGCGAGGTGCTCGTGCTGCGCGAGCTGGAAGACCTGCCGTACCGCGACATTGCCGCCGTGGTGGACGCGCCCGTCGGCACGGTCATGTCGCGGCTGGCACGTGCGCGGCAGCAGCTCGCACGTCTGCTTACGGAAGACAACGCACCGCTGCGCACAAATGTGACACCCATCCGGGCGTCGGGCGGTCTGGGAAACAGCACCAAGGAGTTCCGCCATGAACTGTGACGACATCCGCGCGTTGCTGGCTGCCCGCGCCGATGGCGAACTCGGAGTGGCCGACAGCCTGCGCATGGAAACGCATCTGGCCACGTGTGCCGCATGTACCGACATTGCGGCGCGCCACGATGGCGTGGTGCGTGCGCTGCGGCAGGGGCTGCGTGCGCCGGCGCTCTACAGGAAGGCGCCGCCTGGTTTGAGCGAGCGTGTATTGCAGGCCGTGCAGGGGGAGGCTGGCGTGCGCCCCGAATCGCCCCGCCCGCGCGCGCCGCGCCAGTCGGAATCGCCATGGCAGCGCTTGGCTAATTGGTTGATCACGCCATCGCGGGGGCTCGGCTTGGGATTGGGCGCTGGCGCGCTCGCGGCCGTGGCACTCGGTGTGGGCGTGCTGGTGGGCCGGCCCGATACGGCTGCGCTCACCGCGCACGACATCACCGCCAGCCACGTGCGGGCGCTGCTGGGCGCGCGGGAGACCGATGTGCTGTCGTCCGATCGGCACACGGTCAAGCCGTGGTTCAACGGCCGCATCGACTATGCGCCGCCCGTTACCGACCTTGCAGCGCGCGGGTTCCCCCTCATCGGCGGCCGGTTGGACTACATCGACGGCCGCCCGGTGGCGGTGCTGGTCTACCGCTCAGCGCAGCATCCGGTGGACCTGTACGTACGCCCCGAGGCCGGCAGCGACACCGAACCCGCGCTGCGCACCGAGCGCGGCTACCAGTTGATGGCCTGGCGCAGCGCCGGCATGGGCTACTGGGCCATCACCGATGCGTCTGCCGACGTGGTGCAAGCGTTTGCGCGGGCAGTGCGCGGCCGCTGAGGGCTCCGGCGGGGAGGGCCCCGAGTGCTCGCCTGTGCTCAATCGGCGGCGCTTCACCCTTGACCAGGCAGGGGCTTACCCTTGTATTGACGCGGAATCACACAGGTTTCGGTTCCGGTGACCGATACGTTCCTTTACCATTCCAAACACTTCTGTGTGGCGCGCTTTGGGCCGCTTTCACGTCTTTTTCGCCACGGCTTTCTTGTCGGTTTCTTCTAGGTTTCAAACATGGTCTCTGCGACGCCCCGCATCAGCAACGCAACCCTGTCAGGCATGCTTCGCGGCGGCCGCTTTTCACTCGGCAACCGCATCGTCTTGAGCTTCGGTGTGCTGTTCATTTTGATGGTCATCATGGCGGCGGTGTCGTACACGCGGCTTCGCGCGATTGACGAAGAGGCCATGAGCCTGGAGCGCGATTCGGTACCGGGTTTGTATTTGTCCACATCGCTGCGCGCAGCGACGCGCAATAGCCAGGCGATGCTCGAACGTGCATTGTTTGTCGATACCGATGCGGATGTCGTGCGGCGCGACCTGGATCGCGCGGCCAAAAGCGTGCGAGAGCTGGATCAATACTCGGCCGCCTACGAGGCCACCATCTTCCGTGAGGATGACCGCCAGCGGTTCCGCACGTATCGCACCGCCATCGACAAATACCTGGCCATGTTCAACGACGCTGTGCAACAGGCAGCCAAATCCCGGCCGGCTGCGCAGGCTGTGGCGCAACATGCCATACCTGCCTGGGAAGAGGCCGTGAACCTTGCCGAACAGCTCGTGACGGATAACCGCGCGGTAGCCGACCAATCGGCGCAGCAGATTCGCAGCTCGGTACAGAGCACCGAGATCACGCTGGCCGTAGCGCTGGGTGTGGTGCTGCTGGCCGCGGTGGTGTTGGGCTATGCGCTGTTCAAGGCAATTACGGTGCCGATGGCCCGTGTGGTGGGTGCCCACGACGACATGCGCACCGGTAACCTGTCGGGCCGGCTCGATCTGCGCCGCAATGATGAGTTCGGCACGCTGGAAGAAGGTTTCAACCGCATGGCCGAAGAGCTGGCGAGCCTGGTGTCGCAGGCGCAGAAGTCGTCCCTGCAGGTGACGACGTCCGTGGCCGAGATTGCCGCCACTTCCAAGGAGCAGCAGGCCACCGCCGCCGAGACCGCCGCGACCACCACCGAGATCGGCGCAACGTCGCGCGAGATCTTTGCCACCTCGCGCGACCTGCTGCGCACGATGAACGAGGTATCGAGCGTGGCCGAGCAATCCGCCACGCTGGCCGGCGCCAGCCAGAGCGGCCTGACCCGCATGGAAGACACCATGCGCGGCGTGATGGAAGCTGCAGGTTCGGTCAACGCCAAGCTGGCCATCCTCAACGAGAAGGCGACCAACATCAACCAGGTGGTGTCGACCATCACCAAGGTGGCCGACCAGACGAACCTGCTGTCGCTCAACGCGGCCATCGAGGCGGAGAAGGCTGGCGAATACGGCCGCGGGTTTGCGGTGGTGGCCACGGAAATCCGCCGACTGGCTGACCAGACGGCAGTCGCCACCTACGACATCGAGCAGACGGTCAAGGAAATCCAATCGGCCGTCTCCGCTGGCGTGATGGGCATGGACAAGTTCTCGGAAGAGGTGCGGCGCGGTATGCGTGACGTGCAGCAGGTCGGCACGCAGCTCTCCCAGATCATTACCGAGGTGCAGACGCTGGCGCCCCGCTTCCAGATGGTGAACGAAGGCATGCAGACGCAGGCGACGGGTGCCGAGCAGATTACGCAGGCGCTGTCGCAGTTGTCCGAAGCTGCACAGCAGACGGCGGAATCGCTGCGCCAGTCGTCGCAGGCGATTGACGACCTGACGCTGGTGGCCAACCAGCTTCGTACCGGCGTGTCGCGCTTCAAGATCGAAGCCTGACCCGCAGCGCATCCGCATTGACGTGTTTTTGCCGTAGCGAGAATCGCCATGCTTTACCTCCTGTTCCAGCTCGATGGCGACCGCTATGCGCTCAACGTGGCGCAGATTGCTGAAGTGCTGCCCTTGGCCGCCACCAAGTCGATTCCGGGTGCGCCTGCGTGGGTGGCGGGCGTGATCGAACGGCATGGCGCACCTGTGCCGGTGATCGACGTGCCGCAGCTTGCCTTGGGCCGCCCTGCGCGGCCGTTGCGTTCCACGCGTCTGGTGCTGGTGCGCTATGAATCCGGTTCCCGCGGCGACGAAGCACCGCTGCTCGGCCTGATGCTCGAACACGCAACGCACACGCGACGTATCGACGATGCGCACTTTGCCGACAGCGGTGTCGCCACGCCCAATGCACGCTGGCTCGGCCCCGTGGCAAGCCTGGGCGATGGCCTCGTGCAGCGGGTCGATACCGAGGCGATGCTCGACGCGCAAGTGCGTGCATTGCTGTTTCCGGCTACCGTTGGCTGATCGTCATGGTGGCCGTCGATCCCCGCTTTGGAGCCTGGCTCTCGCACGAGACGGGCATTGATGCGCCGTCGCTCGGCACGAACGCGCTGGAGCGCGCCGTGCTGGACCGCACGCGCGCAATGCTGGCCGGGCGCGGCATGCCGACGACGCTGGACGCGGCGGCGCTCGACGCGTACTGGCTGCGCCTGAACACCGCACCCGAAGAACGGCAGTCGCTGATCGAAGCGCTGGTGGTGCCCGAGACTTGGTTTTTCCGAGACCGCGAAGCCTTCGTCACGCTGGCGCGCGTGGTGGGCGAAAAACTTGCGCGCGAGCCGATGCGGGTACTGCGCATCCTTAGTGCGCCATGCTCGACGGGCGAAGAGCCGTACTCTGCGGCGATGGCGTTGCTCGATGCCGGCATCGATCCCGCTCGGTTCACCATCGACGCCATCGATATCAGCGCGCGCGCCATTGAGCAGGCACGGCGCGCGGTGTATGGGCGCAATGCCTTCCGGGGCCATCCGCTGACCTTCCGCGATCGGCATTTCACCGAGGCCGACGGCATCTGGCAGTTGAGCGATACCGTGCGCGGACTGGTGCGCTTTGCGCAAGCCAACCTGGCTGACGCACCGGCGGACGACACACGTTACGACTTCATCTTCTGCCGCAACGTGCTGATCTACTTCCACCGCGACGCGCAGGACCAGGCGATTCGCCGGCTCGATTCACAACTGGCGGAAGACGGCATGATCTTCGTCGGCCCTGCTGAAACGGGCCTGATGATGCGTCACGCGATGAGTTCAGCGCGGATTCCGTTGGCGTTTGCATTTCAACGCACGGCCTCAAGTGAGACGGGTGCGCGGGCGCCGTTGCCGTTCCGTTTGCCGCTGCCGCCCGAGCATGCGGCTTCCGTGGTGGGATTGCCCGGCGTGGCGTTACCGTCGGTGCCGGTGCGCCCCGTGGCGGCGCGCCTGCAGACCCCGCCCCGGCCCAACCCAGCGCCCACTTTTGCGGTGCGGCCCTTGCCGCCCGTCATTCCCGAGGTGGAAGCCATGCTGCGCGAGCGGCCCACGGTGGCCGACGCACGGCGGCTGGCCGACGCCGGCAATCTTGACGAAGCCCAGCGCGTGGCGCTGGAGATCGCCAACCTGCGCGCACCCGAAGCCGATACGTTTTACCTGCTCGGCCTGATTGCCGATGCACGCGGGCGCCACGCGGATGCAGGCGACTTTTACCGCAAGGCGCTGTACCTGGAACCCGCGCACTACGAAGCGCTAACCCACCTTGCCGCGCTGCTCGACGTGGCCGGCGATACCGTGGCCGCACGCCAGCTGATGCTGCGTGCGGAGCGCGCGCTGGCACGCCAGGGCAAGACACCATCCGCATCATCCGAATCCGAAACACCGGAGCACACACGAGGAACGCATGGCGCACGCCGTCCATGACCACGCGGGCGTTACCACGCTCGTTGATGACTGCTGGAACCGCATCGGCACGCGCGGCGATCAATCCTGCCCGCGCCTGGCCGAGTATTCGCGCTGCCTGAATTGCCCAATCTTTGAAGACGGGGCCGCCGCGCTGCTGGATCGGGCGCTGACCGATGCCGACCTGGAAGCTGCCGCGCGGGCGCATCGCACGGCTGCTCCGCTGCGTACCCCGGAGCACGCGGGGACGGAGTTGGCCGTGCTCGTATTCCGTATCGCTGACGAATGGCTCGCACTGCCGGCCACCGCGTTGCGGCAGATCGACACGCCGCGCGCCATCCACACGTTGCCGCATCGGCGTAACCGGGTGGTGCTGGGGCTGGTCAACATCCGCGGGGCGCTTACGGTGGCGGTATCACTGGGCGAGCTGCTGGGCCTGGATCATGCGGGCAGCAAACACGCCGGGCGCAATGGTTATGCGCGGCTCTTGGTGGCTGCACACCGTGACGAATCGGCCGTCTTTCCGGTGGACGAGGTGGAAGGCGTGCTGCGCTTTCCAGCCACCGCGCTGCTGCCGGTGCCGTCCACACTCACGCACGCCACCACGGCCCACGCACGTGGCGTGCTGGCGTGGCGCGATGCCACCATTGGCCTGCTCGACACCGATCGCGTGTTCGACTCGATTGCCCGGAGTCTGCGATGAGCGTGGATGACGATCTGGGCCGCCAATCCTTGCTGGCGCTGTTCCATGAGGAAGCGCAGACGCAGACGCGTGTGCTGTCGACTGGCCTGCTGACGCTGGAGCGCGCACCCACCGATGCCGCCGCGCTGGAAGCCTGCATGCGCGCCGCGCATTCGCTCAAGGGCGCCGCGCGCATCGTCGGCCTGCAGGACGGCGTTGACGTCGCACACCGCATGGAGGAGTGGTTCGTGGCTGCACAGCGCGCCACGCTCGTGCTGACCGCCGCGCATATCGACGTGCTGTTGCGCGGCACGGATCTGTTGCTGCGCGTCGGCCAGCCCGGCACCGCAGGCCAGCTGCCGCGCGCCGAAGTAGAGGCCGTGCTGGCTGCGTTTTCTGCGCCGGAGCGTGCCGCCGCTGCGCCAGTCGCTGCAACGTTTGCCAATCCTGACGCGGCTGCCGAAGATGCCACGATGAAGGCGGCGATGGCGCTGTTGAACGCCGAGGTGGCCGCCTTGTCGACTGCGCCCGTACCAGCGCCAGAGCCGGCCGCCCCCGCACCGCATCGTGCGCCCATCGACAGTACGCGCGATCCGCACCGCATGCTGCGCGTGCGTGCCGATAACCTCGACCGTCTGCTCAGCCTGTCGGGCGAATCGCTGGTCGAATCACGTTGGCTCAAACCGTTCGGTGAATCGATGCTGCGCGTCAAACGCAGCCACCGCGCGGCCACGCTGGCGCTCGACGCACTCTACGAAACGCTGGTCGAACGGCTCGACCAGCATGCTGACGCCGACATGCACGCAGCACTCAACGACGTGCGCCAGATGCTCGGCCACATGCAGCAGACGCTGGGCGAGCACATCGACGACCTTGACCGCTTCGACCGTCGCAGCACCCACCTTGCACAGCAGTTGTACGACGAGGCATTGCAATGCCGCATGCGGCCGTTTGGCGACGCGACGCACGCCTATCCGCGCGTGGTGCGCGATCTGGCACGCTCGCTGGGCAAGCAGGTGCGCTTCAACATCGTCGGCGAAGCCACGCAGGTTGACCGCGACATCCTCGATATGCTCGACGCCCCGCTGGGCCATCTCCTGCGCAATGCCGTCGACCATGGCGTGGAAACGCCCGAAGCCCGCGAGGCGCAGGGCAAGCCGCCCGAAGCCACCATCACCCTGGAAGCGCGCCACAGTGCCGGCAAGCTGCTGATTACCGTGGCAGATGATGGCGCCGGCATTGATCTGGAAGCCGTGCGTGCTGCGGTGGTACGGCGCGGTCTGTCCGACGCCGACACCGCCACCCGTCTGTCGGATCACGAGTTGCTCGACTTCCTGCTGCTGCCGGGTTTTTCGATGCGCGAACACGTGACGGATGTGTCCGGCCGCGGTGTCGGGCTCGATGCTGTGCACGAGGTGGTCAAGGCGGTGCGCGGCACCGTTCGCATCCACAACGAGCCGGGGCGCGGCACGCGCTTCATGCTGCAGTTGCCGCTCACGCTGTCCGTCATCCGCAGCCTGCTGGTGGACGTGGGCGGCGAGGCCTATGCGTTTCCGCTGGCCTACGTGCGACGCACACTCGAGCTGGCCCGCCCCGAGATCGACATGCTCGAAGGGCAGCAGCATTTCAGCTTCGAAGGTCGTCCGGTGGGTTTGGTGACAGCGCATCAGTTGCTCGGCACGCAGCCGCCGGGCGAGGCGCGCGACAGCGTGCCGGTGGTCGTGATTGGGGAGGGCGCCGAAACTTACGGTATTGCCGTCGACCGCTTCCTGGGCGAGCGCATGCTGGTGGTGCAGCCGCTGGATGCGCGGCTTGGCAAGGTACGTGATATCGCCGCGGGTGCGCTGATGGAAAACGGCGACGCGGTGCTGATCGTTGATGTGGACGACCTGCTGCGTTCGGTCGATAAGCTCGTGCGCGGTGGCCAGCTCGACAAGGTGCAGCGCGCGCAGGGCGTGGCCGTGCAGCACCGCAAGCACGTGCTGGTGGTGGACGATTCGCTCACCGTGCGCGAGCTGGAACGCAAGCTGTTGGAAAAACGCGGCTACGCCGTCACCGTAGCGGTGGATGGCATGGATGGTTGGAACGCTTTGCGCGGCGCAGACTTTGACCTCGTCGTTACCGACATCGACATGCCGCGCATGGACGGCATCGAGCTGGTCACGCTCATCAAGCGCGACGCTGCACTGAAGGCGCTGCCGGTGATGGTGGTGTCCTACAAGGATCGCGAGGAAGACCGCCGTCGTGGCTTGGATGCCGGCGCGGATTATTACCTCGCCAAAGGCAGTTTCCACGATGAAGCGCTGCTGGACGCAGTGCGTGACCTGATTGGAGAAGCGCGGACATGAATATCGGCATCGTCAACGATATGCCGCTGGCGGTGGAAGCCATGCGCCGCACAATCGCACGTCGGCCCGAGCACCGTGTGCTGTGGGTGGCGACCGATGGGGCACAGGCAGTTGAATTTTGCGCCGCGCAGCCGCCCGACGTGGTGCTGATGGACCTGATCATGCCGCGCTTTGATGGCGTGGAAGCCACCCGGCGGATCATGGCGTCGCGCAATCCGTGCGCGATCCTGGTGGTGACCAGCAGCGTGGGCGCCAACGCGTGGCGTGTGTACGAGGCGATGGGCGCGGGCGCTCTGGATGCCGTAGATACGCCCACGCTCGGCGGTGGCTCGGATGCCGACGCCAACCATCCGTTGCTCACCAAGATTGACCAGATCGGCCGCCTGCTGGAAAAGCCCGTTGCGCCTAGGCCGCGCGTTTGCACCAACGCGCTGGACGGCGCGGTGTCGCTGGTGGCCATCGGCGCCTCTGCCGGCGGGCCCACGGCATTGGCCGCCGTGCTGGGCAAACTTCCGGCAGAGTTTGCCGCGGGCATTGCCGTGATCCAGCACGTTGACCAGGCCTTTGCAGCCGGGATGGCCGAATGGCTGAATGGCCAGACTGCGCTGACGGTGCGCGTGGCCGCGGAAGGCGACCGCCCGCGTGCAGGCGAGGTGCTGCTTGCCGCCACCAACGACCACATGCATGTGCTGCCCGGCGGCACCTTCGGCTACACGCCAGAGCCGGTCAGCACGCCATATCGCCCGTCGGTAGACGTGTTCTTCCACAGCGTGGTTGAACACTGGCGGGGTAGCGCCATCGGTGTACTGCTTACGGGCATGGGCCGCGACGGTGCCATCGGCCTGAAGGCCATGCGCGCCAAGGGTTATCACACCATCGCGCAGGACGCGGCGACCAGCGCGGTGTACGGCATGCCCAAGGCCGCGGCAGCACTCGATGCGGCGCGCGCCATCCTGCCGCTCGACCGCATCGCCGACGAACTCATCACGCTCGTGCATGCCTGAAGCACGCACGGCCACGACCATCACACATACATAACCAGAAACGGGGAGCATCACATGACCAACCACCCTTCTGAGATGCCGGATGATCCGGACGGTCCGGACGAAACCAAGCCCATCCCTGCAGCGGACGCCGCGCTGGAAGCCGCACGCGCGCTGCTGCGTACGCCGGCGGCCGCCGATGTTCCGGTGATGGTGTTGCTGGTAGATGACCAAGCCATCGTGGCCGAAGCCATTCGTCAGGCCCTGGGCGGTGAAGATCGCATCGATTTCCACTACTGCGCGCGCTCGGACGAAGCGATGATTGCCGCCATCCAGACGCGCCCCACCGTCATCCTGCAAGACCTGGTGATGCCGGGTACCGATGGCCTGACGCTGGTGCGCGACTACCGCGCCAACCCGGTGCTGCGCGACGTGCCCATCATCGTGCTGTCGACCAAGGAAGAGCCGGTCATCAAGAGCGCGGCGTTTGCTGCGGGCGCCAACGATTACCTCGTCAAGCTGCCGGACCGCATCGAGCTGCTTGCGCGCATCCGTTACCACTCGCGCTCATACGTCAACCTGCTGCAGCGTGACGAGGCGTACCGCGCGCTGCGCCAATCGCAGCAGCAGTTGCTCGAAGCCAATCTGGAACTGCGCCGCCTGACCAACTCCGATGGTCTGACTGGCTTGGCCAACCGCCGTTATCTCGACGAATATCTGAGCGCGGAATGGCGGCGCGGCGCGCGCGAGGGCACGGCGCTGTCCTTCCTGATGATCGATGTCGATAACTTCAAGCTCTACAACGACACCTACGGCCACGTGGCTGGGGACGAGGTGCTCAAGCGCATCGGCAGCACGGTGGAAGCATGCCTCGGCCGCCCCGGTGACCTGGCGGCGCGTTTTGGCGGCGAGGAATTTGCTGTCGTCCTGCCCGGCAACAGCGCCGAGGGGTTGACGCTGCTGGCGGAAAAGATCCGCAGCGCGATCGAGGCCCTGCAGGTGCCGCACATGCATTCGTCCACGGGCGGATATGTGACGGTCAGCATTGGCGGCGCGGTGGTGAGTCCGGTGCACGACGTGCCGACCACCACGTTGATCGAAGCCGCCGACATTGCGCTGTACCAGGCCAAGCACGAAGGCAAGAACCGCACAGTGGTGGGCACTGGCACCGGTGCTGGCCGCGGCGGCTAATTGATGGAAGCAAGATAGGCGCCGAATGAACGAAGTGGCGTGCCCTGCGCCGCCTAAGTCTCCGCAAGCTGGTTTTTGGCCACAAAGGCTTCAAACGCTGCCGGCGGCACCGGCGGGCAGAAGAGGTGGCCCTGGCCGTAGTCACACCCGGCCGCGACCAGAATCGCCTTCTGCTCTTCGGTCTCGATGCCCTCGGCAATGACCTTGATACGCAGTGCGTGCGCCATGCCCACGATAGCGCTGCACAGAGCGATGTCCTTCGGGTCATGCGCGAGGCTGCGCACGAACGACTGATCGATCTTGATGTAGTCGATGTCGAACCGCTTCAGGTATGAGAGCGACGAATACCCCGTGCCGAAATCATCGAGTGCGATGTCCACGCCCGCGCGCCGGAATTCGTGCAGGTGTTCGACCACCTCCGCGCTATCGGCCATCAATGAGCCTTCGGTAATTTCGACGACCAGGCTGTGCGGTGGAAGCCCTCGGCGCTCCACCACCTTGGGCCATGATTCGGTGCCCGACTGGTGCGCGCGGAATTCAAGCGGTGACTTGTTGACCGACACCTGCAGCGTGCTGTCGAGCGTGGTGTGCCATTCCGTGAGCTGATCCAGCGCTTTGTTCAGCACCCATTTGCCGATCTCGACGATCAGCCCGCTGTCTTCAGCCACCGGAATGAAGTCTGCCGGATCGATCTCGCCCCGCACGGGATGCCGCCAGCGGATCAGTGCCTCTGCCTTGCGGACCTTGCCCGTCAGCAGATCGACGATGGGCTGGTAATGCACCGTAAGCTGGCCCTGCGCCAGCGCCACGCGCAAGTCGCTTGTCACGCGCAGGCGCTCCTGTTCGGCGCGCTGCAATGCCGGGGTAAAAGCGGCCCATTGATTGCGTCCCGCGCTCTTGGCCGCAAACATGGCCTGGTCTGCGCGCACGAGCAACGATTCCGCGCTGTCGGCGTCGCGTGGGTACAGCGCCACCCCGATGCTGGCCGACACTTCCACGCTTTCCTCGCCAAGCTGCAGGGGTGCGGCAATGCGCGCGAGCAAGCTACGGATGATGGGCGTGGCCGCCGAGGCATCGGGCAGGTCCGGCAGGATGATGGTGAACTCGTCGCCGGCCAGCCGCGCGACCGTATCGGTGCCGCGCACGATGGCCGAGATGCGCCGCGCGATCTCCTTGAGCAGGATGTCGCCCTGGTCGTGGCCGAGCGTGTCGTTCACTTCCTTGAAACGGTCCAGATCGATGAACAGCAACGCCAGTTGTGTAGACGTCTGCCGCGCCCGCGCAATCTCTTGTCGCAGGCGGTTGTAGAACATGTGCCGGTTGGGCAGATCGGTGAGCGCATCGAAGTTGGCCTGCCGCCAGATGACCTCTTCAGCGCGCTTTTTCTCCGTCATGTCGTGGATGAGCGCCACCCGGCGCGGCTCGCCCAGCGTGCTGTCTGCAAACGTGTCGACGGTGAGCAGCGCAGGGAACTCGCTGCCGTCCTTGCGGCGGATCAGGTATTCGCCGCTCCACGAGCCCTTGGTTGAAACGCCGTCGCGCATCGCTTCAATCACGGCGCGCTCGTTGCATTCGGAGCGGATGGCGTCGCTCGACTGGCCCTTGAACTCCTGCGCCGAATAGCCCGTGGTGACCGTAAAAGCCGGGTTCACGTCGATCACGCGGCCGTCGAGCGTCGTCACCATCATCGCTTCGCTGCTCGATGCATAAACCATGGAGGCCAGGCGCATGTCTTCGATGTGCCGCTTGCGCTCGGCGCCCTGGTGGCGCAGCGTGAAATACAGCAGCGCGAGCAGTAAGGTGGAAGCGGTCGCCTCGACCAGCGCGGTGCGCCGATAGCCGTCGTAGGGCTCCAGCACCGATGCCACCGACTCGCCTACCAGGAAGTAGAGCCCGATCTCCGGTACGTGGTGATAGCCGATGAGGCGCTCGATGCCGTCGGTGCCCGACACCACCCGGTAGCTGCCTGTTTCCAGCGCGCCCGGCTTGTTGAACTGGCGGCGGCGCGGCGGTTTTTCGATGCCCGCGCTCGGGTTGGGTACGCGCGCCAGGATCTGGCCGGACTCGCGGATGATGGTGGCAGCCCCGTCCTTGCCAATCGCAAGCGTATTGGCAAAGCTGGCGAACTGTTCCGGGCTGACGGACACCACCACGACACCGGCAAATTGGCCAGCCTTGAGAATGGGGCGCGTGAACTGGATCGACCACTTTTTCGAGACCTTGCCCTGCACCGGGTCGCTGATGAACAGCACGTCGCGTCCGCCCGATTCCTTGTGCACGCGAAAGTGTTCGCGCTGGCTCAGGTCGACGCGTTCCGTGGTGGGGCCAATGCTGGAGTAGAGCAGCATCCCGTTCTCGTCGATCACGGCCACCTGGAAGGTCAGGTCACGCACCGCCTCCTGCCGTTCGTGGATGACCTGCTCAAACACGTCCCGACCGGATAACCAGCTCGCGCGCAGATCGAGCAGGAATTCCGATACGCGCCGCACGCTGCCGAGTGAGTACTCACCAAATGCCTGGGCTTCAACCTGCGTGCGCGCCTGCGCATCGCGGATCAGCCTGTCGCGCTCCTGGGTGAGTTGATGGAACGTGAACGTCCAGATGAACAACAGGATCAGCACCGCCCCGACATTCAGCGGCGATAGCAGCCTGCGCCGCCACCCTGGCTGCGGCGTGATATCAGTCGTACCACCAGAAGAAGCCTTCGATTGCTCTGCGGGCATCCCCACTCCAGCGTTTGCGTGTCCAGTCGTTTTGGGCACGCGCGCAGCGTGCCTGAATATCGGCCGTTTCATGTGCCTCTCACTCTATATCGGAGCGGAGCCCCTGTGTCTGAAGCCGAGCGAACGCGGTAATGACTGGACGCGCAATCGTTTGCTTTTTGGGGGGAACTCGGATTTACCCTCGGGTGCTGTTTGTGCGGCGCAACGCCTGTACGTTGCGAGGCGCCGCGCAAGGTTTACCCGCGCGGCGCCTGAGCGTCAGCGTTCGTAAAACGCGGTGTGTTTGTCTGCCATGTCACGCAACAGGGCGGGCGGCGCGAACCGGCGGCCGTGCTCCGCAGCCAGCCGGTCGCACAGGTCAATAAAGGCCCCCACCCCCATGCGATGGATGTGCGACACCGGCCCGCCCCGGAATGCCGGGAATCCCCAACCGAGCAGCGCGCCCACGTCGGCGTCGCACGGATCGGTCACCACGCCTTCATCCAGACAGCGCGCCGTTTCCACGGCCTGCACGGTGATGAGGCGATCGACCAGCGCCTGAACGTCAGGCTGCGCCGCGGCTTTTGGGTATTCGGTCGCCAGCCCGGGCCACAGCGTTTTCTTGCCGCTCTCCGGATAGTCGTAAAAGCCCTGGCCGGCTTTGCGGCCGATGCGGCCCAGCGTCACCATGCGCTCGGCCACGGCTTCACCCGGGCGCTCGATGTAGGCGACACCCAGGTCGGCGCGGGTCTGCTGGTTGACCTTGTGGATCAGCTCGCTCGAAACCTCGTCGATGAGCGCGAGCGGCCCGACCGGCATGCCGGCCAGTAGCCCGGCGTTTTCGATCAGCGCAGGCGCTACGCCTTCGGCGAGCATTGCCAGGCCTTCGAGCACGTAGGTCGAAAACACGCGGCTCGTATAAAAGCCGCGGCTGTCATTGACGACGATGGGCGTCATGCCGATGGCCTTCACGTAATCGAGCGCCTGCGCAAGCGTCGCCCGCGTGGTCTGCCGGGCGACGATCACCTCCACCAGCGGCATCTTGTCGACTGGCGAGAAGAAATGCAGCCCGATGAAGTTGCCCGGCCGCTGGCTTGCTTCGGCCAGCCCCGTGATCGGCAGCGTGGACGTGTTGGACGCGAAGATGGCATCGGGCGATAGCACCGCTTCGGCCTGGCGCGTGACGTCGGCCTTGATGTCGCGCTGCTCGAACACGGCTTCAACGACGAGCCCCGCGCCATCCAGGTCGGCGTAGGACGTGGTGGGCTGAATGCGCGCGAGCAGCGCTTCGGCCTGGTCAGCATGCAGGCGGCCGCGCTGTACCTGTTTCTCGACGAGCTTGCGGGAATAGTCTTTACCGCGTTCGGCGGCTTCTTGCGTGGTGTCGAGCAGCACGACCGGCAACCCCGCCTTGGCGGTGACGTAGGCGATGCCGGCGCCCATCATGCCCGCGCCCAGCACGCCGATCTTGGCGTAGCGACGCGTGGGCACATCGGCGGGGCGCGCGGCCAGTTTGTTGGCGGCGTTCAAGCTGAAGAAAAGGGTACGGATCATCGCGCGGGCCTCCGGCGACAGCACCGCCTGCACGAAGTAGCGCGCCTCGGTCTTGAGACCTGTATCGAGATCGGTGATGAGCCCTTCATACACGCACGACAGGATGCTGGCCGCGGCCGGATAGTTGCCGTAGGTTTTCTGCCGCAGCATGGCGTTGGCCGCAGTGAATAGCTGCTGCACGGCGGGGCTGGAGATACCGCCCCCGGGCACCTTGTAGCCCTTGATGTCCCACGGTTGCTGCGCGCGGATCTGGCCTTCGCCCAGCAGCCACGTGCGCGCAGCATCGGCTTCTTCCCCCGCGTTGACGACTGCATCGACAATGCCGAGCTTGAGCGCCTCAGCCTCCTTGATGCGCTTGCCTTCAAGCAGCATCGGCAATGCCTTCTGCACACCAATCAAGCGCGGCAAACGCTGCGTGCCGCCGCCGCCCGGCAAGAGGCCCAGTGTGACTTCCGGCAAGCCGAAGCGTGCGCGGGCGTTGTCGGCCGCCACGCGGTAGTGGCAGGCGAGGGCAATCTCCAGCCCGCCGCCCAGCGTGGAGCCCGGCAGCGCCGCGGCCACGGGTTTGCCGCAGGTTTCCAGCTTGCGCAGCATGCGGTGCAGCTCACACGTGCGTTCAAACAACGTGGCTGCGTCGTCGCTGGTCTGCAGCCATTCGAGGTCGCCGCCGGCAATGAAATCCGCTTTGGCGGAGGTGACCAGAATGCCTTTGACGCTTGCATCTGCGCACACGCGATCGATAGCGGCAAAGAAGGCGGCGCAGGTTTCGCCGTTGAGCACGTTCTGTGCACGGCCCGGCTGGTTCCACGTCAGCGTGGCGATGCCGTCGGTGTCGATGGTGATGTCGATCATGTCAGCACGCTCCTTAAACGCGTTCGATGATGGTGGCGGTGCCCATGCCGGCACCCACGCACAACGTGGCGAGGCCCGTGCTCGCCCCACGGCGCTCCAGCTCATCCAGCAGCGTGCCGAGAATCATGGCGCCCGTTGCACCCAGCGGATGGCCCATCGCAATGGCGCCGCCGTTGACGTTGATGCGGTCATGCGGCACGGCCAACACCTCCATGAAGCGCAGCACGACGGAGGCGAAGGCTTCGTTCAGTTCGTACAGGTCGATGTCGGTCGCCGACATGCCCGCGCGCTTGAGTGCCTTCTCGGCCGCGTACGAAGGGCCGGTCAACATGATCGACGGCTCCGAGCCGATGCTCGCAAAGCTGCGGATGCGCGCACGCGGTTTGAGGCCCGCGCGCTTGCCGGCCTCGCGGCTGCCGATCAGCACGGCTGCGGCGCCATCGACGATGCCCGAGCTGTTGCCCGCGTGATGCACGTGTTCGATGCGCTCCAGTTCCGGATAGCGCTGGCGGATCACGGCGTCAAAGCCGTATTGCTCGCCTAATTCCGCAAACGAGGGTTTGAGCTGCGCGAGTGTGTCCACGGTGGTCTGCGGGCGGATCATCTCGTCGCGGTCGAGGATGGTCAGGCCGTTCTGGTCGCGCACCGGCACGATGGAACCTGTGAACCAGCCAGCCGTGCTGGCCGCATGCGCACGGCGGTGGCTCTCGGCGGCGTAGGCGTCGACGTCATGGCGGCTGTAGCCCCACTTGGTGGCAATGGTGTCGGCCGACACGCCTTGCGGCACGAAGTACAGCGGGATGGCCGCGGCCGGGTCCACAGGCCATGCACCGCCGCTGGCACCCATCGGCACGCGCGACATGCTCTCCACGCCGCCGCCGATGGCGAAGTCGCTCTGCCCGGCCATCACCTGCGCGGCGGCCATGTTGCAGGCTTCCAAGCCCGAGGCGCAGAAGCGGTTGATCTGCACGCCGGCCGTCGTCTCGGCATAGCCGGCTGACAGCACTGCCACGCGGCCGATGCACGCGCCTTGTTCGCCCACGGGTTCCACGCAGCCGAGCACCACGTCATCCACGAGCGATGTGTCGAGCTGATTGCGGTCGCGGATGGCGCGCAGTGCGGTTGCGGCCAGGCGCAGCGGCGTGACACCGTGCAGGTTGCCGTCTTTCTTGCCCTTGCCGCGCGGGGTGCGAACGGCGTCGTAGATATAGGCTTCCATAGCGTTGCGTCCTGAAGGTCGTGCTGGTTAAAGGGTGCGGGCGATCAGTTCTTTCATGATCTCGTTGGTGCCGCCGTAGATCTGTTGCACGCGCGAATCGGCCCACGCGCGGGCGATGGGGTATTCCCACATGTAGCCATAGCCGCCGTGCAGCTGCACGCAGCGGTCCATCACCTTGAATTGCAGGTCGGTGGTCCAGTACTTGGCCATCGATGCGGTGGCGGCATCGAGCTTGCCAGCCAGCTTGAGCGCGATGCACTGGTCAACAAACACGCGCCCGATCTGCACTTCGGTTTTCAGTTCCGCCAGTGCGTGCCGCGCGGTCTGGAAATCGAGGATGGATTTGCCGAAGGCCTGGCGCTCGCGCACGTAGCGCAGCGTCCAATCAAGCGCGCCCTCGGCCGAAGCGATGGCACCGATGGCGATCTGCAGGCGCTCCCACGGCAGTTCCTGCATCAGGTAGGCAAAACCGCGATGTTCCTCGCCGAGCAGGTTCGCGGCAGGCACGCGCACGTTGTCGAAGAACAGCTCCGCGGTGTCCTGCGCCTTCATGCCGACCTTCTTCAGGCGCTTGCCTTTGCTGAAGCCCTCCATGGTGGTGTCGACGACAAAGAGGCTCGTGCCCTTGGCGCCGCCTTCCGGCGTGGTACGCGCCACGACGATCACCACATCTGCGTGCCAGCCGTTGGTGATGAAGATCTTTGAGCCGTTGAGCACGTAGTGGCTGCCGTCGCTGCTCCGCGTGGCGGTGGTGCGCACGCCTTGCAGGTCGGAGCCGGCTCCAGGCTCGGTCATGGCAATCGCGCCGATCATCTCTGCGCTCGCCAGCTTGGGCAGGTAGTGCTGTTTCAGCGCCTCGCTGCCGTAGTGCAGCAGATACGGCGCGACGATTTCCGAGTGCAGGCCGAAGCCCAGGCCCGTGGCACCCGCGCGGGCAATCTCTTCGATCAGCACGGTGCTGTAGCGGATGTCGGCACCCGCGCCGCCGTAGGCCTCGGGCATGCTGGCGCAGTGGTAGCCGGCGGCGGCCGCCTTTTCCCAGATGGCGCGGTCGACGTAGCCCTGGTCTTCCCAGCGCTCGTGGTGGGGCAGGACTTCGGCGTCGATAAAGCGGCGGACGGATTCACGGAAGGTGTCGTGTTCAGCGTCGAACAGCGTGCGGGCAATCATGGCGGCTCCAGAATGGGCGGCAGATGGGTTGCCGTATTTCAACAAGGCCGCGACAATTCCGGTTGATCTGGATCGCCACTTTATTGATATGAAGCGCCAGCCGAAAGCTGCCTCCAAACGCGCCGGTTTGCACACGCGGGCGCGCATTGGCATCCTGCTGCCGCCGCGCCTGTTTGCCGGTTACGTGTTTCTGACCCAGGAGATGTTGCTGGTGGCCGGCACCATGCAGGCGCGCAGCGTGGATGTGATGGGCAGCCGGCTCTTCGATATCGATGTGTTGTCAGCCGATGGGGCGGCCGTCCGAAGCTTTGGCGATATGCCTGTGCCCGCCACCGCCGCGTTGACCGATGCGCCCTACGACGTCGTGATCGTGCCCGCACAGTTCGCTCCGGAGGCGACATTGGATGCCGAAGAAGCGCACATCGCCGATTGGCTGCGCAGGCGTTATGAGGCCGGCGCCCTGGTGGTCGGCATGAACGCAGCGCCGCTGTTCGCCAAGGCGGGCCTGCTGGATGGTTGTAGAGCGACTGGGCTGGCGAGCGAGCGCGCCTGGTTCGCACGGCATTTTCCAAACGTGCATTACACGCCCGACCGGCCGCTTGCGGTGGATGGCCGCATCATCACCGTCAGCGGCATCAACCCCGCTGTGGACGCGTGCGCGTACGTCATCGATCACTGCCGCGGGGCAGGTGCGTCGCGGCGGATGCTGCGCACGGCGCTCACGCAATCCCTGCCGTCATACGAACACATGGCCGTGTGGACGGCTCAGTTCAAGCGCCACGGCGATGCGGCCATGCTCGCCATCCAGGACATCGTCGAACGGGAACTGGCAGCGCCTCCAACGCTGGCGGAGCTGGCCGCCCAGGCAGCAATGAGTGAGCGGACCTTGACGCGCCGGTTTGCCGCCGCCACCGGCAGTAACCTGCGGCGCTACGTGGCGACGCTGCGGCTGGAACTGGCGGCGTTTCTGCTGCGAACGGGCCGGCAGCCGCTCGATCACATTGCCGATGAATGCGGCTACGGCAGCGTCAGCGCACTCAGCCGCGCGTTCTCTGCCGGCCAGGGTTGCAGCCCCTTGCAGTACCGGGCGCAGCACCGCACCCGCTGAAGTTTCACGGACGCAGCAGATCGAAGCCGGCCAGCAACACCACACCCGACAGCGCGGTCAGCGGTAACGAATGTTGGCCAAAGTACAGCAACGCGGCGGCCAGCCAACTGGCCGCGAAGAAAGCGCTCATGCGGTTCATGATGTCACCTGTTCTTTAGTTGGTGGGAGAGACGCGATCGGCACATTTACGCGTGGTGGTAGCGGTACTCCTGCGTCTTGCCGCCGTAGCCGTAAGCTGCGGCGCGAACGTCCTGCACATAGATATAGCTCTCTTCGTGCAGATTGCCGAGCAGCTCGGCAAACGCCGTGAACGCCTCGGCGATGTACTGCGCCTTCTCCGCCTTGGTGTTCGTTTCGTCCGTCACCTTGATGTCGAAATAGACGCTGTTCTTGCCCTGTGCGGCCAGCGTCTGCCCGCCGACGATCCAGTCTTCCGGGTCGACATAGTCGATGGCAATGGCCGTGACCTTGGGGTCTTTGCCCAGGATGCGGGAGGTGAGTTCCAGCAAGGTGCTGGCGATCTTCTGCGTCATTTCTGCAGAACGTTTGGCGCTGACTTTGACGTTGAGGATGGGCATGATGGTTTCCCTTATTAGTTAGCAATGCAATTATTTAATCAAAAAAAAACGGACGCTCATGTCAGGGTGGAGCGCACACCTCGGATCTTCGTCACCGTATCGGTGAATTCGTTACTGCCAAGCACGCGCTTCAACCTTGCGGTGACGGCGCCGCTTGCCTCGTTCAACGCTGCACCGATCTTGACCGCTTCCCGCGTCGGAAAGATGGCGGTCTCGCGGCCGTCGGCTTCCGTTTTGCGGCGTTCGATCAAGCCCTTGGCTTCCAGGCCATCCAGCGCGCGCGTTGCCGTGGGACGCGTGACCGACATCGCTTCCGACAGCTCGCTTTGCAGCATGCCCGGGCGGTCTACGATCGCACGGAGCATGAAGCCTTGCGGCGGCGTGAGATCGAACGGCGCAAAGGCGTCTGCCCAGACGCGGTCGAGTTTGCGGGCCAGGGCGGTGGTGTTGAAGTAGAGGCAGTGGTCGAACATGGTGATGTGGATGGTAGGGGATGATGGTTAGATATGCAACTTGTTTTTTTGTGTGTTGGTGGTCCACCTCTGTTTCGTTCCCTGCCGGGACCGACCTACTTTTCTTTGTCTTGCCAAAGAAAAGTAGGCAAAAGAAAGGCGCGCCCGAGATGGCGAAAGACTCCTTGAATTTGCGTAACCGGGCGGCGGTGGGGAAAACTCGCTTCGCTCAGACAGTTCCCCACCTTTTTTCCGCCCGCTTACGAAAATTCAAGGCGCCATCAAGGGCTCAACGTCAAAAGAAAAAGGCCAACCCGTCGCGAGGCTGGCCTTTTCGTTTGGGCTTGTGCCCCGACGGTTTGGCTGTTGTCGTTTGACTTTCCCTGCCCTAGATGGCGCCTTGAATTTCTGTAAGCGGGCGGAAAAAGGAAGGAGGCTTGTCTGAGCGAAGCGAGTTTGCCTCCTTCCCCGCACGGTTACAGAAATTCAAGGAATGGGTCGCCATCTCGGGCGCGCATTTCTTTGCTTACTTTCTTTGGGCAAGACCAAAGAAAGTGAGTCAGCCCCGGCAGGGGATGAAACAAGGGGCGCACCAACAACACGAAACAAAAGCAAAAACAGAAAAATCAAAAATAAACCGTAGCACTAGCCCTAAACGTCCGAGGCGCCCCCTGCACCAGAATGAACCCCCAACTCGGCAACCAGTACTTCTCATTTGTCAGGTTGTCGACATTGAACCGCAGCGTCACCGGCTTGCCGCCCACCTTGGTCGAATACCGCGCCCCCACATCAAACGTGTGATACCCCGGCACGATGTTGCTGTTGTCGGCTTCAAGCGCCGAGTTGCCGACGTACTGGCCACCTGCCGACAGCACGAGCCCCGGCACCGGCGGCACGGCATATTCCACATATGCCGTCGCCTTGAAGCGTGGCGATCCATAGGCGCGTTTTCCCAGCACGGAGGCATCGGATTCCGTATTCTCGGAATTCATGAACAGCACCCCGCCCAGCAGCGTCCAGTCACGCGCGAGCTTGCCGCGTGCGCTCAATTCGAGCCCGCGATAACGCGTCATGCCGTCTTGCGTATAGACGTTGTCCGGCCGCAGATACGCCAGCCCGCGCTGCACCTGGAACAGCGCCGCGCCGAATGTCCAGTCGTGCAGTTCGGCCTTGGCACCTACCTCCACCTGCTTGCTCTTGAGCGGCCCGAATACCGTGCCCGCGTTGAGTGCTGTGATCGGTGCGCTGGCACCTGCCTCCAGCGATTCCACATAGCTCGTGTACAGCGTCACCGGCTGCACGGGTTTGAACATCACCGCCAGCGTGGGCGTGATCGGTTCACGGTCGTACTGGGCTGAGGTGCTGCCGTCGGTGTTGTAGCCGGTCTGGTTGAAACGCGTATAGCGCAACCCGCCAAGCACCGACCAGTGCTCGTTGAACTTGGCCGTGTCGCTGGCAAAGACGGCGGTCTGGTCGATCCTGGATGTGCGAGCCAGACCGTCGGACGAGGGCACCCGCATCGGTGTCGCCCCCGACGACACGAACGCGGACGTGTCGTACAGGTTTCCGGTGCCGAGAATCGTGGAAGCAAAGCCGCCCGTGGCTTGCGTGAGACTCTGCCATGACGTGCCGAAGACAAGTTCATGCTCGATCGGGCCCGCGCGCACCTTGCCGTTGGCCATCACCTGCGCCTGGCTGTATTGGTAGCGCTGGTACGAGCTGTACTGCAACTCGCTGAAGTTGCCCGCGTTGTCCGTCAGCTGGATCGCGCTGTCGGCATTGCCTCGGTTCTGCTGCGTGTAGCGATAGGCGGCGCGCACGTTCCAATCTGGCGTGGCGGCCCAGTTCAGTTCGGTGCCGACGGATTTGATCTCGGTCTCGTAATACGACCCGCGCGATGACACGCGTTGGCTGCCGTCAATGGCGCGCGGCGTGCGTACGAACTCCGTGACCGGCACACCAAAATCCTGGCCGGGGATGATGCCGTAGTAGGCGCCCTGTACGTTGCGCTGCATGTACAGGCCGTCGAACGACCACTGCAGATCAGGCGTGATGCGCGCATCGAGCGCGAGCGATGCGGAGTCGCGCTTGATATGGCCGCCGTCGACAAAGGTGTCGCCTTCTTCATGCACCACACCCAGGCGCGCGCCCAGGGCCTTGGTCGGGCCGAAGCGTCCGCCGACATCGAGCGATTCCTTGAGCGTGCCGCCGCTGGTAAAGCCGAACGTCGCGCTGCCGCCAAAGGTGTTGGTCGGGCGTTTGGTCACGAAATTGGCGATGCCGCCCGGGGTGCCGAAGCCATACATGAAACCCGATAGCCCCTTGAGCAGTTCCACACGTTCGAAGTGTTCGAGCGGAACATCGCTGCCCCAGTTGGGGACGGCCAGGCCGTCGACCTTGTAGCCCTCCAGCAGGTCGAGCTGCAAGCCGCGGATGGTGATGTTCGACGCCTCGCCGATGTAGCCGTCGTTGTTGGCGGTGACCGCCGGATCGCCCTTGAACACCTCCCCGATGGTCTGCGCCTGACGGTTCTGGATCAGCTCTTGCGTGGCAACGTTGACGGTGAACGGCGTGTCGAGCACGGCCTTGTCGCCCAGTGCGCCGGTGCTGGCCTGTTTCGCACCGTAGGCGGCGGGTTTGCCTGCGGTGACTTGCGTGGCGGGCAGGTCGACCTGCGTGGTTGTCTGCTGCGCGTAGGCCGATGCGGCTGCGCCCATGGCGGCGAAAGCCAGCGCGAGCCGGCGTGCCAGCGGCGTTGGACGAAGGCGGTTGATGGAACGGCGTGAAGCGGGTGGTAAGGCAGCGGCTCGCATGATCAAGCTCCCCTGGATCAATGTTGTGTGCAGGCGTGCGCAGTCGCGTGCGTGCCGGCGAGCGGCATGCGCGAGTCCTGTGCGGGTGGTTGTGGTTTCTTGGTGGCGGCGTGTAGAGCTATGGCTCTCTGGCGACGCTCGGATGCAGGTCGTTGCCCACGCGCGATTCACGCGCCGGCATCGCCCAGACAGAATCGGGCGCACCGTGGCGCGCCCGGCGCAGCGTCGCGCGCGCAAGGCCGACAAAGCCGCACGCGAGCGCTAGTGCGCCCAGGTCAAAACCGGCCACCATCCAGTCGCCGCGCGCCATCGTGCGCAGCAGGTGGTCGCCGGTCACGACGGCGTTGGTGATGGGCGCAAGCACAGCCGCGATGGCGGCAGCGCTCAGCAGTTCGACGGCGCCGCGTGCTGGCGGCCGCAGCATCGCCCAGGCAATCGCCGCGAAGAACACGGTGTAGTACGTCACGCCCACCGAACGCTCGGGCCACAGCAGCGCCGCCGGGAATGTCGCCATGACGCCGACGCAGCATCCGATGCACACGCCAACCGTGGCGCGCGCCAGCAGCTGATGCACGCGTGGCTGATCGGCCTTGCGTTGCTTGCGGCGCGATTCGATCCACAGCAGGTTGCCCGAGTAAAAGACGAACGCCCCCGCCAGCCCCATCACGAGATACGCGAGACGCAGGACGATGTCGCCGTAAGTGCCGAAGTGCAGGCCGTAGACAAGGCTGTAGACGGCGTGATTGGTGTCGCGCGCATCGGGCGTCTGGTTGCCGACGAGCTTGCCGCTGTCGGGCTGGTTGGCAGCCGCGCGAATCGCCAACGACCCGTAGTCGCCGACCGCTCGTGTGCTGCTGCCGCGCAGTTCCGCCACGGCATTTGCATCGCCAATGTGCTGGTAGTGGATCGACTTGACGGTGAAGTTCGGATCGGCCAATTCGCGTGCACGGGCGAGCAGTTGCTCAGCCGGCAACATCGGCGCCGCATGATTGGCCGCAACCACAGTGCCGGCCGCCGTCGTCACACGCGGCACCGCATCGAACAGCTTGCCGTTGAGCGCTACGGTGTTGAACACGGTCATCAGTACGATGCTCAGACACAGCACCGGCGCGGTGATCGCAAAGATCAGGTGGAAGGGCAGGCTGAACAGTCCGAGCACGTTGTGCATGTCCATCCAGAAGCGCTTGAGGTTGCGTCCCGGACGCACGGCCAGCAGATCCTTCTTCAGGCGGGGCAGGTGCAGTAGCACGCCCGATATGAGCGCCACGCCATAGAGCACCGAAATCGCGCCCATGAAGTACATACCCGGTTCTTCTAGACCCAGCGAGTAGTGCAGCCGATTCAGGAAATTGGCCAGCTCGCCCTTCGACGGCTCGATCGACAGGTCTTTCGGTGAGGTCTTGCCGGCAGCGAGCCCACTGCCGGTCGTCATTTGCCAATCGCCCTTGCTGTTCTGCCAATACGCGGAGAAATCCGGCTCGCCCTCGTTGGGGAATATGACGTACGCGCTCGCGGCAGCGGCCGGGTGCGTGCGCACCAGCGCGTTCACGAAGTGATCGATATCGGCCGGCTTGGTGGCAATGGCGGAATGGTCAGCGCGCAGCGGGTTCTGCCACGCATGCAGTTCTTCATGGAACACAGTGAGCGCGCCCGCAAAGAACGCGATGAACAGCGCCCAGCCCGCTATCAGGCCCATCCAGGTATGCAGCGTCTGATACAGACGTAAGGTCGTCGATTTCATGGCGAGGTCAGGCCACCAACAGGCGCGGCAGCCACAGCGCGCCGTATGACACGGCATTGGCGGCCGCCAGCACGGTCCACGCGCGGGCACTGGTCGGAAACAACACGCTTACGCTGATGATCACGGCCCACAGCGGCAGGCACACGAGCAGGGCGCCGATGACGCCGCTTTCCCAGCCGCCCGGCAGCCACAGGATCGCCAGCGTGCACAGCGCGACCGACAGCGGCAGCCCGAGCACGGTACCGGCCAGCCACTTGGTGCCCATGCCGGTCATGACCGTGCCCCAATGCCTGCACGCCGTTGATGTGTCCACGCACCCAACATGGGCCATAGCGACAAGGCCCCCGTCACCACCAGCACCACCGCGATGGTTGCCCCCGGCCAGCCGAGCGCGTCGTTCCACAGCGCGACGGCAATGACCGACAACGCAACGGCGGCGCTACACAGCGCGCGCCCACGCAGGCGCGAAGCGGGCGCGAGCAGCACTTGATTGGGCGCGGCCGCATACAGGCAGCCCGCCGCCAGCAGCCCGAGCAGGAGGGCAATACCGTGCATGGCAGTGTTCAGTTTTGTTGAGAATACAAATGATAATGATTCGTATTAAATTACACAAGCCAAGAGGATTCGCGGATTGGGATGGGGGAATTGACGTGCTACCGCGAGTGCGGACGTTGGCCATGCCGCGCCCGCGCCCTGGGTGGCGGGCGCGGCAGGTGTGACGGGTTACTGCTGCAGAACCTTGTATTCGATCTTCTTGAGCACGCCGTCCGCATCGTCGAAGTAGAACGACGCGATCTTCTTCGAACCAATCGGAATCCCGACAAACACCACGCCGATTGCCGCATTGCGCGCGTAGCGATAGTTCCAGATGTCGAGACCGCCGGCCGTAGCCTTGTCGCTTGGTGCACCCAGTTCGAGCGCTACGTCCTCGCGCTTGGCGACGCCCGGCACGAATTGCTTTTGCAGCGATTCCTGCGTGGCGTCGGCAATCTTGTCAACGCCCGTTCCACTGCCGACGCTGACCGCGCAGCCCGACAGGGCAAAAGAGAGCGCAATACCGGATGCGAAAATGCGAAACATGAAAGTCCTTTTTGTTGATTGGAGTTTGGAAAGCCGCTTCGATGCCACAGCGCACATGGCTGCTGCGCTGCCCCCGCACCGAATGCGCGCCCGCATCGTAGAGAGGACGCGCAGAAAGCGCATCCCCCAGAACGGCTCGTTCTCCAACAATCTGAGGTGAAACTTTCTAATGTCTCGTCTGATTGACGCTTAAGTCAGCGTCCGCGGGCGTCTACGCGAGTGCCGCTTCCACAAAGTGCAGACGATCCTGCCCCCAGAACATCTCGTCGCCGACAAAGAACGTGGGCGCACCGAACACGCCGCGCGCCACAGCTTCCTCGGTCGTTTTGCGCAGCGTCTGCTTGATGCGGTCGTCCTGCACAAGCTCCAGCATCAGCGCGGGTGAGATGCCGGCCGCTTCCAGCACCGCAGCGAGTTCCTGCAGATCACCGAGATTGCGGGGGTGCTCGAACATCGCGCTGAAGATGGCGGTGAGGTAGCGGTGGAATTCCGCATCGCTGCGCAACTGCATGCCCACCGCACCGCGCATCAATTGCAGCGTGTTGATCGGAAAATGCGGGTTCTGCTGGATCGGCACGCCAAAGTGTTTTGCCCAGCGTTCCAGATCCACATTGGAGTAGCGGCCCTTGGCGGGAATCGTCGCCGGGCTGCTGTTGCCAGTGGCTTGGAACACGCCGCCCAGCAGCATCGGCCGCCAGACAATGTCCGCGCCCTTGGCTTGCGCGATCTTCGGCAACTGGTGATACGCGAGGTAGCTGTAAGGGCTGCCCACATCGAAGAAGAATTCGACCTGCTTCATGCGTGTGTCTCCTGGTGTCGTGATGTTGCGATGGGCTTGGAACAGGCTTCTACCAGCGCTCGATCCAGGGCCGCAGGTCGAGTTCATGGGTCCACGCATCGCGGGGCTGCGTGTGCAGATACCAGTAGTTCTCGGCGATGTGCTCGGGGTTGAGGATGCCGTCCTGGTCTTTCAGCGCGTAGCGCTCGGGAAAGTTCTCGCGGATGAACGCCGTGTCGATCGCGCCGTCGACCACCACATGCGCCACATGTATCCCCTTGGGGCCCAGCTCGCGCGCCATGCTCTGGGCCAGCGCGCGCAACGCATGCTTGGCGCCCGCAAACGCCGCAAAGTTGGCCGCGCCGCGCATGCCGGCCGTCGCACCCGTGAAAAGGATCGTGCCGCGCCCGCGCGTGACCATGCGCCTGGCCACTTCGCGCCCCGCCAGAAAGCCCGAAAAACACGCCATCTCCCAGATCTTGAAGTACTTGCGGGCGGTCTCCTCCAGGATGCTGCTCGGTACGTTGGCGCCAATGTTGAAGACCATCACTTCGATGGCCCCGACGTCGCGTTCGATGTCGTCGATGAGCTTGATGACGTCGTCTTCCTTGCGCGCGTCGGATGCGAAGCCCTGCGCCTGCCCGCCTTCCGCGCGGATCGCCTCGACCAGCGGCTGCAGCTTGTCGGCCGAGCGACGCGTGACGCAGGCGATGTAGCCCTCGCGCGCAAAGCGTCTGGCGATGGCGCCGCCCGTGGCATCGCCCGCGCCGATGACGAGGGCCGCCTTGTTCTTGCTTGTCTCCATGTCCACCTCGTTTATAGAATAACGATCGTTACCGAAAACAAAATTATGCTACTGGTTGCATAGTGTCAAGCGGGGAAAAGCAGGGGAAAACATGCGATACCAGCCCGGTCACAAGGAAGAAAAGCGCAAGGAGCTGCTGAAGGCCACGGGCCGCAAGGTCAAGGTGAACGGCTTTGCCGCGACCGGCGTGGACGCGCTTGCGCAGGCGGCCGGCATGACCAGCGGCGCGTTCTACAGCCACTTCGGCTCCAAATCGGATTGGCTCAAGGCGTTGATCGAGGCCGAACTTGCCGCCAGTCGCGAAATGTGGGCCGGCAATCCGCACGATACGGCCGAAGATTGGCTGCGCTTCGAGCTGGATCGCTACCTGTGCCTTGCCCACGTGAAGCATCCCGAGGCGGGTTGCGCCGTGCCCGGCCTTGCAGCCGAGATCGCG
This sequence comes from Ralstonia sp. Ralssp110, assembly GCF_047325135.1. Taxonomy (NCBI): domain Bacteria; kingdom Pseudomonadati; phylum Pseudomonadota; class Betaproteobacteria; order Burkholderiales; family Burkholderiaceae; genus Ralstonia; species Ralstonia sp. Ralssp110. The sequence continues at coordinate 1,088,979 of NZ_CP168609.1, read as the reverse complement.
CGCGCAGATGCCTCAGTGCGCAAGCTGTATCAGGAAGAGATGTGCAAAGGGCACGCGATCCTGGCGCGGCGCCTGGGCGACGACGATGCCGCGTGGGCGATGATTGCGCAGCTCGTGGGTGCCATCCATATCGCGCGTGCCATGCCGGAGGAGGCCATGCAGCGCACGATTGTCGAGGCGAGCAAGCGGTTTCTGCAGGACGCTGTGACGCGCCTTGCCGCCAGGTCCTGACGTACGAGGCGCGCTATTGCAGGTTGCCCCAGCGCGGCACGGCGGGTTCCGCGTTCGCCCATTGCCACGTGGTGCCGTTCTGGCACGCATAGATCGTGTAACCGGCGCCGGACGCATTTTTGGGAGCCAGGGCTTCCTGAACGGTCAGGACGGCCTCGCGGCACGTGGCCAGCGGTGTCGTGAACGTGCGCACCAGCACGACCTGCCCGTGCGCCTTGGTCAAGCCCATCATGCGTTCGAGCGACCAGTTGAGCGAAGGTGTGCTGTCGCTCAATCGCCCGACTGCCATCGCCAGCGCATCCTGCTCGCTGGCGGCCCATTTGCGCGTTGCGTATTTGATGGAGGCATCGGTCGCAGCGTTGACCGACACGGCCACGCCATAGGCCACCGCCGGGTTGCCCGTGACAGTGCCCGTGGCCACGCCCGCTGCCGCGCCGGTCAACGGCCCCACCGACGAGCAGCCGGCCATCAGGCCCGCACATCCTGCTACAAGCCAGCGCGCGCGGCTCATTGCAGCGAACCCCATCGCGCCGTGGCCGGTTCCGCGGTCGCCCACTTCCATTGCTTGCCGTCGTGGCAGATGGAGGCGACGAAGAAGTCGACCTTTGCGGCGCCATCTTCCATTCCGTCGACGGTAAAGAGGATTTCCTTGCAGTTGACGAGCGGCCCGTTGATCGAACGCGTGACCACCACGCGGCCGTGTTCGTCGGGCTCCAAGGGGATGCGGTGCTTCACCTGCCAGTTGCCGACGGTGTTGTCGGTCAGCGCGCCGGCAATCTGCGCGATGTGGTCTTGGGTTTCTGTGTGGACGACGCGCTGGCTGTGTTGCAACGCGGCCCGTGCGCCGGCTTGCACGCCCAGGCCGATGCCCGTGGCCACCGCCGCGTTGTCGGTCACCTTGGCAGCGAGAGCTGCCCCGCCGATACCCGCTGCGGCGGTCGTGCCTTCCGACATCAGTGAACTGCAACCGCTGAGTGCCAACGTGCTCAGGGCGAGCGCGCTGCCCAGCATCCGGGCAGATGCGAACCGAGGTGTGCGCATGTGTGGACTTCCAAATCTGCAACAGAGCGAATTCTAAAGGACACTGCGGCCCGCAAACGGCGTTGCGGCGCGGTTTCTCACAATTGTTTTTAGTCGCTGTGGCGCGGTATTGCCTCTGTTCAGCTGGGGCAAAGCGTTTTCAACTGCGTGGCCAACGCATCAAAGACCACCCGCACCCGCGTTGGCACCGGCCCTCGCTGGGGGCGATAGACGTGGAGCGTCCAAGGTGGGGGTTCGAACCGCCGCAGCACGCGTACCAGTTCGCCGCGCTCCACGTGCGAGCGAGCCAGGTACTCCGTGGTCTGCGTGAAGCCGAGGCCCGCACAGGCCGCTTGTATCTCAGTTTCCGGGTCATCAGTCACGAAGACGGTGCGGTGAGGCTGGAGCTGGGTGTCGTCGCGAAAAGCCCACGGCCAGGCGCGGCCGTCGCTGCGGTTAATGAGCGTGGTGACGGGCAATTCCAGCAGTGCATCGAGCGTCTTGGGTTCGCCTACGCGGGCAAGCAGCGCGGGCGCGGCCACCACCCACAGCGCTACGCTACCGGCCGAGCGCGCCACGAAGCGGTTGTCCCCGATGAAGCCAATGCGTACCCCCACGTCGATCTGCTCATCCACCACGGCGGAAGGCACGTCCGACAGGCGAAGGTCTGCGACAAGACCCGGGTGTTGCTGCATCAGCGCCGTCAGCACGGGCATGACATAGGTGCGCCCCATGTGCGCAGTCGCTGTGACACGTACGATGCCGCTCGCCTCCGTCGCCTTGGCGGAGGAACGCTCGAACAGGCCATCGACGGTCTGTAATGCGGCCTGGGCTTGCGCGGCAAGGTCTTGCCCGTAGCGGGTGATCTGCACACTGCGGGTGTTCCGATGAAAGAGCGTTTCGCCCAGCGTGTCTTCCAGCTCGCGCACCGCTCGCGTGACGGCCTGCGGAGACACGCCGAGCCGTGCAGCCGCCTCGCGGAATGTCGGTGTGCCGGCGGCCGTGGCAAAGATGCGCAGCAGTTCGAGACGGTCTTGCATGGCGTTGTTGAATTCCAGAAATGGGAATTTTGTTTGCCGAATTATTCCATTTATTTGCCGGGTTGGCCTATCCATACTTGGCTCCAAGTCTGGCAGCACGGAAGAACCGAGCGCCAGCTCACCCACTCACGGCAAGGAGCCGGCAATGAACGCAGCAACGCAAATCAACACGCAATCCGCGCAATCCGCACAACTCAAAGAGAAGGTTGCGCTCGTGACGGGCGCCAGCTCGGGCATCGGGCGCGCATCGGCAATTGAACTGGCCCGGCGCGGCGCCAAGGTGGTCGTGGCGGCACGGCGCAAGCCGGAACTCGACGCGCTCGTCGAGGCTATCCGCACGCAAGGCGGCGAGGCGGCCGCCGTTGAAGCCGATGTCACACGCGAAGACGACATCCGCAAGATGGTGGACTTCACCGTCGCCACGTATGGGCGCTTGGACATCGCCTTCAACAACGCAGGCACCGAAGGCGTATTCGCACCGCTCACCGAACAGACCGACGCCACCTACGACAAGGTGTTCGACCCCAACGTGCGCGGCGTCTTCCATTCGATGAAGTACGAGGCCGAGGTGATGCTGCGCCAAGGCTCGGGCAGCATCATCAACAATGCGTCGATGGGCGGTGTGATTGGCTTCGAGAACGCGGGCCTGTACATCGGCACCAAGCACGCGGTGATCGGCATGACGAAGACGGCATCGATCGAATGGTTTCGCCGAGGCGTGCGTGTCAACGCGCTGGCGCCGGGGCTGATCGAGACGCCGTTCCACCATCGCGGCATTTGGCCGTCTGCAGAAGCGATGTATGACTTTGCGGCGGGCACCCCGGCGGGCCGTGTCGGCAGCGCGCAGGAGATGGCGACCATCGTGGCCTTCCTCGCGTCGGACGATGCGAGTTTTGTCTCGGGCCACGCCTTGGTAGCCGACGGCGGCTATTCGGTCGCTTGATGCCAATGGTCTAGGCGGTGGGGCGTTCAGTCTCGCCGCACATCTGCCGGCGATAGCGCTCGGGCGAAAACCCGACCTGCTTGCGGAACATCGCAATAAATGCCGAAGGCGTTCCATACCCGAGCGCGAGCGCAATGTCCTGCACCGGGCGGTCTTCCTTGAGCCACACCAGCGCGCGCAGCAGGCGCACGCGGTTGCGCCATTGCAAGAAGCTCATGCCGAGTTCGGTCTGGAAGCGGCGCGCAAGTGTGCGTTCGGTGCTGTGCACGCGTTCGGCCCATTGCTGCAGCGTGGTGGTGTCGGCGGGGTCCAGGCGGATGGCTTGCAGGATGGGCTCAAGCTGGCGATCGGTGCTGTCTGGCAGGTAGCTGTCAGCGTGACCGGCGCGCACCAGCATTTCCACCAGCAATTCGAACTGACGCAAGTCCCACGCATCGGTCATGGCGGTGACGCGGCGCGTGGCGAAGTCTTCGAACAGTGCGCGCACCAGTGGCGTCTGCGGAATCAGGCAGGCCATGGGTGGCAGCCTCTGCGCAAGCGGTTCGGCCATGTACACAGAGAGGAAGTCCGTCGCCTGCCGGATCGATGCCGAATGTGGCTGATTGGCCGGCACCCAGATCACGTATTCGGCGGGCGCGGTCAGCCGGCGGCCATCGACCACCACTTCCATCAACCCCAGGCTGATGCGGTTGATCTGGCCCCACGGGTGCGTGTGCGGCTCGATATCGGTTTCGGGCTCGAAATGGTCGTAGCGAAAGTAGAACGGGGCGCCTTGCGGCACGCGTAGGTCGGCTTCGCGGTAGGCGGTGTACAGGGTGTCGGCCACGGTTGTCGCTTTCGAGGGGTGAAATTGTCTGGTTTGAAGTATATGTTTTGAACCGGACATTACTAAACTGCCTTCTTCCATTGTTCGAGGAGGCCGTCGTGCCTGTGCTGTATCCCTTGCTGGCGGTGCTGATCTGGGCTGCCAACACCATCGTGTCGAAGGCCGCGGCCGGCGTGGTGGACCCGGCGGCCATTTCGTTCTACCGGTGGTTGCTAGCGGCCATTGTGCTGACGCCTTTTTGCGTGCGGCCGCTGTGGCGCCAACGTCGGGCTGTGCTGGCGCAGTGGCGGCGCTTTGCGGCGCTCGCGCTGCTGGGCATGGTGATGTACCAATGCCTGGCGTATTACGCGGCGCACAGCACGAGCGCGACCAACATGGGCGTGATCGGGGCGCTGGTCCCGATGCTGGGGCTGATCCTGAACGTGGTGGTATTTCGTCAGCCTGTCGGCGCGCAGGCAGTGACGGGCGTGGTGGTGTCGCTCCTGGGCGTGCTGTATCTGCTGGGGCGCGGAGAACCTGCCAACCTGTTCGATGGCGGCATCAACCATGGCGACGTGCTGGTGCTTGCCGGCGCCACTGCATACGCGCTGTACAACATCCTCTATCGCCGTTGGGCGCTGCCGTTCGGGCAGTGGCTCAACCTGTACGTGCAGGTGCTGGTGGCCGTCGTGATGCTCGTGCCCCTGGCCATGACAGCACACAGCCTGGCCGTGCCGGCCAAGGGCATCGGGCTGGTGGTCTATGCGGGCATCGCCTCGTCGATCGCCGCGTCGTATTTGTGGATGCAGGGGCTCAAGCGCATCGGCAGCGAGCGTACGGCGGTGTTGATGAACCTGATGCCGGTCTTCACGGCGGGTATGGCTGCGGTGATGCTGGGCGAGACGGTGCACGGCTATCACTGGATCGGCGGCGGCCTCGTTCTGCTGGGCGTGAGCCTGGCGCAAGGCATCGTTCGGCTGCCGATTGGTCGTTCGGGGTTGAGCGCCCGTTAGTTTTTTTGGCCGCGCGGCTTGGGGGATGGCGGTAAAATCAAACACATTGGCGGGCGCGTGATAGCGCCCGTTCCGTGTTCCAGAACCACTCTCGCCAGACCATCGTCAGACCATGAAGCGCAACGCAGGAGCTGTCACCGTCGATGATGTTGCCGCGCATGCGGGCGTGTCCATCAAGACCGTCTCGCGCGTGCTGAACCACGAGCCCAACATCAGCGAGAAGACGCGCGCGAAGGTGGTCGAGGCGATGCAGACGCTCGACTATCGGCCCAACCCGGCTGCCCGTCGACTGGCCAGCAAGCGCGCCGACATCATCGCGCTGGTCTACGACAACCCCTCCGACAACTACATCGTCAACATTCAGCACGGCGCGCTCGAAGCCTGCCAGGCGCTCGATTACAGCCTGCTGCTGACCCCTTGCAACTACCGCGATCCGAACCTCGCCGAGCAGATCATCCAGAGTGCGCGCCAGCGTGCACTGGCCGGCATCATCCTGACGCCGCCGGTGTCGGATGTGCCGTCGCTCATCACAGCGCTGGATGAAGCTGGCATCGACTACGTGCGCCTTGCCCCCGCCGATCGCGAGCACAAAGGGCTGTCCGTCAATACCGAAGACCGCGCTGCCGCGCGTGACATGACACTGCACCTGATCGGGCTCGGGCATCGCCGCATCGGCTTCGTGGTGTGCGATCCCGCCCACGGCGCGGCGTATCAGCGCGTATTCGGCTATCGCGACGCGATGGCGCAGGCCGGTATCGAAGTCGACGAACGACTGGTCGAGCAGGGCGAGCATTCATTCGAGTCGGGCGTTGCCTGCGCTGAACGGTTGTTGTCCTGCGAGCCCCGTCCGACCGCCATCTTCGCAGGCAACGACGACATGGCTGCCGGCGTGCTGCGCGTGGCGCAGGCGCGCGGCATCAAGGTGCCGGAAGAGCTCTCCATTTGCGGCTACGACGACACGCCGCTCTCACGCCAGCTCTGGCCGGCGCTCACCACCGTGCGTCAGCCGATCCAGGCGATGGCGCATGCAGCGGTGGAGCAGCTCATTGCGATCCACCGCCCGCATCTACCGGGCCTGAAGCCGCATTCGGTGCACGAAAATTTGCAGTATGAGTTGGTGATTCGGGAATCGACTTGTGCGCCGGCGGCGCGTTGAGCAGTTCGGCCGCCGGTTAGGTGGTGATTAGGCCGGTTGCGTGATCAACGCATACAAATCATCCTGCGGCTCATACCCCAGCAGTTCGCGCCCGGTCTCCAGGCCCCAATCCATTCCGCGATTGTTCGACACGCCATTCACGACGATGGCCGGTGCGGGCCAGCGCGACGGGTCGGCCGTAATGGAGCAGAGGAACAGCCGGCGCAGATCCCCATTCGAGAGCCACATGTTGCGGAACCAGCGCAGCGCGACGCGGCTGGCTTCATCGGGCAGTTCGGTCGGCACGGGTGCGTCAGCGGTGCCGGAATAGTTGATGTCGTTGGGGTCGTTTTCGTCGGGCAATGCCCAGCCGATGCGCAGCGACACGATCGAGAGCTTGCCGCCGTTGGCTTCGGAGACGGCGCCCACTGCTTTGCAGAGCCTTTCGCCCATGGCCTTGGACGTTCCGTAGGCAAGCGAGTAGACGTCTTCTGTGCCGTTATTCCAGCGCGTTCCTGGGGCGGGGGGTAGTTCGGCGGTGAGTTTGCCGGGGCCGATGGTGCCGGCCAGGGGTTGATCCTTGTATGCGCCCATCGCGTGGTTGGACGAGGCAAACACGAAGCGGCGCACACCGTGCGTGGCCGCAGCCTGCAGCACGTTGAGCGTCATGCCGTAGGAGGCCAGCGCTTGCTCCCAGGTTGCGTCTGGCGTGGAGTGGATGGCGGCCAAGTGAATGACCGCATCGACGTCGCTCAGCAGATTCGTCCATGCGCCATCGGCTTGCGTGAGGTCGGCCTTGACCCATTGAAAACGTTGGGCCGCTTGCGGCGAAAACTCGAGGTTCTGTGCAACCCAATCGACGCCGATGATGGAGGTGCACCACGGGGCGGAGGCCAGCGCCTCGACGACCTTGCGGCCCAGGTTGCCAGCTACGCCGGTCACAAGAACGCGAGCAGGGGTTTGGTAGTCAGCCACGATGTGGAAGTCCGTTCGGGATGAAGGAAAGAAAGGCGCGACCGGCGGCTGGCGCTGCAACATCATCGCGCGCCGCCGTGTCGTTCCAGATCAGGAAGGGGGCCGGATGGGCCCAGAAGTTGTGTGGCGTTTGCCGACGGGTCAGCCGCCGAGGTCAGCCGCGATTGGAGCCCGACAGCACGTCGATCAGCACCGCGACCACCAGCACCACGCCCTTGACGATCATCTGCCACGAGGCGTCGACGTTCATTTGCTGCATGCCGTTGTCGAGGCTGGCCATGACAAGTGCGCCGATCAGCGCGCCGTACACCGTGCCCGATCCGCCGCGCATCGACGTGCCGCCGATGAAGCAGGCGGAGATGGCATCCAGTTCGCCGCCCACCCCGGCGGAGGGCGAACCTGCCGCCGAACGTGCGGTGGTGATGATGCCCGCGAAGGCGCACATTAGGCCCATCAGCACGAACACCAGCAGCTTGACGCGACCGACGTTCACGCCGGATAGGCGCGTGGCTTCCATGTTGCCGCCCACTGCGTAGACGTGACGGCCGAATACCGTTTGTGTCGCGACGTACGAGAAGATGGCCAGCAGCACGAGCAGGATCAGCACCGGCAGCGGCACACCGCTGGCGTCGTTGAGCACCGAGACGAAGCCAAACGAGGCGGCAGCGATGGCCAGCAGCTTCAGCCCATCAGCCCAAATCGGCGTGAGCGAGAGCGACAGGCGGGCACGCTCGCGACGTCGGCGCACGGTCAGCACAACCGAGCCGATAACGATGACAGCAGCCAGCGACCACGACAGCCATGCCGGCACGAAGCTTTGCGCGAGGTTGCCGAGGTCATCGGGCACCGGGGCAATCGTCACGCTGTCCGTGCTCCACTGCAGCAAGCCGCGGAAGGCCAGCATGCCGCCCAGGCCAACGATGAACGAGGGCACACGCAGCTTGGTCGTGATGAAGCCGTTGACCACACCGATGGCCGCGCCCGCCACGAGCACCGTGCCCACGGCCAGCCAGGTGTTCCACCCGAGGTTGACGGTGAGGATGGCAACCAGCCCGCCCAGCAGGCCAAGCAGCGAGCCGACCGAAAGATCGATCTCACCCGCGATGATGACGAACACCATGCCGCAGGCCAGCATGCCAGTCACCGACATCTGCAGGAACAGGTTGGAGATGCTGTTGGGCTTGAGGAACGTGCCGTTGGTCTGGAAGTAGAAGAAGATCCAGATGAGTGCGACGGCGAGCAGCAGCGCCAGCACCTTGTAGCGCACGAACAGTTGCTGGATGGCGCGACCATCCAGACGCGGGCCGCCATTGCCGCCGTTTTGGCGGGCGAGTTGGGATTGCAGGATATTGGACATGGCAATTCAAGCCGCTTGGCGGCCGGGTTCAGCGTTGATTGCAGCAGCCAGGATGCGCTCCTGGGTCAGGCCTTGATTGACGAAGTCGCCACGCAACTGGCCTTCGCCGATGACCAGGACACGATCGCTCATGCCAAGGATTTCCGGCATCTCGGAAGAGACCATGATGATCGCCACGCCGCTGGCGGCGAGGTCGGCAATCATCTTGTAGATGTCGTATTTAGAGCCAACGTCGACACCGCGCGTCGGCTCATCGAGGATGAGCACCTTCGGCATCGCCAGCACCATCTTCGTGACCACGGCCTTCTGCTGGTTGCCGCCGGATAGGCTGGCAATCGCCAGTGCGGGGCTTGCGGTCTTGATGCGCAGGCGTTTGATTTCGCGGTCGACGGTGGTGAGTTCGGCGCCCTTGTCGACACGCAAACCGCGCGCGTACTGAGCCAGCGTGGCAAGCGTGATGTTCTCGCCCACGGCCATCAGCGGGACGATGCCGTGGCGCTTGCGGTCTTCGGGCACCAGGCAGATACCGTTGGCAATCGCCTGTGCGGGCGTGCCGACCTTGACCGGCTTGCCGTCCATGATGATCTCGGCGCTGGAGCGGCCAGGGTAAGCGCCGAACAGCGCGGACACCATCTCCGTACGCCCGGCGCCCACCAGGCCGGCAATGCCGAGAATCTCACCGCGGCGCACGGCAAAACTCACGTTGTCGGTGCGCTTGCGGTTGGGGTTGGTGACATCCCAGCAGGTGACGTTGCGCGCTTCCATCACCACTTCGCCTACGGTGTGTTCCACCTTGGGGAAGAGCGATGTCATTTCGCGGCCGACCATCATCGTGATGATGTTGTCGATGGTCATGTCGGCGGCGGGGCGCGTGCCGATGTGCTTGCCGTCGCGGATGACGGTGACGGTATCGCACACGCGCTTGACCTCATCGAGCTTGTGCGAGATGTACACGCACGCCACGCCGCTGCGCTTGATGTCGTCAATGATCGACAGCAGCACCTCGATTTCCTTGGCGGACAGCGATGACGTCGGCTCGTCCAGGATCAGCAGGCGCGCGTTTTTGGCGAGCGCCTTGGCAATCTCGAAAAGCTGCTGGTGGCCGCTGCCGTAGTTCATCACGGGCGCGGCCACGTTCACATCGGTCAGACGCAGTCGGGCGAGCAGTTCTTCCGCTTTGGCGTGCATGGCGTCGTAGTCCATGCGGCCCCCCGGCTTGGTGATCTCGTTGCCGAGGAAGATGTTCTCCGTCACGGAGAGCTGCTGCACCAGCATCAGCTCCTGATGGATGATGACGATGCCGGCGCGCTCGCTGTCACGCACGGAATGCGCGTGCAGCGGCTCACCTTCCCACAGGATCTCGCCTTCGAAGGTGCCGTAGGGGTAGACCCCCGACAGCACCTTCATGAGGGTCGATTTCCCGGCGCCGTTCTCCCCGCACAAACCGACGCACTCGCCCGGCTTCACTGCCAGGCTGACGCCGTCGAGCGCGCGCACACCGGAGAATGACTTCACGATGTTGCGCATCTCGAACAGGGTGCCGTTACTGCTCATGGCGTTCTCCTACTGACTACGACTGACCACTGACCGCCGGTGACCGACGACCGACTGCTGCACCGGTTGCTTACTTGCCGAAAATCTGCTGATGCGTATAGAAGCCGTCCTTGACGACGGTGCTGTCCAGGTTGTCCTTGGTCAGCAGCGTCGGGGTCAGTAGCACGGTGTCGACATCCTTCTTGCCGTTGTTCAGCTTGGTATTGAACTTCGGCGCTGTGCCCTTCACGAAATCGACGGCCATCTCGGCTGCGGTGGAGGCAATTTCCTTGATCGGCTTGTACACCGTCATGGCTTGCGTACCTTCAGCCACGCGGCGCACGGCGGCCAGATCGGCGTCCTGGCCCGACACCGGCACTTTGCCCGCCAGCTTCTGGCGTGCCAGCGCCTGGATGGCGCCGCCGGCCGTGCCGTCGTTGGATGCGACGATGCCCTGGATGTTGTTGTTGTTTGCGGTCAACGCATTCTCAACAATGTTCTGCGCCTTGGAGGGGTCCCACTCCGGCGTCCACTGCTCGCCGACGATCTTGATGTCGCCCTTGTCGACGTACGGCTTGAGGACCTTCATCTGGCCTTCGCGCAGCAGGCGCGCGTTGTTGTCGGTCGCGGCGCCGCCCAGCAGGAAGTAGTTGCCCTTCGGCGCGATCTTCACCACGCCCTGCGCCTGCAGCTCGCCCACCTTCACGTTGTCGAAGGTGACGTAGCCGTCAACGTCGGCGTTCAGGATCAGGCGGTCATACGACACAACCTTGATGCCCTTCTTCTTGGCGCTGGCAATGGCGTTGCCCAGCACCTTGGAGTTGAACGGCACGATCACGAGCACGTCGACGTTCTGGGCGATCAGGTTTTCGATCTGGGCGATCTGCTTGGCTTCGTTGGCGTTGGCCGACTGCACGTTGACGGTCGCGCCCAGCTTCTTGGCCGATTCGACGAAGTAATCGCGGTCATGCGTCCAGCGCTCCACGCGCAGGTCGTCGATCGAGAAGCCGATCACCGGTGCTTCCTTGCTGGCGTGGGCCGAAGTGGCTGCGAAGGTGAGGACCGCGGCGGCGGCAATGGTGTTCAGTACGCGGGAAAGCATGAATGTCTCCTTCTTCATTGATGTTGTCGTTCAGAACGCTATGCCGGCTGTCAGCCCGATTACGAACGCGTTCTTGTTCTGGCTGGTGCCGTCCGGATGCAAGATGTACTGCAGATTAGGACGGAAGTACATCGACGGCTCTGTGGCTAGCCGCAGGACGGCTCGCGCACATGGAGGTTCGTCGCCATCACGCGCAAGGGCGTTTTGGCCGGCACCGGCATCCGGTTCACGGGCCGGTTGGGACTGCAGAATGGTCAAAATTGACAGCGCTGTCAATCTCGGGATTTGCCCTAGGTCCGAGCCATCACACGCGATCGTCTCCGGCGCCTTGCAGTGACGTGCCTTGGCTAAAAACTAGGGCAACTCCCTACATTGACAGCGCTGTCAATTCTCCTCATTCTCCTGTCCGGGCCCGCCAAGAGACTCGGCTCGAACGAACAAAGACAACGCCAAATTGAGGAGACGAAAGCTATGCGTATCAAGAACCCATCCCAGCGAATTGCCATCGCGGCCGCTGCAGCCCTGCTGGCAGCCACTAGCGGCCTGGCTGCCGCTCAGAGCAGTGTCACGCTGTATGGCCGCGTCGGCGGCGGCATCGACTACACGAACAAGATTGCGACGGCGAACGGCACCGCCAGCAACCTGCAGTACGGCGGCAACCAGTGGGGGACCAGCATGTGGGGCCTCAAGGGTTCTGAGGATCTGGGTGGCGGGCTGTCTGCTGTGATGAACCTCGAGAACGGCTTCAATTCCGGCTCGGGTTCATCGGATGCGCTGTTCAATCGTTTCGCTGTCGTGGGGCTGTCGAGCACCACATACGGCACGCTGTTGCTCGGCCGGGCCATGGGCATTCCCGATGGCGAGACATGGTCGATTGACCCGATGGGCCTGCAGAATATGGGCGCCGAGACGCTGCAGGCCAACCGTACCTGGGGCTCACGTCAAAAGGCGATCACCTATAACTCGCCGACCTGGGGTGGCTTCTCGTTCCGCGCGCAAGCCGGCCTGAACGGAACGGCGGGGCACTTCAACGCTGGCAGGCAGCTTGCCGGCGCCATGGCCTACCAGAATGGCCCGCTGATGCTTAAGGCCTTCTACGAAGAAATTCGCGACACCAACGGCGAGTTCACCAACCTCTATACCGCTTCCCGCTTGTTCACGGCAGGTGGCACGTATCAGATCGGCGACCTCAAGCTGTTCGGTGGCTACAGCCGTATCCAGTCGGGCGGCGCTACTGTTGCGGACGCGGACAACCCGAGCGGCGCGACCCACCAGCAAACCTACTGGCTGGGGGCCAACTATCAGGTCACCCCGGCTTTGACGCTGATCGGCGGTGCATACAGGGCGAACCGCAACCAGGGCGGCGGAAACGGCACGCTGCTGACGGTGGGCGCCAACTACTACTTCTCGAAGCGCACGTTGCTGTACGGCACCATCGGTACCGTGATGAACGGCAGCAATGCGTCCTTCTCGGTTGAGGCGGGTGGCGGCAAGCCGGCCCCGGGTTCTGGCCAGCAAGGCGTGTACACCGGGATCATGCACTGGTTCTGACGCGCTTCGCGTCGACGTCCGAAGCGCGATGGCGGCATGGCCGTCATTGCGCAACCCTTCAAGGGGCGGCGTTCCCGGGTTGGCATCGACCTTGCTCATGTCGCGTGCTGTTTTCTCACCCAACCCAGGGAGCCGCCATGCAACGCGAAGACGTAACTGATCTGATCGTCCTGCAGAAAATCAAAAAGAAACTGACGTGGACGCAATTGGCCGAGGTCATCGGCCACAGCAAGGAATGGAGCACCGCCGCGTTGCTCGGCCAGATGACGCTGACCGAAGCGCAGGCAAAGGCCATTGGCACAGCGCTGGATCTGCCCGAAGAGGCCATCGCGCTGTTGCAGGTGACGCCGTACAAGGGGTCGCTGCCCACAGCGGTGCCAACGGATCCGCTGATCTATCGCTTCTATGAACTCATCAGCGTGTACGGCACGACCTTCAAGGCGCTGATCCACGAAGAGTTTGGCGACGGCATCATGAGCGCGATCGACTTCAACATGGATCTCACGCGCGAGCCCGATCCCAAGGGCGATCGCGTTCGCATCGTCATGAGCGGGAAGTTTTTGCCCTACAAGACCTACTGAGCCGTCACGCGCTGTGGCCGCTGTCGTCGTGGTCGTCCAGCTGCGGTCGATTGCGGCGCGGCATCTCGGAGTCGAGCACAAGACGGCCGTGCACGCGGCCCTTCATGCGCGTGACGTGATGCGTGCAATCTTCCATGTGCGTGCTCATGAGTTCGCGTACAGTCTCGGCGTCGCGCGCGCGCGCTGCATCCAGAATCTGCCGGTGGAACTTGACGTTGGACGCGCCGAACTTGGCGTGGTCCTTCGGTGAGGTTTCATTGCCGAACACCACAAGCTGCCGAATCATTTCGTTGATCAGCTCGCAGCAGAACCGCAACATCGGGTTGGGATTGGCCGCAGCCAGAATGTCGTGAAAGCTCAGGTCTTCCTGTCGCTGATCGAGCGGTGCGGCGGCCTTGGCAGAAGCCGGGTCGCACAGATCGATGGTGTGCTCGAGCGCGCGGAAGTCGTCTTCGGTCAGATGCGGCACCGCACCGGCGGCAAGCTCCGGCTCCAGCAGCCGACGCACGGTGTACACGTCTGCAATCCCGATGTCTTTGAAGAACAGATAGTTCTGCATGAGCTGGAACGTGCGGTCCAACGGGACCTCGACGATGGTGCCGCCGCCGGCGGGCCCCGTGCTCACACTCACCAGACCCTGCACCTCCAATGATTTCAGCGCCTCGCGGATGGTGCCTTTGCTCACACCGAAGGTCTCCTGGAGCTTGATCTCCTGCGGGAGCTTGTCGCCGGGCTTGAGGTTGCGCTGCGTGATCAGCCGCTTGAGTTCTTCGGCCACGAGGTCGGCGCGCTTCTGCTTGCGGATGCCGATCGACGCCGTCTTGCCTGGTCCGAGTGTGGCCATGGATGTCCGTTCCTTGTTGCGCGCATTCTAACTTCAGGGGTGTGTCACCCGGCTGTCCGGCGTGGTGCATGCATGCCCTTCGATCGTGCGCACGCACCGCATTCCCGCATCGTCACCCGGCATCTTCATCACGCACACCTTGGCGTAAACACCGACCTCTTCGTCGTTGACGCGGCGTGGACGCGGCTTCTATGATGATTTCGCCTATTTATCATAACAAATATAAGAAACTGGTCTGGTTCTTGCTCGACGCTACCGTCGGCGAAAACCTCGCCGGTCAGGCTAGGAGGAAGCCGCCCCAGGTGGCTCCAGGCGCTTGTTGTGTCCCATACACGAACCCCAAGGAGTGCGCTTTGAATCGTCGAGACTTGCTCAAACTGGCGGCGCTGTCCGCCGTGCCCGCGTCGCTGCTGCAGGCCCGCCTTGCGTTGGCGGCGGATGCCATCGAACTGGGCTGCCCGGTGCCGATGTCTGGTCCGTTTGCTGCCAACGGCAAGTTCGCCGACCTGGGCATGAAGCTGGCCGTGGAGCAATACGGCAAGGTGCTCGGGCGGCCGCTGGCGTACAGCGTGCTCGACACCGAGGGCAAGCCGGCCACCGCTGTGCGCAAGGTGCAGGAACTCGCGCAGCAGAAGAACGCGCGCTACTTCGCGGGCGGCATCCTGTCGTCGGAGTCGCTGGCGATGGGCAAAGAGGCAGAGAAGTTTGGCGGCGTGTTCATCACCACCGCGGGCGCCGATGAAATCACCGGCAAGGACTGCAACCGCGCGACCTTCCGCTGGTCGGTGCCCACGTACGGCGCCATCGAGCGCACCGTGCGCCCGCTGATCGAATCGATGCCCAAAGCCAAGCGCTGGTACACCATCACGCCGCAATACGTCTTTGGCGATGGGCTGTTGTCAGCTGCCAAGAACATCTTCAAGGAAAAGGGCATCGAGCATGTGGGCAACAGCTATCACGCGCTCACCGAGAAGGAATTCAGCGGCTACCTGACCAACGCGATGGCCGCCAAGCCGGACGTGCTGCTGATCCTGAACTTCGGCTCGCAATCTTCCGACACGCTGCGCCAGGCGGTGAGCTTCGGCATGAAGAAGAACACGACGATCCTGGTGGCGTGGGCATCGGGCCTGGAGCAGTTCGAATCGCTGGGCGCCGACCTGTGCGACGGCGTGTACTTCGGTGCGCAGTACTGGCACGACGTCGATACGCCTGCGAACCGCGATCTGGTGAAACGCACGCAGGCCGCGTTCAAATCCAACCCGAACTACAGCCTTGCAGGCTCGTACACCTGCACGAAGATCTTGCTCGACGCGATGGCCAAGGCTGGCAGCGCCGATCCGAAGGCTGTGATCGCCGCGCTGCAGGGCATGAAGTATGACGGCCTGACGGGTCCGGAAGAGATTCGCGCGGCCGACCACCAAGTGCTCAAGAACTACTACCTGCTCAAGGGCAAGCCCAAGAGCCGCATGAAGGACAAGGACGACTTCGCTGAAGTGGTTGCCGTCGGCAAGGCGTTCCTGCCGATTGAACAGACGCAGTGCAAGCTGGCCTGAGGGTCTGATCTGCCTCTCGCCCGGCTTCAGTTGCTGAAGCACGGGCGCCTGTCTTCCTGAGTGCCATTTCGATCAACGCAATGAACGTCTACCTGCTCCAGGTCGTCAACGGCGTGGGGATCGGCATGCTCTACTTCCTGCTGGCGGTAGGGCTGTCGATCATCTTCGGGCTGTTGCGCTTCGTCAATTTCGCCCACGGCGCGTTCTATGCGCTGGGTGCGTATCTCTGCTTTCAGGCCCTGCAGATGGGCATGAATTTCTGGCTGGCGCTTGTGCTCGCGCCCATCGTCATCGGCGCGCTTGCCTGGGTGACGGAGAAGGTGCTGCTGCGCCATGTGTATGCGCAGGCGCACGAGTTCCACATCGTCATCACCGTGGGGCTGGCGCTGGTGGTGCAGGAACTGATCATTGTGGCGTGGGGGCCGCTGGGCGTGGATGTGCCGGCGCCCGATGCGCTGCAGGGCGTTGTGATGTGGGGCGATTTCGTCTATCCGAAGTACCGCCTCTTCGTGATCGGTTTTACCGCCGTGCTGGCGCTCGGGCTGTGGTGGCTGCTGGAAGGCACGCGGCTGGGCAGTGCGGTGCGCGCAGGTAGCGAATCGACCGAGATGGTGTCGCTGCTCGGTATCAACGTGTTCCGCCTGTTCAGTCTGATGTTCGCGCTGGGCGCGGCTACGGCGGCGGTGGCCGGTGTGCTGGCGGCGCCCATTCGTGGCGCGGAGCCCTTCATGGGCGTGGAGGCCCTCGGCGTTGCCTTCGTTGTGGTGGTGGTGGGTGGCATGGGCAGCTTCGCGGGCGCGCTGGTCGGCGGCCTGCTGGTGGGCATCGTGCAGAGCCTGATGAGCACGCTGTGGCCCGAGGGCGCGCGGTTGATGATCTACGTGGCGATGGCAGCCGTGCTGCTGCTGCGCCCGCATGGCCTGCTGGGGAGGGGATGATGCAAGCCGCATTCCATGGACTCTCGCGCTACCGCTTCTGGTGGCTGGCGCTGAGCGTGACGCTGTTGCTGCCGCTGGTGCTGACGTCAGGCACATTGGCCACCGAAGTGCTCGTCTATGCGATGGCCGTCATGGCCTGCAACCTGCTGCTCGGCTACACGGGGCTGCTGTCGTTCGGGCAGGGCATCTTCTTCGGGCTGGGCAGCTATGCCGTGGGCATCGGCCTCACGCAGCTGTCGCTCCCGATGCCTGTGGCGCTTGTTTTGGCCGTTGTGGTCGGTGCGATCGTGGCGGCGGTGGTCGGCTGGTTTGCCATCCGCCAGCGCGGCACCTACTTCGTCATGCTCACGCTGGCCTTCTCTCAGATGTTCTATTTCCTGGCCTACACCACGCCGTCACTCACGGGCGGGGATAACGGCCTGCTCGACATTCCGCGCCCGGCGTTTGCGGGCTCACCCTGGGCGTTCTACGCGTTTGTGGCGGTGCTGTTCCTTGTTGTGTTCTTCCTGGTGCAGCGCGTGACGGAATCGGTATTCGGCCGCACACTCCTGGCGATTCGCGACAACGAAGAACGTGCGCTTGCTGTCGGCTACAACGTGCGCGCGTTCAAGCTGCTGGCGTTCGTCATCTCGGGCGCGGTGACCGGGCTGGCCGGTGCACTGCACGCCATGCTCACGGGCATCGCGCCGCTGGCCAATATCGACTACCACGTCAGCGAGATGATTCTGGTGATGACCGTCATCGGCGGTACGGGCAACGTGTTTGCCTCGGTGCTGGGCGCGGCATTCTATGTGCTGCTTTCGGATTGGCTTTCTACGTTGTGGCCGCGCTGGCTCATGCTGCTCGGCTTCCTGCTGATTGCGGTGAGCTTGTTCATGCAGCGCGGGCTGTTCGGGCTCGGGCAGAAGCTGTGGCAACGCGTGCGTGCAACGCGTAATGCACCGGCGGTGCAGGAGGAACGCGCATGACCACCACGCCCATCCTGCAAGCCACCGGCATCGTCAAGCAGTACGGCAAGTTCACCGCACTGGGCGGCGTCGATCTACGTGTGATGCCCGGCACCGTGCACTCCGTCATCGGCCCGAACGGCGCGGGCAAGACCACGCTGTTCCACATGCTCACGGGCACGCGCATGATCACCAGCGGCACCATCGTCTTCGATGGCCACGACGTGACGCGCGAGGCCGACTTCCAGCGCGTGCAGCGCGGCATTGCGCGTTCGTTCCAGGTGACGAGCCTGTTCCCGAGCTTGTCCGTGCGCGAGAACCTGCGCCTCGCCGCACTCGGTACCACGCCGCGTCGTGCCATGCACGGCTGGCGCCTGCCACAGGGGGATCTGGCGTGCACCGATACGGTCGACCGCGTGCTTGATCGGCTTGAATTGCCGCGCCTGGCCGATACGCCGGCCGCCGCGCTCTCGCATGGCCAGCAACGCCGGCTGGAGGTCGGCATGGCACTGGCCGCCAACCCGCGCGCGATCTTCCTCGACGAACCCACCTCCGGCATGGGCGTAGACGATTTGCCCGCTATGAAGGCGCTCATTCGCGGTTTGGCGCAAGACCATACCGTCGTGCTGATCGAACACAACATGGACATCGTGATGGACATCTCCGACACGATCACCGTCATGCAACAGGGCAAGGTGCTGATGGAAGGCACGCCCGACGCCGTACGAGCGGACCCGCGCGTGCGTGCCGCATATCTCGGCAACATGATCACGGGAGGCAAGAAATGACGACAACGGCGATTCTCGACGTTGCAGACCTCCACGGCTATTACGGCAAGAGCCACGTGCTGCAGGGCGTGGCGCTATCGGTGGGCGAGGGCGAACTGGTGACACTGCTCGGCCGCAATGGCGCGGGCAAGTCGACCACGCTCAAGGCGGTCGCCGGTGTGGTGGCGCCGCGCGGACATGTGCGCTTTCGCGAGAGGGACATTGCCGGCCAGCCGGCGCATCGCATTGCCGCGCAGGGTTTGTGCCTCGTGCCCGAGCATCGCGGCATCTTCAAGCTGCTGACAGTGGAAGAGAACCTGAAGCTCGGCGCGCGGCGCGATTCTCCGTGGCAGCTGGCCGACATCTACCGCATCTTCCCGCGCCTGCACGAGCGGCGGCGCAACGGTGGTGCCAACCTCTCCGGTGGCGAACAGCAGATGCTGGCTATTGGCCGCGCGCTGATGAACCACCCGCGCCTGCTGATGTTGGACGAGCCGGTGGAGGGCCTGGCGCCCGTCATCGTCGAAGAGATCGTCGCGCAGCTGAAGGTCATCAAGCAGGCGGGCGTATCCATCCTGCTCGTCGAACAGAACCTCGAAGTCTGCACGCAGCTCGCCGATCGCCACGTGATCATCGAACAGGGCCGCGTGGTCTACACCGGCACCAACGAAGCCTTCCGCGCCGACGACGCCATCAAGGACCGCTACCTTGGCGTCGGCCTGGCCGCTTAAACGTACGCATCATGACGACCACCCAACTCGATACCACTTTGCGCATCAACGGCGCGCGCCTGTGGGACACGCTCATGCAGCAGGCCAGCATTGGCGCGACGCCCAAAGGTGGCGTGCGCCGCCTCGCACTGACCGATCTCGACCGGCAAGGCCGCGACTTCTTCGTTGCGCAGGCCGAAGCCGCAGGCTGCACCGTGCGTGTGGACGCCATCGGCAACCTCTTCGCGCGCCGGCCGGGGCGCAACAACGCGCTGCCACCCGTCATGACTGGCAGCCACATCGACACGCAGCCCACTGGCGGCAAATTCGACGGCAACTACGGCGTGTTCGCTGGCATCGAAGTCGTGCGCACGCTCAACGACGCGGGTGTTCAAACCGAAGCGCCCATTGAAGTGGCCGTGTGGACCAACGAAGAAGGTTCGCGCTTCGTGCCGGTGATGATGGGCTCCGGTGCGTTCATCGGCGAGTTCGCGCTGGACGCCGTGTTGGCCGCGCAGGACCGCGACGGCGTGGCTGTGGGCGAGGCGCTGCGCAGTATCGGTTACGCCGGCACCGAACCGGTTGGCGGCCGGGCCGTGGGAGCCTACTTCGAAGCGCATATCGAACAAGGGCCGGTGCTGGAGGCGCATGCCACGACGATCGGCGTGGTGACGGGCGCGCTTGGCCAGCGCTGGTACGACGTGGTCTTGACCGGCATGGAGGCGCACGCCGGGCCCACGCCGATGGAGCTGCGCCGCGATGCGTTGCTGCCCGCGGCGGAGCTGGTCGGCATTGCCAACCGCATCGCGCTGGAGCGCCCACCGCATGCGCGCGCCACGGTGGGCTGTCTGAGCGTGCATCCGGATTCGCGCAACGTGATTCCGGGCCAGGTATCGATGACGATCGACTTCCGCGCGGCCGACGACGCGGTGTTGTCCGACATGGATGCGGCACTGCATGAGGCGGTGGCGGAGTTGCGCACACGCAGCGGCATCGACATCGCATTGCGCCAGGTCGTCTACTTCCCGCCGCAGCCGTTCGACGCCGCGCTGGTGAATGCGGTGCGCAGGGGTGCGCGCCAACTCGGATTGTCGGAGATGGACGTGATCAGCGGGGCGGGCCATGACGCGGTCTACCTTGCGCGTGTGGCCCCCACGGCGATGATCTTCGTGCCGTGCAAGGACGGCATCAGCCACAACGAGATCGAAGACGCCCGCCCCGAACATCTGGAGGCCGGCTGCAACGTGCTGCTGCACGCGATGCTGCAGGCCGCCGGCCGCGTTTGACACCATCCCCCGACCGCCCATGCGCATCCTGATCGCTCGCTTCAATCACGAGACGAATACGTTCTCGCCGGTGCCGACGCCGCTGGCATCGTTCCATCCGCACTACGGTGCCGACGCGTACCGCGCCGCCAAGGGCACGCGCACGGCGGCCGGTGCGTTCATCGAACTGGCAGAGGCGGCGGGCGCGGAAATCGTCGTGCCCGTCGTTGCCGGGGCCAACCCCAGCGGACGCGTCGCTGCCGAGGCGTACACCACGTTGTGCGACGCCATCGTCGCGGCTGCGCCGGGGTGCGATGCGCTGCTGCTCGATCTGCATGGCGCGATGGTCGCGGAGAACAGCGACGACGGCGAAGGTGATCTGCTCGAACGCCTGCGCGCGGTCGTGCCCGATGTGCCGATTGCCGTCGCACTGGATCTGCACGGCAATCTCACACAGAAGTTCATCGACCTGGCCGACATCGCAGTCAGCTTCAAGACGTATCCGCACGTCGACATGTACGAAACCGGCGAGCACGCCGGCCGCTTGCTGTTCGACAAGCTGGCCGGCCGTGCGCGCCCCGTGCTCGCGTGGCGCCGCTTGCCGCTGGTCACGCACACGCTGCGCAGCCGCACCGATGAAGGCGCGATGCACCGCGCCCTGGCGTTGGCCAAGCAGGCGGAGAAGGACGGCATGCTGGCCGTGTCGATCCTGGCCGGGTTCGGGCTGGCGGACATTGCTGCGCCGTGCCTTTCCATCGTGGTGGTTGGCAACGGCGACAAGCACGCTGCGGACGCTGCGGCGCAACGCATTGCCGATGCCATCTGGGCCGACCGCGAAGGGTTCGTCTACCGCTCTGAACCGCTGACCGAATCGATCGCGCGCGCGGCCAAGTTGGCAGACGCTCCGGGCAGCGGCCCGGTGCTGCTGCTCGACCACGGCGACAACTGCATGTCCGGCGGCACGTGCGATGACATGCACGTCTTGCACGAAGCGTTGAAGCAAGGCTTGAGCGGCATCGCCGTCGGGCCGGTGTGCGACCCCGAGGCCGTCACCGCAATGATCGAGGCCGGCGTTGGCGCCACCGTCACGCTGCCCGTGGGCGACAAGGTGCCGCTTGCGCAGCTGGGCATCTACCCGGTGCCGCGTGCGCTGACGGGTAAGGTCGTCGCCATCAGCGACGGTGAATACACGATCACGGGGCCGACCTACACCGGGCAGCGCATCCGCATGGGGCGCACGGCGCTGCTGGACATTGGCGCGGCGCAGGTGGTCGTCACCGAGACGCCGCAGGAGCATTGGGACCTCGGCATCTTCACGCACATCGGCGTGGACCCGCATGCCGCGCGCTTCGTGCTGCTGAAGTCGCGCATGTATTGCCGTCCCGTGTTCGTGCCCATCGCAAAAGCCGTGGTGGAGTGCGATGGCGGCGGCGTGACGAGTTCGGACTACGCGCGCTTTCCGTTTGCGAAGGTGCAGCGGCCCGTGTTTCCGCTCGATGCGGAAGCGGCGTCTGCGTGAACGCTACGCGCTGTCGCGCTCAACGAGTGTGAAGCCCACGTCGACCGTGCGGCGTTCTTCATCGCCGTGTTCGATGCGATCGATCAGCAACGTTGCCGCCAGCTTGCCGATGCCCGTGCCGTCGATGCGGATTGTCGTAAGCGCAGGCGTGGTGTCCTTGGCGAACACCTGGTCGCCGTAGCCGACCACGCGGAGTTGCCCGGGCACGGCAACGCCGCGATGTTCCGCTTCCATCAGCACCCCGAGCGCGAGGATGTCGGCGCCGCAGAAGATGGCGTCGGTGTCCGGATGCTGCGCGAGCAATTCGCCCAACGCACGCCGGCCATCGCCCAGGTTGGCGGGGGATTCAGCGGCAATCACGGGAATGTCGATATCCGGGCCGAACGCCTTCACGAAGGCTTGCGCGCGTGCCTGTGCGCGGCGGTCGCTCGGCGTGACGACGGCGGGGTGCTTTGCGCCGCGCTGCTTCAGATAGCGCGCCGCCGCTTGCCCCACCTTCTGGTGTGAGAAGCCCACGAGCATGTCCAGCGGGTTGCGCGTGATGTCCCACGTTTCCACCACCGGCACGCCGGCGGCCAGCAGCTTTTGCCGTACGCTGGCCGAATGCACCACGCCGGTCAGCACGATGCCCGCAGGGCGCCGTCCGACGATGGCATCGAGCAGCGCATCTTCGCGTGATTCGTCATAGCCGCTCTGACCGATCAGCAATTGATAGCCCGCCGCCGCGAGTTCCGTGGTGAGTGCGGCAACCGTTTCCTGGAACACGCTGCCCGCAATCGTGGGGATGAGCGCGACGATCAACCGGCTGCGGTTGGACGCCAGTGATCCGGCCACCAGGTCCGGCGTATAGCCCGTCTGCCGCACCGCTGCGCGCACGCGTTCCAGCGTGTCGCTCGATACCAGCTCCGGCGTGTTCAGCGCGCGTGACACCGTCACCTTGGTCACGCCCACAAGCTTGGCAAGGTCGCTCAATGTGACGCGCCCGGTGTTCTTGCGCGCACGGCGTGCGGCGGCAGGCGCGGTTTCTAAGAGGGACACGGCGGGGGTCTTGGTCACGTGATCGAGAGGCCGATTAGGGAAACACAGGGGAACGAAGGGGCTAGCAATTATCGCAAAACCCGACTACGATTGCGCCAATGTTACCGGTTACATAAACCGGTAACATCAAAACTGGCGATAGACGGCGGCTGCACCAGAAGGCAGCCCGGAGGAGCAAAGGATGTTGCAGGCAACCCCAACGTACGCGGGGCCGCTGATTCAGCTGAACGCGGCAGACAACGTGCTGATTGCGCGCGAAGGGCTGTCGCTGGGGGCGAACCTGTCGATCAACGGCATCGCGGTGCGCCTGCGCGCGCAGGTGCCGGCCGGCCACAAGATCGCCGCGCGGCGGATCGCGCAGGGCCAAGCCATCCGCAAGTACGACACGATCATTGGCCGGGCAGCGCGCGATATCGAAGCGGGCGAGCACGTTCATACGCACAACGTGGAGCTGATCGACTATGCGCGCGACCCGGGTTTCGGCCTGGATGTGCGCCCGGTCGATTACATCCCGGAGGCGCAGCGCGCAACGTTCAATGGCATCGTCCGCCCCGACGGCCGTGTGGCCACGCGCAACTTCATCGGCATCCTCGCGTCGGTCAACTGCTCGTCCACCGTCATCAAGAACATTGCAGCGTGGTTCACGCCGGAGCGCTTGGCGCCGTTTCCCAATGTGGACGGCGTGGTGGCGTTTGCGCAGACGAGCGGTTGCGGGATGTCGTCGCCATCGGAGCATTTCGATGTGCTGCGCCGCACGCTGGCGGGCTATGCGCGGCATCCGAACCTGGCGGGTGTGCTGATCGTCGGCCTGGGCTGCGAGCGGAACCAGGTGGCGGATTTGATGGCGAGCCAAGGGCTGGAAACCGGCAAGCTGATGCACACGCTCGTGATGCAGGACACCGGCGGCACGCGCGCCACCATCGAGGCTGGCATCGCCGCCATCCAGAAGATGCTGCCGGCGGCCAATGACATCGTTCGCCGTCCGGTATCGGCCAGCCATATCAAGATCGGCCTGGAGTGCGGCGGCTCCGATGGTTTCTCGGGCATTACCGCCAACCCGGCGCTCGGTGCGGCAATGGATTTGCTGGTGCGCCACGGCGGCACGGCCATCCTGTCTGAAACGCCGGAGATCCACGGCGTGGAAACCATGCTCACGCGCCGTGCGGTGTCGCCGGAAGTCGGCCAGAAGCTGCTCGATCGGCTCGCGTGGTGGGAGAACTACACGCGCGGCCACAACGGCCAGTTCAACGGTGTGGTTGGCCCCGGCAACCAGCAGGGCGGTCTGGCCAACATCTTCGAAAAATCACTCGGCTCGGCCATGAAGGGCGGCAGCACGCCGCTGCAGGCCGTGTACGAATACGCCGAGCCCATCGACCGCGCCGGCTTCGTCTTCATGGATTCCCCCGGCTACGACCCCGTTGCCGTGACGGGCCAGATTGCCAGCGGCGCCAATCTGATCTGCTTCACCACGGGGCGCGGCTCGATGTTCGGCTCCAAGCCCGCACCGACGATCAAGCTCGCCAGCAACACGCCCATGTTCCGCCGGCTTGAAGAAGACATGGACATCAACTGCGGCCGCATTCTCGACGGCGAACGTTCGGTGGATGAAATGGGCCAGGATATCTTCGAGCACATCCTGCGCACCGCTTCGGGCGAGCGCACCAAGAGTGAGTTGCTTGGTCTTGGCGACCATGAATTCGTGCCCTGGCACATGGGCATCGTGAGTTAGCGCCTCGACTCGAAGGCACGCATCACCTATTACAAAACAGGAGACAAACCATGCAGGACACGTCACAGGGCGGCCCGCGCTCGAAAGTGCGCTGGGTCGTCGCCGGCCTCATGTGGGCGGCGATTGCCATCAACTACATCGACCGTACCGTGCTGTCGGCCGCCGCTCCGCACATCCAGAAAGAATTCCAGCTGAGCACCGTCGAAATGGGCGTCGTCATGTCGGCGTTCTTCTGGTCGTATGCGCTGCTGCAGTTGCCGGCCGGCATTCTGGCCGATCGTTTCGGGCAGAAGAAGGTGCTCGGGTTTGCGGTGCTGTGGTGGTCCGTTGCGACGGCGTTGACGGGCCTGGCAAACGGCTTCAAGTCGCTGGTGGGCTTGCGTGTGGCGTTGGGCATCGGTGAGGCAGGTGCGTACCCCAGCAGCGCGGGCATTACGGGGCGCTGGTTCCCCAAGCAGGAACGCGCCACGGTGGCCGCCATTTTCGATAGCGGCTCCAAGCTGGGTAGCGCTGTCGCCTTGCCGCTCATCGCGTGGCTGCTGGTGATGTTCGATTGGAAGATCACCTTTGCGGTGACGGGCGCGCTCGGCATCGTGTGGGCAGTGGTGTGGTGGGCGGTGTTCAAGGAAACGCCCGAAGCGCACCGGGGCGTGAACGCCGCCGAGCTTGCCCACATCCAACGCGGCCTGCCGCCAGCCCGCAAGGATGAACCCAAGGTGCCCTGGACGAAGCTGCTCACGCACCGGAACATCTGGGCGATGTGCATCGGCTTCTTCATGATCAACTACAACTCGTACTTCTTCATCACGTGGCTGCCGACGTACCTCGTCAAGGAGCGCGGCATGGGCCTGATGGAGATGGGCTTCATGGCGTCGCTGCCGCTGTTCGTGTCGATGTTCGTGGAGGTGTTTGCAGGCTGGGCGTCAGACCGCGTGTATGCATCGGGCAAGCTTTCGCTCACGGCCACGCGCAAGCTCTTCCTGGTGATCGGGCTGGTGATGGCGTCGAGCATCGGGCTCGCGGCGTTTGCACAATCCGAGGTGGTGGCGGTCATCCTGCTGTGCATCGCCAAGTCGGGCACGACCGTGGCGGCGTCGCAGGTGTGGGCGCTGCCGGCGGACGTGGCACCGGGCAACAACGTGTCGATGGTCGCGGGCCTGCAGAACAGCGTGTCGAACATGGGCGGCGTGGTTGGCCCGATCGTCACCGGCGCCATCGTGGGCGCCACGGGCTCGTTCATTCCGGCGCTGGTGTTTTCCGCCGCGCTCATCGGCCTGGCGATCCTGAATTACCTCTTCTTGCTCGGCAAGGTGGAACCCATCAGCTTCGAGCCCACTTCTGAAACACTCCATTCGCATGACCAACGCAATGCAAACGCCCGCGCTTAACCGCCCGAACAGGTTCAAGGCCGCGCTGGCCGCCAGGCAACGCCAGATCGGTTTCTGGCTGGCGATGAGCGATCCGTACCTGGCGGAGGTGAGCGCCACCGCTGGCTTCGACTGGCTGCTGATCGACAGCGAGCACGCCCCGAACGACGTGCGCACGATCCTCGCGCAACTGCAGGCCGTGGCGCCGTACCGCGCCGAGCCCGTCGTGCGCCCGTACAACGGCGATCCGTCGCTCATCAAGCGCCTGCTCGACATTGGCGCGCGCACGCTGCTCGTGCCGATGGTCGACACGGCGGAAGAGGCGCGCGAGCTGGTGCGCGCGGTGCGCTATCCCCCGCACGGCATTCGCGGCGTGGGCAGTGCAGTGGGCCGCGCATCGCGCTGGAGCGCCCGCACCGATTACCTGCAGACTGCCGACGACGAAGCCTGCCTGCTCGTCCAGGCGGAGACCGTTACCGCGCTGCAAAACCTTGAAGCCATCTGCGATGTGGATGGCGTGAACGGCGTGTTTATCGGCCCGGCGGATCTGGCTGCATCGATGGGCCACCGTGGCAATGCAGGCCACCCGGATGTGCAGGCTGCCATCGACAAGGCCGTGCGCACGATTGTTGCGTCGGGCAAGGCCGCCGGCACGTTGACGTCCGATGCGGCGCTGGCACGTCACTATCTGGAGCTGGGCTGCACCTTCGTCGCCACCGGCGTTGATATCCTGATGTTCGCCAACGGCGCTCGCAAGCTCGCCCGTGAGTTCATCGCGCCGCAAGGTGCCTGATTCTTCTTCCTCTTTCTACCGGATCTGACATGACCCGCAAGACCTACCGGATCGCCGTGATCCCCGGCGACGGCATCGGCCGCGAAGTGATGCCCGAAGGCCTGCGCGTGCTCGAAGCCGCCGCGCGCCGCTTCGGCATCAGCCTCGAAACGCAGCACATCGACTGGGCCAGCTGTGACTACTACCAGCAGCACGGCGCGATGATGCCGGATGACTGGAAGCAGCAACTGCAGGGCATGGACGCCATCCTGTTCGGCGCGGTCGGCTGGCCGGCCACGGTGCCCGATCACGTCTCGCTGTGGGGCTCGCTGCTCAAGTTCCGCCGCGAGTTTGATCAATACATCAACCTGCGCCCGGTGCGTTTGTTCGAAGGCGTGCCGTGCCCGCTCGCCAATCGCAAGCCCGGCGACATTGATTACTACGTCGTGCGCGAGAACACCGAGGGCGAATACACGTCGCTCGGCGGCATCATGTACGAAGGCACCGACCGCGAGATCGTCATCCAGGAATCGGTCTACTCGCGCAAGGGCGCTGAGCGGCTGCTCAAGTTCGCCTTCGACCTCGCACAAAGCCGTGAGCGAAAACACGTGACGCTTGCCACCAAGAGCAACGGCATCGCCATCAGCATGCCGTGGTGGGACAAGCGCGCTGAGGAAGTCGCGCAAAACTATCCCGACGTCACGCTCGACAAGCAGCACATCGACATCCTGACCGCGCGCTTCGTGCTGCAGCCGGGCCGTTTCGATGTGGTGGCCGCCACCAACCTGTTCGGCGACATCCTGTCCGATCTTGGCCCCGCGACGACGGGCACGATTGGCCTGGCGCCTTCCGCCAACCTGAACCCGGATCGCACCTTCCCTTCGCTGTTCGAGCCGGTGCACGGCTCGGCGCCGGACATCTACGGCAAGAACATCGCCAACCCGATTGCGATGATCTGGTCGGGTGCGCTGATGCTCGATTTTCTGACGCAGGGGCAGGGTGCCGGACGCGCCGCGCACGACGCCATTGTCGCGGCCATCGAGACCGTGTTGAAGGAAGGCCCCCGCACGCCAGACCTGGGCGGCACCGCCAACACCACGCAGGTGGGCGAGGCGATTGCCGCGCACCTCGGTTGAACGGCTTGAAGGACTCGACGATGGCTTTCAGCTTCGACCAACTCCGCCAGGCGGGGCTCGTGCGCACCGACAACCTGATCGACGGCCAGTGGGTTGCCGGCACCGACGGCGCGCGCTTTGCCGTGACGGACCCCGCCACCGGCAGCCTCATCGCCAACGTGCCCGACAGCAGCGCCGCTGATGCGCGCGCCGCCACCGACGCGGCCGCGCGCGCCTTTCCCGCGTGGCGCGACACGCTGCCGGCCGAGCGCGCGGCCGTCCTGCGCCGCTGGCACGCGGCCATCGTTGCCAATGCCGATGCGCTGGGGCGGCTGATTTCGCTGGAGCAGGGCAAGCCGTTTGCCGAAGGGCGCGGCGAGGTCATGTACGGCGCCTCGTACGTCGCGTGGTTTGCCGATGAGGCCACGCGCATCTACGGCGATCTGATCCCGCAACAGCAGCGCGGCAAGCGCATGAGCGCCGTCAAGGAGCCCGTGGGCATCGTGGCTGCCATCACACCGTGGAATTTCCCGCTGGCGATGATTGCGCGCAAGATCGCGCCGGCCCTGGCAGCGGGCTGCACCGTGGTCGCTAAGCCGGCGGAAGACACGCCGCTCACGGCGCTGGCACTGGCGCAGCTCGCGCAGGAAGCAGGGCTGCCCCCCGGCGTGCTGAACATGATTTCCGCCTCGCGTGATCGGGGTATCGAGGCCGTAGCCGATTGGCTGCACGACAGCCGCGTGCGCAAGATCACCTTCACGGGCTCGACGCCGGTAGGCAAGTATCTGGCGCGCGAGTCGGCGGGCACGCTGAAGAAGCTGTCGCTGGAGCTGGGCGGCAACGCGCCGTTCATCGTGTTTGACGACGCGGACCTCGATGCGGCCATCACGGGTTTGCTGGCGGCCAAGTTCCGCAACGGCGGCCAGACGTGCGTGTGCCCGAATCGCGTCTATGTGCAGGCCGGCGTGTATGAGCGCTTTGGCGCCATGCTGGCCGAGCGGGTTTCCGCGCTGAAAGTCGCACCCGCCACCGATCCGGATGCGCAGATCGGCCCGATGATCAACGCTCGCGCCGTCGACAAGATCGAACGCCACGTGCAGGACGCCGTCGCCAACGGTGCGCGCGTGCTGGCCGGTGGCAAGCGCTTGCCGGAAGTTGGCGAACACTTCTATGCGCCCACCGTGCTGGCCGACGCCAACAGCGGCATGGCCCTGTGCGGCGAAGAAACGTTCGGCCCCGTTGCGCCGCTGTTCCGTTTTGTCGATGAAGCCGAAGCCGTGCTGGCCGCCAACGACACGCCGTTCGGCCTCGCGTCGTACTTCTACACGCAGGACATCCGCCGCATCGAGCGGGTATCACGCGCGCTGGAAGCGGGCATTGTCGGCATCAACGAAGGCGCGCTTGCCAGCGAGGCGGCGCCCTTTGGCGGCGTGAAGGAGTCGGGCTACGGCCGTGAGGGCTCCAAGTACGGGCTCGACGACTATCTGTCGATCAAGTACCTGTGCCAGGGCGGGTTGAACTAGCGCGCTGAATCCCAGAAGCGTTGTGCACGGAACGGGCGAACATCCACGGTGGGTGTCTCGCCCGCCATCATTTCCGCAATTAATCGCCCAGTAATCGGCCCCAGCGTCAGGCCGTGGTGTGCATGGCCGAACGCGAACCACAGGCTTGGATGGTGGGGCGCCGGCCCGATGATCGGCAGCATGTCGGGCGTGCAGGGGCGAGCGCCCATCCACGGTTCCGCATCCACCCGTTCTGCCAGTGGAAAGAGCTTGCGGGCGACGGGCTCGACGGCGTTGAGTTGCACGGGCGTCTTGGGTGCATCGCGGTGCGCGAGTTCCGCGCCGGTGGTCAGGCGGATGCCCCGCGCCATTGGCGCCAGCACATACCCGCCGTCGGCATCAAGCACGGGATGGTTCAACTGCGCACCTTGCGCAGGCGCGTAGTGCATGTGGTATCCGCGCTTGACGGCCAGCGGCAGGCTGTAGCCCAGGCGTGAGGTGATGACGTCCGCCCAGGGGCCCATGGCGATGACGACGTTGTCGGCGCGCAGCTCGCCTACTTTGGTTTGCAGCAGCCACGGTGCGTTGGGCGTGAGCGTGTTGGCATCAGCCTCAAACAGGCGGCCGCCGAGTTGCTCGAAATACTTTGCGTAGGCCGTGACCAGCGCGTTTGGGTCGCTCACGGAATCCGCTTCCGTGTAGCGCAGGCCGCCCAGCAGCGATGTGTCCAGATGCGGTTCAACGCTGCGCAGGCGCGCCGGGTCGAGCGCTTCAAAGGCGACGCCGTATTCGCGCTGCCAGCGCTCGACGTTGCGCGTTTCCTTGTCCTGCGTGGCCGCATTGCGGAAGACCTTGATCCAGCCACTGGGGCGGATCAGATGCGTGGCGCCGGCGGCTTCGGCCAGCGCGCGGTGCTCGCTCACGCTATGCGCGATCAGCGGTGCATACGCACGTGCAATCGCTGCGTGCCGCGTGGGGTGCGAGTTGCGCCAGTACTGCCACAGAAACGGCAGCAGCCGGGGCAGATCGCCGGGGTGGTAATGCACGTCGGCCGACGTATTGCTCGCATAACGCAACAGCGTCGAGAGGTCGCGCGGGAACGCATACGGATACACACCCTCGCGCTGGATCAGCCCGGCATTGCCGAACGACGTCTCAAAGCCCGGCGCACGGCGGTCCACAAGGGCGACGGCGCGCCCGCGTTGCTGCAGATGCACCGCTACCGATACGCCGACAATGCCGGCGCCCAGCACAAGGGTGTCAAAGCGCATGGCGAGCCGCTCCTTAAGGCTTGGCCAATGCCGTGACGGCGATCTCGACGTCAATGCCCGGGCGCATCAGGCCCGACTGCACGCAGGCGCGCGTAGGCGCGTGGCCGACCGGCACCCAGGCTTCCCAGGCGGCGTTCAGCTCGGCAAAGTGCTTGGCGTCGGTCAGCCAGATGTTGGCGGAAATCAGTCGCGTCTTGTCCACGCCGGCTTCGGCCAGCAGGGCGTCGATGCGCTCGAGGATGTTGTTGGTCTGCTCCGTCACCGACTTGAAGTCGACGTCGGGCACTTGCCCGGCCAGATGCACGATGCCATTGGCGATCACGATCTGGCTCATGCGGGCGTTGGTGTGGAGGCGTTGGATATCGGTCATGTCGAGGAGGTTGTTATAGGTTCAGACGGCCGAGGTGCCCATGCCGCTCGTGGCGGCATCGAACACCGGCGGTGCGGTGACGATGGATTGGAGTGCCCGCGTCGGCTGCGTGAGCTTGGCGAGGTCCGGCCGCGGCCGCCGCAGCGTAGCAGACGCGTCGAAAGCCTGCTCGAGCGCATGCGCCACGGCAAGCGTCTTGCGGTCGCCGTGGAACGGCCCGACGATCTGCAGGCCGAACGGCATGCCAGCGTGGTCAACACCGCATGGCAATGAGATCGCCGGGTGCGTGGTCAGCGTGACGACGTACGTCAGCGCCAGCCAGCGGTAATAGTTCTCCTGCGCGCGGCCGTCGACGTGCGTGGCATACAGCTCGCTCCACGGAAACGGCGACACCGGCGTCGTCGGCGACAGGATCACGTCGTACTGGCCGAAGGCCGCCTGGAAGCGCTGGAGGATGCGTGTTTGCTCCGCCTGGGCCCACGCGCAGTCAGCGAGCGTCATGGCGGCGCCCAGCTCGTAGTTGGCGCGCGAGTTCGGCCCGATCGAAGCCGGGTCGCGCGTATAGGCATCGTGCAGGCCGGCCACAAAGCTCTCTGCGCGGATCACGTCAAAGCAGCGATGCACCTCGCCGAGGTCGAACTGCACGGGTTCGCACGATTGGAACATCGGCGCGATGGCGGCAATGCGCTCGCGGAAGACCGTGCGGATGCTGGCATCGACATCGCAGCAGCCGAAGTCTTCCGTCCAGCCGACGCGCAGCGAGGACAGGTCGATGGGCGCGAGCGTGGCAAAGCTCAGTGGATCGACGTGAAAGCTGAGCGGATCGCTTGCCGACAGACCCGCCGTGGCGGCCAGTTGCAGGCAGGCTTCGGCCACGGTGCGCCCCATCGGGCCGACCACCGAAATGGGTGTCCAGCCGAGTTTCTTGCGCGAATTCGGCACCAGCCCCGGCGATGGCCGAAAGCCGACCACACCGCATTTGGAGGCCGGAATGCGCAGCGAGCCGCCGGTGTCGGAGCCGGTGCAGACGGGCAGCATGTCGCACGCCAGCGCGGCTGCCGCGCCGCCGGACGAACCGCCCGCATTCAGCATCGGGTTGAACGGGTTGCCTGTTGCGCCCCACACCGGGTTGCGCGTGTTGGCGCCGGCACCGAACTCCGGCACGTTGGTCTTTGCCACCAGCACGGCGCCCGCAGCGCGCAGGCGCTCGACCAGCAACACATCCTGCATCGGCACATTGCTGCGCGCGGTGGGCGAGCCGTACGTCGTAAGCAGGCCGGCGGTGTCTTCCAGATCCTTCACGCCCAGCGGCAGGCCGTGCAGCAGGCCCAGCGGTTCGCCATTGAGCACGGCGCGCTCTGCGGCTTTTGCGGCTTCGCGTGCTTGCGGAAAGCACGTCGCTGTGACGGCATTCACGGCAGGGTTGATGGCTTCGATGCGGGCGATGCAGGCGTCGAGCAACTCGACGGGCGAGATTTCCTTGGCGCCGATCAGCCGGCGCAGTTCCACTGCAGAACGGCTGACGAGTGTGTCGTTGTGCGACATGAACATTCCCTTTAAAGCGCTTCGCCCGTGCGGTCACGCAGCCAGATCACCGGCACCAGTGACACCAGGCATGCTGCAGCCACATACCAGGCCGGTGCCAGCGGGTTGCCCGTGCGTTCCACCAGCCAGCTCGCGATGAACGGCGAGAACCCGCCGAAGAACGATGCGCTCACCACATACGTGAGTGCAATGCCGGTGGCGCGCACATGCTTGGGAAACAGCTCCGGGATCATCACCAGCACGGGCACGATCTGCGCGGCCACGAACACCGCCAGCAATGCGGATACCGCATACAGTGTCAGCGGCGTTGGATGCGCGCCCAGGAAGGCAAACGCCGGGTACACCGCCAGCAGCATGATGACGCGCGAGGTGACGAGCAAGCGCTTGCGGGTGTAGCGATCTGCCAGGCGCCCCGCAATCGGAGCGGCCACAAACAGGACGAGCGAACTGACCACGCCGGAAGCCACCGCCGCCGTGGGCGACATATGCAGCGTGCGCACCGCGTGGCTCGGCAGGAAGAACGCTGTGATGTACACCGACACCGAGCCGCCTAGCTCCGCAAAGGTGCCGAGAATGGTCAGCTTCAGATGTGTGGTCAGTGCGGCCTTGAGGGCACCCTGCGGTTTGACATGGCCGGGCGCCGCGTCACGGCGGTCGAGCGTTTCTTCCAGTCGGCGGCGGATCAACATACCGGCCGGGGCCGCAAAAATGCCCAGGAGGAACGGCAGCCGCCAGCCCCAGGCGAGTACCGCCTCTTTGGACAGCGTCACGTTGATGAGCGTGGCGACCGCCGCGCCCAGCGCGAGCCCCAATGCGGTTGCGGCAAAGTTCCAGCTCGCAAAGAACGCCCGCGTGCGGTCGCTGGCGTACTCGACCAGCAGCGTGGTGCCGGGCCCGAATTCGCCACCTGCTGCAAAGCCCTGCATCAGGCGCGCGGCCAGCACGATCATCGGCGCGAAGATGCCGGCCGTGGCGTAGGTGGGCGCCGTGGCGATCAGCGCGCACGACAGCGCCATCATCATGATGGTCAGCACCATCGCCTTCTTGCGGCCTGCACGGTCGGCATAGGCACCGATGATGACGCCGCCCAGCGGTCGCACCACAAAGCCCACGCCAAACACCCCGATCGACAGGAGGAACTGGTTCACCGGCGATGCCGATGGAAAGAACAGTTGCCCGATCTGGATGGCGAAGTAGCTGTAGATGGTGAAGTCGTAGAACTCCAGCGCTGTGCCGATGGTGGTAGCGGCAATGACTTGCGTGCGTGACAGCGCGGGGCGGCTGTCGAGGGCGAGTGTCGACACGGGCTGCTCTCCTAGGTTGGAGGCTGGGGAGGGTTTGAGTTATCGTATACGAGAAAAATCAAATTCTCGTATACGAGAAAACCCGGAGACATGCGTGGCATCGAGCGCAAAAGCGGCTATCCAGGCCCATCCACCCATTGAAGAGGCACCGGCGCAGCTCAATCACCAAGAGGTCGGCGCGCGCATTCGCGAGGCACGCAAGGCGCGCGGGCTGACGCTGCAAGAGCTGTCGGAGCGCTCTGGCGTGGCGCTGTCGACCATTTCCAAGGCCGAGCGCGGCGACATTGCACTGACGTATGAGAAGTTCGCCGGACTGGCGCAGGCGCTCGGGCTGGAGTTCGAGCAACTGCTCGGCCGGCGCCGCACGCCGGATGCCGGACCATTACGTCCGACCTTCACGCCCTCGGGCGGCCAAGTCATCTATGACACGCCGAATTACGAGTACGGCATGCTGGCCGACGCGTTGACCGGCAAACGCATGTTGCCGATGCGCGCGCACATCCGCGCACGCTCGGTCGATGATTTTCCGGATTACATCCGCCACCCCGGCGAAGAATTCGTCTTTGTGCTGGGCGGCGAGATCGAACTGCGCTTCGAAAACGGCGACACCTTCCGCCTGGCACCCGGCGACAGCCTGTACTTCGACAGCGCAGTCGGGCATGTCTATCTGTCCATCAGCGAAGAGCCTGCCGAGATACTCGCGTGCTGCACCGGCACCGACGTGCGCGAACTTGGCGACGTGATCTGAACGGCTGGCTTGCGTAGGGCCCGGCCCGCCAGAACATCCGGCACAGCCTTGCCGTCGGCCACCGCCACCGTGCCGTTGACCAGCACCCAGCGCACGCCCACGGGCGGCAGCCCCGGCTGTTCATAGCTCGCACGGTCGGCGTAGGTGGCGGGGTCGAAGATGACCAAGTCGGCAAACTTGCCTGCCTCCACAGTGCCGCGGTCTTTGATGCCGAAAATCTCAGCGGTGCGCGCGCTGGCCTGGCGAACGGCAAACGGCAGCGTCATCACGTGTTTGCGCGTCACGTATTCGCCGATGCGGCGTGCGAAGGTGCCGGCCTCGCGCGGGTGCCCGGCAATGCCGTCGGAGCCACCCACCACGAAATCCTCCTTCATGAAGGCTTCCAGATCGGCGTCGCTCATGTTGAACGACACGATGTTCGTGCCGCCGTGCTGGATCACGCTGATGGCCGCATCGACGGGGCTCACGCCCAGCTTCTTGCCCAGCGCTGCGAGCGATTGCCCGTTGTATTCGGGCTTGGTGGAAATCAGCACCTGCGCCGCCGGCCCGTTGCGCTGTTGCATGGCCTTTTCCATGTCGGCGGCAATGCGCGCACGCGTGGCGGGATCTTCCAGCCGCTTGAGCAGCGCATCGTTGCCGCCGTCGCGTGCCCAGCCCGGCACCAGCGCCGGAATGATGTGTGTGCTCGACGCTGTGTACGGATATTGGCTTGCCGATACGTTCATGCCGCCGGCCTGCGCTTCACGCATCAGCCCGATGACCTCCGCACTCTTGCCCCACGAATCCACACCCAGCGCCTTGATGTGCGAGATGTGGATCGGGATGCCCGACTGCCGGCCGATGTCCAGCGCCTCTTTCACCGCGTTGACAAGGCCAGTGCGGAAGTTGCCCTCATCGCGCAGGTGCGTGTCGTAGATGCCGCCACGCGCGGCCACCGTCTTGGCCAGCGCCACCACCTCGTCCGTTTTGGCGAACACGCCGGGCGTGTACACGAGGCCCGTCGACATGCCAAATGCGCCGTCGCGCATGCCGTCTTCCATCAGGCTCTGCATGGCTTTGAGTTCGTCAGCGGTGGGGGCGCGGTCCGCGTCGCCCATCACGCGGTGGCGCACGGCGTTGTGGCCCACCAGCATGGCTACGTTGGTGCCGATGCGATTGGCTTCCAGCGCCTTGAGCGTCGGCCCGATGCGATCGAGGTCCGGCCCGTCAGCTTCGAGCACGATGCCGTCGTTGCCGATCACCACCGTCGTCACGCCCTGCAGCAGATAGGGCAAGTTCTGGTGACGGTCTTTGGAGACGAGGTTGTGATAGGCGTGCGTATGCGGATCAATAAAACCCGGCGCCACCACCAGCCCGCGCGCATCGAGCACCGTCTTCGCCTGCACGCCCGCGGCGGAGGGCTGCACCAGCACGATGCGGTCATTGCGGATGCCAACGTCAGCTACGAACGGCGCGCCACCGCTGCCATCGACCACGGTGCCGTTGCGGATCAGGATGTCGACCGGTTCAGGCCCCGGCGCGGCACTGGCGGCGCCGGCGAGCGCAAGGCTCAGGGTGAGGGCGGACAGCAGGCACTGCGGCAGACGGTGTGGGCGCATATCGGCTTCCTTGTGGTTTGCAGCGAGTGTAAAGAGCCTGGTTGCCCACATGACATGCAAATGGTTCGGCCCGGTATGCGGAGCGGACATGCACGGGTTCACCGTGCTGGAGCGCTTGCGCGCAGGCGCCAATACAACACTCAGCGTTTTCAATATCTGAATTAAGAACAACTAATCACCCGCAAAGCCTTGCCAGCATTGGATGCGGCAAGACATTGGCGACAATGTGCGGCTGTCCCCACTTTGGAGGGGGGCAACTGACTTGCCCCGGTGACACAATCGCGAAAATTCCGAAGTCATGCTGCGCCACATGCGACGCATGGCAGACCCGGTCGGGGAGCTTCATGCAAGAGAGTTGGATGGCAATTTCGGCGGCGCGCGCACGGGCGCATCGCCTGTACGGCGTGCGCGGCTGGCTCGTGACGCTGCTGTGGCTGAACACGCTGCCAGCGCTGGCGATCGTGCTGGCGATGGGCATGATGCTCACGCTCGGCGAAGCCAATGGAGGGCCAATCGGGGCGGTACCGGCGCTCGCTGGGCTCGTTTTCCCGCTGGGGCTCGTTACCCTGGCTTTCTTGCGTGTGCGCTGGTTTCCGATGGTGTGGCTCGGATACGGCCTGCTCCAGTTGCTGGCTACGCTGGCCATGAGCGGCGGCATTCATGCGTGGACGACACAAGCCTCCGGCGGCACGGCAGGGCGCATGCCGATCACGCTGCTGCTGGCAGCGGAGGCGCTGCTGCTCATCGGCTCGGCAGCGTACATCTGGTTTTCGCGCCGCGTGCGTGTGACCTATCGGCATGAGGTGCGGCTGACCGATCCTGCTGCAGCACCGGCCGTGTTCGACAAGCCCGCCCCCAATGAAACGCCCTCTGACGCCACCGACCACGCACGCGAACGCGCGGCGCTACGGCGCGTTGCCCAAGAACTGAGTTCCGGTGTGCTCGACACCCGAACCTGGATGCACGTGATGCGGCATCACGCCGATGCCACCGACGGCACCCGCACGGCGGCCTATGTGCGGGCGCGCATGTCTGAGCTGTGTCCGCCGGCGCATGTCCATCCGCCGGTCGTGCGCACGTTGTCGACCGGGCTTGGTGCGTTGCTTGTGAGCGTGCTGGCTGCGGGCGTGCTGATGGCTGCGGTGATTGCGCTGGCGCTGCGCGTGCCTGGCGACGGCACCGATCTGCTTGAACTGCTCGTTGCCGTGGCGCTCACGCTGAGCTGGCTGGGCGGCCTCTTTGTTGGCGCGGGTTTCCTGCGCCGCGTTGCCTGACGCCTACCGCGTGGCCGCCGGCGCGGCTGCGGCGTGGTTCCAGTCGCCGCCCACCGCCTTGACGAGGAACACGCTCGTCGTCATCTGCTGGCCGAGAATCTGCACGGCCGTGCGCTGGTTGTTCAACAGCGATTGCTGCGCGGTGATCACGTCCAACGAGGTTGCGAGCCCGCCCTCGTAGCGCACGCTCGCAATGTCATAGACCTTGCGGGCGCTTTCCACGGCATGGCGCGCCTGGTTTGCCGCACGGTCCAGCGATTGCAGGCCGGCAAGGCCATCTTCCACTTCCTGCAACGCGCCCAGTACCGTCTGCCGGTAGTTGGCGATCGCGCCCTGGTAGGCCGCGTTGGCAAAGTCCACACGCGCCCGCGTGCGGCCGGCGTCGAACACCGTCTGGGCGATCTGCGTGCCGAACGACCACAACAGCGTGGGCGCAGAAAACAACAGCGCAAGATCGCGGCTTTCCCAACCGGCGCCGCCGTTGAGCATCACGCTCGGGAAGAACGCAGCGCGCGCCACGCCGACTTGCGCGTTGGCGGCAGCAGCGCCCCGTTCAGCGGCGGCGACGTCGGGGCGCCGTTCGATCACGTCGGAAGGCAGCGCCACCGGAATCTGCGGCGCGGTGCCCGCAAGCGGTGCAGGGTCCAGATGAAAGGCCGGTGCCGGTGTACCGACCAGCGTAGCCAGCGCGTGTTCGTACTGCGCGCGTTGCTTGGTCAGCAGTTCGGCCTGCGTGGCGGTGCTGTCCACCAGCGCCTGTTGCTGGGCCAGATCAAGCCCCGAGGCCACGCCGTCCTGATGCCGTGAGGTAACGAAATCGAGCGCCTTGCGCTGCAGCGCCAGACCTTCCTGCACCACGGCGATTTCCGCGTCGGTTTCGCGCAGGTTGTACCAGGTGGTAGCCACCTGTGCGGCGAGCAGCAGGCGGAAGTTCTCGAGATTGGCGCCGGCCTGCTCTTCACTGGCGGCAGCGTTGGCGACGGTGTTGCGCACGCGGCCGAACAGATCGGCTTCATAGCTCGCGTCGGCGCGCAGGACGAAATCGCTTTGCACCGTCGACATCGTCGGGCTCGTGTATGAAGAGAGCGGCCGTTCCGACGACGTGCGCGTACGCGTGTCGTTGCTGGTGGCTGTGATGGTCGGCAACAGGCTTGCGCGGGCCACGCGCGTCTGAGCCTGCGCCTGCACCAGGTTCGACAACGCGACCTTGAGCGATTGGTTGTGCGCCAGCGCCTGTGTGACGAGCTTGTCGAGCTGCGGATCGTTGAAGCGCTGCCACCATGGCCCTTTGGGCGCGGCGTCTGCGGGTTGCGCGGCGCGCCAGGGCGCTTCGGTTTGCCAGTGCGCGGGCACGTACATGGCCGGGCGCTCGTAGGTCGGCGCGAGCGAGCAGCCGACCAGCGCGGCGATCATCGATGTCGCCAGCGCGGTGGTACGCAGTCGCGGTCGGCCGATCATGATGCGTGCGGCGCGGAAGCCGCGGGCGTTGATGCCGGGGCCGGCGTGACGATGGTCACCGCTTCGCCCTGCTCGATGGAATCGGCCGGGTTCAGGATCAGCGCGTCCGTTGCTTTCAGGCCCGAGACGATTTCAACCGTACGGCCGTAGTCGCGTCCGATGGTGACGGGGCGCAGGTCGACGTGGCCGTTTTCCGCCACGGCAATGCGCGGGCCTTCCTTGCGGAAGAGCAGCGTGTTGGTCGGCACCGTGAAGGCAACCTGTGCATCTGGCTTCGCGCTGGCGCTGGCTTCGTCGCCGCTGGCTTTGCCCTTGATGGCAACCTGCACATAGGCGCCGGGCAGCAGACGCCCGTCCTTGTTGGGCAACTGCACTTCCACCTGCATGGTGCGCGTGGTGGCGTCGATAGCGCCCGAGGCGCGCGCGATGGTGCCGTGGAAGGTTTGGCCCGGCAGTTCCGCCAGCGTCACGGCCACGTCCTGCCCGACCTTCACCTGTTGCGAATATGCCTGCGGCACATAGAGGTAGATGCGCAGCGGATCGGTCTGCGCAAGCGTGAACAGCTCGCGATTGGCCCCCGCATTGCCGGCATTGACCAGCGTGCCCACATCGACATTGCGCTTGATCACCACACCCGCAAACGGGGCCACCACGCGGCGGAAACCTTGCAGTTCCTGCAGACGGCGCACGTTGGCTTCAGCAGCAGCCAGGTCGGCCTGGGCCTGATTGGCGGCGCTGGTGCGCTCGTCCAGTTCCTGTTGCGAGACGGCGTCTTTCTGGCGCAGGTTCTGCCAGCGCGTGAGCGAGGTCTGCGCCAATGCCTTGCGTGCGGCGGCCTGATTGCGTGTCGCCTGTGCCTGGTTCAGTTCCTGGTCGACTTCCGGCGTGTCGAGCAGCGCCAGCACTTCGCCCTTGTCGACGTGCGCACCGATGTCTTTGAACCACCGCAGCACGTAACCGCTGGTGCGCGCATAGATGGGCGACTCAACGTAGCCCTGCAGCGTGCCCGGCAGCGTCAGTTCGCGGTTGGCGCCGGCCGGTTTGGGGGCGATGGTGGTGACGTAGCGGCTGGTCTGCGCGTTCACCTGCCGTTCCAGCGCATGCGCGTTGTAGTACCGGCCGACCAGCGTGCGCGCGGCGCCCAGCGCGAGCACCACCCCGACGGCAATCACGACCCAGCGTGCCCGGCGCATGGCGGGGCCGCGGTCGACCTGTTCGATCGGGTCAACCGTGACGACGTGGTGGGGCGGGCCGTCCGCTGGATGCCCAGAATGCGGCCCAGAACGCGGCCCTGAATGGGCACCGGATGTTTGTTCAGACATGTCCTTCGCTTCCCCGCAAATCGTGACTACGCCGGGCGGCGCGCCGCTGCAATCTGTTGTGCACGCTGGCAAACACCACCGGAACAAAGAAGAGGGTCGAGACGGTCGCAAACAGTAGACCGCCGATCACCGCGCGCCCAAGCGGCGCGTTCTGTTCTGCGCCTTCGCCCAGGCCCAATGCCATGGGCACCATGCCGATGATCATCGCCAGGGCCGTCATCAGCACCGGGCGCAGGCGGGTGGCCCCCGCTTCCAGCGCAGCCTGCACAGGCGCGATGCCTTCGGCCAATCGCTCACGCGCAAACGAGATCAACAGAATCGAGTTGGCCGTCGCCACGCCCATCGTCATGATGGCGCCCGTGAGTGACGGCACCGACAGCGTGGTCCCCGTCACGAACAGCATCCACGCGATGCCCGCCAGCGCTGCCGGCAGGGCAGTCACGATGATGAGCGGGTCGATCCACGATTGGAAGTTCACGACGATCAGCAGGTACACCAGCACGATCGCCATCACCAGCCCCACACCCAGGCCGAGGAACGACGACTCCATCGTCTTCACTTGGCCGCGTACCGTGACCTGCGCGCCGCGCGGCAGCTTGGGGCGGATGTCGTCAACGGCTTTCTGCACTTCCTTGGCGACGGCGCCAAGGTCGCGGCCCTGCACGGCGGCGTACACATCCACCACGGGCGTGATGTCGTAATGCGAGACGACCTGCGGCTGCACCCCGGGGCTGACTTGTACGAGGTTGCCCAGCAACTGCGGACCGCCTGCCTGTGCAGCGCCACCGCGCGAGCCCGCCACCGGCGTGCGCAGCAGCGCGTCGAGCGAATCGACGCGGTACTGCGGGCTGGTGACGGCCACCTGGTACACCACACCGTTGATCGGGTTGAGCCAGAACGTGGGCGAGGTCTGGAAGCTGGAGCTGAGCGATACCAGCAGGTTCTGCGCTACGTCGCGCCCTTCCAGGCCGACCTGCTGGATGCGGGTGCGGTCCATGTTCAAGGCCAGCGTGGGCTGATCGAAGCGCTGGTGCACATGTGTATCCACCGCGCCCGGAATCTGCTTGATGCGGTTGGCCAGCACGCCCGCGAGCTGCTGGTTGGTGGCCACGTCGGCGCCGGAGAACTGCACGTCGATGGCCGACGGCAGGCCGAAGTTCAGGATCTGACTGACGATGTCCGCAGGCTGGAACGCGAACTCCACGCCGGGAAACCGCTTCGGCAATTCTTCGCGCAGGCGGCGGATGTATTCGGCGCTGGGTTTGCGCTCGCCTTCGTGCAGGGCGATCAGGATTTCGCCATCCAGCGTGCCGATGGTGCCCGCGTTGCTGTACGACAGGTTGATCCCCGAGTTCGGCACGCCCAGGTTGTCGAGAATGGTCGACAGCTCTTTCTTGGGAATGATCTGTCGGATGGCCGTTTCCACTTCGTCGGCCAGGCGCGCTGTCTCTTCAATGCGCATGCCCGACGGTGCACGCATGTGCAGGCGGATCTGGCCCGCATCCACATCCGGGAAGAAGTCGCGGCCGAGCACCAGGAACAGCGCGCACGATGCCACGCAGAAGCCCAGGAACGACAGCGCGAACACGCGGCGGTATTCCAGCAGGCCGCCCAGGATGGCGGCGTAGTTGCCGCGCATGTGCTCGAACTGTGTGTTGAACGCCCGATAGATGCGGCCGAACGTGCTCGGTTTTGCGTCGGCTTTCCCGGCGCCATGCGTGTGCCCGGTCATGAGCATCATCACCAGCGTCGGCACCAGCGTGCGCGACAGCACATACGACGCCAGCATCGCGAAGATCACTGCTTCGGCCATCGGCACGAACAGGTAGCGCGCCACGCCCGTGAGGAAGAACATCGGCACGAACACGATGCAGATGCAAAGGGTCGACACGAAGGCCGGCACGGCAATCTCGGCGGCGCCGTCCAGGATGGCGGTAACAGGCTCCTTGCCTTCGTGCAGGTGGCGCTCGATGTTCTCGATGGTGACGGTGGCATCGTCCACCAGAATCCCGACCGCGAGCGCCAGGCCGCCCAGTGTCATCAGGTTGATGGTCTCGCCAATCAGATGCAGCACGATGATCGACGAGAGGATCGACAGCGGAATCGACACCGCAATGATGGCCGTGCTGCGCCAGTTGCCGAGGAACAGCAGGATCATCGCGGCCGTCAGGCACGCGGCGATGATCGCCTCCCGGATCACCCCTTCGATGGCCGCCTTCACGAACAGCGACTGATCGAACAGTGGCGTGATCTTCAGGTCTTGAGGCAGCGCGGCGGCCGCGGCCGGCAGAAGCTTGTGGATGTTGTTGACGATATCCAGCGTTGATGCGCCGCCGTTCTTCAGGATGGACAGCAGCACGCCGCGCTGGCCATCCTGGCGCACCACGTTGGTCTGCGGCGAGAAACCGTCGCGCACATGGGCCACGTCGCCCAGGTAGAGCGTGGCGCCGTTGCTGGTCTTGACCGGAATGGCGTTGAGCGCGGCGATGCTGCCCGGCGTACCGTTGAGCGTGACACCGTATTCGGTGGCGTCGATCTTTTGCGTGCCGGCCGGCAGGATCAGGTTCTGCGCGCCCACCGCGTTGACGATGTCCACCGGTGTCAGGCCCTGCGCCAGCAGCTTCTGCGTGTCGAGATCGACCGTGATCTGCCGGCTCTTGCCGCCATACGGGAACGGCACGGCGATGCCAGGCACCGTAATCAGGCGCGGGCGCAGGAAGTTCAGTGCCGCATCATTGAGTTCCTGCTCCGACAGCGTGTTGCTCGACAGGCCGAGTTGCAGGATCGGAATGCTCGACGCTGAATACTTGATGATCAGCGGCGGAGTCGTCCCCGGTGGCAACTGCCGCACCTGCGCCTGCGACACCGAAACGATCTGCGCCAGCGCGGTCTGGATGTTGGCCGTCGGCTGGAAGAACACCTTGACGATCGAGATACCGTTCAACGATTGCGACTCGATGTGCTCTATGTCGTTGACGGTGGTCGTCAGGCTGCGCTCCGTGACTGACACGATGCGGTCGGCCATCTCCTTGGCGGGCAGGCCGTTGTAGTTCCAGATGATGCTGACGACCGGAATGTCGATTTCCGGAAAGATGTCCGTTGGCGTACGCATGAGCGTAAACGGCGTCGCCAGCAGGATCAGCAGCGCGAGGACGATGAACGTCAGCGGCCTTCGCAGCGCGAGTTGGACAATCCACATGGAGGCGTTTCAGAACCGCGGTGCGTTGATGGAGGGCGACGGTTGTTCGATCCGGCCCGACAGGCAGGGACCAGCCATTCTAGCGCCGGGGGCCGCCGATCAATATGTCGCTTTGATCTGACTTTATTACATTGCATAACGGCAACTGCCGTGGCAACTGAAGGCCCCGCTCAGCGCAGATTGCGCCCGCATTGCAGCAGCAGATCGTGCAGCAACGCAGCGTGCGCAGCGTCGATTCCCTGCAGCATTTCCTGCTCGAGCCGGCTCACGGCTTCATCGCACAGCGCCAGCAGCGCGAGCGCTTCGTCGGTCAGGCCCAGCATGACGATGCGGCCGTGCGTCGGATCGGGCGTGCGCGTCACCCAGCCCCGCGCCTCCATCGTCTTCACCACTTCATTGGCCGATTGCGGCGACATGAAAGAGCGCTCCGCCAGTTGCGCGTTCGACAGGCTACCGCGCGCGTGCAGCACGGACAGCGCCGTGAATTGCGGCACCGTCAGCCCGTGCGGGGCGAGCGCCTCGCCCAGGCGACGCTTGACGATGCGGTCGGTGCGCCCAATCAGGTAGGGCAGTCGTGCAGACGTTGCTGGTGCGCCGTCTTGTGTGGGCTGAGGTGTGTTGCGTTTGGTTCGGGTGGCCGCCATGGATGTGAGTGGGTGTGCACCTATGCAGATGCGCACATTCTGCTACGTGTCGTTCGGGTCAGGGTTTACGGCAATGATAATCTCCTTGTTATATCAGGTTACCTGATATTAAATTGGCACCAAGCTGAGACGCGCCGCACACAAGACGGCGGGCGTCTCAAGCAGCCGACAGATCAAGGAGACGGAAATGGCTGATTACCAAGGGCGCTGGCAAACCGTGGACGTAAAGGTGGACCAGGGCATTGCATGGGTGACGTTCAACCGCCCCGAGAAGCGCAATGCTATGAGCCCGACGCTCAACTCGGACATGATCCAGGTGCTCGAAGCGCTGGAGCTGGATGCCGATGCCAAG
This sequence comes from Ralstonia sp. Ralssp110, assembly GCF_047325135.1. Classification (NCBI taxonomy): domain Bacteria; kingdom Pseudomonadati; phylum Pseudomonadota; class Betaproteobacteria; order Burkholderiales; family Burkholderiaceae; genus Ralstonia; species Ralstonia sp. Ralssp110. The sequence goes on along the minus strand of NZ_CP168609.1, from coordinate 1,044,542 downwards.
GTGCTGGTGTTGACCGGCGCCGGCGATGCGTGGACGGCAGGCATGGATTTGAAGGAGTACTTCCGCGAAGTCGACGCCGGCCCGGAAATCCTGCAGGAGAAGATCCGCCGCGACGCCTGCCAGTGGCAATGGAAGCTGCTGCGCATGTATGCCAAGCCGACCATCGCGATGGTCAACGGCTGGTGCTTCGGCGGTGGCTTCTCGCCGCTGGTGGCGTGCGATCTGGCGATTGCGGCGGACGAGGCCACCTTCGGCCTGTCGGAAATCAACTGGGGCATCCCGCCGGGCAACCTCGTCAGCAAGGCCATGGCGGATACCGTCGGCCACCGTCAGGCGCTCTACTACATCATGACCGGCGAGACCTTCACCGGCCAGCAGGCCGCCGCCATGGGCCTCGTCAACGAGAGCGTGCCGCGCGCTCACCTGCGTGCGCGCACCGTGGCGCTGGCCGAGAAGCTGCTCGAGAAGAACCCGGTGGTGCTGCGTGCCGCCAAGCACGGCTTCAAGCGCAGCCGCGAGCTGACGTGGGAGCAGAACGAGGACTACCTGTACGCCAAGCTCGACCAGGCCACGCTGCGCGATCCGGAGGGCGGCCGCGAGCAGGGCCTCAAGCAGTTCCTGGACGACAAGTCCATCAAGCCGGGTCTGCAGGCATACAAGCGCGCCTGATCCGCTCCCTCCAACGCCCCCGGAGACGAACCCATGCATGATGTGACCCTGCTCATCGGCGGTCAAAGCCGGCCAGCCGCAAACGGTGCCATCTTCGAGCGCCGCAATCCAGTCAACGACGCGGTCGCCTCGCGTGCGGCGGCTGCCACGCTGGAAGATGCCGACGCCGCCGTGCAGGCTGCCGCCGGTGCATTCCCCGCGTGGGCAGCGCTACCGCCGGGTGAGCGCCGCAAGCGCCTGCTCAAGGCGGCCGACTTGATGGACCAGCACACCGAGGCATTCATCCGCGCGGGCGCCGCCGAAACCGGTGCCAGCCCCAACTGGATCGGCTTCAACGTCATGCTGGCGGCCAACATGCTGCGCGAAGCCGCCTCCATGACCACGCAGATCGACGGCAGCGTCATCCCGTCGGATGTGCCGGGCAACTTTGCGATGGCCGTGCGCCAGCCGTGCGGTGTGGTGCTCGGCATCGCGCCGTGGAATGCGCCGGTGATCCTGGGCACGCGTGCGCTTGCGATGCCGCTGGCATGCGGCAACACGGTCGTGCTCAAGGCATCGGAGATGTGTCCGGGCGTGCATCGGCTCATCGGCACCGTACTGCAGGAGGCCGGCCTGGGCGATGGCGTGGTCAACGTGATAAGCAACGCCCCGGCCGACGCCGCCCAGGTGGTGGAACGCCTGATCGCGCATCCGGCCGTGCGCCGCGTGAACTTCACGGGTTCGACGCATGTGGGGCGCATCATTGCGCAGCACGCGGCGCGGCACCTGAAGCCCGCGCTGCTGGAGCTGGGCGGCAAGGCGCCGGTGCTGGTGCTGGACGATGCCGACCTCGATGCCGCGGTGGAAGCAATTGCATTTGGCGCATTCTTCAACCAGGGGCAGATCTGCATGTCGACCGAACGCGTCATCGTCGATCGCAAGATTGCCGATGCCCTCGTCGACAAGCTGGCCGCCAAGGCACGCACGCTTCGCGCAGGTGACCCGACCGACGCCACCGCGCAACTGGGCGCGATGGTGAGCGTGGATGCGGCCCGGCGCGTGCAGGCGCTGGTGGAAGACGCCCGCGCGCACGGCGCTGCGCTGCCCGTCGGCTTGCACATGGATGGCGCCATCGTGCAGCCGGCCATCGTGGATGGCGTGACGCCTGCCATGCGGTTGTACAACGAGGAATCGTTCGGCCCCGTGGTGACGGTGGCGTGCGTGGATGGCGATGAAGAGGCAATCTGCCTGGCAAACGACAGCGAATACGGCTTGTCGGCCGCCGTGTTCAGCCGCGATGTGTCGCGCGCCATGCGGGTCGCGCAACGTATCGAATCGGGCATCTGCCATATCAACGGCCCCACCGTGCACGACGAGGCGCAGATGCCGTTTGGCGGCGTGAAGAGCAGCGGCTATGGCCGGTTTGGCGGCAAGGCGTCGATTGCGGAATTTACCGAGCTGCGCTGGATCACCTTGCAGAATACGCCGCGCCACTATCCGATTTAACCGATCTGAAGTTCGGCAGCCGCCCACCACAACCATAAAACGGGCGGCGCATTCAGGAGACAAGACGTGAATCACGTCGAAATGCAGGCTCAAGGCCGGCAGGTTCAAACCGGGCATCACACGCCGCCCCCGGCAGGTATGCCAAATCACCCATACAGGCAGGTTGCCGTCAGCGATGCGCCTGCGCGTTGCGAGATGGACGCGCGCGACGGCGCTGTCTGGCACGTGCGCAATACCGAGGCGCTTGCCGAGCATCCGCAACGCATGACCGATTGCCTCGTGGCGGGCGCTCAGCGCCATCCGGATCGTGTGCTGGCTGCACGCCGCGGGGCAGACGGCGCGTGGATCAAGCTGACGTATCGCGAGATGCTGGAGCGCGCCCGCGCCATCGGCCAGGCGTTGCTGGATCGCGGTGTCTCCACGGAGCGCCCGCTGGCGATTCTTTCCGGCAACGATCTTGAGCACTTGCAGCTGGCGCTGGGCGCCATGTGGGCGGGTGTGCCGTATGCGCCGGTGTCGCCGCCGTATGCATTGGTCTCGACGGACTTCGGCAAGCTGCGGCACGTGTTCGACGTGCTCACGCCGGGGCTTGTCTATGCGGCAGATGGCGCGGCCTTCGCCAACGCCATCGATGCGGTGGTGCCGGAGGGCGTGGAGGTCATCACGCGCGATGGCGTACTGCCTGGCCGCACCGCCACGGCGTTCGACACATTGCTGCAGACGCCAGTGACGACGGCAGATGCCGCGCAGGGCGCAACGGGCCCCGATACGCTGGTGAAGGTGCTTTTCACCTCCGGCTCGACACGCGCACCGAAGGCCGTGCCGACCACGCACCGCATGCTGTGCAGCAACCAGCAGATGCTGCGCCAGACCATTCCCGAATTCGCCAAGGAGCCGCCGGTGCTGGTGGACTGGCTGCCCTGGAACCACACGTTCGGCGGCAGTCACAACGTCGGCATCGTGCTCTACAACGGCGGCACGCTTTACATCGATGACGGCCGGCCCGTGCCCGGCAAATTCGACGAGACCCTGCGCAACCTGCACGAGATCGCACCCACAGCGTATTTCAATGTGCCCAAGGGGTGGGAAGAACTCGCGCTGGCGCTGGAACGGGACCCGGCGTTGCGCGAGCGCTTTTTCTCGCGCGTGAAGCTCTACTTCTTTGGCGGTGCCGGGCTGTCGCAAGAGGCATGGGACCGGCTGGAGCGCGTGACCGGCCAGCACTGCGGCGAGCGCATCCGCATCATGGCCGGGCTGGGCATGACCGAGACCTCGCCGTGCTGCCTGTTTACGACCCGGCCAATCATGCGTTCGGGTTATGTCGGCACGCCGGCGCCGGGGTGCGAACTCAAGCTCGTGCCCGTGGGCGACAAGCTGGAGGCGCGCTTTCGCGGGCCGCACGTCATGCGTGGCTACTGGCGCCTCGGCGAAGAGCCTGCCGCGCCGGTCTTCGATGAAGACGGCTACTACTGCAGCGGCGACGCGCTGCGTTTCTACGATGCGGAGCACCCCGAGAAAGGCCTCGTCTTCGATGGCCGCATCGCGGAGGACTTCAAGCTCAGCTCCGGAACCTTCGTGAGCGTGGGGCCGTTGCGCGCCCGCGTAATCGCGTCGGGCGCGCCGTATGTGCAGGACGTGGTGATTGCCGGCATGAACCGTGACGACATCGGCTTGCTGGTGTTTCCGCAAGTGGAGCGATGCCGCAGCCTGTCTGGCCTGCCGCCCACCGCGGGCGTGGCCGAATTGTTGGATGCCCCCGCCGTGCGCGCCGCGTTTGCCGCGCTGCTGCACGAACTGAACGCCACAGCCACCGGCAGCGCCACGCGCGTGGCGCGACTGCTCTTGCTTGACGTGCCGCCATCGCTCGACCGCGGCGAGATCACCGACAAGGGCACGCTCAACCAGCGCGCCGTGCTGGCCCACCGTGCCGAGCAGGTCGACACGCTGTATCGCGATGGCGATCCCGCGGTGATTCGCGCGGGCTGATTCCAACGCAGCACTACGCCCAACCGGCAAAGACCGGTTCATCCACCCAGGAGGAGACTCATGAAGACCGTCATGTCACGGGGCATGGCGCTGGCCGCGCTCGCCCTCGCGCTGAGCTGCGCCGGCTGCAACGACGACAGCACAGGCGACACATCAACGTCGCAAGCATCGCAACTGCCCCAGCTCACGCCCGCCACCGGTTTGACGCTCGCCAGCGCGTGCGAGAGCTTTGCCGGCAAGCTGAGTTTTGCCAACACCAGCATCACTGCCATCTCCACCGTGGCGGCAGGCACGTTGAGCGTGGGCGGTAACGCCGTGCCCGAGCATTGCCTGATTACCGGAACCATGAACACGCGCGTGAGCCCGGTAGACGGCAAGACGTACGCCATTGGTTTTGAAATGCGCCTGCCCAAGGCGTGGAACGGTCGCTTCTATTACCAGGCCAACGGCGGGCTGGATGGCGCGGTGGCCACCGCGCTGGGCGCGTTGGGTGGCGGGCCCGTCAGCAGTGCGCTGGGCTCGGGGTTTGCCGTGATCAGTTCGGATGCGGGGCATAACGGCAGCCAGGTGCCGCTGTTCGGGCGCGACCCGCAGGCGCGCCTCGATTACGGCTATAACGCCGTCGCCACTCTCACGCCGATGGCCAAGTCGATGATCGCGCAGGTGTACGGCAAGACGCCGGACCGCAGCTACTTTGGCGGGTGCTCCAACGGCGGGCGCCACGCGATGGTGGCTGCCGCACGGTCGGCCAATGCGTATGACGGCATCGTGGCAGGCGACCCGGGCTTCCATCTACCCAAGGCGGCCATCAACGAGGTGTACAGCGCCCAGCAACTGGCGACGGTGGTCACGGCCAACACCAGCGCCGGCTTTCCGGACATCACCACGTCCCTGAGCGCGGCGGAGCGCGCCATGGTCGCCAGCCACGTGCTCGCCAAGTGCGACGCGTTGGATGGCACGACCGACGGCATGATCAACAACCTCAAGGCGTGCCAGACCGCCTTCAGCCTCGCCAACGATGTACCGACCTGCACCGGGGCACGCGACGGCACCTGCCTGACCGCCGCGCAGAAGACCGTGATGGCCAACCTGTTTGCCGGCGCGCGCAACAGTGCGGGGCAGGCGTTGTACTCGGGCTTTTCGTTTGACGCCGGCATCAGCGGCAGCAACTGGGCAGCCTGGAAGCAAGGCAACTCGATCCAGCTGGATCCCGCAGCCCTGGCGTTCGTGTTTACGACCACGCCGCAGCCGGCGTCCGCCATAACGTCGCTCACCGCGTATGGCCTGGCGTTCAACATGGACACCGACGCGCCGAAGATCTTCGCCACAGACGCCACGTACTCCGAATCCGCCTGGTCGTTCATGACGCCGCCGGATGAAACCAACCTCGGCACGCTCAAGGGGCGCGGCGCCAAGCTGATGGTCTATCACGGCACGAGCGACCCGGTGTTCTCGTCCGACGACACGACCGACTGGTACCAGCGCCTGGCTGCTGCCAACGGCGGCGACGCCAGCAACTTCGCGCGCTTCTATCCGGTGCCCGGCATGAACCACTGCGCGGGCGGCCCCACCGCTGACCAGTTCGACATGCTCACGCCGCTGGTGGCCTGGGTGGAACACGGCGTGGCGCCTGACAGTGTGGTCGCCACCGCGCGCGGCCCTGCCAACGCCGTGCCCAATGCCGAAGTGCCCAGCGACTGGAATGCCGCTGGCCACGACCGCACACGCCCCCTGTGCGCATACCCGAAGAACGCCCGCTATACGGGCACCGGCAACATCAACGACGCGTCGAGCTTCAGTTGCCAATGACGGCCGCCCAACATCCGGAAGGAGACGCCATGCAAACCACCACCACGACATTGACCCGGGAGAACGTTGGCCCTGGTGTCGCCATGACCCTCGGGCTGTGCTTCATCGTTGCACTGCTTGAAGGGCTCGATTTGCAATCCATCGGCGTGGCTGCGCCGCGCATGGCGCGTGAGTTCGGCCTGTCGGTCGGGCAGATGGGCCTGGCCTTCAGCGCCGGCACGTTCGGCCTGTTGCCGGGCGCCATGCTGGGCGGCCGGCTGGCCGACCGCATCGGCCGCAAGCGCGTGCTGATCCTGGCGACGGCGCTGTTCGGCATCTTTTCGATCGCCACCGCGCACGTGTGGGATTTCAACAGCCTGTTGGCGATCCGCGTGGCCACCGGCATCGGCCTGGGTGCCGCCATGCCCAACCTGATCGCGCTGTGTGCCGAAGCGGTACCCGTGCGCCTGCGCAACACCGCCGTGAGCGTCATGTACTGCGGCATCCCATTTGGAGGTGCCATCGCCGCGGTGGTCGGCATGTTGAGTGCAGGCGATTCCGGCTGGCGCCACATTTTCTACGTGGGCGGCTTCGGCCCGCTGGTGGTGGTGCCGTTGCTGCTGACGCTGCAGGAATCGCGCCGGTTTGACCGCAGTTTCGACGGTCAGCAGCGCGGCGCCATCCAACCGCCGCCGGTGTCTTGGGCGCTGTTTGGCGAGCGTCGCATGGCGGCCACGCTGTTCCTGTGGGTCAGCTATTTCTTCACGCTGATCGTGCTGTATTTCCTGCTCAACTGGCTGCCCTCCCTGATGGCCGCGCAGGGCCTGAGCCGGCCGCAGGTGGGCATGGTGCAGATCCTGTTCAACATCGGCGGCGGTGCGGGCGCGCTGGGTATTGGCATGCTGATGGACGCCGCGCGCCCGCGCTGGGTGGTGTCGGGCATGTATGTCGGCATCATCGCGGCGCTGTCGTTGCTGGCTGCGGCGGGCGGCATGGCGTCGATGTCGGCCGGCGCCTTCATGGCGGGGCTGTTCGTGATCGGCGCGCAGTCGGTGCTGTATGCGCTGGCGGCGGCGTACTACCCGACCGTCGTGCGCGGTACCGGCGTGGGCGCTGCGGTGGCGGTGGGCCGGTTGGGCTCGATCGCCGGGCCGCTGCTGGCCGGTCAACTGCTGGCGATGGGGCAGCACGCCACCACCATCATCGGCGCCAGCATCCCGGTCACCATCATCGCGGCGCTGGCTGCGCTGCTGCTGCTCAAGCGGCCGCGCGTGCAGGACTGACACAGCGGTTCTGTTTTTCGCGCCGTCCGGCCGGATGGCGCCTTCCACATCCACGTATTCCAAACTGCCGGCCCGCCAGACATGGGGGGCGGGACCGGCTCGACCCTAGGAGGGGCCCCACATGCAAACCACCACCTTGCGTACGCACTGTCTCGTGCTGGCCGCTGCCACGTGCGCGCTCGCCAGCGGCGCGGCCAATGCGCAGAGCGTCACGCTCTACGGCCTGATCGATACCGGCATCGAATACGTGAGCCATGCCAATACCAATGGCAACGGCCTCACGCGCATTCCGTCGGTCACGGGCACGCTGCCCTCGCGCTGGGGCCTGCGCGGCGCTGAAGACCTGGGCAACGGCATGAAGGCCGTGTTCACCCTGGAGAGTGGTTTCAACACCGACACCGGCACTTCCGGTCAGGGCGGTCGTCTCTTCGGCCGGCAGGCGTGGGTCGGGCTCGCAAGTGATTACGGCACCGTCACGCTGGGCCGGCAGTACAGCATGGTGTTTCTGTCGCTGGCCGATGCTGACATTCTCGGCCCCAGCCAGTACGCCATCGGGTCACTGGATGCCTACATTCCCAACGCCCGCACAGACAACACCATCGCCTACAAGGGCACCTTCAGCGGGCTGACAGTCGGCGCCACGTATTCGTTCGGCCGCGATGCGGCGGGCGGTGTGCCGGCGTCCGGCACCTGTGCGGGAGAGGTAGCGGGCAATGCATCGGCATGCCGCGCCATGTCGGCCATGGTGAAGTACGACGCCGCCACCTTTGGCGTGGCCGGCGCCTACGAAGAGCAACGCGGCGGCACGGGCGCCACCGCATCGTTCTTCAACGGCAGCGCGCCCATCGCGTTCACCGATGCGGGCGACAAGGACCGCCGCATCGTCGCCAACGGCTACGTGAAACTCGGCAACGCCAAGCTCGGCGTGGGCTGGATCGGTCGCCACGTGCAGGCCGTTGCCGGCGACGTCCGTTCCAACCTGTACTTCGTCAACGGCAGCTATCCGCTCACGGGTGCACTCACGCTTGATGCAGGCCTGATCCGCCTGGTCAATGCTGACCAGAGCCGTAGCGCTACGATGGCTGTGCTGCGCGGCGTCTATGCGTTGTCCAAGCGCACGGCGCTCTACGCGCAGACGGGCTATCTCTGGAACAGTGCCAACGCGCAGTATTCCGTCAGCGGCGGCGGTGGCGGCACCACGCCGGCCAAGGGCGTCAACCAGCTCGGCGCGATGGTGGGGATGCGGACGGCGTTTTGATGAGGTGGAAGGGGGAGAGCCCCGTCACCCATTGACGATCTCCCCCCCATTCGGATGCAGCGTTTGCCCCGTCATATAGCTCGCATCGGCAGACGCGAGAAAGATGTAGCAGGGCGCCACTTCATCCGGCTGGCCGGCCCGGCCCAATGGCTCCTGGCTGCCAAACTTGGCGACGTGCTCGGCATCGAAGGTGGACGGGATCAACGGTGTCCAGATCGGTCCCGGTGCCACGGCGTTCACGAGGATGCCCTTGTCCGCCAACTGCTGCGCCAGTGAGCGCGTGAACGCCACGATCGCGCCCTTGGTGGCGGCGTAGTCCACCAGATGCCCGCTGCCGCGAAACGCCGTGACTGACGTCGTGGTGATGATGCGCGCGCCTTCATGCAGGTGCGGCAGCGCCGCGCGAATCAAATAGAACATCGCAAAGACGTTCGTGCGGAACGTGCGTTCCAGCTGCGCGGCATCGATGTCGGCCAGGCTCTGCTGTGGATGCTGTTCTGCTGCATTGCTGACCACGATGTCGATCTTGCCGAACATGGCCGCCGCCTGCGTGACCACCGCGCGGGCATGCGCTTCGTCGCCCAGGTCGCCAGCAATGGCTTCGCAGCGGCGGCCGGTCGCGCGTACGAGGCGGCAGGTCTGGTTGGCATCGTCGTGTTCGTCCAGGTAGGCGATCAGCACGTCGGCGCCCTCCTTGGCAAAGCCGATGGCGACGGCGCGTCCGATGCCGCTGTCGCCGCCGGTGACGATGGCCACCTTGTCGGTCAGCTTGCCGCTGCCGCTGTAGTTTTCCATCTCGGCACGCGGGCGCGGCGTCATGTCGCCCTCGGTGCCGGGCTGACGGTCCTGATGCTGTGGCGGTTGCTGCTGTGGCTGGTCTGGCATGGTGGGCTCGCTATGAAAGGGTGGATACACCGTTTCAGCACGCCGCATGCCATTGCGCCTGAACGCGGCGTGAGGAGCACTCTCGCGCGCATGCCGTGCGGCACGCCGTTTGCTCTCCTGGTGGAACAGACTCCACATCGACGACGGGAGGCGCCATGGACACGCTGCTGTTCCTGTTTGGCGAAGGCAAGGATCTCAACGCGCTGCAAACCGCGATGCGCGCGGTGGTTGTGTTCGCCATCGGGCTGGCGCTGGTGCGTCTGTCGGGCCGGCGCTCGTTCGGGCAGCGTGCGCCGTTCGACTTCGTTGTCGCCGTGTTGCTGGGGGCGACGCTGAGTCGCGCGATTGTCGGGGCCTCGCCGTTTGTGGCCACGGTGTCGGCCTCGCTCGCGCTGGTGGCCGTGCATCGCCTGCTGGGCTGGGCGTGCGTGCGGCTGCCGAAGCTGGATCGGCTCATCGCGGGGCGCGAACGCGAGGTCTATCGCGAAGGACGCTTCGACCAAGGACAGATGGATGCGGCGCTCATCACCGTCGGCGACTTGCAAGAGAGCGTGCGCCAGACCTTGGGCTCGCGCACGCTCGATGATGTAGAGGCCGCCATCCTGGAACGCAACGGACAGGTCAGCCTGATCCGCAAACGCCGCTGATTTTGCACACCCGCACCCGCACACCGGAGCCAATCATGCGAGACAAGCAACAGAAGGAAAACCGAGACGCCGAACAACGCAAGGCTGATTGGGGACAGGCCGAATCGCACCGCAAGCCCGGCGACCGGCCGGCCATTGCGGAAGTGGGCCGCACGGGCAGCACGGCACCCAAGCCGCAAAGCCGGCACGACACGCTGCGCCGCATGCGCCAGGGCGAGGTGCCACCTGGCATCACACGCGACAAGCTGCACGACCCGGGCGACCAGACCACCGACGCGCCGCTCACAGACAATCGCAGCTGAGCGCAACGTGCCGGCCGCAGACGACGCCCCGTGGTACCGCCGGTTGGGGCCCGGCCTGATCACCGGCGCGGCCGATGACGATCCGAGCGGGATCGCTACCTATGCGCAGGCCGGCGCGCAGATGGGTACCGGCATGCTGTGGACGCTGTTGCTGACCCTGCCCCTGATGATTTCCATCCAGCTCGTCAGTGCCCGCTTGGGGCGCGTGTCCGGCCAGGGCGTGGTCGCCAACATCCGGCGGCATCAGTCGCCGTGGCTCGCCTATGCATTTGTGGCACTGGTGACGCTTGCCAACATCATCAACGTGGGGGCTGACATTGCGGCCATGGGCGACAGCGTGCGCCTGCTTCTGGGTGGTTCGACAGCGTGGTATGCCTGCCTGTTTGCCATCTTCACGCTCGCGCTGCAAGTCTGGATGCCGTACCGCCGCTATGCGCGCTATCTGCAGTGGACGGCGCTGTCACTGCTGGCATATGTGGCCACGGCGTTTGTCGTGAAGGTGGACTGGGCGCACGCGCTGCACGACACCGTGGTGCCCCGGCTGCATTGGTCGAAAGACTATGCAATGACGCTGGTGGCGGTGTTCGGCACCACCATCAGCCCCTATCTGTTTGTGTGGCAGGCCGCGGGCGAAGTCGAAGAGACGCGGCTGGCCGAAGACGAAGCGCCGCTCAAGAAAGCGCCTTGGCAGGCGAAGGATCAGCTTGCACGCATCCGTATCGACACCACGGTCGGGATGGTGGTATCGGCGCTGATCGCCTTTTGCATCATGCTGACGGCCGCTTACGCACTGCACACGCACGGCGTCACGCAAATCGAGACCTGCGCCCAGGCCGCCGAAGCGCTCAAGCCCGTGGCTGGCCCATTTGCGCAGGCATTGTTTGCCGTGGGCGTGATCGGCACGGGGCTGCTGGCGGTGCCGGTGCTGGCGGGCTCTGCCGCCTATGCCGCTGCTGAAGCCTTCCAGTGGCACAGCAGCCTGGAGGCCAAGGTGCACCGCGCGCCCAAGTTCTATCTGTTCCTGGCGCTTGTGATGGCGGTGGCCACGGTGATGGTGTTCCTGCCCATCGAGCCGTTCAAGCTGCTGTACTGGGCAGCCGTGCTCAATGGCGTGGCGGCCACGCCCGTCATGGTGATGTTGCAGTTGATGTCGCGCCGCAAGGCCGTGATGGGGCCGTTCCCTAGCTCCCGGCTGCTGCATGGCACTGCTTGGGTGGCGACCCTGTGCATGTGCGCCAGTACGTTGCTGTTCTTCGTGCTGGCCGCGCGAGGGTCTTAGGGAGACAAGGAAGACAGTTGGCGGCCGCGCAGGCACTGAGGTTGCGTGTCTAGGGCGAAACCGCGCACCAGGCGTGGAATCCGGTCAGTCTTGCAACGCGAGGTGTGACGCAAGCCACGTTCCACGCCTGCCGGGGCTTTGCTGGTCAGGCGGCCCCGGAATCGCGCGATAATGCAGGACTTTCCTGCCGTCCCCCCGCCTTTTCTGCTGCCCCCGCCATGACCGGACTGACCACCGCCCTCCTGCACGCCGACCGCGAAGCCGGCGTCGAGCACTACGCCATCCACAAGCCGCTGCACACGTCCACCACGTACGGTTATACCGATACGCGCGAGCTGATCGACGTGTTCCAGGGCAAGCCCGGCTACACCTACGCGCGCCAGGGCAACCCGACCACGGCGGCACTGGAAGCCAAGATCACGATGATGGAAGCCGGCGTGGCAACCGCGTGCTTTGCGACCGGCATGGCGGCCATCATGGCGGTGTTTTCCACCATGCTCCGTGCCGGCGACCACGTGGTCTCCAGCGCCTTCCTGTTCGGCAACACCAACAGCGTGTTCGAAACGCTGCGCAACCTGGGCGTGGACGTGACGTTCGTCGATGCCACGTCGGCCCAGGCGGTGGCCGACGCCGTGCAGCCGAATACGCGCCTCGTCTTCGTGGAAACCATTGCCAACCCGCGCACGCAAGTGGCGGATCTGAAGGGCATTGGCGACATCTGCAAGGCACGCGGCCTGATTTACGTGGTCGACAGCACGATGACGTCCCCATGGCTGTTCCGCGCGCGCGACGCGCAGGCCAGCTTGGTGGTGCATTCGCTCTCCAAGTACATCGGCGGGCACGGCAACGCGCTGGGCGGCGCGGTGGTGGATACGGGCCTGTTCGACTGGGCGGCCTATCCGAACATCTATCCGGCCTACCGCAAGGCCAAGCCGGAAATGCAGGGTATCCAGCAGATCCGCAAGAAGGGCCTGCGCGACCAGGGCGCCACGTTGATTGCTGATGCCGCGCACCGCATTGCCGTGGGCGCCGAAACAATGGCCCTGCGTGTCGACCGCACCTGCAGCAACGCGCTGGCGCTGGCCCGCACGCTGGCGGCGCACCCGAAGGTGGCACGTGTCTACTACCCCGGCCTGCCGGAGCACCCCCAGCACGCCCGCGCCACCGAGCTGTTCCGTCACTACGGCGGCCTGCTGAGCTTTGAGCTGGTAGACGGCGCTGATTACGTCGACATGCTCGACCACCTGCGCTACGCGGTGCGCGCCACGCACCTGGGCGACACGCGCACGCTGGTGATTCCGGTGGCGCCCACCATCTACTGGGAAATGGGCGCTGAGCGCCGCGCGTCGATGGGCATTGCCGATTCGCTCGTGCGCGTGTCGGTCGGCATCGAGGATGAAGCCGATCTGGTGGCGGACTTCACGCAGGCGCTGGACGCTACGGCCATCGGCTGAGCCGGCACCGTTCTGGCTTTGAAGTTCGAAGGCCCGCCCACTCGCACAGAGTGGCGGGCCTTTTTCATGGCAGGTCAGAACACGTGCCGGATGCCGACCATCGTGCCGAGCTGGTTTCCACCGGCGGCGGGTGCGGCGCCCGTGGCGGCACTGTCTACAGACAGCGCCAGGCTGCCGCGGTTGTCGATATAGCCGACCGTGGCATACACCGACGAGCGCTTGCTGAACGCGTAGCTGGCGCGCACCGCCCCCAGCCATGCCTTGTTGGCGCTGTTGTGGAACCGCAGGTTGAAGACCTCGCCGGTCAACGTGAGCGCAGGTGTCAGGTCGTATGCGGCGCCGGCGTAGAAGAGGTCGCTGCGCGGCGTGGTGGATGCGCCATTGCGGCGGCCGATCCAGCCCAGGCCGATCTTTGCGCGATCGAACAACGCATACCCACCGATGGCCAGGCGGTCATCCTTGAGCGAACTCGATGTCAAGCCGGCAAACGCACCCGGGCCGCCGCGCTGCGAGTCATACGCGGCGGACACCCCCCACTTGCCGGTCTCGTACATCAGCAGCGCAGACCACTCGCGACAGGCTCGCGTGTCGGCAGGGTTTTCGCCTGCGCAGTTGGTGCCGGACGGGCTGGGCCCGGCGTTGACGGCATCGCGGCCAAAGCTGTAGGTGGCACCGACCGTGAACCCGCCGAACTTGCCCTTGTAGGCAATGGCGTTGTCGGCGCGGGCGTTGGGCAAGTAGGTGTCGAGCGAACTCGAACCGTACGCGTTGGGGCCGAGCAGGTCGGCATCGAGCGTGGCCCAGAACAGCATCGTGTACTGACGCCCGAGGCTGATCTGCCCCCAGTTGTTGGACAGGCCCACCCACGCCTGCCGACCGAACAGGCGGCCGCCCTGGTTGCTCGTGCCGCTGTCGGGTGCGAAGCCCGATTCCAGGGTGAACAGTGCCTTGGCGCCGCCGCCCAGGTCTTCAGTGCCGCGCAGCCCCCAGCGCGAGGGCACCGTGCCGCTCAGGTTGGGCATGCGCACGACGCTATTGCCGGTCGAGCCGATGCGGTTGACGTATTCGACGCCCGTATCGATGACGCCGTACAGCGTCACGGACTGGGCTGCGGATTGTGCGGCGGCAAGCGCGGGCGCTGCCAGCAGCAAGGGGAACGCCAGGTGGCGCAGGTTCATGAGGTCTCCTCCGTTGTGATTGTTTTTCAGCGATGCGTGACGTGCATCAGGCGACGAAATCTGGTTGTTGTGCCGGCGCGGCAGCCTTGAAGGCCGGATGCGCACTGGCGTGTTGGTAGATCGCCATCGCGCGGTCGTACTGCCCCAGCGAACACCTCATGCGCAGCGCGTTGGCGACCTGCGGCACCAGCGCCGCGTCGGCCAGCGTCGGTGCATCTCCAAAGCACCATGGGCCGGTGCCGTACCGCGCGAGCAAACGCTCGACGGTGGCCATGCCTTCATTGATCCAGTGGCGATACCACGCGTCTTTCTGCTCGGGCGTGACCTTCAGCACGTCTTGCAGATAGCGCAGCACGCGCAGGTTGTTGATCGGGTGGATGTCGCAAGCGATGGCGTTGGCCAGTTCCAGCACGCGTGCCCGCCGCAATGGTTCGAGCGGAATGAGTCGTGGCTCGGGGTGGCGCGCATCGAGGTAATCGATGATCGCGAGCGACTGGCTCAATTGCATCTCGCCATCGATGAGCGCCGGTACGCCCGCCGACGGGTTGACGTGCTCCACATAGCCTGCCGCGCGATGCTCGCCGGTGCGGATGTTCACCGGCAGCGTCTCGTAAGGCAGCCCTTTGAGCGCCAGCGCAATGCGCACCCGATACGACGTCGAGCTGTTGAAGAAGCTGTAGAGCTGCATGGCGCGCCCGCTCAGACGATGCAGGCCTTCAGCTCGCCCAGGCCATCCACGCCCATGACGATGCTGTCGCCGGGCTTGACGGCCCCCACACCCTCCGGCGTGCCGGTAAAGATCACGTCGCCGGGTTCCAGGCGGAAGAACTGCGAGAGGTACGCGACCGTTTCCGCCACCGACCAGATCAGGTGCGATACATCGCTGCGCTGCTTGGTCTCGCCATTGACGGTCAGCCAGATGCCGGCTTGCTGCGGGTGCCCGATCTTGCTGACCGGATGGATGGGCCCCATCGGTGCGGACACATCGAATGCCTTGCCGATTTCCCACGGGCGGCCCATCTCACGCATCTTCATCTGCAGATCGCGGCGGGTCATGTCCAGCCCCACGGCGTAGCCCCACACATGGTCGAGCGCGGTGTCCACGGAGATGTCGGCGCCGGATTTTCCGATCACGGCCACCAACTCGGCTTCATAGTGGTAGTTCTGCGTTTGCGAGGGATACGGCAGTTCAAGTGTCTGACCATCCGCCACCGGCACGATGGCGTCGGTGGGCTTGCAGAAGAAGAACGGCGGTTCGCGGTCAGGGTCGTAGCCCATCTCGCGGGCGTGGGCGGCGTAGTTGCGGCCGACGCAATAGACGCGGCGGACGGCAAACTGGTTGCTGCTGCCTGCAACGGGCACGGCGGTGAGGGCAGGGGGCGTGAAGACGTAGGTCATGGTCGGTTCTGTCGGATGGTTCAAATCGTTCGGATGCGTGGGGCCAGCGGCGGTGCTGTCTGGCACGCCGCAAGAGCAATGGAGTGGGTTCTTGTCAGGTACGCGCTTCGCGCAGCAGATTCAGTGCAGACAGCACGGGCCGGTCGGAATAGCTGAACAGCACCGCATCCTCCGATGCGTTGAGTTGCACCGGCGCCCACGACGGCGCGACAAACACGTCGCGCGGCTCGAACTCGAATTGCGCCTCGCCAATGTGTGCCGTGCCGCGGCCTTCCACCACGCTGTAGACGGTGGCGTCGGTGCTGCGGTAGGTCTTGCCCGCAAAGTCCTTGGGCAGGAACTGCATGAAGGTGGCGATGGTCGGCATCGGCCAGCCGCCGGTGGCGGGATTCACATAACGCAGCTTCACGCCGTCCCAGGGGTCCAGTTCGCCGTGGCGGTAGAGCGTGTCGAGCGCTTCGAGCGAGCGCGCATACGGGTAGCTGAAGATCGGCGACGTGGGGTCGGTCACGCGATGGCGCACCGGCACCATGTTGTGGCCGAAACGTGCGTAGCTGTCGCCTTCCGGGCGCGTCACGGGTTGCTGCGCTTCCGGGTAGTTCTCGGCAAAGCCGCAGTCGAACTGCTGCACCAGCGGAATGTCGAGGCCGTCCAGCCAGACGACGGGTTCGCCACCATCCTCAAGCGTCGGGCAGCCGTGGTCGTGCCACGTCCACGAAGGCGTAATGATGAAATCTCCGGGGTGCATTGTGGTGCGTTCGCCGTTGACGGCCGTCCACGCGCCACGGCCTTCGACAATGAAGCGCAGCGCCGATTGCGTATGCCGGTGGCTCGGCGCGATCTCGCCAGGCAGGATCAACTGCAGCCCCGCGTACAGCGTGGATGTCACGCTGGCCTTGCCCGGCAGCCCCGGGTTCTCCAGAATCAGAACGCGGCGCACGGCCTCTTCGGCGCTGATGATGGTGCCGGCCTGCATGACCAGCGGGCGCACCTCGTTGTACTTCCAGATGGCGGGCACGATGCGCGGCTTGGGCTCGCGCGGCACCAGCGAGTGCAGCGATTCCCAGAGCGGCGCCAGTTGCTTGCCATCGAGTTGCGCGTAGTACGCGCCGCGCTCGGTCTGCAGCGTGGTTGATGTCATGGCCATCCCCTTACAGCTCGACAAAGACGTGGCCGTCTTCGATCTTGATCGGGAACGTGCGCACGTCGGTCGTGAGCGGTTCGCACATCGCCTTGCCCGAGCGCACGTCGAACTTGCCCTGGTGCAGCGGGCATTCGATCTCGTAGCCGTCGAGAAAACCGTCGCACAGGCGCGCGTGGCCGTGGGTGCAGACGTTGTCGGTGGCAAAGACTTCACCGGCAACGCGGTACACCGCGATCTCTGAGTCGCCCGCACTGACGGCAATCACGTCGTCGTCCGGCAGGTCGTCAATGCTGACGAGCTTGAGCCAGGTGGTGGTTGATGTATTGCTCATGGGCAGACCTCAGATCGGATAGATGATCGAGTTCGGGATCATTTCGCTGTCGAACACGCAGGTGCGCGACTTCAGCTTCAATCCCGCTTCGGTGCGGACGATGGTGTCGATGTAGCGGCCGACGTTGAACACCGTCGACAACGCATCGGGCTTGGTGCGGAATACGGCGTAGTTCGCCTGCGCTTCAATGCGGTCGCCTTCCACGTGCGTGACCTCGGGCAGCCCCACCACATGGCGCTGGTAGTACGGGTCGTGGAAGATCGTCTCTGTGATGCCGTAGATGCGGTCCTTCAACATGCCCTTGCTTTCGAACGACAGCGTGGCGAGCGGAAAGCCGCGTTCGTAGTTTTCGCGCGGCTGGACTTTGTAGGTGCAGTCGTCGACGAAGAGGTCCGTCCATTGGTCCCACGCTGCGTTGTCCACGGCGCTGGCGTAACGGGTATAGAGGGCCAGCAGTTGCTGGTAGGTCGAGAAATCGAGCGTGTTAGTCGCGTCCGCCATGTCAGATCTCCATCACCTTGCGCCAGTATTCGTACATGCCGCGGATAAGCGTTTCCGTGACCATGTGGTCGGTGTCGCCCACCTCGCGGCCGCCGAGTTCGGCCACGGTGCGGTGGCCAGGCTTCTGCTCGAAGCCTTCCTGTGAGAACTCGATGACCTCGCCGTCGTCTGCCGAGACAAAACCGGCGGGCCCGAACAGGTTGGCCTGGCGCAGGCGGCGCTGCGTCATCTCTTCGGTGTCGTCTTCAAAGCCGAAGTGGGTCCAGACGAAATCGAATGAGCCGTGGCCGTTGGGCTGGATGTGTCGTGTCGACACGGAATTGACCTGCTGCTGGATGATCACGCTCGGGAAGACGGTCATCATCACGGCCGTCGGGCCGCCCCACCAGGGTTCCTGCACGACATCGAGAAAGCGGTCGTCGTGCAGCGTCATCTTCTCTTTGAAGCTGGTGACGCCGCTGGTGACGGCGCCTTTACCGCCGGTGCCGCGCGTGGAGATCATCGCGGCGTGGCGATGCAGCGCATCCATCTTCAGCTCCGATTTGTTGTCCGCCCGCCAGAGCCCGAACGTGACGAACCATGTGTGCAGAAGCCCCGGGTGATACGGGTCTTTGATGTTCTCCTGCATCAGCTTCCAGTTGCCCGGAATGCGCTGCTTGTTGTAGCCAAGAATCTTCAGCTTGCGACCGTCGAACACGCGGTCGAAGTAACCGAGGATGGTGGGCCCAAGAAAGTCCTCCAAAGACGGCAGGTCATGGTCGAACGAGGCAAAGATGACCCCATTGCGCACGGCCACGCTGAGCTGCGTGAGGCCGTGTTCCTTCGGATCGAAGTCGGCAGGCATGCCGCCCTGCACCTTGCCTTCGGACTTCACGCCCCGCCGGAACGGCACGCCGATCAGGTTGCCTTTGAGGTCGTAGTTCCACTGGTGGTAGGGGCAGGTGAAGTCTTTGCGGTTGCCGGATCTCTCGCGGCAGAAGCGCACGCCGCGGTGCGCGCAGACGTTCTCCACCACGGCTATCGAGCCGTCTGGCGTGCGCGTGACGATCACTGAACGTTCGCCCACCACCGTGCGCTTGAAATCGCCCGCGTTGGGTATCTCCGCTTCCAGACCGACGTAGCACCAGTGCCCGTTGTAGAACAGGCGTTCCAGTTCGCGCTGGTGGATCTCGTCGTCGGTGTAGGCGCGGAATGGAATCCGGCTGGAGCCATCGTCCTTCCAGACGGGTCTGGAAAACGTGAGGGTCGACTCTTTCATGGGTGTCTCCGAGGCTTGTAATGGGCGTGCTGCTTCAGACGCCAACGGCGTAGAAGGCATCCGCGTAGATGTGTTCGGGCAGCACGCCGCGCTGGCGCAGCAGCAGGCTCGCGGCGTCCACCATGACGGGCGCGCCGGCCAGGTAGGCGCGCCAGCCGGTGAGGCTCGGCCAGTCGCTCGCCACGGCATCGGTGACGACGCCCGAGCGGTAGCGGCGGTTCGTATTCGACGTGGCAACAACGACGTGCGTGTGCAGGTTCGGTAGGCGCTCGCGCAGCGCATCCAGCCAATGCGTGCCGTACACGTCGATGGGTGAGCGCACGCCGAAGTACACGTGTACCGGGTTGGTCATACGCGCATCGGCCATACCGCGCAGGATGGAGAGGATGGGCGCGAGGCCGGTGCCGCCCGCAACGCAAAGGATCGGGTCTGCATTGCGGCGGCGCAGATACGCCGTGCCCAGCGGCCCGCTCACGCGCACGTCATCACCCACCTTGAGTTCGCGGGCGATGTACGAGGTGACACGGCCATCCGGCACCACACGCACATGGAACTCAAGCGTGTTCCCTTCGTTGGCAACGGCCATCGAATACGGCCGCACATGCTTGGGCGTGAACTGCAGCGTGGCGTACTGGCCGGGCGAGTAATCGAGCGGCTTGGCGAGGTCCAGACGTATGCGCTTGATGTCGTGGGTCATGTCCTCGATGGACGCGACCTTCGACTTGACGATCCGGGCGGCGTGCACGACAACCTCGTCCACTTCCGGCAATTCGATCGCGCAGTCTTCCACCAGCGTGGTCTGGCAGGCCAGCACGATCTGGCCCGAGGCCGAGGGGCTGTTCATGTCGGCACCACCCGTGACGGCCACATTGCCGGATACGACCCGGCAGCGGCACGTGCCGCAGCGGCCGGCCATGCAGCTGTACGAGATAGGGACTTCGTTGGTGCGAAGGACTTCGAGCAGGTTATCGCCCGAGCGCGCGCTGACGATGCGCTGCAGTGGGGTGACGGTGACGTCCATGCCGTGTCTCCGGGCTAGTCGTTTTTCTGTGTGGAAGCATCATGGTCCGCTTGACGACATACATAAATAGAAGCAACCTGATGTCTCATATCACTCGCAGTGATAATGCGAGAACACGAGGAGACACGCGGTGGAACTGCAGGACATCGACCTGAACCTGTTGGTCGTCTTCAATGAATTGCTTCGGCAACGTCGTGTCTCTGCCGTGGCGGAAACACTGGGCATCTCGCAACCGGCTATCAGCAATGCGCTGAACCGCATGCGCAAGTTGTTTGGAGATGAGCTGTTCATCCGCACATCCAAAGGCATGGTGCCGACGCCTTTTGCCGAGACGCTTGCCGAGCCCATCGCCTACGCGCTTGGAGCGATCTACAACTCGCTCAACGCCACGACCAAGTTCGACCCCAAGACGAGCACACGCGCCTTCACCATTGCGATGACGGACATCGGCGAGATCTACTTCCTGCCCAGTCTGATGCGCCGCTTGGAGAAGGACGCACCTGGGGTCACCATCAGCACGGTGCGCAACCATGCCGACACGCTGCGCGATGAGATGGAGGCCGGCCGTGTGGATCTCGCCATTGGTTTTCTGCCGGACCTGAAGGCGGGGTTCTTCCAGCGCAGGCTGTTCAAGCAGCGCTATGTGTGCCTCTTCCGAAAGGGCCATCCGCTCGCCAGGAACGGCATGACCATGAAGAGCTTCCTGGAAGCCGAGCACGTGTCGATCGTGGCCGAGGGAACGGGCCACGGCATGGTGGATTCAACCATCCTACGGGCGGGGATGTCGCGGCGGGTGAGCCTGCGTGTGCCGCACTTCGTGGCGCTGGGGCACATCCTGCAGTCGACCGACATGATTGCGGTGGTGCCCGAGGCCTATGCCACGCGCACGCTCAAACCGTTTGACCTCGCCACGGCACCGTGCCCGGCCAAGATTCCGGATATCACCATCAATGTGCTGTGGCACGGGCGCAATCACCGCGAGCCGGCCAACCAATGGCTGCGGCAGCTGTTGTTCGAGATGTTTGCTATCTAGGTGGGCAGTGGGGGGCGCGCCGCCTCGTTGCCTGCGAGTGCTGGAGCATCGCTCCACCGTCGAACATTCGAATTCCAACTGGGGATCGTCAGGACTGAGGCTCGAACACTGACGCTCCAACGTCCGAGGGTCGAGCATCGGGCTCGATCGCTCGACGATGGCGCTCTGATGGACAAGCTTCACCGTCTGGGTGGCGTGCCTCACTCTCGAACACTCGGCTGCCGCGTGCGGAGGCTGACGTTTCAGTCTCGAAGGCCCGAACGCGACTGTTGGAGGCTCGCGCTCCGCCCTGAAACATTCGACCCTTCCGTGCTCCGAGGCTCGCAATCCGCCTTCGGACCGTCGCGCTCGGCTGGTTGTGGCTGGCGTTCGGCTCTCGGACTGTCGAACGCCGCGCTCTGAGGTCGAAATGTTCGACCTCAAACAGTGACACTCCACTGTTTGAGGTCCGTAATCCGCCCGCAACAGGCCGAATGCTTACGTGCCTTCCGGGGCAATGGGCAATGCCTGCCCGCCGCCGGTACGTTTGGCTTGGCTGCCGCATAGGAAGATGGCCACCGCCGCAATTGCTGCCGGCACCGCCACGATCAGGAACAGCAACTGGAATCCGATGTTTGCCGTCAGCAATACGCCGCCCACCAGTGCACCGCACACCGAACCGAGACGGCCCACGCCCAATGCCCAACTGATTCCCGTCACACGGTTGGCGGTGGGGTAGAACTGGGCCGCGAATGCGTTCGCGCCGATTTGCGAGCCGCTGATGCAGAAGCCCACACCCGTGACGGCAAAAGCGAGCATCGTGCCTTGCGTCACGCCTGTCAGGGCAAGAAATATGGCACCCAGGCCGTAGGTGCCGCACAGCACGATCGTCGCGGGGTACCGATCCATCAACCGTCCGATGATGAGCGCGCCGATGGTGCCGCCCACTTGGTACATCACCGCAATGCGCGACGCCAGCGCGAGCGACACGCCCCCCGCGTGAATGAGCGTCGGCAGCCAGTTCGTCAGCAGATAGACGATCAGCAGGCTCATGAAGAACACCGTCCACAGCAGCAGCGTGCCCGTTCGGAAAGCCGGCAGGAAGAGCTGCCGCACCGGCGAGCCCGGCGCCTTGGCTTCATGCAGCGCGAAGCGCGTGTCGGACGTGACGGCCAATGGCGCAATGCGGTTGAGCAGCTTGCCGACCGTGGTGTTGTCTGCACCACTGGACACCAAGTAGCGTACCGACTCCGGCAGCGCAAAGGCCATCAACGGCACCAGCACCAGGGGCACGACGCCGCCAAACAGCAGCACGCTGCGCCAGCCAAAATCGGGCACCAGTTGCGCTGCGACGATGCCACCAAAGCCCGAGCCCAATGTAAAGCCGCAGAACATGACCGTGGTGAGGAAGGACCGTCGGCGCTCCGGGCAGTATTCGGACGTGAGAGCGATGGCGTTGGGCATGGCGCCACCCAGGCCAAGGCCCGTCAGGAACCGCAAGGCGATCAGCGCGCTCACGTTTGGTGCAAACGCCGATGCAACGGTGGCAAAGCCAAACGCCGCTACCGTGATCAGCAGCGTGCGTTTGCGCCCGATGCGGTCGGCCAGTGGGCCAAAGGCAAGCGCTCCAACCATCAGCCCCGCCAGGCCGGCACTGAACACGGTGCCCAACACGCCGGGGGTGACGTGCCAGTCCTGCACGAGCGCCGGCGCGATGAAGCCGACGCAGGCGGTGTCGAAGCCGTCAATGGCGACGATGAAGAAGCACAGCGCAACGACGCGCCACTGGAACGCGGAAAAGCGTTGGCCGTCGAGCCACGCTCGCACGTCGATGGTTGCAGGGTGGGGCAGCATGGTGTCTCCTCAGTTTTTTTGTAAGTGTGCGCTGAAGGTAGCGGGCACCGAGGAGGCACGCCAGTCGGCTGGTGAATGCGCGACATTCACCAGATTGATACTGGACGGAAAAGGTAGGTGTGGCCGGCCTGGGCCGGCAAGTCAAGCGACCGCCGAGAGGCGGCTCAGTGGAAGAACAACATGCGCATCCCGAACGTGTGATGCGCCTCCGCCGCCATCAGCACCATCAGCACCAGCAACGCCAGCGGCGGCAGCAGGATCGCGTACACCAGGGCCAGCCGCTCCCACATCATGTGCATGAACACAGAGACGATCAGCCCGGCCTTGGCGATCATGAACACGATGATCAGTGTCCAGCGCATCAGCCCCTGCACGTGGAAATAATCGACCAGGTACGACATCGTGCTCAGCACGAACAACAGGCCCCAGATCTTCAGGTAGATGCCGATGGGGTGTTGTTGCCCGTGGGCAGAAGGTTCTGTGTGGTCCATGACAGGCCTCACCACAGGTAGAACAACGCAAAGATGAACACCCAGACGAGATCGACGAAGTGCCAGTAGAGGCCCGCGATCTCCACGATCTGGAAATTGCCGTGTTCGGCAAAGCCCGGCTGCAGGATCTTGCGCGCGACCAGCAACAGGTAGATCACGCCGCACGTCACGTGAAAGCCGTGGAAGCCGGTGATCATGAAAAAGCATGCGCCAAACTGCGCCGCGCCCAGCGGGTTGCCCCACGGGCGGATGCCCTCATGCACGATCAGCTTGGTCCACTCGAACGCCTGCATCGACACGAACGCCGCGCCCAGGATGGCGGTCGCCAGCATGAGCAGCGCCGCCCGCTTTGCCTCGCGCCGGTAGCCGAAGTTCACCGCCATGGCCATCGTGCCGCTGCTGCTGATGAGCACGAACGTCATGATGGCGATCAGCAGGAGCGGCACTTCCACCCCGCCCACCGAGAGCCCGAACACCTTGGACGGGTCGGGCCACGGCACGGTGGTCGACATGCGCACCGTCATGTAGCCAACCAGGAAGCTGCTGAAGACAAAGGTGTCTGACAGCAGGAAGATCCACATCATGGCCTTGCCCCACGGCACCTTGAAGGTTTCGCGGTCGGCCGACCAGTCGTTGACGATGCCGGGCCAGCCTTTGGCGGCGTCTGCCGAGACTGCCGAGTCGGTTGGAAGCGTGGAGTGGCTCATGGCGTGGCTCCATACAGCGGCCCGCAGATGGCGCTGACGAATGCGGGCGTGATCCACCACATCGCGGCCAGCAGCACGAGCCACACGGCCAGCAGAAAGTGCCAGTACGTCGCGCAGAGGGCAACGGCGCGCTGGGTGCGCTCGGCGTTCTTGCGCAGGCGCGCGACCGTCACCGCCCAGACGACAAGGCCGCCGATCACATGCGCTGCATGCAAGCCGGTGAACACATACAGAAAGCTGTTGGACGGGTTGACCGCCACGCCTTGCCCGGTGGCAGACAGTTGCTGCCACGCTGCCCATTGCCCGAGCACGAACAGCGCGGCAAGCGCGCCACCGGCCAGCAGCCAGGGCGTGCGGCGCGCGTCGGAGCGCCTTGCCCTTTCCATGGCGACGCTCGCCAGCGCCAGCACGCCGGTGTTCCACCACAGCAGCACCGGGTGGGGAACCGGCATCCAATCCGGCTCGCGCATGCGCATGGCGTAGGCCAGGATCAGCAGCGAGAACAGCGCTGTCACCACGGCCATGAAGACGCGCAGGCCAATGCGTCCTGCGTGCGGCGGCAATGCAGGCGATGTGTCGGGCGCGAAGTGGCGGGGCAGGGTCGTCATGTGCGCACCCCGTTGGTGTGGAGGTGGCTGGTTCCCGGCTGCGCTTGCACCCCCGCTCCCATGTCGGGTGCGCCGGTGGGCGGTTCGTTCTGCGGCACGAAGTCATCCGCGCGGCCCGGCGGGCTGTACTCGTACGCCCAGCGATAGACCACCGGCAGTGTGGGCCCCCAGTTGCCGTGCACGGGCGGCGTCTGCGGCGTCTGCCACTCGAGCGTGGTTGCACGCCACGGGTTGGCCTCGGCCTTCCTGCCGCGCACGAGGCTCCACGCCAGGTTGAAGAGGAACAGCAACTGCGCCACGCCCACGATGATGGCGATGACGGTGATGAACGTATTCAGCGTCTGCGCCGAGGGCGGGATGAAGCTGTAACCCTCATATGCGTAATACCGGCGCGGCATGCCGAGCACACCCAGGTAGTGCATCGGGAAGTAGATCAGGTACGTGCCGATGAAGGTGATCCAGAAATGCGCGTGGCCGAGCGTGTCGTTCAGCATGCGGCCCGTCACCTTCGGGTACCAGTGATAGAGCCCGCCAAACACAACGAGGATCGGCGACACGCCCATCACCATGTGGAAGTGCGCCACCACGAAGTACGTGTTGGACAGCGGAATGTCCACGCTGACGTTGCCCAGGAACAGCCCCGTCAACCCGCCGATGACGAATGTGCTGATGAAGCCGATGGCAAACAGCATCGGTACGGTCAGGTGGATGTCGCCGCGCCAGAGCGTGAGCACCCAGTTGTAGACCTTGAGCGCCGTCGGGATGGCGATGATGAGCGTGGTGGTGGCAAAGAAGAACCCGAAGTACGGGTTCATGCCCGACACGAACATGTGGTGCGCCCAGACGACGAACGACAGCACACCGATGATCAGGATGGCCCACACCATCATCCGGTAGCCGAAGATGTTCTTGCGTGCGTGCGTGCTGATGAGGTCCGACACGATGCCGAAAGCGGGCAGCGCGACGATGTAGACCTCGGGGTGGCCGAAGAACCAGAACAGGTGCTGGAACAGCAGCGGGCTGCCGCCGCTGTGCTTGAGCTGTTGCCCCATCGACACCACCGCCGGCACGAAGAAGCTGGTGCCCAGCGTCTTGTCGAGCAGCATCATGATGGCCGACACGAACAGCGCCGGAAATGCCAGCAGGGCCAGCACCGTTGCCGTAAAGATGCCCCACACCGTGAGCGGCATGCGCATGAGCGTCATGCCGCGCGTGCGCGCCTGCAGCGTGGTGGTCACGTAGTTCAGCCCGCCCATGGTGGCCGCCACGATAAAGATCCCAAGCGACACCAGCATCAGCACGATGCCCCATTCGGTGCCAGGCGTGCCCGGCAGGATTGCCTGCGGCGGATACAACGTCCAGCCCGCACCGGTGGGCCCTCCCGGCACGAAAAAGCTCGCCACCAGCACCAGCACGGCCAGCAGATACACCCAGTAGCTGAGCATGTTCAGAAACGGAAACACCATGTCGCGCGCGCCCAGCATCAGCGGGATCAGGTAGTTGCCGAAGCCACCGAGGAACAGTGCCGTGAGCAGGTAGATCACCATGATCATTCCGTGCATGGTGACGAACTGGTAGTAGTGGTTTGCGTCGATAAAGGCGAACTTGCCCGGAAAGCCCAACTGCAGCCGCATCAGGTTCGACAGCACGAGCCCCACCAGCCCGATGGCGATGGCCGTGAGCGAATACTGCACCGCGATGACCTTGTGGTCCTGGCTCCAGACGTAGCGTGTCCAGAAGCTTTGAGGTGCGTGACCCTGGTCGTGGTCAGCGTGTCCGTAGGACATGGTTTCTCCTCGCTACGGTTTTGCGGCGGTCGCCGCAGCGTCGCCACCTTGCGCTTTGATGTACGCCACCAGCGCTGCGAGTTCCTGCTCGCTCAGGTCGAAGTTCGGCATGATGGGCGCGAAGCCTTTGACCACACGCGCTTTCGGATCGCGGATGAAGGCGCGCAGATAGGCTTCATCGGCCACTGCGGTCGAGCCGTCGGCCATGGTCTGTGTGGAGCGGTACAAGCCCTTCCATGTCGGGCCGACGCCAGGGGTGCCATTCACCGAGTGGCAGGCGACGCAGCCTTTGGCCTGGGCGAGCGCCTGGCCCTGATCGGCCAGCGCCTGCGCGCTTCCACCGGCCGCAGCCGGTGCGGCCAGGACTTTTGCTCGCTGGCTTTGTTCGAAGGTGGTCTGCTGGGCGAGCCAGCGTGCAAACGATGCCTCGTCTTCCACGACCACCACACCGCGCATGTTGGAGTGCCCGATGCCGCAGAGCTGCGCGCACAGGATGTCGTAACGCCCCGCCTTGGTGGGCGTGAACCAGAACGTGGTGATCATGCCCGGCACC
This sequence comes from Ralstonia sp. Ralssp110, assembly GCF_047325135.1. Classification (NCBI taxonomy): domain Bacteria; kingdom Pseudomonadati; phylum Pseudomonadota; class Betaproteobacteria; order Burkholderiales; family Burkholderiaceae; genus Ralstonia; species Ralstonia sp. Ralssp110. The sequence continues at coordinate 1,017,663 of NZ_CP168609.1, read as the reverse complement.
ATGTTCATGCGTGCACGGAACGGCGGCACGTAAAAGTCGTGCAGCACATCGCGCGAGCGCGCCAGCACCTGGATCGGGCGGTTGATCGGCAGGTGCAGTTCGGGGGTTTCGATCAGGACGTTGTCGCGTCCGTTCGGGTCAGCCGGGTTCATGCCGAACGGGTTGTCGTTGCTCATGTAGCGCACGTCGGTCGTGCCGAGCTTGCCGCCGGGGCCGGCAAAGCGGAAGCGCCATTGCCACTGCTGGCCGAGCACTTCCATCTGCAGGGCGTTCGGTGGTGGGCGTACGTAATCGGCATAGACGAACAGGCCGGGCGCGAGCAGCGCGGCCACACCCACGCTGGTGACGCCGATCAGCCACCATTCCAGTCGCGTGTTGTGCGGCTCGTAGGCGGCGCGTTGGTTGGGTTGGCCATCGCGATGGCGATAGCGCAGGAGCGCCGCGACGACGAAGAGGTTGATGGCGACAAACAGCACGCCGGTGATGACGATGGTGATCGTCAGCGTGTCGTCCATGCGCACCCAGTTGGAGGCGATCGGGGTGATCCACCACGGGCTGGCAAAGTGAAACCCCACCGCCAGCACGACGATCAGCACGAGCGCAATCGCAAGGGCCATGGGCACCTCCGGCGAGGGACTCCCTCAACACGCTAAAGACAGGCTAGGTCGCGCACTCGGATCGTGCAAGGCAACGTAAGGACGAGGCACACCCCGCGTACGGATCGCGCCGACGCGCCGTCTGCATGCTGCGCCGCAATGCAAAACGGCCGCCTCCGGCATGTGTTGCCAGAGGCGGCCGCCTCCTGATGACGCCGCTCAGCTTGCGGCGCCGCAGGAAAAAGGTTGTGTCAGCGCATCGGTTCGCGCACGCGCCGCTCCAGCATGCCGTAGGTGATGGCCGTTACCACCCCGAACAGCAGGTTCGCGAGCAGTGGCCCTGAGCCGCGCTCCGAAACAAACCACGGAAACACCGCCGTCATGCCATAGAAGTTCACCACGTACGCCACGATCCCGAAGGCCACGCCGACGGCCGTCAGCATGCCGGGGCTCGAATCGAAGTGAAACGGCGCGATGATGGCGCCAAGGATCATCCCCATGATGGCGCCCAGTACGAAGTGCAGCACGAGCGCCGTCGCCACGATGCTGTAGCTGAACAACGACATCTCTTCCAGTGCGCCCCGGCCCATGACCATGGCGGCGATCTTGTGGGTCGGGCGCCAGGGGCTTTCATTGAGCACCATGGTCGACCAGAAGAATTCGAGCACGATGACCAGTGCGCCGCCCACGAGGCCGGCCACGCTGGCGGCGAGCCAGTCGGGCATGCGGCGCTCCCAATGATGCGATTGCATGTGCAGTTCCATACGAACCTCCTGCTGATGTATCCACGCAAGCACTTAGGAATCGGAAGCGCCACTTACGGTGCTGCAAAGCGCTGTGCGCCAAGTGCCCTGTGCAGAATCAGTCTGGCAGATACGGGTGCCAACGCAAGGTACAAAATCCATGCGCATCGCACAGCACTACGGCGTTTTGCTCGAACGTGAGCATCAAGGTATCGGCAACCGAAGGGTCTTCGATGAACAGAAGCAGGCTCGGTTCGGATGACCACGCGTTCGCCGGGGCATCTTCCGGCGGGCCGCCTTCGCCCGAGAGCCAGGCCATGCCGCGTGCGATGGCCCAGGCAAGCAGCTCGGCCTGCCGCGCGGCGTTTTCATCGGCAGACACCGCGTGCGAAAACGGCTGATGCGCCGTCACGAAGACGGCCCACGGCACGTTGGCTTGCGCGAGCAATGCCGCCACGCACGGGTTGATGGCATCGACGCGCAACAGCACATCGCCCTCCGGTGCGCTGATGCGATACCGCGCGCTGCGATAAGCGGCAATCAATTCGGGCGTGGGGGCGGGCGGATGACGGTGCATTGTTGCGTCGCATGGTCGCGGCCATCTGATTTGGCGCAACGCAAAAGGGCGGTCGATGTCACAGAATAGCGTGTGGGTGGCCCAAGCGCTTCCCCAGCACAGTCAGCACAGTATTCCAACAACCACTCTCCTGCGAGGCTTGAACCATGTACAAGAAGATCCTGGTCGCCATTGATGGCAGCGAAACCAGCAAGCTGGCCCTGGCCGAGGCCGTGCGCCTTGCCAAGGCATTCCAGAGCACCATCCGCGCCGTCTATATCGTCGACAGCCCCGCCATGCTCTTCGACGTCGGCTATTACGACCCGACCGAGCTACGCAAGTCGTTTATCGAAGCCGGCACCGCGTTGCTGGCCGACACCGCCGCAACGCTCACCTCCGCGGGTTTGCAGCAGGAAACGGTGCTGGTGGAAACCCAGCACGTGGGTGAGGATGTGGCGGGTGCCCTGCAGGCCGAAGCGGTGCGAAGCGGCGCCGATGTGGTCGTGATCGGCACGCACGGCCGCCGTGGCCTGGCGCATGCGATGCTGGGCAGCGTGGCCGAGAAGTTCATCCGCCAGGCGACCACGCCGGTGTTGCTGGTACGCGGTCCGGCCAAGGGCTGAGCCTCGGTTGTCATTGCGCAGGCAGGGCTTCCTGCCTGCGGGTGCCGGATATGATGTCGGGATTCGATTTGCCCCAACCCAGCGTATCCGTCGCCGTCCCATCATGAATATCAATCCCGACGCTGTGCAGCGTCGCGCCATCCGTACTCTGACCGCCCTTGAGGGACGCGTGCTCGGCGTTCTGGTCGAAAAGCAGCACACGGTGCCCGACACTTATCCGCTGACGCTCAACGCGCTGGCGGCCGGCTGCAATCAGAAAACCGCACGTGCGCCGGTCATGTCCGTTACCGAAGCCGAGATCCTCACGGCCATCGACGGGCTGAAGTCCCTGAGCCTGGTCATGGAGGGCAGCAGCAGCCGCGTGCCGCGCTTCGAGCACAACATGAACCGCGTGCTGGGCGTGCCAAGTCAATCCGTCGCTTTGCTCACGGTGCTGTTGCTGCGCGGCCCGCAGACCGCAGCCGAGTTGCGACTGAACGCGGCGCGGTTCCACGCCTTTGCCGATATTTCATCCGTTGAAGCGTTTCTGGATGAACTGGCAGAGCACGATCCGCCCTATGTCGTGAAGCTGCCGCGCATGCCGGGCGAGCGTGAAAGCCGCTGGATGCACTTGCTGTGCGGTGAAGTTGCGCAGGCTGAGATTCGGCAGGCCGGCGCCGTTGACGACTCGATCGCGCCGTCGGAGTTCGAGGCGCTGAAAGCGGAGCAGAAGCAGTTGGCCGACAAGGTGGCCAGGCTGCAGGCACTTGTCGAGCAGATGGCCGGTGAGCTGGGCATCTCGATCGACAAGTCGATGCTGTAAACACAACCGGCCAAGGCATCGGGCCTCGGCCGGTTGGATCGGCCTGGCTTATGCGCCGGCCGATACGAACAACGTGCAGGCGCCTTCTTCCGCTGCCGACACATTGCGGCGGAAGCCCGAGAACAGATCCCGCCCAACGCCTGCGTGGTAGTGCGAGAGATCGGGCGCGGTGACCTCGCGGGCATTCCACTCCGCCTCCGGCACGCGCACTTGCAGCGTGCCCGCTTCGGCATCCAGCACGACGATGTCGCCATCGTGCACACGCGCCAGCGGCCCACCGTGGAGCGCTTCCGGCGTGATGTGAATGGCGGCCGGCACCTTGCCCGATGCGCCCGACATGCGGCCGTCCGTCACCAGCGCGACCTTGAAACCGCGCTCCTGCAGCACCGACAGCGTTGGCGTGAGCTTGTGCAGTTCGGGCATGCCGTTGGCGGCCGGGCCCTGATACGGCAGCACGGCCACGAAATCGCGCTCCAGTTCGCCGGCTTTGAACGCGTTGATCAGATCGTCCTGCGCCAGGAACACGCGCGCCGGCGCTTCCACAAAACGATGTTCCGGCTTGACCGCCGACACCTTGATGACCGAGCGCCCGATGTTGCCGTCCAGCACGCGCAGGCCGCCGTCCGGCGAGAACGGCTCGGCCACGCCGCGCACGATGTTGGTATCGAGCGAGGCGGCAGCGCCATCGCGCCACACGAGCTTGTCACCGTCAAGGAATGGCTCCTGCGAATGGCGGCGCAGGCCCTTGCCCATGATCGTCGTCACATCGTCGTGCAGCAGGCCCGCATCGATCAGCTCGCGAATCACGATGGAGAGGCCACCCGCGGCCTGGAATTCGTTCACGTCGGCCTTGCCGTTCGGGTACACACGCGCCAGCAGCGGAATCACGCCCGACAGGTCGTTGAAGTCGTCCCACGTGAGCAGGATGCCGGCCGCACGGGCCATCGCCACCAGATGCAGCGTGTGGTTGGTCGAGCCGCCCGTGGCCAGCAGGCCGACGATGCCATTGACGAAGGCGCGCTCATCCAGCACGTCGGCAATGGGGGTGTATTGGTCGCCGCTGAAGACAAGCTTGAGCGCCTGGCGCGCCGACTCACGCGTGAGCGCTTCGCGCAGCGGCGTGTTCGGGTTGATGAAGGCGGTGCCCGGCAGATGCAGGCCCATCACCTCCATCAGCATCTGGTTGGAGTTGGCCGTGCCGTAGAACGTGCAGGTGCCGGCGCCGTGGTACGACTTGGATTCGGCTTCGAGCAGGTCGGCGCGCGAGAGCTTGCCCTCGGCGTAAAGCTGCCGCGTGCGGGCTTTTTCATCATTGCTGATGCCGGTGGTCATCGGACCGGCCGGCACGAACACGGCGGGCAGGTGGCCGAACGACAGCGCGCCAATCACCAGCCCTGGCACGATCTTGTCGCACACGCCCAGGTACAGCGCCGCGTCGAACATCTGGTGCGACAACGCCACGGCCGTCGACAAGGCAATCGTGTCGCGCGAGAACAGCGACAGCTCCATCCCGTCCTGGCCCTGCGTGACGCCATCGCACATGGCCGGTACGCCACCGGCAAACTGCGCGGTGCCGCCGGCTTCCAGCGCAGCCTGCTTGAGCCACGCCGGAAACGCCTCCAGCGGCTGATGCGCCGACAGCATGTCGTTGTAGGCGGAGACGATGCCGAGGTTCGGCCGCTCCAGCGCTTTCAGGCGGATCTTCGCTTCGCCCGGCATGGCCGCAAAACCGTGCGCGAGGTTCGTGCACGAGAGCAGCGTACGCTCGACCTTGCGGCCGGCATTCTTGCGGGTGACATCCAGATAGGCCTGGCGGGGGCCGCGGCTGCGGTCGATGATGCGCTGTGTGACGGCGGCCAAAGTGCGGTGCAGGGCCATGCGGGTTCTCCTGGGGGGTAGGTCCGGGCAGGACGGAATGCTGTAATTTTCCTACAAATGCGCCGCATGTGGTGCAGGGTTTTCCACAGGTATCGCATCCGATGCAGCGCCGATAACACGGGCGAGCACGCGAATTGCGTGCCAGAAGTCGCGCCGAAGCCCACGCCCTGCGGCAAAAGTCTCGCCGGAAACGCTTGCCCGGGCAGTTTCACGAACGCCTTGCTCGCGATGTAGTAATACTACAAAATGAGCTTAAAAGACGTGGCTTTGCTAGTCAGCTAGGCTAGCCTAATCGATGGCTCACACACAGGAGATGACGATGTCGGTGCCCGCATTCGACATGGTGTTGTTCGGCGGTACGGGCGATCTTGCCCGCCGCAAGCTGATTCCGGCCTTGTTCGATGCGCATCAGGGCGGCGAACTGCACCCCCGTGGGCGGATATTCGCCATCGGCACGCAGCCGCTGGAGACAGCCGGCTACCTTGCCCTGCTGGAGCGCGAAACGCGCCCGACCATGCGCCTGTATTCCGGCGCGCCTGTCTCCGATGACGCCTGGGCCTCGTTTGCCGAGCGCATCGTTTATCAGCAGGTCGACGCCCGCAAGCCCGAGCAGTTCGACGGATTGGCCGCCGCGCTGGGTGAAGACCGCGCCCCGGTAACCGTGTGCTACTTGGCCACCGCCCCGGGCTTCTTCATCGACATCTGCGCGCAGCTCGCCCGTGTCGGGCTGAATACGCCGAATGTGCGGCTGGTGCTGGAAAAGCCGCTGGGCACCGATCTCGCATCAAACGAGCGCATCAACTCCGCCGTGGCCGAGTTCTTTGCCGAAGACCAGATCTACCGGATCGACCACTACCTCGGGAAAGAGTCTGTCCAGAACCTGATGGCGATCCGCTTTGGCAACGCGCTGTTCGAGCCGTTGTGGCGCCGCGAGTGGATCAAGGACGTGCAGATCACCATTGCCGAGCAGCTTGGCGTGGAAAAGCGCGGCGACTTCTACGACGGTGTCGGCGCGCTGCGCGACATGGTGCAGAACCACCTGCTGCAACTGCTATGTATCGTCGCCATGGAACCGCCGTCGAGCCTGTCGCAAGACGCCATCCGCGATGAGAAGCTGAAAATCCTCAAGGCGCTCAAGCCGATCCCGCTGCAGGAGGTGCCTGAGAAGACCGTGCGCGGCCAGTATCAGGAAGGCGCCATCGCGGGGCAGCCGGTGCAGGGCTACCTGCATGAGCAGGGCATTCCGCCGGACAGCCGTACGGAAACCTTCGTCGCCATCAAGGCCGAAATTGCCAACTGGCGCTGGGCCGGCGTGCCGTTCTACCTGCGCACGGGCAAGCGCATGCCGCAGCGCCTGGCGGAGATCGTGGTGCGTTTTCACGACGTGCCGCACGCGCTGTTTCCCAAGCCGCTGATCCAGTTTCCGGAAAACCGTCTCGTCATCCGCCTGCAGCCTGAAGAGAGCATCCGCCTGCAGTTCCTGACCAAGACGCCGGGCGCGGCGCTCGGCCTGCAGCCGTCCACGCTGGACCTGGACTTTACCGACCACGGCGGCGTGCGCCATGCCGGCGCGTATGAGCGGCTGTTGATGGACGCCGTCAACGGCAAGCTGGGCCTGTTCGTGCGCCGCGATGAACAGGCCGAAGCGTGGCGCTGGGTCGAACCGATCATTGAAGCGTGGAACGAAGCACGCATTCCGCCCAAGGGCTACACCGCGGGTAGCTGGGGCCCGGCGGCATCGAGCGCGCTGCTCTCGCGCGACAACGCTGCCTGGCACGAGGAGATGTAATGGCGATGCGCTGGCACGCAGTTCCAGACGCCGAGGCGCAGGTGCAAGCGTTGGCAGCGTCCATTGCCAACACGCTCACGCATGTGATCGAAGAACAGGGCAGCGTGTGCCTGGCCGTGTCGGGCGGGCGTTCGCCCATCGCGCTGTTTTCCGCGCTGCGTGTGTTGCCGCTGCGCTGGGCCGATGTGTCGATCACGCTGGTCGACGAGCGTGCCGTGCCGCCCGAGCACGCCGACAGCAACGCGCGCCTCGTCCGCGAGCACCTGTTGCAGGACGCCGCGGCTGCGGCGCGCTTTTTTCCGCTGGTGTTGCCACCGCACGTGCACGGTGAATCGGTTGACGTGGATGCATGCGTGGCGACTGCCAATGATCCGTTTCAGCAACCCGACGTAGTAATTCTCGGCATGGGCGACGACGGGCATACCGCATCGTTGTTTCCCGACGCGCCTGAATTGAACGAGGGCATCGATCGCACGCAGGCTCCGGCTTATCTGCCGGTGCGCCCGGGCACAGCGCCGCATCGGCGTATCAGCCTGAATCTGTCTGCGCTGTGTGCGGCGCGGCGATTGTTCCTTTCGATCTCAGGACCGGTCAAGCGCGGTGTGTTCGACGATGCCGCGCGAGGCGTGGCACAGCGTGCGCTGCCGGTGAGCTACGTCATTCATCAGCGGGAGGTACCGCTCGATGTCTATTGGACTACATGAGGTGAACGCGGGCACGGGGGCTGACCAATTGGCCGACATGCTGGCCTACCCGCGGCTGGTGGCCGATGTGGGCGGCACCAACGTGCGCTTTGCGGTGGAGATGGCGCCCATGCGCCTGGCCCACATCGGTGTGCTGGCCGGCGATGATTACCCTTCGCTCGAAGCGGCCATGCGTGCGTACCTGGCATCGTTGCCGCCGGAAATCGCCACCGCCGGCGTGCGCCATGCGGCCATCGGCATCGCCAATCCGGTGCTGGGTGACCAGATCCGCATGACCAACCGCGATTGGGCGTTCTCGATCGAGGCGATGCGCCAGTCGCTGGGCTTCGACACCTTCGTTGTGCTCAACGACTTTGCCGCGCTGGCGCATGCGTTGCCGTATCTGCCTGCAGAGGAGCTGGAACAGGTGGGTGGCGGTGCGAGCCTGGCCGATGCACCGCGGGCGCTGCTCGGCGCCGGCACCGGCTTGGGTGTTGCATCGCTGGTGCCGACGTCGGATGGCCGCTACATCGCCGTGGCAGGCGAGGGCGGCCATGTCGCCTTTCCGCCGATGAACGACGAGGAAGCGGTCATCTGGCGCTTCGCACGCGAGCGCTTCGGCCATGTGTCGGCCGAGCGGCTGATCTCCGGCATGGGTCTGGAGCTGATCTACGAGGCGCTGGGTGCATGCTTCGACCTCTGGCAGCAAGGCCCCACCTTGCGCCGCGCGGCGGACATCACCGCCATCGCATTGGGCGAGATGGAAGATGCCGCTGGCGACCACGCGCGCTGCCGCTATGCCGTCGATACGTTCTGCGCGTTTCTCGGCACCATCGCGGCCAACCTGGCGGTCACGCTGGGTGCGCGCGGCGGCGTGTACATCGGCGGCGGCATCGTCCCGCGTCTGGGGCCGGCGTTTGCCAACTCACCGTTCCGGCGCCGCTTTGAAGACAAGGGCCGCTTCTCGGCCTATGTGGCATCGATGCCGGTGTACGTGATTCATTCTCCGTACCCGGGGCTGATCGGCCTTTGCGCTGCCATGGACCACGCGGTGGCCCAGGGGCACTGACGCAACGCTCGCGTTACTCAGACTGATCGGCGTGATGGAGTGCGCTGCCCTTGCGCAGCGCCACTTCCAGCACCAGCGCGTCGAGCAGCGCCAGGTGCAACAGGCGAGCGACCATCGAGCGGTCGGCCACGGCATCGTCCACGCCGGCGGGCAGCACGACATCGGCCAGTGCCGCGAGCGGGCTGCCGGGCGCTGTCACGGCAATTACGTGCACGCCCAGTTCGCGCACGCGCTCCACCGCCGTTTGCAGTTCGGGCAACGCGCCCGATTTGGAGATGGCGATCACCACGTCGCCCGCCTGCAGCACATTCAACGACATCGACACGAGATACGGATCGCTATACGCATTCGCAGGAATGCCGTAGCGGAAGAATTTCGTCTGTGCATCGAGCGCCACCACGCCCGAGCTGCCGAAGCCGTACAGGTCGATGCGGTGCGCGTTGTCGACCAGCGCCACCGCTGCATCAAGCGTGCCCGGGTCGAAGCGGTCCTGCAGCGTGGTGAGCGAATCGATGGCGTTCTGCAGGACGCGCATGCCCGAGGGGGATGCGATGCGCGCCGGCGCGGTATCGCGAGCCACGTTGCCTTGCGCCAGCCGCAGCTTGAAATCCGACAGGCCATGGCAGCCCATCGAGCGGCAGAAGCGGATCACGGTCGGCTGGCTGACACCGGCCTCACGCGCGATGGCGGCTACTGGCAGGCTCAGCACCGTTCCGGGCTGGCGCAGCACCCAATCCGCCACTTGGCGTTCGGCCGGCGAGAGCGACGGGCGCGCCGCGCGAATGCGCTCGCGCAGGTCGGTCGGTGAATCCGGGGTGGCGGGGGAAGTGGCTTGCTGGGCGCTCATCTGCGCGCGGGTTCGAATGGCGGATCGCATCACGATAAAGGCAAGCGCTGCCTTGCGCAACCGCCCGGCGAGGGGTTGCTAGATGCAGCGCGCTCCGGATGCAACTGACTGTTTTCGCACTGTTGAGAGGGCGGTGCGTTGGATACGGTGAACGACGCCCACGTCGTCACAAGCGGCGTGGTCCTGCAACGTCGTACTCCTCAAAAGGACATCCGATGCTCCGTACTGCTCTCCCCTTGCAGCGCTTCTCCACCCTGTGCCGTCAGCTGGCGTATGCATGGCCGCTGGCGCTTGCAGCCGGCCCGATGCATGCCGCCACCGATTGGGTCGACACCCACACCAAGGCCTTCGTCACCGGCCCGCAACTCATGGCGCGCGGCGCCGCCAACGAGGTCGCACCCGGCCAGACCACCGATGTGCTGATCAGCCTCAAGCTGCGCAACGAGGCCACGCTGAAAGCGCTCGCGCACGATGTGAACGACCCGCGCAGCTCGCGTTATCGCAAGTACCTGACCAGCGAACAGTTCCTGGCCGACCACGCGCCCACGCAGGCGCAGGTGGATGCCGTGGTGCGCTATCTGCGGCAGAACGGCTTTATCGACATTGATGTGGCGCCCAACCGGCTGCTGGTGTCGGCGCGCGGCACGGCCGGCACGGTCAAGGCGGCGTTCAACACGCCGCTGGTGCATTACCAGCTGGCCGGCCGCAGCGGGTTTGCGAACAGCGGCAAGGCGCAGGTGCCGCGCGCGCTGGGCGGTATCGTCGGCTCGGTGCTGGGCCTGCAGAACGTGGCGCGTGCGCGTCCGCTGCTGCGTGTGGGCGATGTGGCCGAAGCGCGCACGCTGGTGGCGGGTACCGCGACGGGCCACTACCCGAAGGAATTTCCGGCACTGTACGGCGCGACCGGCGTGCCGACGGCGGCGGGCACCACCGTGGGCGTCATCACCATCGGCGGTGTATCGCAAACACTGCGCGACCTGCGCACGTTCACGAGCAACAACGGCTACGCCGCGGTGTCCACCTCCACCATCAAGACGAACGGCACCAGCGGAAACTACACCGATGACCAGGAAGGCCAGGGCGAGTGGAACCTCGACAGCCAGTCCATCGTGGGCGCGGCCGGCGGCGCGGTCGGCAAGCTGGCTTTCTACATGGCCGACCTGAATGCGCCGGGCAACACGGGCCTGACCAAGGCCTTCAACAAGGCGGTGACCGACAACACCGCCAAGATCATCAACGTGTCGCTCGGCTGGTGCGAGAACGACGCCAGCGCAGACGGCACGCTCGACGCAGAAGAGGCCATCTTCACCACAGCCGCCGCGCAGGGGCAGACGTTCTCCGTGTCTTCCGGCGACGAGGGCGTCTACGAGTGCAATAACCGCGGGTATCCGGACGGCGGCAACTACAGCGTGTCGTGGCCGGCATCGTCGCCGCACGTGCTGGCCATTGGAGGCACCACGCTCTACACGAGCGGCTCCAGCTTCGCCAGCGAGACCGTGTGGAACGAAGGCCTCGATGGCAACGGCAAGCTGTGGGCCACCGGCGGCGGCATCAGCCAGATCCTGCCGGCCCCGAGCTGGCAGGGCGGCAATGCGCGCCTATTGCCCGATGTGTCGTTCGACGCGGCGCAAAGCACCGGTGCCTACATCTATAACTACGGGCAACTGCAGCAGATTGGCGGAACGAGCTTGGCATCGCCCATCTTTGTCGGTTTCTGGGCACGGTTGCTGGCGGCCAACGGCAACCTGGGCTTCCCGGCGGCGCGTCTGTACAGCGCCATTCCGGCCAACGCGTCGCTGCTGCGCTATGACGTGGTCTCGGGCAACAACGGCTACCAGGGCTACGGTTACAGCGCCGCCAAGGGCTGGGACTACCCGACGGGTTGGGGCAGCCTGAACATCGGCGCGTTGAATCAACTGATCAAATCGGGCGGATTCTGATGCGGAGGTGAGTTTGCGGGCGGTTTCGCACAAAGCGTGAGCCGCCCGCGCGGCGGTTCTACAATGAGCCTTCCCCGGCTTATTTTTGATTCGTCATGCGCGTACTGCTCGTAGAAGACGACGACATGATCGGCGACAGCGTGCGCAAGGGTTTGCGCCACGACGGTTTCGCCATCGATTGGGTGCGCGACGGCGAGGCTGCCGTGCACGCTATCACGGCGCCTGGCGCCGCCGGCGCAGAGTCCGGCGCCACCATGTTCGATCTCATGCTGCTCGACCTCGGCCTGCCCAAGCGCGACGGGCTGGATGTGGTGCGCGAACTGCGCCAGCGCGGCATCGCCATCCCCATCCTGATCCTGACCGCGCGCGATGCGGTGGCCGACCGCGTAGCCGGCCTCAATGCCGGCGCAGACGACTACCTCGTCAAGCCCTTCGACCTTCAGGAACTGGCGGCACGCATGCACGCGCTGCTGCGCAGGCAAGGTGGCCGCGCCGATCCGCTCATGCGCCACGGCGAGGTGCTGCTCAACCCCGTCACCCGCGAGGTGCTGCGTGCGGGGGTGCCAGTCAAACTGTCGGGCCGCGAGTTTGCGGTGCTGCATGCGCTGCTCGCGCGGCCGGGCAAGGTGTGGTCGATCGCGCAGTTGCAGGACAACCTCTACGGCTGGGATGAGGAAGTCGGCAGCAACACGGTCGAGGTCTACATCCACGCGCTGCGCAAGAAGCTCGGCAGCCATTTCATCCAGAACATCCGCGGTGTGGGGTATGTGATTCCACGTGAGGCGTCGACGTCGCCTGCGGAACCTGCCGGCGGCGACGCGCACCAATAACCCATGCAATCGATCCGTAAAACCCTGCTGTGGTGGCTGGCCGGCGGCCTGCTGGCGGGCATTGTCATCGCCACCGGCCTGATCTACGCGCAGGCGCGCCAGGAAGCCAACGCGCTGTTCGACTACCAGATGCAGCAGGTGGCCGCCGCGCTGCCGAGCCAGTGGATCGACCCGCCGCCGCCGGCACTCGCGGGCATTGCGCGTGACGACGACGTCGTGATCCGCATCTGGGACGGCACCGGCCGCAGCCTGTATCTATCACACGCAAGGCCAGATCTGCCGGACCAGGCGGAGCTGGGCTTTTCCGATGCGAATACGCCGGAGGGCCCGTGGCGCATCTACAGCGTCGCGTTCGGGCCCGCCGTGGTGCAGATCGCGCAGCCATATAGCGCGCGGCACGAGGTAGCGGCGCGCATGGCGTTGCGTACGGTGGCGCCGCTGTTGATCCTGCTGCCGCTATTGGGATGGATCGTGTGGCTGGCGGTCGGGCGCGGTCTGGCGCCGCTGGGCTCCGTGGCCAAGCAGGTGCAGGCGCGCGATGCGGCAGCGCTGTCGCCGTTGCCCACGCAGGGGTTGCCCGACGAGATCCGCCCGCTGACGAACGCTCTGAATGACCTGCTTGCGCGACTCGGCACCGCTCTTGCGCACCAGCGTGCGTTCGTCGCCGACGCTGCACATGCGCTGCGCACGCCGCTGGCTGCGCTCAAGCTGCAGTTGCAGGTGGCCGACCGCGCCGAGAACGAAGACGAACGCCGCGCCGCGCATGCCGATCTGCATCGCGGTGTGGAACGCATGATCCGTCTCGTTGGCCAGTTGCTGACGCTCGCGCGGCAGGAGCCGGGCGCTGCCGATACGCAGCGCGCAACGGTTGCACTCGAGGCGGTGGCGGCCGACGTGGTTGCCGAACTGTCGCCGGCGGCGGTGCACAAGGGCATTGATCTGGGGATGGCGATGGAGTCGCAGCCGGCATCCGTCATCGGCAATCACGATGCGCTGCGCGTGCTGCTGGTCAACCTTGTCGACAACGCGCTGAACTACTGCCCGCGCGGCGCGCGCGTCGATGTGTTGACGGGGCACACGCCCGACGGTGGGGTGCAGTTGGTGGTGGAGGACAACGGCCCCGGCATTCCTGCGGAGGAACGCGAACGCGTGCTCGATCGATTTTATCGGCCAGCGCAGGCCCCCACGGGCGGCAGCGGCCTCGGCCTCGCCATCGTCCGGGAGATCGCGCAAGCGCATGACGCAACCCTGGCGCTGGAAGCGCGCGAGGGCGGCGGCTTGCGCGTGGTGCTGCGCTTTCCATTCAAGGCTAACGCGTAGAAACATTTTGTTTCGTGTGACGGCCGCGTGCGCCTTGCACCTTTAAGTCTCGTTTAAGTCTGCCCGCCTACGATGTCTTCAACCGATGGGCACGACAGGCGACTCCGCAGGCCGTGACCCTCGTGCAAAGCAAGAGAGGACACGACAATGACGCGTCAAACCCTGGCACGCAGTGCGGCTGGCCTGGCCGCTGTGATCGCCGTTGCAGGCGGCTATGCCTATCTGCAGAAAGACATGATTTCGCGCGCGGTGGCGGCGCCCGTGGCCACCGCGACGGCAACGACCGCGCCTGCTCCCGGTGCAGCTCCGGTGGCTGTGGCGGCGCCAATGGACTTCTCAGGCATCGTCGATCGCTACGGCCCGGCGGTGGTCAACATCAGCACCACCGCGCACGCGCAACGCACGAGCATGCAGGGCTTGCCGCCCGGCATGAGCCCGGATGATCCGTTCTCCGAATTCTTCAAGCGCTTCATGCCGCAGATGCCGCAACAACACGGCGACCAGATCGTGCGCGGTCTGGGCTCGGGCTTCATCGTCTCGGCCGATGGGCTGATCCTGACCAACGCCCACGTGGTGGACGGCGCCCAGGAGGTCAACGTCAAGCTGACGGACCGCCGCGAGTTCAAGGCCAAGGTGCTCGGCGTCGACAAGCAATCCGACGTGGCAGTGCTGCGCATCTCGGCCAAGAACCTGCCGGTGGTGCAGATTGGCAGCCCCGCCAACACCAAGGTGGGTGAGCCTGTGCTGGCCATTGGCTCGCCGTACGGTTTCGAGAACACCGTCACGGCGGGCATCGTGAGCGCCAAGTCGCGCTCGCTGCCGGACGATACCTATGTGCCGTTCATCCAGACCGATGTGGCCGTGAACCCGGGCAACTCCGGTGGCCCGCTGTTCAACCAGCGCGGCGAGGTGATCGGCATCAACTCGCAGATCTACAGCCAGACCGGTGGCTACCAGGGCCTGTCGTTTGCCGTGCCGATCGATGTGGCGATGAAGGTGGAGCAGCAGCTTGTGTCCACCGGCAAGGTCACGCGCGGCCGGCTTGGCATTGCGGTGCAGGAGGTCGACCAGTCGCTGGCCGATTCCTTCAAGCTGCCCAAGCCCGAAGGCGCATTGGTCAACTCGGTGGAAGACGGCGGCCCCGCAGCCAAGGCCGGCCTGCAACCGGGCGACGTGATCCTGCAGATTGGCGATGCGCGCATCGACCGGTCGGGCGATCTGCCCGAGCAGGTGGCCGACATCAAGCCGGGCTCCACTGTGCCGCTGCAGATCATTCGCCAGGGCAAGCCGACCACACTGACTGTGACCGTTGGCGCAGCGAAGGATGCGAAGGTGGCGTCCAGTGAAAAGGCGGCGCCGGACCAAGGCCGCCTGGGCCTGGCGGTGCGACCGCTGCAACCGGAAGAGAAGCGCCAGAACGGTCTGCCCGGCGGCCTCGTGGTGATGGATGTGACCGGCCCGGCCGCGAAGGTCGGCATCCAGCCGGGCGACGTGATCCTGTCGCTCAACGGCACGCCGGTGTCATCGGTGCAGGAGTTGCGCACGCTGGTGGACCGCGCCGGCAAGCATGTCGCGCTGCTGGTGCAGCGTGATGACACGAAGATCTTTGTGCCTGTGGATCTGGGCTGATATCTATCTCCGGCGCTGCCGCGCTGAAGACATTGCATCTGCTCAGACAGCCGGTCCGCTCGGGCCGGCCTTTCTTTTTATTTGCGCCCGCTACATACCTGCCGGCGCTATTTTTTATTGGATCAGCGGGTGGTGGTGCACAGCCGTGCGGTTGCACGGTCCAGTGCAATGCGATGCAAGCTGTCGAGCGATTTCTCCTGCGCCACACGGCCGATTTCGTTCGCCACCTGCATCGGGCAATCCGCGTGGCCGCGTGCCGGTGCAGCATCGCGCAAGGCTTGCAGGATGGATTTCTGCAGTCCGTCCAGCTTGGGCCGGATCACATCCGGCAGGCTCTGCCGCTGCGCGGTGGGCGCAGCACCGGCCCGTCGCCAGTCGTTCAGCAGGGCGTACTGCACTTCCTTGTTCGCCTCGATCTGGTCTGTGAATACATCGCTCACGTCTGGGGCCGCCAAGCCGTAAGCGGGCGCTTGCGCCGAAGCATTGGCGATGACCTTCGCTTCGCGCGCCGGGTCGTAGACCGACTGTCCGCTGTCCCATTTGCTCAGCGCAACCTGGTCAGCGGTGACCAGGCGATCGGCCAGATGGCGGAGCAGCGGGGCGAAGGCGCCTTCCTGAGCGTGAGCCTGGGTGGCGAAGCTTGCCGCCAACAACAGGGCGCAGGCGATTCGGGGTGTCATCAAGGTGTTAAAGGCGTTCTTCATGCTGGTACCGGTCGATTGCCGCGTGTCATGAGACTGGGAGCGGCCATCATACCGAAGCGTCTACTGTCTGGCGCGTGCAACGTTGTTCCGATGCGCGCCGTTAGGGCGTTTGCACGTGCCGTCTGCCATAAACCCAGGTATCATGCGGCCTACGCGCCGTTTTTGTCTGCAAAGCCTGCGGCGGCGCGGCTAGCTGAGCATACGACGATGGATTTTTACCCCGATCTGGAAGGTTTGCCGCTGTTCGCCAAACCCGCTTTCGGCTGGGAGGAACCACTGTCGGCATCACCAGCCGAAACTCCCCCCACCAAACCCCGCCGCTTGCGCCGATGGCGCGGCCCGATCACGCATTGGGAACGCGGCTACCGCTCCCACTACTACCGTGACAAGCGCGGCAAGAAGCTCGGTGAAATCCACCTGAGCCCGCGCGGTCAGGCTCCGCTGCTCTACCGCTGGCTGGCCGGTACGCTCTCAGGCATCGAAGGGTCGCTCACGCATGCCCGCATGCGGGTGGAAGAGGCCATCGGGTTTGGGGTGCGGCAGATGGCGCTGTTCTGAGGCAGTCGCCCGACGCATCGCCGGGCACGGCCGATGCGTCAACTCTGGGTTCACCACGACGAGGAGAACCCCCATGCCGACCATCGTCCGCATCTTCACAGACCATGCCGCTGCTGAGGCGGCCCGCCAAGCCGTGTTGAACACCGGCCTCACGCTGGAGCGCGTCGCGCTGTCACATCAAGGTGACGAAGCGGGTGCCGTGTGCGGCAACTTTCTTTGTGGCGACCACGAGGCCGGTGGCGAAAATGCCGAGACATACGAGCGCAAATTCCAGAACGTCGTGATCGGCGGGCGCTTTCTGCTGACCATCGAGGCCGAGCCCGCACAGGTGGACGCCGCCGAAGCCGCGTTGCAGGCCACCGGCGGACACGCCGTAGACGATCTCGGACCCAAACCCTGACCTAGCGCGGCGGTTCCTGCGTGCAAGGGCTGCCGTCACCATAGAAGCGACCAGCTGCAGTTGAATTGCGGCGTTCGGCCCAGGATTGAGTTTGGCTGTGATAAGGCGCGCCGTGCCCCACCACCCGGTGATGTCCGCAACGCGCCACTTTTCGTAGAATCCCCGCCACAGAAGATTTGCGGGAGTGCTCATGCTGGATCCAGGCGTCGCCATTGCCACGTCGGCGCTGATGAGCTTTGTGCTCCTGGGGCTGCTGGGTTCGTTGCTGCGCGCCAGCAAGCCTGGCATTGCCGAGTGGTTTGGTGCCAATCTGGCCGTGGTGCTAGCGCTGCCGTTGATCCTGCTGCGCGGGAAGATCCCCGACAGCCTTTCGGTTGTTGTGGCGAATGTCCTGTTGGCACTCGGTGGTGCTGCGTACTACGCGGGCTGCGCACGGTTTCTCGGACGGCGCCCGCAGTGGCCCATCCTACTGGCAGGCGTGACGGCGGTGGGAGTGGCGGTCATCTACTGGCGCTACGCCGTCGATAGCATCCCCATGCGGGTGTTTTCGACCACGCTGTTTTCGGCCGCCTTCTGCACGGCACTGGTGTGGATGCTGTTGCGGCATTCGCCCGCCGGTCGACCGACCTATCCGTACCGGGTAACGGCCGTCATTGCTTTCGTGTTCGGCGTCTGTCAGCTCGTACGCGGCATCTATTTCCTGACGCTGGGCGCGGCGTCCAGCCCGAGCATGTTTGCCACCGCCGGCAGCGTGCTGCTGCTCGTGGTGGCGGCGGCCATCATGCCCATCCTGTCGATGTCGGCCATGTTGATGGTGCATGACGCACTGCTGGCGGACGCGTGCGATGCCGCCAATCGTGATTTCCTGACCGGCGCGCTGTCGCGCCAGGGCTTCGAGGTGCTGGCACGCCGCCATGTCGGCCGTGTGCAGCGGCACGCCAAGCCGCTGGCATTGCTGATTCTCGATCTGGACCACTTCAAACGCATCAACGATACCCTCGGCCATGCCGCCGGCGATGCCGTGTTGCGCGCGTTTGTGCAGATGGCGCAAGCGCAGTTACGGCCGACCGACGTGCTCGGGCGTATCGGTGGCGAAGAGTTCGCGCTGCTGCTGCCCGACACAGACAGCGGCAACGCCATGCATCTCGCAGAACGCTTGCGCAAGGCAGCTGCCACGCACGTTGTCTCGGCCGGAGCGCAGTCTTGCTGCTACAGCGTCAGCGGTGGCGTGGCGGCGTGGCAACCCGGCGAATCGTTCGACCGGCTGAGCGCCCGCGCAGACCGTGCGCTGTACGACGCCAAACACCGGGGGCGCAACCGCATCTGCGCAGCCGATGTGGTCAACGTGGCTGCGGTGGCGTAGCGCTGTGCGCAAGGTCACGGCAATACGCAGCGCCGACTTGCGCCGTGCCGTAGAAGAACACCTTCGTGCAGGCGTGCTATGAGGCGGTGCGCGGGGCACCTGTGCCCGCAGCGTTGGTCGCTTCCACCATCCGCTTGCGCGTCTGCGCATCCAATAGCCCGCGCAACGTGGTGAACAACGGTGCGGCCTGCATGTAGCGCTGCCCATACCCGAGGTTGAATGCGTAATCGAAGTCCGGGGGGTTTGCGCCCTGGTTGTGCTGCAGGATGGTCTCCAGCTTGTCCAACGCCTTCACGGCCCGTGCTTCCGGCGTAGCCGCCGCTTCATATTCATCCCACAGCCTGACGAGGGTGTTGCGCACCTGGGTGTCCAGCATGTGTGTGAGCTGCAACAGGTCACAGCGCTCTTGCGCGCTCTTGTCTGGGTGCGCGTGTTGATGGATGGCCGGGACGTCGCCGTGGATGGCTTCACCCAGATCGTGCACCACGCACAGTTGAAGCACCTTCAAGAGATCGAGGTCTTGCAGCGCATCGGCAAAGACGATGGCCATCAGGCTCAGACGCCAGCTATGTTCTGCAGTGCTCTCGGGGCGGCCTACTGACGTGTGGCCGCTGCGCAGCACGTTCTTAAGACGCTCGGCTTCGCGCAGGAAATCAAGCCGGGCGACCAGGGTGTCGGTGGTCATGATGTGGGAGCGTTCGTTCATCGGCTGAGCCTAGGCGTTTGGCCAAGCGCTGTCCACGCATGAAACATGCGCGCAACCGGATTTAGTCCGATCGCAGTGTTTCCACAAGGCGTACGGCCGTGCCGTCAGAGAGCGTCATACGTGTCCAGCGGCACACGCTTGGGCGAATCGGCACGACAACGGAATCGTTGGCCCCGGTGCTGAACTCCACGCCCGGCGGGGCGAGATCGTCATACCAGCCCAGCGCATCCAACGACGCTTCCCGCTGGGCGATGGCCTCCGTTGCGTAGCGCCATAGTGAGTGTCCGATCAGTTGCACGATCGGCCGGCCGAATTCGGCTGCGCGTGCCGGTGAGCTTGCGAGCAGCCGGTGCGTGAGATCGCAGACGAGGTGCATCGCGCCTGTGTGTGTATCGATCAGTCTGGCCAGCGCATGATCGGCGGACGAACTGAGGCGCGCTCGTAGCAGCGATTCCGCCCGCAGGCGCTCGTCCGGCGCCATGTCTTGCATGCCGGCCTCCCACCGTGAGATGGTCGACTGCGTGACGCCAAACAGTTCAGCTGCGTGCAACTGCTTGATGCGGTGCAGGGTGCGCCAGCGCCGCAACATTGGCCCGAGCGGGCGTTGGGCAAGTGGAGAATTGACCATGTTGGCGAAGGCGCAGATGGACCGTCAAACTGCTGATGGTATGGGAGCTTGCGAACCGAGGTCATACGGCCGCGTCATGATCTCTAGAAAGTGCCCATCTGGATCGTCGAAGTACACCCCGCGCCCGCCGTTGTGCTCGTAGGTTTCGCCCTGCCGCTTCTTGGCTGGGTCCGCCCAGTACGTCAGCCCCTTCGCCTGGATGCGGGCGAACGCCTGCTCGAATTCGGTGTCGCTGACGAGAAAGGCGTAGTGCTGCATGGCGATGGGCGCATCGCTGTCGAAAAAGTCGAGCGACACGCCGTTCGATAGCGGGACGACCAGCATCTGTCCGAACGGGACCGGCTCGGGCAGGTCGAGGATGTCGCGTAGAAAGCGCGTGGACTTCTGCTTGTCGCGGCACCAGACGATGGTGTGGTTCAGTTCGATGCGCATGCGGGCTCCCCGGTGTAGCTTGCGATGCAAGCGTATGGTTAGACGATAGGCCACGCATGCCCGCCTGCAAAGCATCGCCGCACATCAGCAAGTTGCTTGCCCGCAGAGTCCAATACGGCGCCATTTCTTGCGCTTCGGTACGCCGCCGTTTTGCGCAAAACCTGTCGATTTGACAACGCTGTGGGCGTCTCCTTTTCTGGACTGGCTTTCCGTCCACCAGGCAGGAGATGACGATGCATCGACAGGCTCACTTTTTGATCCGGCGCCGTGCGGCCAATGTTGCTGCATGGCTGGCGTTCGGTTTTGCGGCGTCGTCCGCATTGGCCGATGTGGGCGTGGGTGCCGCGCTGCCGCCGTCGCCCGACAAGCTTTACGGCGACTTGTTCGTGGCCGTGCAGACCGCGCAGGTGTATCCGGATCAGAAGACGTTTGTCGATGCCGTGCCCAAAGCCGCACCGGCCGCGATCCTGCAGGCATACCAAGTACAGAAGAACGTGCCGGGTTTCTCGCTCAAGGCGTTTGTCGATCAGTACTTCACGCCGCCGGTGGAGACGCCCGTGACACCGCCCGCGGGGCAGTCCTTGCGCGCGCACATCGACTGGCTCTGGCCGGCGCTCACGCGCACGACGACCACCGCCCCTGACAACAGCTCGCTCATCCCGCTGCCCAAGCCTTACGTGGTGCCCGGCGGCCGCTTCCGCGAGGGCTACTACTGGGATACCTACTTCACCATGCTCGGCCTGCAGGAGGCCGGCCGCGAAGACCTGGTCGACAACATGCTCGACAACTTCGCCTATGCCATTGATCAGTTCGGCCACATTCCCAACGGCAATCGCACGTATTATCTGAGCCGCTCGCAGCCGCCGTTCTTTGCGTTCATGGTCGAGCTGGCCGCGCAGCAGGAGGGTGATACGGCGCTCAAGCGCTACCTGCCGCAACTGCGCAAGGAGTATGCGTACTGGATGCGCGGCGCCTCGACTACGCCCGCAGGGCAGGCGAGCAGCAACGTCGTCGTCATGCGCGACGGCACTGTCCTCAACCGCTACTGGGACGACCAGGACACCCCGCGCCCCGAGTCCTATCTGCAAGACGTGACCACAGCGCAGCAAACACCCGCGCGCCCTGCCAACGAAGTCTGGCGCGACCTGCGCGCAGCGGCTGAAAGCGGCTGGGATTTCAGCTCGCGCTGGTTTGGCGAAAACGCCACCCTAGGCACCATCCGCACCACGTCGATCGTGCCGGTGGATTTGAACAGCCTGATGTTCCAGCTGGAGAAGACCATCGCGCGCGGTTGCACAGCGGCGCGCGATTTTGCATGCACGGTCGAATATTCCGTGCGCGCCGGAAAACGTGCCGTCGCCATCGAGCGCTATCTATGGCACCCCGCTGGCTACTACGCAGACTACGATTGGCAGCTCGGCCGCATTCGCGACAACAAGTCTGCCGCGATGACGTATCCGCTGTTTGTGGGTGCCGCACGGCCGGACCGCGCGTGGAAGACATTGCAGTGGACGCAGCAGGCGCTGCTGCAGGTGGGTGGGCTGTCCACCACCACCTTCAAGACCGGCCAGCAATGGGATGCCCCCAACGGCTGGGCGCCGCTGCAATGGATCGCGCTGCGTGGTGCGCAGCGATACGGCTGGCAACCGCTCGCCCAGGCAATCGGCGAGCGCTTTCTCGGCAGCGTCGAGCAGCTCTACGCCAGCCAGCAGAAGCTCGTCGAGAAATACATCGTCGACGGAACGGGCACGGGCGGCGGCGGGGGTGAGTATCCGTTGCAGGATGGCTTCGGCTGGACCAACGGTGTCACTCTCAAGCTGCTGGATGCATATGGCCGTGGGCAGTAAGCTGGCGGTTTCATCCGCCACCACGAGCGCCTCGCATGCCCATCGAACTTGACCGCGACGTCCGCGAAGAGGCCGTTCAATCCATCCAGCGCTACTTCACCGAGCAGATGGACGAGCGCATCGGCAACATCCAGGCCGGTGCGCTGCTGAGTTTCTTTCTGGAAGAGATCGGCCCGGTGGTCTACAACCTCGCCGTGCAGGAGGCGCAGGAACGCCTGCACACGCGTGTGGCCGAGCTGGACTACGAGTGCCACCAGGAGCCGTTCGGATACTGGAAGAAATTCGACAAGCGCCGATAGTTCCCGGCTACCATGCCCGGATTCCATCGGGCAGCTTCGCTTCCATGTCTTCCTTGCGCGCATTCTTCGGCACGGCCTTCCGCTGGCAGCGCGGCCGCCAGGGCACCGGCTACGACAAGATGCTGCTGGCCACCGCGCTGTGGCCCATCCCGTTCGATAGCTACCTGATCCTCTATCCAGACGGTTCAGAAATTCCGCCGCATACCGACCCCGTAACGAACGGCCGGCACTATCGACTGAACATCGTGCTGAAGTCGCCGCGGGCGGGCGGCGAGTTCGTCTGCGCCAACCCGATCTTCCAGACCCGGCGCATCAAGCTGTTTCGCCCCGATGCGTGCGAGCACAGCGTGACGCGCGTGGTGGGCGGCAGCCGCTATGTGCTGTCGGTTGGGTGGGTGTTAGGGCGGCGGGCTCGAGGGCCAGGAACTGACTCATGACGCACGCATTTGCCGCCAACCCCTGGTTCCAGAGCCTGCCGCCGCACGCGGCCGATGCGCTGCTCGAAGCCGCGGTGCCCCTGCACATCGGAGCCGGCGCGTTTCTCTTTCGCCAGGGCGATCCGATGGACGCCGGTTCGCACGCGTTCTTTGGCGTGGCCAGCGGCGCGCTCAAGCTCTCCATCTTCAATGCTGACGGAGATGAGGCCATCCTCACGTTGGTGGAGCCTGGCAACTGGTTTGGCGGGGTGTCGACGCTTGATCAACAACCGCGCGGCCACTGCGCAATCGCGCTGGAAGATTCGGACGTGCTGGGGGTGAGCGTGGCGCGCTTTGAAGCACTGATGCGCGATGCCGCATTTGCCGGAGCGATTGCGCGGCTGGTGGCGACGCGCTTGCGCCTGGCGTATGGCTCGCTGGCGAGTGCGGCGCTGCACGGTACGCGGGCGCGTGTGGCACGGCGTATTGCTTCACTGGCGCACGGCGATGTGTCGCAATCGGCAGAAGGCCGCGCGAGCATCTCCACCTCGCAAGACGCGCTGGCGATGATGTTGGGCATCAGCCGGCAGACGCTGAGCAAGGAGCTGCAGGCGCTGGTCAAGCTCGGCGCGATCCGACTGCGCTATGGCCACATCGAGATTCAGGACATGGCGTTGTTGCTGGACGCGAGCGAAGCCGGCGCCGACTAACCCGCAGCCCGCAAGGCCGCCAGCAGATCAATGCCCGACCAGCTCGGGCGCGAGGCGGCAGATTCGGCGGCATGCACCATCGCGCACAGTTTCGCGTTCACGGGGGCGCGTTGCCCCAGGCGCTCGGCCAAGCGCACCACTTCGCCGTTGATCCAGTCGACTTCGGTCGTGCGCCCGGCGCCCAGATCGTCGGACATGGACGAACGCGCGAGCGGATCGATGGCGAGCATCTTGCCGGCGAGTCGCGCAAATACCGCATCGGGCGTGGTGAGCAGGCGCGGAATCCAGGCGGGCGGTATGGGCGTCAGCTTGGCGGGTTGGATGCCCGCACGCGACAGCAGCCGCAGTGCCTCCATTTGCGCCAGGGCGAGGCAGCGCCGGTACGCACGCTGCGATAGTTCTTCCTTCAGTGGCCGGTTGGCCAGTGCGTTGATGGCGTTGTTCAGGTTGAGCAGCAGC
This sequence comes from Ralstonia sp. Ralssp110, assembly GCF_047325135.1. Lineage (NCBI taxonomy): Bacteria > Pseudomonadati > Pseudomonadota > Betaproteobacteria > Burkholderiales > Burkholderiaceae > Ralstonia > Ralstonia sp. Ralssp110. The sequence continues at coordinate 993,836 of NZ_CP168609.1, read as the reverse complement.
TTGGCCCATTGCACGGCTGCCATGTCGGTCCGTTCCGTGAGCGGCAGACCTGCGCGGAGAAAGTCACCCAGAAACGGCTGCAGCATGGGTGACGCTGCCACTTCCAGCTCACCGCCCGTGCCTTGATGGAAAGCGCCGGGGCCAGGCTGCATCACATTGAAGGGCACCATGCCCGCCAGCACGGTGTGCTGCGGCAGAGTGGCCCGCAGCACGTCGGCATTGCCAAGACCGTTCTGGAAGCTGATGACGATGGCACCCGTGCGCAGCACGGCCTGCAGCTCATCTGCCACGGATTGCGTGGCAGCAGATTTGACCGTGACGAGCACGAGATCGGCATCGGCAGCGGCGCCGGGGTCTGTCACGAAGCGCACCTCAGCCGGCGGTACCTGCCAGCTGCCGTTGCGGTAGTCCGTCAAGGTGAGACCGTGCTCGCGCAACTCGTTGCCGATGCGTGCGCGGCCGACCAGCGTGACGTGGGCACCGGCTGCCAGCAGGCGGCCTCCCAGATAGCAGCCGATCGAGCCGGCCCCCACGATGCAGATCTTCGCCATGCGTCTCCTTGTTGTTGCGCTGGCACCTCAAGCCAGGCGCGGCACCTCGTACACCAGCGCCGGCTGCAGTGTATCGATGGCTTCCACCGGCTCGGGCGGGCGCCACATGAACAGCGAGAAGGTCATCTTCTCGGGCGTCACGTCGATGATGGTAAAGCCGTTTTTCTCAGTCGGGCGTAACGCCTCCTGCATGGCGACGGACAGCGCCGGCGTGGTCTCGATGCTGCGGAATGCCGAGGGGAAGGCGAGGTCGCCGGTGCCGAGCGTGCCGGTCATGACCGTATGCACGGGATGTGCGAATGCCAGATCGCCCGAACGCGACATGGACCCAACTGCCGATGCATGGAAGTCGCCCTGCACGATCACGGCCGCGCGCTGTTTCTGCTGGGCAAGCGCAGCCACCAAGCGCTGGTGCTGCGCGTACCAACCGCTTTGCCAGCCAGCTTTGGGCTGGTTGGCCACGAGGCGGCCGGTCTTCCTGTCGAGCAGATCCGGATACCAGTCGCCCAGCTTGCCCGACGAATACGCAAACGGCAGCGACGGCACGTGGAAGAAATGCGCGGTGTCTTCAGCGCGCGTGCGTGCCACGAGCCAGTCTTCCACCCATTGCGGCACCACGCGTGCATGGATGCCCTTGTTGTCGAGAAAGCGCCGGCAGTCGTACAGCACCGCTTCGAGCAACGCGCCGTAACGCAGCGTGCCGAAGGCGCTGTTGGTGTCGACGGGCATGCCGGCCTTGTCGCCCCCGGGCAGCCACACGGGGCGGTTCGTGTCGGGCAGGAACTCGGGGTAGTAGCGATGTTGCGTCAGCTCTGCACCCACCAGGCCGTAAGGCTCCGGCGGCAGGGTGGCAACCTTGTCGTCAAACTCGTCGTTCTCGAACGTGTCGTGATCGTCGGTCAGGAAATACGCGGGCGTGGAGCGCAGCGTGGTGCCGTACAGCCCGCTGATCTGGTAGTCGCAAACGCGTGTGAAGATGGCTTCGTTCTTCGGGTGCGACATCGGCACAGCCGTGTCGAGCGCGCCGCCAAACTTCTCCCACATCAGTTCGCGCACCTGCCGTGCGAAGGGCTTGTTCTGCGAGGTCTGCAGATCCCAGTAGATGTGGTCGCCGTTGGCGATGACGGTGTCGGGCGCGAACGACATCCCGCGTGCGAGCAGGCGGCGGCGGGCGGTCATGTCCAGCCATGCGGTCTTGCCGGCCACCGGCGGCCCGTCAAAACCGCCAGCGCAGGTGTAGGCCAGGATGCGCAGCTGTGCGGGCGTGGCGTCGGGCGCGGGGAATGTACGCAGCGGCCACGCGTCGGCCAGCGGCTTGCCGCCTGCATCGACAATGCGCAGCGTGTATTGGGTGGCGGGCTGCAGGCCGCGCGCATCAAAGCGCCAGAAGCGACCGGCGGCATCGGTTCGTTCGCCGGCGACGCGCTTGCCGTTGACCACTAGCCATGGCGCACGTGCAAGCGGTGCCTGGAACGACGCCTTGATGAGAAAGCGGTCGTGGCTCGCCGCCGGAATCAGATGCGCGAGCTGGCCGGCATGCCAGTTGGCGTCGGCCGCTTGCGCGCCTTCCGGCAGGCTCAGGCCCAGCGCGCCAAGGCTGGCAGCGGCAGTGCCTAGCGTCAGGAAATCGCGCCGGCTCATGCCGTGCGCGGGGGTATGCGGCGATTTATGGGAGGGCATCGTCCATCCTCTGGCGTGGTGCGGAGACGCCATCGTGCCGAGCCCTGCGCAGGCTGAATGTTCAGCTTTTGACAATTTAGGGGTAGGCCCCAATGCGGTCGGCTCGTCGCACCAATGACAAACGCCCCGATGGCCGAAGCCACCGGGGCGTTTGTCATGTCAGGCGATGCTGATACTGGAGCTGCCGCTTAGTAGCCCCACACCTGCATTTCATCCAGCGAGTAACCCCACTGCGTAGCGCGCTGCGTGCCGTACATGCGCACATAGCGGCCGCTGCCCTTGAGGTTGGCCAGCGATGTGTGGCCCCACGAAGCGCCGCTCGAAGTCGAGTAGATGTTCGTCCACGTCACGCCGTCATTCGAGGTCTGGATGTAGTAGACCTTGGCGCCTGCGTCCCAATACAGGTCAACGCCGGTGATGGTGCGGGTCGAGCCCAGATCCACCATCAGCCATTGCGCGCCGGCAACGCCTTCCACCGAATCCCAGCGCGTGCTGGTGGTGTTGCCGTCAAACGCATAGGCCGGGCCGAGGCTGGCGCTGTAGCTGGTGGACGCGCTGGCGGGCTTGCCTTGCGAGAGCAGCGTGATGGCCTGTGCTGCGGCCGTCGGCGTGCCCGGGTAGTAGTTCGAGCCGAGCTTCGCCTTGGTCGTGTCCGAGTTCACGCCAAACTGCGACAGGCTCCAGCGCTGGCCATTGCTCGCATCGCCCAGGTAGAGCTGGTAGCCACCGGCGCTCGTCGACGAGAAGAACACGTAGTTCGTGCCGTTCACGGGCGACGGGTCGGAGTTGTTGCTGTTGCAGTCGTTGAGCGTGAGCTGGTTGGGCGTGTCGCTTGGGTTGACCTTGGTGTAGATCTGGTCGGCCTGGCTGGTAGCGTCGTGCCAGCGGGCATAGAAGACGGTGCCGTCCGCGCGCACGATCGGGTAGTACGTCGCCAGGCCCGCCGGCGTGTCAAACGCCACCTTGGTGGTGCTGCCCACGGTCTGCTTGTAAAGGCCCATGCCCGAGCCCGTGCCCGTGGTGTAGTAGACGGCCGTGCCGTCCGGCGTGGCAAACGGCATCGAGTTTTCCAATGTCGGTGCCGTGCGCGTGAGGTTCACAGTCGAGGTGAAGACGGGGCCTGAGCTGGTGTACGACAGCGCGGCCTGCATGACATCGCCGTTCTGCTTGAAGAACAGCGATTTTCCGTCGGTGCTGAACTTCGGATCTTCATTGCGCGTCTGGCCGGTGCTGTTGGTCAGGTTGATCGGCATGTTGGTCGAACCGACTTGCCAGAAGAACACGTTCCACGCATTGTTGATGATGCCCATGAAGGCGATCCACTTGCCGTCAGGGCTGAACACCGCGTTCATCGGGTCCTGGATGCCCCAGGCCGCCTTCGACACCTGCTGCAGCGTGCGTGCCGAAAAATCGTAGATGAAGAGTTGGCTGGTGCCATCGCCGTAGCTGACGTAGCTGTGATACGCGAGCTTGCCAGTCAGGCTGGCGGGGAACGTCGTGTTGGATTGCGTGGGCGGATTGGCAACGCAGTTGGCCTGGGCACCGGCAGAGAACAGACCGAGGGCCGCGGTGGCGACAAGGCCAAGAGAAATCAGAGTGGAGCGCATGAAACGGGACTTCCTATGCAAATGGGTCAGTGGGGCGGGGGCAGCCGCCGCATTAAGTCCACGTCACTTTTTTGAATTTGGGCAAAGCTCCGCCAATTCCGGGGCATCCGGATTTGAAAAAGCGCCACAAACCGGGGGAGTGACGAGGATGAAGACGCGCCAAAAAACCCTGTTGCTTCGTACCGTCGTGTTTCTTGTCGGGGTCTCGACTACATCGAGAGGGCGAGTCGCGGACCAGACTGTAAGGCTTTCGCTGACACTGCGAAACCCCAATAAGAAAGCCGTTCTTGCCCTAATTCTCTGCCGTGGTAGTGAATCGCCACATGTGCGTGTAAATCTGACACGTCAATTTTTTGCGACGTTGATCAAACTGCACGTGAAACGTCATTATTGTTATTTTTACTGCGACGTTTTGTCGCGTCACCGAGGTGCAATCCTTGCTGTGTGTCGCACCTCCGCATCACCGCAATGTGGCGTCGGCGCGCGCTTTGCGGCGTTGTCGGCACTGCAATCCGGCTATGCGCATGAAGATGCACCCGCGGCAGTGGAGGCAAGCGATGACGGAAGCCGACGATACGAATTCCGCCTACCCAGGCCCTGCAAGAAGGACGCGTCCCGTGGGGAGATGGCAATGCCGACGGCGACATGCCGAACATAAATAGCAGATTTAAATAATGGGTGTGTTTTTGCGCAAAGCCATTTGGCTATCAGATAATTTATTGCTGTATTGCGTTATTCCAATATTCGAGAAAATCTACTAATTGCATGCGCTATGCGGGGCGCGCAATTCGTTTCGGATTATGTATAGTTCCGGCACGCCAACGACTGCCTCAGCAAAACGCAAGGCTGATCGCGCTTTTCGCCAAATTTGAATTGAGGGAAGCCGGTTAGCTGGAGTGGGCACCGGTATGGCGATTCAGCGCGTGTTTTGGAGGCCGATGGGATGGGCGTTCACAACCAATTGCCGCTTGGCTATGCAACATCCTGGCGTGCGGCATTGCTGCGCGAGCTGAATGCACTGCGCGACGCCGATGCTGTCATCCGTAGCCTGCAACCGGCGGTGACTCTGCTCGGCTTCGACTATTGCGCCTACGCCCTGCGTGCAGCGATTCCGATCACGCGCTTCAACACCATCTGCTGGAGCACCTACCCGGAACATTGGCGCGAGCACTACCGGGTGTGCGGCTACTTGGCTATCGACCCCGTGTTGCAGTTTGGTCAGCGCTGCGTCAAGCCAATGCTGTGGTCCAGCATCGCCACGGCAGACGCGCCGTTCTGGATGGACGCGCGCCGCCACGGGCTCAACCACGGGTGGTCGCACACCATTCGCGATCACACCGGCATCTTCGGTACCTTCAGCCTGGTGCGCCGCGCCACGCCCATCACCGAAGACGAACTGGCCGCGAGCGAGCCTGAAATGATCTGGCTGAGCCAGCGCGCACACGCCAGCATCGGCACGCTGATGGCCGAAAAGGTGTTGCCCGATGCCGCCACGCGCCTGAAAGAGATTGAACGGCGGACACTGCACTGGACGGCCGAAGGTAAGACGGCGGCTGAAGTCGCGGCCATCCTGGAAATGACCGAGCGCAACGTGAACTTCCACATCCGCAACGCCATCACCAAGCTCAATGCCGCCAACAAGACGCATGCCGTGGTAAAGGCCGCGTTGCTCGGGCTGATTCCCGCGATGCTGTAGCGCAGGCGCAGAGATGTCAGGCCATGGCCCGCGCGGCAGGGGCGGGGTGCATGGCTTCCAGATGGAAACCGTTATCGCTTTGCTTGGCGCGCCGCTTGGCCAGGGCGGCGGCGGTGCCGATGTCATCGCTGTTGTGCGCGGCGCCGGGGTGCACGTGCAGCGCGCCCACCGCCATCGTCACGAAGCGGAAGAACGCCGGCAGGCCCTTGCGGTCTTCCGCATGGATGCCGCCTGCCGCGCGGTCAGCCGGCGTATACATGGCAAGCGCGTTGGCGTTGAACGCCGTCATCGCCTGCGTGATGCGTGCGTGCCAGTCGGCGCTCTGGAACAGGATCAGGAAATCGTCGCCACCCACATGGCCGAGAAAATCGCGCGTGGGCTCGCATGCGGTGGCCAGCACGGCGGCGGCCATCTTCAGCATCTCGTCGCCCTGCCAATAGCCGTACTGATCGTTGAAGGGCTTGAAGTGGTTCAGGTCCACGTAGCATGCATAGAATTCAGCGTGCGCTTCCAGCAAACGTTCAATGTGCAGGTTCAACGGAATGTTGCCCGGCAGGAATGTGAGCGGATTGGCGTAGCGTGCGGCCTCGATGCGGATTTCGGTCACGGTGCGCACCAGCTCTTCACCGGTGCCCAGGCCCAGGTAGCGGCCGTGCTCCGTGATGATGAAACCATCGGTCAGGTAGCGTTGGTCTTCGCTCATCAGCAGCGCCGACATGTCCTCCAGCGAGGCGGATTTTTCCACCAGCACAGGCTGCCGGTTGGCAAACGCCAACGCCGGTTTCTTGCCGTACAGCTCGCGGTGATACGGCATCGCATAGCGGTCGATGAACGCTCGGCGTGCGATGAGCGCGAGCGGGCGTTCGCCTTCGTCGAGCAGCGCCACGGCGTGCAGATCGGGGTGGCGGTTGAACAGGTGCAGCACGTCGTCGTTGCTGCTGCGCAAGGGCAGCGTGGGAGCGACGCGCAGCAGCTTGCTGGCCGTGATGGCGCGCCAGCCCACGCGAACCGCCTGCGGAAACACCGCAATCTGCGAAGACTGCAGCACGCGGGCTGCCTGGCTCGACATGTCGCTCGCGGGTTTGTCCTGCGGGCGCGCAAGAAAAAAGCCCTGGCCGAAACGGATGCCCAGGTCGCGCACCACGCCCAGTTCGTCCTCGGTCTCCAGCCCTTCGGCAATGATGCTGGTCGCGCCGCCCTTGAGCGTCTGTTGCAGCGTGCGCGCCATGTCCAGCTTGGCCGGATGCTTGGCAATGTCACGCAGGAAATACTTGTCGAGCTTGATGAAGTCGGGCGTGAGTTCGATCAGCAGGTTCAGGTTGGCATTGCCGGTGCCGAAATCGTCCAGCGCGCATTGCAGGCCAAAGTCGCGTGCTACCGACAGCGCCTCGGCAAAGCTCGCCAGATCATCGATGGGCGTTTGCTCGGTCAGTTCGATGACGATGCGCGAGGGGTGCAGGTCGTGATCGGCAATCGCGTGCAGCAGGCGGGCGTGGTCTTGCAGCAACTGGCGCACGCCTTGCGCGCTGAAGTTCAGGAACAGCTTGCCCGGCAAGCGCATGGCCGAGAAATTGGCGATGGCCAGACGCGCGGCGGTGGTCTCCAGGGCAATCGTGCCTGCCGTGTCCGAGGCTGCGGCAAACAGGGCCGCCGGCGATTCCATGGCCGAGCCCACCGGCCCGCGTAGCAGGGCTTCGTAGCCGAGCACCTCGGTGGTGGACAGGCGGAAAATCGGTTGGAACACCGTGCGCAGCATCTCGGGCGCAATGCCCGCGGGCAAGGGAAGCGGTGAGAAAGTCATGACGTTGGCGGCAGACGCAAGATCGGACATTCCGCTATACGACCCGCTGAACACAGAGTTGAATGAACTTTTTGTGACGCACGCAGCCGCGCGGGTTCGCGGGGCATGTTCCCCACCACAGAGGGGCCTGGTTCAGAATGCAGGATGCGCCTGCGTCTTCACGGGGCGCTGCCTATTGCCGTCCATTCACGCCGTGCTTGACCCTCACATTGTGTGAGGTCCTAGCCTGTGTCCAAGCCAGAAGACAGGAGCCACCATGTTGTTGAAAGTGGGCGATCTCGCCAAACGCTGCGGCCTCTCGGTGCGCATGCTGCATCACTACGACACCATCGGCCTGCTCACGCCTTCGGCCCGCTCCGACAGCGGTTACCGGCTGTACGACAAGGCTGACGTCGCCCGCCTGCACAAGATCCAGGCGTTGCGGCGCTTCGGCATGTCGCTGGCCGATGTCGGGGCTTTCCTGGCCAATCCGGACATCCCCTTTACCACGATCGTGGAACGGCAGATCGCGATGCTCGATCAGCAGATCACGCAGGCCAGCGTGCTGCGCGATCGGCTGTCGCGGCTGCACGGCCAGCTCGTGCGCAAGGAGGAGCCCGAATTGACCGAGTGGCTCACAACCTTGGAATGGATGACCATGTACGACAAATATCTTTCGCAGGAAGAACGTGCCCGCGCCGAACGCATGGACGCCGATACGGCGCGTCATGAACGGTGGGCGGCGCTGGTGTCGACCGTGCAGGATGCAATGACGCGCCAGGTGGCCTCACGCAGCAGCGAGGCGCAAGCGCTCGCCAAGCAATGGATGGCGCTGCTCGCGCAGGACGCGGCGCTGGACCCGGTCCTTACGGCCAAGCTGCACACGATGCACATCAACGAGCCGGCGTTGCAGGAGCGCACCGGAATCAGCCTGGAGATGCTCGACTTCATCATGGAGGCGGCCAACGAAAGCAAGCTGGCGATCTACGCGAAGTATCTGTCGGCGCAAGAGCTGCAGTTCATGCGCGAGAACTTCGGCAAACGCGCCAACGAGTGGCCGACCCTGATTGCAGAGGTGCGGCAGCATCTGGCCAAGGGCACGCCGGCGCATGCGCCTGCCACGCAGCAGCTTGCGCGGCGTTGGATCGAATTGTTCCGCTCATATGCGGGAGACGATCCGCAGACGCAGGCGAAGGTGCGCCTGGCGATGGAGCGGGAGCCCGAACTATCTGCCAGCCCGTGGATGGGCCCGGACCTCATCGCGTATGTGCGTGAGGCGATGGAAGGTTTGAAGGCGGCAGCGTAAGCCGCCGCTTGCGCAATCCGAGGCGTCTGCGGGTCAGGCAGGCGCCTTGGTCGCGCGATGTTGTGTATGCAAGAGGCCACCATCAGGCGCCAGCGTCTGGGCTCACACACCGCAGATCGAACAGTGCTTTCCGCCGCAGACATGGAGGACGCTGTTGCGGCGGCCAGAGCCACCCGCGCTGCCCGGCCCCGTAATCGGTTTGCCCGCCAACTGCTCATGCAGAGAACTGGGTTGCCAGCGTGAAACTGACTTCAATGCAACGCGCCCCCCGGTCGGCATTGGCGCGGCGGGCGTGTCTTCGTCGCAATAGGGGCAGGGTGTGGGCGCGTGCAGTTTCGCAGCCGGAATCAACCGTTCGAAAATGCCGTCGCAAGCGGTACAGCGGATGTCGTATAGCGGCATGCATGCCTCCGTGCAGCGCCGGCCGTAGCGGTGCGGCCATGGCCGGCGCATATTGACCCTCAGCGTCAGTCGGGCTTGCGGCCCCAGTGCGACTTGTCGTTCAGCATGCCCTTGGGGGTGATGTCCTGATCGAAGATCGCCGTGGGAATCGACACCGTGCAGGCGCAGTTCGGGATGTCGACAATGCCGCCGATGCGTCCCTCCACCGGCGCAGCCGTCAGCAGCATGTAGGCCTGGCTGGCGGTGAAGCCGAAGTGCGTGAGGTAGTCGATGGCCTTCAGGCACGCTTGCCGATAGGCGACGGTGGCATCCAGATAGTAGTTGGTGCCGTTTTCTACGCTGATGCCCTCGAAGGTCAGCCACTGGTCGTAGCGCGGCTTGACGGGGCTTGGCATGAAGATCGGCGCGCTCAGGTTGTACTTGGCCATGCCGCCCTTGATGAGGTCGAAGCCGACGCGCGTGGCGCCGTCCATTTCGATCGCGCCACAGAAGCCGATTTCGCCGTCGCCCTGGGAGAAATGCAGGTCGCCCATCGAGAAGCCGGCGCCCTTGACGTACACCGGGAAAAAAATGCGGGTGCCGATCGACAGGTCCTTGATGTCGGTGTTGCCGCCGTGCTCGCGTGGCGGCACCGTGCGCGCAGCCTCGCCTGCCATGCGATCGAATTCCGCGCCGGAAACGCCGCGCAGCACGGCGGTGCGCGGGTCGGGCGGCTGGGCCAGGCCCTTGGCGGCCAGCGGTGCTTCGCGGCGGTTCCATTCGTCCAACAGTTCGCGGGAGGGCAGGCAGCCCATCAACCCAGGGTGCGTCAGGCCGGCCAGCCGGACCCCGGGAATATGGCGCGACGTGGCATAGACGCCTTTCAAGTCCCAGATGGCCTTGTCGGCATCGGGAAAATAATCCGCAAGGAAGCCGCCGCCGTTGGATTTTGCGAACACGCCAGAAAAGCCGATCGGCGTGACGGGCTTGATGTCGAGCAAGTCCACCACCAGCAGGTCGCCCGGCTCCGCGCCTTCAATGTAGAAGGGCCCCGTGAGCGGATGCGCGCGGGTCAGGTCGACATTGCGCACGTCGTCGACCTTGTCGTCGTCGCGAATCTGCGCGTCGAGAAAATCCAGCGATTCGATGATGATCTCTTCACCGGGCTTGACCTTGGAAAGGAACGGGATGTCCGGATGCCAGCGGTTGTGGCCGAGTTCGGCCTGCTCTGCCAGCGGCTTGCCGGGCTGGATCTTGAAATGCTGCATGGTGGTTTCTCCTCAGGGAAGTGGCGTCAGGCGTGGGGGATGCCATCGATGGGGCATTCGGGCGTGCCGGCGGTGCGGCGGGTGAGGGCCTCGACCTGCGCGCGCGCGGCGGCCGGATCGTTCACCCAGGTCTTGTAGAAATCGAATGGGCAGGCGGCCACGCCTTCCGGTGTTTCACCGGAGTTGATGGTGCCGGTGTAGCCGCGGTGCAGCAGCTTATAAAGATGGTTTTGCGATTGCAGGTGCTTGCGCGCATCGCGGATCAGCCCGACCGACAGCTCGGCGTACTGGATGCCCATCTCTTCGGTGCCGCATTCGCCCAGCGTGCGGCCGTCGAATCCAACGATGGCCGAGTGCCCGAAATACGAATACACGCCGTCGAAACCGGCCGCATTGGCGACCGCCACGTAGACGTTGTTCATCCACGCCATGGCTTTGGACACCATCACCTGCTGCTCTTTGGCCGGGTACATGTATCCCTGGCAGCGGACGATCAGCTCAGCGCCCTTCATCGCGCAGTCGCGCCAGATCTCGGGGTAGTTGCCGTCGTCGCAGATGATCAGGCTGATCTTCAGGCCCTTGGGGCCTTCCGATACGTAGGTGCAGCCGCCGGGGTACCACCCCTCGATCGGGCACCACGGCATGATCTTGCGGTACTTCTGCACGATTTCGCCCTGGTCGTTCATCAGGATGAGCGTGTTGTAGGGCGCCTTGTTCGGGTGGTCTTCATGACGCTCGCCGGTGAGCGAGAACACGCCCCACACCTTCGCCTCGCGGCATGCCGCAGCGAAGATGGCGGTCTCGTCGCCGGGGATGGTGGCCGCCGTCTCATACATCTCGGCGTCGTCGTACATGATCCCGTGGGTGGAATATTCGGGAAACACCACGAGGTCCAGCCCGGGCAAACCTTGCTTCATGCCGACCAGCATCCGGCCGATGTTGCGCGCGTTCTCCAGCACCTCGGCGCGCGTGTGCAGGCGCGGCATCTTGTAGTTGACGACGGCCACGCCAACGCAGTCCTGGCTGCTTGAAATGTCCCCGTGACGCATGCTTGCTCCTATGGTGTGAGGTGAGTCAAACCGAGAGGTATCGGCTGATGGTGGCGGCATCGACCTTGTCGCGCGTTTCTTCGTAGACGAAGCGCCCTTTGTCGATGACGAGAAAGCGGTCGGCAACATCAAGGGTGAAGCTGAGCACCTGTTCCGACACGACGATGGTGAGCTGGCGCAGCTTGCGGATCTCCTTCAGCGCCCGTGCGATGTCCTTGATGATCGACGGCTGGATGCCCTCGGTCGGCTCGTCCAGCAGCAGGACCTTCGGGTTGGTGGCCAATGCACGCGCAATGGCGAGCTGCTGTTGCTGGCCGCCCGACAGGTTCCCGCTCTTGCGCCCGCGCATGTCGTAGAGAACGGGAAACAGCGCATACAGTTCGTCCGGGACGCGCCCGCCGGCAGACGCCGGCAGACCGGTCTGGATGTTCTCCAGCACCGTCATGCTCGAGAACATCATGCGGCCCTGCGGCACGTAGGCGATGCCGCGCGCCACGCGCTGGAACGAGGGCAGGGTCGTCAGTTCCTGGCCGTCGATCGACACGCTGCCCGAGCGCGTCGGAAGAATGCCCATCAGGGTCTTGAACAGCGTGGTCTTGCCCATGCCGTTGCGGCCCATCACGGCCACGATCTCCTGCGGTGCCACCTGCAGGTTGAGGGCATGGAGCACCTGGCTCTGGCCGTATCCGGAAACGAGGTCGGTCACGTTGAACATGTGCGGCTCCGGGGCTCAATGGCCCAGATAGACTTCAATGACTTTCGGGTCGGCCTGCACCGCATCCATGCTGCCTTCGGCCAGCACCTTGCCCTGGTGCAGCACGGTCACGCGGTGGGCGATGCTCTTGACGAACTCCATGTCGTGCTCGATGACGAGCACCGACCGCCCCTGGCTGATGCGGCCGAGCAGTTCGGCTGTCTTCTCGCGTTCCGACACGCTCATGCCGGCCACGGGTTCATCGAGCATCACGAGTTCCGGCTCCTGCATGAGCAGCATGCCGATCTCCAGCCACTGCTTTTGCCCGTGCGAGAGCAGGTCCGCCTGCTGGTGCAGCAGCTCGTTCAGGAAGATGTCGCGGGCCACCGCTTCCACGCGTTCCACCACGTCGGGCGTGCGGCGAAAGGCGAGTGCCCCGAGCACCTTGCGCCCGCGCGGGAACGACATCTCCAGGTTCTCGAACACCGTCAGGTTTTCGTAGATGGAGGGGGTCTGGAACTTGCGGCCGACACCCGAGCGCACGATGTCGTGCTCGCGCATCTTCGTCAGCTCCAGGTTGTTGAAGCGGATGCTGCCGGAGGTGGCGCGCGTCTTTCCGCAGATCAGGTCCAGCACCGTGGTCTTGCCCGCGCCGTTGGGGCCGATCACCACGCGCACTTCGTTGCGGTCGACATACAGGTTCAGGCTGTCCACCGCCTTGAAGCCATCGAACGACACCGTCAGGTCTTCGATCGCCAGCACGGGCTTGGGCATTTCCACGCCGATCGGTTGGGTCATGGTGGGCTCCTCGTTTAGCCTTGCGCGGTGGCGCTGGGCGCCGGTTTTGCCGCCGTGCGGCGGCCTTGCAGCAGCCGTGCGATCCATTTGCGGCCGTGGCTGTCGTACAGGCCGGCCAGGCCGTTGGGGAAGTACATGACCACTGCAATGAACAGGCCGCCCATCAGGAACAGCCACAGCTGCGGGAAGGACTCAGAGAAATACGTCTTGCCGAAATTGACGAGCAGCGTGCCGTACACCGCGCCCAGCAGCGACAGGCGGCCGCCCACCGCGGCATAGATGACCATCTCGATCGACGGCACGATGCCGACGAACGACGGCGACATGAAGCCCACCTGCAGCGTGAACATCGCCCCGCCGATGGCCGACATGGCCGCCGCCACGCAGAACACGAACACCTTGAAGCTGGCGACGTCGTAACCGGAAAAGCGCACGCGCTCTTCCTTGTCGCGCATCGCCATCAGCAGGCGGCCGAGTTTGGAACGCAGGATGAAGCGGCCGAGCACGATGCAGCCCACCAGCAGGCCGGCGGTGACGAAGTACAGGATCAGCTTGGCGGAGTCGGTGCGGATGTCCCAGCCGAGCAGCGTCTTCAGATCGGTGATGCCGTTGACGCCGCCCGTCCAGCCCTGCTGCCCGATGATGAGGATCGACAGGATCGCCGCGATGGCCTGCGTGACGATGGAGAAATACACGTCGCCCACGCGCCGCTTGAACATGGCGATGCCGATCAGCAGTGCAAGCAGCGTGGGCACCAACACCACGGCGACCACCGCGAAGCCGAAGTGGCGGAACGGCTCCCAGAACAACGGCAGGGCGGTCAGCTGGTTCCAGTCCATGAAGTCGGGAATGCCGGGCGTGGACTGGATCTTGGTGCTGACTGGGTCGGATGCTTCGAGCTTGAGGAACATCGCCATGCAATAGCCGCCGAGCCCGAAGAACACGCCCTGGCCAAGGCTCAGGATGCCGCCGTAGCCCCAGCACAGCACCAGGCCGACGGCCACGAAGGCGTAGCTGAGGTACTTGCCGATCAGGTTCAGGCGGAATACATCAAACGCCAGCGGCATGACGACGAAGATGACGGCGCAGAGTACGGCCAGGCCGAGCCAGTCGCGCTTGCGCTCTAGCCATGAATGAAGCGTGGGGTTCATGTCGGACTCCTTATTTGCGGACCTTGACCGAGAACAGCCCCTGGGGCCGCATCATCAGGATCAGGATCACGGCCGAGAGCGTCAGCACCTTGGCCATCGAGCCTGTGAGGAAGAACTCGGTGGTCGATTGCGTCTGGGCGATGGTGAAGGCCGACGCGATGGTGCCCAGCAGGCTTTGCGCGCCACCGAACACGACCACCAGGAAGGTGTCGACGATGTACAGCGACCCCGATGTCGGGCCGGTCGAACCGATGGTGGTGAACGCTGCGCCCGCCACCCCGGCCACGCCACAACCGAGTGCGAACGTCATGCGGTCCACGCGCCGCGTGTCAATGCCGACCGCACCGCTCATCACGCGGTTCTGCACCGTGGCACGCACCTGCAGGCCCCAGCGGGAGCGGAACAGCAGGAGGAACAGCGCACCGGTCAGCAGCGTGGTCAGGGCCATCACGAACAGGCCGTTGATCGGGATATCGATGCCGCCGCCTGGCGAGAACGATCCCATCAACCAGTCCGGCAGCGTGGGGCTGACCTCCTTGGCGCCAAAGATGGAGCGGAAAGCCTGCTGCATGGCCAGGCTCAGGCCCCAGGTGGCGAGCAGCGTGTCGAGCGGGCGGTTGTAGAGCCGCGAGATCATCAACCGCTCGACTACGTAACCGATAGCCGCTGCCAGGACGAACGACAGCACCACGGCCGCGAAGAAGTAGTAAGGCTGCAGTGCCGGCGCGTAGCTGGCGGTGAGCGTCGACAGCAGGTACGTGGTGTAGGCGCCGATGGTGAGGAACTCGCCATGGGCCATGTTGATCACGCCCATCTGCCCAAAGATGATGGCCAGGCCCAGTGCCATCAGCAGCAGCACGCAGAAGAACGACAGGCCGTTGAAGCCCTGCATGGCGAAGATCGCCCCGAATTCCGACAACGAGGTCATGGCGGCTCCACGAAGACGATGGATGCGGTGGGAAGCGGTCCGTCCGGCTTGCAAACCGTGCTGCGGCCGGACCGCGTCTACGGCGGGTTACTGGTAACCCTTCGGGAACGGATTCGGTTCGATCAGACCCGATTCGTAGACGACCTTGAACTGGCCGTCCGTCTGCACTTGCCCGATGCGCGTCTTGCTCCACAGGTGGTGGTTGGCGTGCACCTTCACGTAGCCTTCCGGCGCGGTGTTCAACTCGATGCCGGGCGAGGCCGCGACCACCTTGTCGACGTCAAAACTGCCGGCCTTTTCCACCGCCGCCTTCCACAGCCACGGGCCGAGGTAAGCCGCCTGCGTGACGTCGCCGATGACAGCCTTCGCGCCGTACTTGGCCTTGAAGGCCTCGACAAACTTCTTGTTGTTGGGGTTGTCCAGGCTCTGGAAGTACTTCATGGAGGCGTAGAAGCCGGCCATGTTCTCGCCGCCGATGCCGAGCAGCTCATCTTCCGTGACGGACAGCGTCAGCAGTGTCTGCTTGTCGGCGGTCACGCCCGCGGCCTTCATCTGCTTGTAGAAGGCTACGTTGGAACCACCCACCACGGCAGCGAAAATCACGTCGGGCTTCTTCAGCTTCATCTTGTTGATCAGCGAGCCGAACTGTGTGTTGCCCAGCGGGTAGTACTCCTCGCCGACCACCTCGCCGTGCAGCACGTTTTCGATGTGCTTGCGCGCGATCTTCATCGACGTGCGCGGCCAGATGTAATCGGAGCCGACCAGATAGAACGTCTTGGCCTTCTTCTCCTTGGCCACCCAATCCAGCCCGGCCAGGATCTGCTGCGTGGCTTCCTGCCCGGTGTAGATCACGTTCTTGGATTGCTCGAGCCCCTCGTAGAACGTGGGGTAGTACAGCAGGCCGTTGTCTTTCTCGAACACCGGCAGCACGGCCTTGCGCGAGGCCGAGGTCCAGCAGCCGAACACGGTGGCGACGCGGTCAGCTTCGAGCAGCTTCTTCGCCTTCTCGGCAAAGGTCGGCCAGTCCGATGCGCCGTCCTCCTGGATGATCTTGATCTTGCGGCCCAGCACGCCGCCCGCAGCGTTGATCTGGTCGATTGCCAGGCGCTCGGCCTGGATCGATCCGGTCTCGCTGATCGCCATGGTGCCGGTGGCCGAATGCAGTTGGCCGACCGTGACCTCGGTGTCGGTCACGGCAAGCTTGGTGGTGTTGACCTTGGCGGTCGGGTGCGACTGGGCGAGCGCGGCAAGCGGCGTCGCCAGCAGTGGCATGACGGCAAGACACAAGGCGAGGCGCCGAAGGCGCGAGGGGTGGCGTGACATCGTGGTTTCTCCCGGTTGCGGATGGTGGTCGTTGTGAGCAGGCATGGAGGCAAGCCTAGGCGGGAGCCCCGATTGCCGGAATACGTCAACCGACGTACAGCGCGGCCGCATTGCGCGGCGCAGCCATCCGCAATCAAAAACACGACGACATCACAAGGGTGGACCGGCCGAGTGCGAGGGCGGAACGGAACTTGCATCGCCCGCCGCGCCTTCTCGCCTAGAGCATGAAGCTCAGGCGCGGTTCACCGAAACGGGGAGCGTTCGTGCACCAATCCGGCACCCAGCGCATCGTCAAGATCCGTCGTGACTACAACACGTGGGTCGCCGACGAGACGCTGGAAGACTACGCATTGCGCTATACGCCGCGCGGATTCCGCAAATGGTCGGAATTCCGCGTGGCGAATACCGCGCTGGGAGCCACGTCGTTCCTGGCGCTGGAGGCCATTGGCGGCTCGCTCGCCATCAACTACGGCTTTACCAACGCGTTCTGGGCGATTGTGGTGGTGAGCGTGCTGATCTTCCTGACCGGCCTGCCGATCAGCTATTACGCAGCGCGCTTCGGTGTCGACATGGACCTGCTCACGCGCGGTGCCGGCTTCGGTTACATCGGCTCGACGGTCACCTCGCTCGTCTACGCCACCTTCACGTTCATCTTCCTGGCGCTGGAGGCGGCCATCATGGCGCTGGCCGTGCAGCTTTACGTCGGGTTGCCGCTGCCCATCGCCTATGTGCTCTGTTCGCTGGTGATCATCCCGCTGGTGACGCACGGCATCACGGCCATCAACAAGCTGCAGAGCTGGACCCAGTTGCTGTGGCTAGTGTTGCTGGTGCTGCCTTACGCTGCGGTGTTGTTGCGCAATCCGCGCGCCTTTGCCGACTGGCCGAGCTTTGGCGGCCTGTCGGAATCGGGCCGCGATTTCAACCTGCTGGCCTTTGGCGCGGGCTGCACCGTGGCCTTTGCGCTGATCGTGCAGATTGGCGAGCAGGTCGACTACCTGCGCTTTCTGCCCGAGAAGACGCGCGCCAACCGCGGCAAGTGGTGGCTGGCCCTGCTGGCGGCGGGGCCCGGTTGGGTGGTGCCGGGCGCGCTGAAGATGCTGGGCGGCTCCTTTCTCGTCTTCCTCGCCGTTCAGCACGAGGTGGGCACGGCGCGCGCCGTGGAGCCCACGCAGATGTACCTGGTGGCCTATCAGTACGTGTTCGGCTCACCTGCGTTGGCGATGGCGGCCATGGCGTTGTTCGTGGTGGTGTCGCAGATCAAGATCAACGTCACCAACGCCTACGCCGGTTCACTGGCGTGGTCCAACTTCTTTGCGCGCCTCACGCACAGTCATCCGGGGCGTGTGGTCTGGCTGGTCTTCAACGTGCTCATCGCGCTGCTGCTGATGGAGCTGGGCGTGTTCGAGGCACTGAACGAGGTACTGGCGCTGTATGCCAACGTGGCCATCGCATGGATCGGCGCGCTCGTAGCGGATCTTGTCATCAACAAGCCCTTGGGATACAGCCCCGCACACATCGAGTTCAAGCGCGCCTACCTGTACGACGTCAATCCGGTGGGCGTGGGCGCCATGCTGATCGCCTCGGTGGTCGCGACGCTCGCTCACCTCGGGTTGTTCGGTGCCGTGACGGAAGCGCTATCGCCGTTCGTCGCATTGGGCGTGGCGTTCCTTTGCGCGCCGCTCATCGCCGTGGCCACGCACGGGCGGTTCTACCTCGCCCGCAAGGTGCACGCGCCCGCCGACGCCGAACATGCGCACGCCGGCGCCATGCGCTGCGTGATCTGCGAGAACGTGTTCGAGCGGGAGGACATGGCGCAGTGCCCCGCCTACGCCGGCAGCATCTGCTCGCTATGTTGCTCGCTGGATGCGCGCTGCGGCGATGCCTGTAAGCCGCACGGCAGACTGTCTGCGCAAATCGCGCAGGCGTGGCGCCATTGGTTTCCAAACACCGAACTGCCGCGACTGCATGTGCGCGTGGCGCAGTACGCCGCCGTGCTGCTGATCGTGCTGGGCTTGCTGGCAGGCGTGTTGACGCTGATCTACTACCAGACCGCCGTCACCCTGAGCGCGGACCAATCGCCGTTGCAATTGCTGGCGCGCGGTTACATCAAGGCGTTCTTTGCGCTGGCGCTGGTCGGCTGCGTGGGCGCCTGGTGGCTGGTGCTGGCCAAGGAAAGCCGCAAGGTCGCGCAGGAAGAGTCCAACCGCCAGACCATGCTGCTGATGCGCGAGATCGAAGCGCACCGCAAGACCGACGCCATGCTGCAGCAGGCCAAGCAAGCCGCCGAGTCTGCCAACCGGGCCAAGAGCCGCTACGTGACGGGCTTGAGCCATGAACTGCGCACGCCGCTCAACAGCATCCTCGGCTATGCGCAACTGCTGATGCGCGACGCGTCGATTCCACCTGCGCGTCGCGAGGGCCTTGCCACCATCTTCCGCAGTGGCGAGCACCTCTTGGCCTTGGTCGACGGGCTGCTGGACGTTGCGCGCATCGAGGCCGGCAAGCTGCAACTCGACGTGAGCCAGGTGGCGTTTCCTGCGTTCCTGACGCAGATCGAAGCGATGATGGAACCGCACGCTTCCGAAAAAGGACTGGCCTTCCGCATGGAGCATGTGGGCCGCATTCCCGATGCGGTGCGCATGGACGAGAAGCGCGTGCGCCAGATCCTGATCAATCTGCTGGGCAACGCGGTGCGCTTTACGGACAGCGGTACGGTGTCGCTGCGCGTGGCCTACGCGCGTGAGATTGCCACGTTGGAGATTCTCGATACCGGCATCGGCATCGCCTCGGACGAACTGGAGCGCATTTTCCTGCCGTTCGAGCGGGGCGCCGCAGCGCACGCGCAGGACAACGGCGCTGGCCTCGGCTTGACCATCTGCCGCATGCTCACCACGCTGATGGGCGGCCAGCTGAGCGTGGACAGTGTGCCCGGCGAGGGCACGCGCTTCACCGTGCGACTGTTTCTGCCGGAGGTGCGCGAGCCTCGCGCGGTCGACCGCATCCGCCATGTCAGCGGCTATCGCGGTGCGCGGCGGACCGTGCTGGTGGTGGATGACCAACGCGAGCAGCGCCGTATCGTGGTGGGCGCGCTCGCGCCGCTGGGTTTCACGCTCGTCGAAGCCGCCAGCGGGCCCGAGGCGATGCGCCAGCTCGGCACATTGCAGGTCGACCTGATCGTGATGGATGTCTCGATGCCATCGATGGACGGCTTCGAGGCCAGCCGGCTGATCCGCAAGCAGGCGCTCAGTGTTGCGCCAATCCTGGTGTTGTCGGCCAATGCGTTTGCCGGTGACCGTGCACGCGGTGCCGCTGCCGGATGCGACGACTACCTTGCCAAGCCTGTGCACCTGCCGCAGCTGCTCGACAAAGTGGGCGAGCTGCTCAACCTCGAATGGATCGTCGACAGCGAAGCGGTTGAGGAAGCGCCGCCGCCGGCACGCTCGCATGCGCCGCTGCCGGCAGAGCTGGTCGCACAGTTACGGCCGCTGCTCGAGATCGGCTACATCCGCGGGCTCATCGAATTGCTGGATGAAGCCGAACATCGCGATCCTGATCTTGCCGGCGTGCTGCAACCTGTGCGTTCGGCCGCGCGGCGCTTCCGGTTGACGGAACTGGACATGTTGCTCAAAGGAGCCCCTTCAGATGAACACAGCGTGGATTGACCATGCCGGCGCTGCGGCGCTGCATATGCCATCGGCCTCGCAGGGGATCGGTGCGGCCGCTGCGGGCTCCGGCGTCGTGCTCATCGTTGACGATACGCCGGACAATCTGGCGCTGTTGTCCGATGCGCTCGACGCGGTCGGCTACACCGTTCTGGTGGCGCTGGACGGGCCCAGCGCGCTGGATCGCATCGAGCGCTTGACCCCCGACATCATCCTGCTGGACGCCGTCATGCCCGGCATCAGCGGCTTCGAGACCTGCGAGCACATCAAGGCCAATGCGCGCCACGCGCAGATTCCCGTGATCTTCATGACGGGACTGACGGAGAGCGAGCATGTTGTGCGCGGTTTCCGTGCCGGCGGAATCGACTACATCACCAAGCCGATCCGCCCGGAAGAGGTGCTTGCGCGCGTTGCCGCGCATCTGGAACGCGCCCGTGCGCACCGGCAGGCAGACGAAATCGTTGGCCTGGGCGGGCGTGCGGCGCTGGTGGCCGATGTGCACGGCGCGATCCACTGGCGCAGTTCGCGGGTCGCCCCGTTGTTTGCACGCTTTTATCCGGACCACGGCGACATGCAGCGGCTGCCCTCGGTATTGCAGCAGTGGCTGGCGCAGAGCGTGGGGCCCGTTGGCGCGCCTGAGGCCGGCCGGATGGCGGAAGACGGCGAGGGCGTGCGGCTGGTGGCAAGGTTGGCTGGCCCCGCGCCGCACAGCGCTTGGGTCATCCAGCTGGAAGAGCATGACGACCGCAAGGTGAGCGATCGCCTCTGCGCAAGGTTTCGTCTGACCGCGCGCGAGGCGGAGGTGCTGCTGTGGATTTCACGCGGCAAGACCAATCGCGACATCGGCGACATCCTCGGTATGCGCCCGCGTACGGTCAACAAGCACCTCGAGCACATCTTCGAGAAGCTTGGTGTGGAAACGCGCGCCGCGGCGGCCGCGCTTGCTTTGCAGTCTCAGCCGGGCTGAGGGTCCGTCAGGCTGCGCCGGTTTGTTGGCGGCACATCGCCAGCGCTGCTTCCACAAGCCCGTGGCGGGCACGCTTGTAGCGCTAGCCCTGCCCACGCACGTAGCGCCATTCGAAACCGTCTCCTGAACGCTGCACCTTGCCCGCGGACGTTTCCGGAAAATGGGCGGCGAAGACCGTCGCGTCGGTTTCTGCCGCCCGGTCCAAAAGCCAGCGGCGCGACTCACGCGCCTGCGCCTGATCCAGGCAGAACACGGAGTTCCATTCTGGCCGGTGCACCTGGATCGCGCTGTGCATGACGTCGCCGGAGAAGAGCGCCGTTTCGCCGCGCGATCGCACCTCGATCGCCATATGGCCGAAGCTGTGCCCGAACGTGGGCACGAAGCGGATGCCGTCAAGAATCTCTTCGCCCGCGTCGCGCACCGCTCGGGCCTGCCCGGCTTCAATCAGCGGCAGCACGCTGTCTTCAAACACGATCCGTCGCGGCTCGCCTTCCGGCATCGCGAAGAAGTCCTGCTCGCGCTGGCCGAACACATAGGTCGCGTTGGGAAACACCGGTACCCATCGCCCGTCCTGCCAATGCGTGTTCCAGCCGACATGGTCGACATGCAGGTGCGTCAGCAGGACGTAGTCGACCTGTTCCGGCCGAAACCCCGCAGCCGCAAACCGCTCGAGCACGGGATTGTCGAGCCGATCGAACAACGCGTTGAACGGCCGCGACTTGCCGTTGCCGATGCCGGTATCGACCACGATGGTGAGCCCGTCGACCTGCACGACCCACAGATGGGTTTTCAGCGGTACCCGGCGGTTGGTCAGGTCGATGCTGGCAGTGGCAAAGCGCGCTTCGAACGTACGGCCCGCGTCTTCATTCCAGAGCGGGAACAGGCGTTCCGGTGGCAGCGCAAAATCGGTCTCGTCGACGCGCGTGATGGTGGCGGCACCAACGTGATGGATGGGGGAAGCGGATGTCACCAGCATGACGGTTCTCCGAAAATCAGCGAGTGTTGGCGGCCGGCACCCGCCGTGTGGCGATCGTGTAAAGCACCGCGCTGGCAAGCGCAGACACGCCGCCGACCACCGCAAGTGCCATTCCCAGGCTGCTGCCAGTTTGCCCCAGGCGCTCATTCAGGTAACCGACCGACAGCGGACCGACCCCCCCGCTGATGGCGTTGGTCATGAACACCAGCAAGGCAAGCGACCGGCCGCGCATGCGGTTGGGCATGGCAATCTGTAGCGGTACGGGCGCCAGGCCCATCGCAATGCTGGCCGCAAACGCGCACGTGCCGTAGAGCAGCACCGCCACGCCGCTGTTGCTGACGAGCGGCATCGCAATGGCTGCGGGCACCAACACGGCAACAGCGCATGCCGAAAAGCCCAGTACGCGCCGCAAGGCCGTCTCGTCGGTGACGCGCGTGGCCAGCATGCCGGCACAGGCCACGCCCAGCATGCCACCGATCATGTAGGCGGGCGCGGCCATCTGGCCGACCACATTCGGCGCAAGATCAAACCGGCGCATCAGCAGCGTGGGAAACCACGCCGCGTGCGAATAGAACAGCGTGATGAGCGCAACGTACGCAGCAAAGTACGCGAGGCAGAAGCGGTTACGAACGAACAACTCGTTCAGCACGTCCCTGAGCGATGGCACTTCGTCTTCTGCGCGCGCAGTGTGGGCCAGCACTTCACGCCGCTGCGGCTCGCGCACGGTCAGCGCAACCAGCGCGGCCAGCCCCAGCCCGGGCAGGCCGACCGCAATGAACACCGCTTGCCACGGTGCGATGTCGTGCGCGGCAAGCCATGCATTTCCGCCACCGGCTGCTGCCGCTGAGAGCAGCATGCCGCCACCGAACAACGCCAGGCCGCCGCCCACGTACGGCCCAAGCATGAAGATGCTGCTAGCACGTGCGACCCGGCGCGGCGCAAAGATGTCGCTGAAGATCGATAGCGCAGCGGGGCTTAACGCCGCTTCGGCAATGGCAGTGCCCGCACGCGCGACCAGCAGCTCCGGAAAATTCGTCGCGAAACCGCACGCGGTGGTCGAGATGGCCCAGATGGCAATGCATGCGGCGATCAGCTTGACGCGATTGGACCGGTCGACGAGCCGGGCGACGAACACACCCGCCGTTGCGTAGCACATGGTGAACGAAAACCCTTGCAGCAGGCCGATCTGCGTATCGGTCAGAGAGAGCGATTGCTTGATCGGCTGCACGAGAATGCTGACGACCTGCCGATCGAGGTACGAGAACGCAAAGCACACGAAGAACAGCAGGACGATGTAGGCGGGGTGGCCGACATTGCCAGCAATGCTGCGCGGCGCAGCGTCCTCCGGCGGCTCTGTTGAAAGGGTTTGGCTGGGCATGATGGGTCTCCGTCTTGTCTTGTTATGTCGTGATGTGAATCGAATGGCAGCCAGCTCAGTCGAGACTGGCTTCCGTAGCGAGCAGTGCGATGCAGTCGCCCGGTTCGACGCGTGCAAACGTGCGCATGCACATGACCGTGCCGTCGCCGCGGAACGCGATGTCCTCGGGCGCCGCCCAGGGGCGGTGCGGGTCGAAGAGGCGGCCTGCCAATTGCCCGGCGCGAACCTGGTCGCCCAGCGCGAAGGTCGGTTCGAACACACCGGCATGCGGCGCGTACACGTAGTGGCGCGCACCTTCCACGCGCAGCAAGCGTGTCTGCTTCGGCGCCGACGCTGCGGGCTCCGGCATCACGCCGAGCCGATGCAGCACACGCTGCAAGCCGGCTTCGACGATTGCGAGGTTGCCGGCGTCGCAGCCGGCATGGCCGCCAAACTCTCCGCAGAAGAACAACGTGCCGTGGCGTTCAGCGGCAGCGGCGAAGGTCCGGTCTTCGCCAAGCAGATCCATGATCATGGTGTGCGGTGCGCCGAACTCGCGCACGAGGTCGAGGTACAGCGCGCGTTGTTCACCGTGCGCCGGCGGGGATGCCAGCAGCGTCGGCAGGTGATCGAACGATGCGCCGCCGGCATGAAGGTCGATCACGATATCTGCACGCGGCAGCAGTTCGGTCTCGACATAGTGCGCAATCATTTCGGTCGGCTGCCCGTTGCGCGCACCGGGAAACATGCGGTTCAGGTTGCCTCGGTCGATGGGGGACGTGCGCGAGCCGTTGATGAAGGCCGGGAAATTCAGCCCCGGAATCACGATCAGGCGCCCGCGCGTTGCCATGGACGGCAGCCGCTGGAGCAGCTTCATCAGGGCGACGGGGCCTTCATATTCGTCTCCATGATTTCCGCCGGTCAGCAGCACGGTCGGGCCGGTCCCTGCGCCGGCATTGCACACCGCAATGGGGATCGGAATATGCCCGTAGGCGGAGCGGTCATGTGACCACGGCAGGCGCAGCGTTCCGGTCTGGAAACCGACGCGTTCGAAGTCGATGTCGGTAGCGATGAGGGAGGCAGAATTTGTCATGGCGGCAAGCGTGAAGACGAGGTGTCTTCACTATCGCCGACGCCGGAAAGCGCGGCCAATGCCGATTTCTGCGGCGGCCGATGCCTTGCAGGCATCGCTCTTGGAACGCGCCGGGGGTCTACTGCAACTGCGCGATAAAACGCTGGAGTGCCGCGTTGGTGTGCGCCGAAAGGAAACAGAATTCCAGCGGCAGCGGCACCGACAGATCGCGCAGTTCGACAAAGCGCACGCGGGCGGGTGGCCGATGACGATTGGCGGCGTTGACGATGGCCGCACCCATGCCGGCAGATACGAGCGACAAGATAGCGGTTTCCGTCGATGCTTCCTGGCGGATATCGAGCGTGAGTCCGCGTTCGGCACAGACTGACAGGAGCCGGTCGTAGTAGGCAGGATAAATGCGGCGCGGAAACGCGATGAAAGGCGTGCCGGCAAGCTCGCTGGCGAGGACCGCATCCTCGCTGCCAAGAGACCACGACTGCGGCACCGCCAGCACGACGTTCTGTTCCAGCACGGGCACGCCCGCGATGCCCTGCGGCAACGTGCCGAGGCGGTAACAGAAGCCGCCGTCGAGCTGACCCGCTGCAATCGCCTCAAATTGCTCCGGCGTATTCATCGGCGTCAGTTCGAGCGCGACGTCGGGCGCGGTCTGCTGGAAGGCGCTGAATGCCTGCGAGACGATGCCGATCCACGCGGCGTTCTCGACAAAGCCGAGCCGCAGTTGGCCGTGCACACCTTCTGCAATGCGCCGCGCCAGACGGTTTGCCGCATCGACGCGCGCGAGGATGTCGCGCGCTTCATCAAGGTATGCAGTGCCTGCGGCCGTCAGCTTCAGGCCGCGTGGCGTGCGCTCGAACAGCGCTGCGCCGATGGCGTCTTCAAGATCCTGGATCTGGCGCGAAATGGCCGGCTGCGTGACGTGCAACTGCTCCGAAGCGGCCCGTACGCTGCGTAGCTCGGCAACAGCAATGAAATAGCGAAGATGCCGAAGCTCCATGATGGTCCCGCGCAGTCAGGTCGTCGGCAATGATAGTGCAGCACCTGAGCGGAATCGACAGGTGCTGCTGACATTGCGCGGTGCCGCCATGCGCAGAATCACGCCGCCTGGGGCGAGGCATGTGCAACGGCGTCGAGTTCGCGCATCGCATCTTCCGGCAACGTCATCGCCGCCGCGCCCAGGTTCTCGCGCAGGTGGGCGACCGACGAGGTGCCCGGGATCACCAGGATGTTGGGCGACCGGTGCAGCAGCCAGGCCAGTGCGGTCTGCATTGGTGTTGCACCCAGCCGCGCTGCGACATCGTTGAGCGTGGACGACTGCAGCGGGCTGAACCCGCCCAGCGGGAAATACGGGACATACGCAATGCCGTCGCGGGCAAGCGCGTCGATCAGGCCGTCGTCGTTTCGGTGGGCGAGGTTGTAATGGTTCTGCACGCAGACGATCTTGCACATCCGCCGTCCTTCTGCGATCTGGCTGGCTGTGACGTTGCTCAGCCCGATATGCCGCACCAGCCCCTGCCGTTGCAGTTCGGCCAGGGCCGTGAGCGGCGCCTCGATGGATCCTTCGGCGGGGCCGTGCGTGTCGAACATGATCCGCAGGTTCACCACGTCCAGCACATCCACGCCGAGGTTGCGCAGGTTGTCGTGCACGGCTTCGGTCAACGCCTGCGCAGAAAACGCAGGCAGCCACGCGCCCTGGGCGTCACGCCGAGCACCGATCTTGGTGACGATGAGCAGGTCGTCGCGATACGGACGCAAGGCTTCGCGAATCAACTGATTCGTGATGTGCGGGCCGTAGAAATCGCTTGTGTCGATATGGTTGACGCCCGAGGACACGGCCTCGCGCAATACGGCAAGCGCCGCGTCGCGATTCTTGGGCGGGCCGAAGACGCCCGGGCCGGCGAGCTGCATGGCGCCATAGCCGAGACGGTGCACCTGGTGGCCGCCGACGGAAAACGTGCCGGACTGAACGATGAGAGACATGGTCACACTCCTGTGTCGAAGATCGACGAAGAAAAAGGGCATGACGGCAGAGTAGGCGCAAGCGCGGTGCGCGATAAGCGGGCATAATCCGCACGGGTTGTACGAAAGGGCGAACAATGAAAGTCGATCTGGGTGATCTGAATGCCCTCGTGGCGGTGGCGCAGGCCAAGGGCTTCCGCGAAGGTGCAAGGCTGATGGGCGCGAGCGCATCCGGGCTCAGCGAGGCGGTGCGGCGGTTGGAAACGCAACTCGGTGTGCGCCTGCTGAACCGCACGACGCGCAGCGTCTCACCCACTGAAGCGGGGCAGCGTCTGCTGAGCCGTCTGCGGCCCGCATTGAGCGAGGTGGAAGCCGCGCTTGATGTCGTCAACAGCTTTCGCGAAAGACCCGCCGGCACGCTGAAGCTCAATGTGCCGATGAGCGCCGCGAGGCTTGTGCTGCCCACCATCATCCCGGGCTTTCTCGACGCTTATCCCGAGATACAGCTGGAGGTCGTGGCCGAAGAGAGCTTTGTCGACATCCTGGCTGCAGGTTTCGATGCAGGCATCCGTTATGACGAGCGGCTCGAACAGGACATGATCGCCGTCCCGATCGGGCCTCGGTCCCAGCGGTTCGCAACGGCAGCGGCACCCGGCTATCTCGATCGACGCGGCCGGCCCGCCCATCCGCGCGACCTGCTCGGCCACGCTTGCCTGCGCGGTAGGTTTGCAAGCGGTGCGATGCCGCCGTGGGAATACGAGCGTGATGGTGAAGTGGTTCGGGTGGAACCGTCCGGTCCGCTGCTCGTTCGCATTGGGGGTGCGACCGATCTTGTCGTGGACGCGGCCTTGGCCGGCGTGGGCATTGTCCATCTGTATGAAGACTGGCTGCGTCCCCACCTGGCGAGCCGTGCGCTCGAACCCGTGCTCGAGGGTTGGTGGCGGCCGTTCCCGGGGCCCTATCTCTACTATCCCGGGCGGCGCCTTGTTCCGGCGCCGCTCAGGGCGTTCATCGATTTCATCAAGGCCGCTTCGGACTAGCACGGCACTTCCAGCTCTTGCGGCAGAGCCGGCTTACTGCTCGCGCGCCCACCGCGGCACTGCTTGGGCAACGGGGTTCCATCGAGTTTCCGTGATGGCTTCGTAGGACGCGCGCGCCTTTTGCACAATCCACGTAGTACGCGGTGGCGGTCATGGCTCGCACACTTGGGGCCGTTGTCCACTTGGCCATCGGCCGTTCGCACCATGCAGCACGTTCGCCTCATGCTTGAGTACTTTCACCCGTGGACGAATGCTGCCGGGTTTTACCTCGCGCGTGCCAAGGGCTGGTTTGCGCGTGCAGGGCTGGACGTGGAAATCGTCGTGCGTGACGACGCCCGAGGCGACACGCTCGATCATGTCATGCGCGGCGACGTGCATCTGGGCGTGTGCCCGACCCGGCGCGTGCTGGGCCGTTTTGAGGCAGGGGAGCCGGTCTGCGGTGTGGCCGCCGTCAACCAGCGCAGCCTGGAAGCCATCCATTCGGTGAGCGGGCGCGGCATCACCCGCCCGCGCGATCTCTGTGGGCGCCGTGTGGCGCTCAACCCCACGGTGCGTGCGCGCGCCTTGCTGGCCGACATCGTTCGCGCAGATGGCGGCGACCCCGATGCCGTGAAGCTGGTCGACGCTGGTGTGCGCGAGCTGACCTTCGATGAACTGTGTGACGGCGCGGCCGATGCGAGCTTCGGCAGCTACTGGGCGTGGGAGGGCGTGATGCCTTCATCCCTGCCTGATGCGCAGCGCCAGGTCTGGCCGATCGATGAGATCGGCGCACCGTCGTATCACAGCTACCTGCTGGCTGCGGATGCGCGCTGGCTGGAGCGGAATGCAGGCGTGGTCAGCGGTTTGCTGACCGCCGCCTCGCGCGGGTTTGCCGCAGCCCATGCAGATCCGGCCAGTGCGCTGCTGCTGTTCGAGCGCGTGATCCCGTATTTCCCGCGAACCACGATTGCCCGATCGTTGCGCGCGGTGTCGACCACGTGGCTGAGTGATGGCGTTTGGGGCCGGCACGATGCGTCGCTCATGTCGGGCTACGCCGCGTGGCTGGCCCGGCACGGCATCGTCCGCCGGCCGCATGCATGGTCGGCCGCGGTGACGGATGCGTTCCTGCCGCCGCGCGCCACGCGTGTCCCCGAGAAGCCGTGCCTGCAGGCACCACCGGGCGCATTGGCATACGCCGGCCCGTAGTTGTCGGGTGCGATCGCGTTCCGATACTGAAGCGGCGGACGGTTTCCCCAACCGTTTTCATCCATCACTCATCACCCATCACCCAAGACGACGCCTGCGCGGCGTCAGGAGACGGTCATGACACTAGCGTCAGTGGCATCGGTATCGGTCAGCGGGCCGAGCTGGTCCGGCGATTTCCTGCGCACGCTGCAGGCCCCCGCAAGCGGTGTGAGGCGGGTGGGCGGCGATGCATGGTTGCGGGTCGAGCCAGGTCGCGCCGCTGCGCCGCGTGCCGACGAAATCGTCGTCAATGATGTGATGTTCGGGGTCGATGAGGTTGATGTCGCGCATCGCCGGGCAGTGCGTGCCGGCTCGGCCGATCTGGCACCGCCGCACTGGGGCGTTCTGCCCACGCCGCATGGGGAGCGCCCTGTGCGCATGGCACGCGTGGGCGGTATCGGCCATGTCACGCACACGTTTGTCGAGCGCGACCCTGTCGCCCGCGATGCCGCCTTCGATGGAAGGCAGGGGCTTGACCACCTCGCGCTGTGCCTGCCTTGCGGAACCATGGGCGCAACGGTTGCGCGTTACGAAGCGGGCTTTGGCCTGCATGTCACGCAAACCGAGCACATCCAGACGCGCAGTCTCGGCATGATCAACACGGTGCTGCAGAACGCCAGCGGCAGCGTGAAGCTCGTGCTCTCGGCGCCCACACCGACCAGCCAGACGACGCAACTGCACCGCTTTGTCGACGTGCACGGCGGCGCGGGCATTCAGCACCTGGCGCTGCGTGTGCCCGCATTGTTGGCGCATAGCCTTGCACTCAATCGCCACGAGGTGAACTTTGCGGGCTCCATGCCTGAAGTGTTCGACGCCATGCTGGCGCGGATCGGGCACTGCCCGGTCCCGCGCGACGCTGCCTTGGCGCTTGGCATCATGGCCGACCGCGATGCCGATGGTCTCTTGTTGCAGTCATTTCTTGCGCCGTCCCGAACGGCCGAGCCAGTGTTCTTTTTCGAACTGATCGAACGTCAGGGCGCACGCGGATTTGGCGCGGCAAACATCCGCGCCCTGTTCGAGGCGGTGGAGCGTGTGCAGGGTGCGCCCGTGGTGGCGGCTGAGTCGCAACGTCAGCCGGCCACGGTCTAGCGCCCCGCGCGATGGCTCATTGGGCTGTCTTGCGCTGGCGCCATTTGCGCCGCAGCTTGATGAACAGTGCCA
Source organism: Ralstonia sp. Ralssp110 (assembly GCF_047325135.1). Classification (NCBI taxonomy): domain Bacteria; kingdom Pseudomonadati; phylum Pseudomonadota; class Betaproteobacteria; order Burkholderiales; family Burkholderiaceae; genus Ralstonia; species Ralstonia sp. Ralssp110. Next base: position 964,188 of record NZ_CP168609.1, on the reverse strand, counting down.
CCAATACCGACAGCACGATCCCCCACGGCAATAGATAAGCCACCGCTTCAATCACGCTCGCACTGGCGCGCACCAGTGAAGGCAGGAACTCGCGCAAGGCATTGCCGATGGGCGCCCATAGGCTGCGCGCTGCCGTCTGCCGCGTGCTCAGGTCGATTGACAGCAGCTCGCGGTTGACGCGGTCCATGAGGTGCGTGTTCTGGCCAGTGGCGGCCTCCAGTTCCGATTGCGTTTCCGCGAGCTTTTCTGCGATCAGGATCAGGTCTTCCACCTTGGTCGCCTTGCGCTGCAGGTCGAGCAGGCTTGCACGGTAATTCTTCAGCATCTCCAGGCGCTTGCCGACTTCGGCAATCGGCTGGCCGAGGTCGTCCACGTGGGTGCCCTGGCTGACAACGCCACCGCTATCGGTCAGGCGTTTGCGCATGGCTCGGACCCCCTCGGGGCTGGCGCGCAGGTTCAGATGGGCGGTGCCGCCGCGCTGGTCGCGTTCGAGCTGGATGCTGGCGTCCATGACCGTGCAGTGCCATGTGGCCTCATTCACGCAGGTGTCCTGCAGCTCGCGGTACAGGCGCGCGAGCTGCGGCGCGTCGACTTCCAATGAGACGCGGTGCTCGTAGGCGAGAAAGCGCTGCTCGGCGCGATCGGCCATCTTGGCGCTTTCGGCGGGCGCCGGCGCGGCAGCCGTCATCGCGGGCGATAGGCCGCCGCTGGGGCCGGATTCTTCTTTCTTGCTGCAAGCGCTCAGGGACAGCGCGATCAGGAGCAGGCCGAGGAGTCGAGTCATGGGCAAATGAAATGGCGTTGGGTTGTACGCAAAGTCCGGTGGGTTGCGGCGCAGTCTAGCGCACACAGCTGAGCAGATCCCGACAGCGCGCAGGCAAGAAAAAACGCCCGCCGGCAGAACCGGTCGGGCGTTTTTTCTTGCGAACAACAGCGGTGTCAGGCGCGTTGCGGCACGGCGCGCGGCGCACGCTTGGTGTCGTGCGCTGGCACGTCGTCATGTACGTGTTCGACCTCATCCAGATAGCGCGTGTGCCAGCCGCTGGCCACGCCCCAGTGGTAGAAGAACAGCGAGAGCACCGCCACGATGCCCATGTCCCAGCCGTAGGGGATGTAGCCGTGGCCGCCAAACTCCGTGCTGCCGCAGTACGACAGCGCAGCGATGGTCGGCAGGTAGGCGATCATCCACCACGCGCCTTTGAGTTCCGTCTTGAAGTCGGGCCAGCCGGCCTTGGCCTGGTAGTAGAAGTACACGGGCAGCGCCACCAGCATCAGCACGATGATCTCGCCCGTCAGCGGCCACTTGGCCCAGTACAGGATGAGCGACGCGCACACAAACGCGAACGGCGCGATGAGCAACAGCCCCGGCAGACGCAGCGGGCGATGCAGTTGCGGCGACGTGCGGCGCAGCGACATCACGCTGATCGGGCCAGTCAGGTACGAGATGACGGTGGCCACCGAGATGACGGCAGCCAGCGCGCCCCAGCCACGGAAGAAGAACAGGAAGATGAACGACACCGCCAGGTTGAACCACATGGCCGGACGCGACACGCCAAACAACGGGTGCACGCGGCCGAAGATGGCGGGCATGGTGTTGTTGCGCTCCATCGCGTAGATCATGCGCGTGGTGGTGGCCATGTACGTGCTGCCGGTGCCCGACGGGCTGACGAACGCATCGATGTACAGCACGATGGCCAGCCAGTTCAGGTTCAGCGCAATCGCCAGTTGGGCGAACGGCGAGTGGTAATCAATGCCATGCCAGCCATTGACAAGCGACTCAGGCGGCACTGCACCCAGGAATGCCACCTGCAGCGCCACGTAGATCACCGCGGCCAGCAGGATCGAACCGATCACCGCGATGGGCACGTTGCGGCCCGGGTTGCGCGCCTCGCCCGCGAGGTTGATCGGGCTCTGGAAACCGTTGAACGCGAACACGATGCCGCTGGTGGCGATGGCGGTCAGCACTGCGGACCAGCCGTACGGGGCGAACCCTTGACCTGCCACGTTCGTGCCCGCGCTCGAGCCAAAGTTGCCCGGGTGGAAGCCCGCTGCAACCAGCGCCACCGCCGTTGCGGCCGGAATGATGAACTTGAAGATCGTGATGGCGTTGTTCGCCTTGGCAAACACCTTCACGCCCCAGTAGTTCAGCAGGAAGTACACGACGACGAGCACCGCCGACAGGACCAGCCCCGGCGGCGTCAGCTCACCGTGCTGGAACAGCGACTGCGCCCAGGGCCACGGCCAACTGCTCATGTATTGGATGGAGGCCTCAGCCTCGATGGGGATGACGGTGACGATGGCGATCCAGTTGGCCCAGGCCGCCACGAAGCCCACCAGCGACCCGTGCGAGTAGCGCGCATAGCGCACCATGCCGCCGGATTCCGGGAACATCGCGCCCAGTTCGGAATACGTCAGGGCAATGGCCAGGATGACGACGGCGCCGATGATCCAGGTGAAGATGGCAGCGGGGCCCGCCACCTTTGCAGCGTGGCCGGCGCCGAACAGCCAGCCGGAGCCGATGATCGAGCCCAGCCCGGTCAGCATCAATGCCCAGGCGCCGAGATTGCGTTGTACGTTTTTTTCCAAGAGGAGTCTCCGCCCCGGCGAGTCGGAAGTTCGACAGGGCATCGCGGTTGCTTACCAGTCCGCTTAGTTCTACCGAGGCGACGCTGTTTGGGCGTCGCCCGCCGTCCCATGTGGTGGGTGTCACCAGCCTAGGACATGCGTGTGCCGGATGATGCGTAGCATCAACCGCACCCGTCCGGCCGCGATGAAAGGCAAAACACGGTGTCTGCCTTCCGGGGGGATTCGCGTATAGTCGTCGGCGACGTTGTGCGGGGTGCCGCACTTGCCGCCCGATTCCGGAGCCCGCAATGGGGCGCAATGATAGCGAAATCGTGAGCGGTTGCACCGCCTTTTTCATCGTTCCTCGCAGTTTTTTCTCCCCATGGAGTCCTCTTTCGCCACTTCGGTTGCACCTGCGTCACCTGCGCAGTGGCACCGGCGCGTGCTGACGCTGGCGTTTCCCATCGTGCTGGCCAACCTGACGCAGCCGATCCTCTCGGCGGTGGATACCGCCGTGGCTGGGCATCTGCCGGGCCCGGAATACATTGGCGGCGTGGCGCTGGGCGGGGTCTTCTTCAACTTCGTGTTCTGGGGGTTTGGCTTCCTGCGCATGGGCACCACGGGGCTGGTGTCGCAGGCGCACGGCGCGGGCGACACGCAAGCATTGCGCGCGAGTGTGGTGCGCGCGCTGCTGCTGGCATTTGCCATTGGAGCGACATTGCTGGTGCTGCAGGTGCCGGCGATCCGCATCACGCTGGCGCTGCTCGGTGCGAGCGAATCCGTCACCCGCATGGCCGAGGTGTATTGCCACACGCGCATCTGGTCGGCGCCGTTTGCGCTGGCCAACTACGTGGTGCTCGGCACGCTGCTTGGGCGCCAGCAGGTGCGGCGCGCTTTGCTGCTCCAGGTTTTCATCAACACCGTGAACATGGTGGCAGTGCTGACCTTGGTGCTGGGAGCCGGCATGGGCGTGGGAGGTATCGGCGCGGCAACGGCGCTGGCTGACATTGCCGGATTTGGGCTCGGCATGCTGCTGCTCTGGCTGCAACGGCCCGTGGGCTTGCCGCCGCTCACGCGCGCCGAACTGCTCGCCCGCGACGCCTGGCGCCGGCTGATGGGCTTGAACACCGACATCTTCCTGCGCACGCTGTGCCTGCTGGCCGCCTTCGGCTGGTTTGCCCACGCGGGCGCGAAGCAGGGCGATGTGGTGCTGGCGGCCAACGCACTGCTGCTCAACTTCCTGACCTTCATGGCCTACGGGCTGGACGGTTTCGCGCACGCCGCCGAAGCGCTGGTGGGCGCCGCCATGGGCGCCCGGGACCGCGCCGCGCTGCGCATGGCGATTCGCGTGTCGACGTTCTGGTCGGTGCTGGGGGCAGGGCTTTTTGCCGCTGTGTACGCGCTGGCGGGCGCCGGCATCATCGGCGTGCTGACCGATCAGCCTGCCGTGCGTGAAGCCGCACGTCACTATCTGGTGTGGGCGGCGCTGCTGCCCGTCGTGTCGGTATGGGGCTTCCAGTTTGACGGCGTGTTCATCGGCGCGACGCGCACACGTGAACTGCTGGTGACGATGGCCGTGGCGGCTGCCGCGTTCTGGGGCTTGTCTGTCACGCTGCAGCCGCTGTGGGGCAACCACGGGCTGTGGTTGTCGATGCTGGGGTTTATGGCGCTGCGCGGGCTGATGCTCGGGGTGCTGCTGCCGCGCGTGTGGCGAGCGCCTCAACTGCAGGCCGCCTAGGCAACGTCGAGCTGCAGCGCCTACTGCGCGTATTCGACCACCAGCAACGCCGTCGCCACCGTCTTGCCGGCGTTCGAGATGGCGTGCTGCACATCCACCGGATAGCGCGCCGATTCCCCATGCCGCACCTTCTTCTCGCTCGGGCCGGATTGCACCGTCACCGTGCCGCTGAGCACCGAGATGTGCTCCTTCGAGCCCAACTCGTGCGGCTCTGACGCGAGCACGCCGCCGGGCTGGATCGCCAGTTCATACCATTCAAAGCGCGCCGCCAAGTCCACAGGGCCAAGAATCTTCAATTCGCACTTGCCATCCGGGCTTTTGATGACTGGGATGGAGTGAGCGGGGATGACCGTCACAGCGGGCGCGGTGTCGGCCGCGCCTTCGGGCGACAGGAAATCGGCCAGCCCCACGCCAAGCGCGGTGGCCAGGCGCCACAGCACCGCGACGGTCGGGTTGGCCAGATTGCGCTCGACCTGCGAGAGCATGGATTTGGACACGCCTGCGCGCCGCGACAGTTCATCGAGCGACAGCCTGCGGGCCTGGCGCAGCGCTTGCAGCTTGGCACCAACGGCGGGCGGGCCGTCGGCGAGGACATCGGTGGCGGGGGCTTGTGCCATCGGTTGGTATCTTGTAAATTGAACGAATTATTCGATATATCGAACATGTTCGATTTATCGATCAACGCAGTCTACAGGAGCAGCACCATGGGGACAACGCAAGCCAATGCTTCCACCGACGCCTTCTACGCGCACATCCGGCGCGAATTGGAGGCGATCGAGGAAGCCGGTCTCTACAAGACCGAGCGCATCATCACCTCGCCGCAGGGCGCTGTGATCCGCACGGCTGACGGCAAGGAGGTCATCAACCTCTGCGCCAACAACTACCTCGGCTTGTCGTCGCACCCGGAGGTGCTGAAGGCCGCGCACGAGGCGCTCGACACGCACGGCTTTGGCCTCAGCTCGGTGCGCTTCATTTGCGGCACGCAGGATCTGCACAAGACGCTGGAAGCGCGGCTGGCGAAGTTTCTCGGCACGGAAGACACGATCCTCTACGGCTCGGCGTTCGATGCCAATGGCGGGTTGTTCGAGACGTTGCTCGGCGCGGAAGACGCCGTCATCAGCGACGAACTGAACCACGCGTCGATCATCGACGGCATCCGCCTGTGCAAGGCGCAGCGCTATCGCTACAAGCACAACGATCTGGACGATCTGCGCGCGCAATTGCAGGCCGCCGACGCGGCGGGCGCTCGCTTCAAGCTGGTGTTTACCGACGGCGTGTTTTCGATGGACGGCACCATCGCGCGGCTGGATGAGATCCGCGCCATCTGCGACGAATTCGGCGCGCTGCTCGGCATTGACGAATGCCATGCCACGGGCTTTCTCGGCAAGCGCGGCCGCGGCTCGCACGAGCACCGCGGCGTGTTCGGCAAGATCGACATCATTACCGGCACGCTGGGCAAGGGGCTGGGCGGCGCGTCGGGCGGCTTCACGAGCGCGCGCAAGGAAGTGGTGGCACTGCTGCGCCAGCGTTCACGGCCGTATCTGTTTTCGAACACGGTGGCGCCGTCCATTGTCGGGGCGACCATCAAGGTGCTCGACCTGCTGGAAGCCGACACCGCACTGCGCGACAAGCTGGAAGACAGCGCGCTGTATTTCCGCCGCAAGATCGTCGAGCTGGGTTTCGATATCAAGCCGGGCGACCATCCGATCGTGCCGATCATGGTGTACGACGCGCAGAAGGCGCAGGCGCTGTCCAAACGTCTGCTTGAGCTGGGCGTGTACGTGGTCGGCTTCTTTTATCCGGTGGTGCCCAAGGGGCAGGCGCGCATCCGCGTGCAGATCAGCGCGGTGCACGAGCGCGCACAGCTCGACGCGGCGCTCAAGGCGTTTGAAACCGCCGGCAAGGAACTGGGGATCATCTGATGAGCACGGGTACCAGCGCGAATATTGGAACGGCGCCGCGCATCCTCATCATCGGCGCCAACGGGCAACTGGGCACGGAGTTGGCGGCCGCGCTGGCCGAGCGCTACGGCACGGGCAACGTCGTGACCAGCGACATGGTGCCCCGGGGCCGCCACCCGCAGATTCGCCACGAAACGCTGGATGTGACCGATCGCGGCCAGTTGCGCGAGATCATCGAGCGCCACGGCATCACGCAGATCTATCACCTGGCGGCGGCGCTGTCGGCTGCAGCAGAGCAATCGCCGACATGGGGCTGGGCGCTCAATATGAATGGCCTGCTGAACGTGCTGGAAGCCGCGCGCAATCATCAGCTTGAGCGTATCTTCTGGCCCAGCTCGATTGCCGCGTTCGGGCCCACCACGCCTGCGGACAACACCCCGCAGAGCACGATCATGGAGCCCAAGACCGTCTACGGCATTTCCAAGCTGGCGGGCGAGGGCTGGTGCCGCTGGTACTTCGAGCACCACGGCGTGGATGTGCGCAGCCTGCGGTATCCGGGCCTGATCTCGTACAAGACCGCACCGGGCGGCGGCACGACCGACTACGCCATCGACATCTTCCATTCGGCCGTGAAGGGTGAGCGCTATACGTGCTTCCTTGATCACGACGAGGCGCTCCCCATGATGTATATGCCCGATGCCGTGCGCGCCACCATCGAGTTGATGGAGGCCCCGGCCGAGCGCATCACCGAGCGCGGCAGTTACAACCTGGCAGGCGTGAGCTTTACGCCGGAGCAGCTGGCAGCGGAGATCCGCCGGCATCGTCCGTCGTTCGAGGTGGCGTATGCGCCGGACTTCCGCCAGGCGATTGCGGCCAGCTGGCCGAACTCCATCGACGACTCGGTCGCCCGGCGTGACTGGGGCTGGAAGCCCGAATACGGTGTGGCGGAGATGACGACGGACATGCTGCAGAATCTTGCCCACTTGGCTGCACATCCAGCCTAGGCAGCTTCAGTTAGGGGAATTGCGGGCATTGCAGGGCGCTGTTTTGTGTTTCGCTTCGATCGGTTGTGTTCAACAATGCAGCATGGCCATCACATCTCGTCCCTGCCGCATGTCTTCTTCGACGCCTGATCCTGCGCCGCGCCATCGCGACGATCCGCCGCCAGCCAAGCGCACATGGTGGGTGCCGGTGCTGCGCATGTCGGTAGCGGCGGGCGCGGTGGCGGTCATTCCTCACACGTCCATCCAACTGCCGTTTGCCGACGGCGCCTGGATGCTGCATGCGGCTGCGGGGCTGATCTTCATGGTGGGCGCCATCGACAGCCTGTTCCTTTTTGCCATGCGCCATAGGCACTGAAGGGGCGCATCGGTCATCTACCCGCTGCCGGGCATGCCGGCAATGTGGCGCCTGCAGCGCCCGCTCGGTAAGTTTTAAAACAGGTTGTAAAAACGTTCAGTGGACAACCGATGGCATGATCGGGTCTGTCGCCACACACCGCGAATTCGTAACTAAATCGTTACAGAAATAGAGTGGATTTGCGGCATCGCACCAATCGAGGCCGCTGCCCGCTGATCCTTTGCCACTGCGGGTTTCGCCCGCCTTCTGCACGACGTCATTTGTGCCGCAAGTGTAAGCAGATGTTGCGCTGCACGGAGGTGGCCCGATGCTTGCTCTATGTCGTGCGGTCACTCTGGATGTGCAAGGCAGTTCCGCCACATCCAGAACATGTTTTTCCAATAAGCGAATCCGGAACCGGCTTGATCCTCACGGTCCACGGTCCCCACGGCATTCGCACTTCGCTTCTCCAGAACCGGCACTCCGCCGGCGGCAGGGCGCTTCTCTCGGACGGTCCCGGGGTTTCGACGGTCACATGCGTGCTCGCCCGCAGCGGCTGGCCTGCGCGCGCCTGACCGGAATCGCTTCACAAGAAAACGAGGAAACCATGAAAGCAGTCCTGCTGGAGAATCATCCGTTGCTACGAGCCGGACTTGCGCAGTTGCTCGCGCATCCCACCCTCGGCCTGGAGGTCGTCGCCCCGGCATTGCCCGCGGGCATTCCTGGCGAACTGCACGCGTTCGATGAGCGAGCCGATCTGCTCGTCATCGGCATGGACGAGGCCGAGGGCCCGATCAACGCCGGTGAATTCGCTGCCCAATTGCGCGAGGCTATCGACGCCAGCGAGGCCAGCCGTGTGGTGCTGCTGGCCGCCAGCCTGTCTGCCGAAGAAGCGCACGTCGCCATGACGTGCGGGGTGGACGCCTACTGCGCCAAGTCGCAATCGCCGGAAGTCTTGCTCGCCACGCTGCGGCTGGTACTCGCCGGCGGCCAGTCGTATCCGGCGCTGATGCCGCGTGCGGCCAATGCCGCCATGCCGATGCTCTCGCTGGATGCATCGGAAGCGGCGCAGCGGCTGAATGTTTCGCTGCGACAGTACGAAGTGCTGGTGCTGCTGTCACGAGGTCACTCCGTCAAGGGTGTCGGCCGCTTGCTGGGCATTTCGGAAGCCACCGTCAAGACGCACGCGTGCACGCTGTATCGACGCCTGAACGTGCGCAACAAGAGCGAAGCGGTGTATGCCGCCATGCGCCTGGGGATTCCACTGGAACTGCAAGGCGGGGCTGCCGCCACGATCAGCGCTGCATCTGCGCAGACATCGGTCCAGGTGTCTGGCGATGCGCAACACGCAGACGTGTTCGTGCAAACCGCTGCACGCACACCGACTCCGCTCCAGGCCACTGCACCGGCCCGAGACGCGGTGATGGCGTCTTCATCCCCCCAGCCGGGGGCGTCCGAGCGGACCGCGGCATCGGTGACCGCATCGGGCGCTGAACTGGGCGCCGAGTCTCGCTGGGCTGCCATGACGCGTGCCTTCGGTGGCGTGACGCCTGCCAAGCCAATGCGCGCCCCGGTGCGCGCCGCTAACGGTACGGCCCGCCTCGGCTGACTCAGCCCGGTCCGCCCTTCATGCAATTGCGGATGGCGTGCGCCCGCACGTCCCGCTCACTGGACATGACAACAATGACAACCCACGAGCCAATCTCTTGGAGCCTACCGGCCGAGCGCACCAGCGCGGCCGCGGCATGGCATCCCCGCCGCTGCGCGATTGCTGCTGCCACCGTTGTGGTGGTCGGCACGGTGCCGATGATCGCGCACGCCGCGACCGACGATGCTTCCAACGCGGCCACGCGCCGCTTGATCGATACGCAGCTGACCGACGCCGCGGCCAAGGGCCCGGCCGCGTTTGCATCCACGACCGTCATCGCCGGCGGTGATGACGTGCCGGCGTCTCCGGCCAACACGCTGCTCGTGGCGCAACAGGCGGTGCCGCCTGCAGATTCGTCCGTTATGAAATCGCCCGCGGCAACTGCGCCGGCCGCCACGTCGCCGATGCCTGCTGTTGAGGCAGCGCCTCCGCCTGCGCCGCCGTCGCCCACGGTGATCCTGCCCCCAGGCGCCCCCGCACCGGATACGGCTGCACAGGCGCCGGCCGTGCCTTCGGGCCCGAGCGCTCAAGGGCCCGGCGCGCTCGAACCGCTGCCGGTGTCGCCGGAAGCAGCCAATGCAGCGGCGACCCACGCCGCCGGCAATGCGCCCGACAACGCGCCCGTCGGCCCGATGCCGACCGACCGCCAGGCCTTTCACGACGAGGTCATGCGCGAGGCGCGCGAGGGTGCGGCCACGCTTGCGCAAGAAAACCTGCGCCAGCATCCGGACTGGTTCAAGGAAAGCGAATCGTGGCACGTTGACCATGCCGCCGCCGCACAGCGCATCCGCTGGGGGCGTCAGCAGTTGAAGGTCATCAACGGGCCGGAACGCTTTGTCATCATCGATCAGGCGGTGGCCGAGATCGAGGCGCTGCTCAAGAAGGTGCCCGATACGCCCGAGAACGCAGAATTTCGCCAGGAAATCGTGGCGGATGAAGTGGTGGCACTGGCTTCGCGTGGGCGCATGAAAGACGCCGTCAAACGCTACGAAGCCATGTCGCAGACGGGCAAGGTCCCCGCCTATACACGCGTAGCCGCAGGGGATGCCTATGCGTATCTCGATACGCCGGACAAGGCCGCTGCGGCGTACGCGCAAGCGCTCAAGGATGCGAGCCCGGGCGAGATCGAAACGGGCGACGTCCAGGAAGGCCTCTTCTACGCCATGCTCGACACGGGCCGCTTCGAAGACGCCCGCGCGCTGCTCGACAAGATGAAGGCCGACAACCCGGAATACGTGCGCCTGGCGCCCGAAGCCGGTACGCCCAATCCCGATTACTCGCGCATCAAGCGTCTGGAAGCGCAGTACCTGATCCTGACGGGCCGCACGCACCAGGGCATTGCCGAGCTGGACAAGTGGCGCCACGAAGCACCGTTCGCCGCATCGCTCGTCAGCGCGCGTGCCGATGGCGCGATGGTGCAGACCGAGCCGTATCGCTCGCGCGACATGTACAAGACGGCGCTTGCCGAGCACCCGGATGACCTGAGCGTTGTGGCGGGTTACGGCCGTGCGTCGTTGGCGGTAGACGATCTGAAGACCGCCAAGGATGTCGCCAACGGGCTGGACGAGCGCTTTCCGGAGAATGGCTCGGTGCATGCGCTGCGCAAGGATCTGGATGTTTATCAGAGCCCGCAGCTCATCATCCAGTCGACGGCGGACAAAGGCAATTCGGCGTTCGCCAACAACGAATACGGTATCGATACCAAAGCCTACACCGGCCCGTTTGCCGATCACTACCGCCTGTTCTTCCATAACTTTGCCGGCCGCGCGCAGTTTGACGGCGCATCGCAGAGCCGCGTGCGCAACGGCGCAGGCCTGCAGTGGTTCGACACCGGCGTCGAGGTGAACGGCGAGGTGCACCAGTCCGTCGGCGCGGTGGGCAAGACCGGCGGCACGCTGGATGCCACCTGGATTCCGAGCGACCACTGGAAGGTATCGGGCATGGTCACGAACGATGACCTGGAGGTGCCCTACAAGGCGTACCAGGTGGGCGTGACCGGCAAGACCGTCAGCGGCAACGTGCGCTACACCTGGGACGAAACGCGCTACGCCTCGCTCACGTACGGCGTGTCGCGCTACACCGACGACAACCTGCGCCAGCGCGTGGCAGCCAACTTCTACCAGCAGGTGTTCACCTCGCCGCGGCACACCATCGGCGTGCTGTTCGGGGCCGATACCAGCCGCAACACGATGACGGGCCTGAACTATTTCAGCCCATCGCGCGACTACAGCGGCCAGGCCACGGCCATCTGGTCGTGGACACCCTGGCGCTACGCCGACAAGTCGTTCACGCAGCGCGTGTACCTGACCGGCGGCATGTACAACCAGCAGTCGTTCGGCAACAGCCCGATGTACGAAGCGCGGCTGGAGCACGTGTGGCAAATCAATCGCAAGACGCAGGTGTCTTACGGCATCGGCTTTGGCCGCCATCGCTATGACGGCCAGCCTGAGAACCGCAAGTTCCTGTACCTGAACCTCAACATTCCGCTGTGATGCCCATGCAAGCTCTCCGACAACCGTCATTGCGACGATTCTTCGCCTGGATGGCACCGAGACTGGCGTTGGCCCTGACGTTGGCTTTTCTTGCCGCCGTCCGGCCTGCCGCTGCCGTTCAGGTGGACTTCCTGCCCAAGCCCGATCCGGACGACGGCAAGACGTTCCGCGTGCTGTGCTTTCACGACATTCGCGACAACCTGCGTGCCAGCTTTGAGACATTGCCCGACGGGTTTGCCGTCGACACCAAGATGCTGACGAATATGTTCAGCTGGATCCAGGCCAACGGCTACCACCCGGTCACGCTCGCGCAGATCGACGCGGCGCGCCATGGCGGCAAGCCGCTGCCCAAGCGCCCGATCCTGCTGACGTTTGATGACGGCTATGAAAGCCACTACACGAAGGTCTTCCCGCTGCTCAAGCAGTTCCGCTTTCCGGCGGTGTTCGGCCTGGTGACGGAATGGACCAACGCCCCCCCCGGTGCAAAGGTCAAGCTGTCGGACAAGCAGATCGTTCCGCGGGACTTCTTCATGAACTGGAACCAGATCCGCGAGATGCAGGCCTCGGGCCTGGCAGAGTTCGCCACCCACACGCAGGACATGCACCACGGCGCGCTAGGTAACCCGCAGGGCAACGAGATGCCGGCGGCCAGCACGCACGAATACCTGCGCAATCTCGGTCGGTACGAAACCGATGACGAGTACCGCAAGCGCGTGCGCGACGACCTGCAACGCAGCATCGACATCATCCAGAAGAACGTCGGCACCAAGGTGCAGACCGTGGTGTGGCCGTACGGCGCGCACAACCTGATGCTCGACCAGGAGGCCGCCAACGTGGGGTTGAAGTACATGCTCACGCTGGAGCCGGGCCCGAACACGCCGGATGTGCCGCTCACCGCCATCCGCCGAAGCCTGATGGGTTACGACACCAACACCGGCGATCTGGAGCGTTCGCTGCGCGAGCCCGTGACCCATCACGGCGAGATCAACCCCGTGCAGCGCGTGGTGCAGGTCGACATGGATTACATCTACGACCCGGACCCGAAGCAGCAGGAAGCCAACCTCGGCAAGCTGATCGACCGCATCAAGGACTTGGCGCCGCGTGTGGTCTACCTGCAGGCCTTCGCCGATCCGAAGGGCAACGGGGCCGTGGATGCCGTGTACTTCCCGAACCGCCACATGCCGATGCGCGCGGACCTGTTCTCGCGCGTGTCATGGCAGTTGAAGACGCGTGCAAAGGTGGAGGTGTACGCCTGGCTGCCGATGCTGTCGTACAAGCTGCCGGCCAACAATCCCGCCGCCACACACCTTGTGCAGTCGTTGCCGGGTGCGCCGCAGAAGCCGGGCTCCGTCAAGCCACCGCGCCTGTCGCCGTTCGATCCGCAGGCGCGCCAGATGATCCGCGACATCTATGAGGACCTGGCCAAGAACTCGGTCATCGACGGCGTGCTCTTCCACGACGACGGCGTGCTCGACGACTACGAAGATGCCAGCCCCGCCGCGCTCAAGGCTTACGAGGCCATGGGCCTGCCCGGCGACATCAACCAGATCCGCCAGTCGCCCGAGCTGATGCAGAAATGGTCGCGGGCCAAGACCGCTGCGCTGATCTCGTTCTCGAAAGAGCTGATCGCGGTGGCGCAGGGCTATCAGAACGGCCGCGACATGCTGACCGCGCGCAACATCTTTTCGGGCCCGGTGCTTGACCCGAAGGCCGAGGCCTGGACGGCGCAGAACTATGACGACTTCCTGGAGGCGTACGACTACGTGGCGCTCGAAGCCATGCCGTACATGGAAGAAGCCAAGGACCCGAAGGACTGGATGAAGAAGCTGACCGCCGCCGTGGCCAAGCACAAGGATGGGCTGAAGAAGACCATCTTCGAGCTGCAGGCGGTGGACTGGCGCAATCAGGACAAGCCGATCCCGACGACCGAACTGCGTGACCAGATGCGCGCGCTGCGCTCGGCAGGTGCTCTGAATTACGGCTACTACCCGGATGACTTCATTGCCGGCCGGCCCGATACCGAGGTGCTGCGTGATGTGATGTCGCTCAAGACGTATATCGAGACACGCAAGCCGCCCGGCGGCGACAAAGGCAGCGTTGAAAAGCTCAACAGCACCTCGCTGCCGCAGAGCCAGCCGCCGAATGCTGGCGTGGACAGGAAACCCGCGACGACCGAAGCGGCCACGTCGTCCAGCACCAAGGCGGGAGGCTGATATGGAAGTGGACTTCCTTCTGGCCAAGCGCTGGATCTCGGATTTCGTCTTCTACTATCCGTTCTTCATGTCGTATTTCTGGATGATCGGCGGGCTGCTGCACTACTTCCTGCTCGAACGGGGAACGGAGCACGTGCGGCACCCGCTGGCACTGCTGGGGGTGAAGAGTTACCCCAAGGTGTCGATCATCGTCCCTTGCTACAACGAAGAGGCGAACGTGCGGGAGGTGATCAGCCATCTCGCACGCATGCGGTATCCGAACTACGACATCATCGCCGTGAACGACGGCAGCTCCGACCGCACCGGCGAGCGGCTGAACGAACTGGCTGCGGAGTATCCGCAGTTGGTCGTGATTCACCAGTCGTCAAACCAGGGCAAGGCGATCGGCCTAACCACCGCTGCACAGGTGACCGACGCCGAGTACCTGATGTGCATCGATGGCGATTCGATCCTGGATGTGGATGCGATTGCCTGGATGATTCGCCACCTGATGGAGAACCCGACCATGGGCGCGGTGACGGGCAACCCGCGCATCCGCACACGCTCGACCTTGCTGGGGCGCATGCAGGTGGGCGAGTTCTCGTCGATCGTGGGGCTCATCAAACGCACGCAGCAGATCTATGGCCGGCTGCTGACGGTGTCGGGTGTGGTCGTGATGTTCCGCAAGCGCGCCATTGAAGATGTCGGCTACTGGAGCAATGACATGCTCACCGAAGACATCGACATCAGCTGGAAGCTGCAGGTGGGCGGCTGGCTGATCCGCTACGAGCCGCGCGCGCTGTCGTGGATCCTGATGCCCGAGACCTTCCGCGGCCTGTACAAGCAGCGCCTGCGCTGGGCCAAGGGCGGCATCCAGGCGATGATCAAATACGCGCCGGCGATGGCGAGCCTGCGGCAGTCGATGATGTGGCCCATCTTCTTCGAGTACGCGCTGTCGGTTGTGTGGGCCTACAACATGCTCATCGTCATCACGTGGTCGATGGTCAGCTTCTTCGTCGAGCTGCCCCCCGAGTGGCGCATGGAAGCGCTCCCACGCTGGCACGGCACGCTGCTCTTCATCACATGCGTGCTGCAGTTGCTGATCGGTTGCTTTATCGATCGCCGCTACGACGACAACATCCTGCGCTACTTCATCGACACCGTCTGGTATCCGGTTGCGTTCTGGATCCTGAACCTTGTCACCACGGTGGTCGGCTTTCCGGCTGTCGCCTTCCAGCGTACGCGTGCCCGTGCCCGCTGGACCAGCCCTGACCGGGGCATCCAACAACAACAGGGGAATTCGCCATGACCATGCTCGTCATTGATGTTTCGCGAAACTCGATCCGACAGTCGTTTTCGGACAAGGGTGTCGTCGGGACCTTGCACCATGTGCTGTGGTTCCGCATTTTCCGGCCGGTGCTCGTGATCTCGATCTGGGGCATGCTGGGCCTGTATGTGGGCTACTCCATCAGCAGCGTGGGGCCCAGCGGCCTGCCATTCGAACAACTGCGCATGTACGGCAACATCATCGCGGGCATGGGCGGCGTGCTCGTGGTGTGGATGGTCCTGTCGCGGCTGGACCGCGCCATTCGGCGCAAGCTCACACGTACGCCGGCAGCGACGGCTGCGTCCGCCGGGGCTTCTGCTCGCGCATCGCGTGCGGCGTTGCATGCGCAGCAACCCGCCTGGCACCGCCCGCGCAACACGCGCCTGCTGGTGGTCGACCACGACGATGACGGCGATATCACCCACGTGCGCTCTTGGCAGGAGTGGGCAGGCCGCCCAGCACCCGCCGGCACCGCCACGCCGCCCACGCCGTTCACCCGCAGCCCGGAATACGATCCGGAAGAGCCGGTACTGGGCTCTCGCCCCGTCAGCGAGGCGATCGTGCTGGCGAACCGCGATCGCGAAGAGCCTTCTCTGGCACGCGTTGATGCACCTGCACAAGAGCCGCGTGACGTTGTGAAGGCCGTGGAGGCGGTGACGGCTGATGCCGCGGGCTTCCACCGTTTTGGCTATCGGGGCCGTCTGGGCCGCAACGATTGGGTCGAGCCGCAATCGCCCCAATCGCCGGTCCAGACGTACGCGATGCGGCCCGGCATGGCCCGTCACTACGGCAGCGTGACCGCCGTGGTGCATGGCCGTGCTGCAGTGCACGCGGCGGACCGAACCACGGAACGCCATCGCGCCCTGCATGCATTTGGTGCGCATGCACAACTGGACGATCCGTACGTGCGACTCCCACGCGTCGAACGCATTGACCCGCTGCACGGCTTCGGCCGCCGCGCCAACATCGTCGCCGACGACATGTAAGGTCGCCTGCCGAGCGCAGCGCTCAGCGCCCCGGTGATGCGAGTCACCGGGGCGCATTCTTTTGCGCAATTGACTTAGCGCAAACGGAGGAGGACGGACTTTTCTGCGATGCGCAATCGTTGCCGCCGGTGCGCTGTACCGCACGGCAAACGCTTGGCGCACCATCCTTGACCCTGGGGCTGCAGAGCTCAGCGGACGATGCGCGGATTTGCCCCTCTTGAATGCGGCTGCGTGCGTGCCTATGCTGGCTTCTCCTGCAAGCCCAGCTACTCTCTCACGCTGTTCTTGGTGGCTCTTGCAGTGCTCATGGTGTCAGTGAAAACCAAGCCCACCCCTGTCACGAGTCGCGTGCCGTGACCAACAGAAAAGCTGGAGCCAACTGTGCTGAGTCCCCATGAATTTGCCGTCCTGCTGCTCGTCAACGACGGCGCTGAATCCGACGACCTGGATCGCGCCGATGTCGAAGCGCTCATCGAGCGACAGCTCGTGACGCTGGAACGCCGTGGCCCCGACCACAGCTATGCCCGGGTCACCCTCCAGGGCTACGTTCTGCTCAAGGCTTCCGGACACGTCCGCACCGGTGGCCGCCGTTCGATGGCTGTGTCTCACTAGGCGGTTCTTCCTCATTGCAGTGCAACCAGTCGCTGCCTGGGCGCTACGTCCAGGAGGGCGTGTGACGTGCCTGCGATCGATACAAACAGAAACACTCTGCTCGTGGCCCCGGCGTAGCTTGTGCGCTCGCCTGCGGGCCAGGGGGCCGGCTTCTTGCTGAATTGCAGAGGCCTATCCTGAATTTCGACGCACCAACGTCGGTGGGTAGGCACTCATGACAACTCAAGAGGAGCCACCCCATGAAAAACAAACACACCCTGCTTGCCGCGTTGTTTGCACTCGCCGGTACTGCTGCCCTTGCGCAGCCCATGCCGCCGCCACATCCGGAAGACCATGATCATGAACGTGCGGAGCGTATGGAGCATGAGCGACACATGGAGCGCCGCGAGGAACACCGTGAACTGCGCGCTGAGCACCGCGACATCAAGCGTGATCGCGAAGCCTTGAGGCACCGCGAACACGAGGCGCGCGAGCATGCGCACGAGGTTCATGAAGAGATGGAACACCGTTGATCGGGCGTGACCCGACGAGGGCGCCCGACCGCGCGCACACGGCAAACCAGCCGGTCGGGCGTCGTCTCAATGCACAGGGTCCGCTGACCGTGATGTCCGTGCCCTGCCGCGTGCGCTGAAGTGCAGGGAATCATCAGCCTCCACCAATCCCTTGGACGATCTTGCCGCTGCCTTCGCACATGGGGCAGGGGCTGCCGTCGTCGCGTTGACCGGTGCCGTTGCACGTGGGGCAGACTACTTCGCCGCTGCTGGGCGCTCCGGGCGCCGCTTCGTCGCCCGGAGCGGCCGGGGCAGGGGGCGTGCCGGGGATGGGGTTTTCATTGTTCATGAGGTGCTCCTGAATGCGCTCGAGGCGGTACGTGTTGCTTCAAGGGTGCGTGGCCGGAGTGTTTGGCGGGGACGTGGGCGGACGCTCGCGCCCCTGCGGGCTGCCGCCCGTTGATTTGTCCTTGACCACGCTGCCGTTCTTGTCTTGATGCGAAGTGGAGCCGGTGCGGGGAACGTATCCACCGGAAGGATTGGCGCTGTCGTTGCGGGTGCGGGTACGGTTGCGCGTGGCGTCACGGCCCGTGGGGCTGTCGCTGCGGTTTGTGGTGTCCGTTGCGGTGGTGCTGCTTCCATTGGGTGCTGCTGGCGCGTTGTCGCTGCTACCGGACTGTGCGCCTGTTGCTTGCGCGAATGCAGCGCCGCTGCAAAGTGCAATGAACGTTGCCGCCGCCGCGCAGAACGCACGTGCGGAATATGGGGTGCAAATCATCATGTGCTCCCGTAGGGTGTCGGTGTTCGCTCCAACGACGCAACTCGCGCGCCCGTGCCCCGGGGTCTCCTATTTGCCGGCAGCAAGCCGTCGCGCATGTTTGAGTGCAGTCACGATGTCGAGATAGGCGCTCTCGCGCGTTGCCGGGTCGGGAGCGCGAAGGGCATATGACGGATGCCATGTCGCCAACACCGTACGGCCTTCATGGCGCACTGGCTTGTTGAAATGCTCTTGCAAGCGCGCATGTGCATCGTCGAGCAGCGCCTTTAACGCAGTTGCCCCCAATGCCACCACCACCGCAGGCGCTTCCTGTTGCAGTTCGCGCTCCAGCCAGTACATGCAGGCTTGTACTTCGCGCTGGCCGGGTGTCTTGTGCAGGCGCCGCTTGCCGCGCAGTTCCCATTTGAAGTGTTTGACCGCGTTGGTGATGAACACCGTGTCGCGCGGGATGCCGGCGTCTTCCAGCGCGCGGTCGAGCAGTTTCCCAGCGGGTCCCACGAATGGTTTGCCGGCCAGGTCTTCGCCGTCGCCCGGCTGCTCGCCGACGAGCATGATGCGCGCGCGCCGCCTGCCATCACCGGGTACAGCTTGCGTGGCGTGGCGCCAGAGATCGCAGCGGCGACACGTGTCAAGCGATTCCGGCTCTTGGTCGGGGTTAGTCTCGTCGTCGGGGGAAGAGGGTGTGGTTTTTTTCATGGGCAGGCAGGTGAGAACAGCAGAGGCAAAGCAACCCGAATGCCACCGTACCCATGTGGAACGCACGTTGCTTGGTGTCCGGCATTGACCAGGAGACCACTTTGGAAGCTGCATCGAATGTTCCGTTGGACCGACGCCGCCGGCTGGGCAACTGGCTGCCGGAAGGCGAAGCGCAACTGGCGGCGTTCCGCACCGAGCTGGTTGCGCAAGCGCTGTCTCGTCCGTCAAAGACGCCGTCCGTGGCCGCCGTGCGCGCACTTGCCAACCTGATCGACGGCGAGCCCGCATTGCGCATGCACCTTGCACGCGCTATCGACGAAGCGAAGGAGCGCGGATACGAACTCGGCTACAAGGAGAGCGCAGAACTGCTGCTCGCCATTGACCACGTCGTCACGTGCGCGCCTCGCTTCAGCGAGAAGGCGCTGGTGATCTGTCCGCTCAACGCCCTGCTTGATTGGCCGATGTGCATGCCATCCGGCTACGCGCTGTTCCGTGACCGGCGCTTCAACGATGCGCTCGAGGCGGTGCTCAATGGCTGGAGCGCTTTCCTCAGCGGCCCGCATTCGCGCGCCTATCTGAACACGCGCGAGCCGGACGGCTGGTTCAGCCGCGAAGCGACAAGGCGTATCGGCATGGAGCAGTTCCTGTGCGACCCGTCGCAACCGTACTGGGGCTTTACCTCGTGGAACGACTTCTTCACGCGCCGATTTCGTGACGGCTTGCGGCCGGTCGCGGGCAAGGACGACAACAAGTTGATTGTCAGCGCTTGCGAGGCCGCACCCTACAACATCAGCCACGATGCGCGCTATGAAGACGCGTTCTGGATCAAGGCGCAGCCGTACTCATTGCGCGACGTCTTCGGACCGGGGAAGGCCCACCTCGCAGAGCGGTTTGCAGGCGGCAGCGTTTACCAGGCTTTCCTGAGCGCCTACAACTACCACCGCTGGCATGCGCCCGTCGCAGGCACCATCGTCGATACCTTCCACGTAGACGGCACGTACTACTCGTGCGTGGAATCCGAGGGTACCGACCCCGAAGGGCTGAATGATTCGCAAGGCTACAGCGCAGCGATGGCCGCACGCGCGATCATCACCATCGCCTGCGACGACCCGGCCGTGGGCACCGTGGGTTGCGTGTTCATCGGCATGGCGGAGGTGTCGTCATGCATGGTCGACGTGACGCCGGGCCAGCATGTCTGCAAGGGCGAGGAGCTTGGCTATTTCCAGTACGGCGGATCGACGTACTGCATGTTCTTTGAGCCAGGCGTGGTGGATGCCTTCGTCGTGCAGCCGCCGTTTTCGCACGACACGCCGCCAGTGCGCGTTAACGCCGCACTGGCGCGTGCCCGATAGCGGCGTTGATCAAGCGTCGACTTCGGCAAGCGCCTTGAGGCCCACCGACAGCATCGCCAGATCTGCCGAACCGGCTGCGACCTGATCGGCAATCACGCGGTTGTAGCGCGCCAGTGCGTCCTGCCGTGTGCCGCGCCACGTGTCGATGAGGCCATCCGCGCTGGCGCCGGGCGTCGCACCCTGCAAAACGGATTGCGTGAGCCGCCGCCGCAGTTGTCCCAGTTCTTCGAGCAGCGTTGCGCGCGCCAGCATCTGCCAATGCGTTTGCGTCGGCAGGCCGAGGATGCCGCCTTGCAGCCACCCGTAACCCAGCGGCTGGTCGAGGGCGAAGTACACGCGTGCGGCAAGCCGTGCATCGCAGCCGCCGGCGGTCGCAACCTCGGCAATGTCGAGCAACGACACGCGTGCCGGCACGCCGGTCGCCACGCGCGCCAGTGCTTCCGGCACGCCGGCTTCGGTAAAGACCTGCCGCTGCTGTGCGGCAGCCTGCGCAGATTCCTCGGGTTGCAGCGCGTCAATCTCGGGTGCCAGCGCATCGACCGCAGACCGGAAGTGCTCGACTGCGGTCGGCACATCGGCCACGCGCCGCCGCAGGAACCACAACGTCGCGCGCTCGTGCAACTGCGCGAGCGCCGTAAACAGGGTAGTTTGCGTTTCGTGCGGCACTTGAGCGTCCAGGGCATCGACTTGTTGCCAGAGCGCGTCGAGCCGGTAGACCGCGCGTGCGACGAGGCTTGCCCACACCACGGCAAGCGGCTCTGCGCCGGTCTCTTCGGCCATCCGGTGCACGAAGGTCACACCCGCTCGGTTGACGAGCGCGTTGGCGTGCATCGTCGCCAGAATCTCGCGACGCAGCGTGTGCCGGGGGATCGACGTAGCGCAACGCGTGTGCAGCGGCTGCGGGAAATACGCCGGCAGACCATCGGCCACGAAAGGCTGGTCGGGCAGGTCGCTGCCGAGCAGTACGTCGTACAGCCACATCTTGCTGTAGGCCATCAGCACGGCGCGCTCGGGTGTCGTCAGGCCGCCGCCGCTTGCGCGGCGGGCGTCGATGTCTTCATCTGCGGGCAGGAACTCGATGGCGCGATTCAGGCGCCCGCCGCGCTCCAGATACCGCATCAGCCGCGCCTCGGGGTCGAGCCACAGCGCCGTGCGCGTGCGTGCAAGTGACAACGCCTGCGTCTGGAAGTAGTTGTCGCGCAGCACCAGTTCGCCCACCTCGTCGGTCATTTCGGCCAGCAGCGTGTTGCGCTGCTTGAGCGTCATCTCGCCGTCGGCCACGACAAGCCCCAGCAGGATCTTGATGTTGACCTCGTGGTCGGAACAATCCACCCCGGCAGAGTTGTCGATGGCGTCGGTGTTGATGCGCCCGCCATGCTGCGCGTATTCGATGCGGCCGAGCTGCGTGCAACCCAGGTTGCCGCCCTCGGCCACGACCTTGCAGCGCAGCTCGGCGCCGTTCACGCGCAGGCCATCGTTGGCGCGGTCGCCCACCTGGGCATGCGTTTCGGTGCTGGCCTTGATGTAGGTGCCGATCCCGCCGTTGTAGAGCAGATCGGCGGGCGCCTTGAGGATGGCGTGCAGCAGGTCGTTCGGCGCCATCTCGGTGGCCGTCACATCCAGCATGGCGCGCACCTCCGGCGTGAGCGCGATCGACTTGACCGTGCGCGGGAATATGCCGCCGCCGGGGCTGATCAGCGCACGGTCGTAATCGGCCCAGCTTGAACGCGGCAGGTTGAATAGCCGCTCGCGCTCCGCAAAGCTTGTGGCCGCATCGGGCGACGGGTCGAGAAAGATATGCCGATGATCGAACGCTGCGAGCAGGCGGATATGGCGCGAGAGCAGCATGCCGTTGCCGAACACATCGCCCGACATGTCGCCCACGCCCACGACCGTGAAGTCCTGCGTCTGCGTATCGACACCCATCTCGCTGAAGTGCCGCTTGACCGATTCCCATGCGCCACGCGCGGTGATGGCCATCTTCTTGTGGTCGTAGCCCACTGACCCGCCCGAAGCAAAGGCGTCGCCGAGCCAGAAGCCATATTCGGCCGAGATGGCGTTGGCGTAGTCGGAGAACGTGGCCGTGCCCTTGTCGGCGGCAACGACCAGATAGGGATCGTCTTCGTCGTACCGCACGACATCGCGCGGCGGCACGACGCGGCCGTCGACGTAGTTGTCGGTCAGGTCGAGCAGCCCGCGCAGGAAGGTCTGGTAGCACGCCACGCCTTCGGCCAGATACGCATCGCGGTCGCTGGCCGGCGGCGGTTGCTTGACGACAAAGCCGCCCTTGGAGCCCACCGGTACGATGACCGTGTTCTTGACCATCTGCGCTTTGACCAGGCCCAGCACCTCGGTACGGAAATCCTCGCGCCGGTCAGACCAGCGCAAGCCGCCGCGCGCAACCTTGCCGCCGCGCAGGTGCACACCTTCCACGCGCGGTGAATACACCCAGATCTCGAACATCGGTTTGGGCTCGGGCAGGCCTGGCACGCGGGCCGGGTCGAACTTGAACGAGAGGTACGGCTTGGGCTGCCCCTGTCCGGCATCCGGCAGGTTTTGGAAATAGTTCGTGCGCAACGTGGCTTCCACCACGCCCAGGAACTGCCGCAGGATGCGGTCTTCATCCAGGTTGGGTACGTCTTCGAGTGCCTCGTCGATCTGCTTGCGCAGTGTTTCGCTTGCACGCGAGCGCTCGGCCTCGGCCAGCGCGGGGTCGAAGCGCACCAGGAACAGCCGCACCAGCGCCCGCGCAATCGACGGATTGCCGTTCAGCGCGCTCTCCATATACGCATTGCTGAAGGTCGAACCGATCTGGCGGATGTAGCGCGCATACGCACGCAAGATGCGCACCTCGCGCCAGGTCAGGCCGGCCTGCAGCACGAGTCGGTTGAGATCGTCGTTCTCCAGCTCGCCGCTCCAGATGCGCGCGAAGGCGTCTTCAAAGCGTGCGCGGGCTTCGTCGAGATCGACTTCGCTGCCGTCGGTGGTCTCCATGCCGAAGTCGTGCATCCAGATCGGGGCGGCGTCGGCGGGTTCGATGCAGTAGGGGCGCTCTTCGTTGACGCGCACGCCCAGGTGTTCAAGCATCGGCAGGCTGTGCGACAGCGAAGTCGGCTGGCCGGCGCGGTAGATCTTGAAACGCAGCGCACCAGGCGGCGCTTCGAGCGGCCGATAGAGCTGCATGCTGAGCACGTTGCCGGTGGCGTTGGCGCCAATCAGCGGCTCCATCAGTTCAATGTCGCGCACCGCAAGGCGCGCGGCGTAGTCCTCGCGGAAGCCCGCAGGAAACGCGCCGGCATAGCGGCGCAGCAGGCGGTTGCCGCGCTCTTCGCCGCCGCGTTCGAGCAGCGCGTCGGCCAGGTCGTCCTGCCAGCGCCGGGCGGCCTGCACGATGCGGTCTTCGAGTTCGGCAACGTCCACCTCAGGCACGTTGCCCGGCAGCGTGCGCACGGTGATGTGGATGCGCGCCAGCATCGATTCCGACAGCAATGGCGTGAACTCCACAGCGGTGCCGTTATACGCTGCCTGCAGCAGGCCCTGGATACGCACGCGCAGATCAGTATTGAACTTCTCGCGCGGCACGAACACGAGGCACGACACGAAGCGGTCAAACGGATCACGGCGCACGAACAGGCGCGTGCGCTGGCGCTCTTGCAACCGCAGGATGCCGAGCGCGATGTCGTGCAGCGCTTCGGTGTCCATCTGGAACAGCTCGTCGCGCGGATATTGCTCCAGGATCGTCACCAGCGTCTTGGCCAGATGCCCGTCGGGAAGGAAGCCCGTGCGTCGGATGACGTCGGCCACCTTGCGACGCACCAGCGGAATGTCTTCAGCGGGCACCATGTAGACGTTCGACGTGTACATGCCCAGGAAGCGCCGCTGCCCACAGACACGGCCTTCGGCGTCGAACAGTTTGATGCCGATGTAGTCGAGATACCCGGGCCGGTGCACGGTCGCCCGCGAATTGGCTTTGGTGAGGAAGATGGGCTCAGGCGCGTCGATAAACTTGGCCGCGCCCGGTGCCAGGCGCGTCGTGTCCGGCGTGGACGTGTCGCGCAGCGCTTCTCGCAGCACCCCCAGGCCCGTGCCCGGTATGCCGCGCAGGTAATGGCCATCGTCTTGCGTGATCAGTTCGTAGTCACGATAGCCAAGGAAGGTGAAATGCCGCTCGAGCATCCAGGTAAGGAAGGCCTGCGTTTCGGCAATCTCGGCGCGTTCCACGTCACCGGCGGAGGGCTGGGCGGCGCGAACGGCCAGCGCCTCGATGGCGGCGTGGGCGGCGGCCTGCATGGGCTTCCAGTCTTCCACGGTGGCACGCACGTCGCCCAGCACACGCATCAGGCCGTCGTGCAGCGCCTGCAGGCGTTCGGGCTCGGAAAAACGGTCGACCTCGATGTGGATGGTCGATTCGAAGCGGGCAGCGCCGTGGGTTTCCGTATCCGCGTCGGCGGGTGTATCGGGCATGTCGCCCGCAAGGGCCGCCGGGCGCTGGACACCGCCACCGGCCGATACCGCCACGCGCATGCCTGCGGCATCGCGCTGTACGCGGTAGACCGGGTGGAAGGCGGAATGCAGTGCCAGCCCCTGCCGGTTGATCTCCATGGTCACGGAGTCGAACAGGAACGGCATATCGTCGTTGACGATTTCAACGACCGTGTGACCGCAGTACCAGCCGTGCTGTTCGAGGCTTGGGTTGTAGACCCGTACGCGCGGTTGCCCGGACACGAATTTCTGACCGAGCTGCCAGTGCGCCATCGCAGCGCCGTAGAGGTCGGCAACGCTGCGCGAGATCACGTCTTCGGGGTCTGCCAGACCGTAGTAATGCCGCAGGAACGGTTCGAACAGGTCAACAATATCGGGCGCACGTTCGCGCGCCAGGGCCACTGCATCCGCCATATGCTGGCGGACCTTGTCTTCGTGCTGGGCAGGCATGAGGCGGCTCCCGAAGAAGGGCTGCCTCATGCTACGCCGCGTGCCCATGGCTGGCAATCAGCGTGCGCGGCGCACGGCTTTTCAGATGCCGCTGTGTGCAGTGCAGCGAGAGAAGAGGTGGTTCACTCGCTACTTGCCGCGTGCATCAGCGATGCGTCATCCAGCCTTTACGACGTTGATGCGCAGGGCCGGCTCACCCGCCGCGATGGCCAGCAGGCGGTCCACATTCGGGTGGGCGCCAGGGCGGTTGCGTGCGTCGATGGTGTGCTCGGCAAACACGGCCAGGCCGTGCTCGGCGGCCTTGATATCGAGCTGGCCGAACGTCTGCTGCAGGTAGTGATACACCGCCACCGAACCTTGCTTACCCGGCTTGTTTTCGATATCGGCCACCACGGCGCCCTGGCCGTCGATCAGATCGATGCGTTCGATGCCGTCAATGGCGGGCAGTTGGGCGAGATTGTCCTTGAATACGCTGGTCGGTTGAATCACTGCGGTTGCTCCGTTGGTTGATCAGGCGGGCCGTATGTTAACGGCTCCGGCCCGACCCGCGCGAGCTTGCACGTTCTTCAACGCTTGGCGCCGGCCTTGTTCACCGCGATGGCTGCCTGGATGAGCGCTTTCAACGCCTTCTCGTTCACCTTGTCGCCCTCACGGAAGTCGATGGCGCGGCGCGTGTTGCCGTCCAGGCTGGAATTGAACAGGCCGGAAGGGTCAGGCACGGAGGCGCCCTTGGCAAACGTCATCTTCACCGTCTGCTTGTAGGCCTCGCCGGTGCAGATCAAGCCATGGTGAGACCACACGGGCACGCTCCATTTCCATTCCTCTACAACGTCGGGGTCGGCCGCGCGGATGACGGCGCGCAGGCGGGCGAGCATCTCGCCGCGCCAGTCGTTCAGCTCTGCAATGCGTGCGTCGATCAGCTCGGATGCGGGTGCGGCGGTGTCCTGCGTGCTTTTCTTCATGTGTCTGCCTCCGTGGTGGGCCTAAGCAAAACATTCTGGCAGGAACAACGGCCGGTAGCCACTCGGCAACGGTGGGCGAGATACCCCATCAGGCTGCGCGCCGGGAAGCTGACAAACCCCTTTTTTCTGCTTATGGAATCAGTGCGAAAAATAATTTGCGAAATAAAAGAGAAAATAAAACGGCGGTGAGTTAACGGCGACGAGAAAAATAACTTTAGCGATTTCGTGCAATTCCCCTGCTTGAGTAGGGATGTCAAACGATTTCGCCGGGAATCCAAGTTCCGCGCGGGTATGCGGCGCAATACCTGCGCACGGAAATTCAATACCGCAATGCCCGGATGGTCGATGTGGCGGTCATCGATTGGTCATCTTTCGACTTCAATAATTGCGCCTCCGATGTTCAGGAAAACATATTGAGGCATCCCTTCTTTCAGGGGGTGACTGAATCGAGAGAATTTCAAATGACCATTCGTCATCGCATTACATTGCTGGTGGTGCTGATGTTTGCCGCGCTGGCGGCCATCGGCGGATACGCGGTCTACCAGACCCGCGGCAGCGCGGCGGAGGTCCGCCAGGTGACGGAGGGCGTGGTGCCGAGCGCGCTGGCATCGGCTGACCTCGTATCGCTCGTCAAGGACGTGCAACTTGCGACGATGGTGCTGGTGTATGCGCCCGACGGCAACATCGTCGCGCAGGCCTCGGACGACCTGAAAACCAAGGAAGCGGCGCTGCGGGCGGCATTGGACGTGCAGGCCAAGCGCGCCAACAGCCACGCGCAGGAAGGCCTGGTTGCGCAGGCCAAGGAAAGCGTCGACAGCTACGTCGAGGCCATCCAGCAGACCACCGACATGAAGCTCGCGGGCAAGGACGAGCTGGCGCAGGCCTTCCTGTTTGCCAACGTGGCCAGCTATCGAGACGTGCTGGAAAAGATTGTCGAGACGCTGCGCATCGAGAAAAACCGTGAGAAAGACGAGGCCATTGCCGGCCTGAACGGCAAGCTCGCGAGCACGGCCACCACCATTGGCGTGGTGAGCGGCGTGGCCATCGTGCTGCTGACCGCCGTCGGCATGCTGCTGTATCGCCAGATCACCCGCCCGCTCACGCGCATGCAGGCCGAGATGAGCGAGATCGCCACCAGCCAGGATTTCACGCGCCGTGTGCCGGTGGGCCGCATGGACGAGATCGGCCACTCGGTCGTCGCGTTCAACCAGATGATCGAGAAGATCCAGGAGAACGCCGCGCTGCTCAAGCAGAAGACGGCCGACATCCAGGCGATGCTGCAGAACATGCAGCAGGGCATCCTGACCGTGGTCGATGGCGGCGTGGTGCACGAGGAATACTCGATCTACCTCGAATCAATCTTTGAGACGCAGGAGATCGCCGGCCGCAAGCTGATGGAACTGATCTTTGCCGATACCAGCCTTGGCGCCGATGCGCTGTCGCAGGTGGAAGCGGCGGTCGATGCCTGCCTCGGGCAGGACATCATCAACTTCGCGTTCAACCAGCATCTGCTTGCGAGCGAGGTGGAAAAGCGCATGCCGGACGGACGCACGAAGACGCTCGATTTGTCGTGGTCGGCCATTACCGACGAGAGCGACACGATCCTGCGCCTGATGCTGTGCGTGCGCGATGTGACCGAGCTGCGCAAGCTGGCCGCCGAGGCCAGCGAGCAGCGCCGCAACCTGGAGATGATTGGCGAGATCCTGGCGGTGAGCCAGGAGAAGTTCCAGCACTTCATCGACAGCTCCACGACCTTTGTGCACGAGAACGAACGGATCATCCGTCAGTATTCGCAGGCGGACAGCGCGGCCATTGCGGCGCTGTTTCGCAACATGCACACCATCAAGGGTAATGCGCGCACGTACAACCTGCAGCATCTGACCAACGTGGTGCACGAGACCGAGCAGACCTACCACGCGCTGCGCGAACCTGACACCGAACACACCTGGGATCAGGACTGGCTGATGGAAGAGCTGACGCGTGTGCGCGAGGCCATCGAAAACTACGCTCGCATCAACGAGGTGAAGCTGGGCCGCAAGGGCGATGCAGCGTCAGGCCATGCCACGCAAGTCGCCCCCGATGTGATGGCGCGCATTCAGGAAAGCCTGCGCTTGCTGGAGTCGGCCAACCCATGCAGCCTGCACGAACTGGTTGCGATGCGCGATTCCATTTATGAGCAGCTGCGCCTCCTGGGCAGCGAAACGGTGGACGAACTGTTATCCGGTGCGCTGCAATCGCTGCCGTCGCTGGCGCAGGAACTGGGCAAGGAGCCTGTGGCCGTGCGCATCGACGACAACGGCTACCGCTTGCGTACGGAGGCCCGCGGCATCCTCCAGAACGTGTTCATGCACCTGCTGCGCAACTCGATCGACCACGGCATTGAACCCGCAGACGAACGCATCGCCCACGGCAAGCCGGCGGCAGGCACGATCGACGTTGAAGTGGGTGTGGACCAGGGCATGCTGCAGATCACGCTGTGCGACGATGGCCGTGGCCTGGCGCTTGACCGCATCCGCAGTATCGCCATGGAGCGCGGCTGGATCGGCGCAGACCAACAGGCGACCGACGAAGACATCGCGCAGTGCATCTTCCGCCCGGGCTTTTCGACCGCAAACAAGGTGACAGAAGTGTCCGGACGCGGCGTCGGCATGGACGCCGTGCTGGAGTTCCTCAAGCGCGAGCATGGCCGCATCGAGCTGCGCTTCACCGACGATCACAAGGGCGCGGCGTTCCGCCAGTTCCAGACGGTGGTGTGCCTGCCTGAACGGTTTGCGGTCGACAGCGTGAACGCCGAGCTAGGCGCGCAACGGGCAGTGCGCATGGACCTGGATAAGGAAGCATCGTGATGGGGTCGATTGTTTTGGCCGTGATGACTGGCGGCTTGGTCGCTGGCGTGCTGATGTGGCTGATCCGGCAGCGGAAAGTGAATGCGATGGCGCGCACCTTGGGCGATGCCGATCGCCGTATCGCCGATCTGTCGGCCGATCTGGGCCGGCAAGCCGCACGGGTGGAAACGGGCATGCATGAGGTTGCCGCACTGGAAACCACCGTTGCCCAGATGCGTGACGCTGCTGCCGATCAACTGGAAGTCATCGAGCACCTGCGTACCGAGTTGCAGTCGGCCACAGCCGCGAAGGAGCAGTGGGCGAGCCGCGCCGGGCAGATTGCCGAAGAAGCGGCGCGCCTGCGCGGCCTGGCGCTGACGTTCGAGCGCTGGCATGAACAGATGATCTCGCTCATGGAGCAGAACCACGATATGCACGCGAAGAACCAGGAGCTGCAATCCATCGTGCGGCATGTCGTGATCGTCTCGCTCAATGCATCCATCGAGGCGGCGCGTGCGGGCACGGCGGGCCGGGGTTTTGCCGTGGTGGCCAGTGAGGTGCGCGCGCTCGCCGCGCGTTCGGAAGAACTGTCGAAGAGCTATCGCAACAGCCTGCACCTGAACGATCTGACTACCACCGCCACGTTCCAGGACATCCAGGCGGGCGGCAAGATGATCACCGCGTCGCTGTCGAGCGTCGAGGCGCTGGCCAGCCAGTTTCAACACCAGCTTCACTAGGCAGGCCCGACGTGATCCGCAGCAACGCACAAGACAGTTTCGAGCGCATCTTCCGCAAGGCCGCACGTACGCGGCTCACGCGGCAGCCGGAGGACACCTGCCATATCAGCACCGCGGCCGAAGCTGGCACCCTGAATGGCGAGGACGCTCTCATCCTCACCATTTCGTCCATCGCATTCCGCCTCTTGCTGGTGCTGCGCTTTGATGACTCCGACGCCACGCGCGCCTACTTCACTGGTGAAGGCACGGGGCGTTCTTTTGAAGAGGCGCGTCTGGAGATCGGCAACCTGTGCTGCGGCGCGCTGAACCAGGAGCTGCTGCAGGTGTTTCCCGACCTTGGCATGTCCACGCCTTATGTGGTGAGCGCACGCTGCCTGCCGTATCTGCACGTGCTCAAGCCCGGTTACGTGGCCGCCTACGCGGTCACCATCAACGACACCGTGCGTGTGGACGCTACCGTGTGCGTGTGTGCCCATGCCCCGCTGGATTTCGTGGCCGATGTGAGCGATGGGGTGGAATCCGGCGGCGAGTTGGAATTGTTTTGATTGGATAGATTGAGAACGAGGAAAGCGTCATGAGCAAGATTCTGGTTGTGGACGATTCAAGCACCGTCCGCGATGAGGTGGCCGGTTTTCTGAAGAAGCACGGTCTGGCGGTGGACACCGCCGTGGACGGCAAGGACGGCCTGGCCAAGATCAAGGCCAACCCCGGCGTCAGACTCGTCATCAGTGATGTGAACATGCCCAACATGGACGGCCTGACCATGGTCGAAAAGGTGCGCGGTGAGCTGGGCAACAAGACGGTCAACGTCATCATGCTCACCACCGAAAGCAGCCCTGCCATGAAAGACCGCGGCAAGGCCGCTGGCGTGAAGGGCTGGATCGTCAAGCCGTTCAAAGGCGACGCAGTGCTGGAGACCTTCAAGAAGCTGGCAAGCTGAAAGACGGGGCGGCACGGCCGGGTGCTTCATGATCAACCCGGCGCTGGAGGGCATGGCGCCCGCGCGATTTTGGAGCCAAACTTGCTTGCCTGAAGTTGGTTTGGCCGAGGGAGCCATCATGCAAGAGCTCGCCTTTCGCACGCTGCTGTACCGCTACTTCTTCTTCGGCTGGCTGTTCAAAGACGCCAGCCGCGGCAACCTGTTCGAGCGCTCGGCCGCGTGGCGTTTCAACCAGGCGCACGCGCACTGGCTGCTGGCCTATATGCGGCGCTGGCTCTGGTGCGGGTTGCTTTTCTACGCCCTGGGCGGCGTGCTGGAACTGGGGCTCAACACGCCGGGCCTGTCGGTGCTGTTCTATGTGCCCAGCGCGTTGAGCGTGCCCGTCAACGTAGTCATTGGGGTGCTGTGGATTGGCCTGAAGGCACTGCCCGGGCCGCTGCGCGAGCGGTAGACGCGTGCGCGGCTAGATTGTGGCCAAGAGCAGCTCTTCGGCATTGCGCGGGGGGTGCAGGCCGTCGGCGCGGCCTGCAAAATAGCGCTCCGTCAACATGTCTGCCGAAATGTGCTGGGCGTCGCGAAAGCCGTTTTCGCGGGCCAGCGCGAGTATTTCGGGCGGCGTGAAGAAGCTGATGAACGGCGTGCCGCTCGCGCGTGCACCTTTCTCCGCCATCTCAAGGCCGGGCCGGACGTCCGGGTCTGCCATCTCCAGCGGCAGCAGGAACGTCATCGCGAGCATCGAACCCGGCGCAAGCGACGCCACCTGCCGCAGCGTGGCCGCATTCGCTGCCTTTGACAGATACATGCTCACGCCCGTGGACACCACAATGGCCGGCCTGCCCGTATCAAACCCGGCCGCGACCAGCGCATCCTGCCAGGATTCGCGTGCCTCAAAATCCACCGGAACGAAGCGCAGCCAATGCGGAACGCCGAAGCCCAGCGCTTCCAGGCGCTGCCGCTTCCAGGCCTGCGGCTCCGGCTGATCGACCTCAAACACTGTCATGCGCGATGCCACCTCGGGCCGGCGTTGTGCAAAGCTGTCCAATCCCGCCCCCAGAATCACGTACTGGCTCAAGCCACGGCCCGCTTGTTCGATGACGAGGTCTTCGATAAAACGTGCGCGCGCCACAATGGACGCGCGAAACGGACGTGTGAACTGCGGATCCATGTCGCCGCGTTGTTGCCAGCCGGGTTCCGGGGCCAGCAACTTCAGGCCTACCTCGTCTTCCAGCACATGCGGCGGTGCATCGCTGTGCACATGCAAGGCGCGCCACAACGCGACGCGCGCTGCAGTGCTGTCGGGGGATGCAGTTTGCGGTTCGTTCATCGCACACACGCCTTCATCGATGGATCGGTCGATCAATTGATCAATTCGGATGCTGATACTCGGGAAATACGGCAACGGCCTGTACGGGCTGTTTTGTCATGCAGACCTCGAACAGGCGGCTGCTGAGCCACTCGGCAAGCCAGGCCTGCACCGCCGGCAAAGGCTGACCGGCAAACCAGTCCGGCTCCACCGCTGCAAACTGCCGCACGAACGGGAAGATCGCCAGATCGGTCGCGCACGGTGTCGAGCCGCCAAGATAGCGTTGATCCAGCAAGCGTGATTCCAGTGGTATCAGCAGGGTTTCTGTTGCCCGGGCACGGGCTGTCTCGCGCGGAGCGGTCTCTTGCGGATAGCGGTCGGGGTATTTGTAGCGATCGAGCTGGCGTTTGAACTCCCCGTCGTTGGTGCGCAGCAGGGCGAGGTTGTCGGCGGATTGCGCGCGGCTCCACCAGCCTTCGGGGTCGCGTGCCTCGAAGGCCCAGCGCATGATGTCGAGGCTCTCTTCCAGCACGTCGCCGTCTGTCAGGTGCAAGACAGGAACGGTGCCTTTCGGGGACAGCGCCAGGAGTTCGGTAGGCTTGTCACGCATGATGATCTCAAACGTCTGGAAGCGCCGATTGGCTTGCAGCATCGCCAGGCGCGCACGCATGGCGTAGGGGCAGCGGCGATAGCTGTAGAGCAGGGGCAAGTCTTGATTGTCGGACATCGGTGCGAATTCGAGGCTACGGATTTCAGGCGCGCCAGGGTAGCGGATTCATGGGCGCGGCGCGTTAGGCCATCAGGCGTGAGTGCACTGATCGTCCTGACCGCCCGGAGCGCCGCACCGATTGCGGCGGCTGCCCGAACACGCGGATGAACGCGCGCCGCATGCGTTCCGGATCGGCAAAGCCCACGGCGCGCGCGACCTGTTCCAGCGATTCATCACCGGCTTCCACGCGCGGCCGGGCGATTTCTGCACGGAGCTTTTCGATGGCCTTGGCCGGCGTCTGGCCGGTCTCGGCCACGAAGGCGCGATCGAACTGGCGGCGGCTCAGGTGGGCGACTTCGGCCAGGCGGTCGACGTCCAGCGCTTCATGCAGGTGCTCGCGCGCATAGCCCAGGGCACGTGCAATGCGGCTCGATGCCGGGTCCAGCTCCAGCAAGGTCGAGAACTGCGATTGCCCGCCGGGCCGCCGGTGGTAGACCACCAGCTCGCGGGCCACGGCGCGCGATACGTCGACGCCCAGGTCTTCCTCAATGAGCGCCAGCCCCAGGTCGATGCCCGACGAGATGCCGGCCGACGTCCAGACCGGCCCGTCGTGAATGAAGATGTGGTCGCTCTGCACCTGCACGCGCGGATAGCGCCGCTGCAGCAGCGCCGCCATGCGCCAGTGCGTGGTTGCGCGGCGCCCATCGAGCAGGCCCGCCGCCGCCAGCGCAAACGCGCCGGAACACACGCTCGTCATGCGCCGCGAGTGCTCTGCCGCTTCCCGTACGAAGGTGATCAGCCGCGGCGAAAACGCGTCTTCGCGCGGGCCGTTGCCGCCCGAGATGATCAACGTATCGAAGGCGGGATCGTCCAGGCCCTGCGTCTGCATGACGAGGCCGGGCGCGCTTTGCACCAGCGTGCCGCTTTCGGACAGCACGTCGATGCGATATGCCGGCTGTGGTGCGAGCCGGTTCGCCACGTCAAAGGCCGTCAGCGGGCCAGTGAAATCGAGCAGGCTGCAGCCCGGAAACACCAAAAAGCCGATTCTGCGCATGATGTCTTGAAATGAGGGATTAACGTCATTTGGGCCTGATGTTGCTCCGCCAGACTGCTGCTGTCAAACGCATTTCTGGAGAAACGATCATGACAACCGCGATGTGCTTACCGGCCACTTCGACGCCCATGTCGCGCCATCACCGCTGGAAGGTGCTGGGTGTGGGGGTGGCGGCCAATGCGAGCTTTTCGGCAGCGTTCTCAGGCATCCCGACAACGGCCGTGTTCATTCGCTCGGCGTATCACCTGGGCAATGCCGAACTGGGCGTGGCACTGGGCGCGTTGGGACTGGGCATCGCTATCAGCGAATTGCCGTGGGGCTTGCTGACCGACCGCTGGGGCGACCGCGCGGTGCTGCTGACGGGGCTGGGGCTGACCGCGCTGGCGCTGTTCGTGATGGCATGTTGCGTGGTGCCGCTGCATGGAAACGTGCCGCCGCTGGCGTGGCTGGTGGGCGGCATGCTGAGCGTCGGCCTGCTGGGCGGCAGCGTGAATGGATCGAGCGGCCGCGCCGTCATGGGCTGGTTTCGCGAAGGCGAGCGCGGATTGGCCATGAGCATCCGCCAGACCGCCGTACCGCTGGGCGGCGGCATTGGTGCCCTCGTGCTGCCGAGCCTGGCCGCGCATGCCGGGTTTGCCGCCGTGTATGGGGTACTGGCGGCGGCGTGTGCGTTGACTGCGGCGCTGACGTGGCTGTGGGTGCATGACGCACCGGACACGGTGAATGCAGTTGCACACACTGCGGCGCCTGGCGGTACGGGTCCGTTGCGCGATCCAACGCTGTTGCGCATGGCCTTGGCCATTGGGCTGCTGTGCGTGCCGCAAGGCGCGGTCGTCGCTTTTGCCACGGTGTTCCTGCGCGACTTTGCGCACGCCAATGTGCTCACGCTCAGCCTGACCATGGCAGCGGTGCAGGGCGGGGCGGCCGTCATGCGCGTGTGGAGCGGCCGCTGGACCGACCGTCACGGCAATCGCCGCGCCTATCTGCTTACCTGCGCGCGGTCGAGCGCCGCGCTGTTTGCGGTGCTGGCCGGGGTGGCGTGGATGACGTCGGCGCTGTCGATCGATCTGTCGGTCATGCGCATCGCGCTGGTGGCGGCCGTGGTGGCGGGCGGCATCTGCGTATCGGCGTGGCATGGCGTGGGCTATACCGAACTGGCCACCTTGGCCGGTGCGCAGCGTGCCGGCACGGCGCTGGGTCTGGGCAACACGGGCGCGTTTGCGGCGCTCGGTCTCACGTCGCTGTGCCTGCCGCAGGTGCTGGCGTGGTCGTCATGGCCCGTGGTGTGGCTGATGGCGGCGGGCAGCGCGCTGATTGCGTGGCGTGTGCTGCCGGCGGTACGTCCGTAGACGCGCGTAACGCCAATCCCCCTCGTTTCTTCCTATAGTGACCCGCAGGGCGCCGCCCCGCGCGGGCCCGCAAAACGAAGCAACGAAAACGAAACGAGGGGGCCACCATGGCAGGCCTGGATGTAATCGAGCACGTAGTCGTGCTGATGTTGGAGAACCGGTCGTTCGACAACCTGTTCGGCACGCTGTATTCAAAGAGCGCGGAGTTCGACGGCCTGTCGGGCGAAGAGACCAATCCCGACGGCGGCGGTCAGCCGATCCGCGTATGGACGACGCCTGCGCCGCCCAACGTGATGACGCTGCCCAATCCCGACCCGGGCGAGCTGTTCACCGACATCAACCAGCAGCTCTTCGGCCAGCAGATGCCGCTGGGGCAGACGCCCACCATGCAGGGTTTCACCACCAACTACGCCAAGAACGGTGGTGACCCGCGCGACATCATGCATTTCTTCACGTCGGACCAGGTGCCTGCACTCAGCACGCTGGCGCGCAACTACGCCGTGTGCGATGCGTGGTTTGCCTCGGCGCCGTGCCAGACGTGGCCCAACCGGTTTTTCGTGCACACCGGCACCGCGCACGGTTATCCGAACAACTCGCCGGTGCACTTTCCGTATCTCATGCCGACGCTGTTCAACGCGCTTGACGGCGTGGTGCCCGACGATTGGGCGGTTTATTACCACGACTTCGCGCACTCGCTCACGCTGACGCGGCTGTGGCTGCATCTGGACCACTTTCACCTGTTCGACGATTTTCTCGACGATGCGTCCAGCGGCAAGTTGCCCTCGTACACCTTTATCGAGCCGCGCTACTTTGCTGATGTCGATTGGCCCAACGATATGCACCCGCCGCACGACGTCGGCTACGGCGATGCGCTCGTCGCGCAGGTGTACAACGCGCTGCGCAGTTCGCCGCAGTGGCATCAGACCATGCTCGTCATCACCTTCGACGAGCACGGTGGCTGTTTCGACCACGTGCCGCCGCCCGCCGTGGTGCCGCCCAGCCCGCCGCAACCGGGGCAGCTTTTCGCGTTCGACAGGCTGGGCGTGCGCGTGCCGGCGGTGGTGGTGTCACCGTGGATTCCCAAAGGCACCATCTTCCGCTCGACCGTGGCGCAGCCGTACGACCACACCGCCATCATCAAGACGCTGCGCATGCGCTACAACATCCGGACGCCGCTCACTGCCCGCGATGCCAGCGCACCCGACCTGGGGCAGGTCTTGGAATTGAGTGCGCCGGACGATAACCGCGACCCAGTCGCCGCCCGCGCCATGGCAGCGAACCCCGCTGGTTTGCAGGCCGCCCGCAACGCGCCGCTCAATGACTTCCAATGGGCCATGCACGAATCGGCGGCGATGCTGGCCCCGCTGGGCACCGGTATCAGCATTGACGACCACGTGCGCAACTTGTCGACCGATCAGCAACCGCCCGTGCCCGCCGCGCAGAATGCCCAGCAGGCGGCGCAGCACATCAAGGACGTGCTGGCATCGATGGATCTGCCGCACGCGGGGCAATGATCATGAACGCGCCACTTCAGCACCCGCCCGTCGTCATACGCGCTTTCAGACCCGGCGACGAGCCGCTCCTGCACGCCGTCTTTCGTTCTGCAGTGCACGGCATCGCCGCCCGCCGATACACGCCCGAACAATGCGAAGCCTGGGCGCCGACCGACTACGACGTCGCCCAGTGGAATGAGCGCATCCGCCGCATCCAGCCGTTCGTGGCGGAAGTCGACGGGCAGCCCGTCGCTTATGCCGATTTGCAGGCAAACGGCTATATCGATCACTTCTTCGTATCGGCCGCGCATGCGCGAAGAGGCATCGGCCAACAACTCATGAGCCACATTCTCGGGTTGGCAGCGCAGCGCGACGTGCCGCGTGTGCAAGCCCACGTGAGCTTGAGCGCCGAGCCGTTCTTTGCCTGCAATGGTTTTCGTGTGGTCGTACGCCAAACGGTGACGGTGCGCGGTGTTCCGCTGGATAACGCGTTGATGGAGCGGACGCAAGCGTGAGCCAAGAGTCGCATGGGGCTTTGTTCTTCGGGCAAACCCTCGGAATGTAGTTAAAGATTATTGAGGATCTGTCGTTAGTTTCGTTGAATTCAGTTCCCTCAGAGGAACGACTTCACGCTCCCCCAACTTCGCGCGACAGATATGAAGACGCTCTCCATCAAGGCACGGCTGGCGCTGGTGCTATTTGTTCTGGCTGTATTCCTGACGGGCGTCGGCGCGCTGGGGCTGGTCGGTAACCTGCGCTCCAACGCGGCGCTCAAGGAAACCTTCTCCAATAACCTTCCGTCCACGCGCGCGCTGGGGCAGGCCGAATCCAAGCTTGCGCAAGCACGCACCGCGCTGGACCGCGCCATCTTCGATCCTGATACCGCCAAGAGCGCGGACGCACTCGGCCGCGTCGCAATGCAGATTCAAAACAGCGAGAAGGCGTGGAAAGACTATCTGGCCCTGCCGTTCTCGACGCCGGAGGAAGAGCGCATTGCGGGCGAGGCCGGGAAGCAGCGCAGCCTCATCATCAAGGATGGGATCGGCGGCGCAATCGATGCGCTGCGGCGTGGTGACAAGGATGCCGCGCGCGTGCTGGCGCTGGAAAAAATCCCGACGCAGTTCCGCGCCTATGCGGAACAGTCCGATCGCTTGAATGCGATCCAAGAAGAAGTGTCCTCGGTTGCCTACGCGGCATCGCAGTCGTTCTTCAACGGGCTGCTGTGGACCTTCGGTATCGTGATTGCCATCGGGCTGGTGCTGGCGGCCGGTTGCTATTTCGTGCTCTCGCGCGCCATTTCGCGCCCGCTCGCAGAGATGCTCGTGCACTTCCATGAGATTTCGGGCGGCAACCTGACCACCGACGTTCGCATCCACTCGCGTGACGAGATGGGCCTGCTGATGGAAGGCCTGCAGCAGATGCAAGCCAAGCTGAAGGAGACCGTGGTGACGGTGCGTCGCGGCAGCGAGTCGATCGCATCGGCCACGCAGCAGATTGCAGCAGGCAACACCAATCTGTCGCAGCGCACGGAAGAGCAGGCCAGCTCGCTGGAGGAAACCGCATCGAGCATGGAAGAGCTGACGAGCATTGTGAAGCAGAATGCCGACAACGCGCGCCAGGCGAGCACGCTGGCCGTCAACGCCTCCGAGATTGCCGTGCAGGGCGGTGCCGTGGTGCAGGACGTGGTGACGACCATGGGCGAGATCAGCGAATCGTCGCGCAAGATCACCGACATCATCGCCGTGATCGAAGGCATTGCGTTCCAGACCAACATCCTGGCGCTCAACGCTGCGGTGGAAGCGGCGCGTGCCGGCGAACAGGGCCGCGGTTTTGCCGTGGTGGCCGGCGAAGTGCGCACGCTGGCACAGCGCAGCGCAGGTGCTGCCAAGGAAATCAAATCGCTGATCGAAGACTCGGCCACGCGTGTGGAATCCGGCTCGACGCTGGTGGCACGTGCCGGCAAGACGATGGAAGAGATCGTCGTGGCCGTGAAGCGCGTGACCGACATCATGGGCGAGATCAGCGCGGGCTCGGCTGAGCAAAGCACCGGCATCGAGCAGATCAACGAAGCCGTCACGCAGATGGATGACGTGACGCAGCAGAACGCCGCACTGGTGGAAGAAGCCGCTGCCGCTGCCCAGGCACTGGAAGAACAGGCGGACGAGTTGCGCCGCGCTGTGGCGGTGTTCCGCGTGGCGATGTAAAGCACGCTTCCTGATGGGTTGCCCTGGCAGCGAAATGGCTGCCGCGGCGCTACACTGCGGGGTCGGCCTTCGGGTCGGCCCCGCCTTGTTTTATGCGGTGCACTCAGAAGCCGCTCATGGCCTTGCTCCGCCCCTCGAGCCGCTCGCGAAGAGCCATGAGCCGGTTCACATAACGATTATCCGGAGGTGTCATGCGTTTCCAGTGTCGTCGTGTTCCCGTTCGCGCCTTGGTGTCTGCAGCTGTGTTGGCATGCAGCGCCGGCGCGTTCGCACAGACCATCCCCGCCAGCAAGCCCGCGCCCACCACGCTCACGCCCGAGCAGCAGCGCTATCACGATATCTACAAAGAGCTGGTCGAGATCAACACGACGCATTCGGCAGGTGACACGACCAAGGCCGCGCATGCGATGGAAAGGCGCCTGCGCGATGCGGGTTTTGCCTCTGCCGACATGCAGGTGCTTGAGCCGTTCCCGAAGAAGGGCAACCTTGTGCTGCGCTTCAAGGGCACCGGTGCCAAGAAGCCGATGCTGCTGCTTGCCCACATTGACGTGGTGGAAGCCAAGCGCGAAGACTGGAAGACCGACCCCTTCAAGCTGCAAGAGACTGACGGCTATTTCACGGCGCGCGGCGCGATCGACGACAAGGCGATGGCCTCGGCCTTTGTGTCGGTGCTGGGGCAGCTCAAGCAGGAAGGCTTCAAACCGTCGCGCGACATCATCCTCGCATTGACCACCGACGAGGAGCGCGGCGATGTGCCGACCAACGGCGCGTACTGGATCGTCAACAACAAGCCGGAGCTGGTGAAAGCCGAATTCGGTATCAATGAAGGCGGTGGCGGCGAGCTGCGCAACGGCAAGCCGGTGCTCCACCGCATTCAGGTGGCCGAGAAGATGTACACGACGTACGAGCTGGAAGTGCGCGACGTGGGCGGACACAGTTCGGTGCCGACAAAGACGAACCCGATCTATGCGTTGTCAGCCGCGCTGGATCGGTTGGGGGCGTATCAGTTTCCGGTCAAGCTGGCCGACGTGACGCAGACTTACTTCGCACGCAGCGCGCCGCTGGCCACGGGGCAACTGGCGGACGACATGCGCTCGGTGGGCACCGGCAAGCCGGACCAGGCTGCAATCGATCGGCTTTCGGCCATTCCGTTCTACAACGCGCAGTTGCGCACCACCTGCGTGGCCACGATGGTCAATGCCGGCCATGCCGAGAACGCGCTGCCGCAATCGGCCAAGGCCACCATCAATTGCCGCATCCTGCCGCACGATGATCCGGCCGATATCGATCGTCAGTTGAAGCAGGTGATCGGCAACGAAAAGATCAGCGTGCGCTACGTCAACAAGCCGCTTGCAAGCCCCGCGTCGCCGCTCAATGGCGACTTGGTGAAGACGGTGGAGGCGCTGACGCAGCAGATGTGGAATGTGCCGGTGATTCCGGCGATGAGCACGGGGGCGACGGACAGCCGGTTCATGCGCAATGCGGGCATTCCCATGTATGGCGTGTCGGGGTTGTTTACCGAGCCGGCTGATTTGCGCACGCATGGTCTGGATGAGCGTATCGAGATTGCGCGGTTGTATGACGGGCGGGAGTTTCTTTATCGGCTTGTGAAGCAACTGGCTGAGTGAGGTGTTGGGTGCTGCGCTTGTATTTGTATTCGGGCGCGGCTTGTTGGTGCTGGTTTTCTGTTGGGTTTCGGCCCCTGGCGAGGCCGACTTACTTTCTTTGTCTTGCCAAAGAAAGGTAAGCAAAGAAAGGCGCGCCCGAGATGGCGACTTCCCCTTGTATTTGTGTCACGGGGAGGGAGGGGAGGCAAACTCGCTGCGCTCAGACAGCCTCCCCTCTTTTTCCTCCCCGCGACAAGAATCCAAGGCGCCATCTAGGGCAGGGTACGGCCACACCCTCTGCGTGCCGGAGTTGGCGGCGTTGCACACGTTTTGGGTGGTTACTTTCTCAGATGAAGCCGCCGTCGGTCATCAAGGTGCGGCCGGTGATCCAGCGGGCGTCGTCCGAGGCCAGGAAGGCGATGGCGTCGGCGATGTCATCGGGTTCGGCCAGGCGTCCCATCGGTGTCGATTCGCGCATGCGTGCTTTCACCTCATCGGGAATCGGCGCGGTCATGTCGGTGCGCGTGAGGGCGGGGGCCACGGCGTTGACGGTGATGTTGCGCGGGCCCAGTTCTATGGCAAACGCGTGGGTGAGGGCGCTGACCGCGGCCTTGCTTGCCGCATACACCGCCAGCCCTGCGCGGGGCCGGTACACCAGGCTGGAAGACACGTTCACGATATGCCCGCCGCGAGCCGGCACATGTGGCAGCACCGCTTGCGTGACGAGAATCGTCGAGAAGGCATTGGTCCGGAACTGCGCGTCGAACGATGCGAGATCGATGCTGCCCACCGGCTGGCTTTCCAGGATGCCCGCATTGTTCACGAGGATGTCGATGGCGCCGAAGGTCTCGCGCACGGTGCTCACCATCGCGTTAACGGATACGGCATCGCCCACGTCGGCCTGCACGGCAATGGCTTGCGCGCCGGTGCCGCGAATGCTGTTGACCACGGCGTCGGCCTCTGCGGCGTTGCTTCGATAGACCACGGCCACGCGTGCGCCGTCGGCGGCCAGTCGATGCGCCACGGCAGCGCCAATGCCGCGCGAGCCCCCGGTGACGATAGCGGTGCGGCCTGCCAGGCGTTGGGGCGTGGACGGGGTGGTTTGAGTTGCGGACATGCTGTTCTCCTGAATGGGTGCGATGTTTCGGGAGAACAGGTTACGAACGAGCGGGCTTGTGCGCAGCCCGTTCGGCCGCGACGCGGCGTTCCAGCATTGGAACGACCGAGCTGCGATCAGCCCTGCTGGCGTTTGCGGTATTCCGCCACCTTGTGCCGGTTGCCGCAGACAGCCATGCTGCACCAGCGGCGCTTGTGCGACTTGGTGCGGTCGTAAAACCACAGCGTGCATTCCGGGTGTTCGCACACGCGCACGAGCTGGAAATCGCCCTCGGCGAGCAGATGCGCGGCGGCTTCGGCCAGCGGTGCCAGACACTGCTCAACTGAATCGGTTGGGCGCAGGCGCTCGACGCGGGGGGGGCCGTTTTCCCAGACCAACATGGGATGGCTTGGCGCCTGCCGCAGGAACACGTTGAGCGCATCGGCGCTGGCTGCACGGCCCGACTTGCGCGCCTCCACCAAGGTGCGAATCACCTCGCGAAGGTGCCGCGCCACGGCCAGCAGCACGCCGGGTGGATAGCGACCTGCCACGGGCTCGACGAGCCAGCCGGCGCGCACCAGCCAATCGGAGACATCGACGTCGTTTTGCCAGAAATCGTGGGGCTGGCCGTTGACGTTGGCCACGGTGTTGAGCATGTCCAGCACAGGGTCGTCGGCGATCAGCAGGGGCGCATCGGTGGCAGCAGCGGGTGCGGGCATGGCGGCTTTCAAAAAGGCGGTGGATTGAATTGTAACCGATTTAATTGGCTATGCAGGTTACTCATTGCACGCGTGTTTCAACGGGTCAGTCCGATGAAAAGCGCGCCGCATTACCATGTCTCATCCAAGTAACTCGCCGGAGACGATCATGAGCGCATGGCCCGATGCACGCGTGCTGGAGTTGTTCAACATCGAAGTGCCCATCGTACTGGGGCCGATGGCGGGGGTGGCTGGCGTGGAGCTGGCGATTGCCGTGGCGCGGGGAGGGGGCCTCGGTTCGCTGCCGTGCGCGATGCTCAGCGTCGAGCAGATCCGTCAGCAAGTCGAGCAGTTCCGGGCGGCCGTGCGTGGACCCATCAACCTGAACTTCTTCTGCCACACGCCGCCACAGTCAGATCCCGAGCGCGATGCCAAATGGCGCGCCCATCTGGCACCGTACTACGCAGAGTTCGGTATCGACTTGAACGCGCAAGCGCCAGCCGTCAACCGCGCGCCGTTCGACGAAGCGACCTGCGCGCTGGTGGAGGAATTGAAGCCGGAAGTGGTGAGTTTCCACTTCGGCCTGCCCTCGCCGGAATTGCAGGCCCGCGTAAAGGCTACGGGGGCGAAGGTCATCTCCGCTGCCACCACGGTGGAAGAGGCGCGCTGGCTGGAAGCGCGCGGCGTAGACGCCATCATCGCCATGGGCAACGAGGCGGGCGGCCATCGTGGCATGTTCCTCGCCAAGACGATCGAATCGCAGGTCGGCACGTTCGCGCTGGTGCCGCAGGTGGCGGATGCGGTGAAGGTGCCCATCATTGCAGCGGGCGGCATTGGCGATGCGCGCGGTGTGGTGGCGGCGTTGGCGCTGGGGGCATCGGCGGTGCAGATCGGCACGGCCTATAT
The DNA here is from genome assembly GCF_047325135.1 of Ralstonia sp. Ralssp110. Taxonomy (NCBI): domain Bacteria; kingdom Pseudomonadati; phylum Pseudomonadota; class Betaproteobacteria; order Burkholderiales; family Burkholderiaceae; genus Ralstonia; species Ralstonia sp. Ralssp110. The sequence continues at coordinate 921,257 of NZ_CP168609.1, read as the reverse complement.
GTTGTCGCCGGAGGCCAAGACATCGGCCATTCATCGCGCGGCGCTCAAGCAGGCAACGGACGCCGACACCGCGCTCACCAACCTGTTCACCGGCCGCCCGGCGCGTGGCATCGTCAACCGGCTGATGCGTGAGATTGGCCCGATGAGTGCGTTTGCCCCGGCCTTCCCCACGGCCGGCGGTGCTTTGGCGCCGCTGCGCGCCAAGACCGAACCGACCGGCTCGGGCGATTTCATCAACCTGTGGTCGGGACAGGCCGGCCGGCTGGCCACGGAAGAATCGGCAGAAACCATCACGCGGCGCATTGCCGCCCAGGCGCTCGAACGGCTCACCTGAGTTTTTCTGCTGCATCGCTTCCCGCGCGGGCACGCCAGACGGCGTGCCCGTTTTATTTGGCATCACAAATCGGCATGCGAGCGATGGGAAAATTTTATGTAACTTGTGAAATGTAATTTCAAAGGTTACGATGGCTTCACTGCTGTTTCCCGAAACCCATCCGGAGCCTTGCCATGAACGCCCCTGCCCGAACCGCTGATCTGGTTGTCGATGCGTATGCCCCCAGTGCTGTGCGCCACCGCACGGTGGATGTCGAAGGTGTGCGCGTGTTCTATCGGGAGGCTGGCCCAGCCGATGCGCCCACCGTGCTGTTGCTGCACGGCTTTCCCAGCGCGTCGCATATGTTCCGCAACCTGATCCCTCAGTTGGCCGCGCGCTATCACGTGGTGGCGCCGGACTTTCCCGGTTTTGGCCTGACGCAGGTGCCAAGCGGCTTCCGCTACACGTTCGACAACCTGGCGCGCGTGGTAGACGGCTTTACGCAAGCGATCGGCCTGTCGCGTTACGCAATCTACGTGTTTGACTACGGCGCGCCGGTCGGCTGGCGTCTGGCGATGGCGCATCCGGAGCGGATCAGCGCCATCGTCACGCAGAACGGCAACGGTTATGAGGAAGGCCTGGGCGAGGGGCCGTGGGCGCCAGTCAAGGCTTATTGGAGCAACCCGGACCAAGCGCATCGCCGTGAGTTGCATGCGATCGTTTCGGATGAGATGACGCAGTGGCAATACCTGGATGGCGTGCCGGACCCGACGCGCGTGGCGCCGGATGGCTACCTGCTCGACCAGTATTTTCTGAGCCGTCCGGGCCAGCTCGACATCCAGATGGATCTGTTCCTGGATTACGCGAGCAATGTGGCGCTGTATCCGGCGCTGCATGCGTATTTCCGCGCGCATCGGCCGCCGCTGCTCGCGGTGTGGGGTCGCAATGACACCATCTTCATTCCGCCCGGCGCAGAGGCCTTCAAGCGTGACCTGCCAGATGCAGAGGTGCACTTTGTCGACAGCGGCCACTTTGCGCTGGAGACGCACCACACGGAAATTGGCCGACGCATGCTCGACTTTCTTGGCCGCGTGGTGAAGTAGCGGAACCTGCGGTTCAAGCCAGCGGTTGCATGGTGGATTCCGCAGCAAAGCGCTCGCGCAGGAACGCCACCAGCGCCTTCACCGAAGGCGGTACGCCGGCACGCGATGGATAGAGCGCGTGCAGGTCGGCCGGCTCGGGCGTCCAGCCGGGCAGCACCGTGCGCAGGCGGCCGCTGCCGAGCGCCGCATGACAGCAGTGCAGCGGCAGGATGGCCAAGCCGAGCCCGGCAATGGCCGCTTCGCGCAGGGCGATGATGTTGTCGCTGGCAAAGCGCGGGCGAAGCGGTAGCGCCAGCCGATGGCCGCGCGCATCCTGCAGCACCCAATCGCGGCTGCGTGTGAGCGAGCCCTGTCCCAGGCACGGAAAGTCTTCCAGCGCGGCGGGCGTCTCCGGTTCTCCTACACGGGCAACCAACACGGGGCTGCCGACCAGCACGCGCGGCGAGATAGCCAGATGCCGCGCCACCACATCGCGCGAGGGCAGTGGCCCCGTGGCCGCGCGGATCGCCACGTCAATGCGCTGCTCGATCAGGTCGACGTAGGTGTTGGACAGGTCCAGCTCGATGCGCAGCTTCGGATGCGCATCGGCAAATTCGGCCAGCCAACCTGCCACCAGTGTTTCCGCCAGCAACGGCGATGTGCCGACGCGCAGCACGCCGGCCGGTTCGCTGCGTGCCGCCCCAGCCAGTGCTTCAATGGCCGCCGACGCATCGGCCATGTCGCGCGCGTGCCGATAGACCGCTTCGCCCACGGGCGTGACCGATACGCGATGGCTTGAGCGTTGCAGCAGCCGCGTGCCGAGCTGCACCTCCAGCTCGGCAATGCGCCGGCTCAGACGTGACTTGGGGATGCCCGTGGCGCGCTCGGCAGCGGAAAAGCCCCCGGCTTCCACTACGCGCGTGAAGAGGTAAAGGTCGTCGAAGCGCTTCATGTTGGTACTGGGTTGCGGTCGAACCGCATTGAAGCATAGGCGCGGGCCGGGCATTGTCGCGGGCAATGGATCAGCGCTGTACAGTGTCGCTGGGCGGGGCTGCGCGCGTCGGAATACCGCGCAGACCGGTTCGGAGTCTGGCACGCCTGCGCCCTCGCGCGGGCATCAATGCAAGGAGACGGCATGGACAGGCAAGGCACGCAAACGCAGGGGATGTCCCGCGATCGGCTCGCACGGGTCGAGCACTTCATCGATGACGCTTACATTGCGACGGGCAAGCTGCCCGGCGCGCTCGTCCAGGTGTGGCGGCGCGGCGAACTGGCCTTGAACTCCGTGCTGGGCCTGGCCGACCGCGAGCGCCAGGTGCCGCTGGCCGAAGACTCGCTTTTCCGCATCTACTCGATGACCAAGCCCATCACATCGGTGGCGTTCATGATGCTGGTGGAGGAATGCAAGGTTGCGCTGGACGATCCGGTCAGCAAGTTCATCCCCGCATGGGCGAACCTGGGCGTGCACGCCGGCGGCTTCATGGAGGGCTTCCAGTCGCGCCCGGTCAAACGCCCCATGCGCATGGTCGACCTGCTGCGCCACACCTCCGGGCTGACCTATGGCTTCCACCAGAACACGAATGTCGACGCGGCGTACCGCCGGCTGAAGCTGGGCGATATTGCTACCGATGGCACGCTCGACGAGATGATCGAAAAGCTGGCCGGCGTGCCGCTGGAGTTCTCTCCGGGCGAGGCGTGGAACTACTCCGTTTCCACCGATGTGCTCGGCTACCTGGTCGGCAAGATCAGCGGCATCCCATTCGAGACGTTCCTGAAGGAGCGGATTTTCGACCCGCTGGGCATGGTCGATACGGCGTTTCACGTGCCGGAAGAGAAGGCCTCGCGCTTCTGTGCGTGCTACGCCGTGGGGGCGATGGGATCGAAGGCGGTGTCCGATCGTGGGCCGGTCTTGCAGGACGATCCGCGCGCCAGCCCATACCTGAAACCACCCAGCTTCATTTCCGGCGGCGGTGGTTTGGTTTCCACCGCGGCGGATTACCTGCGCTTCTCACGCATGTTGCTGCAGGGCGGCGAGTTGGATGGCGTACGCCTGCTGGGGCCGAAAACGCTGGCGCTGATGACGGCCAACCATCTGCCGGGCGGGCGCGACATGTCGAGCCTGTCGTCGCCTTCGATGTTCAGCGAGGCAGCTTATGACGGCGTGGGATTCGGGCTGGGCTTTGCGACCACGATCTCCCAGGCGGCCACGTTGATTCCCGGCAGCACGGGCGATTTCTTCTGGGGCGGCGCGGCCGGCACCTTCTTCTGGGTGGACCCGCAGGAGGATCTGATCGGCCTGTTCCTGACGCAGGTCCTGCCGTCGTCTGCCTACCCAGTGCGTCGGCAATTGCGCACGCTTGTCTATAGCGCGATCACGGATGTGGGTGGTCCGGCGCGTTGAGCACGCGTTGACCATCAAGGCGGCGGAGCATGCTGCGCCACCGCCCTGATCATCACGTCGCTCAAGCGCCGATCAAACGTCGAACCGGACGCCCTGCGCCAACGGCAGCGCGCCGCTGTAGTTGACGGTGTTGGTGGCGCGGCGCATGTAGCCCTTCCATGCGTCCGAACCCGATTCCCGCCCGCCGCCGGTTTCCTTCTCGCCGCCAAATGCCCCGCCGATTTCGGCGCCCGATGTGCCGATGTTGATATTGGCGATGCCGCAATCGCTGCCCGCCGACGACATGAAGCGCTCGGCATCGTTCAGGTTTGCCGTGAAGATGGCAGACGACAGGCCCTGCGGCACGCCGTTCTGGATGGCGATGGCCTGTTCGGTGTCGCCGTCATACGTCACGACATAGAGGATGGGCGCGAAGGTCTCGCTTTCCATCACCTTCGTCGGCTTCGGCATCTTGACCAGCGCGGGGCGCACGTACCAGGCGTCGGTGCCCAGGTCTTCGCGTACGCGCTCGCCGCCCAGCACTTCGCCACCTTCGGCGCGGGCCTGCGCCAGTGCCTGCTGCATGCCGTCGAAGGCGGCCTGGTCGATCAACGGGCCGACCAGCGTGCCGTCAGCCAGAGGGTCACCAATCGCAATGCTCTGGTAGATCTTTTCCAGACGGGCCAGCAGCGTATCGGCCACCGAGCGATGCACGATCAAACGTCGCAGCGACGTGCAGCGTTGGCCCGCCGTGCCGACGGCGGCAAACGTGATGGCGCGCGCCGCCAATTCCAGATCCGCCGATGGCGTGACGATCATCGCGTTGTTGCCGCCCAGCTCCAGGATCGAGCGGCCGAAGCGCTCGGCCACCTTCACGCCCACCTGGCGGCCCATGCGCGTCGAGCCCGTGGCGCTGACCACGGGCACAAGGTGGCTGGCGACCAGCGCTTCGCCCACGTCGCGCCCGCCGATCAGCAGCTGGCTCAGCCCGGCAGGAATGGCCCCCGGCTTCTCTGCGTTGAACGCGTCGACAACCTGCTGCATCAGGTGCTGGCAGGCGATGGCCGTGAGCGGCGTTTTCTCCGACGGCTTCCACACGATGGCGTTGCCGCACACCAGGGCGAGCGCGGCGTTCCACGACCACACCGCCACCGGAAAGTTGAACGCCGAAATGATGCCCACCACGCCCATCGGATGCCACGTTTCCATCATGCGGTGCCCAGGGCGCTCGCTGGCGATGGTCAGGCCATGCAGTTGCCGCGACAGGCCGACAGCGAAGTCGCAGATGTCGATCATCTCCTGCACTTCGCCCAGCCCCTCGGAGGTGATCTTGCCGGCCTCCAGCGACACCAGTTCACCCAGTGCCGCCTTGTGCGTGCGCAGCACTTCGCCCAGGCGGCGCACCAGCTCTCCGCGCACGGGTGCCGGCACGACGCGCCACGCCAGATACGCCTGATGCGCGCTCTGGATGGCAGCCTCGGCCTCGCTGGCGGTATGCGATTTCACGGTCGCCAAGACCGTGCCATCGCGCGGGGCGCGGCTCGTCCAGTCCGTGCCTTCATAGGCCTTCAGGTCCAGGCCGAGGGCCTTCAGTACGGTCTGCAATCGTGTTCGTGAATCTGACATGGCGTGAATCCTTGCTCTTCTCTCGTGTTCAATCGAAAAACTGTTGCGATGCGGTGATGCGTAACGCTCAACGCTCGACGATGCGGTTCCAGCGCTTGCTCCACTCGGGGCGCTCGGCGTTGATCACATCCCAGTCCAGCGCAACGGCCGTCTTCAGGATGGTGTTCATCTTGTTTTGCTCTTCCGCCGCCTTGCCCTTGAGCGGCGCCTTGGGGTTGACTGGATTGTAGGAGCCGTTTTCCATGGCGAGTGCCTGCGCCTCGGGGCTGATCAGGTAGTCCGCCAGCTTCTGCGCCAGCTCGGCATCCGGATTGTTGGCCAGCACGCACTGCGCGGTGAGCAGAACGACGGCGCCTTCCTTAGGTGCGACGAATTCCATCGGGATGCCCTTGGACTTCATCAGCTCCACCTGCGTGAGCGTGTACGGGAACAGCGCCGCATCGCCGGCCTGCATCATCTCCACCACCTTCGACGAGTTGGGGATGTACTCGACCACGTTCGGGCCGATGGTGGTGGGCCATGCCTTGAAGGCCGGGTCGACGTTCTTTTCCGTGCCGCCCTTGAGCCGGTTGAACATCAGGAAGGCATCCAGCCCGAACGACGAAGCCGGCATGGATTGCACGACCACCTTGCCCTTGTATTTCGGGTCCGCCAGATCACCCCACGAGGTGGGCGGCGTCCAGCCCTTGTCGGCAAAGATCTTGGTGCTGTAGGCGAGGCCCGTCAGGCCCATCGACAAGCCGACCGCGTAGTCACCCTTGAGGTGCGCAATGGCGGGCACAGCCGCCAGATTGGCCGATGGCTTGAGTTTTTCGCACAGCCCCATGCCGATGGCGCGGAACATGACACCGTCGTCCAGCGTCATCACGTGCATCTGTGCCTTGCCCTTGGTCGCCTGGGCCTTGGCGAGGATGTCGGTGGAGGTGCCGGGCACGACGACGACCTTGACGTTGTTGGCTTTCTCGAACGGCGGGAACACGAACTGCGTGTAGGTGCGTTCCATGTTGCCGCCGTTCATGCCGATGTACAGCGTCTTGGTGTCGGCGTGGGCGGCGCCCGCGGCGAGCAGCGCCATACCGGCAGCCGCAGCAATGACGGACGTGAACGATGTTTTCGCGTGTTTCACAAGCATGGTGATCTCCTGGGGCATCAAGTGCATCAAGCTGCCGGTGGCAGAAAGCGTTGGATGGAAAAGGGCTCGATCGGCGTGGTGGTGCGGCCTTCGGCAATCAGCTCGGCCATGACATCGCCCACGCCGGGGCCGAGCTGGAAGCCGGCACCGGCAAAGCCAAAGGCGTGGAACAGGCCGGGACGGCGGGCACTGGGGCCAATCACGGGCTGGTCGTCTGGCAGGTTGCCTTCCGTGCCACTCCAGGTGCGGATGATGTGGGCGCCTGTGAGTTGCGGCAGCAGCGCCGCCAGTTGCGGCAACTGGCGCAGGATCGCCACGTGCGAAGAGCGTGCGCGCTGGTCGTCCAGCACGTAGCCGCGCCCGCCGCCGAACACCACATTGCCGCGCCGAACCTGGCGGCAGTAAATGCCGCCGCCTTCCACGCCCAGGCTCCAGGGCAGGAAGAATGGCAGCGGCTCGGTCACGCCCATGGTGGGCGGGATGGTGAACATCGGTACGGGTTCGCCCCATTGCGCCGCAAACTGGGCCGCCCAGGCCCCGGCGCAGTTGACCAGCGCGGAGGCTTTGACTTCCAGATCGCGGTCATGCTGCCGGGCATGGACGACGAAGCGCGCGCCATCGTGCTCGACCGATTGCACTGGCGCGTGCTCGCGCACATCAGCGCCTGCCGCCTGCGCCGCGTGCGCAAATGCGGGCGACAGCAGGCGCGGGTTGGCCTGTCCGTCTTCCGGGCACAGCGAGCCGCCGACGACCTGGTCGCCGCCCATCGGAAAGACCTTTTGCAGTGCAGCCCGGCCGTCGATGAGCTGCAACCCAAGGCCGTAGCCCTCGCTTCGGGCCGCATAGCTGGCCAGGGATTCCATGTCGGCCACGCTACGGGCGATCTTGAAGTGCCCGCTGCGCTCGTACTCGGCCTCGGTGCCGATCAGCTCGGTCAGACGCCCCCAGATCTGGTGCGAACGCTGGGCCAGCGGCAATTGCTCAATGGAGCGCCCCTGGCGGCGCACACCGCCAAAGTTGACGCCGCTGGAGCGCGATCCACAGAGGTCACGCTCGAGCAACGTGACGGCCAGCCCGCGCCGTCGCAGGAACAGCGCGGTGGCGCTGCCCATGATGCCCCCGCCGATGATGGCCACGTCGCATGCAAGCTGCTCACGCATGGTGGCCCTCCGGTTCGATCACCTCGGTCACATCCAGCGGCAGCGGCTTGATCGGTGCCTGCCCGCGCAATCGGCCCACCTGTGCCAGCGGAACGGACTGCGCGTGCGCCAGGATTTCCGCTGCCGCTGCGCCGCACATCCGACCCTGGCAGCGGCCCATGCCGACCCGGCACAGCGCCTTGAGCCGATTCAGTTCATGCACGCCGCATTCGACCGCCGTCTGGCGCAGGGTGCCCGCTGTGACGTTTTCGCAGCGGCACACGACCAAGTCGTCGCTGGCGTGCGCGGCCCAGTCGTCGGGAAAGGGGAAGGCGACTTCCAGCGCGTGGCGGAACTGCTCGATCTTCCGCAGGCGCCGGCGCAGCGCGGCCAAGCGATCGGCATCGACGGTGATTTGCCGATCCTGCAACAGGGCGAGCGCGGCCAGTTCGCCGGAGTACTCGGCTGCGTCGGCACCCGTGATGCCCGCGCCATCGCCCGCCAGATAGACGCCCGCGACGGAGCTGCGCCGCATCGCATCGATGCGCGGTACATGGCAACGGTGCAGCGCAGAAAACTCGAACGCGCAGCCCAGCAGATCGGCGAGTTGTGTTTCGGGCCGCAGCGCGTAGCCCATACCCACCGCGGAGCAAGCCGTGCGTTGTTCGCGGCCGGCGCTGTCTTGCCAGACGAGTTGTTCGACCGCCGCGTCGCCTTCGGCGCGAAGCAGTCGCACGCCGTGATGCATGGGAATGCCGTGCAGCTTGAGCCAGCCCACCAGCGCCATGCCCTTGGCCATGACGGCAGGCTGGCCCAACATTGCCGGCGCCGCCTTGTAGCGCGCGGTGGCCGGGGCAGTGTCGAGCACCGCCACGACGTTTGCGCCGGCCTTCGCGTACTGGCAGGCCACCAGATACAGCAGCGGGCCGGTGCCAGCAAACACCACGGCATCGCCAATCGCGCAGCCCTGGTATTTGAGTGCGACTTGCGCGCCGCCCAGCGTATAGACGCCCGGCAGTGTCCAACCCGGGATCGGCAGCACACGGTCTGTGGCGCCGGTGGCGACGATCACATCGCGCCACGGCAGGCTGCTGACCGCGCGCGTCGGCATATGCAGCAGGTCGAGCAGATCAGGCTGGGCATTCCAGACCAGGGTCTGCGGGTGGTAATCGATCTGGGGTTGGAGGCGGTCGAAGGTGGCGTGTACGGCCTGCGCACGTTCGGCTTCGGTGCCATACAGATCTGCGGCGCTCCGGGCAAAGCCGTCCGGCTGGCGGCGATAGATCTGGCCGCCGGCGCGCGGCGCTTCATCCAGCACGATGGGTTTGAGGCCGTGCGCCAGCAGCGTCTGCGCCGCACGCACACCTGCCGGCCCGGCACCGATGATGACGGGCTGCAGATCCTCTTGCGACTGCCGCTGCAGTGTGGGGGCGGGTTGCGTCATCACGCGGCTCCCTCGTTGCCGGCCGGTTGCGTGCAGATGTGCATGCCGGGTTCGATCATGGTCTGGCAGGCACGCAGCGATTTGCCGTCGGCCAGACGTACCCAGCAGTCCTGGCATGCGCCCATCAGGCAGAAGCCGGCGCGCGGCTGCTGGCTGAATTCATTGATGCGCAGCTGGCGCGTGTGTGTGAGCACGGCCGTCAGGATGGTGTCCCCGGCGAGGGCTTCAGCGGGCTGGCCATCCAGCACAAAGGCCACCGTGGGGCGATTGCGCTCTTTGAGGCGCTGGAGTTGCGCGCGGGCAGAGCGGTTTGCAGGAGCATTCATCGTGATCTTTGTCTCAATGCTTGCCGATCAGAATCCGGTCCAGGCCGTAGACCTTGTCCAGCAGCAGCATCAGCGCGAGCGTGAGGAAGACGATCAGCGCCGACACGGCGGCCATCATCGGGTCGAGCGATTCCGTGGCGTACATGTACATGCGCACCGGCAGCGTGACGGTGGCGGGCGACACCACGAAGATCGACATCGTCAGTTCATCAAAGCTGTTGATGAAGGCCAGCAGCCAGCCGCCCGTGATGCCCGGCAGGATCATCGGCAGCGTCATGCGCCGGAACACCGTGAAGCTGCTCGCACCCAGCGAATAGGCGGCGTGCTCGACCGAGTGGTCAAAGCCGACCAGCGCCGCCATCACCAGCCGCATCGTGTATGGCGTGACGATCAGCGCGTGCGCGAAGATCAGCCAGCCGAAGCTGCCTTGCCCGCCCACCAGCGAGAACATGCGCAGCAATGCCACGCCCAGCACAAGGTGCGGAATGATCAGCGGCGAGAGAAACACGCCTTGCAGATACTGCAGCCCCGGCGCGCGATAGCGCACGATGGCCATGGCGGCAGGCACCGCCAGTGCGGTCGACAGCGTGGCCGCCGCCAGGCCCAGCCAGAGGCTGTTCCAGAACGATTGCACGAAGTCGGGGTGATGCAGCACCTGGTCGAACCAGCGCAGCGAGAAATGACTGGTGGGCAGCGTGAGTGTTTCTTCGGGCGTGAAGGCGACGATGCACACGATCACGAGCGGTGCCAGCATGAAGGTGATGACGAGCGCGTTGAAGATGAGCGCGAGCGGTCCGTTCTTTTGCATGTGCGCTCCTTCAGCCCAACGTTTTCTTGTAGCGGCCTTCGATCATGCGGTTCCAGCCCAGCATGATGACGAGGTTGGCCGCCAGCAGAATCAGCGCGATGGCTGCACCCAGCGGCCAGTTCAGTTCGTTCAGGTATTCGTCGTAGATGAGTGTGGCGACCATCTTCACGCGGCGCCCGCCCAGCAGGCCCGGAATGGCGAATGAGCTGGCCGCCAGGCCGAACACGATCAGGCTGCCCGACAGAATGCCCGGCATGACCTGCGGCAGCACCACGCGGCGCAACGTGGTGAAGTGCGATGCGGACAGCGACAGCGCGGCGTTTTCCACCCACGGGTCGAGCTTTTGCAGTGATGTCCACACCGGAATCACCATGAACGGCAGCATCACGTGCACTAGCGCAATCACGACGGCCGTCTCGTTGTAGAGCAGCTTGACCGGGCCGATGCCGACCGCCTTGAACGCGGCGTTGATCAGGCCTTCGGGCCCGAGCAGCATGCTCCAGCCGAATGCGCGCACCACGACCGAGATCAGCAGTGGCGCCAGGATGATGAGCAGGAAAATCGAGCGCCACGGCTTGCGCATCCGGCTCAGGATGTAGGCCTCGGGCGCGCCGATCAGGATGCAGATCAGCGTCACGAGCGCCGAGACGCGCAGCGTGCGCCAGAAGATTTCGTAGTAGTACGGGTCTTGCACCACGTGCAGGTAGTGCGCAAACGTGAAGGTGCCCGCAATCGGTCCTTTGTCGGCGTCGAATGCGTTGAACGACAGCATCACGCTCAGCGCGAGCGGCACGAACAGCATCACGCCGAAGAGCGCCAGCGCCGGGCCGGTCATGCTCCACGGCACCCAGATCGGTCTGCGGCTCATGCTGCGGTCCCCTCGGTGCCGATCACGCGCACATAGCGGTCTTCCCAATCCACGCCGACGGTCTGACCCACTTCGCGCGGGGCGTCGCCATCGTTCACGGCAGAGACCAGCATCGCGCCCAGCGGCGTGTCGACGGTGTACATCCACTGGTTGCCGAGGAAGAAGCGTTCGGTCACGCGGCCTTCGCAGCGGCCGGTGCCGTCGGTGTTGCACGTCATTTTTTCGGGGCGCAGCGCCAGCACGACCTTGCTGGCCGCGGGCGTGCCAGGCGGCAGTGCCAGTTGCACGGCGCCGACCGTTGCGCGGCGTTCGCCATCGGCACCGGACACCACGGCCGCATGCAGCAGGTTGGCCTTGCCGACAAAGGTGGAGATGAACGCATTGCGCGGATGCTCATACACCGCCAGCGGCGTATCCACCTGCGTGATGCGGCCCGCTTCCATGACGACGACGCGATCGCTGATCGACATGGCTTCCGCCTGGTCGTGCGTGACCATGATGGTGGTCGTGCCGACCTTGCGCTGGATTTCACGCAGCTCGAACTGCATCTCTTCGCGCAGCTTGGCGTCCAGGTTCGACAGCGGCTCGTCCAGCAGCAGCACCGGCGGTCTGATGACCAGCGCGCGTGCCAGGGCCACGCGCTGGCGCTGGCCGCCCGACAGCTCGCGCGGGTAGCGGTCGATATGTTTGTCCAGATGCACGAGCGCCAGCGTCTGCAGGGCGCGCTCGCGGCGTTCCGCTGCCGGGCACTTGCGCATCTCCAGCCCGAACTCCACGTTCTCGCGCACCGTCATGTGCGGAAACAGCGCGTAGGTCTGGAACACGATGCCCAGGCCGCGCGCGTTGGCTTTCGCACGGGTGATGTCCTTGCCGTCCAGCTCGATCGAGCCCTCGGTCACCTCTGCGAAGCCCGCAATCATCTGCAGCGTCGTCGTCTTGCCGCAGCCCGACGGGCCCAGCAGCGAGACGAATTCGCCCTTGTGCACGTTCAGGTTGAAGTCCTGGACGACCCGGAGGTCGCCGTACTGCTTGGAGACATGGTTCAGGCGCAGAAAACTCATCGGTGATCCTTTGCGATTGGGGGCGTCGCCAGATTCTTCCAATTGAACAATATGAATATGCTATTGCAACAGGTGTGCCAAAACATCGATTTCGCCTAGGTGTATACGCTGTAGTTGGAATTTTTCTCGTATTTATTCCGTTCATCGGAATACAATCGATCCACCAAATTCAGTCCATTCCAGCTTTATGTCTGTCGATTCCGAAGACGACGCGCATCAGCGCAGCGCCATGCACCGCACCTTCCAGATCCTGCGCACCATGGCGGAGCAGCAGCACCAAGGTGTGCGCGTCACCTACCTGGCCAAGACCCTGGGAATGACCCCCGCCACCACGCACCGCCTGCTGCAGGGCCTGACGCAGGAGGGCATGGTCGAGCAGGATCAGCAGAACAAGCTGTACCGCCTGAGCCTGGATCTTTTCTGCCTGGCGGCCCAGGCGGGCGCGGTGAACGACTTGCGCTCCGTCGCCCGGCCGGCCCTGCTGCGGCTGAATGCAAGCCTGGGCGACACGGTGTTGCTGCTGGTTCGCTCGGGCTTCGATGCGGTGTGCCTGGATCGCGTAGAGGGGCAATACCCGATTCGCACCTTCACCGGCGATGTGGGCGGGCGGATCGAACTCGGTGTGGGCCAGGGCGCGCTGGTGATCCTGGCGCACCTGCCCGATGCCGAGCAGGAGGAGGTGCTGCGCTACAACCTGCCGCGCATCCGGCACTACAGCGTGTACGACGAGGTCTATCTGCGCTCCGAGGTCAGAAAGGCACGCGAGCGCGGCTACAGCGCCAAGACGGACGGGCTGCTTGAAGGCATGGCCGGCATTGCCGTGCCGGTGTTCGATCGCAATGGCAATGTCGTCGCCGCGCTTTCCGTGGGGACGCTCGCCAACCGCCTGAGCGCCGAGCGCCTGCCCATCGTCTACGACATGCTGCTGCGCGAGGCCAATCGGCTGACCACGCAGATCAATCCGTTTGATCCGACGCTGCGTCGTCCGATGCAGTCGATGGCCGTGAGCGATACCTATCGCGCCATCTGATCTGACCGGGCGATCATGCGAGCACGCGCCCCGGGTTCAGCAGGCATTGTGGGTCGAGCGCCTGCTTGATGGTTCGCATCAATTGCAGGGCGATCGGCGCCTTGTAATGCGGAAGGTGATCGCGCTTGAGCGCGCCGATGCCGTGCTCGGCCGAGATAGAGCCGCCAAAGCGGTGGACGGACTGGTACACCGCATCGCCAATCGCGGCCTCGTGCGCGGCAACGAACGCCGCAGCGTCCGCCCCGGCCGGCGGCTGTACGTTGTAGTGCAGGTTGCCGTCGCCCAGGTGCCCGAAGTTGATGAGCCGCAGCCCGGGCGCGAGCGCCTGCAGTTGTGCATCGGTCTGCGCCACGAACTCGGGGATGCGCGAGATCGGCACCGAGACATCGTGTTTGATGTTGGGCCCTTCGGCGGCCTGGGCCAGGGTGATGCTTTCGCGGATGTGCCACAGCTCGTGCGCCTGCCGGATGTTCTCGGCGATGATCGCGTCGGTCACGATGCCGTCTTCCATCGCGGTTTCCAGAAGGTGTTCAAACTGCGCCCGGGCGTGCGCCTCTGACTCACTGTCGGAGGCTTCCAGCAAGACGCACCACATCGTGTCGCGCCACATCGGCACGCGCAGATGCGGATAGTGCGTGTCGACCAGCTTCAGCCCTTCCTGGCTCATCACTTCAAAGCCGGTGAGTGCGGCAGACAGATGCCGGTGCGACAAGGCCAGCAACGCCGTGGCGGCTTGCAGCGAAGGCACGGCGGCCCACGCTGTCAATTGCGCGGCAGGTTGCGGATGCAGCCGCAGCGTGGCTGCCGTGATGATGCCCAGCGTGCCCTCGCTGCCGATGAACAGATTGCGCAGGTCATAGCCGGTGTTGTCCTTGCGCAGGCCTTGCAGGCTCTCCCAGATTTGCCCGTCGGCCAGGACGACTTCCAGCCCCAAGCACAGCTCGCGCGCATTGCCATAGCGCAGCACTTGCGTGCCGCCCGCGTTGGTCGCCAGGTTGCCGCCGATCGTGCAACTGCCTTCCGCGCCCAGGCTCAACGGGAACAGCATGCCCGCCTCGCTTGCCACGTCCTGCAACGACTGGAGGACGCAACCGGCGTCCACTGTCATCGTCATGTTGGCGGCGTCGATGGCGCGCACGGTCTGCATGCGGCGCAGGCTCACGATGATCTGCTTGCCGCTGGCATCGGGCACCGAGCCTTCCACCAGGCCCGTATTGCCACCCTGCGGCACGATGGACGCACCAGCTTGCGCACACGCGCGCACGACCGCAGCCACTTCGGCCGTGCAGCCGGGCCGCACCACGCACAGCGCCTTGCCGCGCACGCGCTGGCGCCAATCGGATTCGTATTCGGCGCAGTCGTCGCCGGTTAAAACATTGGCGGGCCCAACGATGTCGCGCAAGGCCGGAATCAGGTTGTCGGGTGTCATGGCAATGCGATGAAGGTTGTCTCTATTTGAGGAAACGTCAATGCATGGCCAGCGCCACGGCTGCGGCCAGCCGCTGCACGGCCTGTTCGATCTGCGGCACCTCGGGCGCGGCAAACGACAGGCGCATCGTGTTGAGTTGCGCGTTGTCCGGGTAGAACGCCTTGCCCGGCACATAGAGCACCTGCTGCGACACAGCGGCATCAAAGAGCGCTTGCGGGTCGATCGACTGTGCGAACGTTGCCCAGACAAACATGCCGCCTGCCGGCGCCGCGCACTGCACACGGCCATCCAGCCGCGTGGCGATGCCTTGCACCAGGGCCTGCATGCGCCGTTGATACTCGATGCGCGCGCGCTGCACCGTGGCCGGATAGCGGCCGCTTTCCAGATAGCGCGCCGCTACCATCTGCGCCAGCGGAGACGTGCACAGATCCACCGTCTGTTTGGCAATGGCGCACCGGCGCAGCAGGCTGCTGTCGGCCAGCATCCAGCCGATCCGCAGCGCGGGAGCGACGGTCTTGGACAGACTGGAGAGATACACCACCGGGTTCGTGCCGCCTGCGGCCAACCGGTCGCCCTCCGCACGCAGGGTTGCTGGCATGGCAGCGGGGTTGCCCTCCGGCGCATCAAAGCGCAGCTCGCCGTACGGATCGTCTTCCACCACCCAGAAGCCGTGGGTGCAGGCCAACTGCACCAGGGCTTCGCGCCGCTGGGCAGCCAGCAGCGTGCCGCGCGGGTTGGAAAAGTTCGGCACGGTGTAGAGCAGCTTGGGGCGCTGCGTGGCAGGCAACCGGTGCAGCAGGTCGGCCAGCGCATCGGTTTGCAGGCCGTGTTCGTCCATCGGCACGGGCACGATGCGGGCCTGTGCCAGGCGCAAGGCTTGCAGCGTGGCAGGGTAGGCGGGCACTTCCACCAGCACCGTATCCCCCGGCTCGATCAACGCACGCACCAGCAGGTCAAACGCTTGCTGCGAGCCCGTGGTCACCATCATCTGCTCGGCGCTGGCCTGGATGCCCCGTGCGCCCATCAGCGCGGCAAGCGCCGTGCGAAGGACGGGCAGCCCTTCAGTCGCGCCGTACTGCAAGGCCTGCGCATCGCCCGTCATGGCCTGGGCGGCGGCGTGCGCCAGCCCTTCGGCATCGAACAGACTGGGCGACGGATACCCGCCCGCCAGCGAGATCATCCCCGGCTGGCTGAGGTACGGAAACAGTTCGCGGATGGGTGAGCCGGCGGGGTTCGCAAACGGGGCGGCAAAGCCCGGCATGGCGGCTGGTGTGTGCAGGCCGGTCATGCGGCATCCACCACAGGCGTGCCGCGCAGCACGGCGCGCACCTGATCGATCGAGCGCTGCTGCGCCGCCTCGTACAACGCGATTTCGTCATGCACGCGTGCGCCCAGCGCAGCCTCAAACACTTGCTGTGCGGCGTTGGCTTGATACTGCTTCTGCTCCTCGCCGCCCAGGTTGGACTGGAAGATGCCCGCCGCGCTCACCGGCAAGAAATCTTCATACGTGATGGGATCGGCTTGCACCCAGCCCTTGGTCAGAAGTTCCTCTAACGATGCATCGGCCGCCGTTGCGGTGTCGGTGTCGGCGTGGGCATGGCCTGACGGCGTGAGGCTGTAGCGATAGAACGCCAACTCTTGCGCTCGCAATGCCTCATGAGTATCCGGAAAGGCGCGGAACGCCTGGGCCAGCTGACTTCCGTAGTTGGGCGCTGCGCTGCCGGCACTGCCCATGCTGCGCACCTCGGCCAGCAGTTGGTCGTACAGCGCGCGGCCTTTGCGCGTGAGCGCCACGCCGCGCTGCTCGATTTCGCCAAAGCGCGCCGTGTGGGCGCCGGCGTCGTCGGTAAAGCGCACCGCTTCTTGCAGCGCCTTGAAGCTCGTCTGACGCAGCAGGATGGGGCAGCGCCGGCGCGGCGGACCTTCCACCACATCCTTGGCGTCCATGCCGCGTGCGGGCATGGCGGCCTGCGCGGCGTCGATGTCGAGCGTGCGCGGCGTCAGGTGATTGATGTGGGGGCCGCGGAAGCACACCACGTCGGCCACAAGACGGTGAGCGGCTTGCAGCGCACGATACGTCTCGGCATCGACCGTGGCGGTGCTGTGCCAGCGGAAGGTCTCCAGCGCCTCGCGTACGAACGCGTCGGCATCTGCGTCGGCCAAGCCGCCGTCGGCCTCGCATTGGGCAATCAATTCCAGTACGCGCGGCGTAAAGATCTGCCGGCGCGCCAGGATGGCAGCGGCCTTGTCGCGCAGGGCGGCGTCGGCAATCAGTTCAAGCCGCAACAGCGAGGTGAACACGCGAAACGGATTGGCCAGCAACGCGGCATCGCCCACCGGGCGAAACGCCGTCGAATGCACGGGCACGCCAGCCACCGACAGATCGTAGTAACCCACCGGCTCCATGCCCATGACGGCAAACAGCCGGCGCAGCGTCGCCAGCTCGGCTGCCGTGCCGACGCGGATGGCGCCGTGGCGCTCGACGTCCAGCCGCTCCAGCTCGCCCGACAGCGCCATCTGCGCGTGCAGGGCGGGGTCGGCGTCCAGCGTGCGAGCGTTGATGTCGGATACCAGCTCGACCAGAGTGCCGTATTGGGGCACTTCTTCGCGGTACATGGCGGACATGGCGCGCGAAAAGCGGGAGCGGATTTCGTTGGCGTGGATGAAGTTCGACGCCGAGGGTTGATGCGTAGCGCTCATGACTGAATGGGGTTTGGCAGGGACGAGGCCATGCTAGGTTGGCCAAGGAACGCCGGTCAAACGATAATCCGGCCCTAGGTCATTCCAAACTAGAATGACTGAGCGACTTCTGCACCGCACAACTCCTGCGCCCCATGTTCCTGTCCCGCCGCTTTCTGCCGCCGATGTCCCTGCTCTGCGCGTTCGAGTCCGCCGCGCGCCACCAGAGCTTCACGGCTGCCGCTGCTGAACTGCATCTGACGCAAAGTGCCGTCAGTCGCCAGATCCGCGCGCTGGAAGATCGCCTGGGTGCTGAGCTGTTCGTGCGTGAACGCCAGACCGTACGGCTAAGCGCGGCGGGGCAGGCGTATGCGGAGGAAATCCGCGGCGCGTTGATGCGCATCTCCAGCGCCACGGTCGGGTTTCGAGCCAATCCGCAAGGCGGCAGCTTGAATCTGGCCATCCTGCCGACGTTCGGCACCCGCTGGCTGGCGCCGCGCCTGCCGGCGTTTTTTGACGCGAACCCCGGCATCACTATCAATCTGACGACGCGGCTGTCGCAGTTCGACTTTCAACTGGAAGCGGTGGACGCGGCCATCCATTTCGGTACGCCGCATTGGCCGGGGGCGGAACTGGCCTTGCTGATGAGCGAAACCGTCGTGCCTGCCTGCAGCCCGGCATTGCTGGCGCGGTACGACTTTGCGCAGCCGCGCGATCTGCTGCATGCGCCGCTGTTGCACCTGGCCTCGCGCCCCGATGCCTGGCCGCGCTGGCTGGCCAGCCATCAGGTGACGGGGGCAGAACCCCAGGGCATGCTGTTCGACCAATTTGCCACGGCCGCGCAAGCGGCGGTTGCCGGCCTGGGCGTGGCGTTACTGCCGCGCTTTCTGATCACCCACGAGCTGCAGCAAGGCGACCTCGTGCGGGCGTTGCCGCATGTGCCCGAGATGGAGAGCACCGAGCGTTACTACCTCGCCTGGCCCACGAGCCGTGCCGACTATCCGCCGCTGCAAGCCCTGCGGACATGGCTGGTGAAAGCGGCGCGAGACTTCATGCCCACGCAGTCCGCAGAGCGAGGCGCTGCGCTTTCGTAAAAGCGCAGAAACACGCGAGGCGCTTAGCACCGCGACGTTCTTAACGTGTGGCGGCCGTATAAACAGCTGTATCGGCTCTGATGCCGAGGTCACGGCGGAACGTTTCCGGATCGAACCCCTCCTGAACCTGCTGCGCCTCAATCGCGGATCTGGCGGTCTCCATGGCTTGCAGACTGGCCCATTCGACGATGGACACCACGTTGAACTCGGCGGTGCCAGCGGTGTGCGTCAGCACTGAGCTTTTCAAGCAGCCTGGTTGGGCTGCAAGCAGGCTTCTCGCTTGCTGGATGCGCTCCATGAAAGCCGGCATCGCGGCCGACGGTACGGCAAAGCGGCCGATGCGGAAAACCACCGTGTGTGAGTCGTCGGAAGCTTGTACGGATGTCATGCGGAACCTCGTCATGAGGAGTGGGTGGGTGATACCGCCGTACTCTAGAATCTCAAGTAAGATTGAGGTCAAGAGGTTCGCGCATGAAAAAACATCCCTTGGAAGAAATGGGTATTTCGCTCACGTTGAGCGTGGGAGAGGTATCCCGCCGCAGCGGCGTGCCTGTATCGACACTGCATTTCTACGAAGCCAAGGGCCTCATCGAGAGTCACCGGACGAGCGGCAACCAGCGCCGATATTCGCGCGACGTTTTGCGCCGCGTAGCGTTTGTGCGTGTGGCGCAGCGTGTCGGAATTTCGTTGGCTGAGATAGCGGCCGGGCTGGATAAACTGCCGAAGGGCAGCATTCCCGACCGCGAAGCTTGGTCGCGATTGTCGACGACATGGCGCGGTGACCTGGACGAGCGCATCGCTCAACTCAAGAAGCTGCGCGACACATTGGATGATTGCATCGGCTGTGGCTGCTTGTCGATCGACCGGTGCCGCCTGCGCAATCCGCTGGACAAGTTAGCCCAGGAGGGGGCCGGGCCGCGACGACTGATGATCAAACCTCTGAAATCGTAACGGCGGCAACTTGCAGTGGTGTTCCGCAGGGTGGGTAACGCCGGGCTTTGCTCACGTGGCTGCTGGATGCACGTAATACGGCCGCAGGGGCCCCCCAAGTGGGAACGTCGCACTAATGTTGGTGGCGAGGGACTGCCAAATACGTCCTATCCGTGCGAAGAGTCCGAGCGTGAGCGGAGGCGCAATCAGCGCTCAAAACGCCGTGGCAAGTCATTGATTTTATTACCAAGGAAAGCCCGGATCTGGTGGGAAAAAATCTTCCACCTGAGGGGCGCTCTGCATTTAGAATCAACGGCTTACATAAAAAATCCACCAT
The DNA here is from genome assembly GCF_047325135.1 of Ralstonia sp. Ralssp110. Taxonomy (NCBI): domain Bacteria; kingdom Pseudomonadati; phylum Pseudomonadota; class Betaproteobacteria; order Burkholderiales; family Burkholderiaceae; genus Ralstonia; species Ralstonia sp. Ralssp110. The sequence goes on along the minus strand of NZ_CP168609.1, from coordinate 901,579 downwards.
GTCCATCCAACACGCACTGCTGACATCCTTGCTGGAAAAGCCCTCGTCGGGCTACGAGCTTGCTCGACGCTTTGACAAATCGATGGGCTATTTCTGGAGCGCCACGCATCAGCAGATCTACCGTGAGCTTGGCCGCATGGCCGAAGCCGGCTGGGTGAGCGTGGAAGAAGAGGAAGACAGCCGCAAGAAGACGTACACCGTGCTGCCGCCAGGCCAGGCCGAACTCGCCCGCTGGGTACTGGAGCCGACCGTGTCGTCGGACAACCGAGAGGAAGTGCTGGTGAAGCTGCGCGCCGAGGCGGTGATCGGCCCGCTCGGTTTTGCCGACGAGATGCAGCGCCTGATCGAGCAGCACCGCACGCGCCTGAACACCTTCCGCGAGATCGAGAAGCGCGATTTTTCGCGGTCTGATCTCACACGTGCGCAGCGGTTGCAGCACGCAGTGCTTCAGCGCGGCATCGTTTACGAAGAAGGCTGGCTCGCGTGGGCAGACGATGTGCTGCCGTTGCTGGAGCCAGCCTCTGTGACGGCCTGATGGCCTGTTGATCTAAGGGCCTGGCCGCTTACACCGTCGCTTTGTCACCCGCCGGAGCGCGCAGCGCTTCGATGTTGTTCAGGCGACGGCGTGCCACCTCGAACTCTTCGGCAAAGCGCTTGACGAGTTCTGCCGCCGGTACCACGCGCTTGACCGCGCCCACGCCCTGACCGGCGCCCCAGATGTCCTTCCATGCCTTGGCCTTGGCACCGCCGCCCGAGCCGAAGTTCATCTTGCTCGGGTCCGATTCCGGCAGCGCGTCCGGGTCCAGGCCGGCGCCTTCGATGCTCTTGCGCAGGTAGTTGCCGTGCACGCCGGTGAACAGGTTCGTGTAGACGATATCGCTGGCGGTGCTTTCCACGATCGCTTGCTTGTAGCCCTCGATCGCGTTGGCTTCTTCGGTGGCGATGAACGCGGATCCGACGTAGGCCAGGTCTGCACCAGCTGCCAATGCTGCCAGGATCGCATTGCCATTGGCGATGGCGCCCGACAGCAGCAGCGGGCCGTCAAACCATTCGCGAATTTCATGGATCAACGCAAACGGCGAGGTGGTGCCCGCATGGCCGCCCGCGCCCGCCGCCACGGCGATCAGGCCATCCGCGCCTTTCTCGATCGCCTTCTTGGCAAATTTATTGTTGATGACATCGTGCAGCACGATGCCGCCGTAGCTGTGCACCGCCTGGTTCACATCTTCACGCGCACCCAGCGAGGTGATGACGATGGGCACCTTGTACTTCACGCACAGTTCCAGGTCGTGCTCCAGACGGTCGTTCGATTTGTGCACGATCTGGTTAACGGCAAACGGTGCCGACGGCTTGTCGGGATGCTGCGCGTCGTATTCGGCCAGCTCCGTGGTGATGCGCTGCAGCCAGGTTTCCAGCAGCTCTGCCGGCCGCGCATTGAGCGCCGGAAACGAGCCAACCACGCCCGCCTTGCACTGCGCGATCACGAGGTCGGGGTTGGAAATGATGAACAGCGGCGAGCCCACCACGGGCACGGACAGGCGGTTTTGCAGGATCGGCGGCAGCGACATGGCAGTCTCCGTTGGTCTTGGTATGGAATTGAGGTCTTAAATCAGGGAAAGGCGTTCAGGCGCCGGCCTTGAGCAGGCCGATCTTGTCGCCCAACTTGGCGCCCATGGCCGCGCCGAGTGCCTGCAAACCAGTGGCCGGGCGGACCATGACTTCGAACTCGACGATCTTGCCTTCAGCGTTGAAGCGCACCATGTCGATGCCCTTCAGCGCCTTGCCGCTCACGTTGGCGCTGAATTCCAGCACCACGCTGGCGCCATCGTCGGTGGCGAAGCTGCGGTGGTATTTGAAGTCTTCGAAGACAGTGTTGACGGTGCGCAGCACCAGCGTGGTCGCCGTGCGGCCCGGGTAAGGCGTATGCGCCACGGGTGAGCGGAAGACCACTTCGTCGGCAAACAGCCGGTCGAGATCGTCCATGTTGCCGCTGTCGAGCATGGCATGCCAGGCCTCGAGCGTGGCTTGCGCGGGGGCGTTCAATGTCTGGGGAATCGGCTGCGGCATGCTGGCTCCTGGGCAGAAAGTGCAACGGATTGCATCAACGTGGGATGCAACATAGCACAGCCGTCTTTTTCTATGCAACAAGTTGCATAGTGGGGCTATTCGACTTCAGACGAGATCAGCCGGCATCATGGTCCGGGTGCTGGGCACGTACCACGATGACGGTGCGGTGCGACAGGCGCGCCGTGCGTTCGGCCACGCTGCCCAGCAAAAGGCGCGCGAGCCCGTGCTTGCCGTGCGAGCCCACCACGATGGTGTCGGCCTGCCAGCGCTCGGCCTCGTGCTCGAGCGCGTGGCCGATGTCGTCGTCGGTGGAGTCGAGCATCAGCACGCCGGTTTCAGCAGCGGTGCCGTCAGCGTCGAACAGGCGTTGCCATTCGACCAGCGATGCGCTGGCCGTCCGGTGTGCCTCTTCGCGCAATTTGTCGATGCTGTAAATTTCGCGCGACTCCGGCATGCTCGGCGAGCCGATCGCCCACACGACCCGGACCCGGCCGTTGAATGCACGGGCAAGGGCGGCGGCTTCTTCCACCGCCAGGTGGGCTTCATGGGTGCCGTCGAAAGCGGCAAGAATGCGTTGATGCATGGGGCGCTCCGCAGAATCGGAATGGAATGCCTCACTGTAGCAGCGCAGGTGGGCGATGCTGCACCCGGATGTGCCCGGGTTGCGCCGCATCAAACGGGCGCTGTCGTGCGCGCGGGGTGCGCCAGCAGCAGGTCCAGCAGCCCTTGCGCCGCCACCGACAGGCTGCGCCCGTCGCGCCGGACGACATACAGCGTGCGTACGAGCCCCGGCAGCGGCAACGGCCGCACCACCAGCTCCGGCAAACGGAACTGGAACAGCGCCAGCGCGGGAATGACGGTGATGCCCAGGTTGGCCGCCGCCAGCGCGGCCGCCGTGGCCAGGTGTTCGACTTCCATGCCGCTGCGCAGCTTGGTCGGGTGCAACGCCGCATCGAGGTATTGCCGGATGCTCGTGTTGCGCGCGAGGTGGATGAACGGCGTGTCGACGAGATCGCCCACGGCCAGCGCCGGCTTTTGTGCGAGCGGGTGATCCTCGTGACAGACGAGGTGGAAATCGTCGGTGCAGAACGGTTGTGCGGCCAGACCCGCCATGTCGGCGCCCATGGCCGCGATGGCGAAGTCCGCCGCGCCGCGCCGGACCATGTCGATGCACGGGTCCGACAGTTGATCGTGCAGCGCCAGTTGAATGCCCGGATGCTGGGCAGAGAACGCGGCCAGCACGCCCGGCAGAATGCCCGCCGCGATCGACGGCAAGGCGGCCACCGTCACGCGCCCCGTGCGTGCGGCGGCGCGATCGCGCAGCTCCGAGAACGTCGCCTCGAAATCGGCCAGCAGGCGCAGCGCCGATTCGGCAAAAGCTTCGCCCTCGGGGGTCAGTTCAACATGGCGCGTGTTGCGGTCGAACAGGCGCACGCCGGCATCAGCCTCCAGGTTCTGGATCAGCGCGCTGAAGGCCGATTGCGACAAGTGGCACGTCTGTGCGGCTTGCGTGAAGTTCTTGTGCTCGCGCAGCGCGGCAAAGGCGCGGAGTTGCTTGACGGAGAGGTTCATGGCGATGCCGGGCGTGGTCCGCCAGCTTAGCCTGGAATCTCCAGCGTGAGCAGGGCGCTTGCGAGCGACTTGCCATGCGCATCCAGCGCCAGCGAGCGTGTGACGCCGCCGGCCAGGGCGCCGCGGAGCACGAAGTTGAGCGCGCCAAGCTGCGGCAGCACGTAGCGCTCGACATCGCCGCGGACGAGTTCAGCGAAATGCGCGCGCACGCGCTCGGCCGTGACGTGCTGTTCAAGCATGGCGAAGTCTTCCGCGCATTCCGGACGAAGCGCGATGACGGAGATGCACGAGATGTCGCCCTTGTCGCCGGCGCGGGTGTGGGCGAGGTCGCGGAGGGTGCGGGGCATGTCAGCTCTCCAGAATGTGCACGGCGTGCGGGGCGAGTTCAGCGGGAATCAACGTCGATGCCACGGCGATGATCTCGCGCGCGCTCTTGGTCGCGCCGCCGCCGCCGGACGGGCCGCACGTCAGCAGGGTTTCCACTTCGTTGCCGATGCGCACGGCTTCGGCCATCGACTCGGTGCGCACGGCCACGCGCACGCGCACTTCGTACGGTTCGGCGTCGGTGCGGGAAAGGGCTGCGCCGTGCAGAGCATCCACGCCGATCAGCTCGAAGCGCGTTTCCGTCATCTGCACGCCGGTGAGCGCCAATCGCTCGCGCACGATGTCGAGCGCCAGCTTGCCGCGGGCGACCGCGTTCGGGCCGGCATAGCTGATCTGGCCTTCGCCGATGTAGCTGTCGAGATAGCCGATCGACACCTTCAACTGGCCCGTGCGCGGGGTGCCGGTGGCGCCTTCAATGACGACGCGGTCTTTGCCGCTGCCGCGCATGCGCACGTTGGAGAAGTCCGCCACCACGTCAGGCGTGAGGTACCGCGCAGGGTCATGGATCTCGTACAGCAACTGCTCCTTGCACGTGGCTTCGGTGACAAGCCCGCCGGCCGTGGCGACCTTGGTGATGAGCACCGAGCCGTCTTCACCGACTTCGCCAATGGGGAAGCCCAGACGTGCGAGATCGGGCACGTCCTTGATGCCGGGGTCGGCAAAGTAGCCGCCGGTGATTTGCCCCGCGCATTCGAGCAGATGCCCGGCGAGCGTGCCGCAGCCAAGGCGATGCCAGTCGTCCATGCGCCATCCAAAGGCGTGGATGAGCGGCCCGAGCGCGAGCGCCGGATCGGCCACGCGCCCGGTGATGACGACGTCCGCACCTTGCGCCAGCGCATCGACAATGCCCTGCGCGCCGAGGTACGCATTGGCCGACACCATACTTGCCTGCAGCGATGCGACTGGCGCGCCGCCATCCATCAGCGTGAAATCCTGGCCGCGGGCTTGCAGCAGGTCGAACACGTCGTCGCCCGTCACGGCCGCCACGCGCAGCTTGAGGCCCAGCTCGCGGGCGATGTCGCGCGTGCGCTCGGCAGCCGCCTGCGGGTTGGCCGCGCCCATGTTGGTGACGATGCGGATGCCGCGCGCCGCGCAGGCCGGTAGCACGGCGCGCATGCGCGCTTCGAGCAGCGGGTCGTAGCCGTGCGATGGGTCTTTGCGGCGCACCTGCTGCGCGAGCGCGATGGTGCGCTCGGCCAGGCATTCAAACATCAGCACATCGATGTTGCCGTGCTCTGCCAGTTCCAGCGCCGGTTCGATGCGGTCGCCCGAATAACCGGCGCCGCCGCCGATGCGCAGTGTTTTCAACTCGGTCTTCATGCCATCACCATCACCACGGAAGCACGCCCAGTACCACGGCCACTGCGGTCATCAGCAGCGAGGCACCGAACAGGAAGGGGATCGAGAATTTCTGGTGGTCTGCCAGTTCGATACCGCACAGGCCGACCACGAGAAAGGTCGCAGGAGTGAGCGGGCTGACCGGGAAGCCGGTGGTCATTTGGCCGAGGACGGCCGCCTGTGCCACATGCACGGGCGCAACGCCCAGCATCTTCGATGCTTCGGCCACGACGGGCAGCACACCGAAGTAGAACGAATCCGGATCGAACAGCAGCGACAGCGGCATCGACAGCACGCCCAGCACCACCGGAATGTGGTGCGCCATCCCGGGCGGAATGAAGTCGACCGCCGTCTTCGCCATCGCGGTGAGCATGCCGGACTTGCTCATGATGCCGGTGAACACGCCGGCGGCCAGCAGAATGCTCGCCATCATCAACGCGGCCTTGGCGTGGGCGTCCACGCGCTGGCGTTGTTGATCGACGTTCGGGTAGTTGATCAGCAGCGCGGCCACCACGCCGAGCATGAACATCACCACCGGGTCGACCTTGCCGCTCACCATCACGCCCATCACCACAACGGTGAGGATGAGGTTGATCCAGAAATTGCGGGGGCGACGCAGCGCTTGTTCCGCGTCTGACAGCGGGCGCGCAACGACTTGCGCGCCGCCGGCGTGGTTGGCCAGGCCCAGCCGTCTTTCTTCACGCTTGCCCAGCAGCCATGCGCAGGCAAACACGAAGATGAGCCCCGCAATCTGCACCGGGATCAGCGGGTTGAAGATGTCCGTGACGGGCATATGCAGCGATGCGGATGCGCGGATCATCGGCCCGGTCCACGGCAGGAAGTTCACGCCGCACGCCATCGACGTTACGCACGCGAGGATGCGGCGGTCCATGCCGAGCCGGTCGTACAGCGGCAGCATGGCGGGAATGGTGATCAGAAACGCCACCGCGCCCGAGCCATCCAGGTGAATGAGCAGCGCCAGCAGCGCCGAGCCCACCACGATGCGCGGCGGGCGGCTGCCCACGGTGCGCAGGATGCGATCGATGATCGGGTCGAGCATGCCGGCGTCGGTGACGATGCCGAAGTACAGGATGGCGAAGATGAACATCCCCGCCACAGGCGCGACGTCTTTGATGCCGCCGATGATGAACTTGCTGGTGTTGAGCCCGAAGCCGCCCACAAGCGCGGCGATGACGGGAATGGCGATGAGCGCGACCAGCGGCGACATGCGTTTGGTCAGGATCACGACAAACAGCGCAACGATGGTCAGCAGCCCGAGCAGTGCGAGCATGGTCTCCTCCGAGTGAGGGGTCGATGGACCCTAGGATTCGGAATCCCTGTTGGCGGGATTTAGGAGCGACTGTAGAAGTTGGTGATCTGCCTGTGAAACAGAATATTTGGATCGATTGTGCGGATTTGTGGATGAGTGGTGCCGACGCCGCCCGCCAAATCGCGGCAGAATGTCTCGCATCCCAATCCAACCATCCAACGCCGGAGCCCTCGTGAGCGCTACCCCGACCGTCCTGATCCTGCCCGGCTGGCAGAACTCCGGCCCTGAGCATTGGCAATCGCGCTGGGAACGCCTGCATGGCGATCGCCGTGTTGAACAGCGCGACTGGTTTGTCCCCAAGCGGGCGGATTGGGTGGCCGCGCTGGAAGCCGAAGTCAGCGCAGCGCCCGGCGATGTCGTTTTGGTGGCGCACAGCCTCGGCTGCGTGCTGACGGCACATTGGGCGGCCACGTCGGCGCGTGCCGTGCGGGTGCGCGGGGCCTTGCTGGTGGCACCGCCACAGCTCGATCGCGCCGACATGCCATTCGAGGTGGCCGACTTCCGCCCCATTCCGCAGCAGCGTTTGCCGTTTCCCGCTGTGCTCGTTTTCAGCACCGACGATCCATTCAGCGACGCCGCCTGGAGCCACAGCCAAGCCGAAACGTGGGGTGCGGAGCCCGTCAACCTAGGCGCGCGCGGCCATATCAATGCCGAATCGGGCCTCGGTGACTGGCCAGAAGCCCGCGCGATCGTCACCAAGTGGACGAAAGACCTCATCTGAAATCAGCGGGATGCGGGGCTTGACCCTGAAGCTTCTTCAGGGTTTTGAATGGAGGCATGAAACCCGATCTCGCCTCCATCCTGCCTGTCCACGACCACGCCAAGCCGGAAGCTTCCGGTTGCGGCGGTTGCTGCGGTCATGCGCAACCGGTCGCAAGGGACGCCGCCCACCCTGCGCGTGATCATGGCCACGACCATCACGATCACGACGATCATGATCACGGCCACGCGCCCGAAGCCGCTGCTCCCGTCGATGCCGAAGCGCGCGCAGCCGCCACCGGCCGCACCGTCGTGCGTATCGAGCAGATGGATTGCCCGACCGAAGAGCGCATGATCCGCGCGAAGCTGGGCAACGCGGATGGCGTTGTCGCGCTGGATTTCAACTTGCTGGAGCGTCATCTCACCATCCACCACACCGTTGACGATGTGGCGCCCTTCCTGGAGGCGCTGCGCGCCATCGGCATGGACGGCGAGGTGCTTGAACAGCGCGATCGCCTGGCCGCAGTCCCTGCGGAGCCGTCCCATATCTCGCGCCGCACGTGGCTGCTGGGTATTGGAGGCGTGGCCGCGTTCGGCGCTGAAGCCATCGCCTGGTCGCTTGGCGATCATGCGTGGCCGGTGCTGGCCTTGGCGTTAGCCTCCATTGCATTGGCCGGCGGGCCGACGCTGCGCAAGGGCTGGATTGCCGTGCGCGCGCTCACGTTCAATATCAACTTCCTGATGGCGGTGGCCGTCATTGGCGCGCTGCTGATCGGCAAGTGGGCTGAAGCGGCCATGGTGATCTTCCTGTTTGCCGTGGCAGAAGCCATCGAAGCCCGCGCGCTGGTGCGGGCCCGCGATGCCGTGCGCGCCCTGACGGCCATCGCGCCGGACACCGCAGAGTTAGCCGATGGTGCAGGCGGTTGGCGCGATGTGGCGGTCGACAGTGTTGCCGTCGGCGCGCGCCTGCGTGTGCGCACCGGCAGCCGCGTGCCGGTCGACGCCCGCATCGTGAGCGGCCGCGCCGCACTGGACGAATCGCCCGTCACCGGCGAAAGCCTGCCGGTGGAAAAAGCCGTTGGAGACAGGATCCTCGCCGGCACGATCGTCACCGACGGCGTGGTCGAGGCGCAAGCCACGGCGCTGGCCGCGGACAGCACGCTGGCGCGTATCGCCGGGGCCATCCAGCAAGCGCAGTCGCAGCGCGCGCCCACGCAGCGCTTTGTCGATAAGTTCTCTTCCATCTACACGCCCGCGATGATGTTGCTGGCGTTGGCGGTGGCCGTCATCGGCCCGCTCGTCACGGCCGACGGTTGGCTGGCTTGGACCTATCGCGCGCTCGTGCTGCTGGTGATCGCCTGCCCGTGCGCGCTGGTGATCTCCACGCCGGTGACGGTCGTCAGCGGTCTCGCCGCCGCCGCACGCCGCGGCATCGTCGTCAAGGGCGGCGTGTATCTGGAAAGCGGGCGGCGCCTGCGTGCGCTCGCGCTGGACAAGACCGGCACGCTCACCGCAGGTCGCCCGGTGCTCGACGCGGTGAAGTTGCCCGACGGCGCACGCCGCGCCGTCGCGGATCTGAACGCCGCGACCGACGCGACACAGCTGCATGCGCTGGCAGTGGCAGCGGCGCTCGATGCCAACACCACGCACCCGATTGCCGTGGCCATCGTGCAGGCCGCTGCGGCGCACGGCGCGGTCGATGCGAATTCAGTGGAAGACCTGTCTGTGCTGCCGGGTCGTGGCGTGGCGGGCACGCTCAACGGTGTGCGCTGGCATCTTGGCAACGCGGCGCTCGTCGCAGAGCGTGGCTTCGACACGTCCGCCTGGCGTGCTGCTGCCGAGTCGCTGCAAGCGGAGGGCATGTCCGCCGTCACGCTGTGCGACGCGAACGGTGTCGTGGCGCTGTTCGGCGTGCGTGACCGCGAGCGTGCCGAAAGCGCCGAGGCCATCGCCGCATTGCGCGCGCTGGACGTGACGCCCGTCATGCTCACCGGCGATGACCGCCGCGCTGCACAGGCCATCGCCAAGACGGTCGGCATCGACAACGTGCACGCAGAGCAGCTCCCCACTGACAAGCAACGCGTGGTGGGTGAGCTTGCCGCACAGCACGGCTTCGTCGGCATGGTGGGCGATGGCATCAACGATGCCCCCGCACTTGCGCGGGCCGATATCGGTTTCGCCATGGGCGCCGCCGGTACCGCCACCGCGCTGGAAGCGGCCGACGTGGCCATCATGGACGACGACCCGCGCAAGCTCGCCAGCTTCATCCGCATCAGCCGTCGCACGGTGGCCGTGCTGCGTCAGAACATTGTGCTGGCGCTGGGCATCAAGGCGGTGTTTCTGGCGCTGGCCGTGATGGGCGACGCCACGTTGTGGATGGCGATCTTCGCCGACGTGGGCGCGAGCCTGCTGGTGGTGTTCAACGGCCTGCGCGTGATGCGCACGCGCGCCTGAGTTGCCGGCGCGCGCGGGGCAACGCGATCAGCGCAAGCCGGTGATGCGCGCGTCTTTCGGGTAGGTGATCTGGTAGTCGGCAGAAAAGCGCGCGCTTTCGCCGGCCGGGATCGTCTGCTCCCACGCGATCACGCCGGGGCGGCGTTCCCAGTTGCGCTTGGCAGGTTCCGGCGAGAAAGTGGAGCGCACCTTGATGTCGTCGGACTGGCTGACCGGCGTGGCTTCCAGGATCTGCACGTCGATCGCGTCACGGTGGCGGTTGCGCACCGTGTAGAGCGCGGCCAACTGGCGCTCGTTGCGGTTGTCGAGCAGGCCCACACTGCGCTGGAAGGTCTTGGGCGTTTCCACCACCACGTTTACGAGATCGTCGCGGCCAAAGGGCAGCGTGACCTTCTGGTCTTCGCCTGCCGGATTCCACTGTGTGCTGCCAACTACCGCGCCATCGCGGCGCAACTGCATGTTGCCGGCGGGCCAGATGCCTTGCGGGCGGTCCACGGTGGCGACCAGGTAGGCGGTGGCGTCCATGCGCGGCGTGCTGCGCGCCGAAAGCTTTGCGGGCAGCGTTTCGCTCGCCAACGTGAGCGTGACCTTCTGGGCGTCGGAGGGCAGCTCAGTGGCGCCTTGCACGTCGAACTCCGTGGCAAACGCGGTCTGGACGGCGTTCACTTCGAATAGCGGCTCGCTGTCTGCCTCACGTTGCTCATTGTTCCGGCCGAATCTGGCCTTGGGTGCTGGCGCCATCGCCGCTGCAGGCGCGGCGGGGTAGGGCATCGCCTGCGGCGGCGGCTGAATATCCAATTGCCACGCATACGGCTCCGGCCCGCGTGGCGTGTTGCGCGGCTGGCCGGTCGACAGGCGCAGATGCACGCCGCGCCAGTCCTCGCCGGTGGACTGCGCAAGCGTGGCCTGCCGCTCGATGACAACGTTCGAACGCACCGAGTCCACGCTTGCCTGATATGCCGGCCGCCAGCCCGCACGCGAGGTCTGATAGCTGACGCGTAATTCACCGCCGCGCGGTGCCGCCACGGCAATGCGCACCGTGCGCAGCGTGCTGGACGCCGAGCCCTGCGTGCGTTGCAGCGCGTCAAGCTGCGCCTTCAGTTCAGCATCGCGCTTCTTCAGTTGTTCCTGGCGGGTAAAGACGTCTTGCGCGTTGCGGGCCAGCGCGTCGGTCGCGCGGCCGAGCGTGGAAAAATCGGTGGCCGGCGCGCGGCCATCGCCGCCCGTGCGTTCGCTCACAGCCTTCAGGTAGCTGGCCGACAGCGCATTCGCCTGGATCTGCACGCCAAGCGCGGCGCGCTGGTCTTCCAGTGCGCGGATTTGTGTGTCGAGTGCCGTTCTGTCGCAGCCGCTGCCTTCGCTGGGAACGCTTTCCACGCGCACATCCCCAACGCGGATGCTGCTGTCGCCTTCCACGCGCAGACTGTCGGCGTCGAACGTCATGGGCAGGCAGGCCAGCTCTACGCTGCGGGCGCCCGCAGCCACAGTGGCCGTGCGCACGACCGTGGCGCTATCCGGATACAACGTGACATCGGTGATGCGCGAAGGCGTCGCTGCCTGCGCCGTGACGGCCGCGGCAGACGCAATCGCGCCAAGCGCCGCGCATGCCACACGTTGTCGATGCTGGAATCGTGCTGCTGCAGCCGGTTTCGTCTTCATCCGCCTCACCCACGTGTCGTGAAATGCGGCGAGTATCGCACGTCAAAGCGCACGTCAAAGTGATGTGCCCGGCATGGAGAAAGACAGCTCAGCGATGCACGCCGCGAATATGCCGATACGCGTGTTCGCCCTCGCCATGTTCATGGCTGTGGCCGTGATGATTGCCGGCAACAGGCTCTTCGTGCAGCGATTGCAGCACGCCGCACTCAGCCACCGAAGCCGCCGTCGTGCAGCGTTGCCCGATCGCCTCGATCTGGCCTTTGAGATCGGTCAGCTCGGCGATGCGCGCTTCAACGTGACGCAGGTGTTCGTCCAGTAGGTTATTGATCTCTTCGCACGACGCCTGCGGGTTGGCCTGCAACTCAAGCAGCCGGCGGATTTCGGTGTGCGCCATATCGAGCGACCGGCACTTCGCAATGAAGGCCAGCAGCTCGACATGCTCAGGCGTGTAGACGCGGTAATTGTTGGCGGCCCGTGCCGGCGGGGGCAGCAAGCCCTGCGCTTCATAGAAGCGGATGGTCTCGATGCTGATGCCCGTGCGCTGGGCGAGTTCGCCAATTTTCATACGCGTTGAAAAAAGAATCAGAAAACAGTCGGCTCAGCGGTCACGGCTTCAACGCCGGCGACTTTCAGGCAGGCGTCCAGGCAGGCGCGGCAGGCAGTTGCACAGGCGCTGCAATGGCCCTGGCCGTGATGATCGCATTCTTCAGCGCACTGAGAACAGATCTCGGCGCAGTCTTCCAGCAGCAGTTCTGCGAATTCGCTGTTGCGCTCGAGGAATTTGCGCGTGAGAGCGCAGTATTCCGCGCAATCCGTGCACACGCCGATGCAGCGCGCCATGGCTTCGGCGTGGCCATTCTTGCCGGATTCCGTCGCGCAATGAGTGCAAGCGGCCTCGCATGCCTGCAGCGCCTGGATCACACTGGCAAATCGCTTGGCATTCTCTTTCGCGGTCGGACGAGTGGTCATGTCGGTTCTCCTGTGGCAGTGGATGTGCACGCGCGCGCGCTTGGGAAAGGATGAGCCCGGGCGCCGCCCGAAACCCATCTCTCCAATTTAGCAACTCGCGCTCCACTGCGTGAGCCAGACTTGTGCGTTACACCGCTTCCGCCTCGCTCTTGCCGCTGCGCAGCATGCCGTTGCCCGCCCGTGCGATCAGGCGATTCACGCCCCCCACGACGGCCCGGATCGACGCCGTTGTCAGGTTGGCATCCACGCCCACGCCGAATACGCTGCCCGCCATGCCCGGCGCGGCCATTTCTGCAAATGCGATGGCATCGGCGTTGGCGCCCTGACCCAGCGCACGTTCCTCGTAGTGATGGATCGACACGGGCGCCGCCAGCACGTGCGACAGCGCATGCACCAGCGCATCCAGTGGCCCGTTGCCGGTGCCTTCGCAGATGTGCTCGCGGTCAGCAATGTTCACCACCAGGCGGATGTGCTGGCTGCCGTCGTCGCGCTCGGTCAGGCGGTGCGATACGTAGCCGATCGCGCCATCGCCGCGCAGATAGGTCTGCTGGAACAGTGCCCAGATGTCGGCGCCCGTGGCTTCGCGGCCGCTTTCATCGGTCAGCTGTTGCACGGTGCTGCTGAATTCCACCTGCAGGCGGCGCGGCATGGCAACGCCATAGCCGGATTCCAGCAAATAGGCGATGCCGCCTTTGCCCGACTGGCTGTTCACGCGAATGATCGAGTCATACGTGCGGCCCACGTCGGCCGGGTCGATTGGCAAGTAGGGCATTTCCCACAGCGCATCGGGCTTCTGCACCGCAAAGCCTTTCTTGATTGCATCCTGGTGCGAACCCGAGAACGCCGTGAACACCAGGTCGCCCACGTACGGATGGCGAGGATGCACCGGCAGTTGCGTGCAGTCTTCGCAGGTCCGTGCCACGTCATTGACGTGCGAGAAATCCAACTCCGGATCAACGCCCTGCGAGTACAGGTTCAACGCAAGCGTGACGAGATCCACGTTGCCGGTGCGCTCGCCGTTGCCGAACAGGCAACCTTCCACGCGATCGGCGCCGGCCATCACGGCCAGTTCAGCCGCAGCCACGGCCGTGCCGCGGTCGTTGTGCGGATGCACGGACAGGATGATTGAATCGCGGCGCGCCAGGTTGCGGTGCATCCATTCGATCTGGTCGGCGTAGATGTTTGGTGTGGCCATCTCCACCGTGGCCGGCAGGTTGAAGATGATCTTGTGCTCGGGCGTCGGCTCCCAAACCTCGGTCACCGCGTTGCAAACCTCCAGCGCGAAATCCAGTTCGGTGCCGCTGAAGACTTCGGGGCTGTATTGATACGTCCACTGCGTCTCGGGCATCGTTTCCGCGATCTCGCGGATCAGCTTGGCGCTTTGCACGGCAATGCGCTTGACGCCCTCGCGGTCAGTGTTGAACACCGTGCGGCGGAACACCGGCGCCGTTGCGTTGTAGACGTGGATGATCGCGCGCTTGGCGCCGCGAAGTGATTCCATCGTGCGGCGGATGAGGTCTTCGCGCGCCTGCGTGAGCACTTCGATGGCCACGCCGTCGGGGATGTGTCCACCCTCGATCAGCTCGCGCACAAAATCAAAATCGGTTTGGGATGCAGCGGGGAAAGCGGCTTCGATTTCCTTGAAGCCAATCTGCACGAGCATCTTGAACATGCGCATCTTGCGCTCGGCGTTCATGGGCTCGAACAGGGCCTGGTTGCCATCGCGCAAATCCGTGCTCATCCAAATGGGTGCACGGGTGATGGTCTTGTTGGGCCAGGTGCGATCGGCGAGGGCGATGGCGGGGAAGGGGCGGTATTTGGTGCTGGGGTTCTTCAACATGGTGTGTGCGTCCTGTGAGATCGAGATCGGTTTCGTACAACGGGGACAGCCGCGCGGGCGGCGTCCGGGGTGGCCGGAATCGGGTTCGGGATGTGGCGGCCAGACAGCCACGGGCGCGTGGTCTGGCAACCGATCGGTAGTCGTAGCGAAAGCGGGATCGAGGCAGGCATGAGAGGCTCCAACGATTTGGCGCACAGATTGCGCCACACACAAGGCCCGTCGCCGGTTAAGGCACGGACCGATCAAATATCGGAACGAGGGGGAAAGAGAGATCTACGCGCTTACACGCGTAGTAGAGAAGCGGATAGCAGACCGCGCACGCACGAGAGGGTGCGGGCAGGAGCGGTACGGAGGGTGGTCTGCTGAGAGTGCATTTGGCGATAGTGATGGTGACGGCGGGGTGTTGTCAAGTTGGCTGGGCGGATTCCGGACGGTTTTTTGGGGCAGATGAAACACCAGATCCAGAGGCAACGAAAACGTGTGCTGCCCGCCAGAAACCATGTGACGTGGGCGCCAGCAGAACCCATCCGAACCTGCTTTAATACACCCCGTCCATGCCGACAGCCCGCTATATCAAAGGGTCTATAACGGCAAGACCCCTTCACGCCCCACAAGGAGAATCCCCCAATGGTCACGTTGAACATCAACGGCAAACCGGTGGAAGTTGATGCTGATCCGTCGACGCCGCTGCTCTGGGCGTTGCGCGACAACCTCGGTCTGACTGGCACGAAATTCGGTTGTGGTGTCGCTTCGTGCGGCGCCTGCACGGTGCACCTGAACGGTCAGCCCACGCGCAGTTGCGTGCTGCCGATCTCTGCGGTGGCCGGCCAACAGATCACCACGTCCGAACACATCGCCGATGACAAGGTCGGCAAGGCGGTGCTCGATGCGTGGGTCAAACACGATGTGGCGCAATGCGGCTACTGCCAGAGCGGCCAGATGATGAGCGCGGTGGGTTTGCTGCGCACCAAGAAGAAGCCGACCGACGCCGATATCGATAGCGCGATGGCCGGTAACCTGTGCCGCTGCGCGACGTACCAACGCATTCGCGCGGCCATTCACGACGCAGCGAAATCGCTGGCCTGAGCCCCACCGGAGAATTCACGATGCGTATTCGAAATCTTGAAGCGCTGGCCGGTGGCGGCGCGCAACATCAACCGGCGTCTGCGGATGCTGGTACGGCAACGCTTGATCGCCGCAGCTTTCTGAAACTCACGACGCTGGCCGGCAGCGGCCTGGCGCTGGGTGTGGCGCCGATGCTGGCCGGCGCGCAGGACGCCAAGGCCAAGCCGCCATCGCCGCCCCAGGCGTTCATCATCATTGCGCCGGACAACACTGTCACCGTGGCGGTGAATCGGCTGGAATTCGGTCAGGGCGTGCACACGGCATTGCCGATGGCGCTGGCCGAAGAACTCGACGTGGATTGGCGCAACGTGCGCGGCATGTTGGCGCCTGCGGGCGATCCGTACAAGGACCCGGGCTTCGGTATCCAGATGACGGGCGGTTCGACCGCGCTGAACCACTCGTTCCAGCAGTACCGCGAGTTGGGCGGCCGGGCGCGTGCCATGTTGATCTCGGCGGCGGCGGAGCGCTGGAAGGTCGATCCGTCAACATGCCGCACCGCCAATGGCGTGGTCACGTCGGGCAGCCACCGCGCCACGTATGGCGAACTGGCCCAGGCGGCGATGGCGCAGCCCGTGCCTGCGCAGGTCACGCTGAAGAACCCGTCGCAGTTCCGCATTGTCGGCAAGCCGACGCCACGTCTGGATGCACGTGCGAAGCTCGACAGCTCGCTCAAGTTTGGCCTCGACACGCGCCTGCCCAACATGAAGGTGGCCGTGCTTGCTCGCCCGCCGCGCTTTGGCGGTAAGGTGGCCAAGTACGACGCGGCTGCGGCCAAGGCGGTGAAGGGCGTGGTCGATGTGCTGCAGATCCCGACCGATCGTGGCGGCGCGGGCGTTGCCGTTATCGCCGACGGCTACTGGCCCGCCAAGCAGGGCCGTGACGCGCTGCAAGTCACGTGGGAAGACGCCGGCTCGACGGTGTCTACACCCGCGCTGATGGCCGAGTACAAGAAGCTCGCCGGCCAGCCCGGCACGGTGGCCAAGGCTGCCGACATGAGCGCAATCCAGTCTGCCGCCACGCGCATCCAGGCCGATTACGAGTTCCCGTACCTCGCGCACGCGCCAATGGAGCCGCTGAACTGCACGATCGATCTGCAGAAAGACGGTGGCAAGACCACGGGGGCGAAGGTGTGGGTCGGCTCGCAGTTCCAGACCATCGACCAAGGAGCGATCGCCAAGGTGCTCGGCGTATCGCCCGAGAAGATCGAGCTGAACACGATGATGGCGGGTGGCGGTTTTGGCCGGCGCGCGATCACCACGTCGGACTACGTGGTGGAAGCGGCCAACGTGGCCAAGGCCTATGCGGCAGCCGGGCACAACGGCCCCGTCAAGGTGATCTGGAGCCGCGAAGACGACATCCGCGGCGGCTACTACCGCCCGATGCATCTGCACCGCGTCAACGTGGGCGTGGACAGCGGCGGCAAGGTCGTCGGCTGGGACCACGTGATCGTCGGTCAGTCGATCCTCAAGGGCACGCCGTTCGAGGCCTTCATGGTCAAGAACGGTGTGGACGAAACGATGGTCGAGGGCGTGGTTGAAAACGACTACGGCTTCCCGCTGCAACTGACGGTGCATCACCCGGACGTGAACGTGCCGGTGCTGTGGTGGCGTTCGGTGGGCCACACGCATACGGCCTACGTGATGGAAACGATGGTCGACGAGGTTGCGCATGCGGCCAAGCAGGATCCGGTCGCTTTCCGCCTCGCGCGCTTTACCGGCAAGGAGCACGAACGCCATCGTGCGGCACTGCAGCTCGCTGTCGACAAGTCCGGCTACGGCAAGCGCAAACTGCCCAAGGGCCAGGCCTGGGGGGTGGCGGTGCATGCGTCGTTCGAATCGGTGGTGGCGTATGTGGTTGAGGTGTCGGTCGACCAGGGCAAGCCGCGCGTGCATCGCGTCACGGCCGGTGTGCATGCCAACCGTGTCGTCAACCCGATGGGCGCGGAAGCGCAGATCCAGGGTGCCTGCGTGTTCGGTCTGGCGATGATTCAACCCGGCTTTGCCATCGACATCGAGAACGGCGCCACCAAGAACAGCAACTTCACCGATTTCCCGCCCGTGCGCATGCCCGACGCGCCGCCGGTGAACGTGTTCTTCGTGCCGTCGGAAGACAACCCGACCGGCCTGGGCGAGCCCGGCACGCCGCCGATTGCACCGGCGGTAGCCAACGCGTTGTTCACCCTGACCGGCAAGCGTCAGCGCAAGCTGCCGTTCGATACGGTGTGAGTGTCATCGTCGCGTGATGTGATCGAAGCCGGCATGCAGTCATGTGTGCCGGCTTTCTTATTCTTGCAGCCCTATCCATCGAGTTTTGCGGACTGATTCTTGCGTCCGCGATTGCGTTGTTCACCCTCCGGAGGAGCATGTCATGGCATTGAATATCCTGTACACCGCCCACGCCAAGGCCACAGGCGGCCGCAACGGCCACACGCAGACCGAAGACGGCCAGGTCTCGCACGACTTGTCGGTGCCCAAGGCCATGGGCGGCCCCGGCAAGCCCAACACCACCACGCCCGAAGACCTGTTTGCCGCCGGCTATGCCGCGTGCTTTGGCTCGGCGTGCGACTTCGTTGCGAAGAGCATGCTCAAGCTCAATCCGAGCAACATCGAGATCCACTGCGATGTGGGTATCGGTACGCGCGAGGAGGGCGGTTTCGGTCTGAAGGTGGGCCTGACCGCACGGATCAGCGGTCTGTCGCAAGCCGATGCCGAGAAACTGGTGGCCCAGGCGCATCAGGTGTGCCCGTATTCGAACGCCACCCGTAACAACGTGGAAGTCACGCTCAAGACCGAGGTGGTCTGATGCAGCAGCGGCCTGTTGTTGGCGTGTTGCTGGCCGCAGGCCGCGGCTGCCGGTTTGATGCGGCGGGCGTGGCCAACAAGCTGCTTGCCTTGCTGCCCGACGGCACCCCCGTTGCGGTCCAGGCCGCGCGCCACTTGAAGCAGGCATTGGGTGACGTGGTGGCAGTGGTGCCCGCCGCTGCCACGCATGGCGCGCAGGTCGATCAATTGGCCGCGCTCTTGGGCGAAGCAGGCTGCGAAGTCCTGCGGTGTGCCGATGCCGCTCGTGGCATGGGCGCCAGCCTGGCAGCCGGTGTGGCCGCGCGCCCGCAAGCCGGCGGCTGGGTCATCGCCCTGGCCGACATGCCGTGGATTGCGCCCGAGACGATCACTCAAGTTGCCAACGCACTCGACTCGCACGCTTGCGTTGCGCCCTTTCACGCCGGGCAGCGGGGTCACCCCATTGGCTTCGGCGCCGACTTCTTCGCAGGGCTGACATCGCTTGACGGCGACGAGGGCGCGCGGCGGCTGATCGACCCCACCAAGCTCGTCCGCATTGAGTCGGATGACGCGGGCATCCTGCGCGACGTCGACACGCCCGCGGATCTGGCCCCGTGATCTGACGGGATTGGCTTACAACGAAGCGCCGCCGTACTCGCCTGCAGGAAAAAGCTCCAGACACCGCGCACGCACGGCGCTCGTCGGTTCTATGTATGCGGTGATCGGGCCTCGGCTGAGTGCCGCAGTTTTCGGCGCGTGTGCCGATCTCAAGCATTTGATTTCGACAGTGTGAGGGGCCGGGTTTTGAGGCCGGGTGCATGTGATGCTGCTGCGACTGGTCAACAAACTCTGAGACGCTTGATTCGTTCCCGATACCGGCTTGTCCAGTGGCTTTGGACGTTGAGCAGCGGTACCTCGACCGCGCCAGAGAATTGATACTTTGCGCCTGCAGTGGCGGCGTGTAAGGTACTGACTGGTTTCGGATACAGCGACCACAGCAAGACTTCTCGCGCGAGCTGAATCGAGAACAACAATACGGATGGCGCCTTCCACACATGACACGCGATTTGCGCGCCGCACACGCTAACTCCCACCGCGAGATGCTCAAGGTCGTCATTGCGACGTCGCTGGTCACGTGTCTTGAGCTGTTCGACTTCACGGTGTTCAGCTACTTCGCTGTGATGATCGGAGACCAGTTCTTTCCGGCCACGGATCCGATGACGTCGCTGTTGCTGGCAGTCGGTACTTTTGGCGTCGGCTTCTTCATGCGACCGCTCGGCGCCATGGTGATCGGCGCTTACGCCGACCGGGTCAGCCGCCGAGCCGCCATGACAACCACTATCTGGCTGACGGCCATCGGGACGGCCGCGATTGCCGTATGTCCACCGTTTGCAGTGATTGGCGCGGCGGCACCGTTCATCATCATCGTCGGGCGGTTGCTGCAAGGCTTTGCCGCCGGCGGTGAGGTGGGGACGGCCGTGACGTTCGCGATGGAAGCTGCGCCTCCAGCACAAAGCGGGATTCTGGTCAGTTGGCAATACGCCAGTCAGGCTGCGGCCGCGTTGCTCGGCGCGTTGCTCGGCACACTGCTCACGAGCACGATGTCGCCGGCAAGCCTGACGCAGTGGGGTTGGCGCATTCCTTTTCTGATCGGGTTGTCGATTGTGCCCGCTGGTCTGTACCTGCGTCGTCAGCTTGCCGATCGTCCTGTTCCTCGCGCCTCCAATCGCCGCACCTCCATACCGGTTGTCGAACTGTGCCGGGAGCACGGCGGCACGCTGGCGCTGGCCACATTGTCGAAAATCTGGAGCACGGTGCCGGTCTACGCGGTCATTACCTATATGCCGAGCTACGTGACGCGGGTGTTGCACATGCCCGCCATCATCGGGTTCATGTCGTCGACGCTATCGACATTGCTGCTGGTGGTGGTGTCGCCGCTGTCGGGCCTGCTGGCAGACCGATTACCACGGCGCAAGCCAATCGTGCTCATCACATCGGGCACGACTGCGGTCCTGGCATACCCGGTCTTCGCGATGATGACGCATGCACAAAGCCCGCTGGCCGTCCTGCTTGGCTCTGCGGTGATCAGCGTCTTGCTGGCGCTTGGTACCAGCATCGGCGCGTTGCTTGTTCTTGAGGCGTTTCCGGCGCGGGTGCGTGCCAGCGGCTTCGCGATCTCGCATGCCCTGGGCATCACGCTGTTTGGCGGCACCGCGCAATTCATCATCACCGGGCTGATCAAGTGGACGGGTGACCCGGTATCCGCTGCCTGGTATGTGGCGCCCGCATGCCTGGTGAGCTTCTTTGCCGTGCTCGCGTTCAAGGAGCGCCGCGCTGCGGCCTGAAACCGCTGCTCATGTGCTGACTGCGATCGGCTCGTTGCGCGAAACTTGTGGCCGCGCGTAAGACGTTTTGCCGGACAGCGCCCGGAAGTCTTGGGGTGCCATGTCGTATGCACGACGGAACGCGCGCGTGAAATCGGACGAACTCTTGAAGCCAAGCCCGAACGCGATGTCTGTCACGGTCAGGTTGGGGTGGCGGACCAGTTCGCCTGCCGCTTCGCGCAGACGCAGGTGGCGGATGTAGGCACCCAGGCCGCCCTCGTGCTGAAACAGGCGATACAACGTCTGGCGAGGCAGTTGTAGCGCCTGCAGCACGCTCTCTGGCGACAGGTCTTCCTGGCGCAGATGGGCTTGAATGTAGCGCCGCACGCGACCGAACATGGCAGCCCGCGCCGCGGCGCGCGCATTGCCGCTCAGTTGGGCTTGCTTGCCGAACGCAGAGACCATGAGTTGTGTGCTCGCACGAATGGCGTTGCCCGCCGCGTGCGCGCTCATGTCTGCAATGTCCTGACTGAGTGCCGTCACCGTCTCGACGATCAGTTGCGTAAGCGGCGTCGTGTTCGCGATCAAGCGGCCGTGCAGGGCTTCGGGGTCGGGAAAAATGTCTCCGGCCAGTGCGCCCGGCACAAAGATGGTGGCGACCCGGCAAGCGCTGCGTTGCATGCGCACAGGCTGGCCCATGTGCAGTGCGAGGATGCTGCCAGCTGTCAGCAAGTTGTTGCGCGACGAAGACGAACGCACGGCGAGATCAGTGACACCGCCTTCCAGAAACACGTGGAAGGCGTAGTCGCGTATCGGGTCGGTCGAGATGCGCGCGAGCGAGCGGTCCAGCGCCATCGCATCGGACCGGCAATCGGAGAACATCAGATCGTCGATCTTGTAGCGATCGATGGCAGCGTGAAACGGCCTTTCAAGATCGGCTCGCGACGGAAGAACGTCGATGATGTGGCCGACCCTCTCTCGCCACGCCAGCAACGGCGGCTGATGCGTTTGCGTCCGCACGTCGAAGTGGCTGTGAACGATGGAAGATTCACCCGGCGAGCGAACGTCAGCCGTGAACGTGCACTGTTCCATGCAAGAGAGTTCCGCCCCGTGAGTATTCTGCAGTGCTGCTTTTATGTACTGCTTCTTATGGTTGGGACTGTATCGAAGAAACCGCGTGCAGCGCGGCGCCCCCCACCAAAGGGTGAGGCCCAGGACCAACACAGTGGGCACAAAGTGACCTTGTCGGCGTTTTATCGCACTGACGATGCTTCCTATGTGAAGCGCGCTTCTTGTGTGTGATCGCGCCGGAGCAACGGTGCATATTCGTGCAATTCGCGCGGCGCAATATCAAACGCGCGACGGAATGCACGCGTAAAGCTCGACGCATCGTTGAACCCCAATCCCGAGGCAATGTCCTGTATGCCCCGATGCGGCAAGCGCACCAGCTCGTCGGCCGCCATCCGCAGCCTGCGATTGCGGATATACGCGGCCAGGCCACCTTCATGCTCGAAGAGTCGATAGACGCTGGCGCGTGAGAAATGCAGCGATGCCAATACGCTTTCAGGCGACAGGCCCGGATCACGCAGATGCATTTCCACATGCCGCCGCACCTTGCCATAGACGGCAGCGCGTACCGCCGCGCGGGCGTTGCCGGCAAAGCCCGCCTGCTGGGCGAAGGCTGCAAGGATCAGCTCCACCGCCGTGAGAAAAGACTGATGCGCTTCTTCCTTACTCAGCCCAACGATTTGTCGCCTGAGCGCGATGACATGCTCGATCAGCAGGCACGTTATCGGGGTGGCGGCATGAATCCAGCGGCCATGCAGCGACGCCGCGTCAGGGAACAACAGTTCCACCAGCGCGCGCGGCACAAATAGAAGAAGGAGCCTGCCCTCAAAGCTTCGGATGGTGCAGGGCTGATCCATGTCCAGCGCGAGGATGCTAGGCACGCGCGGATTGGGCTGCGCTTCAGTGCGCGGCTTGTTGCCCAGAAACTGCGACGGCGGCCCTTCAAGAAAGATGCTGAACGTGACATCGCGAACGCTCTCGGTCGAGACCCGACCCAGCGATCGCACGGCCAGATTTGGCGCGGTGAGAAAGTCGATGAGGCTCAGGTTGTCGATCGTGTAGCGGGACAATGACGCATTGAACGTATCCTCGGCTTGTTTGCCCGGAGGCCGTATGTCGTAGACGGGGCTCATCCGCTCCTGCCAGGCTAGAAAGCTCTTTCGCGCGTCGCCTTGAACGCTGAAATCGCTGTGCACGATGCCGGGCGCGAGCGTCGGTTGCTCGGGCAACAACAGGCGGCTGAGTGGCGGCGCAGTATGGAGCGCATCGTCGTTCATTGCTGTGCGCATCGCGGAGTCTCGAAATCGGTCCGCCGTGGTGGCGCGTCACACGGCGGGCCAACGCCGGCCGCGAGCGGGCAATGTTTCATGCAAGAGCGTTCCCGTCCCGTGAATAATTTTTGTGATGCGACTTTCATGCACCGCTTCTTATCGCCGGGACTGTATCGAACAAATGGCGTGCGACACAGCACTCCCCCACAAAGGGTGAGGCACGGGACCAACACTCCGCAGCGCTTTTGGCGGCACCTAACGGCGCTGCGCCAGCGCGTCCTCCATCAATCCCGTCACCTCTTCCAAGGCGCGATCGCGCGGCACGCTGTGGTGGCGCACTGCAATGGTGCGCGCCGCGTTCCGGTATTTGGGGTTGCCCAACAGATCGTGGAGCACCGCGTGGAATCCGGTCTCCACATACGCCGGCAGGATGCCAAGGCCGGCGCCCATGGCGGCTACGCGCTCGGTGATCATCAGTTGCTCGATATGCTGCGGGAGCAGCAGCATCGGCACACCGGCCAACAAGCAGTTCAATGCCGTGCCGTGGCCCGCGTGGGTGATGGCCAGCGTGCAGCCGGCAAGCAAGGGGAGCAGCCGGACGGGCTGCCGATAGAGCCGCAGGCCGCGGTGGCGGTTTGCCGTCTCCCAGCTGAGGTCGGGGATGACCGCAATCACTTCGGCGCCGGAGGCTTCCAGCGCTGTCAGCACGGTATCCAGCCAGGGCTGCACTTGCAGATACACGAAGACGTGTGGCTTGTCGGGTTGCTGCCATTGCACGAGTTCGCCCGTGTCCGGCTCGGGTACCGGGCCAAGAAAGGTGGTGCTAGGCGGCCGCAACGGCGCGTAGTGGTCCAGCTCCGGCAGCGTCAACAGTCGGGTGTGGTCGGCGGTGAGTAACGTCGTAAGCGGTTGTGGCGAATCGAACAACGCTTGGATGTTGCGCTCCACGGCGGCCTGTGTTTGCGCGCGCGCTTCAGCGTTACTCGCCTCCCAGGGGCGAAAACACGGTGCCGGGGAGAGCGTGGGCGGGATGGTAAAGCCGGTGCCGACCTGGACAGTGCCGATGCCCGCGCGCTTGGCGGCCAAGAGTGCAAGCGGCGCGTGGTCGATCACGACGAGATCCGGTTGGAGTGTGGCATACAGGTGCTGCCAGGCTTGCACCATGCCCCCCAGCAGATCGGGCTGCGTGGCGCCATAGGTGGCAAGAATGTCGGCGTAGGTCGCAATCTCGCGGCCCAGCGTTGCGACGTTTGTTGGCGTTGGGCAGGCAAACCAGCGGATGCCGTGAGGCGCCAGATAGCGCTGGGCCGCGGCCATCGATTTCAGCCCGAACACCACCTCGTGCCCACGCGCTTGCAGCGCTAGGGCAATAGGCAGCAGGCGCCACAGGTGCCCGTGGTTTTCACCCAGTTCCCACGCAAAAACGATCCGGCTCATGCACGGTCCTGGTGCGTGGTGGTGCGCGTCGCGGGAGTACGTGGGTACATGCAAAGGGTTCCGGGCGATGGGCACGGATCTTATCGATATTTCTACGCCGCGCGGAACTTTCCAAAAACTGAGACGCACGGTCAAGACTGGCCCAAAAAAAATCGTCACTATCGGGCCCGACACACATGTGTCAGCAGTCCGGGGGGAGTTGGTAGCGGCTCAGGACTGTCGGTCAAACGCTCGCTTGCGGCATCCGGTGCCGCATCAAAACAGAGTCAGCCGGCAGGTTTGCCTGATCCAAGAACGTGCTTGCAGAGGCGCGCAGAACATAACAGCGCCATTTGCCAGAACGTACCGGATTGCGAAACGGGGAAGTCGTTCGACGCAAGCAAACCGCACGGTGTTGAGGCTCGGGGGAAACCGACAGGCAGACCTTGAGCCTCAACACCTGTGGCGGGGCGCCGCTCGGATTGGCCGTTCAACCGCCTATCTCAGGTACGAAAACAATGGCTCAACGCAATCAGTTTCCTAAACAGAGCACCTTGGCGCTGGCAATCGCGGCTGCGCTCTCCAGCATGGTCCCGGCCATCGCTGCGGCCGATACGACTGTCAGCACTGCGCTCACCACCTCGCAGTTCTGGGGCGCCGGCAACTACACGGTCACCAGCAGCGGCAGCGTTTCGAGCGCTGGCACTGCGCTGGGCACCGATGGCACGCTCGGCACGCTCAGCAACAGCGGCTCGATCGTCGGGAGCAATGCCGGAATTTCCTCTTACGGTGGCTCGATCGATACGTTGAACAACGCGGCCGGCGGCGTTATCGGTGCGATCGGCCAGGCGGGGGGCAACGGCAAGGCCGGCGGCATCATGATGCCGCCTCCCATGCCGCCAATGCCGGGGCCCGGCGGGCCAGGGAGTGGGGGCGAAAACGCGTTTGGCCTGGCGGCAAGCAACATCACGACGCTGAACAACAACGGCACGATCATGGGCGTCGGCGGTAACGGCGGCGCCGGCGGTTCTGGCGTGCCCGGCGGTGTAGGCGGCGCTGGCGGTAGCGGCACGGCCCTGATCAACAGTGCGCTGATCACGACGCTGAACAACGGCGGCACCATCCGTGGCCAGGGTGGCAACGGTGGCGCTGGCGGCACGGGCGCTGCCGGCGGCGTCGGCGGCAACGGCTTCGGCATTCAGAACCAAGGGACCATCGTCTCGCTCAGCAACACCGGCGCCATCAGCGGAACCGGTGGCAATAACGGAACCGGCACCAATGGCGCGGGTACGGGCAGCGGCTTTGGCATCTTCAACAGCGGTGCAATCACCACGCTGAACAACGCTGGGAGCGGCACCATCCAAGGTGGTGTGAACGGCATCCTCAACGGTGCCGCGATCGGTACGTTGACGAACAGCGGCACCATCAGTGGCACCGGTGGCAACTCCGTTGGCATCGCAAACTACGGCGGTACGATCGGCGGCTTGACCAACAACGCGGGTGGCGTCATTAGCGGTAGCGTCGCAGGTGTCAACAACTTCGGCACGATCCAGACGCTGAACAACAGCGGCACCATTCTTGGCCTCCCCTCGGGTACCGGCCCGCAGAATGCGGGCGTTGTCAACGGCGGCTCGATCGGCACGCTCACCAATAGCGGCAGCATTAGCGGCGGCGGCGTCGGTATCACCAACCAAGGAACGATCAACGCGCTGACCAACAGCGGTGTGATCAGCGGCCGCGCCCCAGGCCTCTACAACACCAGCACGATCGGCACGCTGGTCAACCGCGGAACGATCAGCGGCGGAACGGTGGGCACCATGCCTTTTGTTGCCGGCATTCTCAACGCCGGAACGATCGGCGCGCTGGATAACAGCGGCACCATCACCGGCGCCGGCAATGCCATCAACAGCACCGGGTCGATTGGCCCGATCACCAACTCAGGCGTGATCGCCGGCAATATTACGAGCCAGAGCCATCAAGATCTGACCATCAATGGCGGCACGGGCACGACATTCGGCACCCTGACCGGCTTTGGCGGAACGATCGGCACGATCGTCAGCCCCAACGGGGGCGTCGTATTCGGCTCGGGCAACCTGGTGCTGAACGACAACATCGGTGTCGCGACGACCTCCCCTAACCTAGCCAGCGTCAGCGCTGCCTCTGCTGCCCCGACCTCCACCGGCGCGGTGGCAGTGAGCAACACGGGCGCGGTTCTGCAGGTCAACAACACGATCAGTGTTTTCGGCACCTACAACCAGAGCGCGGCCGGTACGCTGCAGATTGGCGTGAACACCGGTGCGGTCGCCAACGGTTCCCTGACGGGCGACACCGGCTATGGCCGTCTGGTAGTTTCGGGCGCGGTGAACATCGCTTCGGGCTCGGCCGTTTCGTTTGCGCAGGTCAATCCGTATCCGTTTGCGGCGGGTCAGCGTTATGTGATCGTTGATGCGTCCAGCACCGGCACCAACTACAACGAAGGCACCCTGCGGTATGGGATTCGCGGCTACAACAGTGTCCTGACAGGCGCCAACGTTACGGCCAACGGCCGCAGCGATCTGGTGGTGACCGTGGTCAGCGCAGATCTGATCCCGACCACGAGCCCCACGCCGGCACCTGCGCCGGCACCTGCTCCGGCTCCCGCGCCTGCACCGCTCCCCAGCCCGGCGACTGTGCCGAACGCCCAAGCGGCGCTCACGGGTCTGTCGCAGTACACGGGCATCAGCGATCCGGCCCTGCTGAACCTGTACAACGCCTCGATGGCGCTGAACCTGGGCAGCAGCGACGCCGCCAACCACGCCGGCAAGCAACTGAACCCGGTGTCGCAGGGGTCTACGGCCCAGGCCGCACTGGCACCGACGCTGGATGTGCTCAATATCATCTCCACACATGCCGACAACGTGCGCCTTGCCCAGGCCGGTGGCCTGAGCGGTGTTTCGACCGGTGAAGCGGCTCCGGCATGGGGAGTGTGGGGCCAGGCATTTGGCGGCCACGCACACCAGGGCCAGCGCGATCAGGTGGACGGCTACAGCGCCAACTTCGGCGGCCTGCTGTTCGGCGTCGATCACGCGGTCAGCGACGCATGGCGTGCGGGCGGAGTGTTCAGCTACAGCAACGCCAAGATCAGCAACACGGGCGACACCGACGGCAACTCGACGCGTGTGAATTCGTTCGGCCTGATGGGCTACGCCAGCTACTCGGGCAGCCCGTGGTACGCGAACTTGTCGGCCGGCGCCGTGCAGCAGCACTACGACACCACCCGCGCCGTCAACTTCCCCGGCTTCTCGGGCAACGCCAACGGCAGCTTCAGCGGTACGCAGTACGTGGCCCGCGCCGAAGCCGGCTACCCGTTCGCCACGGCTGTTGCCACGGTCACGCCGCTGGCAAGCCTGACATATGGCTACCTGCGCCAGAACGGCTACACCGAATCGGGTGGCAATGGCGCGGCGCTATCGGTGGGCGCGTCGCACACGACGTCGGTCACCAGCGACCTTGGCGTGAAGCTCTCGCGCGAGCTCGCAACCTCGTACGGCACGCTCGTGCCGGAACTGCAGGTTGCATGGCGCCATGAGTACAACAACACGCGTACTCAGACGCACGCCAGCTTTGCGGCAGACCCGACGGGCCAGACCAGCTTCACGTCGTTGGGTGCCAGCCCGGTGACGGATTCGGCTGTTCTCTCTGCCGGTGTCAAGTTGCTGCGTGCGAACAACCTGAGCATCAGTGCGCGCTACTCGCTGCAAGTGGGTAGCGGGTACATGTCGCATGCCGGCAGTCTTCAACTGCGTCAGTTGTTCTAACGACTTGTAGTGATGTGCCAATGGCGCGCCTCCCGAAAGGGAGAGCGCGCTCATTGTTTTATGGGGTGGTAGATGCGCCCCCATAAAACAATGAGCACCCTGTTGCTTCAACGCTCTCGCTCGGTGGGCGCCGACTCTTTTCGATAACCCACTGAGCGCGCTATCAGCTGCAGGCAGGGTTCGTTTCGCAGACGGGCAGCGTGCCGTCTGCGCCAGTTGTTCTAAGCAAAGAAAAGAAGTACCGAAGAGCGCGTTTTCTTGCGGGAAGGCACGCCTTTCCTTCTAGTACGATCACGCTCCTACTCTCATCGAGTGAGCCCTTGGAGTCCCGCATGTCGAGCGCGTCCAATCCAGATCCAATCAGCATTCCCGAAGCGCTCAACCGTGCACATGCGCACTGGAACGCAGGCCAGGCGGCGGAAGCGGGAATCTATTGCCAGCATGTGCTGGCCGCATGGCCGGGCCAGGCCGATGCCCTGCATCTGCTCGGCCTCATGGCGCATGCCTATGGCAACCTGGATCTGGCCATTGCCCACCTGCACCAGGCTTGCATGGCACCACGTGCACCCGCCGTCTACTCCAGCAACCTCGCGGAGATGTATCGCCAGAAGGGCATGCTGGCTGAAGGTCAGGAAGCTGCCCAACGCGCGGTGGCGCTGGACCCATCGCTTGTTCCGGGCTGGAGCAATCTTGGCATCCTGTTGCAGGAGGCAGGCAAGCTGGAGCAGAGCCTCGCATGTCTGGAACGGGTCGTGACGCTCACACCTGATGCACCCGAGGCGCACAACAATCTGGCCAATACGTATCGACGGTTGGACAGGCTCGGCCAAGCCGAGCAGCACTACCGCCAGGCGTTGGCCCTGAACCCGCACTATGCCGAGGCGTACAGCAACCTCGCTTTCCTGCTGACCGCGCAAGGACAGTACGACCAGGCTGCCGCAGAAGCGCGCATGGCCATCGAACTCAACCCGCGTCTGGTCGATGCCTACTTGAACCTGGCCGATGTGGAGGTGACGCGCCATCGGCATGCCGCGGCGCTGCAGGTGCTGGACGCGTTGCAGGCCTTCGCGCCACAGCATCCCGCCGGTTTGACCGCCCGTGCGAAGGCGCTGGCGCAACTGGAGCGCCTGGACGACGCCCTCGCTTGCGCGCAGCAAGCGACGACATTGGCGCCGCGTAGTGCTGAAGCCCATCATGCACTGGCGCAGGTACTTCAGGCGCTTGGCAAAACCGATGAGGCGCTCGCGCATTTCGAGCAGGCCGCAACGTTGCCTGGCACGGTGGCCGAAGAGGCGCTGGTGGGAAGCGCCACGCTTTGGATGGAATCCGGTCAGAAGGAGGCCGCTCGGGCAGCCTTCGATCGAGCGCTGTCGATGTATCCCGGTTCCATACGGGTGCTCACGGCTCGCGCCGAGGCTAAGATATTCCGTGCTGACGATCCGGATGTTGGGGCCATTGAAGGCTGGCTTGCCAACGAAGCACCGAAGCCGATAAACGAACGCATCTCGGCGCATTTCGCGTTGGGCAAGGCCTATCTCGACCTAGACGATGCGCCGCGCGCCTTCGTGCACCTGCATACCGCAAACCAGCGCAAGCGTGCGACGTTTGCCTACGATGCCAAGGCGACCCAGCAATGGATGCAGCGCATCTCTGAAGTCTTCACCGCCGAGCGGATGAAGCGCCTGGCTGCCGCTGGCACGCAGTCTGATCTGCCGGTATTCATCATCGGCATGCCGCGCTCTGGTACCACGCTGGTCGAGCAGATCCTGTCATCGCACTCGCAGGTCATGGGCGCGGGCGAGCTTTCAGCGCTGCGCCAGATAGTGGAGGGCGCCGGTCTGTTCCCCGACATCGCGCAGGTGCTGACCCCGGCGGACGCGCAGCGCCTGGGCCAAACCTACCTGAGCCGTACCGAACCGTTGGCACAAGGGCGGCGACGCCTGATTGACAAGATGCCGGGCAATTTCATCTATGCGGGGCTGATTCCGCTGATCCTGCCAGGCGCCCGCATCATCCATTGCCGGCGCAATCCGGTGGACACGTGCCTATCGTGCTACACCAAGCAATTCGGCGGTGAACAGCCGTTCGCCTACGATTTGGCCGAGCTTGGTGCGTTCTACATCGACTATCAGAAGCTGATGGCCCATTGGGCCCAGGTCCTGCCAACCGATCGATTCATCGAAGTGGACTACGAGCACGTGGTCGATGACCTGGAAGGCGAGGCAAAACGCCTGGTCAGCTTCCTCGGGCTGCCTTGGGAAGACGCTTGCCTGCAGTTCCACGCAAATGACCGCGTCGTGCGCACCGCCAGCGTCAACCAGGTGCGCCAACCGATCTACACCACATCCAAGGGGCGCTGGCAGAAGTACGCCGATCATCTGGGCCCCTTGCTCGCCGCACTCGGGATGAGCGCACCGTGAATGACGTCGATGTCGCCACGATAGAACGCCAGGGCCGCGCCCTGCTGGCCGACGGGCGCCTGAACGAAGCCGAGGCGCTGGTGCGGCCATGGCTGGCATCCGGCACCGGACCGTTGATCTTGTGGCAGGTGCTGGCGGACGCGATTCGCCCGCAAGGCAAGATTGCCGAGACGCAGGCCATTCAAGAGATGCTGGTGGCCAACATGCCCGGCAATCTCACCGCGCGCTTCAACTTGGCAGAAACGCTGCTGCTGCAGGGCGACTTTGATCGCGGCTGGCGCGAGTACCACCATCGCTACGGCATGCCGCACACCGCGGCCATTGAGCGCAAAGTCCAACGTCCGCGCTGGGACGGCCGGCCCATCCCCGGCAAGACGCTGTTGATCCATGACGAGCAGGGTTACGGCGATACGTTCCAGTTCCTGCGCATGGTGCGCTGGGCAAAGGAGCGCAGCGGCGCACGCGTCATCCTGGAGGTGAACGCGGAAAGCGCATCGCTGGCCAGCCGTTACCAAGGCTTCGATGCACTGACGGTGCGCGGCCAATTGCCGCCTGCATTCGACGTGCATTGTGAGCTGATGAGCCTGCCGATGGTGATGGGCCTGAAGCTGTCTGATTTGCCTGGCGTCACTCCGTATCTGTCGGCGGACCGGCAACGCGTCGCCAAGTGGCAGGCGCGCCTGGCCGGGTTGCCACGCCCGCTGGTGGCGCTGGTCTGGGCCGGGCGCCCCACACACGTCAACGATGCGAATCGCTCGATGAAGCTGACGGACCTCGCTCCGCTCTGCCGGCCCGATGTCACGTTCCTCGCCATCCAGAAAGGACCGGCCGCACAGCAGGCCGCGTCGCCGCTGCCCGGTATGTCGATGGTGTCGCTCAGCGACGAGATTCAGGACTTTGAAGACACTGCCGCCATCCTCGCCGTGGCCGATCTGCTGATCTCGGTGGATTCGTCGCCGGTGCATCTGGCGGGCGCCCTGGGTCGCCCCGCATGGGTGATGCTGCCGCTTGTGCCGGACTGGCGCTGGCTGCTCAATCGCAACGACACGCCGTGGTACCCGAGCGTGCGTTTGTTCCGCCAGCCGTCTCGCGGTGAGTGGGGCGGCGTCATGGGTGCCATGGCGCAGGAGTTGGCGCAGTTCGCGGGCGTACGCGCATGACAGCTCTGTCGCCTCTCACATCAAAGGTTTTGACGGCGCTGTTCGCTGGGCTTCTGGTTGTGCTTTGCAGCCTGCTGTCCGACTGCACGACACTGGACCGCGATGCCCACGCCGATGCGCTGGCGGCGCCGTTCCAACTGCATCGTGAGCAAGTGAAGACGGAACACTTCGTGTTGACCGCTTTCGTGCGCATGACGCGTGCAGACCAGCCGCTCACTGTCTACATCGAGGGCGATGGCCTGGCCTGGATTTCCCGCACGGAGCCATCGGCCGATCCGACCCCGCGCAGGGCCACCGCTCTTGCCCTGGCTGCAGCGGACCCGGCACCAAACGTCGTGTATCTCGCCCGGCCCTGCCAGTTCACCCCGATGGCGTTGAACCCGCTGTGTGCTGTGCCGTACTGGACCAGCAAGCGCTTCGCACCGGAAGTCGTGGCATCCATGAACGAGGCCGTGAGCCGGTTCGCAGCGAAGGTGCCTGGCCAGCCCGTTCACCTCGTCGGCTATTCAGGTGGAGGGGCGGTGGCTGTGCTGGTTGCTGCACGGCGCGCGGACATCGCATCCATCCGCACTGTGGCAGGCAACCTCGATACAGAGTTCGTCAACCGCCTGCACGACGTCTCGGCGATGCCGGAATCGCTGAACCCGATCGATGCGGCGCCGCGTGTGGCAATGGTCCCGCAACTGCATTTCAGCGGCGCAGACGACACCGTGGTGCCACCGGACGTGGCGCAGCGTTTCGTGCGGGCGACCGGTGGTCGATGCGCGCAGGCCAACATCGTGCCGGGCCTGGACCACAGCGGCGATTGGGCCGGGCAATGGCCGGCGCTGCTGCCGTTGGCACCCGCCTGCAAAGCACGCTAAGGAGCACGACATGCAACCGATTCCCTCCACGCTCTGGCTGACGGGGCTCAGCGCCGCCGGCAAGACCACGGTGGCCCTGGCCGTGGCCGAATCGCTCACAGCCCAAGGCGTGCCGTGCCGCGTGCTGGACGGCGATGCCGTGCGCAAGCAGCTCTGCCCGGATCTTGGATTCTCCAGGGCCGATCGCAGCGAGAACGTGCGCCGCGTGGCGCAATGGTGTGCGCAGATCAACAACACCGGCACGTGGGCAATTGCCGCCCTGATCTCGCCCTACCGCGATGACCGCGAGCGTGCCCGGCAGATTGTCGGTGCGTCGCGCTTTCATGAAGTGCATGTCGCGACGCCGCTGTCCGTGTGCGAGGCGCGTGACCCAAAGGGGCTATACAGGAGTGCTCGCACTGGAGTGGTCTCCAGCTTTACCGGCATCAGCGATGTCTATGAGCCGCCACTGGCTCCAGCGTTGTCGATTGATACCGGTTGGCAATCGACGCAGGCATGTGTCGCAGCCACACTGGCGTTGCTTGGGATGACCAGCGCAAGCGACAGGCCCCCGGCGTGCCTCGCGTAGGCGCGCAACCTTGTTTGGCGGACGAGTTCGCCAATGCCGTGAGGCGCTGATTCCGGCGTAGGGTCAAACTCAATCCGTCTCGTCGTCGATAGACAAGCCCTGGCTGCGGAACGTGCTGGGCGCCACGCCGTACCAGCGCCTGAAGGCCTGCGAGAACGTGGACAAGTCGGCGAAGCCAAGCCGCTCCGCGATCTCGCCGAGCGCAAGTTCACCTTCCCTTAGCAGCGCCTCGGCCATCGCGCCGCGTGATTCGGCCAGCAACGCCCTGAAGGTTGTGCCTTCATCGTGCAGCCGACGCTTGAGCGTGCGTTCGCTGGTGTTCATCAGGCGCGCCATGCTGCTTAGCGTAGAGAGCGTGTTGCCTGGCGCTGCGCTCAAGTAATGGCGGATTATCGCCGCCGTGCCCACACGTAAGCGCCGCTCTTCTATGAGGCGGCTGCACATCTGCTCGCACATCGATGCCGTGATGGGGTTGGCGTGTGGCAGTGGCCGGCTCAGAAATGATCGGTCGAACGCAAGACTGTTGACGTGCGCTGAATATTCCGGCTCCGCGGCGAAGAGCTTCCGGCGCATCGGAGAAGGTCCACGCGTGAGCGGAGGGCTGGCCCTGAGCGTAAAACGAGAGAGTGCAAAGTCGTCTCCTCCGATTTCCTTCAGCAAGATCGCGGCGGCGGCCATGTCGCGCTCCACAACAAACCGCTTCACCTCATCGGCCAGCTCCGGCTCGCCAAAACTCAGCACGGCGAGGTGGCCTTCTTCGTGATACGTGATCACGGTAAATGCGTAGGTGAGCGGCAGGAAACGCAGGGCTAACGCCATGGCATCGCCCGCCGTGGCACTGCTGATCAGGCCGTAGCCCCACACCCCATACGCCGAAAAGTGGTAGCGCAGCCCCAGCTCCAGTCCGAGCCCTGGCGGATGCTTCAACAGGCGCAGCAGGTTGCCAACCACGCGCAGCTCCTGCGCAGCGGTCAGCTCCACATTCGGGTCGGACAGTTGGGCCAGCGACAGCTGCGTGCCGGCCAGCAGCTTTACCGGCGAAAGCCCACGCTCCTGCCCGAAATCGACCAGCAAGCGCGCGCTGGCCGGGCTCCGAGTGAACTCCCAGAAACGCATACGGAGAAACCCTTGGGACGTGCCATTTGGCCCAAATACTAAAACAGTTGTCCCCGCGCGCCATTGGTGTTTTCCCATGCCGGAAGCAACATCAAGCGCATCCGATATGCCGCTCCGGTGGTGTTTGCAACCCCCGCTTCCAGGAAGACCCAGATCTTCCCGAGCCCGTGGCGCCAGCCTTGCACGTCGGCTTGCCAAGCGGCTGGCGGCTTACAGCGCTTGGTTCAAAAAAACATTGTGGAGACAACAACATGGGCAACATCTTCGACTACGTCATTGTGGGCGGCGGGTCCGCCGGCAGCGTCGTGGCAGGGCGACTCACTGAAGACCCGGCGGTGACGGTCTGCGTTTTGGAGGCAGGCGGTGGCGGGAGTGCACCCGTCATCAATATCCCGACCGGCGCCGTTGCGATGCTGCCGACCAAGCTCAACAACTGGGCATTCGAGACCGTGCCTCAGCCCGGGCTTGGCGGCCGCAGGGGATATCAACCGCGTGGCAAGGCATTGGGTGGTTCATCGGCGATCAACGCGATGGTCTACATACGCGGGCATCGCAATGACTACGACGACTGGGCCGCGCGCGGCAATGTCGGTTGGTCCTATGAAGACGTGCTGCCGTATTTTCGGCTCAGCGAGCACAACGAGTGGCTCGATAACGCATGGCATGGCCGGGATGGCCCGCTTTGGGTCAGCGACCTGCGCTCCGACAACCCTTTCCAAGCACGCTACCTGGAAGCCGCACGCCAAGCGGGATTGCCGCTTACGGATGACTTCAACGGTGCAGAACAGGAAGGCGTTGGCATTTACCAGGTGACGCAAAAGCACGGTGAGCGGTGGAGCGCAGCACGCGCTTACCTGTTGCCGCACATCGGGCGGCGAGACAACCTGAGCGTCAAGACGCATGCCCAAGTGCAGCGCATCCTGTTCGAGGGCAAGCGGGCCGTGGGCGTTGAAATGCTGCAAGGCGGCCAGCTTCATACGGTGCGGGCACGCCGCGAAGTGGTGCTGGCGGCCGGCGCATTCCAGACACCCCAGTTGCTGATGCTCTCCGGCATCGGCCCTTCTGATGAACTGGATCGCTTCGGTATTCAGACGCGCGCGCATCTGCCGGGGGTGGGCAAGAACTTGCAAGACCATCCGGACTTCATCTTCGGTTACCGGGCGCGCAGCCTCGACACGATGGGCGTGTCGCTCGGTGGCGGCCTGCGCATGCTGAAAGAGATCCGACGATTCCGCCAGGAACGGCGAGGCGCGCTCACGTCAAACTTTGCCGAAGGCGGCGGCTTTCTCAAGACCCGTGCCGGGCTCGCGATGCCCGACGTCCAGCTCCATTTTGTCGTCGCGCTGGTGGACGACCATGCGCGGTCGTTTCATCTGGGTCATGGGCTGTCTTGCCATGTCTGCCTGCTGCGTCCGCGCAGCCGCGGCTCCGTCACCCTGCAGAGCAACAACCCCCAGGACGCGCCGCAGATCGACCCCGCGTTCTTTCAGGATCCGCAGGATCTCGAAGACATGGTGGCGGGCTTCAAACTCACGCGCAGGCTGATGCAGGCACCGGCGCTGGCTGAATGGATCACGAAGGATGTGTTCACCGCCAACGTGAGCACCGACGACGAGATTCGCGAGGTCCTGCGGCAGCGCACCGACACCGTCTACCACCCGGTCGGCACATGCCGGATGGGCAACGACCCGCACGCCGTCGTGGACGCTCAACTGCGCGTGCGAGGTCTGGAGGGTCTACGCATTGTTGATGCTTCTGTCATGCCCACGCTCATCGGCG
Source organism: Ralstonia sp. Ralssp110 (assembly GCF_047325135.1). NCBI lineage: Bacteria > Pseudomonadati > Pseudomonadota > Betaproteobacteria > Burkholderiales > Burkholderiaceae > Ralstonia > Ralstonia sp. Ralssp110. Next base: position 865,580 of record NZ_CP168609.1, on the reverse strand, counting down.
GCAACACCAACGCGCCAACGATCATGATTGCCGAGAAGGCGGTCGACATGATGCGGGGCCGCAGCCGGGTCCAGCCAGCGCCACGCGAAGCGGTCTCCGTGCCCGCGCAGTCCCAATTCAATGCCTTGGAGGAAAGCAGCCATGCTTTCAGCTAACCCCAACCGCTCTTCCGACGCGGCAACACCGCACGCAGCCATCATCATCGGATCGGGCTTTGCCGGCATTGGCATGGCCGTGGCGCTCAAGCGGGCCGGGCTGCACGACTTCGTCATCCTGGAGCGGTCACATGACGTTGGCGGTGTCTGGCGCGACAACAGTTATCCGGGGGCGGCGTGCGACGTGCCCTCACACCTGTATTCCTTCTCTTTCGAGCCCAACCCGAACTGGTCGCGCATCTTTGCGCCCCAAGCGGAAATCCACGCGTACCTGCAGCATTGCGCGCGCAAATACGCCGTCGAGCCGCACATCAGATTCGGCGCGGAAGTCGCGCGTGCGAAGTATGACGAACAGCATTCGGTCTGGCAGGTCACGCTACAGGATGGGACAACGCTCAGCGCCACGCTGCTCATCAGCGGCACTGGGCAGTTGAGCCGCCCCGCCTTCCCGCAATTGCCGGGCATGGAAACCTTCAAGGGGCACACCTTCCACTCCGCGCACTGGGATCACGGCTATGCGCTCTCAGGCAAGCGCGTGGCGGTGGTGGGAACGGGCGCATCGGCCATCCAGTTCGTGCCGGCCATCGCGGATACCGTGCAGCAACTCACGGTCTTCCAGCGCTCGCCGGCCTACATCATGCCTCGCCCTGATCGCGCTTATCGGCCCTGGGAGAAGGCAGTGTTCCGGGCGCTGCCATGGGCGATGAAGCTGCACCGCGCGATGATCTACGCGCGCTATGAGTCTCGCGCGCTGGCGTTCACGCGCTTCAAGGGGCTCATGCAACTGGCGGTGGGCGTGCCCTTCCGGCGACTGCTCTCAAAGCAGGTTCCTGACGCCGCGCTGCGCGCCAAGCTCCAGCCCGACTATCCGATCGGCTGCAAGCGCATCCTGCTCTCAAGCGAATACCTCGCGGCCATGAGCAAGCCCAACGTTCACCTGGTGACCGAAGGCATCCGCAGGGTGACCCCAGGCGGCATCGAAACCATTGACGGCACGCGCCACCAGGTCGACGCCATCATCTACGGCACAGGTTTTGCCGCCACTGAATTCCTTTCGCCCATGCGGATTACCGGACGCGCGGGCCTGGACCTGAACGATGCCTGGCGACGCGGTGCTGAGGCATACCTGGGCTTGACCGTACCGGGCTTTCCCAACTTCTTCATGCTGTACGGCCCGAACACGAATCTTGGGCATAACTCCATCGTCTACATGCTGGAGAGCCAGATCGCCCACGTCATCCGCTGCTGCAAAGCGATGACAGCAACCCATACGACCAGCATCGAAACGGATGCGCGACGCTACCGGCGTTTCAATGCGCATATTCAGCAGCGCCTGGCGAAAACCGTCTGGAGCGGGTGCAAGAGCTGGTACGTGGATGCAAGCGGCCACAACAGCACCAATTGGCCTGGCTTCACGTTGACCTACCGCTGGCTGACCCGGTTTTCGAGCCTGCAGGCATACCGCCTGACGCGAGCGCTGCCAGGATCGGTGGGCTTGACCGCCGGCGTTGCCGTGGCCGAACCGCAAGGGTGGTGGGAAGCGGCCAATGCATGGTTCCTGCGCAACTTCCTGCGTATCGGTTTTCGCTCGCTCATCGGGCCGCCTTTCGGTGCTGCCGTTCAGCGCAGCGTCGTGCGCGTGCTGTCTCCGCTCATGCCGGGCGTGATCGGAGTGATCCGCTACCGGGACTTGGTCGGCGACGTGCCGGTTGAAGTGGTGGCGCCCAAACGTGGCGAGACCGACGGCGCCATGCTCTACCTGCACGGAGGTGCCTTCTGCCTCGGAGGCTCGGGCACGCACCGCAGCATTACGACCCGCCTGGCGGTGGAATCTGGCATGCCGATCTGCGTGCCCAACTACCGGCTTGCGCCCGAGCACCCTTACCCTGCCGCGCTGCACGATGCACTGGCGTGCTACGACGCGCTGCGCAGCCAGGGCTATGCGGCAGAGAAGATCGTCGTCGCGGGCGACTCTGCCGGAGGCGCACTGGCCCTGGCCCTGGCGCTTGCATTGCGGGAGCGCGGCGATACCGCTCCTGCATGCCTGCTGCTGATCTCACCCGTGACCGATGCCACGTTGAGCGGCGACACGCTGGTGTCTGAGCGGACCCACGATCCAATGATCCGCCGCGGCTGGCTCGAACAAGGGCTGCGCTGGTACCAGGCACCCGCCGGAGCCGCTGAGCACACGCCGCTCGAGGTCGACTTACGTGGACTGCCGCCCATGTTGATCCAGGTTGGCGAGCACGAAGTGCTGCGATCGGATGCCACCCGGCTGGCAGAGCACGCTACGAGCTGCGACGTGCCGTGCCGCATTGAGGTTCACGCTGCGCGTTGGCATGTCTTCCACCTTCAATCGTTTTATCTACGCTCCGCGGTTGAGGCACTGCGCACGCTTGCCGATTTTGCCCGCGAGCGGATAGCGAGCGGGGCAAGCGTCGCACGTGCCGACGTGCCGCCGCTTGGATGACCAGGCATGAGGCGTATCACACCGAAACCGCCACACGGCGCACCGATCTGCGGCGACCAAGCAAGTCAAACACGCGAGCGGATCGTGGCTTACGCCTTGAAGACCTTTAACGAGGTCGGCGTGGCAAGCGTCACGACCACCGGCCTCTGTGCGGGGCTCGACATGAGCCCCGGCCATTTTTACTACTACTTTCGCGGCAAGCAAGCGGTCGTGATGCATCTCTTCGACTACTTCAAACGCGACATGCAGGCGCAACTCCGTGGTCGTCCGGGCGGCGCCCTGTCGGGCGAGCGCCTATCCGAACGCCTTCTCAAGGTGCTCGAGTGCGTCTGGGAATACCGGTTTCTTTACCGGGACATGAATGGGCTGATTGCATCAAGCCGGACGCTTGAGCAAGGGTTCAAGGAACTGGTCGACCAAAGCGTGCATGCTCTGAGCACCGCGCTCTGCGTAGACCGATCTGAGCATCAGGGCGGGCCGCGCCTGGCTCAACTGGAAACTGCTTGCCGCTGTGCGGTCATCGTGGCGACGTATTGGCCTTCGTTCCAGTTTCTGCACAACGCCAGGCAGCTCAATGACCGGAATCCTACGACGCATGCGGTTCACAAGGTACGCGACCAGATACTGGCATTGTTGCGGCCGTTTCTAGAGACACCGTCGGACGACGCCTGCGCAGCAGCGTTGGACTGTGCACGGCGCCCGCGAGAAGTCGAAGCGTCAGTCTTACCGGCATGATCGAAGCGGCCTGATATTGCGCGTGTAGTCCTAGCGCCCTGGGTTCGAACTGATCGAGCGCTTCAGCCGTTTTTGAGGGTGGTGCGACTTGTCCACAGCAATGCGCACACCGCTTGCAGAACCTCGCGCAAGCGCTTGACGCACAAGGGTTTGTTGCACGATGTAACAGCGCCCGTCGATGTGGATAACTTGCCCTGCACGCACACGTTTTATGTGATCTGCACGTTTGCCGAAACCCGTCAAGCCCTTTTGTGACTTGGGTCTCGGCGGGCGAGGCGGGTTATGCACAGAACATGTGGATAAGTCTGTGGGAAACACCACCCGACCCGCGTGGCGACGGGTTTGGATCGGCGCTGCTCGCGAATGTGGCACGGACTTGTCGGCGAGGATGGCCAGCACATTGCAACGATTGATTACAACTTGAAACAGCAAGTCGAACGCCCGTTGCCCAGACTTTCGTTACGCGATGGCTTGATCGCGACCGACGCATTCAAGGAGAAGAACATGGTTCGGGTACTGACGATTCTGCTGGCCGGTGCCACGCTGCTGACGGCAACCGGCTGTGCCGACATGACGGCACGTCAACGCAATACCGCTATTGGCGCGGGTGTGGGCGGGTTAGCCGGCGCTGCTTTGATTGGTGGTCCGGGTGCCACGCTTGGTGGTGCCGCATTGGGCGGCCTGGTGGGCAACGTATCGACGCGTTGATTTCCGTTCGACACTAGCGTCGACCTAAAAGAAACGGACCCGAGGTTAAAACTTTGGGTCCGTTTTTTTATGCCTGTGCGCGGCTTCGACTGCGCAGCAACTCTTCCAGCGCCGACACTTCCAGCGGCCGCCCAAACAGGAAACCCTGCACCTCGTCGCACGCATGTGCAGACAAGAAAGCCGATTGCTCTGGGGTCTCCACACCCTCGGCCGTGACCGTCATGTTCAGTGCGCGGGCCATCGCGATGATGGTCTTGGTGAGCGCCACGCAGTCGGCCACCCCGGGTACGCCGCTGATGAACGATCGATCGATCTTGATGTTGTGGATCGGCAAGCTGCGCAGGTATGACAGCGACGAGAACCCGATGCCGAAATCATCGAGCGAGATGCGCACGCCCCGCGCGGCCAGACTCATCAGCAAACGCTGTGTCGATTGCCGGTCGGCCAGCAGCACGCTTTCCGTCAACTCCAGCTCCAGCCGGCCCGGCGCCATGCCCGACGCCTTGAGCGCCTCGTCGACGTCGCGCTCGATCACGCCGGCATCGCACTGCCGCGCGGACACATTCACCGCCATACGCCCCGTGAAGCCGAATTTGCGCGCCCATGCCTCGCCCTGCGCGCAGGCTTGCATGAGCGCCCAGCGGCCAAGTTCGAGGATGTAGCCCGACTCTTCCGCCACGTCGATGAACTCGGTGGGCGACACCGCGCCCAGCTCGGGGTCGGACCACCGCATCAGCGCCTCGACCGCCACCAGTTCGCCAGAGTCCAGCGCGTACTTGGGCTGATACACCAGCCGCACCTGACCGCGCCCGAGCGCACGCCGCATGCGCTCGTTGAGTGTGAAGCGGCGCAGCATCTGTGTTTCCAGCGTGCGCGAATACCGGGTGATGCGGTTGCGGCCGCTTTCCTTGGCGCGGTACATGGCGGCTTCAGCATGGCTGACCAGCGAAGCCGCATCGGCGCCATCTTCCGGGTAGGCCGCTACGCCAATGCTGGCTGACAGATGCACCTCGCGCTCGCCGCCGGTAAACGGGCGGGCCAGCGCGTTGAGCACCTGTTGCGCGAGTGTGTCGGCGGCGCTCGGATCATCGATGGCCACGCAGAACTGATCGCCCCCCAGGCGTGCCAGCAAGGCGCGCTGGCCCGCCTGGCTGCGGATGCGCTGCGCCGCCATGTTGAGCACCTGGTTGCCCACGTGGTGCCCCATCGCCTCGTTCACGGTTTTGAAGTGGTCGAGCCCGATATACAGCAGCGCGGATTCGCCCGTGGACGGCAGCGTCAGCCGCGCATCGAGCCGCTCGATGAACGCCGCCCGATTGGGCAGACCCGTGAGCGAATCTTTGGTCTCCAGCAGACGAAGTTGCTCGTAAGCGGAGCGCTCGGCCGTGATATCGGCAAAGATGACCAGCACCGCATGCGGTGAGGCACTGTCCGGTGAGAACATCGGCAACACCGATTCACGCAGCCACACGATCTGCCCATTGCCGGCCGGCACACCCACAACGACGTTGCTGATTGCGCGCCCCGTGCGGGCGGCCAGCGTGGAGGGCCATGCGGCGCGCGGCAGGATGGCGCCGTCTTCGCCCAGCATCATGTCGTTCAGTGCCACACGGGGGCGGCCTTTCCATGATGCGCCGGACATGCGCAGAATCTCGGCCGCGCTGCGGTTGTACGACAGCACGCGGCCATCGGTGGACAGCGTCAGCACGCCCTCGCTCAAATGATTGACGACCAGCCGGTACTGATCGCGCAGCTCGCGGGCCTGGCGATATTCATTCTCCAGGCGCAGCAGCTTGACCAACGCGGCGATGTAGCGGCCGCACTCCGCGCGCAACGTTGAGTCGTCGGGCGGGTTGGCAGTTGGGAAGAAGAGGCAGAGCAGATCATCGGCGACGGCCATGCCGCCATGCTGGGCCGGGATGCGGCACAGCCATGTCGGCTGCGCGGTATCCAACACGCGGACGACCGCTTCGCGCAAAGCCGCGGGCGCATTGGTTTCGCGAATCAGTTCGATGGGCGCCAGCTCATTGAGCAGCGGTGCGATGCGGGCCAGTTCGATATCGAACTCACCCTGTGCTGCGGTGGGCAGGTGCGCTGCGTGATCGTCGCGCAATGCCAACTTGGCCCGGGCACGCTGCGTGCCATAGAGCCTCGCGCGCCCCGAGACGACGCGCACCACCACGCACAGCGCCGACGGCAAGGCCGCTTCCAGCGCCCGCAGCGCGGCATGCAACCGCTCGCCCAGCGACGCGGCGGACGGCAGCGTGGAAAGCAGATGATCGAGATGCTCGTGCGGCAGCGCTGCACCAATGGCCTCGGCGCTCAGCACGCGTTCGCCGGCCTTGCCAGGCAGCTGCGCATCGAGCGGCAGCGGCAATCCGTGCACGACAACCTGCTGCGCCGGCAGCCCGTCAAAGCGGGTCGGCGTGACCGTCAGCCGAACGCTGACCACCTCGTTGGAATCGCCTGCGGAAAGGGCTGAGACAAGTTGTGCTGGCGATATGGCCCCAGCATCGGGCTGGCTTACATCGGCGTCTTCGCCGGTATGCGTCTCCAGCCACGTGGGCATGTCCTGGAAGAAGCGCGAGAAGGGCTCGCCAAGCAGTTGATCGGCCGACAGCGCCCGCACCATGCAGACGCCCGCCGCATTGGCAAAGACGATGCGGCCTTCGAGCACCACATAGAGCGGAACCGGAAGGCTCTGCGCCGACAACGGGTAGGAAATTTCGTCTGGCATCCCGCGCTCCAACCTGAGGTATCGCCCGTCCTCTCTCATTAAGCGTGGACTTCGGAGGCGCGCAATAAGAACGCGCCGTCTACCGGAAGTCGGGGGCAGTGCTGTTCATGATGCGCAAAACTCGTGCGCGGCGCAAAGTCTAGTTTGTGGTCGATACAACACATTCCGGATTCGCTTTGTCGGCCCCGCTGTTGTTCTTATGGGTTGCGGGTTTCAAAACGGCTTGCTGCGGCTGGGCTGAGGGCGCTGGTCCTATTTCAGTATCCACGCCATTTCTACCTTGCTGCGTGGCGAAATGCTGATCTATCCAGCAATGCGTCAGTGCCAACCCGATTGCACACATCAAAACGCATGTTCCCATTGTCAGGATGAAATAAGCGCTGATCCGTTCGACTGAACGTTCGGGAAAGAAAAAGGTCGCGGCGGCAAAGAGGATGCCTGCCAGTACGCCAACAAGCAAAGGCAGATAGTAAAAACGACGCGGCAAGGGCGTATTCATTGTTGTCTCGTCCAACTGCAACCATGAGGGTGGTGCTTTGAATCGATTTACTGACAAACCCGAATGGGCATGCCATGGCGGATCCAATCGCGTTGCATGGCAGACGCGCACGCTGCGGCCTGCGTATGAGTTGATATTGCGTTTGCTGTACTGCTGCGGATTGCTGCTTGCGGCAAAAGCCGGAATTGCGGGACCCGGCTGCGCTTGCTATGGTGGTGGCACTGAAATGCAGCGCGATACCAGCCTGCGGCTTTGCATGATCGCGTACGCTAATCCGATGCGTCAATCCGGTTTTCCGGTTGAAACTGAGCATCCGGTGTGCCACGAGTTGATTCCTTGCTGAGTGGAGCCGTTTGAAGGGGAACGATCAAAAACGTTGAAATTTGATTTCAGTTATGAATACAATTGATCTAATATCTGATCCACACCAGACTTCACACCAGAATTTATTGGGAGCGCATATGGCGACATACAAGGAATTGATTGCACAAAAGGCCAAACTGGAAGAGCAGATCGAAACTGCGCGCGCCAAGGAACTGGAAGCGGTGATCCAGCAAGTGCGCCAGACGGTTGCCGAATATGGCCTGACGGCTGAAGACCTGGGCTTGGCTCAGCGTCGCGGCCGCCGTGCCGGTGCGAAGGCGCCGGTGCCGGCCAAGTATCGTGACCCGAAGACGGGTGCAACGTGGTCCGGCCGCGGCCGTGCTCCGGCCTGGATTGGCAAGAACCGCGATAAATTCCTGATCGCCTGATCTGCCAGGCCTGCCTGCTTGGCGCGCGTGCAAGCGTGCAACGCGAATGGCCCACCTGTCCGGTGGGCCTTTTGCATTGCTGCGCACGATGATCGTTCCTGTATAACGACGGCATGACGCCCCGCCTGCCCAAATATCTCGAACTGGCCGACCGCATTCGGCTCGACATCCTGCACGGAACCTTGCCGGCCGGCAGCATTGCGCCCAGCGAGAACGAAGTCGCCCAGCGCTACGGCGTATCGCGCTTGACGGCGCGCCGCACGCTGAATGAGCTGGCGGCGCGCGGGCTGCTCCGGCGCTCGCGAGGGCAGCGGAGCGTGGTGCTCGATCGCGTGGGGCCGCATCGGCCGGTGCTGTACGCGCCGGGCCAGTCCGACGCCGCGCTGGAATACGTCCCGGGCGCCGTCTATACGGTCAGTGCATTTCAACTGGAGGCGGCCGACGAGACCGTGGCTGCCGCGCTTGACCTGGCGGTGGGCGCGCAGGTGGCGTTTGTCGAGCGCCGCGCCCAGGTGGATGGGCAGCCCATCATGCTGCTGCGTACGTGGCTCACGTCCAGGCTTGCGGCGATGCTCGAGGCGCGCGACTTTGAAGATCGCCTGTTCGTGCAAGTCTTTCAGCGCGCCAACCTGACCATTGTGCGCTCTCGCGAGGCTCCGCTGGCCTGTGTGGCCGATGCTTACCAGGCCGCGCAGCTCGGCGTGGAAGCCGGCGTGCCGCTGGTCCGTGTGCGTCGTATCGGCTACAGCGTGGCTGATGTACCGATCTCCCTCACGTACTGCGATTTTTCCCCCGAGCGCTACACGCGCGAAGTCGACATCCGCGTGCTCCAAAACGACTGAAAGCGCACTGCGCCAGACCGGTGCAGAAACGGCGCCACACACCCCGCGATGGGGACTTGTCCGCCTAAAGTATTCAAGCTAGTCTGCGCCCCTTCCCCCGAAAACATATTTATTTGTGAAGCGACGCTTTGCCGACAGCGTATTGGCACGGCAGTTGCATTCACGGCGCCATCTCAGCGGCGGCGGGTTGAGCCACCTGCCGCCCCAATGCTGATTCAGTCGATTCAACACACCGGAACCACAAGAGGGAGAAATCAATAATGCAACTCAAGCGACGTTTTTCGCTGGCCGTGCTGGCCGCCGCCGCTGGTCTGACCGCAGGCGCGGCGCAGGCTCAATCGTCTGTGACGCTGTACGGTCAGGTGGATGCCTGGGCGGGCGCCACCAAAAACCTGGGTCAGGACCGCGCCTGGGGCGTCAACTCGGGCGGTATGTCGACGTCGTACTGGGGTCTCAAGGGCAGCGAAGATCTGGGCAACGGCCTGAAGGCAATCTTCACCCTGGAAGCGTTCTTCCGCCCCGATACGGGCAAGTCCGGCCGCTTTGATGGCGACCACTTCTTCGCACGTAATTCGTTTGTCGGTCTGCAGTCGAACAGCTGGGGCTCGATCAAGCTCGGTCGTAACACCCCGCCGTACTTCGTTTCGACGATCCTGTTTAATCCGTTCATCGATTCATACACGTTCTCGCCGATGGTGTTCCACACCTACCTCGGCAACGGCCGTTCGGGCGCCGCGGGCATCTCGGGTCTGGTGGGGGATTCGGGCTGGGACAACTCGATCATGTATTCCACGCCGGACATGGGCGGCCTGACGGCTAACCTGATCTACGGCGCGGGCGAGCAAGCCGGCCACAACGGTCAGAACAAGTGGGGCGGCAGCCTGCTGTACTTCCGCGGCAACTTTGCAGCTACGGCGGCGTTCCAGCAGGTGCGCTACGACGGCGCGCCTGGCGACCTGAACAGCCTGGTGGCAGGCTTTGCGCGCCAGACGGCGGGGCAGCTGGGTGCCACGTATGACTTTGGCGTGGTCAAGGTGTACGGCCAATACCAGTACATCAAGAACACGATCAGCACCGGCGACGCGAAGAGCAACGGCGGCCAACTGGGCGTGTCGGTGCCGGTGGGCCCGGGCAGCATCCTGGCGTCGTACGCGTACACGAAGACCTCGGGTGCGGCTGACGTGAAACGCAACACCTGGGCGGTCGGTTACGACTATTCGCTGTCCAAGCGCACCGATGTGTATGCGGCGTACTTCCGCGACAAGGTGTCGGACCTTTCGACGGCCGACACCTTCGGTGTAGGCATCCGCGCAAAGTTCTAAGCCTTTCGCGTTCTGCTTTCCTTGTCACCGTCCGCGTCTCGACACCGCGGGCGGGCATTTACAACGGCGTCCGGATTCCGGGCGCCGTTTTTTGTTATGCGGAAGACGGGTAAGAGCTGAGCGTCAGCCCGTGCGCGCCAGGCGCAGCGGCGGTGAGGGCTGCGAAGAGGACTCCGCCCCAATGTTCGGCTGATTCAGCAGCATGGCGCCGCGTTGCGTGGCGACGAAGACGGCCTCGGTACGGCTGCGCACTTCCAGCCGGCGATACAGCGCGTTGATATGCGCCTTGGTTGTCGCCTCGGAAATACTCAGCATGCGGCTGATGGTTTTGACCGGATGCCCGCGCGAGAGCAAGACGAGAATCTCATATTGACGCTGCGTCAGGCCGAGCAATGCGCCATCGTCATTACCGTTGGCAGAACCTGCCGCAATGGCTTCAGGCCGTGTCAGCACGATCGACGCCGGCACATAACGGCCGCCGGCGAGCACCAATTCCAATGCCGCTGCAATCAATTTGCCGGAATAGCTTTTCAGCAGATAGGCCGAGACATTCAATTGCATCAGCGTCCGCACGTGCGCAGCGGAGTCGGTTTCGCCCAGTACGGCGACATGCCGGGGATGCGGCTGTTGCAACAGTCGGGAGAGGGCTGGCAGATCGTCGATGCCGGGTAAGGGCAGGCCGATCAGGGCCAGTTCGGCGTCCGCATGCGCCGCGAGGTTTTCAAAGAGAGCTTCGTCTGGCTCGACGCTGACCACTTCTGTGATGGCCGGCAAGGATTGCAACACATGGGTCGCGCCGGCACGCACCAAAGGGTGTGCCTCCACTACGATTGATTTCACTGCGCCGCCTGTCTGGTTATGGTTTGTTTGCCCATTTCCGGAATCAGCTTGTTGCCGCGTCTATTTGAACCCAGCAGGTCCAAAATCAATATGGCCGTGCTTGTGGAAATGCTTCTGGCGTGCGGTCTCGGTATATTTCCCCGTTCAACCGGCGGTCACCGCAATGCGGTGCCACCGGGCCGAAACCTTGGCACGCCATTCAGGCGCAAATTCCTTCCGGTTTTTCTTGTTTATGTCGCCAGGCGCGGAGGATTAACCCCGCCAAAATCGCAGAATAAATCCCCAGCATGCTTGTTGCACCCATCAATGGGATGTAAACCTTTTTGTTTACCCCGATCGGTGGTGTGCTAGACCCCCTATAGATAGCAGGATCAGGCAGCAGCAGCTAGCCCCACTTCACGCCCATTGACGTGAGCGTAAAGCGGGGCTTTTGTACCCAAAAAACGTGTTGTGGTGGCTTATTGCGCGACGACCGAGAAGCGTGGCATCGACAGCGGTTGCTTGCCGTCGCGGCCATAAGGGGTGCCGCCGCCATTGTTGGCAGCATGCAGCACGGACAGCGCGTTCTGCGTGGCGCGCAGGCGCAGGTCGATCAGCGTGCCGTTGTCGATGTTGCGCTGGCGCAGCAGGCGGGCCAGGGCCAGGTTTTCGTCGAACAGGCGGCTGGCGGTTTCATCGGTACGCAGGTATTTGACCAGCCCGTACGGATCGGCGCCGCCGTGCTGGGCCCACCACAGGCGGCGATCACGGTCGGCTTCGCCCAGGGCGGCGAGCTGTTTTTGCTTGGTCTGGGTGATGCGCTCGAGTTCGACCATGTCGCCATCGCGCAACGCCTGCGCTTCGGCATCCAGGGTGAGGGTGGCGGCGCGCAGCAGTTCCTGCTCGTCGGCAAGGGTGCGGATCAGCAGTGTGTTATCCATGGTGACTACCTCAGGCTCAGGCTTGGAAGCTTGGGCAGCCGCCGGCTGGCACACCGCCCCGCCGCGATCGGTCCGAACGGACCGGCGGCGTCAGAAAATACAGGGGACGGACGACGGGAACCCCCCGTCAGACCTTCTTGGATCGCGTGGAGAGCAGCGATTGCGCGTCGGAAAGCGCCGCATCGGCGATCTTGCCGGCGTCCATCTTGAGCGTGCCATTCTGAATGGCACTGCGGATCTGCTCGACGCGCGCGGCATCGAAGTCGCCGCTGCCCACTTGGCGCGAGACTTGTTGGACCGACAGCGACGGCGCATCGCCGGTGTGGCGCGTAGTGCCCGAAGCCGTCGTAGCGGCCGGGGACGAACCGGTCGCGCGCGTCGACCCGGACGCAGCGTCCTTGGTCGGCGCAACGGCCGGCGTGTTGTTCACGATATGGTTGATTTTCACGGGTGTCTCCGAAGAGCGCGTTCATCCTAACACCCATATCGGCCAACCCCGGCCCAAACTTTAGCGGCAGGTAACGATAACGCATCACAGTGTGAAAGTGATCTATCGTTATCAATTTGGTATCAAAATTGGATCGCCACGACGCCGGCGGACTGTGCGATACCGGAGACGACATTGCCGTTGGCAGTGCGCACCTGCGCCACTTGGCCCACGGCAGCCTGGTTCATGGCTCGGCCGTCGCTGCTGACCTGGAAGCCGCCGCCCTCGGCGATGAGCTTGACGGTCTGGCCGGCTTGCACGGCAACCGGCAGGCGTAGGCTTTCGGCGCGCAGCGGCTGGTTGGCGGCCACGCTTGTGAGCAGTACACGCCCCACCACATCGGCCGGCTGTTGCACGACCGAGGCCGGCAGCATCGACAGGTCGCCCGTGCGGGCTTCCAGATCCCCCATATCAAGCGTCTTGCCCGGCGGGAGCTGGTGCGAGGCGACGTAATACGTCCCCGTAATCTGAATCGTGGCCGGCACCCAGGCCGCCCAGGCGTGAGGCGTGCGGCAGCGCACGCCCACTTGTATACGGCCGCGCAGGCGGTTGGCCGCGGGCAGCATCAGGTCGATCTGGTCGCAAGGCTGGTTGGCCACGCGTGCATCCACGGGGCCCACTTCCACCGACGCACGTGGCGCTCCCGTTTCATTCGTGCCGCCCAGGATGTCCAGTTGCGACTGCAGTTGCTGCTGAATCTGCATCTGGATGGCGTTCGGGCCCTGGATGGTGGTGGGCTGCGCGGGCTGTTGCACGGCTTGGGCCGGCGGATAGCCGACGCGCACCATGCCCTGTGCGTGCGCCAGGATCGGGTGCGTGATGCTCGCCAGCAGGCCCAGCGCCAGGATCAACAACAGCTGGCGCTTGCGCCCAGCCAGCGGCATGGCCGTGGCGGCAGGTCGGTTCTGGTGGTGCGCGCTGCGTGCAAACCGCGTGGACATGGAGAGCCCCTTCATCAAAAGTCCGGTGAAGTTTAGCCACGCGTGCGCGAACGCCAAATGCGGAAATGTCGGCCAATCCCCCCCTTATTCGGACGAATGGTCTTGCACACCGGCCCCTAGACTTTGCAACGTGGTGAAGTCCCTGGCGTTGTGCGGTTCCTGGCCGTACAGCCTGCCCCGGTAGACGGCCAGGTTGCGCATTCTTCGGCCAGATATCGGATTCGCAGACAGGTCTTTTCCACTGAGGTTGCATGACGGCAACTCAGCATGACAAGCGGTTCAGCGGTTTTGGAGACGGCATCGGCGGTTTTGAAGGGGCCGCTGATGCCGAGTTCTCCGGCCGAAGGGAACGCGCAACACGCAAACGCAACACAGAACGCAACCCAGGCGGGTGGCAGCAGTAACCAGGGCGCCACGCGCAAGGAATGACAGACATGGTCGACAAGCTGGATCAGTTGTTCGGTTTTCAGGAGCAGGCGCTGCACTTGCGCTCGCAGCGTCACCAGATCCTGGCCTCGAACATCGCCAACGCCGATACGCCCAATTACAAGGCGCGCGACTTCGATTTTCAGTCGGCCCTGCAGAAGGCGGTCGGCCAGCAAAGCGGTAACAGCCTGCCGATGACGGCAACGGCTGCAGGCCACCTGAGCGTGGATGGCGCACCGGCCGGCGATGTCTCGCTGATGCAGGCGTCGCTGTCGCAGCAGACCAAGGCGCTGCAGGGCGAAGTGCAGTACCGCACGTCGCAGCAGCCGTCCATCGACGGCAACACGGTGGACATGGATGGCGAGCGCATGCGCTTTGCCGATAACACCGTGCGCTACGAGGCCGATCTGAGCATCGTGACGCAGAAGATCAAGTCGATGCTGGCGGCCATTCAGAACAGCTAGCGCGCGATGTAGCACCAGCAGCAAGAGCAGCAAGAGCAGCAGACAGGCATTAAGACGACCGCGCTGCAATCACGCGCGGCGAAAGAGGGGCGGGAACTGTGTGGCGCTCCGGGCCGAGAAAGATCGGTCCGGAGCAAGCCGCCATACAGAACAACCGGATCGGTTCGGCAGCAATGCCGGCAACAGTATTTGAAGACATCGGAATCAACATGTCGCTATTCAAGGTGATGGATGTAGCTGGCAGCGCGCTCACCGCGCAGTCCAAGCGCATGAACGTGGTCGCCTCCAACCTGGCCAACGCCGAAAGCGTGACGGGCCCGGACGGCAAGGCATACCGCGCCAAGCAGGTGGTGTTCTCGCCCGCGCAGGAGTCTGACGACTACGCCACCGGCGTGTCGGTCGACCGCGTGGTGGAAGACACCGTCACCCCCATGAAGCGCATGCACCAGCCGGGCAACCCGCTGGCCGATGCCGACGGCTACGTGACCATGCCGAACGTCGATGTGGTGGACGAAATGGTCAACATGATTTCTGCGTCGCGCTCGTACCAGGCCAACGTGGAAGTCGCCAACACCACCAAGACGATGGCCTCCAAGGCTCTGACCCTGGGCCAGTAAGCGGCACCTTCCTAGCGAGACACGAACATGACCGTCAGCTCAACGACCAACACCACCAGCACCGCGGGTACGACCTCCGGCAACCAGCTCGCCATCACCAGCGGCAACGACCTGCAAAACACGTTCATGCAACTGCTCGTGGCGCAGTTGAAGAACCAGGATCCGCTCAACCCGATGGACAACTCGCAGATGACCTCGCAACTTGCGCAGATCAACACTGTGAACGGCATCCAGCAGTTGAACACCACGATGTCGAGCATGCTCACGCAGAACGCGACCACGCAGGCGTCGTCGATGATCGGCCGCACCGTGCAGGTGCCGACCAACAACCTGACGCTGGCTTCGGGCGCCGCCAACTTCGGCGTCTCGGTGCCCACCGGTGCCGACGATGTCGTCGTCACGATCACGAACGCTGCGGGTGTGGCTGTGCGCACCGTCGACCTCGGCCAGATGGCAGCCGGCAGTGGCAACTACACGTGGAACGGCAAAGACGACAAGGGCAACCAGCTCGCCGACGGCGCCTATTCCATCAAGGTGACGGCCACGCAGGGTGGGAAGGTCGTCACGGCAAACGCGCTCGGCACCGACAAGGTGGCTGGCGTCACCATCAACAACGGCACGATGCAGCTGGCGTTGGCGTCTGGCGGAACCGCCAAGCTGTCCGACGTTGCATCGATTCAGTAATTACCGGTCAACTGCGGGCAGACCCCGCGCTTTTATCTTCTACGGGAGAACACTATGGGATTCCAGCAAGGCCTGAGCGGTCTCGACGCCGCCTCTGCAAACCTCGACGTGATCGGCAGCAACGTGGCAAACGCCAACACTGTCGGCTACAAGAAATCGACCGCCGAGTTTGGCGACGTGTACGCACGCTCGCTCGTGGGTGCGTCCGATAACCAGATCGGCCAGGGCGTGAGTGTGACCAAGGTGTCGCAGTCGTTCACGCAGGGCAACGTGACCAACACCGGCAACCCGCTGGATATCGCCATCAACGGCACGGGCTTCTACCGCATGGTCGACCCGTCCAGCGGCCAGGTGTCGTACACGCGTAACGGCCAGTTCCAGACCGACAAGAACGGTTTCATCATCTCGGCCACCGGCCAGAACCTGACCGGCTACGGCGTGGATTCCACCGGCAAGGTCAACACCGCCGTGCTGACCAACCTGAAGATTCCCGTCAACGACCTGGCGCCGCTGGCGACCACCAACACCGCGTTCGGCGTGAACCTGGATGCTGCCGCCACGGTGCCGACCACCACGCCGTTCTCGGCCACCAACTCGGCCACGTTCAACCACTCCGTTTCGGAACAGGTGTACGACGGCACGGGCACGGCCCACATGCTGACCAACTACTACGTGCGCACCGCCGCAGGCTGGGATGTGTACTCGCAAGTTGACGGCAACAACCCGACCGGCGGCAACCCGGTGACGTCGCTGACGTTCAACAGCAGCGGCCAGCTGACTTCCACGCCGAGCAAGATCGCCACGGCCTTCGCCGGCATGAGCATCGCCAGCATGGATTTCACGGGCACCACGCAGTACGGCGGCGGCTATAACGACACCGCCCCGGGCGTGACGCAAGACGGTTACGCCACCGGCCGCCTGGCCAGCTACGCGGTCGGTACCGATGGCACCGTCACCGCGCGCTACTCCAATGGCCGCACGTCGACGCTGGGCCAGGTTGCCATGGCCAACTTCAAGTCGCCCGAAGGTCTGCAGAACATCGGCGGCAACCAATGGGTGGAAACGTCCAACTCGGGCGCCCCCAACCTGGGCACGCCGGGCATGGGTTCGTTCGGCCTGCTGCAATCGTCGGCGGTGGAGCAATCTAACGTGGACCTGTCTGCCGAGCTGGTCAACATGATCATTGCCCAGCGCTCGTATCAAGCCAACGCGCAGACCATCAAGACGCAGGACACCATCCTGCAGACCCTGGTGACGATGTAATCGTCGTTGCCCGAAGCTGACTGACCGCACACCAAGGACACTCGCATGGACCGCTCGATCTACGTGTCGATGACTGGCGTAAAGCACCTGTTCGATCAACAGGCTGCCAGTGCCAACAACCTCGCCAACGCCAGCACCACCGGCTTCAAGGCGCAGATCGACGCGTTCCATACGGTGGGTGTGCAAGGCGATGGCTCGCCCACGCGCAGCTACGTGATGGCCTCGGCCATCGGTACGGACCTCGCGCCCGGCCCGATCGAGACCACCGGCCGCAGCCTGGATGTGGCCATCGACGGGCAAGGCTTCTTTGCCGTGCAGACGCCCGATGGCGGCGAGGCTTACACCCGCGCCGGTACGTTCCAGCTCGGTCCTGACGGCACGATCCAGACGCTCTCCGGCCAGCCGGTGCTGGGCGATGGCGGCCCGATCACGCTGCCGCCCGACACCACGGTGCAGTTTGCCAAGGACGGCACGGTCAACGCGATCAGCGCCGACAGCCGTACGCCGCCCGTGTCGCTGGGCCGTCTGAAGCTGGTGAGCATCGACCCGTCGAACATCGACCGCGGCGCCGATGGCCTGTTCCGCCAGCGCGACGGCCAGGATGCCGATGTGGATGAGAAAGTCCGTGTGACCGGCGGGGCGCTTGAAGGCAGCAACGTCAACCTGACCGATTCGCTGGTCAACATGATCGAAATTTCGCGCCAACTGGAAATGCAGATGAAGTCGCTGCACACGAGCGACACGAACGCCCAGTCGGCCAATGAACTGCTGCGCCACGCCTGAACGGCCGGCGCAATGAATTGAATCAACCAAGGACTCGAACATGATTCGCTCCCTGTGGATTTCCAAAACCGGGATGGACGCCCAGCAATCGCAGCTGGATGTCATCTCGAACAACCTGGCGAACGTCAACACGACGGGCTTCAAGCGCTCGCGCGCCGTGTTCGAAGACTTGCTGTATCAGAACGTGCGCGAGCCGGGTGCGCAGTCGTCGCAACAGACCACGCTGCCTTCGGGCATGCAGATCGGTACCGGTACGCGCATCGTCGCCACCGAGCGTCTGCACACGCAGGGCAACCTGCAGCAGACGGGCAACTCGACCGACGTGGCCATCAACGGCAACGGCTTCTTCCAGGTGCAGATGCCCGACGGCACGCTGGCCTACACGCGTGACGGTAGCTTCCAGATCAACGCGCAGGGGCAGCTTGTGACCTCCAGCGGCTACCCGGTCCAGCCGGCCGTGACGGTGCCGCAGAACGCCACCAGCCTGACCATCGGCAAGGACGGCGTTGTGACGGTCACTACGCCGGGCACGGTCAACAACACGCAGGTGGGCACGTTCCAGCTGGCCAACTTCATCAACCCGGCCGGCCTGCGCAGCATGGGCGAAAACCTGTACGCCGAAACCGAAGCGTCGGGCACGGCCAACCTGGCCAACCCGGGCTCGAACGGCGTGGGCGCGCTCAATCAGAACTACGTTGAAACGTCCAACGTGAACGTGGTGGAAGAAATGGTCAACATGATCCAGACGCAGCGCGCGTATGAGATCAACAGCAAGTCGGTCCAGACGTCGGACCAGATGCTGGAGAAGCTGTCTCAGCTTTGAGCTGACGGCGCAGTTTTTGAGGATGTAGTGCGATGCATACCCCCCCGGTTTACTCGCTCCAGAATGGCAAGCACAGCGGCCGCGCTGTGTCTGCTGTTCGAGTCGTTCGATTGGCCGTGCTTGGCACGGCCGCCTTGCTCGCTACGGCGTGCGGCATGCTGCCGCCGCCGGCCCCGATCGTGCAGGGTCCGACAACCGCGCGCCCACCGATGCCGGTGATGGCACCGCGCCAGAACGGGGCGATCTACCAGGAAGTGGCATCGGGCAGCGGCGGGTTCCGCGGCATGTTTGAAGACCGCCGCGCCCACATGGTGGGCGACACGATCACGATCGTGATCACCGAGAACACGGCGGCCAGCAAGCAGACCTCCGGCAGCGTCAACCGCACGGGCAGCATGAGCGCTTCGGTGCCGACGTTTGCCGGCATGAACCCGGGCGTGCTGTCGCTGCTGGGTGTGTCGGCCAGCGACGCCAACAAGTTCGACAGCAAGGGCGCCAACGGTGCGCAGAACAACTTCACGGCCACGATTACCGTCACAGTGGTGGAAGTGCTCGGCAACGGCAACCTGGTGGTCAGCGGCGAGAAGCAGATGGCCGTGGGCCAGGGCACCGAGTCGATCAAGTTCTCCGGCGTGGTCAACCCGACCACCGTCAACAATCAAAACACCGTGTTGTCTACCCAGGTGGCGGACGCACGCATGGAATACCGCGGCACGGGCTATGTGGCCGAAGCCCAGCAGATGGGCTGGCTGTCGCGGTTCTTCCTGACCGTGTCACCGTTCTGAGGGATCTGCCATGACTTTGCATCGAACGAGGTTGTATCGAACCCTTGGCGCGGCCCTGGTGGCACTGAGCGCAATTTCCGCAGTTGTTCCGACAACGGCACACGCTGATCGCATCAAGGATCTGACCACCGTTGCCGGCGTGCGCGACAACGCGCTGATCGGCTACGGCCTTGTCGTCGGCCTGGACGGCAGCGGCGACCAAACCACGCAAACCCCGTTCACGGTCCAGAGCTTCAACAACATGCTCACGCAGTTCGGCATCAATGTGCCGGCCGGCGCGAGCATCCAGCTCAAGAACACCGCCGCCGTGGTGGTGACGGCTACGCTGCCTGCCTTTGTGCGGCCGGGTCAGACCATCGACGTGACGGTGTCGTCCATCGGTAACGCCAAGAGCCTGCGTGGCGGCACGCTGCTCCTCACGCCGCTCAAGGGCGTGGACGGCCAGCTCTACGCATTGGCACAAGGCAACGTGGTGATTGGCGGCGCAGGCGCATCGGCCAATGGCAGCAAGGTGCAGATCAACCAGCTCGGCGCCGGGCGTATCGCCAATGGCGCCACGGTGGAGCGTGCCGTGCAGGCCACGGTGGGCGAGGCGGGCAGTATCCAGCTCGATACCGGCACGACAGATTTCGGCACGGTGCAGAACATCGTCACCGCCATCAACAAGCAGTTCGGCACGGACACGGCGCAAGCCGCGGACGGCCGCACGATCAACGTGCGCGCACCGGCCCTGGCGTCGGACCGCGTGGGCTTTCTGGCCAAGCTGCAGAACATCGACGTGACACCGGCGCTGGCCGCCGCACGTGTGGTGGTCAACGCCCGCACGGGCTCGGTGGTCATGAACCAGCTCGTCAAGCTCGAGCCCTGCGCGGTGGCGCACGGCAGCCTGTCGGTCACCATCAGCACAGATCCGGTCGTCAGCCAGCCGGCGCCGTTCTCGCAGGGGCAGACGGTGGCCGCAGCGCGCTCGAACATCGAGGTCAAGCAGCAAGGCGGCAGCCTCATCAACGTGAAGGGCGGCACCAACCTGGCGGACGTGGTCAAGGCCATCAACGCGATTGGCGCCAACCCGCAAGACCTGATCTCGATCCTGCAGGCGATGAAGGCGGCCAACGCGCTGCGCGCCGATCTGGAAATCATCTGACGCTGGGGAGGCCACGATGAACCAAACCGACCTCACCAGCCGCCTGGCGCTCGATTCCCGAGGATTCGAGTCGCTCAAGCAAACGGCACGTACCGATCCGACTGGCGCCGCCAAGACCGTCGCCAAGCAGTTCGATGCGATCTTCGTGAACATGATGCTCAAGCAGATGCGCGATGCATCGCCGCAGAACGGGCCGCTCGATTCGTCGTCGAGCAAGATGTACACGTCGATGCTCGACCAGCAGCTTTCGCAGACCATGGCCTCACGCGGCGTGGGCGTGGCAGACCAGCTTCTGAAACAGATGCTGCGTCAGGCCAACCATGTGAACCCGGATGCGGGTGGCAAGGTGAATACCGCGCTGTCCAACACGACGGCGACCAATACCGCGCTGCCGGGTGCCGCAGGTGCCACCAACGATGCCGCGAAGGCCATCGCCCGTTCGTCGCTCAACAGCATGGCCGCAGCCGTTGCGCCGGGCACGGAAGACGACGGCTCGGGCATCAGCACCGTGCCGCGCCCGGGCCTGGAAGAACGCGTGCAGCGTGCGCTGGCCGCCCTGCGCAAGCAGGCGGATGCCCAGGCGCAGGCCCCCAGCGCGCCGCCAGAAGTCGACCTGTCGACGGTGGCATCGGAGCCGCGCGGCGAGCGCATGAGCAGTTTCTACAACAAGCTGATCGGCCACGCATCGCAGGCGGCGCAGGAAACCGGCATTCCCGCCAACTTCATGATCGGCCATGCCGCACTGGAGTCCGGCTGGGGCCGCCGCGAGATCAAGGCAAAGGACGGCACGAACACGCACAACCTGTTCGGCATCAAGGCGGGCGGCTCGTGGGCAGGCAAGACCGCCACGGTGACCACCACCGAATACATCGGCGGCGTGGCCCATAAGGTCCAGGAGAAATTCCGCGCGTACAGCTCATATGCCGAGGCGTTCAAGGACTACGCCAACCTGCTGGCCAACAACCCGCGCTACAGCAACGTCGTGGCAGCGGGCAACGGCAACGATGCGGCGTCGTTTGCCAAGGGCTTGCAGCGCGCAGGCTACGCCACGGATCCGAACTACGCCCACAAGATCATGGCGGTGCTCAAACAGATCGTTTGAGTGATCTAAGGGCCATATTTTGGCGACGACGGCCGGCTCAAGTTTGCGCTTGTCCGGCCGATGTTGTTTCTAGAGCTTATTCCGGCGGCTTCGTGCTGCCCGCACCGAGACAACTATGAGCAGCTCCCTTCTGAATATTGGCGCGTCCGGCCTGCGGGTTGCCGATATCAACCTGCAAGTGACCGGCAACAACATTGCCAACGCCAGCACGCCCGGCTATTCGCGCCAGGAAGCCGTGCAGACGGAAAACATTCCGCTGTATGCCGGCGTGGGCTATCTCGGCCAGGGCGCCAATGTCACGACCGTCAAGCGCATCTACGACCAGTTCCTGACTGCACAGGTGCAAAGCGGCCAGGCCTCGACCAGCGCGGCCGACCAGCTCAATAGCCTGGTGTCGGGCTTGAGCCAGTACATGTCGGACAGCAACAGTGGCCTGACTTCGTCGCTCACCAGTTTCTTCAACGCCGCCGATGGCCTGGCCTCCAAGCCGTCGGACACCACCGCGCGCCAGGTTTTCCTGAACGCCGCCGCTGGCCTGCAAAGCCGCTTCAATTCGATTGCCGGCCAGTTGAGTTCGCTCAACAGCCAGGTCAACACGCAGGTGCAGACGCAGATCAGCGCGGTCAACGGCACGGCGCAGCAGATCGCTTCGCTGAACGACCAGATTTCCAAGGCGGAAGCGTCGACCGGCCAGCCGGCCAACGACCTGCGTGACCAGCGCGACCAGCTTGTCCAGACGCTCAATCAGTCGATCAAGGCGAGCGTGGTGCAGACCGGCGACGGCCAGTTCAACATCTACGTGGGCAACGGCCAGGCGCTGGTGCAGGGCAACAAGAGCTACCAGTTGACGGCGGTGCCATCGCAGTACGACCCGACGCAACTGTCGGTCGGCTACAAGAGCCCGGGCGGTACGGTCAACATCGACGACAGCCAGCTCGGCGGCGGTGCGCTCGGCGGCCTGATGGACTTCCGCAACAACACGCTTATTCCGGCGCAGAACAGCCTGGGCCGCCTGGCCACCGCCGT
Source organism: Ralstonia sp. Ralssp110 (assembly GCF_047325135.1). Taxonomy (NCBI): domain Bacteria; kingdom Pseudomonadati; phylum Pseudomonadota; class Betaproteobacteria; order Burkholderiales; family Burkholderiaceae; genus Ralstonia; species Ralstonia sp. Ralssp110. The sequence goes on along the minus strand of NZ_CP168609.1, from coordinate 843,055 downwards.
GGCGGCCGACGTGAACGCGCAGAACAAGCTTGGCATGGACGCCAACGGCAAGATGGGCACGGACCTCTTCTCCGTGGCCAGCCCGAGCGTTGCGCCCAGCACGAGCAACACCGGCAGCGGCTCGCTGACTGCCAGCATCACCAACGCCAATGCGGGGCAGGGCTACGACTACCAGGTCAAATACCAGGGCGGCGCCTACACCGTTTCGCACTATCCGGACGGCTCCGCCTCTGTAACGGTGTCGAGCTGGCCGACCACGATTGACGGCGTCACGCTGAACCTGTCGGGCACGATGAACAGCGGCGATTCCTTCCTGGTGCGCCCGACCGCCAACGCGGCGGCCACCATGCAGACGCTCACGACCGATTACCACAACGTGGCCGCGGCCTCGCCCGTGGTGCTCAACCAGGGCAGCAACAACACGGGCAGCGCCACGGTGTCGTCGCTGGGGGTGGACAGCACGTATGCCGGTTCGCCGCTCGCCTCGCCGGTCAACCTGACGTATAGCTCGGCCGTGGGTGGTTCGCTGTCGGGGTTCCCGGGCAGTGTGACGGTCACGGTGGGCGGCACGTCCACCACGTACACGGGCGGCACGGCGCCGTACACGCAGGGCGCGACGTACGCGTTCAACGGCGTGCAGATGACGCTTTCGGGCTTGCCCGGCAACGGCGACACGTTCGCCATTTCAGCCAACACCGCCAACAGCACGGACAACCGCAACGCCAGCGCGCTGGCCAAGCTGCGCAACAGCAATCTGCTGGACGGCGGCACGACCTCGATCGGTTCGGCATGGAACAACCTCGTCACCCAAGTGGGTGTGCAGGCCAACCGCGCCAGCACCAACCTGACCTCGCAGAAGGCGCTGCTGGCCAGCTCTACGCAACAGCAGCAGTCGGTGTCGGGGGTGAACCTCGATGACGAGGCGATGAACCTGATGAAGTACCAGCAGGCGTACCAGGCCTCGGCCAAGGTGATGCAGACGGCCAATTCGCTGTTCGACAGCTTGCTGTCGATTGCCGGCGGCTGATCGGGGCAACTGAAGAAACCGCGCCGCCTGCCGATAACGTCCTAAAGCCCTACCGTCCGGACCGATCATGCGAGTCAGTACCGCCCAATTCTTTGCAGCGTCTTCCGCTTCGATGCAGAACACGCAATCGAACCTGCTCACGCTGCAGCAGCAGATTGCGAGCGGCATCGCGCTCAACAGCGCGGGCGACAACCCCAGCGCGTTTGGTCAAATGGCGCAACTGCAGCAAACGCAGGATGCCAACGATCAATACCAAGCCAATCGCGACGCCACCGACGCGCGTCTGACCAACGTGTCTTCCGCGCTGACCAACCTGGTGACCACGCTGCAGCAGGGCAAGCAGACATTGGTGGGTGCCAACACCTCGCTGATGACGGATTCGCAACGCATTGGTGTGCTGGCGCAGGTCAAGCAGCAGTACCAGCAGCTGCTGTCGACGGCCAACCAGCGCGATGCCTCGGGCGTGGCCCTATTTGGCGGCGCCAATGGCACGACCGATCCTTTCACCAATACCAGCGGTTCGGTGCAGTACGTTGGCAGCGGCCAGCCGCCCACGGTGCAGGTATCCCAGAACATTTCGATGCCGAATTCGGTGTCGGGTGATTCGGTGTTTGTGCGCATCCCCAACTCGGATCCGTCCAACCCGAACACCAACCAGAGCATCTTCAAGACGTACGAGAACCTGATCTCGGCGCTGTCGACCCCGATCAGCGCGGCCACCCAGGCCACGGACGTCGCGAACCTGCAAAAGGCCGTGCAAACGGCGCAGGGCAATCTGGACAATGCTTATCAGGTCGCCCTGCAAGCGCAGGTGACGGTGGGCACGCAGCAAGCGCAGATCACCACGCTCAACAGCAGCGGCTCGAACTACGGCGAGCAGTTGAAGGAGCAGATCTCGAAGCTCCAATCGGTGGATTACACCACCGCCATTTCGCAGTTTTCTCAGCAGCAGGTGTCGCTGCAGGCCGCGCAGAAGACGTTCACGGCCATGCAGGGCATGTCGCTGTTCCAGTACATCAATCCTTGATGCGGCGCGGTCGGGCGGGCGGAGGGCGCGGCGTATCATGTCGGCTCACCTACCGTCAGGACTGGTCATGCCCATCCAGTATCTTCGCCGCCTGACCAGCCCGGAACGCTCAGAGGATGCCAACCGGCGCCTCGGTCAGTCGCTGGCCTTCGTGGCGGGCGCCGCCAACGCAGGCGGATTCCTCGCAGTCAAGCAGTACACCTCCCACATGTCCGGCATCGTCTCGGCGATGGCCGACTCGCTTGTGCTGGGCGATATCGTCCTCGTGCTTGCCGGCTTTGCTTCGCTGCTGGCATTCCTTTGCGGTGCCGCCTGCACGGCGGTGCTCGTCAACTGGGGCCGCCGGCGCAGCACGCAGAGCGAATTCGCGTTGCCGCTCATGCTCGAGGCCGCGCTGCTGTTGCTCTTCGGCCTGATGGGCACGTCGCTTGGGCAATACCGGGTCGTGTTCGTGCCGGCCACCGTGGCACTGCTGTGTTTCCTGATGGGGCTGCAGAACGCCATCATCACCAAGATTTCGAAAGCGGAAATCCGCACCACGCACGTGACTGGCCTGGCCACCGATATCGGCATCGAAATCGGCAAGGCGATCTACTGGAACCACGGGCACCGCAACCTGCCGGCCGTTGTGGCCAATCGGCCCAAGCTGCGACTGCTGGCGTCATTGCTGGGGATGTTCTTCGTGGGCGGCGTGGCGGGCGCGTTGGGCTTCAAGCATCTGGGCTATGCCGCCACGATTCCGCTGGCGTCCATCCTGATGCTATTGGCCGTTGTGCCGGTGGTGGATGATCTGCTGGCGCGCCGTCGGTGAGCGGGGCCCGGCTGCATAGGCCTGGGCGCGGGCGGCGCTTCCCTCAGGCCATTTCCCGCCGGCATACCTCGTGCAGCGTATTGAGGCGCCGCTCCGGATTGACCACGAATGGATTCGTTTCGTCCCAGGCGTAGCCCGCCAGGATGGCGCTGATCATGCGGCGAATGCCTGGCGAGTGGCGCGGGTGGAAGATGATGTCCTGTAACTCGCCCGAGTACCACCGGTCAACGAAGGCCCGGAACGTATCGACACCCTTGCGTAGCGGCTTGTCGTAATCGGCAAGCCAATCGACGGTTTCGCCGTTGAGTTGGCGTACGAGTGCGCGCGCCGCCAGGTCTGCCGAGCGCAATGCGATCGTTACGCCTGACGAGAACACCGGGTCCAGGAACTCGCCCGCATTGCCCAGCAACGCATAGCCTGGTCCATAGAGGCGCTCTACATTGGCCGCGTAGCCACCGATCTGTCGTACGGGCATGAGGAACGGCGCGTCGCCAATCAGCGCTGCAATATTCGGTTCGGCCTGGATCAGCTTGCGCAAGGTCGCTTCGCGCTCTGCCTCTGGCACATCGAGGAAACTCGCTTCGGCTACGCAGCCGACTGACGAGCGGCCGTTGGCCAGCGGGATCATCCAGTACCAGACGTCGCGCCGCTCCGGGTGAACGGCGATGCAGATCTTGTCGCGATCGGTGCTACCGGCAGGCAAGGCGTCGCGCACGTGTGTGAACAGCGCGGCACGCGTTGGCATGCGGGTCGGCGCTTCAAGATTGAGCAGGCGTGGTAGCACACGGCCAAAACCGCTGGCGTCTAGCACGAAGCGGGCGTGTACGGCATACGCGTTTCCAGCTTCGTCTTCTACCTCCAGCACAGGCGCATCGCCCGGCTGCATCGTGCGCACAGTGTGACCAAAGCGAACGTCGGCGCCTTGTTCGGCGGCGCTTTTAATCAATGTTTGATCAAACACCGCACGTTCAACCTGATACGTCGTGCCCCAGCCAGCGGAATGCTTGTCTCGGAAATCGAAGGACGCGTGCTTGTCCTGATGTACGAAATACGCCCCGTTCTTGTACTGGAATCCTGCTTCCACAACGGCTTGCAGCATGCCCGCCGCTTCAAGGTAGGCCATGCTTTGGGGCAGCAAGCTTTCGCCAATGGAGAAGCGCGGGAAATGCTGGCGTTCGAGCACCAGCACGTTGTGGCCGGCGCGCTGCAGCAAGGCTGCCGCCACTGCGCCTGAAGGGCCCGCGCCAATGATGGCGACGTCAACATGTTCGTGCTTTTCGATTGCTTGGGTAGTTGTGTGCATTATCGGTTGTGATTTTCGCTGTCTTTTCGCGGCCGGCCGAGATAACGCACGAGATTACGTCTTCCCAAACGCTTTGAAAACCGGTCTTCGATGTCGGTACAATGCGCCAGCCTTGAAAACCCGTTTTGATTTTCAGACCGACACCATTCATCCATGGATACCACTTCAACGCCTGCGCATATCGGATCTTTTGTTCCGGAAACCGCTTTCGGCATCTGGTTTCTGCGCACGTATACGTGGGAGCATCATGTGCTGCGTGTTGCCATCAATGATCTCAAACGTCTGATCACCCAACCGCTGCCTGCCGCGCCGATCCTGGTGGATGTGGGGTGCGGACAGGGCATTTCCTTTCGGTTGTTGGAGCAAGCGTTTGCCCCGCAACGGATTGTCGGTGTGGACTGCCATGCTCCTTCGCTGGAGGCTTCGCGCGGGGCGGCCCGTGCCATCGGCACACCGGTCGACATCCTGCATGCCGATTGCGCGGCGCTGCCCTTGCCTGATGCCAGCTCAGATATCGTGTTCTGCCACCAGACGTTTCATCATCTTGTCGAACAGGAGCGCGCACTGGCGGAGTTCCACCGCGTATTGAAGCCGGGCGGCGTACTTCTGTTCGCTGAATCGACCGACGCGTATATCAAGTCGTGGGTCATCCGGTTGCTGTTCCGCCACCCGATGCATGTGCAAAAGAGTGCGGACGGGTATCTGCAAATGCTGCGTGCAGGTGGTTTCGATTTTGACCAACGCAATGTGTCGCTACCGTATCTATGGTGGAGCAGGGCGGCAGATTTCGGCTTGTTTGAACGCCTGGGCTTGCATCATCCGAAACCGGGCAAGCGGCGCGAGACGCTCGTCAATGTCGCCGCCACCAAGTTGGCTGCCTGAGGGGCCGCCGACCGATCTCTCTGGCCGACGGCGCCCCGTTGGCCTTACTTCTTCAGGGTCACAACCTCGCCCTTCAGTGCAACGCCCGACATGAGGGCGCCCGACCCGCAGGTGAACTCCGTGGCGCTTTCGGTCAGCTTGTTCTTGTAGTTGCTCTTGATATTGATGACCGCGTTGCCACCGAGCTGGCGCGCACGTTCCTGCAGCGCCAGCACGGCAGACAGGAACACATACTGGCACGCCGCTTCATCGCTGCGGCCGACGCCATTGGTCTTCTTGTTGGTGGCAATCTCGCCCATCGATTTCTCGACCGCCGCATGCTTCTGGCCGGCGAAGACGAGCGCGATATCGCTGCCCACCTTGTCGGAGCCTTCGCTCTTAAAGGCCGCATCGAGTGAGTACGCCTCGACATCGTTGCGGGCAAACGCGGCGGTGCTCACCGTGGCAACGCATAGCACGGCCAGCATCAGGTGACGCTTCATTCCAGACTCCTGTAACGAGTGTGAGTAGGTGGGGACGATGAACGCCGATTACTTGGCCGCTTCGACCGTGACCAGCTCGCCGCTCACGCGCAATGCCGCTGATACGCCACTGACACCGCAGGTGTAGTTGTTCTCGTCCTTGCTCTCGGTCGAGTGGAACCACGTCTTGATGTTGATGACGGCATTGGCGCCACGGTCGTGCGCGGCGCTTGCGAGCTGGCGCAGGGCATCGGCCAGCGTGGCGTTGCAGATTTCGACCTCGGTGGCGGTCTTTCGCGCCGGGTGGGACGACTTCGTGACTTCACCCAGGCTGGACACCACTGCCGGGTGCGCCTGGTTGCCGAAGTAGAGCGCCACGCCGGGAGCGAATTGCTGCGCTTGCAGCACGGGCTGGATCGGGAACGTCATGACTTCTGTGCGCGCGTGCGCAACCTGGGTCAGCATGGCAAGCGCGCTGGCGGCCAGCAGCAGTTGTTTCTTCATTGAGAGCACTCCTGTCTTCTTATTGCGTTGAGAAAATCGCCGAGGATGGTGTCAGACCACGGCGTCGAACATCAGTCCGGCGCAACTGCCGCCGAACCCAAAGGAAATCGATAGCGCCCGCTCGATGCGAGCGGCACGCGACTGGCGCACCAGCGGCAGGCCGACAACCGCGGGGTCGAGTGTTTCGATACCGGCCGAACCCGCAATGAAGCCGTCCCGCATCATCAGCAAGGTATAGATGGCTTCCTGCGCGCCCGCCGCCCCCGGGGGATGTCCGGTGAGGGCCTTGGTGGATGAGAACGGCGGCACCGCGGTACCAAATACGGTTTGCAGAGCGAGCAGCTCCTCCACGTCGCCCGAGGATGTGGATGGGCCGTGCGTATTGATGTAGTCAGGACGGGTGCCGGCATCATCTACCGCGCTCTGGATTGCACGCGCAATGCCAGGTGCACGCGGCGAGACCATCGAGCCGACGTCGGTGCTCTGCCCGAAGCCGGTCAGTTCCGCATAGATCCGGGCGCCACGGGCGCGTGCGTGCGTAAGCGATTCCAGCACCAGCATGCCAGCGCCGGAAGCCAGCACGAAGCCATCGCGCGCAACATCGTAGGGGCGTGACGCGCGCTCGGGCGCGTGCGCCGGTGCACGCGAGAGCGCGCCCATGGCATCGAAGAACATGGCATAGCTGTCGTGTAGTTCTTCTGCACCACCGGCCAGCATGATGTCTTGCTGCCCTGAGCGGATCCATTGCGCAGCCTGACCAATCGCCAGCGCCGACGTAGTGCATGCCGATGACGGTGAGTAGCTGATGCCGCCAAACCCGAACACCTGCGCAAGGTTGGCCGACACCGTACTGCTCATCACCTGCGGCACGACATAGGGCGATGCCCGTTCCACGCCGCGCGCGCGTACGGCGTCCAGCGCGATGTCATACGCGGCCAACGCGCCGCTGCCGGAGCCTGCCACCAAGCCCGCACGCGGCGTTTGCAGAGCCGTTGAGTCCAGACCAGCATCGTCGATGGCGTTGCGTGCCGCGTGGCACGCCATACGCGCGGTCTCGCCCATGAAGCGTTCGAACTTGCGTGCAAACGGCGGAGCGCCCTCAACTGAGGCCAAGCCTGCGACCTGGCTCGACAGCCCCAACGCCTGCCAGGCCGGAACGTGCGAGAGGCCCGAGCGGCCGTCGCGCAGCGCCGCAGAAACCCCATCCAGCGTGTTACCCAGGCAACTTACGATACCCAGGCCCGTCACGACCACGCGTTCCGGTGCGGCCAAGGGGCGCGAAGTGCTAAGCGACATCAGGCGGCGCGCTTGAAGATCAGCGACGTGTTGATGCCGCCAAACGCGAAGTTGTTGCTCATCACGTGCTCGGTATCAAGGGCGCGCGCAGTGCCAGCGATGTAGTCCAGCGGTGCACAGGCCGGGTCGACGTTTTCAAGGTTGAGCGTGGGCGCGTACCAGTTGCGCTTCATCATCTCGATGGTCCACCACGCTTCAATGGCGCCGCATGCGCCCAGCGTATGACCGATATAGCTCTTGAGCGAGCTGATCGGCATCGTGGGGCGGAAGACCTCGGCCGTGGCATGGCTCTCGGCTACGTCCCCCAGGTCTGTGGATGTGCCGTGCGCGTTGACGTAGCCGATAGCGTCCTGCGGCAGGCGTGCATCCTGCAGCGCCAGGCGCATGGCCTGGCTCATGGTGGCCGCGGTAGGTTGCGTCATGTGCGCACCGTCGGAATTGCAGCCGAAACCGATGACCTCGGCATGGATGCGCGCGCCGCGCGCGCGGGCGTGGTCGTAGTCTTCCAGCACCAGCGTGGCTGCGCCTTCGCCCACGACCAAACCATCGCGGGCTTTGTCGAACGGGCGAGGCGTGAGGTGCGGCTCGTCATTGCGCGTGCTGGTGGCGTACAGGGTGTCGAACACGGCCACGGCTGGGGCGGACAGTTCCTCGGCGCCGCCGGCCAGCATCATCGTCTGTTTGCCGGTTGCGATGGCTTCATAGGCATAACCGATCGCCTGGCTACCCGATGCGCACGCGCACGACGTGGGAATGACCCGGCCCTTCAGATCCCAGAACAGCCCGACGTTGACCGCAGTCGTGTGCGGCATCATCTGCACGTAACTGTTGGATGTGACGCCCTGCATCGAGCCCGTGTCCAGCATGCTGCCGAACGCGCGGATGGGTTGCACCGAGCCTGACGACGAGCCATACGCCACGCCCATGCGGCCATCGGCGATGGAGGTGTCTCCCGCCAAGCCCGCATCGGCCAGGGCCAGCTCGCTTGCTCGCACGGCGTACACCGACACCGGACCCATTGAACGCGTCTTCTTGCGCGGGTAGTCCGCCGGCGTCGTGAACGCCGGCAGCGGGCACGCCAGCCGAGCGTGCAGCGTGTCGAAGTAATCCCACTCCGGCATACGCCGAACGGCATTGCGGCCCTGCGCGAGGGCCGACTGGATTTCGCTCCACTCAGAGCCGAGGGCGGTAACGCCGCCCATGCCGGTGACGACAACCCGCTTCATCAGATCATCCCGCCGTTGACACCGATGACCTGGCGCGTGACGTACGACGCCGCATCCGACATCAAAAAGCCCACCACCGCAGCCACCTCGGCTGGCTGGCCGACGCGCTGCATCGGTACCGTCTGGAGTGCATGGTCCAGATGTTCGACGTTGGACAGCATCTCGGTTTCGACCAGACCCGGGGCGACGCAGTTGACGGTGATGTTGCGTGAAGCCAGTTCTACTGCCAGGGCCTTCGTTGCACCAATCAGCCCGGCCTTGGCCGCGCTGTAATTGACCTGCCCTCGATTGCCCATCACGCCCGAGACCGATGCGATGGTGACGATGCGCCCCCCCTTGCGTGCACGCACCATTGGCATGGTGAGTGGGTGCAGGACGTTGTAGAAACCGTCCAGGCCGGTTTCGAGCACGATGTCCCAGTCTTCGTCCGTCAGGGCGGGGAAGGCGGCATCGCGGGTGACACCCGCGCACAAAACGATGCCGTAGTAGGCACCGTGCGCCTCAACGTCGGCCTCGAGCTGCGTACGACAGGCATTGCGGTCGCGTACATCGAACTGGAGCACGCGGGCCTTACCTGCATTCGCACCCTGCGCCTGGATACCGGCGACAACGGCATCGGCCTCGTTGCGGCCACTGCGGCAATGCACCGAGACGTCAAACCCGTCGGATGCGAGCTGATAGGCGATCGCGCGACCGATGCCACGGCTCGCGCCCGTCACAAGAACACGGCGGCTCATATCGTGAGACTCCCTTCGATGAATGCTTGAAAATTGGTCGGCTGGTAAACCTTGATGATGGCGTTGGCCAAGCGCTGTCCGCCGGCGCTGATTGTGCACTCGTACGCGCCATGACCCTCGGCACCGCGCAACAGCTCGCGTGCCTCCACGCGCAACGGCTGGCCCTGTTCAAACGCGGGAACGATAGCCTCGTACTTGCGCGAACCTAGCAGCACGCCGGGCCGCGCCGGTTGTCCAGCGTGCGCCGACAGCAGACCGACATGCGCGGCAATGGCCTGCGCCATCAGCTCGATGCCGATCCACGCAGGCATGTTGCCGCGAGTGTCGGCATACCAGGCGGCTGGGTTGACATGTGCAACTGCCGCAAGACATTCGTCATCCCAGGATTCGACGCCTGCGAGCAGCAACATCGTGCCGCGATGCGGCAGGATCGATTCGATGGGAGCCAGAGGGAAAACAGTGCTCGCTGCGGTATTGGTCATGCTCATCCCTGCCCCAGGATCAGGCTGGCGTTACTGCCGCCGAAAGCGAACGAGTTGCTCATTACGTACCGGCCGGTGCCCAGACGACGGGTGTCTTCGATCAGATCGAGCGTGGGCAGAGCGGGGTCGGCTTCACCATCCCAGATGTGGCGCGGCAGGGTGATGCCTTCATCGGCGAGCGTCAGCCATGCGAAGCCGAGTTCGGTTGCGCCTGCGGCGCCCAGCGTGTGTCCCGTCAGCGGCTTGGTGCCGCTGGTCGGCACACCCGTTGGAAAGACGCGCGCCATCAGATGCGCTTCCATCTCGTCGTTCTTGCGGGTGGCGGTGGCGTGCAGGTTGACGTAACCGATGGCGCTGGCATCGATGCCAGCATCCGCCAAAGCGGCACGCAGGGCGCGCTCAGCGCCGGCGCCGGTCGGGTCGGGCGCAGAAATGTGGTGGGCATCGCTTGATTCCCCCACACCCGCCAGCCGTACGGGGCCGCGTTCACGTGTCATCAGGAATACGGCCGCCCCTTCACCGATGTTGATACCGGCACGGTTGCGGCTCATGGGGTTGGTGCGCGCGGCGCTGGTCGATTCCAACGAGGCAAAGCCCTGCAGCGTCAATTCGCACAGCGAATCCGCACCCCCCACGACCACTGCGTCACACAGGCCTAGTTGCAGCAACCGGCGGGCCGAGGCGAAAGCCTTGGCGCTCGATGTGCAAGCGGTGGATACCGTATAAGCCGGACCAGTTGTGCCCAGCGCCGCAGCGGCGAACGGTGCCAGCGTGCCGATTTCCATCTGGCGATAGTCGAACGCGCGGGGAAGATTGCCGTGTTCCTCTGCATGGCGCAGCGCCGCCTCGGCGGCGTCGATGCCCGACGTGCTAGTCCCGAGGACAATGCCAATCCGGTGCGGGCCATATCGGGTGCGGGCCCGCTCCACCGCCGATTGAATCTGCGCGAGCGCGACAAGCAGCAGTCGGTTGTTGCGACAGTCGTAGGCAGACAAGTGCGCGGGCGGTTCGAGCGCGAGGGCCGACAAGGCGCGTCCGACCATGCCCGTTGAGCCATCCGGCCGGTCAATCACGCCCATGCCAGGAGCATGCCCGGTTGCCAAGTTGCGGCGGATGGCATTCACGTCATCACCCAGCGCATTGACCATGCCGAGCGCGTGCAGGTAAAAAGGAGAAGCGGTCATGGTGATCGATGTCTGACAATGGGCATTCCCAGCGGCGCCAAGGCAACCGCAATGACAATGCCCAGGGCTAGCGTCATGCCGAAGCTGCGCAGCACCGGCATGGCACTGGTGCCCAACAGGCCGAACGAAAGCAGGGTGGTAGACGCCGACAGCAACACGCCCACCCATACGCCACCGATATCCGCGCGCTGGCGCGCACAACCTTCGCGCAGGAACACAGCGTAGTTGGCCCCGACGCCCAGCACCAGCATCAGGGCCAGCCAATGGAATAGGTTCAGCGGAATGCCCGCGTAGCCATACACAGCAAACGTGATGCCGACAGCGCAGACGACCGGCAAGGTCACGCGCACACCGGCGGCGACGCCATAGCGCAGGCAGAACAGCATGAGGATCAGGCTGAGCGCCCCAGCCAGCCACCAACCGCTATCGACGCGGTAAGTGGCGAACAGGCGCGCGACGCTGGCGGGTTTATCGACGAAGCGGATACCGGGGGTGGCATCGGCCAACGCTGCCAACGCGGGCAACTGCGCCGTCGTGACACCGGTCGGGATGACGATGGCGGCAAACATGCGCGGCGCACCGGCGCTCGACACTTGGCCTAACCAGAGGTGGCGATAGGGCTGAGACCAAGGCATCGCCAGCCATGCGTCCACCGTAAGCGGGCTGCCAGGCGCGGCTTCAACCGCCGCCACGTATTTGGCGGCGATCTCGGGCCGAAAGCCAGCGTCCGTCAAGGTCGCGCGCAGGGCTTGCGGGTCAGCAGATACGCGCTTGCTCAGGCGGGCGCGGTCTTCCGCTAGTTGATGAGCGGAAGGTACGAACTGGGCGACTGATTGCACGCCCTTGAGCGAGGCACCCGCAATCGGCAGCTCCAGCTTGCGTTGCAGTGTTTCGGCGCGTTGCAACACTTGCTCGGCGGAGTCGCCCTTCACAACGAAAAATTGGGTGCTGTTTTCTACGCCGATGGCTTCGCGCACGAAAGCTTCTTGTTGTTCCAGATCGGGGTCGCGCTGGATCAGCAGGTGGATGTCGTCGTCGCTGGTCAGGCGTAGCCATCCGGGCACGGCGGCCGCCGCAATGAGTGCCAGGCAAACCCGGGCCCCCCGTCGCGTCAGTGCTACCTGCCAGCGGCCCAGCCAACGCGCGGCGCGATCGTAGGTGCGGTATGGCTGTCGCGGCGCATTCGTCAGCAGTGCAGGCAACAGCGATGCCACTGACAAGAAGGCTACTCCGATCCCTGCGATGGCAAAGCACGCAATTTGGCGTAACGCCGGAAATGGCACGCCGACCAGGATCGCGTAGCCGAGCAGGCTTGTTGCAAGCGCCACCAGCAGTGCCGGCCGCACCTCGCGCGCGCTGCGCCGTGCGTCTTGCCCCTGGGCACCGAGGTGACCGACGAAGTACTGAATGGAGTAATCCACCGCCTCGCCGATCAGGCTGGCGCCGAATACGAGCGTCAGGAGGTGCAGCTTTCCAAAGGCCAGCATCGTTGCCGCCAACGCAAACACGATCCCAATGCCCGTGGACAGGAACCCGAGCAGCAGAAAGCGCGGCGAGCGGAAGACCCACAACATCAGCAAGGCGATACCGAGCGTCGAGATGATGCCGATGCGATGCAGTTCCTGTTCCGAAGCGCTGCGCGCAGCGGCGGCATAGAACACTGCGCCGGTGCGTACCAGCGTGACGTCCGGAAAGGTACGTGCCAATGATTGCTCAGCCTGTGCGACAGCGGTGCGGACGTCGGCCTGGGTTTGCCCATCGTAGGCAGAAGCGGCCAGCGTGCTGGTGACCAAGACGCTCGTGGTGTCACCGCGCCGGGTGATCAGGAGGTTGTCTTCCAGTTCAAGCCGCGTGGCGGCCAGCGGCAGGCCCGCCAGCCAGTGGCTGAGCCAGCCGAATGGGTCGTCGGCCAGCGGAGCGTTCAGCCCGGCTTCGACCGGCGCGTACAGCCTTTGCGCGAGCAGCGTGGGCAGCGCGGTGGATGTGTCATCCAGCATCGCGCGGTCTGCGGCGCTTAGGAGGCCGAATCGGTAAGGCAGATAGAAGCGGGTGATCTGCGCGGTATCGAATGGTGGCAACTGGGCAACCACGGTGCGGAAAGCCTTGCTGCGCTTGAGTTGCGAACCAAACTGCATGGCTGCCGCTTTTGCATGGTCACCGTTGCCGCTACTGAGCAGGAAGACCGCGCGGTCCCCCAGTGATGTCGCCAGCGTGTCGACAGCCTTTTCCGCAACCGGGTCGGCCTCGGTATCTGGCAGCAGCGACAGCAGGTTCGTTTGCAACGCCGTACCGTCGTGCAGGCGCACGCCGCAATAGAGCAGGGCAGCCAGCACGACCGCCAGCCAGCCGAGCCGGATGCCCCACATTCGTCGGACAGAGAGGGCCGGCCGATGCAACCCCAGCTCCTGCGTCATCAGGGCGCTCCCAGGAGCGTGCGCTCGGCAGCGCTGGGCGCTTCCACACGCGTGTTGCCCGTGAACTCGATGCGTGTTTCATCACCATTGGCCGACTGGATGCGGATGCTTCGCACATAAGTGTCGCCAGATAGATCCAGTCCGCGCAGTGCCTGCGCCAATTGCGGCTGGGCGGGGGTCAGCGTCAGATGCCAGCGGCTGACGTTGCCTTGTGCATTGACGTTGAACTGGGAATACAGCGCGGACAGGTCGCCCGTGAGCATCGCGCGCATCATGCGCGAGACCTGCGCTACACCAGCGGCGTTGCGCGCGCCTCGCGTCGGCTTGTCGTTGGCATCCAGCACGGTGACGCCGGAATCGGTCATCACATACGTCATGCGAGTCGGCTGCTCGATGCGCCAGACTGCGCCCAGATCACGCAAGAACAGCAGCGTGCCGCTGCTTACCAGCGGCCTCTGCATGGCCTGCAACGATTGTGTCTGTACGAACTGCGCGCGTACGCCACGTGCCTGTGCCAATTGCGCAGCGACTTGCGAGACCAGTGTGCTGCCCTGTGGTACTTCGGTCGATGCCGCGCCGGTAAGTGTGTACGCCCACAGCATCAGAGCGGCAATCCACGCGCGCACGATAGCGTTTAGCCCAACCATGCACGCTCCACACGTTCGACCATCACGGGCGGCGAGACGAACTGCAATTCGCCGGTGCGAGCGCATACCGCTACCTGCGTGGTGGTTCCCTTGGTCAGCCGGATGCCGGATCCGCAATCGACGATCTCGTAGCCGATCTTCAGGCGGTTCTCATATTCCAGCAGCGTTGCGCGCACCTCGATCTGCTGGCCGTAGGTCGCCGGCTTGATGTACTTCAGGTGCGCTTCGACGACGGGCCATAGGTAGCCGGAGTCACGCATCTCGCGGTAGTCGTAGTCGAAGCGGCGCAGCAGCGCGGCGCGGCCGATCTCGAAATACTTCAGGTAGTGACCATGCCAGCAGACGTCCATGGCGTCGACGTCGTGAAACGGCACTTCAACCTGGGCGCTGGCGGCCAGTGGCGGCAGGTCGCGGGAAGTCATGCTGGCATTTCCTCTTGGTTGTCTGCGTTGGTGAGCAGGCCACGCTCGATGGCGAGCGTCAGTGAGCGCAGATCGGCTTCCAGTGGACGGTCTTCGCTCACGAATGCCGACATGGCGCTGATACGCTCCACAAACGCCTTTACGGGTGGCGGCACCTGCGTGGACGGGTCAAGCTGACAGCGCAATCGCACTGCCTGCACAGCAGCGAGCGTATGCGCGGCTGCCACCTGTTCCGTTAGCTCCAGCACGCGCAGGCAATCACGCGCCGCAATCGTGCCCATGCTGACCTTGTCCTGGTTATGCGCTTCCGTTGATCGCGAGAAGACGCTCGCCGGCATGGTGTGCTTGAGCGCTTCTGCCGTCCAGGCTGATGACGAGATCTGCACGGCTTTGAAACCGTGGTTGATCGGTGCGCGCTCGGCGGTGGCGCCCGACAGGTTGCGCGGCAAGCCGTTGTTGAATTTGTCGTCCACCAGGAGCGCCAACTGGCGGTCCATCAGGTCGGCCACGTTGGCAACGGCTGTTTTGAGCGCGTCCATCGCGAACGCGATGTGCCCGCCATAGAAGTTGCCGCCGTGCAGGATCTCCTGCGCGTCGGGATCGACCAGCGGGTTGTCGTTGGCGCTGTTGAGTTCGTTCTCGATGTCACGGCGGATCCACGACTGCGCGTCGCGCGCCACGCCGATCACGTGCGGGGCGCAGCGGATCGAATAGCGATCTTGTACGCGGTGCGCCGAAGCGTCATCCCAGTCGGCCAGATCCGCGCGAATCCATCCGGCAACTTCCGCCTGCCCCGCATGTGGCTTGGCCGCGAAGATTGTCGGGTGGAAGTGCGCAGCACGCCCGTCGAGTGCCACCGTGGCCAGGGCCGTCAGTCGAGAAGACAGGCGAATCAGTTGTTCAGCGCGGGCGTAGGCGAGACACGCGAGGCCAGTCATGACCGCAGTGCCATTCATCAGCGCAAGCCCCTCTTTTGGAGCCAGGGTGATGGGCGCGTGGCCGATCTGTTGCCACACGCCGGCAGCGGGCTGCACATGGTTGTTGAAAAGCACGTCGCGCTCGCCGACCAGCGTGGCGGCGACGTACGACAGGGGTGTCAGGTCACCGCTTGCGCCCACCGATCCCTCGGCCGGAATGCGCGGCAGGATGCGATGGTTGATCAGGTCGGCCAGGCGCTGCAGAAGCACATACCGCACACCCGAATAGCCGTGGGCCAGCGAGTTCAGCCGTGCAGCCACCACGGCCAGCGTTTCAGCGGGCTCCAGATGGCGGCCCATGCCGCAACCGTGATAGCGCGTGAGCTGCAGCGGCAGGGCTTCAACCAGCGCCATCGGCACGTTAACCTGGCAAGCATCGCCGTAGCCTGTGTTGACGCCGTAGATGGTTGCGCCTTCGGCCAGCCGTTGGGATAGGAACCGCGCACCACGTTCGATGCGATCGCGCCACGCGGCATCGGCGCTGAGCAAAACCGGCTGCTGGTCGCGCGCAATGGCAACAACATCTTCAATCGTCAGATGACGGTTGCCGATGACAACGCCGAGCCGCTGGGCGGGTGCATTGACTTGCGCGGGCACGTTCAAATCGTGTTCAGCCATGGGCGTCCATGTTCTTGGTGGTGTTGGGGCGCGCCCAAAAATCGAAGAAATTGAACCATTGGAAAGGGGCCTTGCGGCAATAGTGTTCCAGCCGCTCGGCGTAACGCTGGGCCAATGCACCAAGGTGGCGCGCGCGCTCAGCACGCGGTAGCGCCACGTGCTCGGCAAATGGCTCGAAATACAGGGTATGGTCCTGCCCCGTCTTTAGGCAAAAAAACAGGTACACCGGGCAGCCCAGCGCGTGTGCCAGCACGTAAGGGCCCTGTGCGAATTGCGCGGGCGCGCCCAGAAAGCTGGCCTCCACCGTGCGGCCGGACTCGTGTGCGGGCACACGGTCGCCCACAATCACCAGCAGCTCGCCTGCGTCGATGCGCTCTTGCATCAGCATGGCTGTGGCCGGGCCGAAGTCGGTCACTTGCATCAGGTGCGAGACGACATCCGGATGCGCCTGCGCCAGCACGTGGTTAAAGCGCTGCGCATGCTCGGTGTAGACCACCGCCGTTACCTTGGCGAGGCCATGACGGGTAGCCAGCGCGCGGGTCATCTCCAGATTGCCCAGGTGCGCGCCGATGACCAGCGCACCGCGACCGCTGGCAACAAGCGCTTCGAATGCGGTCGGGTCATCAAAGCGCACGCGTTCATTTTTGACCTGCCCCGACCATGCGGCCAGCTTGTCCAGCCCCGACTGCGCGAACGCGATCATGTGGAGGTACGCACTGAGCCAACCCGGTTGCGGCATACCCGCGCCCGGCGACACCGAATGCAAGCGGGTGAAGTACTGCCGAGATGCCTCTCGCGCCACACGGCTGGTGATCAGGAAATACGCGACGATCGGGTATAGCCACAATGAAGTGAAGCGTGTACCGAAGAGGCGGCAGCTCAGCGCAAGAAGCTGCATGCCGAACCGGCTGCCACGCTCGGCCACGCGCCACCAACCTTGCGTCGTGTTTGATGCCGAAGAATGACGCCAGCGCGGCAAGCATCTTCCGACCAGCAGCATCGGAAAACGCAGCAGCATGCCGGCCACCAGCCGCGTGTGGCTCTTGCTGATGCGGATGTTGTCCCACAGCACGTCAAAGTGCGACAGCCCGCCGCGTTCATACGTCACGCGCGTGGGCAGCGTGACGATGCGCGCCCGGCGCCAATGCAGGCGTACCAGAATCTCGATATCGAAATCCATGCGGGTGGGCAGCGCCACGTCATCCATCAGCTTGCACGCCAGCGCCAAGGGGTAGATGCGGAAGCCACACATCGAATCCCGGATGTCGAATGACAGCGTTTCGATCCACACCCACACGTGCGTGAGGTAGCGGCCGTATAGACGCGACTTGGGCACGCTTTCGTCGTAGACCGGGCGGCCGAGGATGATGGCGTCGGGCGCGGAGATGGCGGCGGCAAGAAAGCGCGGTACGTCGCCCGCATTGTGCTGGCCGTCGGCGTCGATCTGCAGGGCGTGGGTATAGCCGGCAGCGTGGGCCGCACGCAGACCGGCCATCACGGCTGCGCCCTTGCCGCCGTTTTCCGGCAGCCGCAGCAGCGTGACCTGTTGTGCGTACTGCTGTGCAAGCGCGGCCAGCACGGATTGCGTGGCTGCATTGCTGCCGTCGTCGACGATGAGGATCGGCAACCCGTGGACCAACAGGTTTGCGACGGTGTTGCCGATCGCATCCTTGTGGTTGTAGATCGGGATGACGATGACCGTGTTCGGGCTCACACAGCCTCCCCATGGACCAGTACGCCCGAGGCGCAATCACGGGGTCCCAGTCGGGCAGTGAAGCGTACGCGGCTGCGATCCGGCTCGTGCACGAGGCGCAGCGACACCACGGCTCCAGGCAGTACTGGCGCCAAGAACTTCAGTTGGTCGATTGACGTAATCGTACGTATCGCGCTGTTACGGGCAGCGGCCAGGCCCACAGTCCAGTCGATGAGCACCACACCGGGCAGAATCGGGAGGCCAGGAAAGTGGCCCGCGAAATGGACGAGATCGTGGCTGACGCGTAACTCGTAGTGATCGCTGTCGGCATCGCCGACATGGGAGAGCGTTTCGAAGCCCTCGGCGCCCGGCCGGAACGCAGCCGCCACGGTTGCTGCGGGCAATTTGCCGCGCGCGTCTACCGGCATGGCCATGCAGAAGCGCCAGCGGCGCGGGATCAACGTGGGCTCGGTGTAGGCGGACAGGTGCCGGCGCAGCGTCTTGGCCAGCGCCACGCGGCCCTGTGCGTGCAGCGTCTGCGCGCCAGCCGGGGTGAGCGCGACCAGCGCGCCCAATCGGTCGCGCGACCCCCCCGTTAGCAGCGTTGCCGCGGCCCGCGCCACAAACGGATGCGCACCCAACCACGCTTCGACTTCTGGCAGCGAGACACGCTTGCCGTCAACCTTGACGACGCGGTCTAACCTGCCACGCAGGAGGAAGCGGCCACTGTCGTCAAACGCGATCGCGTCATCGGTGCGGTGCCAGTCGCGGTGTGGCAGATGCGGTGAGCGTACGGCAAGCGCGCCGTCGTCTTCCTGGCGGACTTCGATGCTGCCGAACGGCTGCCATGCGTGGGAGCGGTCCTGGCGGCGCCAGGCGATGCCGCCGGTTTCCGTGCTGCCAAACACTTCGATGGGTGCACTTCCATGTGCGTCTGCAAACGCCGTTGCTGCAGCCGCATCCAACGGGCCACCAGACGAAAACACGGTTGGGAGCGCAGGCAACGCATCGAAACCCGAAAGCAACGGCCATCGTGCCAGTTGGGTCGGGCTGGAGACCAACGCGGCAGCGGGTTGCAACATCAGGGCACGCTGCAATGCGGAGGGTTCGGTGACGGTCTGTCGGCTGAATGCGCGCCCGGCAGCCAACGGCCAGAACACCCGGAACAGCAGCCCATAAATATGGTGATGGGGCACGCTGGCCAGCACCACGCCGGTGCCCATCTGCACACCCCACTGCCGTTCAAGTGTCAAGACTTCCGCATCGAATTGCGCGAGCGTCTTACGGATAGGCTTGGGTGCGCCGGCGCTACCCGAGGTGTACAGCGTGATAGGGGCATCCGGATGGATCGCGCCGAGTGTCACGCCTTCGGCATGCGTGCCGATGGTCGAGAGGTCGGTATCGGTGATGAGCGCGTCGTATGCGTCCGCCAGCGTACCGAGATAGGCAGGCGCGGCGCTGGCGGGAATCACGACGTGCTTGCCGCAAGCAAACAACGCAAAAAGCGCGCATGTGAAATCGAACGGATCGTCGACACACAGCGCGTAGCGTGTCGCCTGCTGGCCAGCGAACACCGCTGAGCAGGCTGCTACACGGGCACGGAAGACGCCGGACGTTATGGATTGCCGGCCATCGGCACAGACGACAGTGTCATCAGGCTGCGCAGCCGACAGTAAATCGTGGAGGGCAATCATGTCGCCTCCGACGGCAGGGCGTGCGGGCGCACAATCCAATGACGGAACGCCATTTCCGCTACAACCAACACACCGACCAGGACGTAAGCGATCACGCCGTTGTACAGCGCCCACGCACCGCGCGACCAGTACACGGCCGCAATCATTGCCGTCACTCCGTTGAGTGCGAAGAAAACGCACCACACCTGCGTGACGCGCCGCGTATAGCAAACGGCGCGCGGCTGCAGGTCGGGCAGGCGCATGCGCGCAAACTTTTCGATCATGGAAGGGCCCGAGCGAAGGGTGGCTGCAAAGCTCAGCAATAGCCCAGCATTGACCAGCGCCGGATACAGGCGCAGCAGCAATTCGCTATCCGTGATGGCGACAGCGGCGGACATGCATGTCAGCGTTCCCGCAGTCAGCCAATCCAGCGGCGTGAGCTGGCGCAGCAGTGTCGATACGTTGCCCGCGCCGATCCACCGCTGCATCCAGAGCAACGCCAGCAGCGCGATGCCGGCGTAGCGCGGTGTGCCGAAATGCCATGCCCCGATCAGCACCAGCGGATACGCGATCTTCAGCGCCGCTTGAGCGGCGCCACGCGCCCACTTGGGCAGTGCCTGGGGTTGGCGTGCAGGTTGCGCCTGCATCCGCTTATGCCGCGAGCAGCGATTCGACTGCGCCGATGACGTCGCCCACCGTGCGTACCGTCTTGAACTCCTCGGGCTTGATGCGGCGCCCCGTCATTTCCTGCAGCTTGATTGCCAGATCGACCGCATCGATGCTGTCCAGATCCAGCTCTTCGAATAGATGCGCTTCGGGCGTGACGCGCGCCGGATCGATATCGAAGTTCTCTTTGAAAATGACGCGAATGCGCTCGAGGATCTCAGTGTCCGTCATGATGTTTTTCTCTCCCTGTGCCTGCCGGTGCCAATGCCCGGGCGATTATTGTTGGCTCTTCACCAGTGCGGCGAGTGTGTTAATCGAGCGGAAATGCTCGCGCGTATGTTCATCATTGGCGGCAATCGTCAATTGGTAACGCTTGCGCAGCACGATGCCGATTTCCAGTGCGTCAATGGAATCCAAGCCGATACCGTTCGTATCAAAGAGCGGCGCATCGTCGTCGATGTCCGCTGGCGTCATATCTTCCAGATCGAGCGCTTCGATAAGAAGTTGCTTAATTTCGAGCTTCAAAGAATCCATGTTGCAGAAGATGATCGGTGATGTGGGTTTCGACGCCAGCGGTAAGCGCGCGTGCGGCGAGCGCTGGCGGCGCGCCATCCGGCACGTATTGCGCGACGCTGATGGGCGGCAGCACGGCGACCTTCATGCAGAAGGCGCGTGGTGGCACGTCGTACCACCGCATGGTTTTGGTAAAGGCGGGCGGGTCGCAATCCATCAGCACGGGCACGATGGGGGCCCCCACGTTAAGCGCCATGTGCGCGAAGCCGCGCGAGAACGGATGTAAGCGATCCTTGGCCGGACTGCGTGTGCCTTCCGGGAAGATGATCATGGTGTACCCCGCGGCCAACTGGCGCGCGCTCGCCTCTACCAGTTCGGTCGGGTCTGCGTTGCTGATGTATTCGGCGGCACGCACGATGCCCCAGAAGCAAGGGTTACCCCAGTGGGCGTTCTTCACCACGCAGCAGGCTGACGGAGTCAGCGCCAGGAGCACCATCACGTCCAGGTAGGTCGGGTGGTTGGCCACCACGATGGCGGGTCGGCGCGCACGCAGCTCCTCCGCACCTTGCACATCCAGCCTCATCACACCGAGCCATTGGAGCGCGCGAACCAGCGTACGGAAGAACCAATGGATAACGAACGTGATAGTGCGTTGGCGCGACGCCCGGTGCGGCCACAGCCAAGCCAAGGGAAATACGACGACGGAGAACAGCACCCCGCAGACGCCGAAGACGGTAAAGGCCAGCCCCGTTGCCACCAAGCGCCATGCCAAGTTGAGACGGGCGCTCAGTGTGCTTGCCATGGGCCCTCGCGCCATTGCCACGTCCAGCTGCCGTCTGCGTGGTGCCAGACGCCGGAGGTACGGGATGACAGGCAGTGCAGAACGGCCTGGCTTTGCGTTGTCGTGACATTTGCCGCTTGCCCGCCCGCTGTCGCGGGGCCATGCGAACACACCAACGAGGCACTGGCCGAACCGTCCAGCAGTACGGCTAGCGCGCACGTATCTACCTCATCGGCCACGGAGCCGAAGCGCGCATCGGCGGGTTCATCGGCGTAGACCAGCAGCACCGGTGAAGCCGGGTCCGATGCGTACTGTGCATGCGCTTCCAGCAGAGCGAGCCCCAGCGTAGCGGGGCCGGCCGACACGGCGATGGCAGGCGAGGTGTCGCCGCGCGCAATGCCAAATACGCCGCTCATGGCGTTGAGTACAGACAGGCTGAATGCGGTGGGAGAAACCGGGTCGGCGTTTTCGATGTCGGCCAGAATGCCGGCCGTGCGGCGCAATTCGCCATGCCGGGAGGCAAAGACGATACGCGCGCGTGGGACATCGGCCGCGCAATCGTGTGCGACCTTCAGCGCGCTTTTAGAGAGCGAGCTCAGACGCCGCCGAACCATCGGTTCAATAAAACCGATTTCCGGAGACGATATTGAATCAGCACCAATGGCAGGCCAGCAGGACCAGCGAGCAACCGGGATTGTCCAGTGCAAATCGGGCATATCGGTGTTCGCATGTGGAGCACTGCCAGTGGCCGCAGTGTGTGCGGCGCCCGGCGCGGGGCCGGCTGTCGCGCATCAACGCAACACTTGCCTCACCCGATTCGCTCTCATTGTTTTCGATTGATCTGGGTGAATGCGCAGGCCGTTATTCTCGGCCGATTTTGTCTTTCAAAGCGCTTGCTATTCCCCAACCCTGGGGCCGAATCATACTGAAAAGTCCCCTAGGAAAACAACCGCTTGCGTGACTTCGTGTCACATGCGCGACGCCGGCGAGAATGCGCGAGGAATGTGACAAACAGGATGGTGTCGTTCGCGCGGTTATTGAAGCGATGGTGCCTGAATGGATTCCCTCATATAGAGGGGTATTGAAACTGTCGTTTAAATTCGTGCGGACTATGGACGGGGCTGGCCCGATACCTGGGGTGTACTGAACTGGCTGAACGCCCGCCCGCCCAAATCCAGCGCATCCATCACAGACCGCTCCACCACCGGCGCCAGCGACGTCATCATCACCATGACCAGCATCAGCCCCACCACGAGCGTGGCGGCGATGCCCACGGCAAACGGGTTGAGCGCCTGTGCCGTGCGGGAGAGCACGGCAAAGCCGAGGTTGACGATCATCATGATCGCGATGATGGGCAGGGCGATGCGCAGGGCCAGCGCGAAGACGATCGTGCCGCCCCCGGCCAGCGTCTGCCAGCCCGAATTGGCCAGCGGCGACGCTGAGACGGGCAGGGCGGTGAAGCTGTCGAACAGGGCGTGCAGCAGCACGAGATGGCCGTCACCTGCAATGAACGCGGTAACGGCCGTGAGGCTGAGGAAGCGGCCGAGGAGCATGCTGCTCTCGGTTTGCGTTGGGTCGAGCAGCGAGGCGAAACCCAGGCCTATCTGCACCGACATCACTTCGCCGGCACCGCTGATGGCCGAGAACACAAGCTGCACGCAAAAGCCCAGCGCCAGCCCGATCAACACCTGCACCAGCGTGATCCACAGCCCTTCGTATGAGCCCACCGACACGCCTGCGGGCACCGGCAGCATGGGCGCCAGCGCCACCGTGATGACCACGCCAAATGCCACCTTGATCGACGTCGGGATCTCGGTGTTGGCAAACGGGGGTGCAATGGCGATAAACGCCAGCACGCGCACCAGCGGCCACCAGTACATGGCGATCCAGCCATTGAGCTGCGTGGCGGTGAATTGGATCATCGTTGATTTGGCGGCTGCGTCAGCTAGGTGTCGTCAATTCACGTAGTTGGGGATATTGGTCAGCACGCCGCGCGTGTAGTCGACGATCACGGCGACGATCCACGGGCCGGCCAGCACCATCGTGGCCGCGACGGCCAGCAGCTTGGGGATGAACGACAGCGTCTGCTCGTTGAGCTGCGTGGCGGCCTGGAACACGGCCACCAGCAGGCCGACGACGAGCGACACCAGCAACATCGGCGCGCCCACCATCATCGCGACCTGCATGGCCTGACGGGCCATATCGAGAACGTACTCGGGTGTCATGTCGGTTTCCTATCGGCGCTCATTGCACAAAGCTCTGCGCCAGCGAGCCCAGCAGCAGGTGCCAGCCATCCACCAGCACGAACAGCATGATCTTGAACGGCAGCGAGAAGATCGACGGCGTCACCATCATCATCCCCATCGACATCAGAACGGCTGCCACCACGATGTCGATCACCAGGAACGGGATGAAGATGGCAAAGCCGATCTGGAACGCGCTCTTCAGCTCGCTGGTGACGAAGGCTGGAATGAGCGCGCGCATGGGCGTCTGCTCGGGCGATGCAATGGCCGGCATGTTGCCCATCTTGACGAACAGGGCGAGGTCCGGCTCGCGCGTCTGCTTGAGCATGAACTGGCGCAGCGGCGTGGCGGCCGTATCCATGGCCTGTTCAACGGTGATCTTGTTGTCACGCAGCGGCACGTAGGCGTCGGTGTAGACCTTGTCGAGCACCGGCGACATGACGAAGAACGTGAGGAACAGCGCCAGCCCGATCAGCACTTGATTGGGCGGCGTGGTTTGCGTGCCCAGCGCGTGGCGCAGCAATGACAGCACGATGATGATGCGGGTGAAGCTGCTCATCATCAGAATGATCGCTGGCAGAAACCCGAGTGACGTCAGGAAGACCAGCGTCTGGACGGGCAGCGAATAGCTTTGGCCCCCAGCGGTGCCCGTGAGCAGCGGCAGGCCGGGTTGCGCCTGCGCGAATACGGCGGGCGCGGCGCCTAGCAGGGCCATTGCTATCAGGCAGCGGAAGAAGGTGCGCGCGTTCATTCCGACTTCCCCGTCAGATGACGCTTGAGCTGGATGGACAGCGCGTCGGCAAAGCGGGGCGGCTTGCCGGAGCCCGAAGTGCCGTCACCGGAATGATCGTCCGGCGTGGAGGCGGCTTCAGCGGGGCGCGGCAGCGTGTGGAGCGTCTGCACGTGCTGCTGAGTGACGCCCAACACGAGCCATGTGCCCTCCACATCGACGACGACGATCTTCTCGCGGGCGCCCAGCATCTGCTGCGCGACCACGGTGATCACCTGGCTGCGGCGCCGGCCTAAACCTGCGGGGCCCATGCCCGCGCGCTGCTGCAGACGGCGCAGCAGCCAGCCGGCCGCCACGATCATCGCCAACACTACAAACAGCCCGCCTAGCGTGCGGGCCCAATCAACTGCATGGTTCATTTCAACACCTTGCCCGGGGGGAGCACTGGTTGCTGTCAGGGTGCCGATTGACGGCGTACTTGTGTGGCTTATCGGTTCAACTTACGGATACGTTCCGACGGCGTAATGATGTCGGTGAGGCGGATACCGAACTTCTCGTTGACCACCACCACTTCACCTTGGGCGATCAGGTAGCCGTTGACAAGTACATCCATCGGCTCACCGGCCAGTGCGTCGAGTTCTACCACCGAACCTTGCGCGAGCTGCAGCAGGTTCTTGATGGGCACCTTGGTGCGACCCAGCTCCACCGTCAACTGCACGGGGATGTCCAGGATCATGTCGATGTCGTTGCGTTGGGCGCCGCCCAGGCCGTCTGCCGTCAGGGGCTTGAACACCGGGTTGGATTCGGCGGCGGGCGCAGCGGCCGGCGGGTTTGCCGCGGCACGCTGCGCGGCTTCCAGGGCCATGGCCTCTTCCATCGTCATCTCGACATCGATGTCGTCGGCGTTGGCTTCGGGGTTCATGGTCGGTTCAGTTGTCATCGTCAGACTCCGTGGCAGCCTCGCTGCCGCTCATATTCAGCATGCGGTTGACCCGCAGTGCGTATTGGCCGTTGAACGTGCCGTAGTTGCATTCCATGACGGGCACACCGTCTACCTTGGCGGTCACGCAGTCATCCAGCTCCAGCGGAATGACGTCGCCGACCTTCATGTTCAGGATGTCTGACACCTGCACCTTGGCCGTAGCGAGGTCGGCAATCAGCTCCACCTCAGCGGTCTGCACCTGTTGCGACAGCAGCCGCAGCCAGCGCTTGTCCACTTCCAGCGCTTCGCCCTGGATGGCGGAGGTGAGCCGGTCGCGGATCGGCTCGATCATGGTGTACGGCATGCAGATGTGCACGTCGCCGCCGTTGTTGCCAAGCTCAATGCTGAAACTGGTGGTGATCACCACTTCATTGGGCGTGGCCACGTTGGCGAACTCGGTGTGCATTTCCATGCGCAGGAATTCGAAATCGATCGGATAGACCGGCTGCCACGCCTTGGCGTAGTGCTCGAAGACGAGGTGCAGCATGCGCTGGATGATGCGCTGCTCCACGTCGGTAAAGTCGCGGCCTTCCACGCGCATGTGGAAGCGCCCGTCGCCACCGAACAGGTTGTCGACCACCAGGAAGATCAGGTTGGGGTCGAACACGAACAGCGCCGTGCCACGCAGCGGCTTGACGTGCACAAGGTTGAGCGAAGTCGGCACCACCAGGTTGCGGATGAACTCGCTGTACTTCTGCACCTTCACCGGCCCGACGGAAATCTCCGCATTGCGCCGCATGAAGTTGAACAGCCCGATGCGCCAGTTGCGCGCAAACCGCTCGTTGATGATTTCCAGCGTGGGCATGCGCCCACGGACGATGCGCTCCTGCGAGCCCAGGTTGTACGAGCGTATGCCCGAGGGGTCGGCGGCTTCGACGGGGTCGTCGTCCGCGTCATCGGACACGCCCTTCAGGAGCGCGTCGATTTCCTCCTGGGAAAGAAACTCTTCCTTGAGCATGTCACTGGATCACAAAGTTGGTGAACAAGACGTCTGCGACGGGTGATTCCTTGCCGACAGCCTTGAAGACGTGTTCGCACAGTTCAACGATTTCCTTGGACAGCTTGACCTTGCCCTCCGCCGGGTACAGCTCGGTGGGCGTCTTGCTGGCCAGCAGCATCAGGACCTTGCTGCGCAGCTCAGGCGTGTAGGCCTTGATCTCTTCTTCGGCATGCTTGTCGAAGCTCTTGAATGTGATGCCGATCTGCAGATAACGGTCGTTGCCTTCCTCGGGCTGCAGATTGACGGTCAGGGTTTCCATGGCCACGAACACCGGCTCTTTGGGCTTGGGCGGTGCAGCGGGGCCGGATGCGGCGTGGTTGCCGCCTCCGAGAAAGAACCAGGCAGCGCCGCCGCCCATGCCGACGAGCAGGAGCACGATCAGGATGATCAGCAGCAGCTTGGTAGAGCCGCCCTTTGCTGGGGCGGGGGCGGTAGTGGCGGCA
Source organism: Ralstonia sp. Ralssp110 (assembly GCF_047325135.1). NCBI lineage: Bacteria > Pseudomonadati > Pseudomonadota > Betaproteobacteria > Burkholderiales > Burkholderiaceae > Ralstonia > Ralstonia sp. Ralssp110. Next base: position 816,313 of record NZ_CP168609.1, on the reverse strand, counting down.
GCGGCTTCGGCCATGGGGATCACTCGGGGACTAAGGGGGGGGTGGGCTTTCCCGGCTCGCATCGCGCAACACACCGTAAAACAACGCAAAGCACAGAGTCGGGTTCTCGGATGGCATTCTTCCCCACCTGTGTCCAGCTCATTCCAGCAAGAAACGCGGTCAATCCCGCTTATCTCGGGCGTTTGCGATGTGCAGGGTCGGGCGGTGCGTACACAAAAAGTGGTTTTTAAAGCACTTTCATGTGCCAATGATGTTGCATCGCGCGCCTTGGCGCCCGCCCCGGGTGGCCAGTTCCGCCGCAAAAGTGACGTTGGCCCGAAAGATTTGCCCGTGCGTGCCGTTGTAATGGAGGAACGCGCCGGCACGTCCCGGCCCTGCATACCTGCGTTGCCTTGCCGGAAGCCGCCTTGAATTCCTTGCCCTTTTCCACCCGTATTGACCTTGCACTTGTCGATGCCGATGGTTTGCCGGCCGACTGTCCTGCGCGCGGAGAGCCGCCGGGCTTCTGCCCGAAGCTGGACCTGCTGTCGATGGTCAACGCGCTGACAGAGGGCATCCTCGTCTGTGGGGCAGACCGCCGCGTCACCTACGCCAATCCGAGCGCCGCACGGCTGCTGGGTTTGCCGGTGGAAGCGCTGGTGGGGCGCTTGCTGCCCACGGTTGTCAACGCCGCGGTGGATGAATTCGATGCGTCCATCCACGAGGCCGACTGGCCCGATCAGGACGTGATCGCCGAAGGTCAGCCGCAGTTGAACCAGATTTTCGGGATGCACTGCGTGGATGGCCGCACCGTGTGGGTTTCCAGCAACTGGACGCCGCTGTATGCCGACGGCGGTCATTCGATGACGGCCTCCCCACGGGCGTCGGAAGCCGGCGCGACGCCATACTCGGTGCTGGTGTCTCTAGTCGACATCACGCAGATCCGCGAAGCGCAGCAGCGCATCCGGCATCTGGCCACGCACGACACGCTCACGGGCCTACTGAACCGCTCCGCGCTGGAAGATCGCCTGGAGCACGCGCTGGCAATCGCGCGCCGCAACCAGTCGCGCGTTTCGGTCATGTTCCTCGACCTGGATCGTTTCAAGAACGTCAACGACACGCTGGGCCACCAGTTTGGCGACATGCTGCTGCGCGAGGTCGCTGCCCGCCTGCAGGCCTGCGCGCGCGAAGCCGATACCGTGGCCCGCCTGGGCGGCGATGAATTCGTGGTCATGCTCGAAGCGCTCGATGGCCTGGGCACGCGGCGTGTGGCCGAGCGCATTCTCTCGGCCATCAGTGCGCCGTTCTATATCGAAGGGCAGGAGTTGTACCTGGGCGTGTCAATCGGGATTGCCGTGGCGCCGCACGACGGCGACGACCCGAACACGCTGCTGCGCAAGGCCGATGCCGCCATGTACCTGGCAAAGGAGCGCGGCCGCAACAACTTCCAGACTTTTACGAGTGACCTCGACGACCGCGTCTCGCGCCGCTTCCGCATTGAATCGGGCTTGCGCCGCGCAAGCGATCGCAACGAGTTCTATGCCGACTACCAGCCGCGCGTTGACGTCAGGAGCGGCCGCATCGTCGGCGTGGAAGCGCTGATCCGCTGGAACTCGGCCGATTTCGGCCGCATGATGCCTGGCCAGTTTATTCAGGACGCCGAAGAAACCGGCCTGATCGTCGAGATCGACCGCTGGATTCTGCGTGCCGCCTGCGACCAGCTTGCGCGCTGGCGCCGCATCGGGCTGCCGGACTTGCGCATGTCGATCAACCTCTCGGGCCAGGCATTCAGCTCGGGGCAGCTGAGTGCGATGGTGCGTGGCGCGCTATCGACCAGCGGCTTGCCCGGCAACGCGGTGGAACTGGAGATGACCGAAGGCATTCTGATTCGCGACGATCCGTCATTGCATGCGTTGCTCACCGAGCTGCGCGCGATGGGCGTATCGCTGGCCCTGGACGATTTCGGTACCGGATATTCATCGCTGTCGTATCTGCACCGCTTCCCGATCGATACGCTGAAGATCGACCGCTCGTTCGTTCAAGACCTGCCGCACGTGGCAGAGCGCGCGGCCATCACGCGGGCCATCATCATGATGGCGCAGGCCATGGGCATGAAGACCGTGGCCGAAGGCGTGGAGACCACCGGGCAACTTGAATTTCTGCGCGAAGTCGGTTGCGACGAATTTCAGGGCTATCTGCTCACGCGGCCGCTGGAGCCGGCAGCGGTGCAGGACCTGGTGCGCGAGAACGCGCGCCGCTACGGCGAGCGTGTTCCCAGATTCTTGTAGATCCAGAGTTTTTTAGGGTGCCCTGAAAAGCGTAGCGAGCGCCCCGAGGTTGGCGTGAGAAGCGCAGCCGTACATGGGTATGGCGAGCATCGCACCGCCAAGATCGGCTCGCGCAGTAGCTTTACGGGACACCCTAGAGTTGCAGGCCGTTGCTGACTACGTACATGGTCAGCTCGGCGTTGTTGCGCAGCTTCATCTTCGAGAGCACCCGCCCCCGGTACACGCTGACCGTCTTGACGCTGATCTGCAGCGCCTCGGCGATCTCGCCCAGCGTGCGGCCAGAGCCGAGCATGCGCAGCGTCTGGAATTCGCGGTCGGAAAGGATGTCGTGGCGCGGCTTGTCCCAGTCGACGTTCAGGTTGTCGGCCAGGACTTCCACGAGGTCCGAAGGCAGGTATTTCTTGCCCTTGGAGATGGCGTTGACGGCGGCCAGCAGCTGCGGCTGGCTGGCGTCCATCGGCAGATAGCCAGAGGCGCCCGCCTTCAGCGCCCGTACGGCAAGCAGCGCTTCAGGGTGGCGGCCCAGTGCCAGCACGGCCAGGCGCGCATGCTGCTGGCGCACGGTCTTGATGGTCTGGAATTCGTCTCCGGTGGCCGATTCCACCGAGAAGAGCATGACGTCCCACTCGCGCTGGGCAAGCAGGTCGTTATTGGCATCGCGCAGGTCCGGCACGGCCTCGATCTGCCGGGCCAGGCGCGAATCCTTGAGGATCTGGCGCAGGCCGACACGGGCAATATCGTGCGGTTCGACGATCAGGACATTGAGCATGGTGGGTGTTGCGGGTCAAACGCGGGCTCGCATCGAGCTCTTCTTTCCGTCCGCAGGCCTTCCGGCCGAACTGGCGGGCTTGCAACTCCCCATCTGTGCACTGTGTGGCGCTCTATATATAGAGGGATGCTGGCGCCTATGAACCGGTCGAACGAGTATAGCCGAGGGCCTGCAGGCCAAGAAGCAGGCTCGCCGCCTCTTTTGGAGGGGTGCCGCAAGTCAGGCGGCCGCAAGCCCAAACCGCCGCCGACGCACAAATTTGTCAAGGTGACCCTAAACTTTCCTCAGAGGCCACCGATAACCTGAGTACAACGCAGACCTGATCCCCTTCAAGTTGCAGGTCACGTTGCCCGGCCTAGCCGGAATTAGCAAACACGGGCAACAAACCATCGGGAAACTTAGGAGCCGTCATGTCCCTCAGCCTCAATACCAACATCTCGTCCCTGCAAACGCAGCAAGCACTGTCGGCATCGAAGGATGCCCTGCAGACCTCGCTGCAACGTCTGTCGACCGGCCTGCGCGTGAACAGCGCGAAGGACGATGCCGCTGCTTACGCTGTGGCCTCCAGCCTGACGACCACGCTGAACTCGCAAACCCAAGGTATCCAGAACGCCAACAACGCACAGTCGTACCTGCAAACGGCTGACTCGTACCTGGGCCAGGTTGAAAACAACCTGCAACGTATGCGCCAACTGGCTGTGGAAGCCAACAACGGCGGTCTGTCGACCACCGACCAGGCCAACCTGGACAAGGAATACCAACAGCTGGCCACGGCCAACAAGAACATCGAGACGAACGCCAACTACAACGGCGCCAAGCTGTTCGATGGTTCGGTGACGTCGACCACGTTCCAATACGGTCAGAACGCATCGACCGACGTCGCTACCGTCACCAACGCCAACCTGGCAAGCTTCGGCACGCTGAGCGGCACGAGCGTGACGTCGACGGCCAACGCAACGGCAGCCCAGGCCAAGATCGACACCGATCTGGCAAGCCTGAAGGCAGCCCGCGCTGACCTGGGTGCACAGCAAAGCGGTCTGACCTCGACCATCAACACGCTGACCTCGTCGAACACGGCGCTGTCTGCCGCCAAGTCGGTGATGATCGATACGGACTATGCGTCGGAAACATCGAACATGACTCGCCAGAACATCCTGCAGCAAGCGGGTACGGCGATGCTGGCGCAAGCCAACTCGGCACCGAACAGCATCCTGAGCCTGCTGAAGGGCTAATCGGTAAGCTGAATGCCACCCTGCCGCCTGGCGGCTGGGCCAAGGGCCGGCGCTCCTCGGGGCGTCGGCCTTTTTTCTTTTGTCGGATACCCCTCCTTTTCGTGGGTGGCGCCTGCATAACCTGCCCTAAAGAAGCTGCGGCCCGTGCCGTTGTGTAGAGAGACTTCCGCCGGCGCAGACGCTTATCAGACCCGATCATGGCGACTACCACTACCACCTCCTCGACCAGCACCTACGTTCCGCCGATCTCGATTCCCGGTATCGGGACGAGCATCGACGTCAACTCGCTGGTGTCCAGCCTCATGAAGGTGGAAAGCCTGCCACTGACACAGCTGCAGACGCAGCAAAGCTCGTACCAGACCCAGTTGTCGGCTGTGGGGTCGCTCAAGAGTGCGCTGTCGACCTTCCAGACCACGCTGTCGAACCTGACGAGCGCGTCGAACTACAGCGCGATGAAGGCCAGCGGCTACGACACTTCGATGCTGAGTGCGTCGGTGACGGGTTCGGCGCCTGCGGGTTCCTACGCGGTCAATGTCACGCAGCTTGCGCAATCGCAGGTGCTGGCGGCGCAGGGGCAGACGTCCACCACGACCGCCATCGGCAGCGGCGCGTCGACCACGATTTCGTTTTCGTTCGGCTCGGTGTCGGGCGGCTCGCTTTCGGGTGGCAAGTACACCGGTTCGACGTTCACCCAGAACGGCAACCTGGCGGGTGGCTCGATCACGATCGATTCGTCCAACAACACGCTCGCGGGTATCCGTGATGCGATCAACTCGGCCAACGTGGGTGTCTCGGCCAGCATCGTGAACGACGGCAGCGGCAGCCCGTACCGCCTGGTGCTGACGTCCACCGCGGGCGGTTCCAGCTCGGAGATGAAGATTTCAGTGTCGGGCGACTCGACGCTGCAATCGCTGCTCTCGCAAGACCCGGCCGGCACGCAAAACATGACCGAGGTGACCACGGGCCAGAATGCCCTGGGTACGATCAACGGCATTGCCGTGCAGAGCCCGACCAACACGTTGTCGAACGTGGTGGATGGCACATCGTTCACGCTGTCCAAGACGGGCAGCACCAACGTGACGGTGGCCAACGACCCGACCGCCACCACCACCGCCGTCACCAACTTCGTGAACGGCTATAACGCGCTGCGTACGCAACTGAACGCGCTCACCAACATCGACACCACCAACAAGGCTAACAACGGCCCGCTGGCTGGCGACGTGAGTACCAAGACGCTCATCAACCAGATTACCGACGTGCTGGGCCAAGCGGTGGGCAACGGCAATTACCAGTCGCTGGGCAGTGTGGGCGTAACGATGAATTCCGACGGCACGCTGTCGGTGGACAACACCAAGCTGTCGGCTGCCATTGCAAAGTCGCCCAGCCAGGTTGCCGGTTTGTTTGCCGGTACCGGCACGGCCACCGATTCGCTGGTCAGCGTGCCGACGTTCTCCGATTCCACGCAGGCCGGCAGCTACGCCGTCAACGTGACGCAGTTGGCCACGCAGGGCACGCTTACGGGTTCGGCGGCCGCTAACACGACCATCACGGCGGGTGTGAACGACACGCTCGCGTTCAACATCAGCGGGATGTCCGTCAACGTGACGTTGGCGGCCGGCAGCTACACCGCGGCGACGCTGGCTGCGCAAATCCAGAGCCAGATCAACGCATCGACCACGCTGCAGAACGCCAAGGTCAACGCATCTGTGTCGGCCAATGCCAGTGGCGTGCTGAGCATCACCGATAGCCAGTTCGGCTCGGTGTCGGCGGTCTCGGTATCGGGCGCGGGGGCTTCGTCGCTCTTCGGCGCGAGCCCCACGGCCGCCAACGGTGTGGATGTGCAGGGCACCATCAACGGCGCGGCAGCGACCGGCTCGGGGCAGAACCTGTATGGGATCGCCGGTTCCGCCACCGACGGCTTGAGCGTGCAGATTGCCGGTGGTCCGCTGGGCGCCCGTGGCACGGTCACGGTGCAGCGCGGTTACGCTGCCCAGCTCAACACGGTGATGACCAACCTGCTGTCGTCCAGCGGCATGGTGCAGAACGAGACGGACTCGATCAACAGTTCGCTCACCTCCCTTGCCAGCCAGATCACCGCCATGCAGACGCGGCTGGATAACAAGCAGGCGCTGTACTACACGCAGTTCAACGCGTTGTCGGCAGCGGTGGCGAGCATGACGAACACAAGCAATTACCTGACGACGCAGCTCGCGGCCATTACAAAGCAGACTTCGAGCAGCAACTAAGCCAGGTTCAGGTTTAGAGCACAACCCAAAATAAAACAGACTACAGCGAGGACCTTTTCCATGTACGCTGCACGCCGTGCCATCGGTGCCTATGCGCAAGTCGGCATCGAGACGTCCGTGGTAGACGCCAATCCGCACCGCCTGATCGCCATGTTGTTTGAAGGCGCGCGCGCCGCCATCAACCTGGCCAGCGCCGCCATCCAGCGTGGCGACGTGCTGGCCAAGGTGCGGGCGTTCGACAAGGCCATCTCGATCATCGGCCAGGGCCTGCAGGCCAGCCTTGATCACCAGCGCGGCGGCGACATCGCCGTGCAACTGAACAATCTGTACGACTACATGCTGCGCCGCCTGCTGGTGGCCCACGGCAACAACGATCTGACGATCCTCGCCGAAGTGGACGCGTTGCTTGTCCCGCTGCAGGATGCGTGGCTCGCCATTGGCCAGATGGGCCAGCCTGGCACCGCCGTGGCGAACAGCCACCTGAGCGTTGTGAGCTGATTGCCGGTCGTTTGTAGTAAGCGACCTTTGACTGAATTCGGCCCAACTGGAGCCAATATGCAACGCAACATCCCGATCAAGGACAGCGAAAGTCTGTTCACCTGCTACGAAGCCATCGCACGCCTGACCGCCGAAATGGTGAGCGCGGCCGAAGTGGGGAACTGGGAAGTCGTCAGTACGCTTGAACGCGAGAGCGCCGCCTATGTGGATGCACTGCGCCGTTCCGAGCCGCATCCGCAACTCTCGCGCGCAGACGTGGAGCGCAAGCGCACGCTGCTCGTACGTATTCTCGAAGATGACGCCCGCGTGCGCGCCATGGTGTATCCGCGCCTGGACCGCCTGCAAAAGCGTATCGACACGGCGCGCCGCGCCACTACCGCAAGCAACGCTTACGGCAGCATGGCGCGTTACTGAGACGAAGCGTCCTGCAGTTGTTTTGACAGCGTCAGATAGTGCTCGGACTTGCGTGCGAGCGCGTGGCTCTGCATCTGGTACACGATGGCCAGTTGCTGGGCAGCGAGGAAGCTGCCCCGACCGACGACGCTGCCGTCCATCTCCGGCTGATCACCGATCTCAAGGCAGCGGTTGAAGACCTGTTCTGCCAGCGGTAGCCACCGGCTGCCCGCCTCATCAGGGTGCTTGGCGGCCGCATCCAGCAAAACCAATCCCAACGCAAAGCAAAGGTCCGGAAAATCTGGCCACGTCTGGATGGCGACATCGCCTTGCGCCAGTGCTTCTTCAATGCGGTCGGCCTTGCCCAGGCTGTACACATAGCGCAGCGTCAGGTTGCGGCGGTACGGCGCATCAGGCGGCGCAAGGCTGAAGGCGCGCGCGTAGTAATTCACGGCCTTTGCGTAGTCTTCGTGATGCAGCTCGGTTTCCTTGCCGAGCTGATACAGCACATACGGGTCGTCCGGCCTGTGCGTGAGTTCATCGAGCAGCAGTTGTGTGTTGCGCTCGCCTTTTATCTGCATCCTGACCGCGGTATAGCCGTCATGGCGCACCACGATTGGCACGCGCGCCGCAGGCAATGACGACACGGGCTGCTCGTGAATGCGCCCGGTGTAGTGCACGCCGCGTGGCAGCACACGCGGGATCCACGCAATCAGTTGGCTGGCGGATTCGGCCGCGTCGGTATCGTTCTTGACGCACACCACGCCCACTGCCGGTTCTGCACCGCAGAGTGTGCGCAGATGGTCGCCGCCGCTTTCCAGCCATTCGTCAGCGTCGAGGATGAGGTTCCAGTCGGCGTTGGCTGCCTGCAGCGCCGTGTTGCGCGCGGCGGAGAAATCGTTCGTCCAGGCCATGTGGCTGACAAGTGCGCCGCACGACTGCGCAATGGCGACGGTGTCGTCAGTCGACCCCGTATCCAACACCACCATGCGATCGACAAATGGCTTCGCGCTGAGCAGGCAGCGCGCAATGCTGGCGGCTTCATTGCGGGCGATGACGACCAGCGCCACATCGGCAGAAGCGGACGGGGCGCTCATTCGCGTTCCTCCGCCGTGGCGAGGGCGTCGAGCAGCTTGCGCAGCACGTTGCGCGTAGCGCCAATTTCATCGCGTTCCAGCGGAATCTTGCACGCAAGCGCTTCGGGCACCTTGGCGGCGCGTTCGCGTAGCGTGCGGCCGGCATCGGTCAACTCAATGACGACGCGGCGCTGGTCATCGGGATCGCGCGTGCGGGTGACCAGGCCTTGTTCTTCCAGGCGCTTGAGCAGCGGCGTAAGCGTGCCCGTATCGAGGTACAGCGTGCGCCCGAGGTCACCCACGGCACACGGCGCCTGCTGCCAGCACGCCAGCATCACCAGGTATTGCGGATAGGTCAGGCCCAGTTCATCCAGCAGCGGGCGGTAGAGGCGCGTCAGCAGATGGCCGGCGGCATACAAAGGAAAGCAGAGCTGCTGATCGAGCGCCAGCACGTCGTTCACGGAAAACTCCCGGGGGGACGGTCTGGCGCCCGAGCGACGAGTGCCGCATCGGCCCGAAAAGGGCTAGCAAGGCTCAGCGCGTGACCGTGTTCAATTGGACGTCAATATTGCCACGGACGGCATGCGAATAGGGGCATACACCGTGTGCGGCAGTCACAAGCGCCTCCGCCGTCGCCTGATCCACGCCGCCCAGCGTGGCTGCCAGCGACACTGTCAACGCAAACCCGCCATCTTCGCGCGGGCCAATGCCCACCGTGGCCGTCACCGATGTCGACGCCAGCTTGATCTGCTTGCCACGTGCAACATGCAGCACAGCGTTTTCAAAGCAGGCGGCATAACCGGCGGCAAACAGTTGCTCCGGGTTCGTGGCCGCACCGCCTGCGCCGCCGAGTTCGCGCGGCAGCGACAGGGGCAGATCCAGCGTGCCATCGGCGCTGCGAACATGGCCGGCACGGCCGCCTTCAGCGGTGACTTGGGTCTGGTAGAGCGTCTTCATGGTCGGGTCCTCTTATTTAGGAAGCCCGGTCGGCGACATGTCGGCCGGGAGCTCGATCTTGAAATCGATGACGCAATTATATTGCACGCAATATAAATAGCAAGGGCGACCAGAAAGCCTTTTCCGGAACGTGGAAAAGGGCGGGGCAGCGTGATCTCAGATCGACATGCTCATGACGCTTTGGTATGCCGAGACCAGCTTGTTGCGCACCTGCACGGCAGTCTGCATGTCGATGTTGGCTTTCTGCAGCGAGAGCATTACGTCGTGCAGATCCACGTCGTTGTTGCCCATCTCAAAGCTGCGCGAAATGGATTCAGCCTTCTGCTGTGAAGCGTCGACACGGTCCAGCGACGACTTGAGCACGGAGCCGAAGTCGACACTGGGTTTGCTGGCATCGCCGCTGGCGGTGCTGCCGCCGACGGCGCTTGACGGTGCCAGCACGCTGTTCATCAGCGAGACCACGGAATTGGCGTTGGAGAGGTCCATGTTGGCGTGACCAGTGACTCAGGGAAATTTGGCGAGCGTCTCGAGCTCCGACACGAAGCGGACTTCACGGCCGGCCGGCACCGCAATGTCCATCGGAATTGGCGTCACGACGATGGTGTGATGCGGAATGGCGGCATCGTCGTCGAGCACCAGAAACTCGGTTTCGGCAAAGCCGTGCGCATGGTGAAACACCTGAAGCGGCGCGCGGCGCAGGGTTGCGTACTTGGGCGGCTCGGGCTTGAACGGATCGAGCTTCGTCACGTATTCGAACGCCGCGTTGACGCGGTACAGGTCATACGGCGCCGGCAGATCGGACACTTCGCCCAGCGCGCGGATGCGGTTGGCGATGTAATAGTTGTCGATCCAGTTGCCGCCTTCATGCGTGCGCAGGCGCAGCGCCACCTTCATGCGCGCCAGCACAAATTGATTGATGGCGTTCAGCCATTCGGGGCGCTCGGCAGCCGGCAGCGTGTGCGAGAACTTGCCGAACAGGTATTCCAGGCCACCGCGATAGCGGTCCCACGCGTGTTTCACTTCTTCGTTGCCGGCCTGGGCGCGGGTCTCATCGGCAAAGTAGCGCGAGACCGAGCGATAGAACGGCGTCTTGCTGAAGTACACCGCGCTGGAGCCGATCATTTCTGCCGCGTGCACGAAGGCGTAGAACGCAGGTTCGGGCGCGCTGAAATAGATGCGATCCATCACCTCGCGGCGTGCCAGGTAGATCTCCGGAAAGAGGTGGTGCGACAACACCAGCGCCAGCAGCTTGGCGTAATCGTGCTGCTCGATCAGGTAGTTGTCGTCCTGGCGATAGAACATGGTGACGTCCTGCCGCGTCGGCAAGTCGTGAATGAACCACGGCGCAAAGATGACATCCACGCCCGGGTTGCGCTCGAAGATGTCGATGTTCTTGTTAATCTCGGCCAGGATCGGCAGATCGTCGTCGGCGTGATAGAGCACGTACTTGCCCTGCGCGCTGCGATAGAGCTGGTTCAGGTTTTCTGCCGAGCCGAGGTTCGACGGGCGGCGGAAATACCGGATGTTCAGCTTGTCCTGATAACGACCCACGACCTCTTCGGTGGCATCGGTCGAGCAGTTGTCGCCGATCAGCAATTCGTAGCTGAACTTCAGTTCGCCGATCTGCGAGACCAGTTCTGCGAGCAGGTTGTCGAGATAGCGGGCGCGGTTGTAGGTCGGGATGCAGACGCTCAGCGCCACCTGCTGGATGGCCTCCGCCTGCTTCACGGGCGCCACGTCTTGCGGCGCTTCGGGTTGGATTGCTTCGATTTCACTCATTGGATGAACTCGCGCCAGTGGAGGGTCTGAGGGCACATGTACTGCTTGCCGGCCGGGCCATGATTGGCAATCAGGTCCAGGCTGCTGACAAACGGGGTGAACGCGCCATGCAGTTGCGGATACGGCCGCATGGCGTAGTTCATGTATTCGACGGCAACGCCTTGCTGCTCGAACTCGGCGTGGGCCAGGTAGTTTTTGGCGCCGTGTCCGGTGATGTAGGTGTCGCCTTGCAGCTTCTTCACGATGGCGAGCACACGGTCGGTATTGCGACCGGGAATGTCCAGTTCAGGCGCGTCGACAAACTTGCGGTCCAGCTCGATGCCCAGGTAGCGGCACAGCGCACGCATGGATGCCAGTGCCAGTTCGCCCATGTTCGGGTAGTCGGCTTCGTACACGGAGCGCACCAGCGCCAGCATGTCGCTTGCATGCGGCGCGGCCTCGTAGGCCTGCTCCAGCATGCGCAGATGCTGCGCTCGCCAGTCGACGTTGGCAGCCGGTTTGACTTCATCAATGCGCGCGCCGAGGTGGAACTTCTCCAGCGGCACCGTCATCCAGCGCGTGCCGGCCGGCTCCTTGATCTGCACGCGGTTGGTGAAGCTGCCCTTGGAGAACTGCACGTCGGCGTAATTGACGAGCACGTCGGCCAGCAGTATCTGCTCAAGCAGCCCGACCCACGGGAACAGCATCGGTTGTGTGATCACGACCTTCATGACGCCAGCATCCGTTCCATGAGAACAACGTCGTGCCAGCGGTTGTCTTGCAGGTAGTGACCGGCCAACGTGCCGACGGTCCGGAAGTCGAGTTTCTCGTACAGCGCGATGGCGCGCGTGTTTTCGGCCAGCACTTCCAGCGTGATCTTGCGCAAGCACAGCGTTTCGCTGGCGTAGGCAAATGCGGCTTCGCATGCGGCGCGCCCGTGGCCCTTGCCTTGCGCAGACGACGCCAGGCAGATGCCGAGCGAAGCGTGCCTGTTCACCGCATCGATGTGGTTCAACTGCAGGTAGCCCAGCACGCTGTCATCTGCCTGGCTGGCAATGACGAAGAGCACCAGGTCGCTCTGTTTCGATTTTGCGATCAACCAGTCGCGCACACTCGCGGCCGAGTTGGGCCGCGGGCGCGTCATGAGTTGCAACTGCGTCGGCACATCGTTGCGCAGTGGCAGCAGTTGCGCGATGTCGCCCTCGCGCCATTCCCGAAGGACGAGTGAGCCGCGCGCGATCATGGCTGGAAGCGAAAATAGCGGAAGCGATTCGGATACGCCGCTTCCACGGTGTGCCGCACTTCGTCCGCAATGACGGGGTTGACGGCGAGGTACACCACCTCAACCTCATCCGGAATGCTGTCCAGCGCCACAACCGGCTTACCCGCCAGGGAAGACCCTTGCAGATACGGGTTCTGATCAACAAACGCCCGCAGGGCATGCGGCTGTTGCAAGTTGCTTGCGGTGTAGGCGCCATAGAAACCGGCGCCATAGATCACGGCGGGCGCGCTGCCGTGCTGCGTTTCAAAGTCGGTCAGGTGGCTAGAGGCTTGCTGCCAGAAGCGGGCAAGCTTGCTGGCGGCGCTCTGTGTGTCGGCCAACGCTTGTGCATCGAGCACCGGCGCGACTTTGCTGTCACCAGGACGGCGCACGGCGGTCACGACGAACGCGCCACGGTGGCTTTGCGCGTCGGCCTCGAGCAGGTCAAACCCGTGGTTGGCCAGCAGCGTCTGCAGCGACGGCTGCGTGAAATGGTTGACGTGATCAGCCACCAGAAAATCCACCGAATTGGTGAACGTATTCGGCACGATCGCGTACAGCACGCCGCCGTCGCGCAGCAGGCCGTGAATGTTGCGCAGTGCGGTCGTCAGGTCGGGGATGTGTTCGAGCGAGAAGAACGAGCTGACGACATCGAACGAACGCTGCCATGTCGGCGGGATCGTGTACGTCGCCCATTGTTCGGGGCTCAGGAATTTTTCCCAGAAGCCGACGTAGCGGTCGCTGATGTCGAACAGGTGGACGTTCACGTCAGGGCGTTGCTGCTTCAGCAGGCGCATGGTCGCGCTCTTTGCGCAGCCGAAGTCGACCACGCGCGCACCTTCCGGTAAGGCGAGCTTGCGCTGGAACGTGGCGACCTGGTGATCGGCGCGGAAGATTTTCTGGCCGTTCTCCACGGCGTAAATCTGGTCTTCTTCCTCGCTGCCCACGAGGATGTCGTACTCGGTGTCGTAGAAGCTGCCGTTGTCACACAGTTCGACGGTCTGGATATGGCCGCACGCGGCGCAGCAGAAGACCTCGAGCGTGCCGTCCATGGCGCGGCGCAGGGAAGACAGCGAGCTTTGCGGCGCGGCGCGATAAATCGGTTCTGGCAGCGGTTGCTGGCAGACGTTGCAGGGCAGTGCACCTTGGATCATGGTCAGGCTTCCACGGAGAGTTCGGGGTGAACGGTACGGAAGTCGACGCCATTGGCGTACGAGCCCTTCCAACCGTGCGAGCGCCCGGTCGGCTCGCAGAAATTGAAGTAGCGGAACTGCATCGACCAGCGCGAGCGCTGGCTCGTGTTGTGGCCGGAGGCGTGCAGCACCAGGAAGTCGACCATCACCAGGTCACCCGGCTTGGTGAGCGGTTGCACGTGCGGATAGCGCGCGAGGTAGCTCGCCTCGTCCTTGATCAGCAATGCATAGGCGCCTTGCTTGCCGGCGTTGTCCGGGTCGGCGCTGAAGACGGGCAGCGGGCCTTCTACGTGCGAGCCGGGGCAGAACTCCACCGGCCCGATCTCGGGCGTGATTTCCACCAGCGGGCTCCAGAACACCACGCCGTCCAGGCTGCGCAACTGGGCCGGATATTCCTGATGCCAGTTGGCGCGAAATTTCTCTTCGCGCGGGTTGTCGATGCGAATGCCGGAGCCGGCGTGCGCAATGCCCGGCAGCGCGCCGGGGCGCACGCTGCGGACGAGCTGCTCATGGCGCTCGTCGCCCAGCAGGCGGACAAAAGCGGGGATCTGCTTGACGGCGTCGTACACCTCGGCGCCGTACTTGCGATTGGCCTTGATGACCGCCTGATAACCGTCGTCGAACCGTTCCGGCGCAAACGGTGCGCGCTCGATGCCGAGACGGTACTTGTCGATCACCAGACCGATGATGTCGTAGATCGCCCGCTGAATCGGCTCCACCTGCGACGGCGCGTAAAAGTCGCGCAGGATCAGCAGGCCGTCGCGCTGGAAGGTCTCGATCTGATCGGGGCTCAGGATGCCAGGCATGTCAGCGTCTCCTGATGTTCGCGCACGAGATCGAGCACCACGTTGCACACCGTCGCGATGTTCTCGCTCGACATGTCGTGATACGACGGCAGGTTGATGGCGCGCTCGGCAATCGCGTAGCTGTTGGGCGCGTTGTGGCGCGCGGCGGCGGCGGACGTGCCGAACAGCTCGGTTTCGCTCAGCGGATAGAAGAACACGCGTGCGTCGATGCCGCGGCGCGAGAACGCAGCCAACAGGCCATCGCGCGTAATGCCCAGCGCTTCGTCAAACACCACGGTGGGCATCCAGTAGCTGTTGAGCGTGCCGGGCGCCTCGGGGTTCAGCGCAAGGCCGGCGACGCCGCCAAGGTGCGCCTGATACTCGGCAAAGATCTCGCGCTTGCGTGCAATCAGTGCGTCGATGCGCTCCAGCTGCGCGCAGCCGATGGCGGCCTGCACGTTGGAAATACGGTACTTGAAGCCGATGAAGTCGGACCAGAACTGCTTGCCGCCCGGCACGCGGCCATGGTTGTTCAGTGTCATCACGCGGTCGTACAGCGCGCGGTCGTTCGTGACGAACATGCCGCCTTCGCCCGTCGTCATGGTCTTGGTGCCATGGAACGAGAACGTGCCGAAGATGCCTTGCGCGCCCGTTGCATGCCCGTGCCAGCGCGAGCCAATGGCCTCGGCTGCATCTTCGATGACAGGAATGCCGTGGCGCTTGCCGATGTCCAGCAGGCGGTCCATCTCGCATAGGTTGCCGTAGAGGTGCGTGGCAATGATCGCTTTCGTGCGCGGTGTGATGGCCGCCTCCACGAGCGCCGGGTCCAGGCACCACGTGTCCGGCAGGATGTCGACAAACACCGGCGTGGCGCCCACGTAGGTGATGGGCGACGCTGTGGCGATCCAGTTCGTGTCGGCCAGGATCACCTCATCGCCGGCGCCGATGCCGAGCGCTGCCAGGCCCATGTGCATGGCACCGGTGCAGCTTGATGTGGCAATGGCGTATTGCGTGCCGACAAACGCGGCAAACTGCTTTTCGAAGCGGTTGATGTAGGCGTAGCACTGGTCGCCCCAGCCGTTGCGTGCGGCGTCGGTGGCGTATTCGACTTCCAGCTCGGTGATCGACGGCTTGGAGTACAGAATCTTTTGGGTCATGGCTGTTCCTGCAGTTCAGGATTCAGGGCGCGCAGCGTGATGCCCGCAAACGCGTCTGTCAGCGGCGGATGGTTGCGGTCCCGGTCGGAGCATTCGGTCATGTCGAGCGGCCAAGCGATGCCTAAGCGGCTGTCGGTCGGGTTGAGCCCGTCTTCAGCGGCTTGTGCGTATGGCGTCGAGGTCAGATACAGCAGTTCGCAATCGTCTTCCAGCGCCTGGAAGCCGTGGGCAAACCCGCGCGGCACCAGCAGGCTGTTGTGCCGTTCGGCAGACAACTCCACCGCATGCCATTGCAGGAACGTTGGCGAGCCCGCACGCAGGTCAACGGCCACGTCGAACACACGGCCGCGCACGCAACTCACCAGCTTGATCTCGGCATGCGGCGGGTATTGAAAGTGCATCCCACGCACGGTGCCGCGCTTGGCGGAATACGAGTGATTGATTTGCGCGATCGGGCTATCGAAGCCGGCGGCGGCGAGTTCATCTGCACAGAAGAAGCGCGTGAAGTAGCCGCGATGGTCACCGATTACCTTGCGGTTGATTTCGACCACGCCGGCCAGCGGCGTCGGTTGGATGGCGAAGCGGCTCATGCGGCGCTCCTGGATGTGGCAGCAGACGCGACGGCGGTAAAGCGGTCGATCTGCTGGTCACAGAGCGCGCGTGCGCCCGCTGTCTTTTCATGCAGATGCCGATACCACGCGGCGGTCTGTTCCAGCGCGGTCTCGAACGGCCATGCTGTCTGCCAGCCTAGTTGCTGGCGTGCCCGGCTCGCGTCCAGATGCAACATGCCGGCCTCGTGCTTGCCGGTGGCGGCATTGGCGTCCAGTTGCCAGATCAGCGTGGGCCAATGGTGTTGCAAGCCTTGCAAGACCTGTTCGACCGTGCGGGTGGCGGCGCTGTCCGGGCCGAAGTTCCAGGCGGTGGCGCAGGCTGCGTCACCGGCCAGCAGCCGTTGCGCGAGCAACAGGTACCCATGCAGGCAATCCAGAACGTGCTGCCAGGGCCGCGTAGCGTGCGGCGAACGGATGATCAGCGGGGTACCGGCACGCATCGCGCGCTCGGCGTCGGGGATGAGCCGGTCTTCTGACCAGTCGCCGCCGCCGATCACATTGCCTGCGCGGCCCGTGGCCAGCAGCGGGCCGTTGGCGAAGAAGGCGCGCCGGTAGCTTGCGGCGACCAGTTCCGCGCAGGCTTTGGATGCGCTGTACGGGTCATGGCCGCCAAGGGCATCGGTCTCGCGATAGCCCCAGGCCCACTCGCGGTTGTCGTAGCACTTGTCGGTGGTAGCCACCACGATGGCCGACAGGTTCGTGCAGCCGCGCGCAGCTTCCAACACGTTCACGGTGCCCATCACATTGGTGGCGTAGGTGCCAACCGGGTCGTTGTACGAGGCACGCACCAGCGGTTGCGCCGCGAGATGGAACACCACATCGGGCCGCGCCGCTGTCATCGCGGTACGCAGGGCCTCCGCATCGCGGATATCCGCCAGCGTATGACCGGCCAATGCGGGTTCCACGTCAGCAGCGGTGAACAGATTCGGCGTTGTTTCCGGTGCCAGGCTGTAGCCGTACACCTCGGCGCCAAGCTGGCGCAGCCAGAGCGCAAGCCAGCTGCCCTTGAAACCGGTATGCCCGGTCAGGAAGACGCGCTTGCCGGCCCACGCACGCGAGTCGAGCGTCACCACTTTTTCCATGGTGCACTCCCCGCCTGCCAAAGGGCTTCCAGACTGTTCTTGTCGCGCAGCGTGTCCATCGGCTGCCAGAAGCCGTGGTGCTCGAACGTGTTCAGTTCGCCCATCTCGGCCAGGCGTGCCATTGGCGCGCCTTCCCACGGCGTGTCTTCGCTCGCGATGTATTCGATCACCGATGGATTGAGCACGAAGAAGCCGCCGTTGATCCAACTGCCGCCGTCGCCGGGTGGCTTTTCAGTAAAGCCGGTCACGCGTGCGCCGTCGCGCTGGAGCATGCCGTAGCGGCCCGGCGGCTGCACGGCCGTCACGGTGGCCATCTTGCCGTGTGCGCGGTGGAAGGCGATCTTGCTCGTGATGTCGATGTCCGACACGCCATCGCCGTAGGTGAAGCAGAACGGCTCGTTCGGGTCCAGGTACGCTGCCACGCGCTTCAGGCGCCCGCCGGTCTGCGATTGTTCGCCCGTGTCGACCAGCGTGATGCGCCACGGCTCGGCATGGCGCTCGTGCACGGTCACTTCGTTCTTCGACATATCGAACGTCACGTCCGACATGTGCAGGAAGTAATTGGCGAAGTACTCCTTGATCACGTAGCCCTTGTAACCGAGGCAGATGATGAAATCGTTGATGCCGTGGGCGGCATAGATCTTCATGATGTGCCACAGGATCGGGCGGCCACCAATCTCGATCATCGGCTTGGGCCGCAGGTGCGATTCCTCGCTGATGCGCGTGCCGAGGCCCCCGGCCAGGATGACTGTCTTCATGATTGCGTGCTCATGCGGCGACGGCTGCGCTGCGTTCCTGCATCTGCCGCGCGAGGTCCGAATATTGGTTCGACTTGATGGCCAGCGTGTCGGCCAGGGCGCGGTAGGTCAGCGCCAGGTACTTTGCGGCGGCAAAGCTGCCGCGCCCGAACACGGCAGCGTCCAGCTTGGGCTGCTCGCCAATCTCCAGGCACTTCAGGAAGGCGTTTTCCGCCATTGGCAGCCACTGTTTCTCGGCCTGCGCGGGGTCTTGCGCCGCTGCCTCGAACATCAGGTGGCCCAGCATGTAGAAGTAGTCGGGCGAGCCGGACCACTCTTCCATCCATTCACCCGCCAGTGTGATGGCCGCGTCGAGTTGCTTCGATTTGGAGAGACACGCCAGCAGGCAGATGCACAGGTCATGCCGATATGGCGCCGCCTTGGGTGCCGTTGCCAGTGCGCGCTGGTAATGCGCGGCGGCCTCGGCCGGGTCTTTCTGGTTGATCTCGAAATCTTTGCCGAGCTGGTAAAGCACATACGGGTCATCCGGATGCGCGGCCAACTCCAGTTGCAACAGGGTGTGGTTGCGCCCGCGCTTCTGGTCCAGCTTGGCGTTCATATAGCCGTCGTGGCCAATCACGAGCGGCAGACGCACGCGCTGCAGGTTGGCTGCAGTTGCGACCGGTTGCTCGTGGATGCGGCCCTTGTAGCGCACGCCGCGCGGCAAGAGGCGGGCGATCCAGCTATTGGAATGCTCCACATGGCCGGAAATGTCGTATTCGCTCCGGATGCAAACCACGCCGAGCAGCGGGCCAAAGGTGCAAGCGTTGCGCAACTCTTCCGTGCCGGCCTCGATCCACTCGTCGGCGTCCAGCACGAGGTTCCAGTCCGCATTGGCGGCGGCCAGCGCGGCATTGCGTGCGGCGGAAAAATCATCCACCCACGTGAAATGGTGCACCTGCGCGCCGCACGCCTTGGCGATCGCCACGGTGTCGTCGGTCGAGCCGGTATCCAGCACGATCATGCGGTCGACGTGCGGCTTGGCGCTCATCAGGCAGCGCTCGATGCAGGCGGCCTCGTCGCGGGCGATGACGACCAGCGCAAGACTGCCCCGGGCGGGCTTGGCGTGGTGCTTGGCGTGTTTGGACATGCGGCGCGAAGAAAAAGAAGCGTAGAAAAAGTGACGTTAGATCGACATGCTCATGATGCTCTGGTACGCCGAGACGAACTTGTTGCGCACCTGCACCGCGGTCTGCATGTCGATGTTGGCCTTCTGCAGCGAGAGCATCACGTCGTGCAGATCCACGTCGTTGTTGCCCATTTCGAAGCTGCGCGAAACGGATTCAGCCTTCTGCTGCGACGCGTCAACCCGGTCCAGCGACGACTTGAGCACCGCCCCGAAGTCAACGCTGACCTTGGCGCCGTCCCCCGTGGCCGAACCGACACCCCCGCCAATGCCACCCACCGTGCTGGACGGCGCCAGCACGCTGTTCATCAGCGAGACCACTGAATTGGCGTTCGTAATATCCATGTGAAAAAAGCTCCTCTTTTCTTTGTCTTGCTTGTGGTGCTGTTGATTAGCTGCCTGGGCCGGCATTCCTGGAGCGCTTTCCGCCCTGGCCGGTTGGTCGCTATGGCGCCACGGTGATGCAAAGGTAGCCGCCCGGCCGCCGTTCCCAAGCGCCCAAAAGAACGGGAAAAGGCCCTCTTCTTGCCGATTTGCTTGCGCACCCACTGCCGATAATGGCAACCACGGAGCCATGCCCAGACATTGGGTGAGCGCTCAAGCAACGTAGTCAGTCAGGAGATTTGGGATGCCAACGACAGCCGATTCGGTTGCTGTCGCCGACACGCTCGGTACGGTCGATATGCCGGCGGTGGGCCAGGGCGCGATTACGCGCCAGAAAGCGGGAGGTGCAGGTGCGCTGGGCGCCCTGGGCCCGCTCGGCCGTCTGTCGCCGCGACTGCTGCTGATGATCGGCGGTGCCGCGCTGGTGGCCGTCATTGCCGCCGCGATGCTGTGGAGCCGCGCTCCGGACTACCGCGTCCTGTACAGCAATGTGTCCGACAGCGACGGCGGGGCGATCATCGCTGCGCTGCAGCAAATGAATGTGCCGTATCGCTTTGCCGAAGGCGGCACCGCCATCATGGTGCCCGAGACGAGCGTGCATGAAGCCCGTCTGAAGCTCGCTTCGCAAGGTCTGCCCAAGGGCGGCCAGGCCGGTTTCGAGCTGATGGAGAACCAGAAATTCGGCACCAGCCAGTTTGCCGAGCAAGTCAATTACCAGCGCGCCCTGGAAGGCGAGCTGGCCCGCACCATCCAGGCCATGCAGGAGGTGCAGTCTGCCCGCGTGCATCTGGCGATGACCAAGCCGTCGGTGTTCGTGCGCGAGCAGGCTAAGCCCAGCGCGTCGGTGCTGCTCAAGCTGTATCCGGGCCGCATGCTCGACCGCTCGCAGGTGCAGGCCATTGGCCACCTGGTGTCGAGCAGCGTGCCGAACCTGCCGCTGGCCAACGTGACGGTGGTCGACCAATCGGGCCGCTTGCTGTCGTCGTCGTTCCAGGACAACGCCTCGGGCCTTGACCCGACGCAGTTGAGCTACGTGCGCGACGTCGAGCAGGGTTATATCAAGCGCATCGAAGCCATCCTCGGCCCCGTGGTGGGCGAAGACAACGTGCGTGCGCAGGTGACGGCCGACGTCGATCTGGACAACACCGAGCAGATGGCCGAGACGTATCGTCCGAACCAGGACCCGGCCAACGCAGCCGTGCGCAGCACCCACACCGCTGAAGCCACGCAGAACAAGGCCGACGCACAGGGCGGTGTGCCGGGCGCGCTGTCCAACCAACCGCCGACCGCGCCGCGCATGTTGCCGACCGCACCGGCTCCGGCCTCGGCGTCGCAACCGGCTGCAAACGGCCCGAATGGCCAACCGCAACAAGCGGCGGCTGCCAACACGAGCGGCAGCACAACCACCGGCAATTCGTCGAGCACCCGCGACACCACGACCAATTACGAAGTCGACAAGACCGTGCGCCGCACCCGCGCCGCAGTGGGCACCGTGCGCCGCCTGTCGGTGGCCGTGGTGGTCAACTACCGTGGCGACGGCAAGACCTGGAAGCCGTTGTCGGAAGCCGAAATGGCCAACCTCAACGCGCTGGTCAAGGATGCCGTGGGCTTTGACGCCAAGCGTGGCGACTCCGTGAACGTGGTCAACAGCCAGTTCTCGGGCTCGATGCCGATCGCCAAGGATGACCTGCCGCTGTGGAAGCAGCCGGAGATGATCCAGTACGCCATCCAGGCCGCCAAGTATCTGGCGCTGGCAATCGGCTTCCTGATCCTGGTGTTCGCGGTGATCCGTCCGGCGATCCGCTCGATGGGCAAGAAGGACGAGGCGGCCACGCCCACCTTTGTTGGCCGCGAAGGCGAAGATCCGAACGCCCCGATCATCACCGGTGCCGCGGCTTCGGCCGGGCCGGAGCTGGAAGGCCCGGCGGCTGCCGGCGCCGATTCCGAAGAGCTGCCGGACGCGCTGCCGCAACTCAAGAACAACGACTTCGAGAAGAAGCTCGAGACCATGCGCCGCGTGGCGCAGAGCAACCCGCGCGCAGTCGCGGCCGTCATCAAACAATGGGTGAGTAACGAATGAGCGCCGAAGGACTCCAACGCAGCGCCATCCTCATGATGTCGCTGGGCGAAAGCGAAGCCGCCGAAGTGCTCAAGCACCTGGGCCCGCGTGAAGTGCAGAAGCTGGGCGCGACCATGGCCGCGCTGAAGAACGTGTCGCGCGAGCGTGTGCTCGACGCCTTTGACGCGTTCTTCATCGAAGCCGAAGACCTGCCGCTGGATGTGGATTCGAACGAGTACATCCGCACCGTCTTCCGCAAGGCACTGGGCGACGACCGCGCCGCCAACATCATCGACCGCATTCTGTCGGGCGGCGACACCAGCGGCATTGAAGGCCTGAAGTGGATGGATGCCTCGTCGGTGGCGGAACTGATCCGTAACGAACACCCGCAGATCATCGCCACGATCCTGGTCCACCTGGATCGCGATCAGGCATCGGAAATCCTGACCTATTTCACCGAGCGCCTGCGCAACGACACCATCCTGCGTATCGCCACGCTCGACGGCATTCAGCCCAGCGCCCTGCGCGAGCTGAACGACGTGCTGACCAAGCTGCTGCAAGGCAACGACCATCGCAAGAAGAACGCGATGGGCGGCGTGCTCACGGCAGCGGAAATCCTCAACCTGGTGCCGAGCGCCGTAGAAAGCTCCGTCATCGAAGGCGTGCGCTCGCGCGATCCGGAACTGGCCGATGCCATCGTCGAGAAGATGTTCGTGTTCGACAACCTGATCGATCTGGACGGCCGTGCGCTGCAGACGCTGCTGCGCGAGATCAGCCAGGACGTTCTGGTGGTCGCCCTCAAGGGCGCCAAGCAGGAGTTCCGCGACAAGGTGTTCGCCAACATGTCGCAGCGTGCCGGCACGATGCTCAAGGAAGAGCTGGAAGTGCTGGGCCCGGTCAAGGTGTCGGAAGTCGAAGCGCAGCAGAAGGAAATCCTGGTGGTTGCGCGCCGC
The DNA here is from genome assembly GCF_047325135.1 of Ralstonia sp. Ralssp110. Taxonomy (NCBI): domain Bacteria; kingdom Pseudomonadati; phylum Pseudomonadota; class Betaproteobacteria; order Burkholderiales; family Burkholderiaceae; genus Ralstonia; species Ralstonia sp. Ralssp110. The sequence continues at coordinate 793,709 of NZ_CP168609.1, read as the reverse complement.
CTGGCCGACGAAGGCGAAATCACGATCGGCCGCAAGGCGGAGGACGCTTATGTCTGACCGTGCTGGCCGCTTTGCTGTGATGGGGCGCTGAGATGCCGCGTCCGCCGATCATCCCGCGCGACACGCTGGTCGAATACCAGGCGTGGGAGCCGACCGACTTCCGGCGGCAGGCCGCAGAGGCTGCTGCTGCAGCCGCGCCGCCGCCTCCGCCGCCCGAGCCTGAAGAGCCGCCGATTTCCGAAGAGGAATGGCAGGCTGCGCTTGACGCCGAGCTTGCCACCGCCCGCGACGAAGGTCGTCGCGATGGTTTCGCGCAAGGTTTTCAGGATGGCTTTGAACAAGGCCGCCGCCAGGGCGAGGAAGATTCCAAACACATCGCCGCGCTCATGCAATCCGTGCGCGAGGCGATCGACCAACTGAACGGCAGCGTTGCCGAAGAGCTGGTCGATCTGGCGCTGCAACTGGCGCAGCAGTTTCTGCACGGCGCGCTGCATGCGCAGCCCGAACGCATCCTGCCGATGGTTCGCGAAGTACTGGGCGATGCGCCGACCGCACCCGCGCCCGCCATGCTGCGCGTGCATGCCGATGACGCAGAACTGATTCGCCAGACGCTGGGCACCGAGCTGGCCGCCGCCGGCTGGACGCTCATCGTCGATGCCGCCATCGAGCGCGGCGGCTGCCGCGTGCAGACCCGCTTTGGCGAAACCGATGCCACGCTGCAAACCCGCTGGGCCGAATTGACCCGCGCGCTGGGCCGCGATACCGCATGGCTTGCCAGCGAACGCTCGGAAGCCGAACGCGTTGCAGGAGGGGCACTCCATGTCGCCTGAGACTGTGCAGCCCGCCGCCAACAATCCCAACCTGCGCGTGTGGCAAGCCCACCTGCAGCAGACCGCGCAGCGTGCGCGCCTGGCGCGCCCGGTGGTGACGTGCGGCAAGCTCACGCGTGTGGCCGGCCTGGTCATGGAAGCCGTTGGCCTGAAGCTGCCGGTGGGCAGTGCCTGCCGCGTGGAACTGCCGCACGGCAGGCACGTGCTGGCCGAAGTGGTGGGCTTTGCCGAAGAGCGCGCCTTCCTGATGCCGCAAACGGATCTGGTGGGCGTGGTGCCCGGCGCGCGCGTGTTCCCGCTGGAGCCGCAACGCCTGCCGGTGACGAGCGAAGACGGCGCCAACCCGACGATTTCACACAGCAAGTTCCTGCCTGTGGGTCCGCGCCTGCTGGGCCGTGTGGTGGACGCCAACGGCGAGCCGCTCGACGGCAAGGGGCCGCTGGGCGCGCATGAAGACCTGGCCTGGGGCACATTGAACCCGGCACCGCTGAACCCGCTCAAGCGCAAGCCGATCGAGCATGTGCTCGACGTGGGCGTGCGCGCCATCAACGGTCTGCTGACCGTCGGCCAGGGCCAGCGTCTGGGTCTGTTCGCCGGCTCCGGCGTGGGTAAGAGCGTGCTGCTGGGCATGATGGCCCGCTACACCGAAGCCGACGTGGTGGTGGTAGGGCTGATCGGCGAGCGCGGCCGCGAAGTAAAGGAATTCATTGACGAGATTCTTGGCGACGAAGGCATGGCACGCTCGGCCGTGGTGGCCGCACCGGCCGACACCTCGCCGCTGATGCGCTTGCAGGGCGCCGCTTACGCCCACACGATTGCCGAGTACTTCCGCGACCGCGGCTGCAACGTGCTGCTGATCGTTGATTCACTCACGCGCTATGCGATGGCGCAGCGCGAGATCGCCCTGGCTATCGGCGAGCCGCCGGCCACCAAGGGCTATCCGCCCTCGGCGTTTGCCAAGCTGCCCGCGCTGGTTGAGCGTGCCGGCAACGGCATGGTGGATGCCAATGGGCGCGGCGGCTCCATCACCGCGTTTTACACCGTGCTGGCCGAAGGCGATGACCAGCAGGATCCGATTGCCGATGCGGCGCGGGCCATTTTGGACGGCCACTTCGTGCTTTCGCGCAAGCTGGCCGAGCAGGGCCACTACCCCGCCATCGATATCGAACAGTCGATCAGCCGCGTGATGTCGGCCATCGTGCCGCGCGAGCAGCTCGACACGGCCCGCCGCTTCAAGCAGCTCTACGCCCGCTATCAGCGCAACCGCGACCTGATTGCCGTGGGCGCCTACGCGCGTGGCAGCGACCCGGTGACCGACCAGGCCATCGCGCGCTACCCCGACATGGAAGCGTTCCTGCAGCAGGGCATGTTCGAGAACGAAAGCCGCGAGCACACGCTGGAGAAGATGCAGGGAGTGCTGGCGTGATGTGCCCGCTTGACACTGTGAAGCCGCAAGCGTTGCGCAAGCCGGAGGCTAAAGCCGCCGGGTTTGCGTCCGATGGGTTGATGTAACGGGAAGCTGGAGGGTCTACCGATGACCACCATGAACAAGCCGTTCCGCCTCGAAACCGTGCTGGAACTGGCGCAGAAGGACACCGAGAAAGCCACGCAGGAAGTCGGCCGCCTGATGAACACGCGCGAGGCCGCCACGCAAAAGCTGGCCCTGCTGTCCGACTACCGCAACAACTACCACCAGCAGATGCTGAGCACCGCCGAAGGCGGTATGGACGTCACGCGCTTGCGCAACTACGCGGCCTTTATCGACCGCCTGGGCAATGCCGTGCACCAGCAGAAGGGCACCATCAACGCGCTCGAGCAGCAGCTTGCGATGAGCCGTGCCAACTGGCTCGAAAAGCAGCGCCGCGAGCAGTCGTTCGACATCCTGCGCCAGCGCCACATTGAAGAGCAGCGCCTGGACGAAGAACGCCGTGCCCAGCGCGACAACGACGAACACGCCGCCAAGGTGATCCGCATGCGTGCGGCACAGGGCGGCAATTGAAGACCAACGCGAACACGCAGTCGCAAGATGGAGTCAACGTGGGCTTGAGTGCCACCCCCAACGCCGCTGCCAAGGACCTGGGCGCCATGCTGGCGGCCGGCAATACTGCCGCCGCCGATAAGACACAGGCCTCTTCGTCGGGCACCGATACCTTCGGCAACCTGTTGTCGGACCGCCTGGCCCAAGACGCCGCGCGCCGACGCGCCGACGCACAATCCACCGCCGACGATGCCAGCCGCCGTGCCGATATCGCCCGCAAGGATGTCGCACGCACCGGCGCCGCACGCACCGATCAGGACGCCAAACCGGCCGATGCCAACGCGCCGGTGCAGGCTGTCACCACGCCGGCCAGCACCACCGCCGATACGGCCAACGCCAAGCCGGCGCAGCCTGCCAATGCAAAGGATCTCGATACCGCTGCGCAGCAGGCCGTGGTTGACCCCGCTGCACAACTGGCTGCCCAGATCGAGGCCGCACGACAGGCCGCACAGCAAGCCGCTGCCGCCCAACAGCCGATCGCCCAGCCCGCTGCCCAATCGAATCCCGCCGCCGATACCGACGCGACGACGCAGGCGGCTGGCAAATCGTCCGCAAATGACGCCGCCGCACTGGCCGCCGCAACTGCGGCTGCCAACAGTACGCAGGGCGCCGCAGACCCGGCTACGACGGCACAAGCGGGCCAAGCCGGATTGCCCGCCGCCAAGGACGCCAAAGCCAACGCCGCAAACACGCCGACGCCGCCCGCCACCGCGCTGCCCGACAGCGGCACGCTGACCCAGACCATGGCCCGCACGCGCGCCGTTGCCGACAACACGCCGGCTGCCGTGCGCCAACTCGGCAGCACGTCGTCTGCACAGGGCGCCAATGCCGACCGCGGCTTGCCGCGCCGCACCGACCTGAATGCGCACAGCACCGTCGCGCAACCGGCAACCGCCGCCGTGACCGATGCCGCCAGCCACGCCAGCAATGGCGGTAACACCGGCAATTCGGATAACGCCGGCACGCAGGCCAATGCGCAGGGCAGCGGAATGCAGTTCCAGGGCGTGCCGTCGCGCGCCAATGGCGACGCGGGCATGGCCGCACCGACTTTTGCGGTGGCTGGCGCCAACACAACCGCTGCAGCAGGAACGTCGATCACGCCGCAGCAAATCCATACGCTGCCCACGTTTGGCGATGCCGCGTGGCCGCAGAGCATGGCCAGCCAGCTCGCCTTCATGCAGGTGCATCGCCAATCGTCAGCCGAGCTGCAGTTGAACCCGGCCGAGCTGGGCGGCATGCACGTGAAGCTGGAAGTGGACAACGGCGCGGTCAACGCAAGCTTTGTCTGCCAGCACCAAGCCGTGGCCGAACTCGTCCAGGACGCCATGCCGCGCTTGCGCGACGCCATGCAGCAAGGCGGGATGCAGCTTGCGCAAACGTCGGTCAGCACGGGTGACTTCAGCCAGCAGCAGAGCGCATCGCAAGGCTCGTCGGCGCAAAGCCAGGGCGGCGGTTCCGGCAACGGGAATAGCGGCAGCCGTTATGGCGGCGGCTCGCAAGACCGCACCGATGCGCTGGCGGTGGCACCGCGCCGTGTGTCCACCCACGAAGGCGCCATCGACACGTTTGCTTGACCGCACGCTGGCCTCGCAGCGTCTAAAGTTCGGTGCAACTCTGCCGTTAATACGCAGGAGTGCCATGCATAAATGGCCAGCCGCAAGGCAACGAAAGAAGGACGGGAAATAACAACGTGAGCACGCCGCGCATACGTTTGATGCGGCAGCGTTGCGAATGAATAACAAGGGGGTCAAGTCCGACTGGCGAAGAAGGGATCAAACGGGGATCATTTCGCCACATCCGTCCTCGGGCGGATGCACACGGACCGATGCGGGGTGTCCGAGCCGGGGGGCTGGCGCACCGCATGTTTGCCGTACTTACGGGAGAGCGCACCGCGAGGTGCGCTTTTTGTTTTTGTGCGCTCGCTTTGTCGGTGCGGCGCACATGCGTCGCGAGCTTCAGGCGCCCGCCTCGGCCGTTGCGAGTGTGGCGGGGGTGACCGATACGACGTGTTCCACGCCGTAGCCGCGCTCCACCCATGCATCGATACCGCCATGTAGCGGACGCACGCGCTTGAAACCACGTCCCATCAGCGTGCGTGCCAGCATCACGGCAGACGCCTCGTTGGGGCAGGCGCAGTAGATGATGATCTCGCGGTCGGGGCCGTCGATCTCGATCGCGCGGTGGCTGGTGGACATGTCGTACAGCATCGCCCCCGGAATGCGTTGCGGCTGCAGCATGCGCGAGCTGTCGGCGCGCACGTCGATGATGACGGGGGCCGCGCCCGATTCGATCAGCGCGTGCAGCTCATCGGGCGAGATGCGCGCCATCTCCAGCATCTTGCGAAAGCGCCAGCGCTGCAGCCAGCGCGCCGCCACATACACGGCGGCCAGCAATGCGATCAGCAACACGGCGCGCGTGCCGAGCTGGTCGAGCTGGCGCAGCGCCTGGTCGATGCTGTCATGCGCCACGCGGCCCAGCAGCAGCCAGAGCGTTGCCCAAACTGCCGAGCCCACCAGGTTGTACAGCGCAAACGTGCTGAACGGTGTGCGCATCGTGCCCAGCAGCGCCGACGATACCGTCGACAAACCCGGAACGAACTTCGCAATCAGCAGCATCGGCGCGCCCCAGCGCTCGAACTGTGTGCGCGTGCGCCGCACGCAGGAATCGGGCGACAGCGACACGCGGCACAGCAATGCCATGACGTGCCGGCCATAGCGCTTGCCTGCGAAGTACCACAGGCCGTCGCCGAGCAGCGCGCCGGACACGGCGGCTGGCGCAAGCTCCATGAAGTAGAGCGGCCCGTGGAACGTGAGCGCGCCGGCCACCAGCAGTGTCGGCACGGCCGGCAGCGGTGCGCCGGCTTGCGTCAGCAGCACATTGAGGAACACGGCAAACGCGCCGTATTCGGCGATCAGGGGAAACAGGTCATGCATGGCAGGAAGGGCGCGGCGGGGGCGAAAGCGTCTGCCAAGTTACCGCATTCCGGCGCTGCCCGATAGCCATGTCACCGGAATGCGCTCGGCGATATGCGGTTCGTGTGGAATTGGCGTGACAATGAACGCTTCATACCGCTTCTGAATCCTGTCGCCATGTCTTCTGCAATGCCCATCGACGCTGCCGTTTCCGTGCACGAATCTGGTGCCATCGCTATTCGTCCGGCTACCGTGGCGGATTTGCCGACCATCGTCGGCATCTACGCACATCACGTGCAGACCGGCACCGCCAGCTTTGAGATCGACGCCCCCGATCTGGCCGAGATGACGCGCCGCTTTCACGCGCTACAAGACGCCGGCATGCCTTACGTAGTGGCTGAAGCGGGTGGTGCGCTGCTTGGCTACGCGTATGCGGGGCCGCATCGTGCGCGGCCAGCGTATCGGCATACGGTCGAAGACTCCATCTACCTTGACGGCGCTGCACAGGGGCGGGGCGTGGGGACGTTGCTGCTGGAGGCGCTCATCCGTGAATGCCAGGCGCGCGGTTTCAAGCAGATGGTGGCGGTGGTGGGCGGCGGCAGCGAGAACCCGGGGTCAGCCAAGCTGCACGCGCGCTGCGGGTTTCGCGAGGTGGGCGTGCTGGAGGCGGTGGGCTACAAGTTTGGACGCTGGCTGGATTGTTTGCTGATGCAGCGCGCCTTGAGAGGTGAGGGCGCTAGCTGAACCAATCAAAGAGGTTCAGCGAAAAACCAGAGTAATCGAGAAGGCCAGCGTTGACTTCTCCGGAACGCATCAAAGTTCTGAGCCCAATTCAGAGGCTATTGGTCATTGCGCTCAATCGATGATGTCGGCGCAGGCGTCAGTGGGCGCGGCCGCCACATGCCCAACCAGCGGCACCATCTTCAGGCCCGCAGATGCCACGCGGCACGGCGCGGCCACCACGCCGCAGCCGGAAAGAAGTGCAGCACCAAGCAGGGACACAGCGAGCAGAAGGTGTTTCATCGTGGATGGGTTTGAAAGCGAATGCCGGGCAGTGTGACACAGAGTCTTTCGCCAACCTGTGCGCGTTTGTGTCGGGAGATGACAATCTGTGTGGGTCTCAACACCATGACGCGATGCGTCAGAGCGCAACAATAAAGCTCGTTCGAAAGCCGCACAACGCTGACTTTGGGTGAAAAAGTCACATTCTGACTTTGCGCAAATTAACCCGCCAGCCTTTGCTGCAGGCCGCAAAACCAATGTTGATGCGGGTTTTCCCGCAATTCCACATATCGCAACAATAAATTGTCTGTCGCGACATTTATTGTCTGAACAGGCTCGCCTACGATGACTCCATCGAATGCGGCGCCGCAGCGAAAAAGAAGATCCGGGAAATGCCCGGATCACCTGCCCGACGCGCTGCGCCCATCTGGAGAAGACATCATGAAAGCCCAACGTACCCTGATTGCTGCCCTGATCGCCCTGGCAACTGTGCCGGCCCTGGCAGCAGCCAAGTTTGACGTGTACACGCAAGGTGCTGCGCAAGTCAGCCAACGTTTCGACGTGTACTCGGACGGCGCCAAGGTTGGCGACAAGTTTGATTCGTACACCCAAGGCGCCAAGGCTGGCGACAAGTTCGATCCGTACACCCAAGGCGCCAAGGCTGGCAGCAAGTTCGACCCGTACACCGAAGGCGCACTGGCCCGTGCCGGCAAGTTCGATACCTATACCGAAGGCGCCAAGGTTGGCAGCAAGTTCGATCCGTACACCGAAGGCGCGCTGGCCCGTGCCGGTAAGTTCGATACCTATACCGAAGGCGCCAAGGCTGGCAGCAAGTTTGATCCGTACACCGAAGGCGCACTGGCCTGAGCCTGGTTTCTCCCGAAAAGACGCCCGCGCACCGCGGGCGTTTTTGTTTGTGTCACCGGAGCGCGATGATTTCGAACCGAGTCGCCATTGCGGCGTCTCACTCTCATCGCAACCAGGAAGCCATGATGATCCGTTTCCGTCGTCCGACCCGCTCCCTTCTGTACCTGACGCTGGCCTCGGCCGCCATGCTGGCTGGCTGTGCGACCGTCACGCCGGGCCCATTCCAGATTACCGTGCGTGATGCCGATGACACGGTGCTCGAGCAATTCCAGTTCCAGGCCGGCTCGCAGGGGTCGCTGGAGACCGCCATGATCGGTATGTGCCGCGTGTATCCAGAGGCCACCGTCATCGCAGAGCAGCTCTCAACGCACGAGCGACTGCAAGAACGCTGTAAGCGTTCGTTTGCCTCAATGCTCTCGCCGTCCTGATGCTGCGCTGAAGCGGCTACCATGTCGCCTCATCGGCTGGCGGTGCCGGCCTTGTGTGAATATCCCGAGCACGCACCTGAGGCGCATGTGAACCCGCAAGACAAGTCCTCTGAGATTTCCCAGGTTTCCCGCTTTGCGGCGACACGGCCGCGCCTGCTGTCTGCGTTTGCGCTGGGCGCCGTTGCGGTCGCTGTTGTGCCAGCGCACGGGTGGCTTACGCGCCTGCTGCTCGGCTGGGATATCGCCGTGTGGGCGTACCTGATCCTGATCACAGTGATGATGCTGCGCGCAGACCCACGCCGTATCCGCGCCGTCGCCCGCCGTGAAGACGAGCGTACGTCGGCCGTGCTGGCGGTGGTCTGCCTCGGTGTCGTGGCCAGCATGGTGGCAATTGCGTTTGAGCTTGCGACAGCCAAGTCGGCGGGGCATGCGCAGACGTCGCACTACGTGTTCACCGGTATCACGGTGCTCGGCGCGTGGCTCATGGTGCCGATGATGTTTACGGTGCACTACGCGCATCTGTATTACCGTTCGCCCCACGAACCGCCGCTGCAGTTTCCCGACGAGCAGCTCGACCCCGATTACTGGGATTTCCTCTACTTCTCCTTTACGATCGCGGTCGCCAGCCAGACGGCCGATATCAGCATTCGTTCGCGTGCAATGCGGCGAGCGGTGCTAGGGCAATCGCTGCTGTCGTTCTTCTTCAATACGAGCATCCTCGCGCTCTCCATCAACATTGCTGCCGGCCTGTTTTCATGACGATGCTGCCTCCCGAGCTTTCTCCCAGCGCACCCACTCGCTCCATCAACGCTGTCAGCTACGTGCTGGTGGCGGCCATGATTGCGGCAGTGCTGTGGCTGCATCTGTTGCCGGCCGCGATTGCCGGCTTCCTCGTCTATGCGTTGGCGCGCAAGCTGGAGGCGCGCTTGCGTGAGCGCAGCAGGCTGTCCCAGCGCGCGAAGGCGATTGCGGTGATCTGCGTGTCCATGATCGCCGCGCTCATTCTTGCAGGGCTTGGCATCGGGATCGGCCGCCTAGTGGAGCACGGACATGGGCTCGAAGGCATGCTCACGCGCATTGCCGACGTGCTCGACAACGTGCGGGAATCGTTGCCGGCGGCGGTGGTCAATTACGTTCCGCAGTCGGTGACTGAGCTGCGCGTCCAGCTCGTGCAGATGATCAAGGAGCACGGCCATCAGGTGTCGACGCTCGGTATCGACGGGTTGCGTGCAAGCGCATTGATGCTGGTTGGGCTGATCCTGGGGGCGATGGTGGCCTGGTCGGATACGCTTGATCCCGAGGACCACAAGCCGCTGGCCGCAGCACTGGTGAATCGGCTGAGCCGGTTGACCGATGCATTCGAGGCGGTGGTGTTTGCGCAGGTCAAGATCTCGGCGCTCAACACGGCGCTCGCGGCCATCTACCTGCTGGGCGCGCTGCCGCTGTTCGGGCAGCACGTGCCGTATTCCAAATCGCTGATCCTGCTGACCTTTGTGGCCGGGCTGATTCCTGTGGCGGGCAACCTCATCTCCAACACGGCCATCGTGGTGATGAGCGTGACCGCCTCATTGGAACTTGCGGTGGCATCGCTCATCTTTCTGGTGGTGGTGCACAAGCTGGAGTACTTCGTGAACGCACGCATCATCGGCAGCCGCATCGATGCGCGGGCGTGGGAACTGATCCTCGCACTGATCGTGATGGAAGCGCTGTTTGGCGTGGGCGGCGTGATTGCTGCGCCGGTGCTTTATGCCTATATGAAGCGTGAGTTGACGGACGCCGGGCTGATCGGCTGAGCCATCTCTTGGGTTGAGGTGCGGGGTGACCCGCCAGCGCCCCCGCGCTGACGGCATCGGCAGAAAAGAGCGCGCCCTACGGGACGAGGGGCGCGCAATAACTCGCTGACCGAGAGACGTCAGCGAGCCGAGGGTCGGTACAGGGGGACGAAGCGAGCGGCGGGCGCGTGGCGTTGCCAGTGACATCCACGGCTTCGGACGTGACGAAGCAGCAGACGACCCGGTCGTCGAGCAGGGCCTGATAGAAAAGGGCTCCCATCGCGCGGCATAGCGTTCCCGTTAGCAGGATCATCATGGCTCCCCTCCCATGTCGGCCGATGTGCAGCATCCTCGATGCTGGTCATCGGTTCGGTTTGCGGATCGTTGTGCGTGTGAAGTTGGTCACGCAGCGGGTTCCGTCAGGCTGTCGGCACTGGCGCCTTGCGCTTGTTTCTGGCGTCGTGCTGCAGTCCATGCTGCCGAGTATAGAAAGCGTCTCCTGAGCGGCCATGCTCCGAACGGAGTAGCCCCGCGCGAGAAAATGGCTAACACGTTAGCTGCCTGCCAGGGCAAGCTGGGCAAGGGTTTGCGGGAAGATGGCCGGTATCTGGGTGGAAACGGCGCCGCGCGGGCTGACGCTTTTGCCCTAACAGTAAATTGTCCGGTTTGCGTTAATCGTTGTCGAATTTGCGGTAACACGCCTGCACCGTTTAGGCGCAAGATTGAGCGCTTCCTCGCCTCAACACCGTTACCTCAAACCATCATGCAAACCACCGCAAACGGCACGGCCGCTGCATCGGCCGCCCCCGCCGCGCAGGCCGACAAGACCGGCTTTGGCGTGATCGGCGCCATCAGCTTCGCGCACTTCCTCAACGACATGATGCAGTCGTTGATCCTGGCGATCTATCCGCTGCTCAAGGGCAACTTCCACCTCGATTTTTCACAGATTGGGCTGATCACGCTTACGTACCAGATCACGGCGTCGCTGCTGCAGCCGATGGTCGGGCTGTATACCGACAAGCATCCGAAGCCGTATTCGCTGTCGGTGGGCATGGGCTTCACGCTGGTGGGGCTGGTGCTGCTGTCGGTGGCGCCCAACTTTGGCACGGTGCTGCTGGCGGCGGCGCTGGTGGGCACGGGCTCGTCGATCTTCCATCCGGAATCGTCGCGCGTGGCGCGTATGGCCTCGGGTGGCCGTCATGGGCTGGCGCAGTCGTTGTTCCAGGTGGGCGGCAATGTGGGCAGCGCGATGGGTCCGTTGCTGGCTGCAATCATCATCATGCCGTATGGGCAGCACAGCCTTGCGTGGTTTTCGATCGCGGCGCTGATCGCTATCTTCGTGCTCTATCACGTGGGCGGCTGGTACAAGCGTGAACGCGCCGCGGGCCATGGCCGCAAGGCAGGTGGCCGGGCGCATGCCGCGGTTCAGCTGTCCGGCAAGCAGGTGGCGTTTGCGATGACGCTGCTGGTCGTGCTGCTGTTCTCCAAGTACTTCTACCTGGCGAGCCTGAACAGCTATTACACGTTTTTCCTGATCACCAAGTTCCAGCTGTCGGCGCAGACGTCGCAGCTGTTCCTGTTCCTCTTCCTGTTCTCGGTGGCGGTCGGCACGATCGTGGGCGGGCCGATTGGTGACCGCGTGGGCCGCAAGGTCGTGATCTGGGTGTCGATCCTGGGCGTAGCACCGTTCACGCTGTTGCTGCCGTACGCCAACCTGTTCTGGACCGCCGTGCTGACGGTGATCATCGGGCTGGTGCTGGCCTCGGCGTTCTCGGCCATCCTCGTGTATGCGCAGGAGCTGATTCCCGGCAAGGTGGGGATGGTGTCGGGCCTGTTCTTCGGATTTGCGTTCGGGCTGGGCGGCATTGGCGCCGCGGTGCTCGGCAAGCTGGCTGACGCAACCGACATCTACAACGTCTATCACCTCTGCTCGTTCCTGCCGCTCATCGGTTTGCTGACGGTGTTCCTGCCGGATATCGAACGCAAGCGCCAACAGGCGGCGTAACGCGACGCACCCTGTATACGGATGCAGCGCGGCGGACGTCTCCTCCCGGACGATCCGCCGCTTTGCTTTCGGCGTTACTTCTCGATGGCGTGGGTCGGGCCCGGCCACACGCCGGTCATCTCGATCTCGCGCCGGCCGGTCAGCCATTGGCCTAGCGGGCTGGGCCAGCTGAACGAATAGTTGTCGCTGTTCACCACGCCCTGGAACTTCACGTCCACCCGGATATCGGTGGCGTTGAGCGGGATGTTCGCGACCGTCTTGGAGATGCCGCCGCTGAGCGAAAACTCGTCGCTGCGCGGGCCTTGCTGCGTGTTGTAGCGCAGCTGGATGTGCGTAACGTAGGTGCAGCCCGGCTTGTTGTTGAAGTAGATCTCGAAGCCGCCCAGACGCGTGATCCAGTTCGGGATCAGCAGGTTGCCGTCGAACGAAGCAAACGTGTAAGCCACCGGAATGGGCGCAGGCGCCTGCTTGCCCGGCTCGAACGGCCACAGGTGCTGATCGACGCTCTTGGTCTGGTTGACCGACACGAACGACCCCTTGCCCGTGGCGCTGCCCAGCATGTCATGCACGGCGCCCGCCGAGCCCGTGATCGAGAACGACGAGTTGTTGTCTTGCGAGCCCACGTTGAGCCCGCTGTTGGCCAGGATCACGCTGGTCACCACGCCAAAGCCCTGCGCGATATTGCCGCCCGAGCCCATGCTGACGGACTGCGCCTGCTCGGCCAGCCACTTGATCGTTTCGGGCCGCGTGAGCTGCGTCAGGTCGTTGATGTACGACTCCGAGGCAATGCCGAATTCCGAGGCGATCGAGCCGACCGCCGAGAACTCCCATTTCACTTCTACGCCGGCATTGACTTTGGTGCCCGTGTCCGGGTCGGTGACCGAGCCGTCGAGTTTGACGTTGCTCTCGGTGCGGTGCACGTTGTTGGTCGACAGCTTCCATTGGTTCGGTACGGTGCGCGTGCTGATCGCCACGCCCGGCGTCTCCGGCTTGACGGGCGTGAAGTCGCCGGAGTCGGGCGAAACAAAACCCACGGCGCCAGGTTTGATGGTGGGGGCCAGCGTCCAGTTGCCCCAGTAAGCGGCTCGGCCGTTGCGGATCAGGTCAGTGAAGGCGCGATTCCATTGCATGGTTGCACTCCAGGTGTGAGGTTGTGCTGCGAGTCAGCGGGTTTGCGCGGTGGCCTCCATCGCCACGCGGCGACGGGGAGGGCGCGAGGGCACTGTCTCAAACGGGCTGACGCCTGTTAATGCAGCAGAAGACCTGGGGCAGACGGCATGGGCGCAGGCACGGGCAGGCCGCTCTGCGTGACATCACGCAAGCCGCGCGAGCCCTAGCGCCAATCCCAACCCGATCAGGGTCACGCCGATCACACGGTCTACGATGCGTTGCCGTGCCAGCAGCGAACGTCGCAACGCACCTGACGCAAACACCGCCGCCACCAACGCAAACCACACCGCGTGCGCCGCCGACATGAACACGCCATAGCCAAACTGCGCGACCAGCGGTGTGCCAGCGTGAACAACCTGCGTGTACGTGCTGACCACGAACAGCGTCGTTTTTGGATTAAGGGCATTGGTGAGAAAGCCCATGCGCAGCGCTGCGAGCGTCGATAGCGGCGCGGTGCCGCCACCGTGGGCGGCTGTCTCGCCCCCGGGCAACGCTTTGGCCGACAGTGTCTTCCAGCCAATCCACACCAGGTACGCCGCGCCTATCAGCTTGATGCCCTGCAGAAGCGCCGGAGCATGCGCAATCAGCAGCCCCACGCCGAACATCGTGTAGAACACGTGCACCTGTACGCCCAGCGCAATGCCCAGCGCGCAGAGCACGCCGGCGCGGCGCCCATGCAGCAGGCTGTTGCGCGTGACCATGGCAAAGTCCGCGCCCGGACTGATGACGGCCAGGATGGTGATGAGGGCAACAGCAAAAAGTTCGGTCATGACGGGCGCAATCGCAAAGTGCGGATGCGCCGATTCTGGATGCCTCCGCCATCGCCGAAAATCGATTTATGATGCCGTCTTTCGGTGAGAAAAACTGACAGATGGCGCTGCCTCCGCTGAATACTCTGCGCGTGTTTGAAGCTGCTGCCCGGCATGGCAGCTTCGTGCGTGCGGCGCAAGAATTGCACGTTACGCATGGCGCTGTAAGCCGACAGATACGGCTATTGGAAGCATCGTTAGGGGTGGATTTGTTTGAGCGGCGCAACCGCGCGGTCTTCCTGACGCCTGCGGGTGAACAGTTGCATGCGGCTGCGACTGATGCGTTCGCCATTCTCACGGATAGCATCGACCAGATTGCTCGTCGGGCCACGTCTTCAGCGCTGGTCGTATCGTGCGAGCCGACGCTGGCGATGCGGTGGCTGATCCCGCGGCTGTCGCGTTTTCAGGTGCGGCATCCGTCCACCCAGGTGCATCTGTTTGCTGCGGGCGGCCCCATCGATTTCGCCCGCACGGGCGTGGACGTCGCATTGCGCCGTGATGACTTTGCGTGGCCCGCGCACGTGCATGCGGCGCCCATTTGCGATGAGTGGATTGGCCCGGTGCACGCCCCGCAAGCGGATATCGCCGCGCGCCGACGGCTGCTGCATACCGCCACGCGCCCAGATGCATGGCAGGCGTGGTGGCGGGCCAGCAGCACGGCACGGCCGCGCGGTCGGTTGCCCGAGGCGCGCTACGAACATTTCTATCTGAGCTTGCAGGCGGCCCTGGCGGGGCAGGGCACCGCCATCGCGTCGAAGCTGATGGCTGGTGATGACCTGAAAGATGGGCGGCTGATTGCGCCCGACGGCTTTCGACGCGACGGGTCGGCCTACTACCTGCTGGCCGATGCGCCTATTGCGGCCGACAGCGCGGCCGGCGCGTGGCTCGCCTGGTTGCGCGAAGAGACGGCCGCCACGCTTGCGGACTAGCGCACGCCGGCTTACGCCGCTGCGTGCCCGCCGCCAAGGATGCCGCGAATAGTGGCCAGATAGGCCTCGCCCACGGCCCGGTTGAATGGTCGCGCACGCGGTGTCGCCCGCTTGCGCGGCGGCGGCGTCAGGCCCAGCGTGCGGCAGACTTCCGACGCATACGGCCGCCCGCGCACATTCATGCGCAACACGACTTCGTTCAGCGCCTGTTCACCCAGGCGCTCGCGCAGCCAGAGCACCGTCTGGCGGTCGTACTCGTTTTCGATGCGGATCAGGTCGTCCATGGTGAGTGCTGTATAAATTTACAGTTACTGTAAATATATACAGGTATCCACAGATTTCAAGGGCGATGTTGCAGTCGCGCCGCACTACCGCGACGGGCGCCTCAGTCGACCCGGTACATGCCGTATCCGTCCACCTGCACCCGCCCATCTGCCTGCAGTTCGGCCAGGTGCTGGGAAATCGTGCGGGTTTCCGCGCTGACGACCCACAACGCCTCGTAGCCCGGCGGATACAGCAGGCGCTGCTCCACCAATTGCGCCAGTGTCTTGGGGGATTCGCGCAGCATGGCCAGCAGACGCTGTTCGCGTTCGTCCAGCTTGGCCGTATACGCCGCTAAGTCGCGCAGAAAGTGCGCGCGGTCCGTGTAGATGCCGCGATGGTGCGACGTGACCCAGACCTTGGCCGGAATGTCCGGCAGGCGCGCCAGACTGCGGCGGAAATCACGCAGGCTTGAGCAGGCGTCGCCGTAGTAGGGGCCGAAGCCGGTCAGGTCGATGTCGCCGATGAACGCCACGCCTTCGGGCTCGACCAGCAGAACCGTGTGGCCGGCGGTGTGGCCTGGCATGTGAAACGCGCGGACGTGCGTATCGCCCAGGTCCCACCGCGCACCGTTTTCATAGCCCAGCGCATCGGGGCGGGGGGCGTAAAAGAACTCGCGCTGCAGTTTGTCCAGCATGGCCGGAGCGGTGGCATCGTCCAGGCCGTATGTGGCGACCATGCCGTCCCAGCTTTGGACGGCGGCCAGATCGGCTTCATGCACGTACACCGTCGCGCGGGGCAGCCGATGCAGACCAGCCATGTGGTCTTCATGCACATGCCCCATTACCACCAGCTCGGTCGCGTCGAACTCGGGGCCGATGTGGTTGGAGACGAGCGGCGTGTCGAACGCGGCCAACGTGTCCGAGCCGCGGATGACGACCTGGTTGCCGTCGGGATATTTCCCGCTTTTCTCACCGAAGAACACCGACACGCGGCCGAAGTCGGCACGCGCCGTGGTTGCGTGGGGTAGGGTCGTCATCTTGGATGCTACGCGTGGCCGGGCCAGCGTCACACCGTCATGCCGCCATCGACGACGATGCACTCGCCATTGGTGTAGCTCGCCGCATCAGACACGAGGTAAAGCACCGTGCCGGCCATCTCGCGCGGCTCGGCGTGGCGGCGCATCGGGATCTCGCTGATCCAGCGGTCGTACGTGGCTTTGTCTTCAAACAGGGCGCCTGCGAACTTGGTCTTGGTCAGACCCGGCAGCAGCGCATTGACGCGAATGCCGAACGGCCCGCATTCCTTGGCGAAGGCGCGCGTCATGTGGGCCACGGCGGCCTTGGTGATGGAGTAGATGCCCTGTTTGTCGCCCGGGTGCAGCGCATTGACCGACGCGGTATTGACGATCGCGCCGCCGCCCTGCGCCTTCATCATCTTGCCGGCTTCGACCGACATGAAGAAGTAGCCCCGGATATTCACCTCCACGGTCTTCTCATAGGCCGCCAAATCTGTGTCGAGGATATGGCCGAAGTGCGGGTTTGCCGCCGCGTTGTTGATGAGGATGTCGAGCCGGCCGTGCTTGCGGCGGATGGTGTCGAACGCCGCCGCAATGTCTTCCATGCGGCCGACGTGGCAGGCGAGGGCTTCTGCTTTGCCGCCGGCTTCGCGGATGCGTTCTGCCACGACTTCGCAGTCGGCCAGCTTGCGGCTCGACACGATCACGTGCGCGCCTTGTTCTGCAAGCAGCTTGGCAATCTCTTCGCCAATGCCGCGGCTGGCGCCAGTGACCAGGGCGATCTTTCCGGTCAGGTCGAACAGGTTCGTGCTCATGGGGTGCTCCTCCAATGGTTTTGTGTTTTGGTCGTCCGCCTGGGCGATCAACCGTATGTCTGGAATGCGCGTCGCGCCGGGTCGTCCAGATGCGGGACGCCGTTGAAAGTGGCCAACTGGAACGATTCAGCGTTGAAGAAATACTGCGAGACGCTGCTGTTGCGGATCTGCAGGTTCAACGCAATGGCGCTGGTGGGCGGAGCGGCCAGCACCTGCTGCGCGGTCACTGCAATGGGGCCGCCGGAACTGACCGCCAGCACACGCTGCCCGCCGCCAGCCTGGATGGCCGCGCGCGCGTCGCCTACGCGCTGCTGGAAGGCGGCCCAGGTCTCGGGCAGCGGACCGCGAATCTTGTCGTCCGACCACAGATGCAGCACCTGCTTGAGCGCCCGGTAGTGATCGCGCATCGAGCCCGAAGCCAGTTGCGTCAGCTCCGGAAAATCTTCGCCGAGCGCGGCAAAGAGCCCCTGGAAGTCGTATTCGTTCAGCCCGGCGTGCTGCTCATACGCCGCGCCCGAAACGCCCATGCCTCGCAGGATGCCGTCGACGGTCTGCTCATGGCGGCGCAATGTGCCGCAGATGACGCGATCAAAAACAATGTCCTGCCGCGCGAAATATTCGCCGAGCCAGACGCTCTGCTGCTCGCCGCGCTCGGAGAGCCGGTCGTAATCTGCCGCGCCAAACGAGGCCTGTCCGTGCCGTACGAGATAAAGCTCCGCCATCGTCTGCTCGCCAAATCAAAGGGGATCAGATTAGCGGGGCGTGCATTATTTGTGAAATTTATTCTTTGAATGACCGGTAATGCATGCAATGAATAGTTGCGCCAGTGCCTGATCGTGCCACCCGCCGCCCCTGCATGACTTGTCTGCCAGGACAAGCTGCGGGTGACACCCGTGCGCCTCGCGCAACATCACTGCCCCCGCAAGCACCGATCTTGTGTGTAATGGCCGTTTTGTCACTCCGCTACAAAGGTCCCGTATGAAACCATCCCGCCTTGCCGTTGCTGCATTGCTGCTGTGTGCGTCAGGTCTGTCCTGCGCTGCCGATGCCAATCCCAAGGTGCTGTCCGCCGCACAGGGTTACCGTGGCGACGCACTGCACCTGCTTGAGCGCTTGGTGAATATCGATTCGGGAACGGGCAACGAAGCCGGGCTCAGCCAGATGAGCAGCATCGTCACCGACGAACTGCGCAAGGCCGGCGCCCAGGTGGAAACGGTGTCCGCCGCGCCAGCAGTCGGCAACAACATCCTCGCCACCTGGAAGGGCACTGGCAAAACGCGCATTCTGTTGATGGCCCACATGGACACCGTCTTCAAGGACGGCACGGCCCGCGCCAAGCCGTTCTCCATCAAGGACAAGCGCGCCTACGGCCCCGGCGTGATGGACGACAAGGGCGGCGTGGTGGCGGGTTTGTACGCGATGAAGATTCTTCAGCAGCTCGACTTCAAGCAATACGGGCAAGTCACGCTGCTGCTCAACACCAACGAGGAAACCGGCTCAAAGGGCACGCGCGCGTTGATCGAGCGCGAGGCCAAGCAGCATGACGTGACGCTCAATCTGGAGCCTGGTCGACCCGCCGATGGGCTGGTCGTGTGGCGCAAGGGCAGCGGCACTGCGGAGATCGACATCAAAGGCAAGGCCGCGCACGCCGGTGTGGCGCCCGAATCCGGTCGCAACGCCGCAAACGAACTGGCGCACCAGGTGCTGCAAGTCGGCAAGCTGGGCGACAGCGCCAAGCAGACAACCTTCAACGTGACGGTGCTCAAGGCGG
Organism: Ralstonia sp. Ralssp110; assembly: GCF_047325135.1. Classification (NCBI taxonomy): domain Bacteria; kingdom Pseudomonadati; phylum Pseudomonadota; class Betaproteobacteria; order Burkholderiales; family Burkholderiaceae; genus Ralstonia; species Ralstonia sp. Ralssp110. The sequence goes on along the minus strand of NZ_CP168609.1, from coordinate 775,082 downwards.
GCGACGCAACCAACGTCATTCCCGACCATGCAACGGCCTATGCAGACGTGCGCGTGGCTGTGCCGGAGGAATTCGACCGCGTGGAGCGCGATCTGACGCGCGTGTCGGCCAACAAGCTGATCGCCGAGACGGAAGTGAAGACCTCGCTGGTGCGCAGCTTCCCTCCGATGCCGCGCAATGCAGCGTCCGACCAACTGGCCGCCAAGGCGCAAGCCATCTACGGCGAGATCGGCCGCAAGCTCACGCTCGAGGGTAGCGGCGGCGCGGCCGATTCCAGCCTGTCGGCGGGTGTCGGCACGCCCACGCTCGATGGTTTCGGGATTGTCGGCGGCGGCATCCACACGCCGGAGGAATACGCAGAAGTGGAGAGCGTCGTGCCGCGTCTCTATCTGCTGTCGCGCATGATCATGGAGCTTGCGGCGAACAAGTAAGCGCCGCGCCGGCGGTACGCAACAACGAACGGGTGATGGCGCGGCGCTGTCACCCGTTTTGTTTTGTTGACCGCGCGGGCCGCTAAGCAGGCACCGGCGAAAGCAAGCCCAGCCAAGCCACAAGCACGAGGATGAGCATGGCAAGGCAGGTCTCCGCCTGCAGGCTTCTATGCAGCGCCTTCACTGCGCCCGTGGAATCGCCCGTGCGGAGGGCGGCCGCAAGCCCCGGGCTCAGCCGATAGCGATTGCCTGCCGCCAGCGCGAGCATCAACACAAACAGCGTGAGCTTGCCAAGCAGCAACCATCCATACGGCGTGGTGAAGAGCGCATCGAACGTTGGGCCGGCGATAAGCACGTAGTTGACGACACCCGTGGCGATCAACATCCCCACGATGCACGTGCCGATGATCGCGAAGCCGTTGGAGGCACGGCTGAGCGTTTGTACCGAATCCGGCGTGCGGGCCCGCGCGGCCAACGACAGCAACACGAAGGCGACCAGCGCTCCCACCCACGTGCCAGCCGCGAGCAGATGTGCGATGTCGGCGGCGAGATGGAGCATGCCGCGCACGCCGTCGTCCATGGCGCCGTGCCCGGCCCACGCAAGCGTGGCCAGCGCGATGGCACCCGACGCCGCAAGCCCGATCCGTTGGCGGCGCATATTTCGGCGCCATGCGATTCCTACGACGAGACTGGCCGCAAGCACCGCTGTGCGCACCAGCCATGCCGCACCGACTGCCGTGCCGGTCAAAATCATGTCGAAGACATGGCCGGTCAACTGGCTGTAGTGCGTGGCGCCTGTCATCGACTCGGCCATCGCCACCACGTCCCAGATCGACAGCACGATGCCGGCCGATGCCGATGCCTCGGTCACCCTGGCGTACAGCCGAGAGATGTCCGACGATGGATCGATTGGGCCGAGCGCGTAAAGGCTGAAAAGCGATACGCCAAAGAGCACCATCAAATCCAGATACAGCGCAAGGCGCAGGGTGATGGCCAGCCAGTCCTCCGGCATCGCGTTACTTCACCTGGAACGTCAGGTTGCCGGCCACGCGGTGCGTGTCTGCGGCCACAACGTGCCAGTCAACGCGATACGCCCCAGGCGCGAGCTGCTGCGTGGGCGATACGGTCAGCGTGCGCCCGTCGCTGCTGGTGGCAACCTTGGCGGCCACATTGGTGGGCCCGGATGCTGCCGTCATGACAAGCGTGGCGTCGCAGAACTGTGCAACCAGTTTTTCCGAGAAATGGAGCGCAATCTGGGCCGGCGCCGGGCCCGTGGATTTGTCGGCGGGATTGGCCGAGAGCAGCTTCGGATGGGCCAGCGCCAGCGTGGTGACGAGGGCGGCACCGACGGCCACGCACGCTTGGGCAAGTCGGGAGGGGCTGAGCATAGGCATGCGGGTTTCCTGCAAAGTTCGGGGATGGCGGCTAGCGTAACGCATTGTTTTCCGCTCAGGCGCGGAGTCGCGAGCGGCCGCCTGCCCATGTGCGCGCGGCAGCGCAAGGCCAAACTAGATGTAAACGACCACATCCCGCAACCCGCATTGCCGGGCCGATGTGCTATCGTCGCCGCCACGAAAAATTCACAAATTCCGGGTATGCACGACGTCGTCATCAGCGGCACGGGCCTGTGGGTCGCGCCCGAGGTCATCACGAACGAGGAGCTGGTCGCCTCCTACAACGCCTACACCCAGCGCTACAACGCGCAGCATGCCGCGGCGATTGCGGCGGGCGAGCTGACGGCGCTGGCGGAGTCGTCGGCGGAGTTCATCGAGAAGGCTTCGGGTATTCGACAGCGCTACGTGATCGACAAGGCCGGCGTGCTGGACCCGACGCGCATGCGCCCGCATCTGACGCCGCGCCCCGACGATGCGCTATCGCTGCAAGCAGAGATTGGCGTGGCCGCCGCGCGCGATGCATTGGCCGCTGCCGGCCGCGACGCCGCCGACGTCGACATGCTGCTCTGCGCGACGTCCAACTTCCAACGTCCGTATCCGGCGTTGGGCGTGGAAATTCAGAACGGCATTGGCGCGGGCGGTTATGCGTTCGACATGAACGTCGCGTGCTCGTCGGCCACGTTCGGGCTGGAGCAGGCCATCAACGCCGTGCGCAGCGGCACGGCGCGCGCCGCGCTGGTCGTGAGCCCGGAAATCACCTCCGGCCACCTCGATTGGAAAGACCGCGATTGCCACTTCATCTTCGGTGACGTGTGCACGGCCGTGCTGGTCGAGCGCGCGGAAGACACACGCTCCGCCGACGCCTGGCGTGTGCTCGGCACCAAATGCGCGACGAGCTTTTCCAACAACATCCGCAACAACGCCGGCTACCTTTCGCGCAGCGAAGACCGCAACCCGGACGACCGCGATCAGCTCTTCCGCCAGGAAGGCCGCAAGGTCTTCAAGGAAGTCTGCCCGATGGCCGCCGAGCACATTGCCGGCCATCTGCAGCAACTGGGCCACGCCCCGGCCGACGTGCGCCGCTTCTGGCTGCATCAGGCCAACCTGGCGATGAACCAGCTGATCGGCAAACGCCTGCTTGGGCACGACGCATCGGCGGACGAGTCGCCGGTCATTCTGGATGAGTTCGCCAACACCGCATCGGCGGGTTCCATCATTGCGTTCCACCGTCATCGTGCCGACCTGAAGTCGGGTGACCTGGGCATGATCTGCTCGTTTGGCGCGGGCTATTCGATCGGCAGCGTGGCGGTGCAGAAGCAGTAATCGATCTGCACCGAATCGCGGGCGACGCTCAGGTCTGACCGGGCAGCGTCGCCGCGAAAAAATCCAGCGCCCGGCGCACGGCCTGGGCATGCACCGCATCGCGATCGACGCCGGCGTTATCCTTGCACAGCAGCGGCACATGGGGTGCGGCACCCGGCAGGCACGCGTCCACGAACGTGTAGTGCGACGCCCCCGGCACCAGCAGCAGATCGGCCTTGGGCAGCATCTTGGCGACGCGTCGCACGTTGGTGTCGATGGGCACGGTGACATCCGCGTCTCCGGCCATCAGCGAGACCGGGATGCTGATGTTGCCAAGCGACGTCGCGTCCATCGCCATGCCCAGTGCGGGCGCCATCGCAAAGACGGCTTTGATGCGTGCGTCGCGGTAGGACGCACCGGAGCGGGCGAGGGAGGCTTCCGTCTGCGGTGACCTCGTTGTGTCGGCAGCCGGGTTGATCTGCGCGCGGGCCATCTCCGGCGGATGGCAGATGGCGTCTGCCTGTGGCGAGCCGCAGAACGCCATGAAGGCCGCGACATCCGTGCGTGCGCCGGCCAGTTCCAGCACCGTATAGCCGCCCAACGAAAAGCCCACGGCGCCGATGCGCGTGCGATCGACATGCGCGCCCAATACGGGATCGGCGAGCACGCCATCCAACACTTCGCTCACATCGGTGGCGCGCTCCCACCAGAGCATGAAGCCTTCGCGCGTTAGCGGTTCCAGCGCCGTGTTGCCCGGATGGTTCACGCCCACGACGATGTAGCCGTGCGCGGCCAGGGCAGCGGCCATCCAATCGAGGCTTCCGGCCGTGCCGCCCGTGCCATGCGAAAGCAGAAGCAGCGGATATTGCCCCTGCGTTGACGCAAAGGGCGCCTCGCGCGCAGATGGCTGCATGCGGAACGGCGACCGGCCCGGCGCATCGATGTTGTGCGAAACCTCCGGCACGAAAATATCAATCGGATACCAGACGTTGGTGATGAGCGCCTGCGTGCGCGCCCCGCGCCAATGGCGCTCAGCCTGCGGGTGAAACGCGCGGGTGGTTTCGCCCACGTGATAAGGCGTAGCGGGCTCGTCTGCGGCACCGGCATACGCGGCGCCCATGACTAAGGCCGCCAGCGCGGCGGCAAGGCAACGATGCAGCATCTTTACTCCTTGCGGATGGGGATCATCAGGTCGGTCACGCAGGCGCGCGGCGGGCGATGTCGCCCGGGGCTGCGATACAGCTCAAGCGCCGGGCGGTCGTCTGGTTCGAAGCCGTAGCTCGGGAGGCAGCCGCCGTAGAGCGCCTGCATGGTGGGCGCGATCAGCGCGTAAGGGCCGATCAGCCGGTGGCAGGCGTAGAGGCCGCCTTCGATGCGCATCGGTTGCAGGCGGCCGGTGATTGCGCGCGGCGTATCGAGGATCACGCCCGCGAAGTATTCGAACGAGCCCGGCGTTTCCGGATCGCCATAGCAGATGCCAATGCGGTCAGGCGCATCTGCCGACTCCATATCGATGCCGAGCAGTTGCCGCAGCATGACAAACGTCTGGCGAATGGTCGCAACGGGGCCGTCGTGGCGCAGGCAGAGCGCGTGCAGAGGCGGCTGTTCGATCAGTTCGATGGGCGGCAGGTCTGCGGTCTCGGTGCTGCGCACATTCAGTGCCTGCTGCCGGGTCTGGAACGCGCGCGGGCTTACGCCGGTGAATTCACGGAAAGCGCGGGCGAAGGCCTGCGGGCTGCCATAGCCGACATTGAGTGCGACATCGGTGACGGAATCTTCTGCGCCGCTCAAACGGTGCGCGGCCTGCGCCAGCCGCATGCGCTGGACGGTCTCGAACACGCCTTCGCCGGTGAGCGCCCGGTAGATGCGATGAAAGTGAAACGGCGACAGGTGCGCTACCGCCGCCAGGCTCTGCACCGTGTGCGGGGCGGCAGGGTCGGCCAGGATCGCTTCGATCACGCGGGCGATGCGGCGGTGATAGTCGTGTTCTGTGCGCGGTTTCATGGGGCAAAGCATAGTCGCCCCGCAGGCGCCGCGCGGTGCAGCGATTGCGCAAATCTGCGCGCAGGGCTATCGCCCGGCCGACGCCCGCAGGGCGGAAGCGAACGTGCGCAGCGCCTTTTTTGCCACAGGATCGGTCAAGCGCGAATGCAGTACCACGCTGCGTGGTGGAAGCGGAGGCAGGCCGAGCGCAGCGCCCATGTCCACCGTGCCGGGCGGCGCCACCCGGCGGCTGAGTGCAGCCACGGCCAGGCCTGCTGCAGCGGCTGCGCCGATGGTGGCCACGCCGCCGCCCACAAATACCTCCTGCCAGGCAATGCCCGCGCCTTCCAGCGTGGCGACTGCCATCTGGCGTATGCGGCATGTGTCCGCTTGATTCGCCAAGCGAATGGGCTCGCCGGCGCGGTGCTCGAAGTCGGGCGCGGCCATCCAGCCGAACGGTTCTTCCATGAGGACTTCACCATCGGTGCGACGGTTGTCGTGGCGCAGCACGATGGCCGCATCCAACGCGCCGCTCTCGAAAATGTCGAGAATCTCCCACGAACTGCCGATGCGGATTTCCAGCGTCAATGCGGGTTCGGCCAAGCCCATCTGGCGGAGCAGCCGTGGCAGTTCCGCGCCGACGATGTGGTGGCTCATCCCGACCGACAAGCGCCGCCGTTCCACGCCAAACGCGCCCAGCGCCCCTTCGTGCGCGGCCACCAGCTCGCGCGCCGCCACCAGAAAGGCCGCGCCATCCTGAGACAGCCGCACGAGACGCGGCGTGCGCTCCAGAAGCCGGCGGCCCAGCGCATCTTCCAGCCTCTTGATCTTCAGGCTCACGGCGGATTGCGTGGAATCCATGGCCTCGGCCGCGCGCGTGAAGCTCTTCAGATCGGCGGTCAGCACGAACGCCTGGACGGCCTCCAGATCCAGCATCTTCATGGTTCAATCATTTTGGAATCGAATGATTGAAATACCTTAGGATGTATTTTTTCAATGATCAATGTGAGGCATGCTGTGGTCACTGCAAACCAAGGAGTGGACCATGCCCCTCGTTCAAGTGTCGCTGCGGCGCGGCAAGCCTGCCGCTTATCACCAGGCCATTTTCGATGGCGTCTATCGCGCCATGCGCGAGACGTTCAACGTGCCGGAAGATGATCGCTTCATGACGCTCACCGAGCACGACGCGAGCACCTTCAGCGTCAGTCCGACCTACTTTGGCATTGCGCGCAGCGACGACGTTGTGATCATCCAGATCACCGCCAACAACACGCGCAACCGTGAGCAGAAGCAGGCGCTCTATCGCCGCATCGTCGAACTGCTGGGCGACAAGCCCGGCGTGCGGTCCGAAGATGTATTCATCAATCTGGTGGAGGTGCTACCCGAGAACTGGTCGTTCGGCAACGGTATCGCGCAGTACGCGCAATGACGCCGCGCCAGGCGCTTCTGGCGCACCTGGGCGGCGTGTTGTGGGCGGCAGTGTTGATCGTCGGCGCGGCGGTCACCTTGGCGGCCGTCACGCGCGACGTATTGCAGATGCTCAGTCCTTGAGCGAATTGCCGAGCATGTCGAGCAGGAATTGCGTGCCGCGCTCACGCGATCCGGAATCGTCGTAGCCATCCAGGAAGGCGCCTTGCTCGGTCATCACGAGGTGCGTGCCGTCCGAACCGTCCTTCGGCTCACGCAATTCCAGCGTGGCGAGCGAGGCGGAGATCTTGCGGTCGTCCAGGTGCATCACGTACGAATAGACGACCCGCTCGTTGGGGATGACGTCGTGATACAGCGCTTCAAAACTGGAGACGACACCGCTGTCCCACCGGCCCTTGACGACTTCGCGGCCGCCGGGCGTGGCATCCATCTCACGCACGAGCAACGTGTAGCCGTTGCCGCCGGCAAACCACTTGGCCTTGGCAGCCGGGTCTGTGAGGGCCTTGAACACGCGCGAGCGCGGCGCGTCGTACGTGCGCTCCACCGTGAAGGTGGCATGCACCACCGAGCGCTGGATGCCATCGGCCACCGGCACGCTTGCGGCTTCGCGCTCCAGCTTGTCCAGCGTCTGCTTCCAGCCTTCGGACGCGCCCTTGATCATCATCTCGGCAATCGGCGCGAGCGGCGTGTGGGTCTGCGTGACTTCCATGCGCGTGCCCCCGCATTCTTCGGCAAATGTGACGACGGTGTGGGCGTTCATCAGCGGGCGGTTGTCGCCGTCAACGACGTTCATGTCGATAACGAGGCGCGCGTTGGGCACGATCTCCAGAAAGTGTCCGCGCGACCAGTGGTCTTGCCCCTCGGGCGAGCGCATGCACACATCGAACTTGCCGCCCACGCGAAACTCCACTGTCGCGTGGGGCACCGTGTAGTGCGTGGGGCAGAACCAGCGCTTGATGTGATCGGCGGTGCTCCAGGCCTTGAAGACCCAGTCGCGGGATACCGGGAAGGTGCGCGAGATCACGAGGGGGCGCAGGGTCGTGCCGGCGGGGCTGTCAATGGTCGTCGTCATGCAAGTCTCCTTGGGTTTTGAGGGTGTCCAGATAGGCGCCCAGGCGGTCGAAGTGCTGTTCCCACTCCAGGCGTCGTTGGTTGATCCACTGCTCTGCGAGGCTCAGTGCCTCGGGTTCGATACGGCAAGTCCGCACGCGGCCCACCTTTTCCGATCGCACGAGACCGGAGTTCTCCAGCACTGAGAGGTGCTGCATCACCGCAGGCAGCGAGATATCGAGGGGTTGAGCGAGTTCGCTCACCGACGCCGGCCCGCGCACGAGCTGCACCAGCATCGCGCGCCGGTTGCCGTCTGCCAGCGCCTGGAAGGCGAGATCGAGGGAGGTGTCATGGTTAAGCATGTGGTTAACTATAGCGACTCTGAATAGTTAAGCAAGTACTTTATCTTTCCGTCGTTGACACGCCGATTTACTTCGCATACAAAGTAAAACACTTCGCATACGAACTAAATCGACGTCATGGACAGCACACTGCACACCATTCCCGCCACGGACGGCTACCCGCTGGGCGCCATGCTCTGGAGGGCCGCCGGCACGCCGCAGGGCGTGGTGGTCATGCATCCGGCCACGGGCGTGCCGCAACGCATCTACCAAGCGTTCGCCAAGTTTCTCGCCGAACGCGGCTTCCACACCATCACGTATGACTACCGCGGGATCGGCGCATCCCGGCCCAAGAGCCTGCGCCGCTTTGCTGCGCGCATGCGCGACTGGGCCCTGCTCGACGCCGAAGGCGTGATGCGATGGGCAAGGACACGTTACCCGGAGTTGCCGCAACTGGCGATCGGGCACTCCGTCGGCGGTCACGCCATCGGCCTGTGCTGCGCCGACTGGGATGTCGCGGGCGTGGTGCAAGTGGCCTGCCACACGGGCAACTCGCGCTTTATCCGTCAACGCGGCGAACGCTGGCGCGTGGAGTTGATCCTGCGCGGCATTGGCCCCTTGATGGCGCGCCTGATCGGCTACGTGCCCGGCAAACGCATGGGCCTGGGCGAAGACCTGCCGGGCGGTGTCGCCATCGAATGGGGCGCATGGGCCGGCATGCAGCGTTACTTTTTCGATGATCCGACGCTGGGTGCCATCGAGCGCTTCAACCGCGTCACGCACCCCGTGCTCGTCTACGGCTTTGACGACGACCCGTGGGCCACGCCCGCCGCCATCAACGCGTTGACGATGCACTTCACCAACACGTGGGTCGAGCGCCGGCAAATCACGCCTGCGCAGGCCGGCGGCGCAGTGGGGCACATGGGCTTCTTCCGCTCGCAGTTCGCCACCACGCTGTGGCCAGGTCTGGCGGATTGGCTACGCGAACGTGCCGCCGCCACACGCAACGAAGCGGAGGCTGCATGACGGCACCCGACCGCCGCCTTGTCTATCTGATCAGCGTCGGACAACGCCGCTTGCAGCGCTGGATTCAATCGCGCACCGGCGAGGGCGTGACCGCCGCGCAATCCGGCCTGCTGTTCTTCCTGGAAAAGAACGACGGCGCGTTGATGCGCGAAGCCGGCGCCGCGTTGGACCTCGGCCCCTCTGCGATGAGCGGGCTGGTCGATCGCACCGCCGACGCCGGCCTCATCGAGCGCCGCGCCGATGCCAAGGATGGCCGCGCCTGGCAGCTCTGGATCACGTCCGCCGGACATGAAGCCTTGGCAGAAACACGCAACGGCCTGGCCGAGCTGAATGTGCGGCTGACCGAAGGCTTTACCGACGCCGAGATCGATGTTGTCGCACGCTGGCTCGCCAGCCTGCAAACCAAGTTCCCCAACGGAGACGAGCAATGAGTGAACACATCCAGAGCCGCAACGCCGATGGCGTGCTGACGCTCACCCTGGCACGTGCCGACAAGAAGAACGCCATGACCGACGCGATGTACGGCGCGCTGGCCGATGCGCTGGACGCCGCCGAGCGCGACAATACCGTGCGCGTGGTGCTGCTGCGCGCTGAAGGCGACATGTTCTCCGCCGGCAACGACATCGGCGAATTCGCATCGATTGCCATGACCGGCGGCAAGGCCGATGGCGAACGCAACGTCATCCGTTTCCTGCATGCGCTGGCACGTGCCACGCGCCCGCTGGTGGCGGCAGTGCAGGGCCGCGCGGTCGGTATCGGCACGACCATGCTGCTCCATTGCGACTTCGTGCTCTTGGCGGACAACGCACAGCTTTCTACGCCGTTCGTCAATCTGGCGCTGGTGCCGGAAGCGGCGTCGAGCCTGCTGATGCCCGCGCGCCTGGGCCACGTGCGCGCGTTCGAGATGTTCGCGCTGGGCGATGCGGTGAGCGCGGAATCGGCGCTCGCATGGGGCTTGGCGAATCGGGTGGTGCCGTTGTATCAGCTCGGCACGGAGGCGGAGGCGATTGCGGCGCGGTTGGCGCGCCAGCCGCTGGGCGCCCTGACCGAAACCAAGCGGCTGATGCGCGATGCCGAACTGCTCAAGCAGCAGATGGATGCCGAGAGCGCCTGCTTTGCGCAGCGCCTGAAGTCTCCGGAGGCGCATGAAGCCTTCCGGGCGTTCGTCGATCGACGGCCGCCCAATTTCAACGCCGTGGCGCACTGAGCGCGGCGGTGTCTCCTTCGGCGGCCCTGGTTCGGCCGCCTTTTTTCATTCAAACCGCCAATCGCCCCTGTGTTGCCGCCACGGAAATCGTCGCTTCCATGCCAGCGGTGAACCGCAGGTAATCCGCTTCCATGCCGTCGGAAAAAATCACGCCGTTCTCGGGCATGCGCGAGCGCAGCTTGAGCGGTTGGTCCGCATCCACATGCCCGAACACGAGCGTGGCCTGCGATGCGCGACTCGGAAACGGCTCGCGCACGGCGAACGTCAGTTGCGGGGTGTCCCACGGTTCGGGCTCATAGTGGAAGCCATCGCCGCCGGCATGCATGGCGCGTGCGACGCCCATCGAACCCGTCACGATGCTCTTCAGCCACGCTGTCGAACCCAGCCCCGTGGCGACGATGATGCCCGACGACGATTGCGCTTCGCGCCGGTCGCCCACCTCGATTTCATACAACGCAGATGCATGCGTGCGCGGCCCGATGAAGAGGTCGTTGACGGCGCGCAGCACCTGCCCGTCGGAAAGCCGCGCTTCGGCCATCGTCACCGCTTTGGTGGGGCGCTTGTCGCGCGCCACGTCGGCCAGCACGGTGCCGAGGTCTTTCGGCTCGAAGGGCAGCAGCACGCCGTCCCAGCGGCCGGGCTCTGGGTTCAGGCCAATCAGCGGCTGGCCGTCGAGATACTTCATCGAGTTGGCGACCAGTCCGTCTTGCCCGAGCGCTACGACGATATCGTCCGGCGCAAAGATGAAGTTGGGCAGGTAGCTGCGGTCCACCACCTGATAGCGGCCCCAGGCTTCCAGCGCGCGCACGGTGATTTCGAGGCTGCGCGCGTAGGCGGCGTTCTCGGTCAGGTAGTCGGAAAAATCGGCGCCCAGGTGTTCGAGGTAGAACTTCGCCTGCGCCAGGGTGTGGTGGCGCGCCACCAGCTCTTCAAGCCGGGTGCGGCGCGTCACCAGCACGACCTTGCGGCCATCGGTGCTCATGATGCGGCCCTGCCGGTTGTGCCGGTGGAGGCATTCATCAGCCCTTGCAGCAGGTCTGGCGACACGTTGAGCTGGCCGATGCGTTCGGCACGTTCGGCAATGCCGCCAAAGGCCTGGGCGATGAGCTGGCCGGGTTGCATGCCGGCTGCTGCAAGCGCGTTGACGATGCGCGGGTCGGCCTTTTCCAGTGCCTGCATGACGGCGGCCACGCGGTAGGCCTCGGCTTCTGCCAGCGTGCGGCTGTTCTCGGCCTGCCCGGCTACGAAGGCCTTGCGCTGGCCTTCGAGCTCCACATCGGCGGCCATCTGTTCGTTGCGCAGGGCATTCTCCTTGCGCATCAAGGTGGCCTTGGCTTCCATCTGTGTCTCGCGGATCTGGCGCTTCTTCTGCTCAACCGCAATGTCGGTGTCCAGCTCGTTCTGGCGGATGGCGCGCTCGTTTTCCACGGCCGACATGCGGCGCAAATAGACGGCGTCGTCCGCGGCCTTGAGGTTGGATTCGCGTGCTTCAGCTTCCAGCGCGCGGGCGATGTCGGGCGTCGGCTTGACCGCCATGACCGACACGCCCAGGATTGCCAGCCCCAACGCGGCAATTTCAGGCTGCGCCGCCAGTTCGGCTTGTGCAGTGCGCGCGATTGCCGCCGATGCGCGCAGCGCTGCCTTCAGCTCCATCGCTTGCACGGCCTGCTGCACGATCACTTCGACCTGCTGAGCGACGCGATCGCCCAAACGCTTCGGGTCTTCCGACACGTAGCTCTGGCCATTTTTGGCGAGCGAGAAATCCATCATCGCCGCGGTGCGGCGCGGATCGCTGATGCGGTATGTCACCTGACCCTGCACAGTCACGCTCTGGAAGTCGGCCGTCACCAGTTCAAGGATGAAAGGGCGGTCCTGGCTGGCCACCGGCACGGCCACCAGCGTGGTCGTCGGGCCGTAATAGAAGAACGACAGGCCCGAGCCTTCGCGCACCACCTTGCCGGCGCGGAACTGCATGAGGTGAACGGTGGGCTGCGACTTGATGAAGCGGATGCCGAACATGGTGACCTCCCTTTTTGTGCTTAAGTTGTACAGTACAACTTGTATGGGTTGGACAATACAACTTACTATTGAGGCCGTCAAGAAATTTGTGACCCGCCATGGCCACCCGATCGTCTGCAAAGTCCTTCCCGCTACCGCTCACCACCGTGGATGTCGTCATCTTCACGGTGCTGGATGACGTATTGCGCGTGCTGCTCGTGCAGCGCTCCAACGCCGAAGGCGAGCCTTTTCCCGGCGCATGGGCGCTGCCCGGCGGGTTTGTCGATACGGCTGTCGATGCCACGCTGGAAGACTGCGCACGCCGCAAGCTGCTGGAGAAGACCGGCGTGGGGAGCCCATATCTTGAGCAGCTCGGCAGCTGGGGCGGGGCCACACGCGACCCGCGCGGCTGGTCGGCCACGCACGTCTACTTTGCGTTGATACCGGCGCAGGGCGTGGTGCTTGCCAAGGGCGCCAATGCGGCCGACGTGGCGTGGTATGCGGTGGACGATGTACTGGGTGCGCCAGAACTTGCCTTTGACCACGCGGAAATCCTGCGCACTGCCGTCGCGCGTTTGCGCAGCAAGGTCGAATACACGTCGTTGCCGGCGTTTCTGCTGGCCGAGCCGTTCTCGCTGCCGCAGTTGCAGCGCATGTACGAGATCGTGCTCGGTCGCCCGGTCGATAAAAGCGGCTTCCGCACCCGAATGCTGTCGGCCAATTTTCTGGAAGAGGCGGGGGTGGCGGAAGGCGATTCGTACCGCCCCGCCAAAGGCTACCGTGTGGTTGACCGCAGCGCGCCGGTCGTCTTCCCGCGCACCTTCAGCCCACGCGGGGGGGATTCAAATACCTGAGCGGGGTAACAGGTGCCGTGACGGAAGGGGGTGCAGCGCACCAAGCTAAGCTCGCTCGTCGTCTTCCAAAGAAAATCGCTGTGCCGCGCGCGTGCCGTTGCGCACGGTTTCCTCAACCACCCCGCGGTGCACCAGCTTGTGTCCGGCGTCGGGCGCTACCGTTGGCTGCCCGTGGCTGCGGCGGCTGTCGATGCCCGCAATCGGCCCTTCCGGATAAGGCTCGGGGTTGGTGTTGACCAGCGACGCGTTGGAATAGATGACGTTGTCTTGCCACAGCGACGAGTCCTTGATCGCCTCTCGGCTTTTGCCGTCGGTGTCGACCGTGCTGCCAGAGGCCTCGGTGCCGCAGGCGTCTACAGAGCGGATGCGCTGTGACGCCTGCTGCACGGGGTCGGCTGGGCTGGCGCCTGCAGCGTAGGTGGTGCCGCTGTGCAGCGGCGGGCGGGCAGTATGGAACTTGTCGGAGTGCATGATGGGACTCCTAAGTGAGAGCAGACGGCAGATACGCCGCAAATGCCATGCCTGCGAGCAGCGTCTATGCGCGCTTGCGGGTGGCCCGTTTGCCTGCCTCCTGCAGGAACGCCACCGCACGCGGTTCCGTTGCGTATGCGCTATTGATGCGCACCCATGGCGATACCTCCAGGTTCGGGCGGAAGTAATGCCCGGGCGCCAATGTCACGCCGTGCTTCTCTGCGGTGGCGGCCAGATCGCGCGAATCCTCCACGTGCGGCACACGCGCCCACAGGAAGTTGCCACCCGACGGATGGTGAAACACTTCCCAGCCGGCATCGGCCAGCACATCGAGCGACGCGATGACGGAGTCACCCGCGCGCTGGCGCAGCCGCTCTACATATTTGCGATAGGCGCCGCGCTCCAGCAGCGTGCTCACCACGGCTTCGGCAAAACGCGAGCCGCCAACGCTCGTGAGCATCTTCACGTTGGTCAGGTCGTGCACCAGCTCACGCTTGGCGATCAGGTAACCCACCGGCAGCGATGCCGACACCGTCTTCGAAAACCCGCCCACGTAGATCACTTGGTCGAGTTGGTCCAGCGTTGCCAGCCGCGCGGTCGGATCGGCCTGCAGGTCGGCAAAGATGTCGTCTTCCAGAAACGTGAAGCCGTGGCGCCGCGCCAGCTCAAGCAGCCGAAACGCGACCGGTGGCGACACGACCGAGCCGGTCGGGTTCTGCAGCACGCTGTTGATGAAGAACAGCTTGGGCCGGTGTTCGCGCAGCATCGCTTCCGTGACTTCCACGTCGGGCCCATCGCTCCTGCGCGGAATGCCGACCAGCTTCACACCATGCAAACGCAGCAGGCCGAACACGGTGTAATAGCCGGGGTCTTCCACAAACACCGTGTCACCGGGTTTGAGCAGGTGCCGCATCACAAGGTCGATCGCCTGGCTCGTGCCGGCGGTGATCAACACATTGGGCAGTTCCGCCTGGATACCAAGCTGGCGTGCTCGCATCATGACCTGATGGCGCAGCGCCATGTTGCCAAGCGGCGAGGAGTAGTCGATCACCGCGTGTGTGTCGGTGCGAGAGACCTGGCGGATGGCCTGCGTCAGGCCGTCGACATCGCGCCAGTCGGCCGGCACAAAGCCGCCGCCCAGTTTGAGCATGCCGTCGGGGTAACTGAACTGCTCGAAGATGTGTTTGGACTCGGCCTCTGCCCGGCGCGGGTCTGACCAGCCGCGCCCGTCGCGCCCAGTGAGGTTGCTCTCGGCCACATAGAAGCCGGAGCCGTGGCGCGAATCCAGCAGGCCCAGCGAGACCAATCGGTCATACGCCTCGATGACGGGGAAGCGGCTGATGCCGTAATCGGCTGCAAGTTGCCGAATCGACGGCAGCTTGGCGCCGGGGCGCACGTCGTTGTCGCGGATCCATGCCTGCACGCCAGCCACGATCTGGTCGGCAATCGGCACGCGGGTGGTGGCATCGATGATGAGTTTCATGGGCGCGAAGGCTGATCTGGAAGCCTCTGAACAGATACGAGGAACTGTTCAGTACTGTTCAGGCATTGTAGCCAAACGCGCCGGAACGCGATGGTGCGGATTGCCAAGCGGCGGCCCGCATTCTCCTCGGGACGATGCGCCGGGCTGGCTCCGTGAAAAAGGGGGGGCGGCCCTTTCTTTCGAGCGTTTTGAGGCCGCATTCGGAAGCCCACCGAATACAAGCGACTGCGGCGATACTGGCGCCTTACGCCCGGCGCATACAAATCGGGCGAAGGCCATGCACCTTCAAAGGAGAGGAGACAAATGCGTACGTCGTTCAAGCGTCGTGGAGCCGTCATCGGGCGGCTGTTGCGCGTGGCCATTGCGGTTGTGGTGTTGGTGGCCGCTTACGTGGCGTTCAACACGTGGCGGCACAGCTCGCGCCAGCTCGATGTGCCCGCTGTCACGCCGGTCGCAGTAGATGGCCCGGCCGCCGCGGCGCACCTGGCCGAAGCCGTACGCGCACGCACCGTATCGAGCGCGACCGATGCGCAACTGAACGCCGATCAGTTCCGCCAGTTGCACGCCATGCTCGAGGCGCGCTATCCCAAGGCACATGCCGTGCTGCAGCGTGAGCAAGTGGGCGACTTTGCGTTGCTCTACACCTGGAAGGGCTCCGACCCGTCGCTAAAGCCCGTCATGCTGATGGCGCACCAGGACGTCGTGCCCATCGCCCCCGGCACCGAAGGCGACTGGACCCAGCCGCCCTTCGACGGCGTGGTGAAAGACGGCATGGTCTGGGGCCGTGGCGCGTGGGACGACAAGGGCAACCTGATCTCGCAGATGGAGGCCATCGAGTTGCTGGCCGCCGGCGGCTTCAAGCCGCGCCGCACCATCCACCTGGCCTTTGGCGCCGACGAGGAGGTGGGCGGCGAGCGCGGCGCCAAGCAGATCGCCGCGCTGCTCAAATCGCGCGGCGAGCGTCTCGAGTTCGTGATCGACGAAGGTCTGCTCATTACCGAAGGCGTGCTGCCGGGGCTGACCAAGCCGGCGGCGCTGATCGGCGTGGCGGAGAAGGGCTTTCTCTCCGTGCAACTCAAGGTCGGGGCCACGCCCGGGCATTCGTCGATGCCGCCGCCGCACGGGCAGAGCGCCATCGCCATGATGAGCGCCACGCTCAAGCGGCTGGATGACGATCAGTTGCCCGCCGGCATTCGCGGTGTAGCGCAGGAGATGTTTGCAACGCTGGCGCCCGAGATGCAGGGCTTCAGCCGCGTGGCACTGTCCAACCTGTGGCTGTTCGGGCCACTGGTGCAGAAGCAACTGGAGGCGTCAGGCAGCTCCAACGCCATGCTGCGCACCACTACTGCGCTGACCATCGTGCAGGCCGGCAACAAGGACAACGTGCTGCCCGGCCGCGCCGAGGCCACGGTCAACTTCCGCCTGCTGCCCGGCGACACCATCGCCTCCGTCACAGCGCACGTGGAAGACGCCGCCAAGGCGGCCGCGCCCCACGGCAAGTTCGAACTGAGCCGACTGCCCGGCTCGAGCGAAGCCTCGCCGGTGTCGCCCACGCAGTCGGCGTCGTATCAGTTGATCAACAAGACGGTGCGCGAGCTGTTCCCGGGCACGGTCGTGGCACCCGGGCTGATGATCGGTGCGACCGATTCACGCCACATGATCGAGATTGCCGACCATGTCTATCGGTTCTCGCCGGTGCGCGCCAAGCCGGAAGACTTGCCGCGCTTTCACGGCACCAACGAGCGGATCACCGAAGCCAATCTGGTGGAGCTGATCCGGTTCTACCACCGGTTGGTGCAGCAGGCGGCCGGGGCTTGATATCAGTGGGTCAGTGGGCGTTGGCCAGCAGCGTGTCGATATGCGCGTCGTTGGTCGCTTCGGGGCGGCGCAGTTGCGTGCTGCGGCTGCCGTCCACTGAGATGGCCGTGTCGCCATGCACGGTCACGCGGCGCACCAGGCGCGGCTGGTTGCCGTAATCGTTGATGGCGTAGTGCTGCGTGGCGCGGTTGTCCCAGATGGCGACGTCGTGCTGGCGCCATTGCCAGCGCACGGTGTTGTCCAGCCGCGTCACGCGGTTCTGCAGGAGTTCGAACAGCCGCGTCGATTCGCTGCCCGACAGGCCAGTGAAGCGTTTGACGAAATGGCCGAGCAGCAGGGCGCGTTCACTGGTCTCCGGATGCACGTGCACCACGGGGTGCGAGGCTTCATACACCGAGGCGCTAAACACCTCCCGATGATGCCGCAGGCGTGCGCTCTCGATCTGCGTGCGCTCGGCACCGTAGTCGTAATCGTTGGTGTGCACTGCCCAGAGCTGCTCGGCAAGCTGCTTGAGCGGGTCGGGCAACTGTTCGTAGGCGCGGGCGGTGTTGGCCCAGACGGTGTCGCCGCCGTAAGCGGGAATCGTCACCGCGCGCAGGATCGATACCTTCGGAAACGCATCGAGAAACGTCACATCGGTGTGCCAGGAATCGGCACGGCCGCCGCCCTTTGACGCATCGAGTTCAAACAGCTGCGTGCCGCTGGGTGCCGGCACGGTCGGGTGGGCCACGATGCGGCCGAAGCGCTTGCCAAATGCCTGGTGCGTGTCATCGTCCAGATGTTGCTGGTCGCGAAAGAACAACACCTTGTATTTGAGCAGCGCAGCATACAGGCTCGCAAACGCGTCTTCTGTCAGGTCCGCGCCGAGCTTGAGATCGAGAACCTCCCCGCCGATGTGTCCGGCCACCCGGCGTACGCGCAAGGTGCCGAACGTGGTGTCGATGGTGGCGTTTTGGTCATGTGGCATGGCGGCTCCGGCGAGAATGGCGATGGACCATGCTAGCCAGCCGGCACCCCGTGGAAAACGAACGGTTTGACATATCCAAATGCAATTCTGTCCGTCGTCCCACGAAACTGTTCGCGAAAGATGCTGAACAGTTCAGCAAAACTGTTCACAACTGTTCATGTCAACGGCGTGCGCTGCCGCGCAAGATGGAACCGTGCCGATCCGCAGTTCCTATAAAAATCCACCACGAACCCCGGCACAGGAGTCTCAATCATGCGCGAAATCAGGATCTTCGAACTGGACCGGCCGGGCGTGCCGGTGAGCTGGCGGTCGGCACGGGCCCAAACCATTGCCGCACAAGCCGGGCTGTTGTGGATCACGCAAGAGCATCAGCAGCAGGACATCTGGCTCAGGCCAGGCCAATCGATCGACGTGCCGCCGGGCGTGCGCTTCTGGCTGTCCGGTGAACCGGTTGAGGGCACGCCGGCGCGCTTTGCCGTCACTGAAGATGTCAATGCACCGCGCCGCCTGCTGCGCTTCATCGGCTTGCTGGTGGTGGCCGCGTATCGGCAGGTTCTGCGCGACGACGGCCAGGATGCGACCCGTACGCCGTCGGCACAGCGGATCGGCACCTAAGCCTTGTATCAAGCCGGAAACACGAGCCGGAACTCGGTCCGCCCACCCGGCGGGCTGCTGGCCTGCACGCTACCACCGTGCAGGTCCATGATGGTTTTGACGATGGCCAGTCCCAACCCGGTGGACTGGCTTGGTTGCGCGCCAGATTGCGCCCGCGAGGGGTCGCCCCGGTAGAACCGCTCGAACAGCAGCGGCAGGGCGGGGGCCGGAATGGCCGGTCCGGGGTTGCCCACGGCAATTGCGATGCCCTGCGGCATCAACTCGATCGCTACGTCGATGCACGCTCCAGCGGGTGTGTGACGCAGCGCGTTGTCGAGCAGGTTGTTGATCGCCCGGCGCAGCAACGTCGCATCTGCGCGCAATTGCGCATCGCCGCGCACGTCGATGGTGATGTCACGATCAGCGGCTACCGCCTCGAAGTAGTCGACCAGCACTTGCACCTCGTGGCGCGCATCCAGCGCCGCGATGGACAGCGCCACACGGGCATGGTCGGCGCGTGCCAGGAACAGCATGTCCTCGATCATGTGCGACAGGCGCGCGTATTCCTCCAGGTTGGATTCGAGCACGCTGCGGTATTCCTCGCCCGTGCGCGGGTGTGCGAGCGTGACTTCAGTCTGGCCCACCAGATTGGCCAGCGGCGTGCGGAAATCATGCGCCAGGTCTGCTGAGAACTGCGAGAGCCGCGCAAAGCCATCCTGCAGGCGCGTGAGCATGGCGTTGAGTGAAGCCAGCAAGTCGGCCAACTCACGCGGCGCGCCCTGCAGCGTGAGACGTGTGTCGAGCTGGCTCGGCACCACGGCCGCAGCCTGATTGCCGATGCGTGCCAACCCGCGCAGCGTGCTCCGCACGAGCAGCAGGCTCAGCAGCGCCACCGCCGCCACGCCGCCAAGTACGGCAAACACGATGTGGCGCTGGTACTGGGTCAGCAATGCTGCGCGGCTGTCGCCATCCTGCGCGACGAGCACAATCACTTTCGCGTTGTTCTTGCCCAGCCACGCCTCGGCTGCCGCGGCGCGCGAGGCCATGCCGGTCATCGATATCCATGTCTGTACGGAAGACTCCGACGGCGGCACCGCAGCCGCAACCACGGGCGGCATCGTCACGTGTTCGCCCTCGGGGTTCACTTCCACCAGCGTGCGGCCTTCGGGCGTGGCGATGCGCAGGATCAATCCATCGTGGCCCGACACCACATCGGTATAGCGGTGTGCGGTGCGTGCCAGATCGTCGGCGCTGGGTGCCTCGCTGGCCAGGTGGCGCAGCTGCGTGATCTTGCCGAGCAGCATCGCATCGTCAGCCACGCGCAGTTGCGCGTTGAGCGCGAAGTAAAGATACGTACCAGCCGCAGTGAGCGTGACCGATGCCACCACCACAAACGCCAGCACGAGTCTGCCTGCAAGCGATGCGGGCCAGCGCATCAGCGGCCTCATCAGCGATCAACCGCGTCCAACACGTAGCCCATGCCGCGCAACGTGTGGATCAGCTTGTGCTCGAACGGGTCGTCCACCTTGGCGCGCAGGCGTCGGATCGACACATCCACCACGTTGGTGTTGCTGTCGAAGTTCACATCCCACACCTGCGAGGCGATCAGCGAGCGCGATAGCACCTCCCCCGTGCGGCGCGCCAGCAGATGCAGCAGCGCGTATTCCTTGGCGGTCAGGTCGATGCGTTGTCCTGCACGCGTGACGCGGCGCTTGATCGTGTCGATGGTCAGGTCGGCAATTTCGAGGATCTCACTTTCGCGCAGCGGGCCGCGCCGCAGGATGGTCCGCACACGCGCTACCAGCTCGGCAAAGGCGAAGGGTTTGACGAGGTAATCGTCTGCGCCGAGTTCCAAACCTTTCAGGCGGTCGGCCAGTTCGTCGCGCGCGGTCAGGCACAGCACCGGCGTGCTCTTGCGGCGGCGCAGTTCCTGCAGCACCTGCCAGCCGTCCATGCCGGGCAGCATGACGTCCAGCACGATCAGGTCGTAATCGTGTTCCATGGCCTGGAAAAGGCCATCGGGGCCGGTGCGGGCGAGGTCAGCCACAAAGCCGGATTCCGTCAGGCCCTTGAGGAGGTAATCGCCCGCCTTGGGCTCGTCTTCAACAATCAGCAGTCGCATGGTGAAAGGTGGCGCGCGTTTGATGTATCCGCCAGTGCCGCCACGATATGCCAAAACCCCCGACGGAGGCACAAAGATGACAAGTTTGTCATCTTCGAGTCATGCCCGCGTGGCGCACCGCTCCCTAGACTGGCCCCACTGACATCGCCCCCCTTCCTGTTTGCTGATGTCAGGCCTTTTGAAGGAGATCCTCATGGCGATTCGATTCCAACGCGTGCTTCCTCTGGCGGCACTGGCCGCATTGCTGGCAACCGGCACGGCCGTGGCCGCGCAAGGCGATCACGAAGCGTGCTGCGCGCCGCAGGCCAAGTCGACGCTCGCGCCGCTGGCCAAGGCCGACGCGCGTGACCCGTACACCGATGGCGCCAAGTCCGGTACGCGTGACCCTTACACCGATGGCGGCAAGGCCGGCGCCCGCGATCCCTACACCGATGGTGCAAAGACTGGCGCACGCGATCCGTACACCGACGGCGCGATTGCGTAATGCGCTGTTTCCAGCCCGCCGGGGCGGTCCTTTTGTGTCTTCTGGCTGCCCCGTTGGCCACCGCAGCGGCGACTGAGCCCGTCGCTCCGGTGGCGCTTTCCATGCCAACTGCGGCATCTGAACGCGTGACCCTGCAGCAAGCCGTTGACCGTGCGGTGCAGACACATCCCGCCCTGGCGGCTGCGGGCTATGAAGTGGCCGCCAGCGAAGGCGCACTCGACAAAGCCCGCCGGCTGCGCAATCCCGAAGCCGCCTTCACGACAGAAGACGTTCGTCGCGACCGCGCTACGATGACGGCGCAACTGAATATCCCATTGGAACTCGGCGGCAAACGCGGTGCCCGCACGCACGCCGCAGAAATCGCCCGAGACGCCACGGCGCAAGATGCCGCCGTGCTGCAGGCCCAGCTGCGTGCGGATGTCACGCGGGCCTTTTTCGATCTGGTGATTGCGCAGGAGCGCTTGGCGCTCGCGCAGGCGTCGGATGCGTTGGCCGCTCAGGCCGAATCTGCCGCTGCGCGGCGTGTGCAGGCGGGAAAGGTGTCGCCGGTGGAGCAAACCAAGGCCGGTGTGGCCCGTGCCAGTGCCGCCATCGAACTGCGTGACGCGAATGCTGAACTGCTGATCGCCCAGCGCGCATTGGCGGCCTTCTGGGGCACCGCGTCCGCCGCGCCTGAGGCCGACGGCAGTGCGGAGACGCTGCCCGTCGTGCCGCCCGAAGCGCGCCAAGCTACCGGAGCGCTGGAAAACTCGCCCCGCGCCATCCGCGCCCGTCTGGAGATCGACCGGCGCCAGGCGCTCGCCAACTTGGAGCGCAGCAAGCGCGTGCCCGATGTGATGCTCTCGGTGGGCGCCAAGCGCGACAGCGCCGCGAACAACAACATGGCGGTGCTCGGCATTGCCGTGCCGCTGCCGCTGTTTGATCGCAACCAGGGCAGCCAGCTCGAAGCACAGCGTTTGGCCGACAAGGCGTTTGAAGACTATCGCGCCCTGCAGCTTGAGCAGAACGCCACGCTCGCGCAAGACGTAGCGCGGCTCGACGCGGCCCGCGCCGCCGTGCAGTCGCTGCGGCAAGACGTGTTGCCCGGCGCGGAGCGCGCGTATGACGCGGCACGCATCGGCTTTGATGCCGGCAAGTTCAATTTTCTCGATGTGCTGGACGCCCAACGCACGCTCTTCCAGGCGCGCGCGCAATACCTGGCTGCGCTGTCTCGCGCGCACCAGGCGGCCGCCGGTATCGATCGCATCCTCGGCCGGTAGTGCGGCCTCTCTCCTTCCGCTGACATGACACTTCCACCGAAACAACGGCGCGCCATCGCGCTCATCGTCGTGCTTGGCGCGCTGGCCGCTGCCGGGCTGTGGTTCGGCATGGGCGCGCGCCAGGCTCCGACGTCCGAGGCCGAGGCGGCACCTGCACCGGCCGCCACTGGGCAGGCCGAGGCGCCCCACGCCGAAACGCTCGCCATGTCGGCCGACGCCATCGCCAATGCAAAGATCGGCGTGGAAACCGCAGGTGCCGCCGAGCTGCGAACGGAGGTTGTCCTGCCCGGTGAAATTCGCCTGAACGAAGACCGCACCGCCCACGTGGTCCCCCGTGTGGCAGGCGTGGCGGAGAAGGTAGCGGTGGAGCTTGGCCAACCAGTAGCGCGCGGCCAACTGCTGGCCGTGCTCTCCAGCCCCGCGCTGTCGGATCAGCGCAGCGAATTGCAGGCGGCCCAGCAACGTCTCGCGCTTGCGCAGGAAACACACGCACGCGAAAAGCGCCTGTGGGAGCAGGGCATCGCCGCTGAACAGGATTACCAGCAGGCGCGCACCTCGCTGCAGGAAGCGCGCATTGCGGCGGACAACGCCCGCCAGAAACTGACGGCTATTGGCGCGGCGCCGGCGGGGTCGGCGCTGAATCGCTTCGAGTTGCGTGCGCCTTTTGACGGCGTGGTGGTCGCCAAACACCTGTCGCAGGGTGAAGCGGTGCAGGCGGAAACGGCAGTCTTTACCGTGGCTGATCTGCGCACCGTGTGGGCGGATTTCTCCGTTACTGCCAAGGACCTGGAAGCGGTCACGACCAACGCTGCCGCCACCGTGCGCGCGACCGCCACGGGCACCGCCGTGCAAGGCAAGGTCTCGTACGTTGGCACCTTGCTGGGCGAACAGACCCGCACCGCGCCCGCGCGCGTCACGCTCGACAACCCCAAGCTCGCTTGGCGGCCCGGCATGTTCGTCAACGTGTCGGTCGAATCGGGGCGCGTGCAGGTGCCCGTGGCCGTGCGCGCCGATGCCGTGCAGACCGTCGACGAGAAGCCCTCGGTGTTTGTGCCCGTGCCGGCCGGCTTTGAAGTGCGCCCCGTCAAAACGGGCCGCACTGACGGCACCTGGACGGAGATCCTCGAAGGGCTTCCCGCCGGCACGCGCTACGCCGCAGCCAACAGCTACGTGCTGAAGGCCGAAGCCGGCAAGTCCGCCGACCACGGTCATTGAAAGGAGGCGCTATGTTTGAACGCCTCTTGCGCACCGTCATCGCCCAGCGCTGGCTGGTGCTGCTGGCTGTGCTGGCCGCCGCCGCGTTCGGCGCGTACAGCTATACGCGCCTGTCGATCGATGCGGTGCCCGACATCACCAACGTGCAGGTGCAGATCAATACCCCGGCACCGGGGTACTCGCCGTTGGAGACCGAACAGCGCATCACCTATGCGCTGGAAACTGCCATGGCCGGCTTGCCGAAGCTGGAGCAGACGCGCTCGCTCTCGCGCTACGGCCTGTCGCAGGTGACGGTGATCTTCAAGGAAGGCACCGACATCTATTTCGCGCGCCAGTTGGTGAGTGAACGCTTGCAGGCCGCGAAGGAGCAATTGCCCGATGGCATTTCGCCAAGCATGGGGCCCGTTTCCACTGGCCTGGGCGAAATCTACCTGTGGACTGTGGAGGCCGACGCCAACGCGCGCAAGCCCGACGGCACCGCCTACACCCCCGCCGACTTGCGCGAGCTGCAGGACTGGGTGATCCGCCCGCAGATCCGCAATGTTCCGGGCGTGACGGAGGTGAACACCATCGGCGGTTTCGCCAAGGAATTCCTGGTGGCGACGAGCCCCGAACGCCTGGCGTCATACAAGCTCACGCTGGCCGATGTGTTGACCTCGCTTGAGCGCAACAACGCCAACGTCGGCGCCGGTTATATCGAGCGCAAGGGCGAGCAATACCTCGTGCGTGCGCCCGGTCAGTTGCGCGATGCGGCTGACATCGGCAACGTCGTGCTCGCCAGCCCGAACGGCACACCTGTGCGCTTGCGGGACGTCGCCAGCATCGAAAGCGGCAGCGAACTGCGTACGGGCGCCGCTACCAGCAATGGGCGCGAGGTGGTGCTTGGCACGGCGTTTCTGTTGATGGGCGAGAACAGCCGCACTGTTTCGCAGGCCGTGGACAAGCGCATGCAGGAGATTCGCAAGACGCTGCCGGCGGGCATTCGCGTGGAGTCGGTGTACGACCGCACGGTGCTCGTCGACAAGGCCATCGCCACGGTCAAGAAGAATCTGCTGGAAGGCGCCATTCTCGTCATGGCGGTGCTGTTCCTCTTCTTGGGCAACCTGCGTGCAGCCGTGCTGACCGCGCTGGTGATTCCGCTGTCGATGCTGATGACGTTCAGCGGCATGGTGTCGGCCAAGGTGAGCGCCAACTTGATGAGTTTGGGCGCGCTCGATTTCGGCATCATCGTAGACGGCGCCGTGGTGATCGTCGAAAACTGCGTGCGGCGCCTTGCGCATGCGCAGGAGCTGCGCGGTCGACCGCTCACGCGCGCCGAGCGTTTCGACGAGGTGTTTGAAGCCGCCCGCGAAGCGCGCCGTCCGTTGCTGTATGGCCAGCTCATCATCATGGTGGTGTACCTGCCGATCTTTGCGCTCTCGGGTGTGGAAGGGAAGATGTTCCATCCGATGGCGATCACGGTGGTGCTGGCGCTGGCCGCAGCCATGATTCTTTCCATCACGTTTGTACCGGCCGCCGTGGCCTTGTTCATTGGCGAGCGCGTAGCCGAGAAAGAGAACCGCCTGATGGGTTGGGCGCGCCGCATGTATGCGCCGCTGCTCGAACGCGTGCTGGCTGCGCCGGCCGTGGTGTTGACGTTTGCCGCGGTGGCGGTGTCGGTCTCGCTGGTGGCAGCCACGCGCCTGGGCGCCGAGTTCGTGCCCAACCTGAACGAAGGCGATCTTTCCATCCAGGCCATGCGCGTTCCGGGCACGGGGCTGGTGCAATCGCTGGACATGCAGATGCAGATCGAGCGCACGCTCAAGGCGAAGTTTCCCGAGATCGAGCGTGTCTTTGCGCGCACCGGCACCGCAGAAGTCGCGACCGACGTGATGCCGCCAAGCATCTCCGACGGCTACATCATGCTCAAGCCCGAGCGCGACTGGCCCGCCGGCGCGGATGGAAAACGTCGCAACCGGGAGCAGTTGCTGGCCGACATTCGCACCACGGTTGAAGCGCTCCCCGGCAACGCGTACGAGTTCTCACAGCCGATTCAGTTGCGCTTCAATGAGCTGATTTCGGGCGTACGCAGCGATGTGGCCGTCAAGCTCTTCGGCGACGACATGGGCGTGCTGGAAGCCCAGGCCAAGCGTATTGCGGCGCAGCTCGGTAAGCTGGCCGGCGCGACCGAGGTGAAGATCGAACAGACTGGCGGACTGCCTTTTTTGAACGTCGATATCGATCGCGACAAGGCTGCACGTTACGGCCTCTCCAGCGGGGCGATTCAGGACACGGTGTCCGCGGCCATCGGCGGTAAGGATGCGGGCACGGTGTTCCAGGGCGACCGCCGTTTTGGCATTGTCGTGCGGCTGCCGGAAACGGCGCGAAGCGACCCGGCAGCGCTGGGCCGCCTGCCGCTGGCATTGCCCAACGGACAGGGTTACGTGCCCCTGTCCGATGTGGCCACGCTTAACGAGGTCACCGGCCCCAACCAGGTCAGCCGCGAAGACGGCAAGCGCCGCATCGTCGTCAGCGCCAATGTGCGCGGGCGCGATATTGCCTCGTTTGTGGAAGAAGCGCAGGCAGTGCTCGATGCGCAGGTGCGTCTGCCGGCCGGTTACTGGATGGCGTGGGGCGGGCAGTTCGAGCAGTTGCAGTCGGCTACCGAGCGCCTGCAGATCGTGGTGCCGCTGGCGCTGGCCATGGTGCTCACGCTGCTGTTCATGATGTTCGGCAACCTGAAGGATGGTTTGCTCGTGTTCTCGGGCATTCCGTTCGCGCTGTCGGGCGGCATTCTGGCGCTGGCGCTGCGCGGCATTCCGCTGTCGATTTCAGCGGCAGTGGGCTTTATCGCGCTGTCTGGCGTGGCGGTGCTCAACGGGCTGGTGATGCTGAGCTTCATCCGCAGCCTGCGCGAGAGCGGCCAGTCGGTCGACATGGCCGTGCGTGAGGGTGCGCTCACACGCTTGCGGCCGGTGCTGATGACGGCTCTGGTGGCGTCGCTCGGCTTCGTACCGATGGCGCTGGCAACCGGCACGGGTGCGGAAGTGCAGCGGCCGCTGGCGACGGTGGTGATCGGTGGGATTCTGTCGTCGACGGCGCTGACGCTGCTGGTGTTGCCGGTGTTGTATCGGCTGGCCTATCGGCGGGAGGATGGGCGAGAAGGCGCCACGGCGCAGGCAGATTCGGCAGTGCCGTCCGCTGCGCCGTAACGGCGGTGCTTACTCCGCTTGCAGTGCGGCGATGATTTTCTCGGCGTGGGCCTTGAGCTTGTCGCTGTCGGCCTGCACGCGGGCGTGCGGTTGCAGCGGGGTATCGCTGTAGCGCGGCAGCACGTGAAAGTGCACGTGCGGCACCGTCTGCCCGGCAGCACTGCCGTTGAGCTGGAAGACTGCGATACCCGGCGGCGTGAACGCAGCACGCACGGCGCGCGCCAGCTTGCGCGTGGTGCGGATGGCAGCCGATGCGGCATCGTCGGACAGGTCGAACAGCTCGGCCGCGCCTTCCTTGGGCAGCACCAGCACGTGGCCATCGGCCTGCGGCATGATGTCCATGAAAGCGATGGTGTGGTCGTCTTCGTACACCTTGATGCAGGGCAGCTCGCCGCGCAGGATCTTGGCGAAGATGTTCTGGTTGTCGTAAGTCGCGTCAGGCATGGGTGTCTCCAATAAGCGGGAAATGCACGGGAAAGC
The DNA here is from genome assembly GCF_047325135.1 of Ralstonia sp. Ralssp110. Lineage (NCBI taxonomy): Bacteria > Pseudomonadati > Pseudomonadota > Betaproteobacteria > Burkholderiales > Burkholderiaceae > Ralstonia > Ralstonia sp. Ralssp110. The sequence continues at coordinate 747,984 of NZ_CP168609.1, read as the reverse complement.
GCTGCGCGAAAGTATATAGGCGACCGGCGACGGCGCGCATGGCGCAGGTTTGGCGCAGATCAAGCCGGGCTGTCGTCAACCGACAGCGGCGCAGCCACGTGTTCTAGCGGTTTGCGTTCGGCCGCTGTCCCCCAGCAAGCCTGCACAGCGGCTGCCAGTAGCATCAGCACCGTGCCGAACGCATAGCCACCGAACACGGCACCGCGCGAGTGCGTATCAATCAGCCAGCCGAACAGCGCAGGCCCTGCCACGCCACCAAGCCCCGTGCCCACGGCATAGAACAGCGCGATGGCCAGCGCGCGCACCTCGAGCGGAAAGGTTTCGCTCACCGTCAGGTACGCCGAGCTGGCGGCGGCCGACGCAAAGAAGAACACCACGGTCCACGCGATGGTCTGCGTGGCGCCATCGAGCACACCCGCCTTGAACAGCGCCCCACTCACCAGCAACAGCACGCCGCTGATTGCATAGGTCGCGGCAATCATCGTGCGCCGGCCTACCACGTCAAACAGCCGCCCAAGCAGCAGTGGCCCGAGAAAATTACCCAGTGCGAACGGCAGCAGGTACGTGCCGACCTTCGTTGCGGGCACCTCATAGAAATCCGTCAGCACCAGCGCGTAGGTGAAGAAAATCGCGTTGTAGAAAAACGCCTGCGCCGCCATCAGCGCGAGGCCCACCAGCGCGCGCTGCCGGTGCTGCACGAACAGCACGCGCCCGACTTCCATCAAGCGTGGATGGCTACGGCTGCGCATGCGCAATGCTGGCAGCGGCGCGGTATCGAAGCGATGGCCGCGCGCCACGATTTCGTTCTCGATATCGCCCACGATGGCCTGCGCTTCTTCGTGCCGGCCGCGCGTGATGAGCCAGCGCGGGCTTTCCGGAATCCAGAAACGCATCACCAGAATGATGAGCCCCAGCAGGGCGCCGATGAAGAAGCACAGCCGCCAGCCTGTATCGAGGCTCATGTGCGCTGGGTCCAGCAGCCACAACGATGCCCCCGCGCCCAACGCGGCACCAACCCAGAACGTGCCGTTGATGGCGAGATCCGTCCAGCCGCGCACGCGCGCCGGCGTCAGCTCCTGGATAGTCGAGTTGATGGCCGCGTATTCGCCGCCGATCCCTGCGCCAGTGAGCACGCGAAACACGACGAGGCTGGCGAAGCTCCACGAAAACGCTGTCGCCAGCGTGGCCAGGATGTAGACGCCCAACGTGATGAAGAACAGCTTGCGGCGGCCCAGTCGATCCGTCATCCAGCCGAACAGCAGTGCGCCGAACACCGCACCGACCAGGTATGCGCTGCTGGCAATGCCAACCTGCGCGTTGGTCAGATGCAGCGAGGGGCTTTGCTTGAGCGCACCGGCCACGGCGCCGGCCAGCGTCACCTCCAGGCCGTCGAGCAACCACGTAATGCCCAGCGCAATGACCACGCGCGTGTGAAAGCGGCTCCACGGCAGGCGATCGAGCCGGCTGGGCAGGTCGGATGTGTGTAAGGCTGGCGATTCGGGCATCGCGGCGCACTCGGACAGGAATGCGCACGACGCAGCACGAATTATTCCCGCGCAGTTGCGCCTGTATCTTCTTGCGGCGCGCCGGCGAGCAGCGTGTCTTCAAAGAAGCGGCGGCGCGCATCCTTGTCGGGCTTGCTGCCTTGGTGCCAGAGCGTGGCTTCGGAAAGCTGGTAGGCGTACAGCATGAAGGCGCGCGCCTTGGCATCCTTGCGCGCAAAGCCGATCGCCTGGAAATGCTGGACGTAGTAATCCATGCGATGCTCGTCGACGGCTTCGACAGCTTCTTGCGCCATCGGGTCGCGCCGCGCCCAGGCGCGGATGGCGAATTCGATCATGGCGGTGCGACGCGCGCTGCGTCCGCGAAACGGCAGTGCGAGCAGATCGCGCACCAGGCCCTGCACTGATGGATTCTGCCGCTCCAGCTTGGGGCCCACGCGCGTGCGCTCGCTCCAGTCTTGCAGCACCTGATGCAGCAGGTCGTCGCGGTTCTTGAAGTGCCAGTAGAAACTGCCGCGCGTGACGTCCAGCTGCTTGGCGAGCACGTCCACGCGCACCGCATCGATGCTCTTGGTGACGAGCAGATCGGTGGCGGCGCGAACCCAGTCGTCGGGCGTGAGCTGTACACGCGGCGTGGCAGGGGAGGCGGAATCGGCATCGACGGCTTCGTCGTGTTCGTCGATCAGCGGGGATGGCTTGGGCATGAAGGCGGATTCTAGCCGCGCTGACGGGGCTGTCCAGCGCTTAAATCGTGCTGAGGCCCCCAGGTTTGCGCGGGTTGACACGGCAACAAACGCACTCCTACCATGCACATACGTTTGTGTATGGAAGGATCGAGCTGCTGCAAGCCTCGGTTTGCGGTTTTGTGCAAAACCATGCTCGACGATGCCTTCTGCACGGCGTCTAACGATAAGACATCAGGAGACATTTGCATGAAGGCATTCCGACTCGCGCTGTGCGCGGCGGCAGCAGTTGGCACATTCGCAGGCGCATTTTGCCCGAGCACCGTCCACGCCGAGACCGTCAAGATCGCGTGGATCGATCCGCTGTCCGGGTTGATGGGCGCGTTGGGCCAGAACCAGCTGCGCAGCTGGCAATATGCGGCCGATCTGGCCAACCAGCAGAACTGGAGCGGCAACGGCACCAAGTTCGAAGTCGTCGGTTTTGACAACAAGGTATCGCCGCAAGAAAGCCTGACGATCCTCAAGCAGATCACCGACCAGGGCATCCGCTATGTCGCGCAGGGCGACGGCTCCAGCGTGGGCATGGCGCTGCAGGACGCGATCGCCAAGTACAACGACCGCAACCCGGGCAAGGAGATCATCTATCTCAATTACGCCGCGGTGGATCCGGATATGACCAACAGCAAGTGCAACTACTGGCACTTCCGCCTGGACGCCAACTCCGACATGAAGATGGAGGCCCTGACCAGCTACCTGGCCAAGGACCCGAACATCAAGAAGGTCTATCTGCTGAACCAGAACTATTCGTTCGGGCACCAGGTGGCACGCGCCGCCAAGGAATATCTCAAGCGCAAGCGCCCGGACATCCAGGTGGTGGGTGAAGACCTGCACCCGCTGGCACAGGTGAAGGACTTCTCGCCGTATGTCGCGAAGATTCGTGCGTCTGGCGCCGATACGGTCATCACGGGCAACTGGGGTAGCGATCTGGCACTGCTGATCCGCGCGTCGAAAGATGCGGGCCTGACCACCAATTTCTATACGTACTACGCCGGCACCACCGGTGTGCCCACGGCGATGGGGGCCTCTGGCGCAGACCGCGTGAAGGTCATCAGCTACTTCGCGCCGAACGACGGCAACCCGAAAACGAGCGCCGTGCTCGACGGCTTCAAGAAGAAGTACAACGACGACTTCTTCAACGCTGACGTTTACACCGGCATCGCCTTCCTGGCCAAAGCCATTAAGACCAGCGGTTCAGCCGAGCCTGCCAAGGTGGCCAAGGTGATGGAAGGCATGACGGTCGACGGCCTCAACGGCCCGATCGAGATGCGCAAGACCGATCACCAGGCGCAGCAGACGCTGTACGTGACCACCTGGGTGAAGGCCGACGGCAAGAAGATCAAGTACGACCAGGAAAACACCGGCTACGGCTGGCGTACCGACGTCACGCTGGAACCGCACCTTGCGGCCCAGCCGACGTCTTGCCAGATGAAGCGTCCGGCGTCGTAATCGCGTGATTGACGTGTCCCCGGCTTACACCGGGGACACCACGCCTGTGCCCGCCAGGTGCCCGCGGGCGTTCTCCAGAAAGCGATCCACCGTAGCCTGCACCGATTCCGGCGACCAGCCGGCAATGTGCGGCGTCAGCACGACCTGCTCCAGGTCCAGCAGCCCGGCCGGCGGCTTGGGCTCGCTCTCATACACATCCAGCCCCGCACCACCCAGCTTGCCCGAGCGGATGGCCGCTTCCAGCGCTGCCGTGTCGACCACGCTGCCGCGCGCAATGTTGACCACGTAGCCGTTCGGGCCCAGCGCTTCCAGGATCGTCTGGTTGACGAGGTGCTTGGTCTGCGCGCCGCCCGGCGTGGCAACGATCAGGAAGTCGGCCCACTCAGCCATGTCCTCGAGTGCATCGAAGTAGCGGTACGACACCCCGTCGCGCGGCTTGCGGTTGTGATAACCGATCTGCATGTCGAAGCCGGCAGCGCGGCGCGCGATCTGCAGCCCGATGGTGCCCAGACCAACGATGCCGAGGCGCTTGCCGCATACGCCGGGCTGCAGCGGAATGTCGTCGCGCCAGACGCCGTTGCGTGTGGAACGATCCAGCTTGGGAATGCCACGCACGGTCGCCAGCAGCAAGCCAAAGGCGTGGTCGGCCACGCAGGCGTCGTTGGTGCCGGCGCCGTTGGCCACCGCTACGCCACGTGCGCGGGCGGCTTCCAAATCGATGTTCTCGTAGCCAGCGCCCAATGCGCAGGCCAGTTCCAGCTTAGGCATCGCGGCAATTTCCGCTCCGGTCAGGCCCGTCGAGCCATTGGTGAGCACGATGCGGACATCTTGCCCGTCGCGCGCGATGGCGGCATCGCGTTCGGCGCGGGTCGGTGCATGGATGACGTGAAAATGTTCAGCGATCTGCGCCACGTTCTCGGGCGTCATCGCAATGAGGAGCAGCAGGGTCGGTTGCATGGTCAGGATAGGAGGCGGGCCGCATGAATGGGGCAAGGCCCGGTCGGCAAGGAGGTGCGCGGCACGGCGCTTGGCGATGATAACGCGTGCCCCCACAGCCGTGCTGGAAGCCATGGCCGCCATGCGGTTACACCCCGTTACCGATGAGCGGGTTTGGTTGCACGGGTTTGCAGGCGTGCGGCATAGACTTTGCGGCAAGAGGCGCATGGCCGCAGGCCGCAGAGCAGACTGCTGGTCCGGCCCAGACGCCTCGTTCACAAGACGGGATCATCATGCGAGCAACGAACAAGTCGGACCGTACAGGGCGCGTAGCGCGTTGGATGACAGTGGCCACATTGGCTGCCGTGGCAGCGGCGCTGACGGGCTGCGTGACAGCGCCGGCGTACCCCGGTTACGGCGCGGGCTATGGCGCGGGTTATGCCGCGGGCAGCAATGCCTACGGCAACAGCGTCGGCCCGACCAGCTACAGCAGCGGTTACGACAGCACGTACAACAACGGCTACGGCAGCTATGACCCGAACGCGCCGCAGCCCTATCCGCAGCAGCCGGCGCCGACCTATTCGCAGCCCCAGCCGACTTACTCGCAACCGAACTATTCGCCATATCCGAACAACGGCGATCAGTCTTATCAAGCGCCCGCTGATAACCGCTACGGCGTTGTTGAATACGTCGAGACGGTGCCCGTGCGCGGCCAGTCGAGCGGCGTAGGTGCGGTACTCGGCGGCGTGGTGGGCGGCTTGCTGGGCCATCAGGTTGGCGGCGGACGCGGCAACACCGTGGCCACCATCGGAGGCGCGGTGGCAGGCGCCATGGCGGGCAACGCCGTGGAGGGCAACACGGTGGTCGGCCAGACTTATCGCGTGACCATGCGCCTGAACGACAACTCGCGCGTCACGCTTACACAGAACAACCCGAACGGACTGCGCGTGGGTGATCGCGCACGCATCGAAAACAACATGGCAGTGCCTTACTAGCCACATCCCGCATGGCGCCGCCCGCGCCGGCTTCAGAAACGGAGCGGGTCGGCCGATATAGCGGAGGCAATAACCCGCTGTGACTGCCATGCTCAATCGACTTTCCATCCGTTTCCGACTCAACGCAGCGCTGGCGCTGCTGGCCGTGCTGCTGGCGGCCACCGGCACCATCGGCGTGATCGGGATGCGCGCCTCCGACGCCAATATCAATGAGGTCTATACCAATCAGCTCGCTTCGGCATCGCTGATGGGCAAGGCACAGCTGAACGCAGCGATCGTGCGTACGACGCTGGATCGGGCGGTCTTCCATCCGGATGCGGCCGACGTGCCGGCCATCATCGAAAAGGCCAACGCTTACCGCGCCAAGTCTGAGGGCGCGTGGAAGCAATACAAGGCGCTGCCCATGAACGCGGAGGAAGCGCGCCTGGCCGCTGACGTTGAAGCCAAGCGCGCAGCGTTGTTCCGCGATGGTGTTGAACCGCTGATGAACGCCCTGCGCGCGCACGATACCGCTGCTGCGGACAAGGTGGTGATGACCCTCATCCCGCCGCAGTTCGTGGCACTGTCTGCTGCTGTAGACGCGCTGGATCGTAGCCAAGCTGAGCAGGCCAAGGCCGCCTACGAAAGCGCGGTTGCCCGCTCGCATGCGTTTCTGATGTTGATCATTGGTGCCATCGCGGTGGGCATCGCGGCGGCGCTGGGCTGCGCATTCGGCCTGCACCGCGCGATCTCTGTGCCGCTGTCCAAGATGCTGGGCCACTTCAGCGCGATCTCGAACGGCAATCTGACCGAGTGCATTACCGTCAGCAGCAAGGACGAAATGGGCGCGCTCACGCAAGGTCTCGTCGACATGCAGAACGGGCTGATCCGTACCATCGTGACGATGCGCGGCGGTAGCGAATCCATCGCCAGCGCCACCAAGCAGATTGCGGCCGGCAACATGGACTTGTCGCAACGCACGGAAGAGCAGGCGTCGTCGCTGGAAGAAACAGCGTCGAGCATGGAAGAGCTGACCAGCATCGTGCGCCAGAACGCCGACAACGCACGCCAGGCCAGCCAGCTTGCGGGCAACGCTTCGGACATCGCCGTCAAGGGCGGTGAGGTGGTGGGCCGCGTGATCGAGACGATGTCGGGCATCAACGACAGCAGCAAGAAGATCGCCGACATTATCGGCGTGATCGAAGGCATAGCATTCCAGACCAACATCCTCGCGTTGAACGCGGCGGTGGAAGCTGCGCGCGCAGGCGAGCAGGGCCGTGGGTTTGCGGTGGTGGCCGGTGAAGTGCGCAGCCTGGCGCAACGCTCGGCCACGGCGGCCAAGGAGATCAAGGAACTCATCAGCGATTCGGTTGGCCGCGTTGAAAACGGCTCGACGCTGGTGACCGAGGCCGGCGCGGTGATTGACGAAGTGGTTGTGGCAGTCAAGCGCGTGACCGACATCATGGGCGAGATCAGCTCGGCATCGGACGAGCAAAGCGCCGGCATCGAGCAAGTCAACCAGGCCGTCACGCAGATGGATGAGGTGACTCAGCAGAACGCCGCGCTGGTGGAAGAGGCAGCCGCTGCTGCGCAATCGCTGGAAGAGCAGGCCGGCGTGCTTCGCGAGGCGGTGGCGTCGTTCCGCTTGCCGGTGGCGGGTGTGCGCGCCGAACCTGTGCCGGCGCCCGTGGCTGCAAAGGCGGCGCCCGCTGCATCGGCTACATCGGCCGCATTGACCGTTTCCAGCCCGGTCGCTAAACCGGTTGCACGCAAACCTGCCGTGGCGACGGCGCGTGCGGCCGGCAAGCGTCCCGCTGCGCCGGCCAAGTCGGTCGCTGTGCCAGTTCAAAGCGCGAAGGTAGCGCCTGCCGTGGCAGCCGAGCCCAAGCCTGGCAAGCTTGCCTTGGCTGCGGCCTCCAGCGATGCCGACGACTGGGAACAGTTCTGACGCACAGGCCGACACGCTCAATCCAACAAGCCGCGCCCAGAGCGCGGCTTTGTGTTTCAGCGCTGTAACCGATTTGCGGAATTGCTTGGGCCGATGTTGTCAGCCCAGGCGGCGATTCGCGCGGCAATGTCGCCGATGCGTGCCTCAACTGCGCACCAGCCCCCATCTGACGAGCGATTCGTCTGGAAGGTCCTTTGCGCATAAGGCTTTGCAACCTGCACTGCGCTGCGCGCCGAAGTGCATGCAGCAACGCGCGCTCCGTGCCGGTGAAGTGCACTTCCCGCTCGCCTAACCCAAACACCCTGCAGTGGACCGCTCAACGCCTCCGTCATTCGTAGGGAGGCTTTGTCCGCTGCCGTACGAACACCCGTCCCATCAGGCGATATTGCATGCCGTGGCGTTGATCTTGCAGACCCCGTCCGCCGCATCTTGCGTTCATACATGCAACAACCCTGCGTGTCCGACACGTGTCTGAAGGCGTACGTGGTGCACTGCACCGCATAACTGTGCGCCTCGGCGGGTGTTGGTATGGTCCTCGCGTTCCCCCTCGCGAGAAGCAGGCTAGAGAGACGCATCCACCGATCGACGGCAGGCGATCGGGGCGGATGTCACGGCGCAAAGCGGTTGCGTCGGACGTCGAAGAAGACCTTTGGGGGAAGCATGAGTGCCACAGCGCAAGGCGGGGGGTACGCCGGACACTGGCAACGCGCCCGTAGGGCGGGAGCGGGGGAGCGACCATGAGCGATCTGCCATGGGACCTTTACCTCGCGTTGCTCAACACCTTGACGGTGGCGACCACGCTCGTCATCTTCATCAGTACCGCCGACGACTTTTTCCTGGATGCCTTCTATTGGGTGCGGGAGCTGTGGCTCTGGCCGCAGCGTGGCCGCACCCCCGTCACGATCTCGGCGCAGTCGCTGCGTGAGCGCGAAGAGCAATGGCTCGCCATCATGGTGCCGGCGTGGAAGGAGTACGACGTCATCGCCAAGATGGTCGAAAACACCCTGGCGACGATGGAGTACACGCGCTTCATCATCTTTGCCGGCGCGTACCGTAACGATGCGGAGACCACCACCGAGGTCGAGCGCATGGTGCGCCGCTATCCCGGCCGCGTGGTGCGCGCAGCCGTCACGCACGATGGCCCGACGTGCAAGGCCGACTGCCTGAACACCATCATCCAGACCATCATCCGGCATGAGGCAGGCCACGGCATCCGCTTTGCGGGCGTGATCATGCACGACTGTGAAGACGTGATCCACCCGCTGGAGCTGAAGTACTTCAATTACTTCATCATCGATCAGGATCTGGTGCAGTTGCCGGTGCTATCGCTTGAGCGCAAGTGGTACGAGTGGGTGGCCGGCACGTACATGGATGATTTTTCAGAGACGCACCAGAAAGACCTGGTGGCGCGCCAGGCGCTGACCGGCACGGTGCCGGGGGCCGGCGTGGCGCTGTGCTATAGCCGCCGTGCGATCGAGGCGGTGATGAAGGTACGCGGCGATTCTCCGTTCAACACCAGCACGCTCACGGAAGACTACGACTTCAGTTTCCGCCTGCGCGAACTGGGCATGCGCGAAGCGTTCGTGCATTTCCCGATCTGCGAGAACGCAGCGCCGGCCGAAGACGCCGCGGGCAAGACGCGCACACGCTGGCACCTGGGGCGGCGCAAGGGCACGCGTCCGCAACTCCTGGCCACGCGCGAATACTTTCCGAGCACGTTCCGCACGGCGTATCGCCAGCGCGCACGCTGGGTGCTCGGCATTGCGTTCCAGGGCTGGTTGCAGATGGGCTGGAACGGCAATCTCATCACGCGCTACATGTTCTTCCGGGACCGCAAGGGCGTGCTGACGGCGCTGTTCTCGATCCTGGCGTATGTGCTCTCGCTCAACTATCTGGCGCTTGGCGCACTGATGGCAAAAGGCGTGGTCACGATTCCGGATGGCACGTTCGTGGTCGGCAGCTTCTGGATGCAGGACCTGCTGGCTGTCAATGCCGCGCTGCTGTTCAACCGACTGGCGCAGCGCGTGTACTTTGTCGGTCGGCTCAATGGCCCGCTGCAAGGCGTGCTGTGTCTGCCCAGGCTCGTCGTGAACAACTTCATCAACTTCTTCTCGGTATGCCGGGCGTGGAAGATCTTTCTGATCTACTGCCTGACCGGCAAGCCCATCGCCTGGGACAAGACGCAGCACACCTATCTGTCGAACGACGCGCTCGGCCGCACGCGCTGCAAGCTGGGCGAAACGCTCGTCAAGTGGGAAGTGCTCACGCAGGAGCAGTTGGACGCGGCGCTTGCCATCCAGAGCCAAACCGGGCGGCGTCTTGGGCAGGTGCTGGTCGAGCAGGGCCTGGTGACGCCCGACACGCTGGCCGATGCGCTGGCCGAGCAGGTCGACCTGCCGCGCGTGAGTCTGACCAACGTCGTGCTGGGTGCGCTGGCCGATTGCCTGCCGCGCGACCTGGCTGTGCGGCATCACGTCGTGCCGTTCTCGATTGGCGAAGACGGTTCGCTCAACATCGCCGTGTCGGAGTTGCCCGACGGCGAAGCGTTGGAAGAGTTGGCGCGTGCTGCGGGCCGCAAGGTCGCGTGCTTCATGGCGTGCGATCACGAAATGTCGGCCGAGCTGGCGCAGATGGCCGATCCCAACCGCCGTGCGACGGTCGTGTTTGGCCCGGCGGCGCATTCGGCCATGCTGGCCGTCGAATCCATGACGGGCGCCGGCCCAGGTGTTGCAGCCGGCACGGCACCCGCACCCGAGGCTTCCACCATCCCCCCCATTCACGTGCCGCCGGACTTGGCCCCCGGGCCAGACCCTCGGCCCAATCCATCAGTTGCGGGAGGTGTGGCATGACACGCGAGAGAGCAGACCGTTTAACCGTGCGCCGGTTGCGCTGGCCGATTGCCGCGGCAGTGTGGGTGCTGTGTCATGGCGTATCGCTGGCAGAGCAGCCTGCGCCGTTGCAGCCCGATGCCTACTTTCGCGCCGATCGCGCCTATCACGCCATCGACGCCAACAAGCTTGACGATGCCGAGGCCGCCACGCGCGCGGCATTGGCCGTGCAACCTGACAGCCTGCAACTGAATCTGTTGCTGCTCGATGTGCTTACGCGCAAGGGCCAGTTGGATGCGGCACGCGCGCAGGCCGACGCGCTGCTGCGGAAATATCCCGACGAGCCACGCGTGTACGCGCAGCACGGGTTCCTAGCGCAGAAAGCAAATGCCCCCGCTGTGGCCGAGCAGGATTTTGCGCACGCCGTGCAAGGCACCGACTGGACCCCGCAGGAGCAGCGCAACCTGCATCTGGCCTGGTCGGATAGTGCGTACTCCGCCAAGCATCCGCAGGCTGCCCTCGATGCGCTCAGCGGCATGAAGGACGAGCCCGATGCCGACGTGCAGGTGCGCCTGGCGCAGTCACGCTTGCAATTGGGCGATCGGGATGGCGCAACCCAAGCGGCCACGCTGGCCGCCGAACACGCTACGGACCCGGCGCGGCAGCGCTACGCCAAGGCGCTGCTCGCCCAGGCAATGGCGCCCGAAGCGCAGGGCGACGCCACTTCCGCCAATGATCCGCGCGTGATCGGTCAGCGTGAGTTGAACGAGGCTTACAGCCATCTGCGTGCGCGTGACGACCGCGCTGCATTGGCAGCGTTCCAGCGCGGCTTCGCCACGGGCGAGGGTAACTGGACCCACTACGCCGATGCCGCCTACGCAGCAAAGCGGCTGGGCGACAACCCGACTGCCATCAACCTCTTCCGGGAAAGCCTCGACCATGCCGATGCCGATGCCAAGAGCGACCGCGGTGGCAATGGAGACGACCGCCTTCAACCGGATCGCCGCTTCGGTTACCGGCGTGAAGTCGAGCAGATGCAGCGCACGTTCGGCATGGTTCTCTCTGGCGCGTATCAAACGTCTGCATTCGGTTTGCCCAACACGGTGAGCGCGGGGCAGGCTGGCGCAGAGGTGTACTGGCAACCGCCCGGTATCGGCTACCGTGACGGCAGCATCTTCCAGCTCTTCGTGCGCGGCTACGACAGCGTGTACGACCGCAACGGCAACACGGGTCTGCCGACCGCGCAGGGCTCCGTGGGCGCACGCTACAAGCCGATCAAGGACATCAACCTGGTGTTCACCGCCGAGCGTCTCTTCCGCATCGGGCAACTGACCACCAACGATACATTGCTGCGCATCGGCTTCTCGACCGACCAGGGGCTCGACCTGCAGGTCACCAAGCCGCGCTGGCAGACGTGGCAGGTGTTTGGCGAGGGCGCGTACTTCCTCAACCAGGGCCGCATGATCGTCAGCACGGAAATGCGCTACGGACACACGTGGTTGCTCAACTCGATCAGCGATCGCCTGACGGTCTATCCGCATATCGTGCTGGCGGGCGATCACGACAACAAGGCGATCGGGCAGCGGCTCGCGCTTGGTGTTGGCCCAGGCATCAACTTTCGCTACTGGTTTCGGGAGTCGCACTACGCAGCGCCGGCCAGTTGGCTGGATTTGACCGTGCAATACCGCTTGCCGTTGACGCATGCGGATCGAGCAAAAGGGGTGGTCGCGCGAGCCATTCTTTGGTTCTAAGCAACCCTGGATTCAAGCAGACCCCAGTCAGAGGTGTCGCAGATGAAACGTTTTTGACCGCCGAGGGAAACGGGTAACAAAGAGAAATGGCAGCGGCGTCCGAAGGATGGCGTCGCAGCGCCATGGCGAGTCAAAGCGGGACGCTTGGCACGGCCTTCGCTCATTGGCGAAGTCTGTGCCGGCGTCAGAAGCGACACGTTCGTCGTCGCGCTTTGCATGCGCCGATGCGGATGACTGGGGGGAATCATGACAGGAAAAATTTTGACCGTGTTCGGCACGCGCCCGGAGGCCATCAAGATGGCGCCGCTGGTGCAGGCATTGCAGGCCGAGGCAGGTTTTGAGTCGGCGGTGTGTGTGAGTGCGCAGCACCGGCAGATGCTGGATCAGGTGCTGGAACTCTTCGGCATCGTGCCGGAGTTTGACCTCAACCTGATGCGGCCTGGGCAGACGTTATCCGACATCACGTCGAACGTGCTGGGCGGCATCGACGGCGTGCTCGATGCCTACAAGCCCGATGCCGTGCTCGTCCACGGCGACACGACGACCACGCTGGCGGCAAGCCTTGCGGCGTTCTACCGGCGCATTCCGGTCGGGCATGTGGAAGCGGGTCTGCGCACCGGCAACATCTGGTCGCCATGGCCGGAAGAGTTGAACCGGCGTGTTACCGATTCTGTGACGACCTGGCATTTCGCGCCCACGGCCGAATCGCGCCAGAACCTGCTGGACGAGGGCATCGACCCGGAGCAGGTCACGCTTACCGGCAACACCGTCATCGATGCGTTGCTGGCCGTCAAGCACCGGCTGGACGACGACACCACGCTCTCAGCGCAGATGGCGGCGCGCTATCCGTTCCTGGAAGCGGGCCGGCGAATGATCCTGGTGACGGGCCATCGCCGCGAGAACTTCGGCGAGCCATTCGAGAACTTCTGCGTGGCGCTGCGCCTGCTGGCGGCGCGTCATCCGGATGTACAGGTCGTGTATCCGGTGCACCTGAACCCGAACGTGCAGCAGCCGGTCAACGCCATCCTCTCCGGCCACGACAACGTTCATCTGATTGCGCCGCAGGACTACTTGCCGTTCGTCTACCTGATGGACCGCGCCTACCTGATCGTCACCGATTCCGGCGGCATTCAGGAAGAGGCGCCCGCGCTGGGCAAACCGGTGCTGGTGACGCGTGATACCACCGAGCGGCCAGAGGCCGTGGCATCGGGCACCGCGCGGCTGGTCGGCACCGATACGCAACGCATCGTCGATGAAGCAGAAGCGCTGCTCAATAACGCCGCTGAATACGAGCGCATGGCGCAGGCTCACAACCCCTATGGCGACGGCCACGCCTGTCGGCGCATTGTCGATGCGCTGAAGAAAGCCTTCACCACGCAGCCACAAATGGTGACGCGCGGCCCGCAACTCATTCGCAAACCGGCTACCGAAGCCGAAATCATCGATCTGGAAGCGGCGCGTGCCACCGCGCAAGGGTCGTCAACGCAGCACCGCCTGAACGGCTAGGAGGCTTGATGAAAGCGAAGCAAATCGGAGGCGGCGTGTTGGTTGCCTCTGCACTTGTTGCCGGGTGGCTGATCGTGGCGCCGCCGTGGGCTGGCGATGGACGCGTACCTGCCATCGTGACCGGCGCGATGGACCAGGGTAGCCCCGGCGCCGACACCGACAAAAAAGCCCCAACGCCCGCATCTTCCAGGGCGACGGCCACGGCTGCGCAACCCGTGCAGCCCACCGTTGTGGCAGCAGTAACACCCAGGCCCGTGACTGGAGGCGCGCGCGCTTACGGCTACGGCGTCATGGATGAGAACGGACAGGTCATTCCACCGCCACGCACGGTGGTCATGACTGAAGTCCGCCCCGGCACGCCGGAAAACGAGACGACAGGTACAGACCGTGGCCACGATCGTGGCCCCAACTTCAACCTCGGGCTCTACCGCCAAGCGGACGGCTCGTTCTATCGCCCATGATTGCCATGAGTCGGAGAGTCATCATGAAGACATTGCTACGTAAGTTCCTGTGCGCGCTCGTCTTTGCGGGCGGGCTGCTCGGCATTTCGCTGACAGCGCCGGCACAGGCCGCCACCTGCACGATCGGGCTCGGGCCCATCTGCGTGACAGTGGGCGGAACAACAACGAGCACGCCAGCCCCGATGCTCGTGCTGTACGACGCCCCGCCAAACGACCAGTACACCAACCTGGGCAAGTCGTACGCGATCATGCTGTACAACCTGCTCGCGCACTTCAACACCACCATCACGCTGCTGCCCGTGCAGAACTACACGGCCGGGATGACCGAGCAATACACCGCCATCTTCTACATGGGGAGCTACTACAACAACCCCATACCGGCGGCGTTTCTGTCGGATGTGACCACCACACAGAAGACCGTCGTCTGGTTCAAGTACAACCTTTGGGAACTTGCCTGGAACACAGCGTATCCATTCACCTCGCGCTACGGCATCAATTTTGTCGGTCTGCGCGGCATGAACGCCGCGCCCTCGGCGAGCGCGCCAAACCCCGGGTTCTTCGATACGGTGTCGTACAAGAGCCAGAGCATGACCAAGTACTACGCCTTCAATGCCACGACTGGCGCCATCAGCGCTGATCCGGACATTGGCGTGACCTCTGTGGCCGATGCCACCAAGGCCAGCAGCGTGGTGACGATCACCAACTCGGTGACGCAGGAAACGGCGCCATACATCATGCGGTCGGGCAATTTCTGGTACGTGGCCGACATGCCGTTCTCTTACATCGGGCCACGCGATCGCTATCTGGTGATGTGCGACATGTTGCATGACATTCTGGGCACCAATGCACCCACGTTGCACCGTGCGCTCGTGCGTCTGGAAGATATCAACGCCACCAACACTGTGACGTCCATCAATACCCTCACGGATTATCTGTACAGCAAAAAGATTCCGTTCTCGCTTGCCACCATCCCGCTGTACAAAGACCCGAACGGCGTCTACAACGGCGGCGTGTCGCAGACCATCCACCTGGTTAATGCGACGGGGCTCAAGTCGGCACTGAACCATGCGTTGCCACGGGGCGGGAAGATCCTGATGCACGGTTACACGCACCAGTACAGCAACATCCCGAACCTCATCAACGCCGTCAGCGCGAACGACTTCGAATTTTGGCTCGCCACGCAGAACAGGCCCGTGAACGAGGACTCAACGCAATGGGCGGCAGGGCGATTGTCTTCCGGGCTGCTGGAGTTCCAGCTCAATGGCTACGCGCCGTTCGCCTGGGAGGCGCCGCACTATCAATCGTCTCCGCTGTCGATCAAGGCCGTGCCGCAGTACTTCAAGAACACCTACCAGCGCGTGGTGTATTACACATCGGATAACCCGCAGACCTTGAACTCGACGACCGCCGGACATGATTTTTCGGTCGGCCAGTTCTTCCCCTACATCATTCAGAAGGACTACTACAACCAGCGCATCATTCCTGAAAACCTGGGCAACGTGGAATACAACATCTGCAATATCGATCCGTCGTCATGCCTGACGTACACCGCACAGGATATCTTGACCAATGCGACGTATGCACAGGTGGTACGTGACGGGTTTGCCTCGTTCTTCTTCCATCCGTTCTGGCTGGAGCCGGAACTTGGCACGCCCGGCTATACCGACTTCCAGACCATCATCACCGGTATCACCGGCATGGGGTACACCTGGGCGGACGCCAGCACGGTGAAGTGATGATGTACCGGATGCGCTCGTTACTGGCAGCAGCCATGTTGGCATTGAGCGCATCCGCCGAAGCCGCAGGGCCGGTAGGCGCCATGCCTGCCGGCCCTGCGCCGTTGTATGGCGTGACGGTCGATGCGGTGGACAACGTACCAGCCGTGGTGGATGCGCTGTCGCACCTCTCGCGCACGCCCACGGTGCGCGTCGTCTTTGATGAAGGCATGGACGCGCCGCATTACGTTGGGGCGGTGGCCGCCATCCGGGACGTCGCGTATGTGATGGGCGAACTGGTGGATTCTTCCACGCTCCGGCAATACACCGCACAGCAACTGCGTACGCGTGCCGCTGCTTACCTGCACGCCCTTGGCACCAACGTCGATGTCTGGGAAATCGGTAACGAGATCAACGGCGAATGGACCGGCCCCACGCGTGACGTGATCGACAAGACCATGGCCGCCTATGAAGTCATCAAAGCCGGCGGCGGCCGTACAGCGCTCACGCTGTACTACAACGAGGGCTGCGCCGAGCAGCCGTCACGTGCGATGTTCGAATGGGTGCAACGTAATGTGCCGCTGCGCCTGCGCGATGGGCTTGATTACGTCTTCATCAGCTTCTATGAAGACGACTGCAAGATCCCTCCGCCCGATTGGAACGCGGTGTTCACCAGGCTAGGCGGACTGTTTTCGCATGCCGCGCTGGGTTTTGGAGAAGTCGGGACGCGACATGCTGCACGCAAGCCGGCGCTCGTCGCGCATTACTACGGGCTCGCGGTCACACATCCTCGCTTTGTCGGCGGCTACTTCTGGTGGTACTTCCGGCAAGACATGGTGCCGCGCTCAAGGCCGCTATGGCGCAGCCTCGATGCGGCGTTCCTCAGCATGCCCGTGGCGGTCAGCCGCTAGCCCGCGCGCTGACGCGTTGGGTGTTTGCGGTTGATTTGCGGTCTGCCAGGTCTTCGGGTTCAACCGGCTCGCCGTCACGACGCACCAGCTGGATCGTGCGCGTGGGCAGCGCGAACGAGGTGCCGAGATTTTCCAGACCTTCCAGGATCGTCAGGTTGATGCGCTGCTGGATGTCCATGTACAGGTTGAAGTCCGGATCGGTCACGAAATACACGACCTCGAAGTTCAGTGCGTTCTCGCCAAACTCCTTGAAGTGCGCGCGATCAAACCGCGTGTTGCCGGCGGCTTCCACCGCACGGCGCACGATGTCCGGAATCTTCTGCAGTTGCGCGGCACGCGCATCGTAGGTCACCCCAAAGGTGAAGACGATGCGTCGTTCCGACATCCGTTTGTAATTGTGAATCGTGCTCTTGAGCAGCGCCGTGTTGGAAGCGACGATCTCTTCGCCCGACAGGCTGCGGATGCGCGTGGTCTTGAGGCCCACGTGCTGCACCGTGCCGGCAATCGATTCGAAGACGATGAAGTCTCCGATCTCGAAGGGCTTATCCAGCCCGATGGCGAGTGAGGCAAACAGGTCACTCAGGATGCTTTGCACCGCCAGCGCCACCGCCACGCCGCCCACACCCAGGCTGGCAACGAAGGCCGTGATGTTGACGCCCACGTTGGCCAGAATGGCCAGCAGCAGCATCGACCACAGTGCAAAGCGCAGCACCCATGCGGTCATCGACGTGATCACGGGGTTGCGCGTCGCGTGGGTTTGCGTCGACAGCCGATCGCGTGCCCACAGTTTCACGCCGCGATTGAGCCACAAGGCAATCTGGAAACCGATGATGACAAACCAGATGTGGTCGAGCTTGTTGGCAATGCGCGTGGGCAGATCGATGAAATACGACCCGGCAAGCAATGCGGCCAGCGCGATGAACAGCGGATGCGTATCGCGCAGCACTGCGGTGACGAGAATGTCGAAGCGGTAGCCGGTCCGGCGCGCGCGCGCGTCAAACCGGTTACAGATGAGGTGCAATACGCTGGACAGCACCGCATATGCAGCGATTACAGTCAATGCGGCGGCGGCCCAATCGCGGGCCGGCACGCGCAGGAAGGTGTGGGCGTTGAGCCACTCCATGGGCATCTCCGTGCAGAAATCACGGATGCTGCGCCGCACATAACGTGCCTGCCTTACTGCCGCAGCGTTGCCCTCGGCTCGGCGTCCGTCGGTACGCACACGCGGTTGCGGCCCTGACGCTTGGCTTCCATCAGGCCGAGATCGGCATCTGCCAGCAGGTGGGCCAAGTCCTGTCCGGGGCGTAGCGGAGCGGCGCCTACGCTCACTGTCAGCGGCCCCGCGGGCGTTTGCGTGCCGGCCACCGCCGTCTTGAGCCGTTCGACCACGGCCAGCGCGCCGGTCAGGCCGCAAGCCGGCAGCAATACGGCGAATTCGTCACCGCCCAGACGGCCGAACAGGTCGGCGGGGCGCAGCACGCCCGCCAGCGCATCGGACAGCGCGATGAGTGCCTCGTCGCCTGCGGCGTGTCCCCACGTGTCGTTGATGGATTTGAAGTGATCGACGTCGAGGTACAGCGCGCACAGCGGCTCGGCATGATGCTGCGCACGCTCTACCGCAAAGGTGCCCAGCTCGAAGAAGCGCTGCCGCGCGAGCATGCCGGTCAGGTGGTCAGTGTTGGCGCGATCGGCCAGGCTGCGTTCGGCCGCAAAGTGCCGGGCCATGGCGCGCAGCAGGTAGTGATGAATGACCGCGGCCGCAGCAATGCAGATCGGTAGATAAAGCACCAGCCCCAGCCAGCCGTGGTGGATTGCCGTGGCAGGTTCCGGCGCGATGAGCAACGCGACGATGGGGCCGGCCATGCACAGCGCCATGGCGATGCAGAAATCGCGCCGCGTGAGCCACGCGGGGCTGGTGGCAAGCGGCATCAGATAGAACGCTGGCAGCACCCATTGGAGCCCAGCCTGATGGCCGAACGCGATGATGGCCGCCTCCTCTGCCAACAGGTGCGTGAGCGCCAGCAGCCCCCACATGCCGGTGTGCCGATACCGCTGTGCGACCACCACGATCGCCAACAGCAGCAGGAGCAGCGCGAGCAGAGGCTCCGGCCGATGCAGCAGCCCGACCGACCAGCCCAGCACGATCGCGAAGGCGTAGCCGAGCACACCGCATTTGCTCAGCGCGAGGATCATCGGCACGAAATGGCGCGCCTGATAGTCACGCGAGGGCGTGCGAGCGTCGGGCAGGTCGGAGGCGGTAGGCAGGTTCGCGCTCAAGGCAGGGCAAGAGAGACCCTCTGGCGCGACGGGATGATGCGGGCGCGGGCGGGGCCGGATTGCGCAACAAAGCGCGCATTCTAATGGCGACAGGCAACCCCGTGCGCGGATTTTTAGTGGGGGAATCCCGCAACGGGCGTCTCAGCCTGCCAGCAGCTGCCACACCAGCCACACATTGGCGATGCTGATGACGATGAATAATCCCCACGCGAGCCACGACGTTAAACGGCTGTTAACAAATACCCCCATCAGCGTGCGATCGCTCGTCATGCGGATCAGGGGAAACATCGCAAACGGCAATTGCAGGCCGAGCACCACCTGGCTGATGACAAGCAGTTTGCCGATGGCGTGGTCGCCCAGCATCGCCACGCCGATGAACGCAGGGATCAGCGCTAGCGCGCGCGTGATCAACCGCCGCTGCCAGCACGGGATGCGCAAGTCGAGGAATCCTTCCATCAGGATTTGCCCGGCGATGGTGCCGGTAAAGGTGGAGCTTTGCCCGGCCGCCAGCAACGCGATGCCAAACAGCAGCCCCGCCAACGCCGTTCCGACGATGGGCTCCAGCAGGTGGTAAGCATCCTGGATGTCAGCCACGGTTTGATGGCCGTGCGCGTTGAATGCGGCAGCGGCCAGGATCAGGATCGCGCCGTTCACGAGCAGCGCCAGCCCCAGCGACACGATGGTGTCTAGCCGCGACAGGCCGATGGCCTCACGCTTGGCCGCCTCGGTGTTGGCCGTCATGCGCGTCTGCACGATGGACGAATGCAGATACAGGTTGTGCGGCATCACCGTTGCACCCAGGATGCCGATGGCCAGATACAGCGGCTCGCGCTGGCTCACGGCCTGCCACGAGGGCATCAATCCGGCTGCCACCGAAGGCCAGTGCGGCTTGATGAGCACGAGTTCAACGAAGTAGCACAGCCCGATCGTGAGAATGAGCCCCAGCACGATGGCCTCAAGCTGGCGGAAGTTTTTGCCCTTCAGGCCCAGCACGATCAGCGTGTCCAGCGCGGTAAGCGCCACGCCCCACAGGATCGGCACGCCCAGCAGCAGGTGGAAGGCCAGCGCGCAGCCCAGCACCTCAGCCAAGTCGCACGCAATGATGGACAGCTCTGCCAGCAGCCATTGCACACGCAATGCCCCGGGCTGATAACGGTTGCGAGAGGCGCGCGCGAGATCCATGCCGGTGACAATGCCCAGCCGCGCCGAGAGGCACTGCAGCGCCATGGCCGCCAGGCTGGAAAGCACGACCACGAACAGCAACGCATAGCCGTAACGCGAACCAGCTTCAATGTCGGTCGCCCAGTTGCCCGGGTCCATATAGCCGACCGATACCAGCAGCCCCGGCCCCGCAAAGCGCAGCAGCTTCTTCCACAGCGGCAAGCCTGGCGGCACGGCAACGGTGCCGCGCACCTCGGATGGACAGAACGGGGCGGTGGCGGTGGTGGGGAGGCGGAACATGCGCGTGTTGCTAAGAAAAATGCAATCAGAATTTCAGAATGATAGCTAAACGCCACGCCGCACGTCTGAAGCCGCGCCCGGTATGTGTTGGCGGGGCGACTTTCTCGGCACATTTGTCCACACACTTAAGGCAAAGCTCAGTCCGTTGCGGTAGATTTCGAGCTTCGCCGGCGCCTGTTTTCCACGCGCCGGTTGTCCGTTTACCGTCATTACCGCCGCCGAGATTCCCGCGCATGAACGCCATCCTCCTTATCGAAGACGATTTGCCCTTGGGCACGGCGCTGGCCCGCGCGCTGCGTCAGGCCGGCTACAACGCGACCTGGGTGCGCCGCCTGGTCGACGCGCAGAAATGGATCACCACCAACACCTTCGAAGCCATCGTGCTCGATCTTGGGCTGCCCGATGGTGAGGGCCATACCTTCCTGGAAGAACTGCGCGCCGCGCACAGCGACGTGCCCGTCATCATCGCCAGCGCGCGCGATGCGCTGTCTGAGCGCCTCAAGGGGCTGGATTCCGGCGCGGATGACTTTCTCGTCAAGCCGTTTCCCGTGGATGAACTCATCGCCCGCCTGCGCGCCGTGCTGCGCCGGCACGCGGGGCAGAGCACCAACCAGTGGAACGTCGGCAATTTGGTGGTCGAGCCCTCGCAGAAGCGTGTGACGCAAGAGGGGCAGATCATCGAACTGACCCCGCGTGAATACCAACTGTTGCTTGAACTTGTGCGCCGCGCCCACCGCTGGGTGCCGCGCGAAACGCTCATGGACGCGCTCTACCGTGAGGGCGACAGTGTGAGCGCCAATGCGCTGGAAGTTGTCATCCATCACCTGCGCCGCAAGCTCGGTAACGAAACCATCCAGACCATTCGCGGTGTCGGCTACATGATCGGCGGCAACCGCGGGGCCGCCCAATGAAGCTGGCGGTTCCAGCCATCCTGCGGGTTCGCTCGCTCTCGTTCCGCCTGTATGTGCTGATCCTGCTGGCGCTGGTGTTGATGCTGCTGGTGCAGCTCGTCATCGCGCATCTGGAAATCTCGCGCACCAACAGCCGCCAGGTGGTGAGCGATCTGCGCATGTCGGCGCAGGCCTATGCGGACCTCACCACGCTCAACATGGACGATGTGCCGCGCCGCGAAGAATTCCTGCGCCGGCTCACCGACATCAAGCTGGGCCTCTCGCTGCCCAACATCCTGCCGGGCGAATTCCGCTACGTGCTGTGTGATCGCGCGGGCCACGTCATCACTGCGTTTCCGGGTGCGCCCACCATGCCGTGCGGCAAGGCGCACGACACCGTCGTCGAGATCATGTTGGAGGGCAAGCCGTGGCGCAGCTACACGGTCGACAGCGTCGACGGCAAAATCTCGGCCACCGTGGCGCAACCCCTGACCGCGTACGAGCGCGCCATTCGCGACCTGTTCGAGGAGGTGGCGGTGGCGCTGGCCATCCTGGCGAGCGCGCTGATGGTGATGGTCGGTTGGGCGGCGCACCAGGGCCTCAAACCGCTGCGTACGCTCACGCGCCAGGTCGAGGCGCGTGACTCTGCCGATCTTGACCCCGTGCAGAGCGTGGAACATGCGGAGCTGAAACCGCTGGTCGATGCCTTGAACGGGCTGTTCGCGCGTGTACGTCGTGGCATCGAGGCAGACCGCCGTTTCTTTGCCGATGCGGCGCACGAACTGCGCACGCCGCTGGCGGCCATTCAGGCGCAGGCGTATGTCGTCTCGCATTCCGATAGCGAAGACGATCGTTCGACCGCGCTGCGCGAGTTCGACCGCGGCATTTCGCGCGCAACGCAGTCGCTCGCCAAGCTGCTTGCCATTGCGCGGCTGGATGCGCGTCGTGTGGAGGCGCAGCTTGCGCAGGGCGCGTTGTCCGACCTGGCGGGCTGTGCGCGCAGCGGCGTGATCCAGCAGGCTTCGCGCGCTGAGCGTCGCAACATCACGCTGTCGTACGACGGCGCCAACCAGGCGTGGGTCTCGGTCTCGCACGAAGACGCCGCGACGCTGGTGGAAAACGTGCTCGACAACGCCGTGCGCGAAACGCCCGACGGCGGCGAGGTGCGCGTGGCCGTCAAGCACATCGAGCAGGCGGGTGCGCCGATGGTCGAACTGCGCATTGAAGATTCCGGCCCCGGCATTCCGCTCGACGAGCGCGATCGCGTATTCGAGCGTTTCTACCGCCCCCGCACCAGCCAGTCGCAGGGCAGTGGCCTGGGCCTGGCGATCGTGCGCCGTATCGTGGAATTGGGAAATGGCTCGGTGGCCATCGAAGACGGCCTGGCCCATGCAGATGGCAGAGGCTGCGCGATCGTGATCCGCCTGCCGGCGCTGGATTCCGCGCCCGAGCCGATCGAGCCCGATGATGCGCCTCCCGGCATGGCCGACACGCCCAGCCATTGATTGGCGCGGCTCGCGGTTGGTGGTCCCGGCACTGGTGGTGCTGGGGCATCTGGTGTTGCTGGCATGGTGGCGCGATCGTCCGGTGCCAGCCCTCCACGACGCGCCGACGATGCTGCAAGGGCGGTTGCTTGACACCGAGCCTCCGCCGGCGCCGGTGCTGCGTCCGGAGCGCGGCGCGCACACCCCATCAAAGTTGCCTCAAACAGATTCCATCCCGCATTCAGCTGAACCGGTGCAGCAGCCCATGTCTGCCGCGCCCGCGGCTGCCGATGCAGTTGAAGCGCGCACGCTCGATCTGGCTGTACCGCTGATGCCCAGCCAGCGAGCGCGATCCCACGCTGAAGACAACATCGCCCAGAGCACAGCGCACGGCACCGGTCACGCATTCGGGCCAGACGCTTCTGCGCCTCGTGCGGCACGGTCGATCGAGGAATCGCGCGGCGCTGCGGGCCGCTGGCAAGCCCGCGTGGAAGTGGGCAGCAGCGCCTACTGCCTGAGCGCGCAAGACCCAAGCCTGCGCCGCGACCCCTTTGAAAAGGCACTGGCCGTGCCATCCACCTGCCGCTGATCAGTAACCGACTGTGAAGCGCTGGCGCGGGTGTGCCGGTTTTTCCGTTTCGTCGAGGAAGGCGATGGCGTAGTCCTCCATCGAAATCCACGGCTTGCCATTGGCATCCACCAGCAGCGAATCCTTGCCGACGCGGAAGTGGCCCGTACGCTCGCCCGGCTCGAAGATGGCCGACGGCGACACGAACGTCCAGTTCAGCTCGGTTTCCTTGCGCAGCGCGTTAAGGAAATCGCGACCGGCCGAGGCTTCGTCAAAGTACTCCTTGGGGAACTGCGGGGTGTCGATCAGCGCGACGCCCGGTGCCACTTCCAGGCTGCCGGCGCCACCCACGACCAGCAGGCGCGGCACGGCGGCCTTCTTCACCGCACCAACGATCTGGTCGGCGCTTGCCTGCAGAAAGCGCACCGTGCTGTAGGCCACATCATTGCCAGCAAGTGCGGCAGCGAGGCCAGCTTGGTCGGCTACATCCACATCCTTGGTGGTCAGGCCAGCACGTGCGGGCAGCTTGGATGCCGTGCGCGCAATGGCGGTCACCTGGTGGCCGCGGCGCAGTCCTTCGTCGATCAGGCGGGTGCCCACGCGCCCCGTGGCGCCGATGATTGCAATCTTCATGGTCAACTCCTTATGGAATGGTTCGAGCGGTTGAAACGCTATATGTAATTAATACAGTTACATATAGGGGTAAAAAAATAGGCCGACATGCCGGCCCGGCTAGGCTCGACGGCGGCGGCGTTGTGCGTGTCCCACCTCGTTGAGGATGCTAGCGATGGTTTGCGCAGCAAGCTCCGCTTCCAGCGCGGATTGCGCGCGCTCCGTCACACGCTCCAGCACGCCGGTGATCTCGCGGCCGACCTCGCACGCCGGGTTGGGTGCATTGGGCGGCAGCGCAATCAGCACCGGAGATTCCACCACACGAAAGACGTCCAGCAGCGTGATGCGGTCTGCCGGCCGTGCCAACGTGGCGCCGCCCGTCGCGCCCATCTGCGAGGTCACGAAACCGGCGTCGGCCAGTTGCGATACCAGACGTCGGATGAGCGCCGGGTTAGTTCCCACGCTGCCCGCGATCAGCGACGACGGCACCGGCCCCTCTGCGCTGGCAAGCAGGGTGAGGATATGCACGGCGACGGCGAAGCGGCTGCTGGTGGTCATGGTGATGAATGCAAAGTGTAACCATGATAGATACACTTTGGCGTGCGGTCAACCCCGTTGGCGGATGTGCGCTTCAGAAGGCGGCGGCCAGTGCCGTGGCCCGCGCTTTGGCATCTGCCTTGGCGGCCGTCAGCACGTCGGGCGTGGTGAGCGTGGGTGCTGCGCTGATCTCGGTCACGTCTTCAATGCCCAGGAAGCGCAGCCAGCGGCGCAGATAAGGTTTCTGAAAATCGTCCGGTGATTCGCTTGCGCCTTCAGTGTGTGCAGCGTACGCCCCTGCGCTGGCGTAGATGAGGGCCGCCTTCTTGCCCGAGAGTAGCGCCTGATAGCCCGTGGCCGGCGACCAGCTCCAGTTCTGTCCCGGCAGCGTCACCACATCAATGAAATGCTTGAGCCGGTAGGGCACTCCAAAATTCCACATCGGAACAGAGAATAGATAGTGGTCTGCCGCGTTGAAGCGTTGTGACAGCGCCACCGCGCGCTGCCATTGCGCACGCTGTTCCGGCGTGGCGTTCTGGGTGCGCAAGACCGCAAACTTGGCGCCGATCATATTGGCGTCGAATTCGGGCAGATCGATGTCCTTGCTCCACAAGTCGATCATGTCCATCTCATGGCCTGGGTGCGCGATGCGGTAGGCATCGAGAAACTGCTTAGCCACGTCGATGGAGTGGGACAGCGTTTTCATGGGAGAGGCTTCGATATAGAGCAGACGGGTCATGACGGGCTCCTTATGCGGTCTTATGCTGCGTTGAAGAAATTGAGGCCGGCGGTGCCGGCGATCACCAGTCCGATGCAGGCCAGGCGCGCGGGCTGCATGCTCTCGCCAAACAGCACGATGCCGAGCACGGTCACGCCCACCGAGCCGATGCCCGTCCAGATGGCGTAGGCCGTGCCAGCGGGCAGGCCGCGCATGGCATGCGTGAGCAGAAAGACGCTGGCAAGCGCCGTCACAATGCCGAGCACGCTGGGGATGGGGCGCGTCCACCCCTGTGCAAACTTGAGCGAGATCGCCATGGCGATCTCCACAGCGCCGGCTGCCAGCAGCCAGAGCCAGGCGGTTTGAAGCATGGAACCTCCGAAGTGTCCGCTGCCCGGGCGGCAAGCGGATGCGTTGCGATGCACCCAGAGTAAGGACGGTGTGGTGCGGCAACAAGTACGCACCTGAAGGTAACCACCAGGCACGATGCGGGTATCAGCGCCCCGCAGCCGCCCGCCAAACGATCTGTGCGCCAGCCTGGCAAAAACGCAATTCGCTGCCGTGCCGTGCCGCGCGATCGGCACCATCGTCGGCGCTGCTGCTCCTAAGCTAGACGCCATGCAAGGCGGCTTGCCGCCACCCTTGGATTCATTCTGGCGTTCAACCATTCAGGAGCGTTGTCATGGCCCTTCGGGATTTCAAAGTGCTCACTTTCGATGTCGTCGGAACGTTGATCGACTTCGAGGGGGGCATGCTTGCCTACCTGCGCCGTGCGGTGCCCGACAGCAGGGTTACCGACGAGGATTTTCTGGGCGCGTATCGGGCAGCACGCAAACGCGGCCAGACCGAGTGGTATCCCGATGATCTGGTGCCGTGCTGGCACATCGTGGCGCAACAGTTTGGCCTGCCCGATAGCGACGCGCTGGCGCATGGTTTTCGCGATTCGGTGGCGGAATGGCCAGCGTTTCCCGACTCGGTGGAGGCGCTGCAGCGGTTGGGCAAGCGCTTCAAGCTCGTCACCATGACGAACGCGCAGTCCTGGGCGCTCGAACATTTCCAGCGGACGTTGGGCGCACCGTTCGACCTGCTGCTCAGCTGCGACGATGCCCTCTGCGAGAAGCCCGATGCGCAGTACTTCGCCTACGCGCGCGGCCGCTACGAAGGTGCCTGGGGCTTCAAGCAAGCCGACAATCTGCACGTGGCGCAGAGCCAGTACCACGACATCGGCATCTCCAAACGTCTGGGCATCGCCACCTGCTGGATCGAGCGCCGGCATGGCATGAAAGACTCGGGCGGCACCATCGAATCGGAGCACACCGTGCCTGATTACCACTTCCATACGCTGGCCGAGCTGGCCGATGCAGTGGAGGCCGGCGAGTGAGGCCCGACGCCATTTCGGAACCGGTCGCCGATCTGCTGCCAGACCTTGTGGCACTGCGCCGCGACCTGCATGCGAATCCGGAGCTCGCCTACGAAGAACACCGGACGGCCGGCATCGTCGCGCAGTCGCTGCGTGTGTTGGGGCTGGCGGTGGAGGAGAGTATTGGGGGTACCGGCGTGGTCGGCACGCTGCGCGGCGGCCGAGGCACCCGCAGTGTCGCGCTGCGTGCCGACATGGACGCGCTGCCGATGGTGGAACTAGGTCGATCACCGCACGCGAGCCGCGTGCAGGGCAAGCATCACGGTTGCGGGCATGACGGCCACACCAGCATGCTGATTGGCGCTGCGCGCCAGCTTGCGCGCACGGGCATCGATGGCACCGTCCACTTCATCTTCCAGCCTGCCGAAGAGGGCCAGGCCGGTGCGCGCCGGATGATTGAAGACGGCCTGTTCGAGCGTTTTCCATGCGATGCCGTCTATGCGTTACACAACTGGCCGGATCTGCCACTCGGACAGGCGCAGACGCGGCCGGGCTCGATCATGGCGGCGGCAGATCGGTTCGATATCACCGTGCGCGGGCGTGGCGGGCATGCGGCCCAACCGCACCACACGCCGGACGCCATCCTTGCCGCCAGCCAGCTTGTGGCGCAGCTGCACACCATTGTGTCGCGCCGAATTGATCCGAGCGAATCGGCGGTGTTATCTGTCACGCGCATCGAAGGCGGCCACAGCCACAACGTGCTGCCGGCCGAAGTACGCATCACCGGCACCGTGCGCAGCTTTGATGCCGTATCGCAGGATCGCATCGAGGCGGCGCTGCGCGACACGGCCAATGGCATCGCGCTGGGCAGCGGCACGCAGGTGGCGGTGGATTACCGCCGCTATTACCCGGCCACCATCAACACGCCGGCCGAAGCGATGCTCGCATTGGACGCTGCACAAGCGATTGGCTTGCAGGCCGCGGAGGCACCACGCGCTGCGTTCACTTCCGAAGATTTCGCCTTCATGCTGCAGCGCAAGCCCGGTGCCTATCTCTGGCTCGGCCAAGGCCGTGCCGACGCGGGGCCCGAGGGCGAATACCCGCTGCACCACCCGTGTTATGACTTCAACGACGAGGCGTTGCCGGTGGGTGTGCGCTGGTTTTGCGAAGTCGCACATCGCGCGCTGGCCGCCGTTCCATCCGGTTCCTGAACTGCGGCCATCTTCGTCACCCTCCCGGTATTGCAGCGTTAGAAATCCGCCACCTTGCCCCAAGCCGAGTGCTTGAAGCGCGCCGGGTTGTAGGGAGCGGGGTCGAAGATCGGCTTTTCACCCGTCACCAGATCAGCGATCAGATGGCCGGCGCCGGGGCCGATACCGAACCCGTGACCCGAGAAGCCTGCGGCCAGGATGAACCCGGGGATTTCCGGGACTTCTCCGATGCCGGGCACGCCGTCCGGCGTGTTGTCGACGAAACCGGCCCAGGCGTTGGCGATGCCCGCTTGGCCCAGCACCGGCAGCAGTTCGACGGCGCGGCTGTAGGTTTGTCTGACGGCCGCGGCATCCGGCCGTGGGTCAAGTATGCGCATGCGCTCCATGGGCGTGGGCGCATCGAGCCGCCACCGCGCGAGAGTTTCGTGGCCCGCGCGAATGCCTTCCAAGCCGCCCGGGAACACATTGCGCCAGCGCTTCGCGAACATCGGCAGAAACTGCGGCGCGAAGCGCAGCAGCTGTGCCGTCGGGTCCACGCGTCCGCGCCCGCTGATGGCCAGGTTGTAGCTGCCATCGCTGCGGCGCGTGATGGACACGCGTGCGGTGTGCAAGGCGTCAGGCACTGGCTCGGTCACCCCCGTGACACGCACGATGGATTGGCGAACAGTCGCCTGCGGAAAACGAATGCCCAATTGGCGACAGAACGAGGAGGCCCAGGCACCGCCTGCAAATACCACGGTGCGGGTCTTGATGGTTCCTGCCTCTGTGACGACGCCGCTCACGCGACCGCCCTCGACTTCAATGCCTCGTGCAGCGCAGTTCTGGTGCACGGTGCCGCCGAGCTTCATGAGCGCAGCCGCTACGGACGGCGCCGCCTTGGCGGGGTCCGCCGTGCCGTCGCTCGGTGCGAACACGCCGCCCTTCCACGCGCGACCAGTGAGGCGGCCGCGCTCGGAGGCATCCCGGCTGCTCAGCATGTGTGTGGTAACGCCGGCCGTTCTCGCGAAATCGCGCCAGTTCGTCCAGCGAGCAAGTTCGTCTTCGTCGTTGCTGAGGTAGAGCAAGCCGCACCGGCGGAAACCTGTGTCTTCCCCCGTGTCTGCGGCAAACCGCTCCCATAGCTCGAGGCTTCGGGTGGCCATCGGCAGTTCACGCGCATCGCGGTTTTGCTGTCGGCACCAGCCCCAATTTCGGCTCGACTGTTCGGCCCCGATGCGGCCCTTTTCGACCACGGCCACCGAAACGCCGCGCCTGGCCAGGTAGTAGGCAGCAAAGACGCCAATGATGCCGCCGCCGATCACGACGACGTCGGCTTGCGCTGGAAGGGGAGAGGCGCTCTCGATGAGGCGCAACGGTTGAGACATGACTCGCTTTCCTCGTTCGTTCAGGCCTGGGCGTTTTGCACCACGTAGAACTTGGCGACGCGCTCCGTGCTGAGCCATCCGATGGCGGTGCCCTGCGGCACGAAGATGGCATCGCCCGCACTCACGGACAGCACGCTGCCATCCGGGCCAGCGAACTGCACACCGCCATCGAGCACGTACATGAACTCGTTGACCGGATGCGCGCGCACGATGCGGTGATAGGGCGTTGAGTCCCAGGTGCCGGCGCGGTATTGCGTTGGCTCGTCGGTGAAGACGTTGTCGCTGCGGCACTGCGGAACCGGCCCGATCAGGACTTCCGGCGCCGGGCCGCCCGAGGGTTTGAAGTCCGCATCCGCGTGCAGCGGGATGAGCGCCGGCGTGGTCGGTGTGTTGATGACAGCAGCGCAGAACACGAATCGAACGCCCGTGGCAGCCTCGATGCGCACGGCCGTGCCGGATGCGATGACCGCGCCCGCGCCCGGGCCGATCACGTGCGGTGCCGAGCCCGGCGCCGTGAGCGTCAACTCACCCTCCACGACGGTGAGCGTCTCGGTATGGGGAAAGCTCGCGACATCCCGTTCGCCGACAAAGCTCGCCCGGCCGGCGCTCATCGCGTTGGGCCCTTCCCAGGCAATCTCCCGTTCTTGCGCGAAGGGGTCGTCGGGGCCCAGGGCGGCAGGCCGGAACGCGGTTGAGATTGGGGCGCCGTCGGCGCGATGCAGCATCAGGGCGGTTGTCATGCAGGGTTGGTCCTCACCGCATCCAGCAGTGGACTCGGTTTCGAGGGCGTCAGCGTTGGTTGGGAAAGAGCCGTTCGATCGGACAGTGCGTTTTGATGAACGGCGATTTGATGACGATGTAGCTGAAATATTTGGCAATGCCGATGTTGCGCTCCAGCAGGTCTTCAATCACTTCCTGGTAGTGATTGACGCCGCGCGTGATGAAGCGCAACAGGTAGTCGTAGCCGCCGGACAGCAGGTGGCATTCGAGCACCTCGTCCACCTCACGGATGGCCGCTTCGAAACGCACGAAGGTTTCGCGGTGGTGGTCCGACAGCGTGACCTCGGTGAAGACGGTCAGCGTATCGCCCAGCTTTTCGAGGCGGATGTGCGCGCCATAGCCAGAGATGTAACCCGCCTGCTCCAGGCGCTTGACACGGATCAGGCATGGGCTGGGCGACAAGCCCACGGCATCGGCCAGGTCCACGTTCGTCATGCGTCCGTTCTTCTGCAGTTGGGCGAGGATGCGCAGGTCTAGACGATCGATCTTGAGGGCTTCGGTCATGGCAGGGGCGAAGGCGTGGAAGATAGATCCGATTCTGCGGCAGCCAGCGTCTCTTGTGTCAGCTTGTTGCGGCGTGTTGCCACCAGTTGCATCAGGCGAGCGCGGCGCGCACGGCCGGAATGGCCAATACGTTGTCGAGCGTCTTTTTCAGGCGCGTGAAGAGCTGCGCGAACTCGTCTTCGGTGTAGGTCAGCGCGGGCGCAAAGCCCAGGATGTTGTCGCCAAACGCCCGGAACACGAGGCCGTTGTCATAGGCAGCCGAGGCAATCAGATTGGGCAGGCCAAGCGCAGCGTCAAAGCCGCGCTTGGTGGCTTTGTCGCTTACGAGTTCCAGGGCGCCCAGCAGGCCGCGGTGGCGTGAGTCGCCCACCAGGGGGTGCGCAAGCAGTCCGTCCAGCCCCGCCGCAAAACTCGCCCCACCGCGCAGGCCATTGGCGAGGATGCCGCCTTCTTCGTACAGGCGCAGCACTTCCAGCGCCACCGCGGCGCAGACTGGGTGGGCCGAATATGTGGCACCGTGGCCGATGGGCACGCCGGCGGGCGCGCCGTCGGCAATGCCAGCGTAAATCTGGTCGGAAATCAGCGTCGCCCCCATCGGTACGTAGCCCGCCGTGAGCCCTTTTGCCATCGTCATGATGTCGGGGTCGACGCCTTCGGCATCGCAGGCAAACATGGGGCCGGTGCGGCCAAAGCCGGTGATGACCTCATCGACCACGAACAGGATGTCCAGCTCGCGGGCGGCGTCGCGCATGGCTTTGAGCCAACCCTTGGGTGGCACGATCACGCCACCCGAGCCCTGGATCGGCTCGCAGAAGAAAGCCGCGACGTTGTCTGCGCCCAAGTCCGCCACCTTGGCACGCAAAGCCGCCACCGACGCCGCGATGATGCCCTGCGCATCCGCCGGGTTGGCCGCACGGTATGGGTTGGGCGAGGGGATGTAGTGCTGCGTCGGCAGCGGCAAGTCGAAATCGCGATGGAACGCCGGCAGTGCCGTCAGCCCCGCGCCCGTGGACGAAGAGCCGTGGTACCCGCGCTCCAGCGAAATGAAATGCTTCTTCGTCGGCTTGCCGACAGCATTGAAGTACTGGACGATAAAACGCACCGCCGCGTCGACCGCCTCAGAGCCGCCGAGCGTGAGATAGACGTGATTGAGCGAGCGCGGCGTGATCTGCACGAGCTTGTCGGCCAGGCGGATGGCGGGCTCGCTGCTGAAATGGAAGTAGCCCGTGGCGTAGGGCAGGCGGCGCATCTGCTCGGCGGCAGCCTGTACCACGCTCTCCTGGCCATAGCCGACGTTGACGCACCAGAGGCCCGCAAAGGCATCGAGCAGTTCGTTGCCGTGCGCATCGGTCAGCCATGAACCGTGTCCGGATGTCAGCACGATCGGCCCGCGTTGCTCGTGGGTACGCCAGGATGCGACCGGGTGGATCAGGTGTGCGCGGTCGATGGCGTCAAGCGAGGCAAGCTGCGGCAGATCGGTGAGCTGGGTCATGGCAGAGTCCGTACGGGCAGTGAAGGCAATCAATGGACTCAAGAGTAGGCCGAGCACTCGCAGCCTTGGTGCTGCTTTGCAGGCAGGAAACGCAGTGTGCTGCTGTTGTTTGGGCAGCCGCAGCACATCGTGCCGAGCGTGGCTTGGAGCCTTATTTCGGCAGCCACGAACGCGATCTTGGTCTTCTCGGTGATTGAAATATCCGGGCGCTCGCTAAAAAAGAAGAGCTCGCAGACATTGCTGCCTGCGAGCCACGGCTCCCCGAGTCGGATGTGGAGCATCCTGCCTAGAAATCATGCCGGCCGGTATATATCGGCAAGGTCGGATAGATCCCAGTTTCCGCCACTCAATACAGCACACACTTTTTCATTCGCCCGGACTTTGACGGCGCCGGCCAACAAGGCTCCCACACCGATTGAGGCAGCCGGTTCGGCAATCAGTTTTGCGTCTTTGGCAAGAACACGCATGCCGGCAATGATGTGCTCGTCTTCCACCAGGACGATCTCGTCCACATATCTTTCAATAATGGGATACGGGTTTTCGCCTGGAACGCTGATCCTCAAACCATCGGCAACGGTATTTGCCAAAGGAAGCGATGTGCGTTGTTTGTTGAGCCTGCTGTGATGGTACTTGGGGGTCAAGGCAGGCTCAGCGCCCACGACACGGACCCACGGCTTCGTTTCCTTGATGGCGGTCGCGATTCCGGAAACAAGGCCGCCGCCGCCCATCGGGATGATCACAGTTTCCACGTCTTCCAGATCCTCCAGTATTTCGCAGCCGATCGTTCCCTGCCCCGCCATTACAAGAGGATCTTCAAATGCGTGGACTACCGCGTACTTCATTTCCTGGGCAATCTCATGCACTTTCTTCCACCTGGCAGCGGTGTCGCCATCGAAGAGGATGACCTCTGCGCCGAGGGCCTTCGTATTCTCGATCTTGATTTTTGGTGTGGTAACGGGAAGGACCAGAAATGCCTTCACGCCCAGCATTCTTGCGGCATAGGCGAGCCCTTGCGCATGATTGCCAGAAGATGTCGCGATGATGCCGTTGGTAATCTCTTCCCTTGACAGGGAAAAGGCCTTATTCAAGGCGCCTCGAATCTTGAACGCCCCAGTAATTTGGAGCATTTCAGGTTTGAGATAAAGCTCGCAGCCGACGGCCTTCTCAATCTTTTCCGCACGCAGTAAGGGCGTATGCCTGATGTGAGGTCTCAGCCGCTCTCGAGCTTCCAGAATGTCCTGAAGAGTAGGGTAGTTGCGCACGTGAAATGCCCTAGCCGATGAATTCAAAGAAAGTGCCGACGCTGCGTGCTATTGCGTTCTGATAGATCTTCGTCGAAGTCGTATTGTCTTGAATGGCCATGCCAGTGGAGTCGAAGATCGCTATTTCGTCATCGCGCTCCCTTCCTGGCTTCTTGCCGAGCAGGATTTCGCCGATCTCTGCGTGGATGCGGTCTTTGGTCGTGATGTGTTGGCTGCTGTTGTGAGGGCACCGCTAGACATCGTGCCGCGCATGCTCTCCCGCCTCATTTCAATAGCCGCGCGAGCGATCCACCAGCCCAACCATGGGCTCGCCCGCAGCGAAGCGGTGAAGGTTGTCGATCACAACCGCTGCCGCAGAAAGCGGCTGCGTCATGCTGGCAATGTGCGGCGTGATGTGGATGCGCGGGTGATGCCACAACGCATGGCCGGCGGGCAGCGGCTCGGGGTCGGTCACGTCCAGCATGGCTTCGCTGAGCTGCCCGCTGTCCAGTGCCGCTATCAGGTCGTCGTTCACAAGCTGGGGGCCACGGCCGACATGCACCAGCGCGGCGCCTCGCGGCAGTTGCGCAAACAACGCTGCATTGAGCACGCCGCGTGTGGCATCGGTCAACGGCATCAGGCAGATGAGGATGTCGGTGCGTGCCAGGAACGCCGCCAGTTCCTCCTGCCCGGCAAAGCACTGCACGCCGTCGATTGCGTGGCGCGATCGGCTCCAGCCTGCGCAATCGAAGCCGAACCCTTGCAACTGGGTCAGCGCGGCCTGCCCCAGCGAACCGAGCCCCAGCACACCGATGCGGCGTTCATTGGCGGGCCGCACCGGCAGCGGCCGCCATTGTTCAGCCTGTTGCTGACGGCGGTACGCGGGAATATCGCGGTGCAGGCTCAGCACGGCATGCGTGACGTACTCCACCATGCCGCGCACGATGCCGGGCTCCACCATGCGCACCACGGGCAGCGTGGGGGGGAGCGCCGCAAAGTTGAATTGATCGACCCCGGCACCCAAGGAGAACAGCACCTCCAGGTGGGGGAAGTGCGTAGCGATATCGGCCGGCGGCTCCCACGCCGCAAGAAAACGCACCCGCAGCGGATCACCAACGTCGGGCCAGATGCGAAAGTCGATGTCCGGTGCGCGCTGGCGGAATACCTCCGCCCATTGCCGGCCGCGAACAGGGTCGGACTTGTAGAGGAACGTGGTGGTCACGATGAGCGGTCGGCGCAATGTTCGAGGCTTAACCCATGGCCTGGGTCACGATGGCAAACAGCGCGGGCGCGCCGGGTGGTGTGGTCAGCGGCTCGCCGCGCACCATGGTAGTGGGCGCATCCACGCGCAGCAGGCCGATGCTTTCCAGCCATTCGGCCAGGCCGCTGTCGAAATCGATGTCGATGCGTGTGAAATGGCCGGCATTGACACCCGCCAGATGCGCGATCAGCGCTTTGCCGCTTTCGGCATCCGGGGCGATCACCGGGCCGATGACATGGCCGCGACCGAATCGGCGCAGCATGGCGAAGCCGCGCGCCTCGCCGTCGTCGTCCAGCACGACGCAGGCATCTGCGCTGGCGAGCAGATCGTCGATCAATGCATCGCGCGGCATGCCCCGCGCCTGGGCGTCGAGCCGGCGCAAATCCTCAGATTCATTGAGCCCGGCGGGGCGCAGGCGCCAGCCGGCGGGCAGGGCGATCAACGGCGTGGGTTGCGCAATGCCCTGGTGCTGGCGGATCTCGCCGGTGCGCACGAAGCCCAGTCGTTCATACAAGCCACGCCCTTCGGCGGTGGCATGTAGCAGCACGGTGTGGTTGTCCAGGCCATCGAGCAGCGCGCTCATCAGCCGATGGCCGATGCGCCGGCCCTGGCATGCGGGCGTCACGATGACCAGCCCGATGCTGGCGTGCCGCGGCCCCCAGCGCCAACGTTGCGCAGTGGCGATGATCTCGCCGTCGCGCTCGGCGACGATGCCTTCGGCATGCACAAAACTCTGCGCCCAGTCGGCCGGGCGGTGCGGCCAGCGCTGCTCTTCCGACAGGGCATGTGCCTGGGGCAGATCGTCGGCAGTCATGGGGCGCAGCACCACACCGTCGTCGGCGGGAAGATTCTGGGCAGGTACGGACGAGGAAGACATGGGAGGTTCCTTCCGGCGAAGGATGAAGGTGGCACCGGCACTTATCTTGGACGACATCGCAGCGCGGAGCCAGAGCGAATTCGGGTTTGCCCGCAATTTGCAAGCATCGTCTGTCGAGGGTGTCGGTTTCGCAATTCGATGCGGTAGCGCCCGCGGTTACGAACACAAATGCCGAGCCTTCCTGCCTAGCATCAATGACCTCATCTCGATATGGGTGCCGGGCTCCGGCGCCCCCAAATTCGTGGCCACTTTCGACCCTCAGACCATCCGTGTGCCCGCTGGCCATTTCATCGGCGGCAGGCTCGTCACAGATACAGGTCGCATCACCGTGCGGCGCCCCTCCGATAACGCAGTGCATGCAGAACTGCCGCTGGCTGACGCATCCACCGTGGATGCTGCCGTGCAAGACGCCTGGCGCGCCTGGCGCACGACGGACTGGGCGCGCCGCGCCCCACGCGATCGGGCGCGTGTGCTGCGCCGCTGGGCCGATCTGATCGACGCCGACGTGGCGCACATGGCGCCGCTTGAAGCGGTGTGCTCCACCCGCCCGCTGCGCGATGCGGCGGCGTGGGACGTGCCATTCACCGCCGAAGGACTGCGTTTCTTTGCCGAATACGCCGACAAGCTCGGCGGCGACGTGGCGGCCACCCGGCACGACAACCTGGGGATGGTGGTGGCCGAACCCTATGGCGTGGTCGGCGCAATCACACCGTGGAATTTCCCGCTGGTGATGGTCTCGTGGAAGGTCGGTGCGGCGCTGGCAGCCGGCAACGCTGTCGTGCTCAAACCATCCGAGCTGACGCCGTATTCCGCCATCCGACTTGCAGAACTGGCCATCGAAGCCGGCGTGCCGCCGGGCCTGTTCAACGTGGTGCAGGGCGATGGCCGCACCACCGGCGACGCACTCACGCGCCACCCGCTGATCTCCAAGATGACCTTTACCGGCTCAACGCGCACGGGCTCCGCCATCATGGCGACCTGTGCGTCGCATGGTCCGAAGCCCGTCACGCTGGAGTTGGGCGGCAAGAGCCCTCAACTCGTGTTTGACGACGCGCCCGATATCGACCGGCTGGCAGGCATTGTCGCGGGCGCCATCACCGGCAACGCTGGGCAAGTGTGCGTGGCTGGCTCGCGCCTGATCGTGCAGCGGCACATTGCCCAGGCATTGATCGAGCGCATTACCACACGCTTTGCCGCGCTGCGGCCTGGCGCCACCTGGGATGACACGGCCACGCTGCCGCCGATCATCTCGCAAGCCCAGGCGGGGCGCATTCTCGACATCGTGGAGCGTGCGCGCGATGCCGGCGCGCAAGTGCGCTGCGGCGGCGGCCTGTTTGGCGACGGGCCTGGCGGGGCGTATTTCCAGCCCACGCTGCTCGAAGGCGTGCGCGCCGACAGCCCGGCCGTGCAGGAAGAAATCTTCGGCCCCGTGCTGACAGTGCAGACCTTCGACGATGAAGAGGAAGGTCTGGCACTCGCGGCGCACGAACACTACGGCCTGGCCGCCGGGGTACACACCGCAGACATCGGACGCGCGCTGCGAGCCATGCGTGGCATCGCGGCGGGCACGGTCTGGATCAACCGCTATGGGCGCAGCGCAGATTTCGTGATCCCCACGGGCGGCTATCACCAATCGGGTATCGGCAAGGATCTGGGCCGGCAAGCCGTGGAGGCCAACCTGCGCTTCAAAAGTGTGCTGATCGATTTTGCTGCGACGCACTAGCGTGCCTCGGCGGTGCGTGCGGCACGCCGGCGGTGCAGACCGCATGGCATGCCGCGAGTGCCATCGGAAACAGCAGCTTTCTCACGTGAGACGGCGCATTTCCCTACAACCGTTGCGAGTCTGCGTGCTTCAATGATTTCGTCATAACCGTGCTGCAAAGACTGCATAGATGCAGCGACCTTCAGGACCTTAGGACTTCAGACCATGACTTTCCGCCCCAAGTACATCACCTTTGACTGCTATGGCACGCTCACGCGGTTTCGCATGGGCGAGATGACGCGCGAGCTGTTTGCCGATCGCATTCCGGCCGAGCAGATGGAGCAGTTTATTGCCGACTTCACTGCTTACCGCTTCGATGAGGTGCTGGGCGCCTGGCAACCGTACGAGGTGGTACTGAAGAACGCCGTGCGCCGCCTGTGCAAGAAATGGAAGATCCAGTACTTCGACACCGACGGTCAGGCCTATTACGATGCCGTGCCGACTTGGGACCCGCATGCTGACGTGCCGGCAGGTCTTGCCAAGGTCGCCAAGGAAATCCCGCTGGTGATCCTGTCCAACGCAGACGACGCGCAGATCCAGAAGAACGTGGCGATGCTCGGTGCGCCGTTCCACCGCGTGTACACCGCGCAGCAGGCCCAGGCCTACAAGCCGCGCCTGAAGGCCTTTGAATACATGTTCGATTCTTTGGGCTGCAACCCGGAAGACGTGCTGCACGTGTCGTCCAGCCTGCGCTACGACCTGATGTCGGCCGATGACCTCGGCATCGTCAACAAGGTGTTCGTCAACCGCGGCCACGGCCCGGGCAATCCGGCGTACCGTTACACCGAGATTCAGGACATCAGCGGTCTACCCGGTGTTGTCGGCCTTTAAGCAGAGTCTCTATCGCCCCCACATGACCTCCATGAAACTCGACTCCTACTGGAACGACTCGGTGCCGCCGCTGGTGCTGCAGGCACACGATCTGCCGGCGCAGGCGGACGTGGTCATCGTTGGCGGAGGGTTCACGGGGTTGTCGGCGGCGCTGGCGTGGGCCCGGCGCGGCGCCAGCGTGGTCGTGCTGGAAGCGGGCGAGATGGTGGCGCCGGAGGCGTCGGGGCGCAACGGCGGCCACGTGAACAACGGCTTGGCTGTGGATTATGCGGACTTGGCCGCCAAGGTGGGCGTAGACCGCGCCCGCGCCTGGTATCACGCCTACGACGCCGCAGTCGATACGGTTGAGCGCATTGTGCGCGACGAGGGCATTGCCTGCGATTTTCAACGCAACGGCAAATTGAAACTCGCCACCAGGCCGCATCAGATGGAGGCGCTGCAGCGTAGTGCCGATCGCCTGATCGCAGACGGTGTGGATGCGGACGTGGAGGTTCTCGATGCCGCCCGCGTGCGAGACGAAGTGCAAAGCGAGCGCTTTCATGGCGGCCTGCTCTACAAGCGCAGCGGACAGATGCACATGGGCCGCTTTGCGCAAGGCCTGGCCATTGCGGCACAACGCCAGGGTGCACAAGTCCATACGCGCACCTGTGTGCAGCGTATCGAGCGCGTGCAGGGCCAGGTGCATCGCCTCCACACCACGCGCGGCACGGTCGAAGCCAAGCAGGTGTTGCTCGCGACCGGCGCGTCGCGCCATGGCGGTTATGGCACGTTCGGCTGGTTGCGCCGGCGCATCGTCCCGATTGGCAGCTTTATCGTCACCACCGAGCCGTTGGGTGCTGAGCGTGCGCACGCGTTGCTGGCAGCGCGCCGCACGTATGTGACGGTGGCGAATATTCACCACTACTTCCGGCTCACGCCGGATCACCGGCTGGTCTTCGGCGGTCGCGCGCGCTTTGCAGTGTCGAGCCCGCAGCAGGATGCGGTGAGCGGGGAGATCCTGCGCGCCGGCCTGACGGAGACCTTCCCACAGTTGCGCGACGTGCGTCTCGATTACTGCTGGGGCGGCCTCGTCGACATGACACAAGATCGCCTTCCGCACGCTGGCGAGCACGAAGGCCTGTTCTATTCCATGGGCTACAGCGGCCACGGCACGCAGATGTCCGTACACATGGGCGAGCGCATGGCCGCGGTCATGGCGGGCGACGCTGCTGCCAACCCGTGGCGCGACCGCGCGTGGGGCGCCATTCCCGGTCACTTTGGCCCGCCGTGGTTTTTGCCCGCGGTCGGCATGTACTACCAGCTCAAGGACCGATTCGCCTGAGCGGTGCCGCAAGCGCAGTCTTCCGCAGTATCCAACGATCGCAACGCTATCCATTCAGATCCATCAGGAGCCCCACCATGAGCGACAGCCATAACGAGTTCGAGAACCTTGTCGGTCCCGCCGAAAGCCTGCGCGTGATGGAGTCGCTCAAGCGCGGTGCCTCGCGACGCGACGTGTTGAAGATGCTGATGGCGGGTGGCATGCAGGCCACGCTGGCCGGCAGTTTGGCGGGCACAGCCGTCAGCGCGTATGCACAGACGCCGCGCCGCGGTGGGCGCATCCGCGTGGCGGCGGCCACGGCGGCAGCTACCGACACGCTTGACCCGGCCAAGCAGTCGAACCAGAACGACTACGTGCGCTGCAACATGGTCTACAACGGCCTGTTTGTTCTGGACGGTAGCCTGACGCCGCGCCCCGCGCTGGCCGAGTCGTACCACACGGCCGATGCCAAGACCTGGGTGCTGACCCTGCGCAAGGGCGTGACCTTCCACGATGGCAAGGCGCTGGCCCCTGCGGACGTGGTGTATTCCGTCATGCGCCACAAAGATCCGGCCACCGCCTCCAAGGCCAAGGTGCTGGCCGACCAGATCGAGAGCGTCAAAGCCACCGGCCCGAACGAAGTCACGGTGGTGCTGACTGCCCCGAACGCCGATTTGCCGGTGATCCTGGGCACTTTCCACTTCCATATCGTCAAGGACGGCACGACCGATTTCAACGCCGGCATCGGCACCGGACCGTACAAGCTCAAAGAGTTCAAGCCTGGTGTGCGTACGGTCGTCGTGCGCAACGAGGGGTACTGGAAACCGGGCAAGCCGTATCTGGACGAGATCGAGTTCGTCGGCATCGGCGACGAAAGCGCGCGCGTCAATGCGCTGCTGTCGGGCGGGATGGACCTGGTGGCCTCCGTCAACCCGCGCGCCGTGGCGCGTGTGAAGAGCACGCCCGGCTACGCGATCTTCACCACGCAATCCGGGCAGTATTCCGATCTGATCATGCGTCGCGACACGGGCCCGGGTGCGAATCCCGATTTCGTGATGGCGATGAAGTACCTGTTCGACCGCGAACAGATGAAGAAGACCATCGCGCTGGACCACGCGGTGCTGGGCAACGACCAGCCCATCGACCCGACCAACCGTTTCTATTTCAAGGAACTGCCGCAGCGCGCGTTCGACATTGACAAGGCGAAGTTCCACCTGCAGAAGTCGGGCGTGACCGGAAAGATTCCGGTGGTGGCATCGCCGGCGGCCATGTATTCCGTGGAGATTGCGCTGGTGCTGCAACAGACGGGCCAGCGTATCGGTCTGGACCTCGACATCAAGCGCATGCCAGCCGACGGTTACTGGTCCAACCATTGGCTCAACAGTCCGGTCGGCTTCGGCAACGTCAACCCGCGCCCGAGTGCCGACACCATCCTCACGCAGTTCTTCAAGTCCGATGCAGCGTGGAATGAGTCGCGCTGGAAGAACCCGAAGTTCGACCAGTTGCTCACCGCCGCCCGCGCCGAGACTGACGTTTCCAAGCGCAAGCAGATGTATGCCGACATGCAGACGATGATCCACGGAGAGGCCGGCATCGGCATTCCGCTGTTCCTGGCCAGCATCGACGGGCACACGACCAAGCTCAAGGGCCTGGCGCCGATCCCCCTGGGTGGCCTGATGGGCTATTCGTTTGCCGAAAACGTCTGGCTTGAAGCCTGACGGCGTGCCGGCGTTCTTGCACAAGGTGATGAAGGTGCTGCCATGAATCGAGTCATCCTCAAGCTGCTGATGCGGCGTGTCCTGCTGGCGCTGCTGTCGTTGCTGGCGGTGTCGGTCATCGTGTTCTCGATCACCGCCGTGCTGCCGGGCGACGCCGCACAAGAGCAGCTGGGGCAGGACGCCACGCCCGAAGCCCTGACTGCACTGCGCGCGCAGATGGGCCTGAACGTGCCGGCACCGCAGCGCTATGTGCACTGGCTCGCCGGCATTGCGCGCGGCGACCTCGGGCAGTCCACTACCACGCAGATGCCGGTGGCCGAACTCGTGGCAAGCCGCCTGCCCAACTCGCTGCTGCTGGCCGCGGTGACGGCACTGTTCTCGGTGCCGATCGCGCTCAGCCTTGGCATTGCCTCGGCGGTGTGGCGCGGCTCGTGGTTCGACAGGCTGGCCTCCACTGCTTCTGTGGCTGTGGTGTCGGTGCCGGAGTTTCTGGTGGCAACGCTCGCGGTGCTGGTGTTTGCTGTCAAGCTGCGCTGGCTGCCCGCGCTGTCGTACGTCAACGACATCGAGTCGCTCGGCCAGATGCTCCAGGCCTTTGCCATGCCAGTGCTCAGCCTGTGCTGCGTGATCGTCGCGCAGATGATGCGGATGAGCCGCGCCGCGGTCATCGACCAGCTCGAAGCCCCGTACATCGAGATGGTCCGCCTGAAAGGCGCTTCGCCGATGCGCGTGGTGCTCGCGCATGCGTTGCCCAATGCGGTGGGGCCGATCGCCAATGCGGTGGCGCTGTCGCTGTCGTACCTGCTGGGCGGTGTGATCATCATCGAGACGATCTTCAACTACCCCGGCATCGCCAAGCTGATGGTCGACGGCGTGTCGCAGCGCGATATGCCCCTGGTGCAGGCCTGCGCCATGATCTTCTGCGCGGGCTATCTGCTGCTCGTGACCACTGCCGATGTGTTGGGCATTGTCGCCAACCCGCGTCTGCGCCATCGCTAATGCTGACCCTATGAACAAGAGCCTGACGATGGAACCCACGCCAACTTCCCCAACGTTGCCCGCCGGCACGCCTCCTGCGCCGCCCGCGCCGCGCCACGTCATACGACGCCTGCTGGACGGCTTCGGCGTCGCGGGCCTCATCGGGCTGGCCGTGCTGGTGTTCTGGTTGCTGGCGGCCGTGGTCGGGCCGGCATTGCTGCCCGCGCATCTGATCACCAGCGGGGACGGCAACGGCGACGTGTTTGGGCCCATGAGCGCGGCCCACTGGTTCGGCACCGACTACCTCGGCCGTGACATGTTCGTCCGCGTGGTGGAAGGTGCCCGCTACACGGTGGGCGTTGCGCTTGTGGCGACCGTGCTGGCCAGCGGCACGGGCACGGTGCTCGCGCTGTTTGCCGCCGCCATGGGCGGCGCGGTTGATGCCACTGTGAGCCGCGTGCTCGATACGCTGACCGCCATCCCCAGCAAGATGTTTGCGCTGCTCATGGTGGCCGGTTTCGGTTCTTCGGTGACGATGCTGGTGACGACAGCTGCGATCATTTACGTGCCGGGTGCGTATCGCATTGCGCGCTCGCTGGCGGTCAACATCAACGCGCTGGACTACGTGACCGTGGCGCGCACGCGCGGCGAGGGCACGCTGTACATCATGCTGCGCGAGATTCTGCCGAACATCCTCGGGCCCATGCTGGCCGATCTGGGGCTGCGCTTTGTGTACGTCGTACTGCTGTTGGCCAGCCTGAGCTTCCTCGGCCTCGGTATTCAGCCACCATCGGCCGACTGGGGCTCGCTCGTGCGCGAGAACATCGGCGCGCTTCCGGATGCGGGCGCTTCGGTCATCGTGCCGGCGCTGGCCATTGCAAGCCTGACCATCGCCGTCAACATCGTCATCGACAACCTGCCGGGCCGGGAGGCCCGCCAACGCGGAGGGCGTTGAACATGGGCGCGTCCGTCGTCGTGGAAGGCCTGCGCATCACCGCAGGTGATCAGACCCTCGTAGATAACCTCAGCTTTGCCATTCAGCCTGGCGAAGTGCTTGCCTTGATCGGCGAGTCGGGCTCCGGCAAGACCACCACCGCGCTGGCGCTGATGGGCTATGCGCGCCGGGGTTGTGAGATTGCATCGGGCAGCGTGCGCATTGGAGACATTGACGTGCTGCACCTGTCAGCCGCTGAACAACGTGCGTTGCGCGGGCGCACCGTCGCCTATATCGCGCAGAGTGCAGCGGCCTCGTTCAACCCGTCGCGCACCATTCTCGACCAGGTGGTGGAACCGGCACGCATTCACGGCACGATGTCCCGTGCGCAAGCCGAGGCCAAGGCCGTGGAGTTGTTCCGTGAGTTGGCATTGCCTGATCCCGAGACCATTGGCGAGCGCTATCCGCATCAGGTGTCAGGCGGGCAGTTGCAGCGGCTCATGGCCGCCATGGCGCTCATCATCGATCCGGATCTGGTAATTCTGGATGAGCCGACTACCGCGCTGGACGTAACCACGCAGATCGAAGTGCTGCGAGCGTTCCGCCGCGTGGTGCGCGAGCGCCGTGCTACCGCCGTTTATGTGAGCCATGACCTGGCCGTGGTGGCACAGATGGCCGACCACATCCTGGTGCTGCGTGACGGCCAGATGCAGGAGATCAACCCGACCGCGCGCATTCTCTCCACGCCCGATCACGACTACACCAAGAGCTTGCTGGCGGCGGCGCGTCCCAAGGCGCGCCCGGCAGAGCACTGCATGGGCGAAGGCGAATTGCTGCTCGACGTGGACGGCCTCAGCGCCGGCTATGGCCCGCTCGATGCGAAGGGCCAACCCGCCACGCGGATCCTCGACGACATCAGTTTCAAGCTCTATCGCGGGCAGGCCATCGGCGTGATCGGTGAATCGGGCTCGGGCAAGACCACGCTGGCGCGTGCCATTGCTGGGTTGATTGCGCCGTGCGAGGGCAGCATGACGTTCCACGGGAAGGCGCTCGAACCCTTGCTGGCAAAGCGCTCACACGACGCGTTGCGACGCATCCAGATCGTCTTCCAGATGGCCGACACAGCGCTCAACCCGTCACACACCATCGAGCGCATTCTGGCGCGGCCGCTGCAGTTCTATAAGGGGTTGAAGGGCGAGGCGTTGCAACGGCGGATTCGCGAGTTGCTGGATCTCGTCCGCTTGCCGCACAGCGTGGCCCAACGGCTGCCGGGCGGACTCTCGGGCGGTCAGAAGCAGCGCGTGAACCTTGCGCGTGCCCTCGCAGCCGAGCCGGATCTGATCCTCTGCGACGAGGTAACGTCCGCGCTCGACACCGTGGTCGGTGCGGCGGTGCTCAACCTCATGGCCGACCTGCGGCGCGACCTGGGCGTGTCGTATCTCTTCATCAGCCACGATCTGCACACGGTACGCGCGGTGTGCGATGAGATCGTCGTCATGCAGCACGGCCGCAAGCTCACGCAGGTGGCGCGTGCCGATTTCGATCGTGGCCCGCACCATCCGTACTACGTGCAACTTGCCAACTCGGTGCCCGAATTGCGCCAGGGCTGGCTGGATGAGCGGGACCGCACGACGGTTCAGTCCGTGGCGGTCTCCGTCTAACAAAAGAAAGGAACGACATGATTCCCGCATTCCGCATCGCGATCATCCCCGGAGACGGCATCGGCAAGGAGGTCATGCCCGAAGGCCTGCGCGTCATCCAGGCGGCGGCAGAGCGCTTCGGCTTCGAACTGGAGTGCCACGCCATCGAATGGGCAAGTTGTGATTACTACCAGCAGCACGGTCAGATGATGCCCGACGATTGGAAGGCGCAGCTCAAGGGCATGGACGCGATTTTCTTCGGCGCGGTCGGCTGGCCGGCCACGGTGCCCGATCACGTCTCGCTGTGGGGCTCGCTGCTCAAGTTCCGCCGCGAGTTTGATCAATACATCAACCTGCGCCCGGTGCGTTTGTTCGAAGGCGTGCCGTGCCCGCTGGCCAACCGCAAGCCCGGCGACATCGATTACTACGTCGT
This sequence comes from Ralstonia sp. Ralssp110, assembly GCF_047325135.1. Taxonomy (NCBI): domain Bacteria; kingdom Pseudomonadati; phylum Pseudomonadota; class Betaproteobacteria; order Burkholderiales; family Burkholderiaceae; genus Ralstonia; species Ralstonia sp. Ralssp110. The sequence continues at coordinate 703,030 of NZ_CP168609.1, read as the reverse complement.
GCGCGAGAACACCGAGGGCGAATACACGTCGCTCGGCGGCATCATGTACGAAGGCACCGACCGCGAGATCGTCATCCAGGAATCGGTTTACTCGCGCAAGGGTGCAGAGCGGCTGCTCAAGTTTGCCTTTGACCTTGCACAAAGCCGCCCGCGCAAGCACGTGACGCTCGCCACCAAGAGCAACGGCATCGCCATCAGCATGCCGTGGTGGGACAAGCGTGCAGATGAAGTCGCGCAGCAATATCCCGACGTCACGCTCGACAAGCAGCACATCGACATCCTGACCGCGCGCTTCGTGCTGCAGCCGGGTCGCTTCGATGTGGTGGCCGCCACCAACCTGTTCGGCGACATCCTGTCCGATCTTGGCCCCGCGACGACGGGCACGATTGGCCTGGCGCCTTCCGCCAACCTGAACCCCGATCGCACGTTCCCATCGCTGTTCGAGCCGGTGCACGGCTCGGCGCCGGACATCTACGGCAAGAACATCGCCAACCCGATTGCGATGATCTGGTCGGGTGCGCTGATGCTCGATTTTCTGACGCAGGGGCAGGGTGCCGGACGCGCCGCGCACGACGCCATTGTCGCGGCCATCGAGACCGTGTTGAAGGAAGGCCCCCGCACTCCAGACCTGGGCGGCACGGCCAACACCACGCAAGTGGGCGAGGCAATTGCCTCTTTGGTTGCTGCTGCCTGATCGCCGACATTCCATCTATCTGAACCATGTCTCTCACACTGACCCGCACCGACCTGATCCGCAATGCCAACTACATCGCCGGCGAATGGACCGCAGCAGCCGGGCCGCTGCTGGATGTGACCGATCCCGCCACCGGCAACGTCATCGCCCGCGTGCCAGATTCGGGAGCAACCGAGGCGCGTGCTGCATTGGATGCAGCGCATGCTGCTTTTCCGGCCTGGCGCAAAGTACCCGCCAAACAGCGCGCGCAGATCATCAAGCGATGGAACGATCTGGTGCTCGCGCATCAGTATGATCTCGGCAAGCTGATCTCGCTGGAGCAGGGCAAGCCGCTTGCCGAAAGCAAGGGCGAAGTGGCCTACGCCGCGAGCTACATCGAATGGTTTGGCGAAGAAGCCACGCGCATGAATGGCGAGATCATTCCTGCGCCGGTGCCGGGCCGGCGCATGTTTGCGCTCAAGGAGCCGGTGGGCGTGGTGGCGGCCATCACGCCGTGGAATTTCCCGGCGGCGATGATCGCGCGCAAGATCGCCCCGGCGCTCGCGGTGGGTTGCACCGTCGTCTGTAAGCCCGCCGAAGACACGCCGCTGACATCGCTCGCCCTCGTGCGTCTGGCACAGGAAGCCGGCGTTCCGCCGGGCGTGCTCAATATCGTGACCGCCTCGCGCGAGCGGACGCCTGAGGTGGTAGACGTTTGGCTGGACGATGCCCGCGTGCGCAAGATCACGTTCACGGGTTCCACGCCGGTCGGCAAGCATCTGGCGCGCCGCAGTGCTGACACGCTCAAGAAGCTGTCGCTGGAACTCGGTGGCAATGCGCCCTTTATCGTGTTCGAAGATGCTGACATCGATGCCGCTGTCGAAGGCTTCATGGCGGCCAAGTTCCGCAACGGCGGGCAGACCTGCGTGTCCCCCAACCGCGTGTTCGTGCACGACGCCGTGCACGATACGTTTGCCGCCAAGTTGGCCGCACGCGTTGCAGCGCTCAGCGTCGGGCCGGCCACAGACCCGACTTCGCAAATCGGCCCGATGATCAACGCGCGCGCGGTCGACAAGATTGACCGACACATGCAGGACGCCATCGCCAAGGGCGCCAAGGTGTTGACCGGCGGTGCGCGCCTGACCCAGCTCGGCGCCAACTACTACGCACCCACGGTGCTGATCGACGCCGATGCCACCATGGCTTGCGCCTGCGAAGAAACCTTCGGCCCCGTCGCGCCGCTCACGCGGTTCACCACCGAAGATGAGGTGATTGCCGCTGCCAACGACACGCCGTTTGGGCTGGCCGCCTACTTCTACAGCCAGGACGTCCGCCGCATTTGGCGCGTGGCTGAAGCGCTGCAGACCGGCATCGTCGGCATCAACGAAGGCGCGCTGGCCGCGGAGGCCGCACCGTTTGGCGGCGTGAAGGAATCCGGCTACGGCCGGGAAGGCTCCGTTCACGGGCTGGACGATTACCTTCACACCAAGTACGTCTGCCAGGGCCAGCTCGACTGAGCTGAGCGGGGCGCGTTGCAGGCCACCACGATTGGCGGTACGTTCACGCGTATCCCAATCGCGCTCCGGAGGCCCCATGGCCGACAACATGGCCCCATCCTCATCTTCAACGCCGGAAAGTCCCGCTGAAGGCACCGTGAACGCCTGCCCGTCCACACGCGCACTCGAACTGGTTGCCGGCAAATGGGCGCTGCGCATTTTTCCGGCGCTGGAAAACGGCCCCGTGCGCAACAACGAACTCCTGCGCCGCGTGGGCGACGGCGTCTCGCAAAAAATGCTCACGCAGACGCTGCGCGAGCTGGAAGCCAACGGCCTCATCCTGCGCACCATCTACGACAACGTCCCCCCGCACGTCGAATATCGTCTCAGCCCGCTCGGGGAATCGCTCAACCGCACGCTCGTCGGCCTGGACGACTGGGTGCGCGTGCATTGGCCTGAAATGGAACGGATTCGCAAAAGTCAGGTCGATTCCGATTGACATTCTGGCGATCTGCCCGACGTTGTGTGCAGATGCAGCATTTTTCCGATAGTATTCGGGGCCCATGTTTGTGACGAATCTTTCCTCCGCCTTGCCGACGTTGTCTCGCGCCACCGCGCGGGGCGTGCTGTCGCGTGCGCGCGGCGTGCGGTGGATCGTCACGATCTGGTGCCTGTTGTTCACGGTTTCGGTGTTCTCGGCCACGCATTTTCCCGATGGCCAGGCTGCCGACGACGCGCTGGAAGCCATCGAAGCCGTGGTCGACGACATGCCCGGTGATGCTCCGCCGGTTGCCAAGCCGAGCAAGGGTTTCGAGCGCGCCATCAAGGTCGCGCTCGGCAAGGCGGTCAAGCAGCCCGGCCAGTGTTTCAGCGTCGAACATTGGGTTGCGCACGCGCCCGATGCGCCCGACGCGCCCACGACCAGCGCCGCCGCCCCCGATCACCCCAGCGACGCGCCGGAACTCTGGCTACCGCCGCCTCCCATGGCGCTGACGCCCGGCCTGCGTGTCGCGCGTGTCCGTGTTTCGCTTCCTCCGTTCCAGGCTGGCCCCACGCCGGCCCCCATGCTGCGCCCGCCCGCACGCGCCTGATCTCCGGCGTTCGCCGGAAACCATCCCCTTGAGTTGCTAGTGCTGCGCCAACCGGCCCGTTGACCGGCTGGGCGTTCGCGCTTGCCTGTTCTTCTTTTTCAGGATGATTTCGGATGTTGTCCAATCAGGATGCGGCCAACCCGCGCCCCGCAGCAGGCGCGCGCGCGTCGCGGCGTGCTGTTCTTTCCGCTGTGCTGGCCGCGATGGCCGTCCACGCCAATGCAGCGCCCCCGACTCCGTCGCCACGTGGTGCCCAGACCGCCACCGCCCGTGCCGACGAGGCGCTCCCGCAGCCGCGCTACACCTTGCAGCAGTTGCTGGAACTGGCCCGCGCCAACCACCCGGCACTCGCCGCTTCACAGGCGCAGGTGCAGGCTGCGCAAGCGGGCATCGCCACCGCACGCGCCTGGCCCAACCCCGAGGTGGAAGCCATGGCCGGCCGCCAGCGTGCCCGCATGCCGGGTGCGGCGGAAGGCCGCACCAATAGCGTGTCGATCACGCAAAAGCTCGATTTGCCGTGGCAGCGCGCCGCCCGTACGCAAGCCGCCGATGCCGCGTACGAAGCGTCGCAGGCCACTGCCCGATCGCAGGCACGCGACGTGGAAGCCGATCTCAAGCTGCGCTTTTACGACGTGGTGCGCCGCGAGGCCGAGCAGCGCAACGCGCGCGAAGACGTGACGCTGGTCGAGCAGATCCGCCGTGGCGTGGCCGTGCGGGTGGAAACCGGCGAGGCCCCGCGCTACGAACTCATCCGTGGCGACGCGGAGTTGCTCAACGCGCAGCGCAACGAGCAGGCCGCCGCACTGCGCGTGCAGCAGGCGCTGGCCGAACTGCGCCGCGCCGTGGGTGCCGATCTGCCGCTGACGTTCGATGTCGATGCCGGAGCGGAGACGCCTTCTGTCGCGCATTTGCCGCCCTTGGCCGATCTGGTCAGCACGGTCCTCGCCACGCATCCGGAGTTGGAAGCCGACCGCGCCGCCGTGCGCGAGGCCGAAGCGCGTCTCGCACACGAGCGCAGCCAGCGTTGGCCGTCGCTGGCGCTGCGCGGGTCGGTCGACCGCCAACCCGATCTGCAGGACAGCCGCGTGGGCCTGGTGATGTCGATTCCGCTGTTCGACCGCCGCGATGGTCCCGTCGGTGAAGCCGTCGCTGCCTGCGAACGTGCCCGCGCCCTGTTGCGCGACCGCGAACTGCGCACGCGCCAGGCGGTGGAATCCGCCTATCGCCAATACGAGATTGCGGAGTCGCAAGTCAGCGCGCTCGAATCCGGTGTCATCAAACAAGCCGAATCGGCGCTGCGCGTGGCCGAAGCCGCATACCGCCACGGCGAGCGCGGGATTCTCGATTACCTCGATGCCCAGCGCGTCTTCCGCCAGGCACGCAATGACCTGATTGCCGCACGCGCAGACCTGCGCACCGCTGCCGTTGAACTCGACCGCCTGCGCCCGGAGGCCCAATGAACCGGCCCAGCCATCGCGTTGCCTCCCGAACTCACGAATCCAGCCAGACCATGACCGCACCTTCTTCTTTCTCTTCTTCGATCCGGCTGGCCGGCGTTGCCCTGGCGGCGATGCTGTTGCTGGGCGCATGCGGCAAAGATGCCGCTAACGATGCCAAGGCCGCGCAACAGGCCGTCGACCCAAACCTCGTCGTTGCCCAGCCCACGCTGGTGCAGCGTCTGAAAGTGGCGCCGGTGGGCAAACAGCCGATTGCCGAGCGCTTGCGGGTGCCGGGGCAGATTGCGTTTGACGAACAGCGCGTTGCCCGCATCGGCGCCACCGTCACGGGTCGTGTGACGGAGCTGGTTGCCACGCCGGGCCAGAGCGTCAAGGCAGGCGACATCCTGGCGCAACTGCACAGCACCGAGCTGGGCGCCGCGCAGCTCGCCTATCAGAAGGCCGCCGCGCAGCGAGACTTGGAGGCACGTGCGCTGGAACGCGCCAAGCTGCTCCTGGCCGCCGACGTGATCGGCTCGGCCGAACTCCAGAAGCGCCAGAGCGAACTGGCAATGGCGGACGCCGAAGTGCGCGCAGCCGTCGACCAATTGCGCGTGATGGGTGTGTCGCCGGGGACGCTGGCGAAGATGCGCACGGGCGGCATGTCGTCGATCTCGCCCGTGGTGGCCAGCATCAGCGGCACGGTGGTGGAGCGCAAGGTGACGCGCGGCCAAGTGGTGCAGCCGGCCGACGAGCTGTTCACCGTGGCCGATCTGTCGCGCGTGTGGGTGGTGGGTGAAGTGCCCGAGAACGCCGCTGCCGGCGTGCGGGCAGGCCAGGCCGTCGAGATCGACACCGGCGCGGGCGAGCGCATTGTCGGCAAGCTGATCTGGGTGTCGGACATTGTTGACCCGCAAACGCGTACGGTCACGGTGCGTACTGAAGTCGACAACGCAGAGCGCGCGCTCAAACCGTCGATGCTGGCCACGCTGATCATCCAGTCGCGCCCGGAAGAACGCGTGGTGGTGCCGACCTCCGCCGTGGTGCGCGAAGACAACCGCGACTACGTGTTCGTGCGCACCAGCGATACGAACTACCAGCTCACGCCGGTCAAGCTGGGCGATGAGTCGAACGGCGTGCGTCCGGTCTTTTCCGGCGTGCAGGCCGGCCAGCCCATCGTCGTTGAAGGGGGCTTCCATCTGAACAACGAGCGCAAGCGCGCCGAGATGGAGGGCGCATGATCGACGCATTGATTCGCGGCGCGCTCAAGCAGCGGCTCGTGGTGGCGGTGATCGCTGCCGTGCTGCTGTTCTTCGGGTTGGACGCCGCACGCAAGCTGTCGCTTGACGCGTTTCCGGACGTGACCAATGTGCAGGTGCAGATCGCCACGGAAGCGCCGGGGCGCTCGCCAGAGGAGGTCGAGCGCTTTGTGACTGTGCCGGTGGAAATGGCGATGACGGGTCTGCCGGCGCTGACAGAGATGCGCTCGCTCAACAAGCCGGGCCTGTCGCTCATCACGCTCGTTTTTACCGATGAGACCGACGTGTACTTCGCGCGCCAGCTTGTGATGGAGCGGCTGATCGAGGTGCAGTCGCGCATGCCCGCAGGCGTGACGCCGGTACTCGGCCCCGTATCGACGGGCCTGGGCGAGGTGTATCAGTACACGCTCGACAAACCGGATGACGGCGACAAGGAGCTTTCGGTGGAGGAACTCACCCAGCGCCGTATCGCACAGGACTGGGTGGTGCGGCCGCTGCTGCGTTCGATTCCGGGCGTGGCCGAGATCAACTCGCAGGGCGGTTACGAGAAGCAGTATCAGGTGCTCGTCAACCCGGAGCGCCTGCGCCACCACAACGTGACGGTCAAGCAGGTGTTCGAGGCGCTGGCCGCCAACAACGCCAACTCGGGTGGCGGTGTGCTGCCGCACTTCGCGGAGCAATACCTGATCCGCGGTGTGGGCCTCGTGCGTGACACCAACGATATCGGCGCGATCGTGCTCAAGGAGGTTAACGGCACGCCGCTGACGATCCGCGATGTGGCCGAGGTGAAGATCGGTACGGCGGTGCGCGCGGGGGCGGTGGTCAAGAACGGAGTGACGGAATCCGTCGGCGGCGTCGTGATGATGATGCGCGGGGGCAACGCCAAGGAAGTCGTCGCCCGCATCCAGGAGCGCGTCAAGGCCATCAACAACGACGGCATGCTGCCTGACGGCCTGAAGATCGTGCCGTACTACGAGCGTTCCGATCTGGTGGATTCGGCCTTGCAGACCGTCATCAAGGTGCTGGCCGAAGGCGTGGTGCTGGTGGTGATCGTGCTGCTGCTGTTCCTCGGCGACATACGTTCATCGCTCATCGTGGTCGGCACGCTGATCCTCACGCCGTTGCTGACCTTTATGGCGATGAACAAGCTCGGCATCTCGGCCAATTTGATGTCACTCGGCGGGTTGGCGATCGCCATCGGCTTGATGGTCGATGGCTCCGTGGTGGTGGTGGAAAACGCGTTTGCGCACCTGGCCAAGCCGCGCGACCCGAACGAGAGCCGCGCGCGCATCATCCTGCATGCCGTGACGGAAGTGGCGACGCCCGTGATCTTTGGCGTGGGCATCATCATCCTGGTGTTCCTGCCGCTGATGACGCTGGAGGGCATGGAAGGCAAGATGTTTGCGCCGCTGGCCTTCACGATTGCCATTGCGCTGTTCTTCTCGCTGGTGCTGTCGCTGACGCTGACGCCGGTGCTGTCGTCGTATCTGCTCAAGCCCAAGGTGCACAAGCACATGGAGGGTGAGCACAGCGATGACCCACACGCCGAGCACGATGCACACGATACGTGGCTGATTCGGAAGATGAAGAAGCCGTATCTGCGCTTGCTGGAGCTGAGCCTGAACAACGGGCGGAAGACCGTCATCGTGGCTGTGGCGGTGTTTCTCGCCACCGGTGCGCTGATGCCCTTCCTGGGCACGGCGTTCATTCCGGAGATGAAGGAAGGCTCGGTGGTGCCCGGCATCAATCGCGCGCCGAACATCTCGCTGGAAGAGTCGATCCGCATGGAGATGGAAGCCATGCGCCTGGTGATGCAGGTGCCGGGTGTGAAGTCGGCGGTTTCGGGTGTGGGCCGTGGTGAATCGCCGGCCGATCCGCAGGGCCAGAATGAATCGACGCCGATCGTGTCATTGAAACCTCGCGACGAGTGGCCCAGGGGCTGGAACCAGGACGACATTGCCGAGGCGATGCGCAAGGCGCTGCAGGTGCTGCCCGGCGTGCAGATCGTCATGGCGCAGCCGATCTCCGACCGCGTGGACGAGATGGTGACCGGCGTGCGTTCGGACGTGGCCATCAAGGTGTTTGGCGACGACCTGAACACGCTGCGCGAAAAGGCCGAGGCGATCGCCAAGGTGGCACAGGGCATCCAGGGCGCGCAGGACATGCGCGTGGAGCGGATCACCGGTCAGCAGTATCTGCAGATCGCGATCGACCGCCAGGCCATTGCGCGTCATGGCCTGAATGCGGCGGACGTGCACAACGTGATCGAAACCGCCATCGGCGGCAAGGAAGCCACGGAAATCTTCGAAGGCGAGCGCCGCTTCAGCGCGGTGGTGCGTCTGCCGGACGCATATCGCGGCAGCGTGGAGGCCATCCGCAACCTGATCGTGGCCGCACCCAACGGGGCACAAGTGCCGTTGGAAAGCATCGCCCGCATCGATGTGACCGACGGCCCCGCGCAGATCAGCCGCGAGCTGGGCAAGCGCCGGGTGGTGGTTGGCGTGAATGTGCGTGACCGCGATCTGGGCGGCTTCGTGGCCGAGTTGCAGGCCGCCGTGGCGCAGAAGGTCAAGCTGCCCGAGGGCTATTACCTGGAGTGGGGCGGCCAGTTCCAGAACATGGAACGCGCCATGGGCCACCTGAAGGTGATCGTGCCGATTACGGTGGCCGCCATCTTCTTCCTGCTGTTCTTGTTGTTCAACTCGGTGCGCTACGCCACGCTGATCATCCTGGTGCTGCCGTTTGCCTCGGTGGGCGGAATCATCGGGCTGTTCGTCACGGGTGAATACCTGTCCGTTCCGGCATCGGTCGGCTTCGTGGCGCTATGGGGCATCGCGGTGCTCAACGGCGTGGTGCTGGTCAGCACGATCCGCAGCTTGCGCGAGCAGGGCATGTCGGTGGAGGAATCCGTGCGGCTGGGCTCGCGCATGCGCTTCCGCCCTGTGATGATGACGGCCACGGTGGCCATGCTGGGTTTGATCCCGTTCCTGTTTGCCACAGGGCCGGGCTCGGAAGTGCAACGGCCGCTGGCCATCGTGGTGATCGGCGGTCTGCTGACTTGCACGCTGCTTACGCTGGTGATGCTGCCCACGCTGTACAAATGGTTTGATGAGGAGTCGAAGGCATGAAGGAAATCCGCATCGTAGTGCGCCCGCAACTGCTGGAACGCATGCATGAAGCGCTGCGCAGTTGCCCGGGCTTTCCGGGCATGACGGTGGGCGAGGTGAGCGCCTATCCTCCGGCGGCTTCCCAGGCCGGCGCGCATTCCATCAAGGAAGACCTGACGGAGTTCGTGCCGCGCGTGCGCATCGAGATCATCGTTTCCGATGCGCTGGCCAGCGTGCTGTTTGAGAGTGCCGTCAAGGTGCTGGAGCATGGCCAGACCGGCGAAAGCGCTATCTGGATGACTGACGTAATTCAGGCCACCTTCCTGCATCGGACCGGTTGAGGATCGTCTGACGCGCGCATGAAAAACGGCGGACCGTGTCCGCCGAAAATCAGGAGCCAACCTCGCAGCGGGCCGCATCGTAAGACGCGGCCCGTTTGCTTTGGCGCTTACCGCTTGATGTCGGTCAGATGCTTCATGAGACCTTCGTAGCGGAACTTGTGGATCGGGCGATCCATCGACTGCATTTGCTGCAGCTGCACCGCTTGCGGACGCAGCGAGCCCGTCGGCGTCACAGCCTGTGCACGCAGCGTTGCGACGGCCGGCTGCATGTTCTGGATGCCGACGATCTGGTCATACAGCGCTTTGTCGATGATCTGCGCGTTGTACAACTGCGTCGCATCGCCGGCGATGTTGGTCGTCGTCGCCTTGTTGGTGATGGTACCGGCCTGCGCCAGCAGCGCGCTCCACAGCGTCGGGCTGTAGTTGGTCACGTAGTAGTCCAGGCCCGTCGGGTTCGCCAGCACGGCCGAGCACGTCGGCAGGGTGACCTGTGCGGTCTGCTGGTCCAGCACCACCGTTTGCGTCTGCGCCAACCCATCGCCGTAGGCAATCGTGAGCGGCACATTCCACTGATAGCCGGAATAGACGTTCTTGTTCGGGAACGCCTTCTGCGTGATCGTCAGCACGTTCTGGTTGGTGGCCGGGTTGCACTGCGCATCGATGCTGACCAGCGGCACGCCGGTCTGGCGCACAAAGCTGTCGCCCACCTTGCCGACTGGCTTGCCGCTTGCCGCTTCCAGCTCCGCCCACAGGCGCGGCGGCGTGCCATTGCCGAACTTGTACTTGTTCAGGTAGCTCTGCAGCCCCTTGCGCATGGCGTCCTTGCCGACGTAATTCTCGAGCATCTGCAGCACATGGCCGCCCTTGTTGTAGGCAAAGCGGTCGAGGAAGTCCATCGAGCCGGCATCGCTCAGGTTGTGCTGCACCGGCACCGAGGTGGGTTGCAGGTCGAGCGTGAAGACGCGCTGCTTGACGGCCGCATAGTCGGCCCAGGTGTTGCCCTGGAACTCGGGATGCAGCGCGATCTTGGTGACGTTCTCGAACCAGTTGGCGAAGGACTCGTTCAACCAGATGTCGTCCCACCAGTCCAGCGTGACGAGGTCACCAAACCATTGGTGTGCCAGTTCATGCGACACCACAACGAACGAGCGCGCCTTGCCCATCGAGTGGACGGTGGTCGGTGCGCCATCGGGCGGCACCAGCACCTGGTCGGCAAACTCGAAGATGGCGCCCCAGTTCTCCATGCCGCCAAAGCCGGCATTCTTGTTGTCGTAGCTGTCGTTGGCGACGATGGTGTCCATCTTGTCGAACGGCAGCGGGATCTGGAAGTAGTTGTAGTAGTGGTTCAGCGCTTCCTTCGTGAACTGCATGCCGGCCACCGCAGAGTGCGCCTCGCCAGGCGGCACCCACCAGCGCAGGCGCATGCTGCTGCCATCGAGCGGGTTGGTGAACTGGTCTTCCAGGATGTCGAACTTACCGCCGCCGAAGAACAGCAGGTATGCCGGCATCGACGGCGTCTTGGCAAACGACACCTGCTGATAGCCATCCGGCAGTTTGGTCGCGCCGGTCTGCCGGCCGTTGGCCACGGCCTTCCAGTCGCCCGGAATTTCCGCCGTCACCTCGAAGGTGTTGCGGAAGGCTGGCTCATCCCAGCTCGGGAACCATTCGCGCGCGAAGTTGGATTCGCCTTGCGTGACGATGGCGTCAGAGCTCTCACCCGTTGCGGCCTGCAAGCCCAGCTTGAAGATGCCCTCGGCCTTGGTGAAGTTGATCGTGCCCGTCCATTCCATGTGCAGCACGTAGTTGCCGGGCTTGATGTCTCCGGTCGGGTCGCGCAGGTCATAGAAGGCGCCTTGCGATTGCGGAATCGGTACCAGCACGCGCGATGCGCCGTTGCCCGAGGTGGGCGTGAGCGTCAGGCGCGAGGCGTCGAGCTTCAGGTCACGCACGGCCAACGTCACGGCGCCGGTCTGCTTGGTGACCTTGATCTCCACATCGGCACGGCCCGAGAAGCTGTTCAGGTCTGCGCTCGGGCGGAACCACAGTTTGTAGTTGACCGGCCTGATGTAGTCCGGAAGTTCCACCGGCGGCACCGTTGCGTCGACGGCCGGTGCCTGCGCGTTGGTGTTGCCGGTATTGGTATTGCCCTGCTGCTGCGAGCCGTTTGCGTCCAGCTTGCCGCCGGCCGGGGTAAGCCCGTCATCTCCGCCGCCGCCGCACGCGGCCAGAATCAGCGCGGCCGCAGCTTGTGCCACGAGTGCCAGCTTGAACGAGCGACGTGTCCGGGCGCTGTAGGCGCGTCCGGTGTGTGTCGTGGCCGTACGACGGTGGGTTGTCGAATCCCGCATTGCATTTCTCCTGAGATGGAAACGAATCGGCGGCCCAGGGCTCAAAAGAAAATGGGGGGGCAGGCCGCAGAATCGGGACAAGGAATTACCCGCTTCTTGCGCGGTGCAAATCACAGCCCGCGCACGGGATGCACGGATTCTGGAGGAAACGGCTTGCGAATCGAGACGAAGTTTTTTAAATCACGTGCGAGGGAACATGTCGCGGAATTTGCAGTTTTTGGTATGCGCATCCGCAAAGCTGCGGGCGACTTCCCGGGAAACGGGCGACTTCTGCAAAGCGCGTTGAAAAAATGAAATGCATATCCCGCTTCGTGAAAATATCTTAAAAATCGAAGTGGCTATTTTTACAACGCCAGATAAAGAAAAACTAAATACGGCGCGGCGCCGGAAAATCCCGCGGGGGAACTTTCCCGGCATTCGACGAGGTATTGCGCTGCAGTAGCTGACCGCGCATCGTCTGCATGGGGGTAATCCTTCCGGATGAGCGAGGCGCTGTGCGCGGTCTTACACAAAACCGGTACGCTCGCAACGTTTGCGAAGTGTTTTTGTTCCCGTAGAGCGATTCATGCAATCCGCGTCCGATAGCGTCAGCAGCCCGGCGGCTGTGGGTGTCAACCTGATCGACTTCTTCGATGTCACCCCCACGTCATTGTGGCTGGAGGACTACAGCGATCTGCACCGCCTCTTTGCCCAATGGCGGGCGGCCGGCGTGACCGACCTGCAGCGCTTTCTGGAAGAGGACGTATCACGCGTGGCGGCGTGTTCCGCCTGCATCAAGGTGCTGCGCGTGAACCGGCGCACGCTGTCCATGTACGCCGCCCCGGATGCCGAAACCCTGACCGCGCGGCTGGCAGACGTTCTGCGCGACGACATGCTCGAGGCCCACGTGGGTGAACTCGTGCAGCTCTGGTCCGGCGAGCCGTCGTTCGAGAGTCGCAGTGTCAACTACACGCTCGACGGCCGCCGTCTCGACATCCTGCTCAAGGGCGTGGTCCTGCCCGACCACGATCAGCCGTGGGACCGCGTGCTGGTGGCCGTGGACGACATCACCGAACTCGAAGACGCCCGCCGCCGTGCCGCGGCCAGCCAACTCTATGCGCGCGGCGTGTTCGAGCATGCACCGGTGTCGCTGTGGGTGGAAAACTTCAGCACCATCAAGATGCTGCTGGACGAAGTGCGCATGCAGGGCATCACCGATTTCCGAACCTTTACCGACGTGCACCCGGAGTTTGTCGAACGCTGCATGCAGGAGATCCAGGTGCTTGACGTCAACGGCTTCACGCTGGAGATGTTCAAGGCGCGCAACCGCAACGACTTGCTTGGCCGCTTGCCGGAAGTCTTTCGCGACGACATGCGCTCCCACTTTCGCGAGCAGTTGATCGACCTGTGGGATGGCAAGCTTTTCCAGCAGCGCGAGGTCGTCAATTACGGGCTCGATGGCAACCCGCTGAACATCCACCTGCAGTTCTCCGTGTTCCCGGGCCGCGAGAAGGATTGGGACATGGTGCTGCTGGCGCTGACCGACATCACCGCGCGCAAGAAGGCCGAGTCGTACCTCGAATATCTCGGCAAGCACGACGTGCTGACCAAGCTGAAGAACCGCTCGTTCTACGTGGACGAGATCAACCGGCTGGAGCGCAAGGGCCCGTTCCCGGTCACAGTCATCATGATCGACCTGAACGACTTGAAGCGCGTGAATGACCAACTCGGCCACGCCGCGGGCGACGCGCTGCTGCGGCGCGCCGGCGAGGTGCTCGGCAAGGCTGTCGACAAGCCTGCTCACGCCGCGCGCATTGGCGGCGACGAGTTTGCCGTGCTGCTGCCCGGCGCCGACGCACAGGCTGGTGCAGCGCTGGTGGAAAGTCTGCGCAAGCTGGTGGAACTCAACAACCAGTTCTATCCGGGCGCGGAGCTTGGGTTTTCCATGGGCTGCGCCACCTGCCACGAGGGTGGGCGTCTGGAAGAAACGCTACGTGAAGCCGATGTCGCCATGTACGAAGACAAGCGGGTCCAGCATGAAGGCGGACGTTCAACGTAACCGCTGCGATCTGTGCGCGCCCTGCACAGATTCGGTGGCCCGAGCGATCGGACTCGGGCGCCGACGCACTGGCAGACTGCGCTGCTGCTTCAGAGGTCAGTTGGCGCGAAAAAACGTTCGTGCAGTTCCCCGAGCCCAAGCGTGCTGATCACCTCGTTCAGTCGCTCGGTCGGGCGGCGGCGCGGCAGGTCTTTGTACTGCGCAATGATCAGCTCGTTCTTCATCGAGTGCTCCCACCCCACGAGTTCCGTCACGCTGACCTGATAGCCGTGCGCTTCAAGCTGCAGGCAGCGCAGCACGTTGGTGACCTGACTGCCAAATTCGCGTGTGTGCAACGGGTGACGCCAGATTTCCGTGAGCGCATTGCCGAGCGACTTGCCCTTGTTCTTGCGCAGCACCCCGGCCACCTCCGCCTGGCAGCACGGTACGAGCACGATGTACTGCGCATGCTTTTCTAGCGCAAAGCGGATCGCGTCGTCTGTGGCGGTATTGCACGCATGCAGTGCAGTGACGATGTCGATCGTGGCCGGCAGTCGGTCAGACGTGATCGATTCCGCCACCGACAGGTTCAGGAACGACATGCCCTTGAAGCCGAGCCGCGCGGCCAGTTCGGTCGATTTGGTGACCAGCTCTTCGCGCGTTTCAATGCCGTAAATGTGCGAGGTTCCATCGCCCGGCTGTTCCTTGCAGAACAGGTCGTACAAGATGAAGCCGAGGTACGACTTGCCTGCGCCGTGGTCGACCAGCGTGACGTGCCCCTTGGCTTGTTGCACGTCAGCCATCAGCGGCTCGATGAACTGGAACAGGTGATAGACCTGCTTGAGCTTGCGGCGGCTGTCCTGGTTCATCTTGCCGTCGCGCGTCAGGATGTGCAGTTCCTTGAGCAGCTCGATCGACTGGTTGGGGCGGATTTCGTGGGTCTTGTTGGACATCGTCAGGACAGCCTGGGCGACATGTCGCACGGAATGGGACCGGTGCGGCGGCGCGGAGAAGAACGGAAAGAGGGCGCCAGTTTACCGAAAAGCGCGGTGGGCGACGGCAAGCGCACCCCAAAAAGCGCCATGCGTGACCTCGTTTGCCCGCACCCATTCAGGATGTGACAATAGCGCCCCGCTCGTCCGCCCCGCGTAAGCCATCCACCCCCGCATGTCTGAAACACCGAAAGCCCCTCTCGTTGCCGTCATCGGCGCCGGCCCCGCCGGGCTCATGGCCGCTGAAGTCCTGTCGCGCAACGGTGTGCGTGTGGAGGTGTTCGATGCCATGCCTTCGGCCGGACGCAAATTTCTGCTGGCGGGCATCGGCGGGATGAACATCACGCATTCGGAGCCGATCGACGCGTTTCTCGGCCGCTATCGCACGCGGCGCGATGCGCTGGCGCCGCTCATTGGCCGCTTCAGCCCCGATGCGCTGCGCGCGTGGATTCATGGGCTGGGCATCGACACGTTTGTCGGCAGTTCGGGGCGTGTCTTTCCGACTGAGATGAAGGCCGCGCCCTTGCTGCGCGCATGGCTGCACCGGCTGCGCGAGGCGGGCGTGCAGTTGCATATGCGACATCGCTGGGTGGGGTGGGCAGAACCGTCGGACCGCGCGCAGGTGCTGCGCTTTGAAACCACCGATGTTGAACGGCTGGTGCAAGCCGATGCGGTGGTGCTTGCCATGGGCGGCGGCAGTTGGCCGCGCCTGGGCTCCGACGGTGCCTGGGTGCCGTTGCTGGAGGCGCGCGGCGTGCAGGTGCAGCCATTGCAGCCCGCCAACTGCGGGTTCGACGCCGATTGGAGCGCGTATTTCCAGGAGCGTTTCGCCGGGCAGCCCGTGAAGTCGGTCGCCATCGGTTTGCCGTCGGGCGCTGACGGGGCGCTGCAATTCCGCCAGGGCGAGTTCGTTGTCACGCAGACCGGCATTGAAGGCAGCTTGGTCTATGCGTTGTCGGCGCCCATTCGCGATGCGCTGGCCGCAGAGGGTGGCGCGACGATCTGGCTTGACCTTGCGCCAGGCTGGAGTGCGCAACGTGTGACGGATGAACTGATGCGCCCGCGCGGCGCGCGTTCAATGTCGAGCCATCTGCAAAGCAAGCTGAACATCACGGGCGTGAAGCTCGGCTTGCTGCGCGAGTGCCTGAGCAAGGAAGCGTTTGCCGATCTGGCTCAACTCGCGAAGGCCATCAAGGCGTTGCCGTTGCGGCTCATACGCACGCGGCCCATCGACGAGGCGATCAGCACCGCGGGCGGTGTGGTGTTTGAAGCGCTGGATGCAAAGCTGATGATCGAGCGTCTGCCGGGCGTGTTCTGCGCCGGCGAGATGCTCGACTGGGAAGCGCCCACAGGCGGCTATCTGCTGACGGCGTGTTTTGCGAGCGGCGCCGCTGCGGGGCAGGGCGCACTCGACTACCTGGCGGCCATGGCGTGCTGATTCAACGGTTTACTGGCGCGCCTTCAGGCGCCACAGCGACGTGACCTCGGCAACCCGCGCGCGATAGAGCGGGTCGTTTTCATCGGACGCCTTCGGGTGCTTCGGCTTGATGTCTTCCCGGCCCACCACCTGCAGGCCGGCAGCGTCGATCATCGCCAGCAGGGCATCGCGCGTGCGCAGGCCAAGATGCTCGGCAAAGTCCGACAGGATCAACCAGCCCTCGCCATTCGGCTCCAGATGGGCGGCCAGGCCGTCCAGAAAGCCGCGCAGCATGCGGCTGTCCGGGTCGTAGACGGCGCGCTCGATGGGCGAGCTGGGCCGCGCCGGCAGCCACGGCGGGTTGCACACGATCAGCGGCGCACGGCCTTCGGGAAACAGATCTGCATCGACAACGTCCACCCGCGCTTGCAGACCGAGACGCGCCAGATTGTCGCGCGCACAGGCCAGCGCACGCGGGTCCTGATCGGTGCCGATGACGTGCTTCACGCCGCGTTTGGCCAGCACCGCTGCCAGCACGCCCGTGCCTGTGCCGATATCGAACGCCAGGGTTTTCGAAGGCAACGGCGCCTTTGCCACCAGATCGATGTATTCGCCGCGCACGGGCGAGAACACGCCGTAGTGCGGGTGAATGCGCTCACCAC
Organism: Ralstonia sp. Ralssp110; assembly: GCF_047325135.1. Lineage (NCBI taxonomy): Bacteria > Pseudomonadati > Pseudomonadota > Betaproteobacteria > Burkholderiales > Burkholderiaceae > Ralstonia > Ralstonia sp. Ralssp110. Next base: position 686,191 of record NZ_CP168609.1, on the reverse strand, counting down.
CGAGCGCGGAAATCTCGACCCCTTTCTTGCGCCACTCATGCGCGCCGATCAGACCGAGCAGCTCGCGCAGCGAGACGACGGAAGCGGCCTGGCTGGTGCCGTAGGCCTCGGTGCAGGCCTCGCGCATATCGGGTGCCCGGCGCAGCGGGATTGTGTAATCCACGTCCAGCGGAATCAGCAGCATGCCGAGCGTGCGGGCGCGCTGCGATTGCGCCTGTCGGTGCAGGTTGAACGCATTGATGGCCGAGGTGGCTTCCTTGCGCGTCTTGCCGGGTTTGCGATCAGTGCGGCGGGACATGGCCTGCAGCAGTTGGCGCGCGTTCTGGAAATCGCCCTGCCAAAGCAATGCCGTGCCTTCGCAGGCGAGGCGGTAGGCCGCATCGGCGGTGGTGCGATCGTCCGCAACGACCACGCGCTTGGGCGGCGCGTTGCCGGCTTCGGAGCGCCAGAGGACGGTATGGACGGCGTCGTTGCTGGCGTCTGGGCGGTCGTCGGTCCAGGTAAGGGTGGGGTGATCGGTCACGGGGAAATGGCAGGAAAGCGGGGAGGGTGCGGTAGTGGGCGACACAATACCGCTGTCGGCCTGATCGCACAAATGCGGATGGGCGACCCGGATGCCCTCCGCGGCAGCGCTGGAGTGACTCTGTTTCGGCGAAGACCCTCGCCATTACAGGCCCAATGCCCCGCTATGCACTGGAGGATGCAGCCCTATATCGCAGGCGAGCCGATTGATCGCCTTGATTCTTCTTGGGAAGTGATTCTTTTGCCACTCGAAGACGCAGGTCCGACCCGGCAGGCAGTGTAAACTCCAGCCTTTTTTCGGCACTCGTAGCATGGCGCACGTCCAGCAACGCAGGGCGCTCAGCGGCCCTGCGCTGATCCGCATTCTTGCTCGCCTGACGGACGTCGACGTTTCCGCATCCGCGCAGCCCCTTTCAGATCAGTTGAGCCAATGGCTCAGCTGGACGGATGCCATCACGCTTTCATCGGCACTAAGCGCGGCGCCGCCCGCCATTGCCTCCAGCACGCTGGCGGCCGGTCCGGACGCAGAGACGATCGGGGGCCGTGTTCGGGCAGCGTTGGCGAAATCCATCGCGTCCAGCTGTGCGCCTGAAGCCAGGACGGGCCCACGCGCGCCGATCCAGAGCCCGTCGGCGCCGCTAGTGGTCGACTATGCCGACTTTCGGCAGCGCTACGTGCTGATGCAGCAGACGATGGAGCTGGAAATTGGCGACCTGCGTGGCCGCCTGCGACGCCTGCTGGCCGCCAGGACGCCCGACCTCGCGCGACTTGCGGTATTGGACGCCAGCATGGAGCAGGCGCTCGCAGGCCGCGAACGTTCGTTGCTGGGGACCATTCCGTCGATGCTTGGGCCGTACTTCGAGCGCCTGCGCGCGGCCGAGCAGCAGCGGCAGGCCGAGTTGCCCGCAGAGGGCCAGGCCACCCAATCCACATCCCGCGCCTGGCTGGATGCGTTCCGCAAGGATATGCAGAGCGTCCTCCTGGCCGAGCTCGATGTTCGTTTTCAACCGGTCGACGGGTTGCTTGCAGCCCTTGGCCCCCGCTAAGCGGGACAGACACCATTCATGTCCAGACTTCACCTGAATCTCATCGTTTTCTCTGCCGGGCTGGCGGCCTTGGGGTGGATTGCCATCGGCTACCTCGTTGGCGGAAATCTGCTGGCGCTGGCCGTCACGCTCGTGATTGGTGCTGCCTACGTGGCCGGCGCCCTGGAACTGCGCCGCTATCGCCAAGCCACGAACACCGTTACGCAGGCCGTTGCGGGGCTTACCGAGCCGCCGCCCAAGCTGTCCGCTTGGCTGGAACAACTGCACCCCGGCCTGCGCAACGCCGTGCGCCTGCGTGTGGAAGGCGAACGTGTGGCACTGCCTGCGCCCGCGTTGACGCCGTATCTGGTGGGCCTGCTGGTGCTGCTCGGCATGCTGGGCACGCTGCTCGGCATGGTGGTAACGCTCAAGGGCACAGGCGCGGCGCTGGAGAGCGCGACGGACTTGCAGGCGATCCGCGCATCGCTTGCCGCCCCGATCAAGGGGTTGGGGTTCTCGTTCGGGACCTCGATTGCCGGTGTGGCGACGTCCGCCATGCTGGGGTTGCTCTCGGCGCTGTGCCGGCGCGAGCGGTTGCAGGCAGTCCAGGCGCTCGACGCAAAGATCGCGACCACGCTGCGCATCTATTCGCACGCGCATCAGCGTGAAGAGACGTTCAAGCTTCTGCAGCGGCAATCCGATGTGATGCCCGCGCTGGTTGACCGGTTGCAGGCGATGATGGCGTCGCTGGAACAGCAGGGCGCGGCCAGCAGCGAGCGACAGATCGCCGCCCAGCAGGCATTTCTCGACAAGACGGAAGCTGCCTACAGCCAGCTTGCTTCTTCGGTGGGTCAGTCGTTGAAGGACAGCGCAGCGGAGAGCGCACGCGTTGCCAACGCCGCGCTGCAGCCTGTGGTGGAAACGACGATGGCTGGGCTCGCGCGTGAATCGGCTGCGCTGCAGGAGACGGTAACCCATGCGGTGCAGCGTCAGCTCGACGGCCTGTCGACCCGTTTTGAAGCCACGGCCGAGACGGTTTCCGGCATTTGGAACAACGCCTTGTCGGCGCATCAACGTTCCAGCGAAGCCCTGGTTGGCCAAGTCGGCACCTCGCTCGACCGGTTTGCTGAAACATTCGAGCAACGCTCGGCGCGGTTGCTTGACGGCGTTGCCGAGCGCCTTGATGCCACAGCAGGCGGCTTGTCCGCTGCCTGGCGCGATGCGCTTGCCCGGCAAGAACACGCCCACACCGAACTCGCCGTCCAGAACCAGCGCGCGCTGGAGGCCGCCGCCGCCACGTTCGAGCAGCACGCCGTATCGTTGCAAGACGCGTCGCGCCAGTCGCATACGGCGCTGCAAGCTGCGTTGGAAGCACGAGACGCGCAACGTCTCGCGGCCTGGACCGAGGCGCTCAGCGCCACGGGCGAAAAGCTGAGCCAGGCGTGGGAGAAAGCGGGCGCCGATACGGCAAATCGTCAGCAAGATATCTGCGATGCGTTGGCGCAGACCGCGCGCGATATCGCTTCGCAGCAGGATGCGTCGCGCCAGTCGCATGCCACGCTGCAAGCCGCGCTGGAAGCGCGAGACGCGCAACGTCTGGCGGCCTGGACTGATGCACTCGGCACGATGGCCGCCAAGCTGAGCGAGGCGTGGGAGAAAACAGGCACCGATACCGCGAGCCGTCAGCAACAGATTTGCGATGCGCTCGCGCAAACCGCGCGCGACATTTCTGCGCAAACGCAGGCGCACGCCAACAACACGATCAGCGAGATTTCTCGCCTGGTGCAGGCCGCATCGGAAGCGCCCAAGGCTGCGGCCGAAGTGGTGGCCGAGCTGCGCCAGAAGCTGTCCGACAGCATGGTGCGCGATACCGCCATGCTGGACGAGCGTGCGCGCCTGCTGGGCACGCTGGAAACGCTGCTCGACGCCGTCAACCATGCATCGACCGAGCAGCGCACGGCGGTGGATGCGCTGGTGGCAACGTCGGCGGATCTGCTCGAGCGCGTGGGCGTGCGATTTACCGATCGGGTGGAAGCCGAGACCGGCAAGCTCGGCGCGGTGGCCGCCCAGGTAACTGGCAGCGCGATCGAGGTGGCGAGCCTGGGCGAGGCCTTTGGTGCGGCCGTGCAGCTGTTCGGCGAGTCGAACGACAAGCTTGCAGCCCAGCTGCAGCGCATTGAAACCGCGCTCGACAAGTCGCTCACGCGCAGCGACGAGCAGCTTGCCTACTACGTGGCGCAGGCGCGCGAGGTGATCGACCTGAGCATGCTGTCCCAAAAACAGATCCTGGAAGACCTGCAACGGTTGGGTGACCAGCGCGCACTGGCCGGGGCTGACGCGGCATGAGCGACGAGATTGACGGTGGCATCGACGACACAGCGCCAGTCTGGGCCGCGTTTGGCGACCTGATGTCGGTGTTGCTGGGCGCGTTCGTGCTGATTCTGGTGGGTGTGATCGGCGTGCAGTTGGAGCTATCGTCCAAGCTGGAAAACGAGGTCAAGCAGCGCGAGGCCGAAGCCCAGCGCCGCAAGACGCTGGAGCAGGCGCTGGCCGGCCCGCTGGCGGCCGGGCGCGTGACGCTCGTCAACGGGCGCATCGGCATCAATGGCAATGTGCTGTTCGCGATCAATTCCGATCAGTTGCAACCCGAGGGCCGCGCGCTGATGAAGAGCCTGGCAGGGCCGCTGGCCGCGTATCTCACGTCGCGTGAAGAGATCCTGATGGTGAGCGGGTTCTCTGACGACCAGCAGGTGCGTGCCGGCAACCGCCTGTTTGCAGATAACTGGGAGCTGTCCGCCAAGCGCGCCTTGACCGTCACGCGCGCCCTGATTGACGAAGGTATTCCCGCGTCCAGTGTGTTTGCGGCAGCGTTTGGCTCGCAGCAGCCAGTGAGTTCCAATGCGGACGACGTCGGCCGTGCGAAGAACCGGCGTGTGGAGATCGCGCCGGTTCCAAGGCAGGCCGCTTCCAACGGTGGACGCCGTGAGCCACATTGATTTGTCTACGCAGGCCACGCTCGACGGTTGGCGCGCAACCGGCGCGGATCGGCTGAACCGCGTGCGCTTTCGCTTTATTGAGGCGCTGCATCGACGCACAGCCAATCAAACCGGCGAGGCGCGACGCATGCTCGAAGCGCGGCTGGGCACGCTGATCGCGGCTTATGCAGAAGACGTTGACCGCGCGCCGGCGACGTCCGATGCGACCGACGCAGACGCGCCTTCCGGTAGCGCGTTGGCCGAACTACTGCGAGACATTGCCAGCCGTGAACGCATGGATGTCGGCTGCATTGCAGAAGGTGGTTCCGTACGTCATCTGCAAGCATTGCCGGAGCTGAAGATTCTTGAAGACGTGCGGGACACGTGGTCCCGCGTGAGCGCCGAGAAACAGCTGCGCGACGCCTTGGATAAGGTGCCGGTGAATGCCGGTCCGCTGAATTCGAGCAGTCTTGTGCATCGGTCACTGCTATTGATGCGCGAGGTCTCCCCCGATTATCTGCGGCAATTTTTGTCGTATGTCGATGCGCTTTCCTGGCTGGAACGCATGAGCGGGGATGGGGCCGCCGGTGGCCACGAGGCTGCTCGCAGTGGCGGAAAGGCGCGGGGCAAGGCGCGCTAGGAATTCCAGCGATCCATCAGTCGGCAATGTGACATGGATATCACCGCCGGTTCTTTTTGACCGGCAGGCACGCAAAAAAGGGAGCCGAGGCTCCCTTTTTCTTTGCGGCGGCTATTAGCTGTTGACCGCTGCGTCCTTGACCTTCTTCAGGGCACGGACCTTGACACGCACAGTTGCCGGTTTGGCTTCGAACCACTGGTCGACGCCGGTAAAGGGGTTCTTGCCGAAGCGGCGCTTGGTTGCCGGAACCTTGACCGACGTCACCTTGAAGAGGCCGGGCAGCGTGAATTCACCGGCGCCCTTCTTGTGCAGCGAAGCCACGATGGTGTTCTCCAGATGGAGCAGCACCGCCTTCACCGCCTTGGCGTCGACGGCAGCTTGTTCAGCCAGATGGCTCACCAGGCTCGCCTTGGTGAACGTGTCCTTCAAAGGCTTGAGGGTCGGCGTCGTTGCGGCAGGCTTCTTAGCCGGAGCGGCCTTCTTAGCCGGCGAGGCCTTCTTTGCAGCGGTCTTGGCAGCGGTCTTGGTTTTGGTGGCCATAGTGAGAATAGATGGTTGAGTAAAGTTGACCATTCAATGGAAGCAGCGCTGTACAGCGCGCTTCGAGCAAGCATAGCAAAGGTTCAGCACCGTGGAGGCGTTATCTAGCCTGTTTGGGGGCCAGGGAACGCTTATTGCATGCGGTTTGGTCGTTTATCAACCAGTTGAGACACTCCAAGTCGGCACAAGCATGGCCCAACCAAAATCGTCGCGGAGCGTGGTGAGCCCCGAAAATCGCGCGCCCGTGCTAGCCCGGCTACGTCAATCCAAGATGACGCGCTCGACCCATGCGTACGTTCGCGGCAGCACCGTGAAGTTTTATGAGTGGCTGAGCGAGGTGCAGCCTCACGCTTTCCCGGAGGGGCCCGTCATCTGGATTTGCGGCGATTGCCATGTGGGTAATCTCGGCCCTATTGGCGACGCCTCCGGCGCCACGCGCATACAAATCCGGGATCTGGATCAGACGGTGCTTGGCAATCCTGCGCACGACCTGATTCGGCTTGGCGTGTCGCTGGCGACGGCCGCTCGCGGTTCGGACCTCCCGGGCATCGTGACCGCACGAATGGTGGAAGCGCTGATGTCGGGCTACTTGCACGGCATCCATCCGGATGCTGCGGTGCACCTGCCGCCGCGCCCCGCATCCGTGCGCACTGCCATGAAGGCGGCGACTGCGCGCACCTGGAAGCAGCTGGCCCAGGAGCGGCTCGATGGCGCGTCCCCCTCCATTCCTCTGGGGCGTCATTTCTGGCCCCTCTCACGAGAAGAACAGCGCGAACTGAAACAACTCGTGAGCCAGCGCGGGGTGGTTGCCCTGGTGGCATGTCTTTACGAAATGCCCGGCGAAGCCTCTGTCCGCATTGTGGACGCGGCGTACTGGGTCAAAGGGTGCAGCTCACTTGGGCAGCGGCGCTATGCCGTCTTGCTTGCGGTCGACCAGGATCGCGGGCCGCGGTATCGGCTGATTGACGTCAAGGAAGCGGGGAAGGCCGCTGCACCCAGTGCCTCTGCGGGCGAGATGCCCCGGATCAACGGCGAGCGCGTGGTCACCGGCGCGCGGTGTCTCTCTCCCGACCTCGGAAACCGAATGGCATGGGGGCGCATGCTGGGCAGCAGCTTTTTCATGCGTGAGCTGCAACCGCAAGATCTCAAGTTGTCTGTCGACAAGCTGGAGCACAAGGACGCCACGGTATTGGCCGCCTACCTGGGGAACATCGTCGGCCTTGCACATGGCAGCCAGATGCCTAGGGATGTCGCGATGGCGTGGCATCGCGAGTTGAAGGCGCGTCACGGCCGATCCATCAATGCGCCGTTCTGGCTCTGGTCTTCGATCGTCGACCTGCTTGGGTTGCACGAACGCCAGTATCTCGAACACTGTCGCGCCTGGGCCGGCTGATCTGCTGCGCCGCATCCATCTACGGGCACAAACGCTGCTATCAACGCTTCCAGGCCATCGTGAGTCAATCAACGATTGCGGATGGCGCTCGGCTGCGCAGGTGCGCAGCCCAGACATCAAGGAGGAGGCGCGATGTATGTAGTGATGGGTGCAACCGGACATGTGGGGGCCGCAGTTGCAGAAACGCTGCTGGCAAGCGGAGAAGACGTGACGATCCTGACCCGGCGGCCGGAACGCGCGGGGCGCTGGCGCGACAAAGGCGCATCGGTTGCGATGGCCGACGTGGAGGACGTCGATTCGCTAAGGGCGGCATTCCGGCGCGGGCAGCGCGCATTTCTGCTTAACCCACCTGCGGATGTTGCCGGCGACACCGACGCGACGGAGCGCCGGACGATCGCCAACATTCTCGCCGCGCTGGAGGATTCAGGGCTGGAGAAAGTGGTGGCCGCGTCAACCTATGGCGCGCGGCCCGGGCAGGGCATCGGCGATCTGACCACGCTGTGGGAGTTGGAGGAGGGCTTGCGTCGCCAGCCAATCCCGGCCGCAATCAATCGTGGCGCCTACTACATGACCAACTGGGCCGGCTTGCTGGAGATGGTTGCGCAAACAGGCAAGCTGCCGAGCATGTATCCCGCCGACATGCCCATGCCGATGGTGGCACCGGTCGACCTTGGCGAGGCGGCAGCGGCGCGGCTTCTGACACCGCTTGACGACGTGGCCGTGCGCTACGTGGAGGGCCCGCAGCGCTACACACCGCGGGATGTTGCGCAGGCGATGTCGCGCACGCTCGGTTGCGAGGTAGCGGTTGAAGTTGCGCCGCGAGACCGCTGGGAGGCCATCTACAAGGGGCTCGGTTTCTCCGATGAAGCTGCCCGCGCCTATACACGGATGACGGCCGTAAGCCTGGACGAGGGTTTCGACAAGTCGGGTGACATTGTGCGCGGCCACGTCTCGCTGTCGGATTTCATTGCAGCGGCGGCAGTGCGCGCGGCGCATGCGTGATACCCCCAACAATGAACGCCGTCGCACATTGCTACGCGGCGAGATGGACGAGAAGTGCACCGTTCAACCCGGCCACCAGCACGGCCCCCACCGTGGCCAGCACAATCAGGCACTGACTTGCGGCGTGCTGTCCCATCAAATCGGGCCGGCGCGCCAACCAGATCAGTGCCGCCATGGGAAACGGCACCACCATGCTCAGAATGACCTGGCTGAGCACAAGGGCGCGTGTGACATCCATACCCGCCCCGATGACGATGAACGCAGGCACCATGGTGATCAGCCGGCGCATCCAGACCGGCAAACGCACACGCAGGAAACCCTGCAGCACCATCTGCCCCGCCAGTGTGCCAACCACCGAGCTGGACAACCCCGAGGCGATCAGTCCAACCAGAAACACCAGCCCGGCCGATGCCCCGAACAGCGGCGCCAACGTGACGTAGGCATCCTCAATGCCGGCCACCTCTGCATGTGTGCCGTGAAACGCGCCCGCTGACACCATCACCATGGCTAGGTTGATGCAGCCGGCAGCGGCCAGCGCGGCCACCACCTCGCGGTTGGAATACCGAAGCAGTTGCGACGTCTCCGATGCGCTGCGCGGGCGCACACGCGCATTGACCAGACCCGAGTGCAGAAAGAGCGCGTGAGGCATCACCGTCGCCCCGACAATGCCTGCCGCCAACATGAACGCGTCGGGCGGCAGCGCAGTAGGCACCAGGGTCTGCCGGAGCGCGGCCGCCCACGAAACGGGCAAGATCCACACTTGGATGATGTAAGAGATACCGATCACGGCCACCAGCGCGCCAATCATCAGCTCGATATGGCGGAACCCGCGCGCCTGCAGCGTCAGCAGCAGATAGGTCAGCACACCGGCGACGACCATGGCGTGCAGCAACGGCATTCCTGTCAGGAGCGCGATGCCCACGGCGGCACCCACGAACTCCGCAAGGTCGGTCGCCATGGCCGCAAGCTCGGCGATCAGCCACATGCCAATCCCGGCCGGCGCGGGCAGATGCGTGCGACAGAGCTGCGCGAGATTCTGGCCCGTCACAATGCCCACCCGTGCTGAGAGCATCTGGAACAGCATCGCCACCAGGCTGGATGCGAGCACGACCCAGAGCAACTGATACCCGTATCGCGCACCGGCTTCAATGCCGGTGGCGATGTTGCCCGGATCGGTATACGCCACCGAAACCACCACGGCCGGCCCGACAAACGGGATGAACGTGCGCCAACCACGTCGCCGGCCTTCCAACGCTTCGCGCGCGTGGGCAACGACGCATCGCGATGCAGAGGAGGTGTCGTTTTCAAGCGCGAGACTGTCGTCCATGGAATCTCCGGAATGGATGGCGCAGGCCCCCTCCGCAACGCTCGTACCTGATCGCTCGCAGGGCAGGCGTGCGGCGTGCGATGGAACGGGTGTTGCGGAGGAGGGTGGCGCCATGAAGGCGCTCACCCATTCCCGGAGAACCCCCATGTTCATGCACAACAAGCGATTGCAGTACACCGTTCGGGTCAGCGAAACCAATCCCGGCTTGGCCAACCTGCTGCTGGAGCAGTTCGGTGGCCCGCAAGGCGAGCTTGCTGCCGCCATGCGCTACTTCACGCAAGCCGTCGCCGAAGAAGATGCAGGCCGCAAGGACATGCTCTACGACATCGCGACGGAGGAGCTGAGTCACCTGGAGATCATCGGCACCATCGTCGCCATGCTCAATCGCGGCGCCAAGGGGGAATTGGCGGAAGCAGTGGATGAGCAGGCGGAGCTGTATCGCAAGCTCAATGGCGCCGGTAACGACAGCCATGTGACGCAGGTGCTTTATGGCGGCGGCCCGTCGTTGACGAACTCGGCGGGCGTTCCGTGGACGGCGGCCTACATCGATTCGCTGGGCGAGCCGACGGCAGACTTGCGCTCGAACATTGCGGCCGAAGCACGCGCCAAGATCATCTATGAACGGCTGATCAATGTGAGCGATGACCCCGGTGTGCGCGACGCGCTGGGCTTTCTCATGACGCGCGAAGTGTCGCACCAGAAGTCGTTCGAGAAAGCGCTGTATGCCATCAACGGCAACTTCCCCCCGGGCAAGCGGCCACCGGTGCCCGAGTTCAGCGAAGCGTATTTCAAGATGTCGCGCGGTGGCCCCATCGTGCAGGCGCCGTGGAATAGCGGCACGGGCCTCGAGCTGGTCTCGGACCCACCCGTGCCCGTCGACGGCGGGGACGGCAACGCATCAGTCAACCTGACCGACGCCGAACTGGAAGCGCTTGAGGCCATGAAGACGCGCCTGGCGGCGGATCCGGCTGTCGATCCGACTACCGGCGCGGAGCTTGGTGAAGCGAAGGCGTAACGTCCACGTAACGACCGCACCCAGGCCCGGGTGCTGCGCCGCTCGGGCCTGGACATTGCGTCTACGCCAGGCACTGGCTGTTTCAAGCTCGAACAGACATGGAGACGCTCATGCATATGCAAGAACTGCTTGCGATCGCGGCGCTCACTCTTGCCGTGATTGCCATGTATTCCCTCGCCCGCGGCTTGCCCGCCGGGGTGTTCGAGGCGGGCGCGCAACCTCTCGCGTCGATGTACCCAGGACTCAACCCGTCGCCCCCCTTCTTGAACGGAAGGCGATGATGGCGAGCGATGCAACGCACGAAGGCGAGGTGCGGTTCGAGTGTGCCGGCCATACCGTCACTGTCAGCGCGGAGCAAGACGCACAAGGCGTCTGGGTGCCGCGCATCTCTGTTGTAAACGGTGAGCGCCAGTTCCAAATCCGGGAAATATCCCAGACGTGGCGCGGCTGGCATACCGAAGGCGAGGCCATTCGCGACGGCATGGAACAGGCTCGCCTGCTGCTCACGCATGAGCGGCCTTGAGCTCGGTGCTCTAAGCGATGGGCCTACGGCTGAAGCGGCCAGACGCGGTCGTCAATCACTCCATAGAGCGCTTCGCCCGGCGCAACGGGTGCCGTCCACAACCCTGTGAACTCGCCGAATGCGGGTAGCAGCGCTCCGCGTTGCCCGAAGCGGAAGCACGGCAGCCGGAGCCGGTCTTTTCCGCGTCCGCTGATGACAATGCCTGGGTGCACGTGGCCCGCGATGACGTAGCGATCGGGCACCACCTGCGGCTCATGGCATAGCGCGAAGGGGCCGATTGCCCACGGTTCTTCCACCACGTTGAATCGCAGGGCCGCAGGCGGGTCGCCCGCATGGCGGTCGTGGTTGCCGCGGACCAGCGTGCAGGCTACCTCTGCGTGTCGGGTGCGCCAGGCGGCGAGCGCGTCGATGGCCGCGTGCGCCTCGCGTGCGTGCAGCAGGTCGCCCAGCCACGCGATATGTTCGACGGGCAGCCGATCCAGCATGGCATCCAACCGGGCAACGGCCTGGACGGTGCTTCCGGCAGGCACCGGAACGCCGCGCGCGCGGAACGTCGCCGCCTTGCCGAAGTGCGCATCGGCCACCATCAGCATGCGTTGCGCGGGCCACCAGAGCGCGCGTTCGGGCAGCAGCCAGACGGTCTCGCCCGCGCACTGGATGACGAGGTCTTGGGCGGAGGTCATAGCAGTGGCAGCGGTTTCGATATCTTGCGTGGCCGGCGGGTGCGGCGGCTGGACTTGCCTGCGGCTTCGGGCGACTCGGTCAGGCGCAAGGCGGCCTGCACGTCTGCATCGATCACCGGCCTTGTTGCAGCATCCGGATCGGTCGGCTCGGGGCCTGCCGCGCGCTCAGCTTCGGCCAGCATGCGGGCGATCCGATCGGCGAGTTTCTCGGTCGAGAGCTGCTCGCGAAAACGCTCCACCATCAACGGAAAGCCGAACGGCGAAGGCCGGGTCAGCGCGCACAGTTCTAGCCGCAAACCACGCATGCGGATGAGGGCGGATTCAATGCGGTCCAGGTCCAGCTCCTGGCGCAGCACTTCCGTTTCTGCTTGCGAGAGCAGCAGGTTGCCGGGGTCGTGGCGCCGGAACACTTCATAGAACAAGCCGGACGACGCCTGCAACTGGCGCGCGCTCTTGTGCGCGCCGGGGTAGCCCTGGAACACCAGCCCCGATACGCGTGCGATCTCGCGAAAGCGGCGTTGCGCCAGTTCTCCGGCGTTGAGGCTGGCCAGCACATCCTGCATGAGCGTGTGCGTGGCAAAGAGTTCGCCGCTGGCAAGCAGCGCGGGCCAGTCGATAGGCGTGGCCGACAGGAGTTCGAGGCCGTAGTCGTTGAACGCCAGGGAGAACGTGGCCGGCGTGCGATTGGCTGCGCGCCAGCCCAGCAAGCTTGCCAGCCCCAGGTGCGCATGCCGCCCGGCAAACGGGTAGAGAAACAGATGCCAGCCCTCGCGGGAGTGCAGGGTCTCGGCCACCAGCGTTGCCGTGGTTGGCAATGCAGACCAGCGCCCTTGCAGCTCCAGCAGCGGACGTGCGGCTTCCATTTCGGGGCTGTCGAACCGCGCATGTGCCGCCGCATCGAGCTGCGCGACCACCGCGTGCGCCAGCTCGGTAGAAAGTGGCATGCGACCGCCGTTCCAGCGTGGCACGGCAGCGCGTTTGCCGGTGGCACGCCGCACATAGGCCGTCATGTCCTGCACGCGCACCAGCTCCAGCAGGCGGCCAGCAAACAGGAAGTTGTCGCCGGGGCGAAGCCTGGCAATGAACCCTTCCTCAATCGAGCCCAGGGCACCGCCGCCGGCTGCGCGCCACCAGCGCACGGTCATCGTTGCATCGCTGACGATGGTGCCGATGCTCATGCGGTGCCGCCGTGCGAGCCGTGCATCGGGCACGCGCCAGATGCCGTGTTCATCTGGCGTGACGCGGTGGTAGTCGGGATATGCGGTGAGCGAGTGGCCGCCCTGCCGCACGAAGTCGAGCGCCCATTGCCATTCGTCATCGCGCAAATCCCGGTAGGCCCATGCGCGGCGCACTTCCTGCAACAGCGCGTCGGGCACGAAGCCGCCGCCCAGTGCCACCGTCACCAGATGCTGGACAAGCACATCGAGCGGCTTGTGCGGCGAGGTGCGGGCTTCCACGTGGCCCGACACGGCGGCTGCGCGTGCGGCCGCGCCTTCCACGAGTTCAAGGCTATGCGTGGGCACCACCGTCACGCGAGAAGGCCGGCCCGGCGCATGGCCCGATCGCCCTGCACGCTGCAAGAGCCGCGCCACGCCCTTGGGCGAGCCGATCTGCAATACGCGTTCCACCGGCAGAAAATCGACGCCCAAATCCAGGCTTGATGTACAGAACACCGCCTTGAGCATGCCTTGCTTGAGCCCGGTCTCGACCCAGTCGCGCGTTGAGCGGTCCAGCGAACCGTGATGCAACGCAATCAGCCCGGCCCATTCCGGCCGCGCGTTGATGACGGCCTGATACCACAGCTCCGCTTGCGAGCGCGTGTTGAGAAACACCAGCGCGGTGCGGGCGCTTTCCAGCTCCTCCAGCACATGCGGCAGCATCGCCATGCCCAGATGCCCGGCCCACGGAAACCGGCCTACGCCATCGGGGAGCAGCGTATCGATCTCCAGGCGCTTGGGCAGGTGGCCTTGCACCAGCGTGCCGGCGGTGGGCGTCGTCGCATCGCCCAGCGCGTCCATGGCTTCCGGCAGGTTGCCCAGCGTGGCTGAGAGGCCCCACACGACCAGCCCCGGTGACCACGTGCGCAGCCGCGCCAGCGCCAACTGCACCTGCACGCCGCGTTTGTTGCCCACCAGTTCGTGCCATTCGTCGACGACGACCACGCGCACAGAGCCCAGGGCTTCACGCGCATCGGCGCGCGCGAGCAGCAACGACAGGCTTTCGGGCGTTGTCACCAGGGCGGTGGGCAAACGGCGCGATTGCGCGGCGCGCTCGGCATTGCCGGTGTCGCCGGTGCGCTGCCCGAGGGTCCAGTGCGGCGCCAATGCCTGTGCGGCGTCGGTCAATGCGCGCGTGGTGTCGGCCGCCAGCGCGCGCATGGGAGTAAGCCACAGCACCGACAACGGCGGCGCGCCGCCGCGCCCGCGCACTTGCGCCAACCGTTGCAGCGCACCGAGCCAGACCGCATAGGTTTTCCCCGCGCCTGTGGTGGCATGCAGCAGGCCCGATTCGCCGCGTGCCATGGCCGACCACACGGCGCGCTGGAACGGCATTGGCTCCCAGCCGCGCGCGGCAAACCATGCATCAAGATCGGGCAGCGCGGCTTCGTTCATGACGGCGGCAGCAGGCTTTCCAGCGTCTGCAGGGTATCGGCTTCGGCAACGGGCTTGTCATGGCGCCAGCGCAGCATGCGCGGAAACCGCACCGCGATGCCGCTCTTGTGGCGCGCGCTGCGTGCAATGCCTTCAAAGCCGAGTTCGAACACCAGGGTGGGCGCTACGCTGCGCACTGGGCCGAAGCTCTCCACCGTGGTTTTGCGGATCAACGCGTCGACCTGGCGGATCTCTGCGTCGTTCAGGCCGGAGTACGCCTTGGCAAAGGGCACCAGCTTGCGCTCCGGCACGTCGGGCGGTGCATCCCATACGGCGAAGGTGTAGTCGGTGTACAGGCTCGCGCGCCGGCCGTGGCCACGCTGCGCATAGATCAGGACGGCATCGACCGAGAACGGATCGATCTTCCACTTCCACCACACGCCCACATCCTTGGTGCGCCCCACGCCGTAGCGTGCGTCGCGCCGCTTGAGCATCAGCCCTTCAACGCCCAGCTCGCGCGAGGCCTCGCGCTGGTGCGCAAGATGCTGCCAGTCGTCGCCTTGAAGCAACGGAGACAGCTCCAGCGCCGGATGGATGCATTCGGCAATCACACGTTCGAGTTGCGCGCGCCGTTCGCTTTGCGTGCGCTCGCGCAAATCCTGCCCTTGCCATTCGAGCAGGTCATACGCCAGCAGCACGGCTGGCGCCTCTCGCAGCACGCGCGCGTTCAGCGTTTTGCGGCCGATGCGTTGCTGAAGCAGCGCAAACGGCTGGACGCGACCGTCTTGCCAGACCACGATCTCGCCGTCGAGCACGGTGCCCGGCGGCAGCACCTCCGCCATGGCGGACAGCTCGGGAAAACGATCGGTGATGAGTTCCTCGCCGCGCGACCACAGCCATGCGCTGTCGGCCCGGCGCACGAGTTGCGCGCGAATGCCATCCCACTTCCATTCGATTTGCCATTCAGCAGGCGCGCCGAGCAGGGTGTCGAAAGCGTCCACTTCGGCCTGCAGCGGATGCGCGAGAAAGAACGGATACGGGTGGCCGGTATCGAGCGCGTGGCCGTCGACGCTGGCATCGGCCAGCAGCGCCCGATAACGCTCGGCTGTGGGCGCCTGCCCGATGTCGGTATAGCCCATCAGCCGTTGCGCGACGTGCTTGGGGTCGGTGCCGCCCACCTCAGCCAGCGCGCGCGTGACCAGCAGTTTTGACACCCCCACGCGAAACGCGCCGGTCATCAACTTCATCAACACCAGCCGCGCTTGCAGCGGAAGGCCTCGGCACAGTTCCGCAAGGCGAGGCAGTACCAGCTCGGGCGGCTGACCGCGCAACGGCAGCAAACGCGTTTCCATCCACTCGGCCAGGGTGGCGTCGTCTGCGTGATCCGCATCGGGCAGGACGAGGGCGATGGTCTCAGCCAAGTCGCCCACGGCTTGGTAGCACTCCTCAAACAGCCAATCCGGCAAGCCGGAGGTGGTCTGCGCAAAGCTGGCGAGCACGCGCAGCGGCACCAGCTGGCGCGGCTTGCCCCCGGCCAGGAAGTAGACCGCCCAGGCGGCGTCGGCATCGGGCGCGGTGCGCAGATATGCCACCAGTGCGGCCAGCTTGCCGTTGTTCGACGTGGTGGCGTCGAGCTGCGCGTACAGATCGGCAAAGGTTCTCATGGCGCGGGCTGATCCACTGGCGCGGACGTGTCGCGTGCTTCGGCTGCATCGCCTTCTTCGCCGTCGTCGCCATACTCGGTGGCGAAGGCGCGCGCATCCAGGCCACGCTCGCACAGCCAGCGCACCATCGGGGCCACTTGCCCGTGCGTGACATAGACACGCGTGGCACCTGTGGCGTCAATGGCCTGTAGCAAGCCGGGCCAGTCGGCATGATCTGACAGCACGATGCCGCGATCGACGCCGCGCCGCCGACGCGCCCCGCGAAGCTGCATCCAGCCGCTGGCAAACGCATCGGCATAGTCACCAAAACGGCGCATCCACGGCGTGCGTTGTGCGGACGGCGGGGCCAGCACGAGCGCGCGTCGCAAGTCTGCACGCGGCACATCGGTCACAACTTTCGTGGGTGGGAGCGCAACGCCCGCGTGCCGATAGGCGGCGTCTAACTGCAGCATGGCGCCGTGCGAAACAATCGGCCCAATGCCGGTATCGAGCCCCGAGAGAATGCGCTGTGCCTTGCCGAACGCGTAGCAGAACACAACGCTTGCGCGGCCCGCCTCGGCATTGCCGCGCCACCAAGCGTTGAGCTGCGCAAAGATCTCGGTCTGCGGGCGCCAGTGGTAGATCGGCAGTCCGAAAGTGGATTCGGTGATGAAGGTATTGCATCGCACGGGCTCGAACGGTGTGCAGGTGCTGTCCGCCTCGACCTTGTAGTCGCCGGACACGACCCACACGTCACCGCCATATTCCAGCCGCACCTGCGCAGACCCCAGTACATGCCCCGCCGGACGAAAGCTCAACCGGACCCCGTGATGGACGATGGATTCACCGTATGGCAGCGTCTGCAGGGCGATGTCGGCCCCCAGCCGCGCGCGCAGCACGCCCGCCCCCGGGGCGGCAGCCAGGTAATGCTGGTGCCCGACGCGGGCATGGTCACTGTGAGCGTGCGTGATGACGGCACGGTCAACCGGTCGCCATGGGTCAATGTAGAAGTCGCCTGCCGGGCAGTACAGGCCGCTGGGCGTTGTCACGATCAGGTCTGCCGCGCTGGTCATCGTTCGCTCTCATTGGTTGCCCTTATCTGACGCCTGCGCCAGCGTTAACGCAATGGCTGCTTGCGCACGGGCTCGCCGCGCATGTCGGCCGGGCCGCCGGGGCCTGCTGCGGCATTGGTGCCCGAAGGATCATGGCTGCCGCCAGGCTCGCGCGATCCTACGGGCGTGTCCGTAGCCAGTGGGTCAGACGATTTTGGCGCAGATGCCGGCATGGTGTCCGGATACCGTGACAAGGAGTGTTTTGCCGTCTTAGGTTGAGCCGCTGGTGCGGCGTCTGGCGATGCCGGATGCGGGGCAGCGGGCTGTGCGAGCGAAAGCGCGCTGCCAGTCGTCGATACCAGGAAGAACAGCCAACCCGCTGCTGTTCGCTTTGTCACTCGTAATGCGTGATGCATGCGTGGCCTCCGTTGCGCTCCCGTGGCGGAAGCAGCCGGCATGCCCGGTCTGGTGATCGGTGGGTGCGGTGCAGTTAGCTTCGCGGCCCGCGGCGGCGGTTTGCCATGTCTTCAATGGCGGGAAAAAGGGACGGTCGGCAGCCTCGGGGCAGTTCAGAAGTTGATCTGTATCAGCCAGCGAAGGCCAGCATCGGCGTACCGTGAAGCCTATTAGAAAGAGCCATCCAATAGGCTAAAACGGGGAAACGTCATGCTTGAACATCAACCGGACGAGGTGGTTGCCGCCACCCTTTGGGAACTGGAGTCCTCTGTGTCCCATGCGCTACCCAGAGGCGCGCTCGTCAGCTCTGCTCGTACCAATTGCGGCGGCTACGACGTCGCAGCGAAGTGGACGATGTCGACACTCCGTGGCAATCGGCAGGAATGTACGTTGGCAGTGCATTTCAGCTTGGCCGAGGCGAAGGCGTACTGCCGATTGAACCATCCGAGACGGGAAGTGATTCGCCGGCGGGTGGGCGAATGGCTGTGCGTCCAGTTGGAGTTCCGGGGCTCGGAGCCGTGCGCAGACACAGGCTACGACTTGGCGCTCACCGTGCCCAACGCATTCTTCGTCGACGAGAGAGACGCCATCCGTGTAGGCCGTGAAGACCGGGAACACGATTTTTCGCTCCATCGGGGCGCATCACGGCCGCCATTGACGTGAGGGCCGCCGATTGGCGCTCTAAACGCCGGTTCGTTGTGCGCCGTCAACGCATGGAGTTACACAGCAGCTACCTTCGAATGGCGGCCCGTCAATGTGGGCACGCGGGAATACGGAGGCCTTATGCGCGAGCGGATCAACGAAGTCGAAAGGACTGGTCTACGTGAACTCCAAGATGCGCTCACAGAGACGCTGCCCCGTCGCGCCGTCTTGCGGCTTGAAGGGGATGAACTGGACGGAATAGATGTACACGCGTGGTGGATCGTGGAAGGTCCGCAAGGCGACAAGCAGGTCAATTCGATTTCATTCCACCTGACGGAGTTGATGTTGCAAAGCTACTTTCACCAGTCCGTCGACGCCCGTGCAAGTACATGCCGACGATTGAAGGATTGGGCGAGCTGGGCGCTCGAAGGCGCAGAAGAGACAGACGACAACGAGATGGGCTTCGATATCTGCGCGGTTGTACCCGGAGGCATTTTTCATCCAAGCGTCGACGCACAACGGCCCTGACATCCCGGTCGCGGGGTGGTATCGGCTTGCGTCGGTGTTCAGGATGTAAGCGTTGGATGACTGCGTTATGCAGCGCTTCCCCCACGCTGAGCGTTGTGGGGAGGCGGGACAGGCCAATCGACAGGCGATTGAGAGCAGACGTTGCGGCAGGCGAAAATCGCCCGCAAAGCCTCGTAGTACAGGGATTTTTGAGTTTTGTGCCGTTAGGAGATTCGTGGCCGGAAAATAAGCCATAAGCTGACCACAACACGGGGATTTCTTTCGACGTGCCGATAGACAGATAAAGCATAAGTTGTGGGTTACGTGGTCAAGCGCGAGAGCGCGAGCATTACCGTGCGTCGGTGCTGCTCGCGCCACAGCTTTCCAATTAGAACGTGATGGCGACTGGCGTCGTGTGGTCGTTTCCGACATAGGCCGGTGCAAGGCAATTTTGGCCGTCGCACTCCGCGGACTTCACGTTCCCTTGAACTTGTGTCTGCCACGAACCTGCCTGGATCTCATGGCGCCACTGCAGCGTGCCACCAGAGCTGAGGTTCCACATGACGTTCTTCCAAGCGTTCGTACAGTCGGATCCGAAGGCGTTACTGTCGGTGATATTGAAGTACCCCGGTACACCGTTCCTGACGGTGTAAGAAGCGGGGCCGGCATCGTGCATGCAGTGGCTCGCTGTCTTTGTCATGGTGATGTCTGAACCGGTGTTATTCAACAAGATGAGCGTGTAGGTAGCAGACTTGTTGATGGGGCCTCTCTTCTTACTCTTCTCGGCCAGTGCTTGGCCTCCGACGCCAAGAAGGGCCGCGACCATAACGGTAGCAACGACTTTCAAATGGGCTGCTTTCATTTCACGAACCTCGCGCTTGGTGGTGAGTTTTCTATGCGGCGGATGACGCTGTGAGAGCGGTGTGCGCACGTCACGCCCGCCTCAAGCAGCAGACTAGGAAACTTCTGATCCGGCGCCCCGTGAAAGATTTTTAGTTCTGATGTTGAGCGTTGCGAGCGCGCGAGCACAACGAGAAAGAAGGAAACAAAAAGCGTTTACCTTCTCGCAACACTTCCTTGGTCTTCAAGACTGTTCGGCTGAATATCGAACTCCACCGAGGTAGTGAACCCGCTGTCATTCACGTTGTGAACGACGCGTTCCATCGACCAACCCGTGCTGTCGATCTGCAGCTTCCACCCGCTCACCTTTGCATGTAGCGACGGAAACAACTCAGCCCGCCCACGCGCCAGCGTGATGTTGAGCGTCGCCACCCCACGTTGAATCTTCTGCCACTCGGCCCGCGCTGCACGCTCGGCGTTGGACTTTGAAGCGTACGTGTGCCGCGGCACCTTCACGTTGTCGGGGTTCGGGGCGGCCTGCACCGTCTCCTGCTTCTTTGTCCCTTGGGTGGTCCGTTGCTCTTTCGTCGCCACGGCGTTGGAAGCATCGATGACAACCTCGCCGCGCACGCCGGCGCGTGTCCTGATAGTGCGCCTTCGCACCGTTGTAGTTCTCCCGATCGGTAACGCTGAATGTATGCGCACCGCCCGACGCGCGGGTGATGTCGACGGTTGACAGCAGCAGGCGCGAACCGCTGGCCGGCTCGCCGGCGGGGATGAAAAGCAGCGTGCCGTTTTTGACGGTCGCAATGGCGTCGAACTCTTTCTCCAGGCGAGAGAGAAAGTTGGCGTCTGACTCGCCGGTCTGGTCGACGTGAACAATGACCTAGCCAGCGAGCTTCTTGCCCACCAGTCAGGTGAACTTGTTGCGCTTTTCTTTCTCGTCGATCCGATCTTTGAGATGCCACCACTTGCCGCCAGAGGGCGACACTTCGAGGTAGAGGCCGTTGCCATCGAACAGGCGTTGTAGCTTGTCGGCCGGCCTGGCATTTCGGATTGCGATATCAGTTAGTGACATTTGGGGGCAACTCATTTTCGGGGACCAAAGTTGCCCCAATGTTGCCCGCAGAATTGTCGCGCTGCCAACGAATGGCAATGGACGACAGCAGGCGAAAATCGCCCGAAAAGCTTGGTAATACCGCGATTCTTGAGTTTTGTTGTTCCTCAATAAATCATCAGATGGTGGGGCGTACAGGATTTGAACCTGCCTGCCTGCGCCGGTAAACCGCCGCCGCTCGACCCATGAGCTACCGCCCCGCCTTCACTATATCGACCCTTCCTGAGGAAACCCGAGTCGGGACATCTCCCTAGCCGGATCGGCCAGTGCGCCGCTGCGGCGCAGGCATCCGGATGCTCTACCCCGGAATGATTCTGCGCTGGCGTAAGTCGTCGAAGATGCGCACGAACATCGCTTCTGTCTCCACGTATTCGTGAAAACCAAAGCGGCGTGCCTTGGAGCCGTCACCGAACATGTCGTAGTCCCACGAGAAGACGAAGTCGGCAAAGCGCCACGAAGACACATCGCGGTAGGGCGTGTTCGCCAAATCATGTTTGGCGATCATGCTTTGCCAGAGCGGCGCCTTGTCGGCCATGACGGTGTCGAGCGACAAAGGCAGTGGCGGGGCGACTTCCAACGCAAAGTAACCGGCGATCTTGGGCCACATTTCGCTCCAGCGGAACAGGTCTCCGTTGTTGACGTTGAAAGCCTGGTTGGCGCAGCGCGGGTCAGTGGCGGCCCACACGGTGGCGCGGGCAAGCACACCGGCATCGGTCATCTCCAGCAGGTGATCATATGCGCCGGGTTTGCCGGGAAAGCGCAGCGGCAGGCCCAACTCTTTCGAGATCGACGCATACACGGCAATGGCCACCGCCAGATTCATCGGGTTGCCCAGCGCGAAGCCGCCCACCACCGACGGGCGGATGGCCGACCACGTCCGGGCCTTGCCCTGCTGGCGCGCTTCCAGAAAGGTCTGCTGATCGAACATGAATTCAGGCGGCATGAAGTGCGCATCGGTTTCGCGCGCCGGCGTTTTGAAAGGCCCGAGGTGACCGCCGTAGACCTTGTAACCCTGCATCAGGCTGATGTGCGCGAGGTGGGGCGACGCGGCTTCGATGGCGTCGACCACGTTGGTCAGCATGGCGAGGTTGGGCGGCACCAGCTCGGCCCAGGTCGGACGGTCTTGGTACGCGGCGTAGAAGACGTGGGTGACGTTGCCCAGTGCGCCGAGCTTGATGCGCGTGTCAGCCGCGTCGAGCAGGTCGACGGCGATGTGCCGGATGTGCTCTGTCGATTCACCGCCGCGACGCGACAGGCCCACGATGCGCCAGTCGTCCAATGTGGCGAGGTGCTCGATCAGGTTGCGGCCGATCACGCCCTGTGCGCCCACGACGAGCGCGACTTTGTTCTGTGCAGTCATGTTGGTGTTGGGATTGAGCCCGGAGCATCAATGGCAAGGGCAATGGCAACGAGTATGAGAACGATCGAATCTGTGCGATAGACTGCCTACAAGCACAACATCTATGAATTGAAAT
The DNA here is from genome assembly GCF_047325135.1 of Ralstonia sp. Ralssp110. Lineage (NCBI taxonomy): Bacteria > Pseudomonadati > Pseudomonadota > Betaproteobacteria > Burkholderiales > Burkholderiaceae > Ralstonia > Ralstonia sp. Ralssp110. Next base: position 664,223 of record NZ_CP168609.1, on the reverse strand, counting down.
CACAATGTCGCGGCTTGATGTCAATCGCTTTGGCGAGATGGAAGTTTTCGTGCGGGTCGTGGAAGAGAGCGGCTTCTCTGCCGCGGCGCGCGCCTGCCGGATGACGCCGTCGGCGGTGAGCAAACTGGTGGCACGGCTGGAAGCCCGACTGGGCGCGAGACTGGTGAACCGTTCCACGCGGCGCTTTCGGCTCACGCCCGAGGGCATGGCGTTCTATGAACGCAGCGTGACGGTACTGGCCGATCTGGACGAGGCCGAGCGTGAGGCTTCCGCCGGGGCGCAGCCTTCAGGGCGCTTGCGCATCAATTCCAATGTGCCGGTCGGCACGCATCTGCTGCTGCCGATCGTGCCGGCGTTTCTGGCATGCCATCCGGAGGTGTCGCTCGACATTGCGCTCACGGATCGCGTGGTCGACCTGCTGGAAGACCGCACCGATGTTGCGCTGCGTAGCGGCCCGCTGAAGAGTTCTCGGCTGGTGGCGCGCAAGCTGGGGCAGACGCGCTTGATGGTGGTGGCATCGCCCGCCTATCTGGCCCGCGCCGGCACGCCGCGAACGCCGGCCGATTTGGCAAGCCACAACTGCCTGACGTTCAGCTATGTGCGGGCCGCCAACGCCTGGCCCTTTATCAAGCGGGGTCGCCGCACAGAATTCACCCCACACGGCAACACGCAGATCAGCGATGGCGAGGCGCTGCGCGCCGTGGCGGTCGCCGGGCTGGGTTTGGCGCGTCTGGCCGAGTTTCAGGTGCGCGCCGATCTGGATGCGGGCCGTCTCGTCCCTGTGCTGGAGGATTACAACCCGGGCGAGACCGAAGACATCCACGCCGTCTATGTCGGTCAAGGGGCACATCTGCCGGCGCGCGTTCGAGCGTTTCTGGATTTCCTGGTCGCCCACGTAAAGGTTGCCTAGGCTTTTGTTTCCCCACGCTGGAAGGGCATGGCCTTCACATTCGCGAAACCCTTCAAGTTGCCAAATGCCGTGCCGTTTACCGCCACATAACGTGTGCTTGAACGGGGGAAGACAATGTCGCAGCACGAAGTCGATGAACGGACCAATCTGACGAACAACAACCGCTTTGAACTGTTGTTGTTTCGCCTGGGCGAATCTGCGCGCTCCAATCAGCGCGAGATGTTCGGCATTAACGTGTTCAAGGTGCGCGAGATCATGGTCATGCCGCCTGTGACGCATGTGGCGGATGCCGGCGCCCATATCCTGGGCGCGGTCAATGTGCGCGGCCAGATCATTCCCGTGATTGACCTCGCCAGCGTGATCGGCACCAAAAACGGCAATGCCAACATCCTGCTGATTACCGAATATGCGCGCTCCACCCAAGGCTTTGCGGTGGAAGAAGTGGACGAGATCGTGCGCCTGGAGTGGAGCCAGATCTTCCCGGCCGAGGCGAGCGTGGGCAGCAGCAACATCACCAGCCTGGCGCGCCTTGACGGCAACGCCGACAACTCGCGTCTGGCACAGGTGATCGACGTCGAACAGATTCTGGTGGATGTGTTCCCGACCCGCCGTACCGATCTGGCGCCCGACAATGACGAGCGTCCGATCAAGCTGCCGCCGGGTGCCAAGCTGCTGGTGGCGGATGACTCGGGCCTCGCGCGCTCGCTCATCGCCAACGGTCTGGAAGCGATGGGCACACCGTACGTGATGACCAAGAGCGGCCAGGAAGCGTGGGACACGCTGCAGAACATCGCACGCGATGCGGCCCGCGAAGGCAAAACTGTGCGCGACAAGATCGCGCTGGTGCTGACCGATCTGGAAATGCCCGAGATGGACGGATTCACGCTCACACGCAAGATCAAAACCGAGCCGGCATTCCAGTCGATTCCGGTGGTGATTCACTCGTCCCTGTCGGGCTCGGCCAACGAAGACCACGTGCGCCGCGTCGGCGCCAACGGCTACGTCGCCAAGTTTGAAGCGAACGAACTCGCGCAGGCCATTGCTTCTGCGCTCGGCTAGTCACTGAGCTAAGCACTGAGGCCCGGCTGGCGTGCAATGCGCCGGCCGGGCTTGTTATCACTTGCGGCTATGGTGGTCGCCGCCAAGCGGGTCCACGACGATCATGGTGCGATCAAGCACGCCGTTGTCGTCGAAGAGGGCGTTGAAGTGCGCCTGCTGATACCCGAGGACGTACATCCGGTATGACCACGCCTCCCGCTTCATCAGCGGGTAGTACTGCGTTGGCTCGCGCGGCATGCCAAAGCGCTCCGCCACATCACGCTTGGTCCAGACGCCGGGCCGGGCTTCGTAGATTTCCTTTTCAGTCAGCATCTGCCGGAAGTTGGTGAGCTTGCCGCTCGCGTCAAAGTCTGCGGCATAGACTTCATGCCCCATCGGCTGCTTGGAATAGATCCAGCGGTGCGTGCCGCCTGCCAACTGGTACGTCTCGGTGGGGACGCCGAAGGTCTCGCGTACGGCACTTTCGGGCTGGCCGATCATCTTTTGCGCCGTCTGGATCGGCGAGAGCGACGCGCATGCGCTCAGCACGAGCGCGGCGGCGCCGATCCATCTGCCTGGTCGCATCTGCATGGTGGTTCTCCGGTGTGTGGCCTGTGCTGATGGTAAACACTTCGGGTGCGAGCAATATTCCATCGACCCGCGGTCCAGCAGTCTCTACAGCCCGTTTTCCACCATTTCCACTACACGCAACGCAATGGCGCCGGTCTGCTCGGGCGGGCGCCCGCGCAACGGCCCATCGATGATGAGCAGGGCCAGCCCATGCACGGCCGACCATGCGAGGTATTCGGCACCCGGGCGGCGTTCGGCCGGCAGTACGCCGGCAGCGGTCATCCGGTCCAGCGCCAGACTCAGCAACTGGAACGGGTTCAGGCCGCTATTGCCCGCCTTGGCGGGGTCCGCATCGTTTTCCACTTCATCAGGTACCGCAAAGGCCGTGCGGAAGAGGCCGGTCTCCGTCTGCGCAAACCGCAGATAACCCACGCCGATGGCGCGTAGCGACGCACGTGCGCGCGCATCCTCGGGCCACGTCGGGTCGATGGCATCCAACTCTGCTTCCATGGCCCGCGCCAACGCGGCCAATGCCTCTGCCCGGACGGCCTGCAGCAAGTCCTGTCGCCCCGCGAAGTGCCGGTAGGCGGCATTCGGCACCACGCCCGCGCGGCGCGTGGCTTCGCGCAGCACGATGGCGTCAGGCCCGCCGGCGCGCGCCAGTTCAGTGCCGGCGTCGAGCAGCGCGCGTCGCAAGTCGCCATGGCGATACGTGGTGCGCACGGGTGGTCGAGGCGGTTCCTGGGTCATGCAATGCAACTCCGCAAGTTCTATGTGGACACCGTCCATTATGTCTGCTATCGTTTGTGGACAGTGTTCACAATTCAACCCTAGGCGCTGTGACGCAAATTTCCAAGCCTTTAGTGCGACAGATTCTTGGGAGGTCAACATGACGATTGCCATCACCCCAGCGAATGACGAGGTCCAACTGCGCACGTTGATTGACACATGGGCTGCCGCCGTTCGCGCCAAGGATATCGACGCCGTTATGCGTCATTACGCACCCGATGTTGTGGTGTTCGATGTGATGCCGCCGCTGTTTGTAAAGGGCGTCGATGCATACCGTCGCAACTGGCAAAGCTGGTTCGATGCGCTTGAGGGCCAGGCTGATTTCCAATTCACCGAGCTGCACCTTGAGGTGAGCGGCGATCTGGCCTATTGCTTCAGCGTGAATCGCCTGCGTGCGCGCTATCGCGACGGAGCGAAGCACGATGCGCAGACGCGCGCCACCGTGTGTTTCCGCAAGCGCGATGGCCATTGGCAAGTCGTACACGAGCATGCCTCAGTGCCGATGCCGGTGCCTGAACCGGCGTGCGGCTGAGCGACGTTTTCCCCGACCGCGTGGCGCAATGCGCGGCTTTGCAGTCCCCCAAGTCCACCCCAAGGAGTTGTGATGCAAGTTCAACCGTATCTGTTCTTCGAAGGTCGTTGTGAAGAAGCGCTGGAGTTCTACAAGAAGACGCTCAGCGCCAAGGTCGATGTGGTGATGCACTACAAAGATGCGCCCAAGGACGCGCAGCCCACCGCCGAGCAATGCGGCGGCATGGCACCGCCGCTCGACAAGGTGATGCACGCCGCCTTCCGCGTGGGCGAAACCCAGATTCTTGCCTCTGATGGCATGGCCGGCGGCAAGACAGATTTCAAGGGTTTCGGGTTGTCAGTCAGCGTGCCCGACAACGCCGCGGCCGAGCGCACATTCAAGGCACTCGGCGACGGCGGCCAAGTCACGATGCCGATGTCCGAAACGTTTTTCGCCAACGCGTTCGGCATGGTGACCGACCGCTTTGGCATCACGTGGATGGTGATTGCGCCCAAGCCGATGTAATGGCTGCAATGCATGTGCAAACGGCCACCGGGCGGTGGCCGTTCTACGCAAAATCGTAGGACGCCCGCTTTGGTGCAGGGCGATGGTCCGGTGCTAGACTGCGCGATCACCGGGGCCTTACCAATATCAACGAAATCACCCCCTGGGTGACGACCGGCTGTTCTGGCCGCGACCCTTTGCATGGCGTGCGCAAAGGCGTCCTTTCACCTGCTGCCCCCATCTGTTGGAGCGCTCTTCATGCTGAAGATCATTGCGATCGTCATAGCCGTCGCGATTGCTGCTGTGCTGGGTTTTGCCGCCACCCGCCCGAATACCTTCCGCGTGCAGCGCGAGATCGACATCAAGGCGGCGCCTGAAAAGGTGTTCGCCCTGATCAACGATTTCCACCGCTGGACGGCCTGGTCTCCGTGGGAAAAGCGTGACCCCGCGATGAAGCGCACCTATGGCGGTCCCGCCAATGGCAAGGGCGCGAACTATGCGTGGGATGGCTCGCGGGAAGTTGGGGCGGGGCGCATGGAGATCGTCGATTCAACGTCGCCCAGTCGCATCCAGATTCAGTTGGATTTTTTGAAACCGTTCGAAGCGCGCAACACGGCGGAATTCACGCTCAAGCCTGCCGGCGATGTGACGCACGTCACCTGGGCCATGTATGGCCCGAGCCCATTCATCTCCAAGATGATGGGTCTGTTTTTCAGTATGGACGCGATGATCGGCAAGGACTTTGAAGCCGGTCTCGCCAACCTCAAATCGGCTGCGCAATCCTGAGCAACATTCAGGCGCGGCGGCCAATCATAGGAGTGACTCCATGACGCATGGCATCGACGAACGCAAGCGCTGGCTTGCCCTCATCGTGCTCTGCCTGGGCGTGCTGATGATCGTGCTGGATACGACCATCGTGAACGTTGCGCTGCCGTCCATCCAGGCAGACCTGGGCTTTACTGAAACCTCGCTCGTGTGGGTCGTCAACGCCTACATGCTGACCTTTGGCGGCTGCCTGTTGCTGGGTGGCCGGCTGGGTGACCTGTTCGGACATCGCAAGCTGTTCCTGCTGGGGCTGACGCTGTTCACGCTGGCATCGGCTGCGTGCGGGCTGGCGAATTCGCAAGGGCTGCTCATTACCGCGCGCGCCGTGCAGGGGCTGGGCGGCGCGGTGGTGTCGGCGGTGTCGCTGTCGCTGATCATGAACCTGTTCACCTCGCCGGCAGATCGCGCCAAGGCGATGGGCATCTACGGCTTTGTGTGTGCGGGCGGTGGCAGCATCGGCGTGTTGCTCGGTGGCTTGCTGACGAGCACGCTGAGCTGGCACTGGATCTTCCTGGTCAACCTGCCAATTGGCGTGGCCGTGTATGCCGCCTGCGTCGCGTTGTTGCCTGCGGGCAAGCCGTTGGCCGATCGCACGAAGCTGGACGTGGCAGGCGCGATTGCCGTGACCGCGTCGCTGATGCTGGCGGTGTACGCCGTCGTGCATGGCAATGAAGCCGGTTGGACCTCCACGCAAACGCTAACGCAGCTGGGCATGGCCATTGCGCTGATGATCGCGTTCCTGATCATTGAATCTCGCGTGTCGCATCCGTTGATGCCGCTGCACATGTTTGCTCTGCGCAACGTGGCTACGGCCAACGTGGTGGGCGTGTTGTGGGCGGCGGCGATGTTCGCGTGGTTCTTCATCTCGGCGCTGTACATGCAGCGCGTGCTCGGCTACAGCGCCATGCAGGTGGGGCTGGCCTTCCTGCCGGCCAACATCATCATGGCGGTGTTCTCGCTGGGTTTGTCGGCCAAGCTGGTGATGCGCTTTGGCATTCGCGCGCCGCTCTCGGTGGGTTTGCTGGTGGCAGGCATTGGGCTGGTGCTGTTTGCGCGCGCGCCTGCGGGCGGCAGCTTTGTGCTGGACGTGCTGCCCGGCATGCTATTGCTGGGCTTGGGCGCCGGTGTGGCATTCAACCCGGTGCTGCTGGCCGCCATGAGCGATGTGGCGCCGGATGAATCGGGCTTGGCGTCGGGCGTGGTCAACACCTCGTTCATGATGGGTGGCGCATTGGGCCTCGCCATCCTGGCAAGTCTGGCTGCCGGGCGCACCGAAGGTCTGGCTGCGGCAGGGGCCGATGTCACGACCGCGCTGAATGGCGGCTATCACCTCGCGTTCCTGCTGGGGGCGGTTGCAGCATTGCTCGGCTCGGTGCTGGCGGGCGTGTTCGTGCGCACGCGCGCGCACGGAGCGGCGCAGGGCGACGCATCGTCGGCAGCGCCAATCTGAGCCACCGAGAAAGGACCCGAGGAAGGGAGCGCACCGCATGTCTCACACGAGGCATGCGGTGAAATCCTTTATTGACCGACCGGTCGGACGGTTTATAATCGATCCATCCAAAACACGGCGCGCATGATGCACCGTGCACATGCCCAGAAAGCGGCCGGAGGATCGCATGTACACCCAAAGCCTCGACCAGCCTGGCGGTCTGCCCACGGAGCAGGAGCTGGCGGCCGCCTCTCAAGGCGAAGCCGATTTGCAGGCGCGGTTTGACGCCCGAATTGGCGCAGACCAAAAAATCGAGCCGCAAGACTGGATGCCTGCGCCGTACCGCAAGACGCTGCTGCGGCAGATTTCCCAGCACGCGCATTCCGAGGTGGTGGGCATGCTGCCCGAGGGCAACTGGATCAGCCGGGCGCCGTCGCTCAAGCGCAAGGCCATCCTTCTGGCCAAGGTGCAGGACGAAGCGGGCCACGGCCTCTATCTCTATTCCGCCGCGGAAACGCTCGGCAGCTCGCGCGACGAGATGATCGACGCGCTGCACGAAGGTCGCGCGAAGTATTCGTCGATCTTCAATTACCCGACGCTCTCCTGGGCAGACGTGGGCGTGATCGGCTGGCTGGTCGACGGCGCGGCCATCATGAACCAGGTGCCGCTGTGCCGTTGCTCATACGGCCCGTATGCGCGCGCCATGATCCGCATCTGCAAGGAAGAATCGTTTCACCAGCGTCAGGGCTATGAATCGTTGCTGACGATGATGGGCGGCACGCAGGCGCAACGCGACATGGTGCAGGAATCCGTCAACCGCTGGTGGTTTCCGGTGCTGATGATGTTCGGGCCGCCCGATACTGCATCGCCCAACAGCGCGCAGACCATGGCCTGGGGCATCAAGCGCATCTCGAACGACGATCTGCGGCAACGCTTTGTCGATGCCACCGTTGAACAGGCGCGCGTGCTCGGCGTGACGCTGCCCGACCCGGGCCTTACATGGAACGAAGCGCGCGGCCGTTACGATTTCTCGCCGCTCGATTGGTCCGAGTTCAAGCGCGTGCTGGACGGCCACGGCCCGTGCAACCGCGAGCGCCTCGCCACGCGCAAGCGCGCACACGAGGAAGGCGAATGGGTGCGCGAAGCAGCGCTCGCCTATGCGCGCAAGCAGGCCGAACGCGCCGCCGCCAACCAACAAGCTGCCTGAACCGGAAGGAGCCCACCATGCATCAACACGAATGGCCGCTGTGGGAAGTGTTCATCCGCAGCAAGCAGGGCCTGGAGCACAAGCACTGCGGCAGCCTGCACGCAGTGGACGCCAAGCAGGCGCTGCAGATGGCGCGCGATGTCTACACGCGCCGGCAGGAAGGCGTCTCGATCTGGGTTGTGCCGTCGGCAGCCATCACCGCCAGCGAACCTGACGACAAGCCGATGCTCTTCGACCCGATGGCCGACAAGATCTATCGGCACCCGACGTTCTATCGGCTGCCCGATGAAGTCAACCACATGTGAGCCGCGGTCATGACTTCCGACGCGCATCTGCAATACATCCTTCGTCTGGCCGACAACGCGCTCATCCTCGGCCAGCGCAACGCCGAATGGACTGGCCATGGTCCCGTGCTGGAAGAAGACATCGCACTGTCCAACCTGAGTCTTGACCTGATCGGCCAGGCGCGGCTGCTCTACACGCACGCAGGGCAGATCGAAGGCACGTTCACCGGTACGCCGCGCACCGAGGACGACTACGCCTACTGGCGTGCGGAGCCCGCTTTCCGCAACTACACGCTGCTGGAGTTGCCGCATGCGGGGCCGATGGTGGCGACCTCCGCAGTCGCGCGCGACTATGCCGTCACCGTCGTCCGCCATTTCCTGTACGCCGCATTGATGGTGCCGCTATGGGAAGCGTTGACGCGTTCGACCGATACCGAACTGGCTGCCATTGCCGCCAAATCGGTGAAGGAGATGCGTTACCACCTGGCCCATACGCGCGACTGGCTTGTGCGCTTCGGTGATGGCACCGAGGAATCGCATGCACGTGCGCAGGCCGCGCTCGATTGGCTGATGCCGTACACGAACGAATTTTTCGCCGCGGACGACGTTGAAACGGCCGCGGCCGAAGCCGGCATCGGCGTGCGTCCGGCTGACCTGCGCGACGCGTGGGAAGCCACCGTGCGTGACGCGCTGGACGAGGCCACGCTGCGCTGGCCTGAGCCCGGTCCCTACGTCAGCACCGGCAAGCACGGCGTGCATTCCGAGCACATGGGCTATCTGCTGGCCGAGATGCAGGGGCTGGCGCGCCAGTTTCCGGGGGCATCGTGGTAAGCGAGCGGGTGGACCGCGCGCGTATCGCGCTGGAGGCCGTGACCGATCCCGAAATTCCCGTGGTCACGCTCGCCGAGCTTGGCATCCTGCGCGATGTGCAGCTCGATGAGGCCGGCACACTGGTGGCAACGATCACGCCCACGTATTCCGGCTGCCCGGCCATGGAGCAGATTGCCGATGATGTGAGCCGCGCATTGCAGGCGGCAGACGTAGGTGCGTATCGCGTGCACTCGGTGCTGTCGCCGGCATGGACGACGGATTGGATTACCGCTGAAGGGCGCCGCAAGCTGCACGCCTTTGGTATCGCGCCGCCGGCACATGTGGCCGAAATGGATGGCGCTCGCCCGATTCGTCTCACGCGTCCCGCGCAGGCCGAGCACATCGCCTGCCCGCAATGCGGGTCGCACGATACGGCGCTCATTTCCGCCTTCGGCTCAACTGCCTGCAAAGCGCTGTACCGCTGCCGCGCGTGCCGCGAGCCGTTCGACTACTTCAAGCCTTACTGAGCCCACAGGGCACGACCGCCATGACCCCGCAATTCCACCCCTTGCGTGTTGCCGAAGTGCGCGGCGAGACGGCCGATACGATTTCCGTGCGCTTTGACGTGCCGAATGACTTGCGCGATGCGTACCGTTTTACGCAGGGCCAGTTCCTGACGCTGCGCGTGCCGCCGGGCCAATTGCCCGGACATGAAGAACTGCGGCGTTCGTATTCCATCTGCTGCGCCGTGCAGGACTATGACGCGCACGGCGAACTGCGTGTGGCGGTCAAGCGTGTCGATGCCGGGGTCTTCTCCAACCACCTGCACGACCGCATTCGCGTCGGCCAGACGCTTGATGTGCTGCCGCCGGACGGCCGCTTCTACGTACCGCTGGCGGCCGAAAGCGCGCGCCACTACGTCGCCTTTGCGGCCGGCAGCGGCATCACGCCGATCCTGTCGCTCATCAAGACGACGCTGGCTGCGGAGCCGCAGAGCCGCTTCACCCTGGTCTACGGCAACTGCAGCGTCGACAGCATCATCTTTGGCGAGGCGCTCGAAGACCTGAAAGACCGCTACCTCGATCGCTTCGCGCTGTATCACGTGTTGTCGCGCCAGGCGCAGGAGATCGCGCTGTTCAATGGGCGGCTCGACGGCGCGAAGGTGCACGCTTTTCTGGACACGCTGATCCCGCCCGACGATATTGATGCCGCCTTTATCTGTGGCCCCTCGACGATGATCGATGCGGTGGAAGCGGCGCTGCTGGAGCGCGGGGTGCCGCGCGAGCGTGTGCATGCCGAGCGCTTTGGCGTGCCGGTGGGCGATGCGTCGTCGGCGCCCAAGCCCCGCAGGCATGCCGCAGTGGCGGGTGATGTCGCGCTCAAGGTTGTGCTCGATGGCAAATCGCACGAAGTGCCCATGGCGGGCGACGCCAAGGTGCTCGACAGCGCGTTGAACGCGGGGCTCGATTTGCCCTATGCGTGCAAGGGCGGTGTGTGCTGTACGTGCCGCGCCAAGGTGCTGGAAGGCCGGGTGGAGATGGACAAGAACTTCACGCTGGAAGACTGGGAAATCCAGCAGGGGTTTGTGCTGACCTGCCAGGCGCGGCCGCTTACGCAGCGCGTGGTGGTCAGCTATGACGAGCGGTGAACGTCAACCTTTTCTGGCGCCTGAGCCGCTCAGCCCGTTTTCCAGCATGTCGATCACCATTTCCGCATAGCCCTCATACGAGAGTGGCCCGTCAGGTTTGAGCCAGGTGAATGTCCAGTTCATCATGCCGAACAGCATCATCGTGATGGGCGTGCGGTTGGCTTCATCCACCTTGTCCGGGTAAGCCGCGCCAAGTTGCCGGCCCACGGCCGCCACCACGTCCCGCTCGCGCGCGAGCACGATGTCGCGCTGCTCCGGCGCCAGGTATTTCACGTCATTGAGCAAAGCCACATGCCGGGTGCGCGACGTGGCGTATTCGGCCAGGAAGGTACGGACCAGCAGATGCAGCGTGGCACGCGCCGAAAGCTTGGCGTGCCGCGCGTCGCTCTCGGCGCGTTCAACCAGATCGGCCAGCCGGCGCGTGTAGCGGTCGAGCAGGTCGAACAGGATGGCTTCCTTGCCTTCGTAGTAGTGATACAGGCGCGATTTGGAGCCGCCGCACGCAGCGGCAAGCTGGTTCATCGACACGCTCGGGTAGCTGTCGGCCGCAAAGGCTTCGGCGGCGGTGTCGAGCACGCTTTCGCGGCGCAGCTCGAATTCGTCTTCGTTCTTGACGCGGGACATGGCTGGCGGCACATCGGTTGGATGGCCGCCATGTTAACCGGCTGGGTTGCCGCGTGTCGATGCCGCGTCGATGTATCAAGCCGTTTCGTGCACGGCCAGGAAGTCCAGCACAGCGTCCATAAATGCGTCCGGCAGCTCCACGTTGGCCAGGTGCACGGTGTCCAGCATGTGCAATTGCGCTCCTGGAATGGCGGCGGCAATTTCCTCGCCGTGACGGGCGGACGTCACGGTGTCGTGCTGGCCGGCAATGACGAGCGTCGGATGCGTGATCAGCGTGATCGTGCGGCGCAGGTCGGCATCGCGCACGGCCGTCCACCCGCCGATGATGCCCTCGCGCGGCGTTGCCAGCAGCGTGCGGCGGAACGGCTCAACGGCGGGGTCGCGTGCCTCCAGCATGCGTGCTGGAAACCAGTTGCGCAGGAGTGTTTCGGTCGTTGTCTGCATGTCGGCCGCCTGCTGAAGCTCGGCGATGGCCTGATCGAAATACTGCGTCGGGCCGATATGCGCGGCAGTGTTGGACAGGATCAGCCGGTCAATGCGTTCCGGAACATGGATCGCCAGCCACTGCGCCACGATGCCGCCCAACGACAGCCCCAGCATATGCACCCGCTCGATGCCCAGCGCATCAAGCAGTTCCACCACGTCACGTCCGAGCCGATCGATCGAATATGCGCCGGCCGGTGCATCCGAAGCGCCATGGCCGCGCGCGTCGTAGCGCAGCACATGAAAGTGTTCGGCCAGGCGCGGCACGCTCACGTCCCACATGCGCAGGTCGGTGCCGATGGAGTTGGACAGCAGCAGGACGGGCTTGTCCGCCGCGCCGTCGAAGCGGTAGGCGATGCGCGTGCCGTCACCGGTGGTGATGAAGGAAAGGTCGTTGCGGTTGGTCATGATGGGCTCCTGAAAAAGACGGTTGAAACGGTTGGGATGTCGTCATCCTAGAAGCCGATGAGATTCGTGGATACTATGAAGTTCTGACGAACTTTGTAGGTTTTGCCGACAATGCAGAACTTCACGCTCCACGAGCTGCAGTGCTTTGATGCGGTGGTGACTGGCGGTAGTTTTCAGGCGGCCGCTGACCGGTTGCATCGCTCGCACCCTTCGGTGTTTGCGGCTGTCGCCAAGCTGGAGGGGCAGGTGGGTTTGAGTCTGCTGGACCGCAGCGGCTATCGTGTGCGCTTGACGGAAGCGGGGCGATCGTTTCATCGCAAGGTGCAGTCCGTGCTGCGCGAAAGCGATGAACTGCGAACCCACGCAAAGCAGCTGGCGATGGGCGAGGAAGCCGAGCTACGCGTGGTGCTGGGTGACCTGTGCCCGCTGCAGCCCGTGCTGGCATTGCTCAGCCAGTTCTTCAGCCAGTGCCCGCAGACGCGCCTGCAATTGCAGTTTGAAGCCGTCACCGGACCGTGGGAGCGCTTACTGGAAGACGATACCGACCTGATTGTCCATCGCGTGCCAAAGGGCGACGTGCGCATGGAGTGGATCGATCTGGGCAAGATCGCCATGGTGCCGGTGGTGGCGCCGGGTTTTCTGCCGTTTCCCATAACGTCATCCATTACGCCGCAGCAGATGCAGCGCTTCATGCAATGCGTCATCAATGATTCCGCGCGGAACCCGCCGGAGCAATCCCACTACGTTATCGAAGGGGCGCCGCAGTGCGCCGTGCCGGATCAATTGATGAAGAAAGAGCTGATCCTCCACGGTATGGCGTGGGGGCATCTGCCGCGTTTCCTGGTCGATGCGGAATTGCGCGAAGGGACATTGCTGTCGATTGCGGGGCGGCATTTTCCTGGCATGGTGCAGGAGCTGGCGGTTGCGCGGCGGCGGGATCAGCCGCACGGGCCCGTCGCCAATCGGCTATGGGACTTCCTCGGCGACCACGCACCGGTGCTCAAGCCGGCGCTGGGGCGCGTGCCGCGTCAGGCAGCCGCGGCCATCAGAAAGCGGGGATAATCCGGCGCCTTGCCGATCCCTTCATGCCCCGGCAGGCATGTCATCTAGTCGACTTGGCGGAGTGCCCGCCGCGCGGTTCCGCACTATAACCATTCATGCCCAACCCTCTATTCGGGCAAAGGTGGTGAACGATGGCTGCGCATGGCACCGATCAGGTCTTCTCCGGCTCCATTCCCGAGCTGTATGACACGCTGCTGGTCCCATTGATCTTCGAGCCGTATGCGGTGGACATGGCCGCACGGGCGGCGTCATGTCAGCCGCAGCGCGTGCTGGAAGTTGCCGCAGGTACCGGAGCCGTGACGCGCGCACTGGCGCGTGCGCTGCCTGCAACCACGGAGATTGTCGCGACCGACCTGAACCCGCCGATGCTCGATCGCGCGGCCGCCGTGGGCACAGACCGGCCCGTGACATGGCAGCAGGCCGCCGCCCAACAACTGCCGTTTGCCGATGGCTCTTTCGATTTGGTGATCTGCCAGTTTGGTGCGATGTTCTTCCCCGACCGGCCCAGGGCCTTTGCTGAGGCACGGCGGGTGCTGACTCCGGGCGGCAAGCTGCTCCTGAGCGTGTGGGGCCGGATTGAAGACAACGACTTTGCAAATGTGGTGACGAAAGCGCTGGCGAAACGCTTTCCCGAGAATCCGCCGATGTTTCTGGCGCGTACGCCGCATGGTCATTACGATCCGGTGCCGATTCAAGCCGACGCGCGCGCGGGCGGCTTTACCGCAGAGGTCATGTACGACGTTGTCCCAGCGCGCAGCCGGGCAGACACGGCGCGCGCGGTTGCCATTGCGTACTGCCAGGGCACGCCGGTGCGCGGCGAACTGGAGGCATTCGGCCCCGATGCTCTGGCCGACGCCACCGACGTATGTACCGATGCATTGACGGCGCAGTTCGGCGCGGGCCCAGTCGACGGCAAGATCCAGGCGTTGATGTTCAGCGTGACAGCTTGAGGAGAGCAGGTAGCGGCATCGGTATCGCGTTACGTGGTGCAGGTGGTGCAGAGGCGTCGCTGCTCAAGATTCTTGTTGACCCAGGTGCGTACGCGAGCCGTGTCGACGGTTGCGCATCCAGTCGACGGCGCGGCGGCCCAGAGCGATGGACGGCAATTCGACATAACGATGCAGGAGCATTGCCAATACCAGCGTCAACGCAAGGTTGACGGCAAACAGCATCAGTTGCGTGCCGATCCACTCTGGCGCCAGCCTGCCCACCAGGCGGTGCGTGGCTTCGATCACGCTGGGATGTACGAGGTAGAGCGCGTACGACAGCTCACCCAGCCAGACTGCGACGCGCGGCACGCGAAGCTCGCCGCATTGCTCCATGGCCACCATGCCGATCAACAACGCGCCGGCCGGGAGCCCGCGGGCCAGCAGATCGAACTTGGGAACGGGGCCAACGACCGACATCACGAACGTTGCCACGCCTACCGCCATCAGCATCCGCGCGAAGACCGGCGTTAGGCGATGCCGATGCGCCGCATACAGCCACGCCAGCCCCGCGCCCAGCAGGAACTCCAGCACGAGCGGATTGGCTGCCATGGCCTGCAGCGGTGTTGCCCAGTCGTACAGTGCTTCCGGGTTGCGCTGCACGACGCCGCTATGCCAGAACGGCACGATGATCGTCGTCGTGAACAGCGCCAGTGCCACCAGCCCAAGCGCCCGCCGCCCGAACAGCGCCAGCCCGATCGCACACAACGCATAGAAGAACACTTCGTAGTTGAGCGACCAGCCCACATATAGCGCCGGATATCCGAAGTACGGCGCATCCACATTGGCCTGCGGCGCAAACGCGAGCGAGGTGAGCAGCACGCCCGCAGACACCGGGTTGAGCCACGTGGAGTGCAGCACCGACATCAACCAATAAGGCGGCACAAGCCGGAACGCACGCTTGATGAGAAATTCGCCGGCCGGCTCAGGCCCCTTCGGGCCAAGAACGGCGACCCACGCAATGATGAAGCCGCTGATGACGAAGAACATATCCACACCCACATGCCCGCGCTTGATCACATGCGTGGTCAGCCACGCCAGGGCAGGGATGTCGGCATGGGCCAGGGCGAGCCCGGAGTGGTACACCACCACATACAGCGCGGCAAAGCCGCGCAGCGCCTGAATGCTGAGAAGGGAAGACGAAGATCGGTTCACGCAGGATGGACGACCGTGGCGCAATCAAGGTTCCGCCGCTGTCGCGTTATCGACAAGCCAATCTGAGTAGCAAGCGGCGTGCCGCGCGGGGACTACTCCGGTGCGGCGCAGTTGGCTGCGCGTTCCAGCAATAGCGCGCGTTCTTGCCGATTGTGTGCAAGCGCTGCTGCGCGTTCGTACTCCGCGCGGGCCTCCTCCGGGCGGTTGAGGCGCGCGAGAAAATCGGCGCGCACGCTGGGCAACAGGTGATAGCTACGCAGCGCGGGTTCGGCCAGCAGCGTATCGACAATCTCAAGCCCTGCCTGCGGGCCATACGCCATGGCCACCGCCACGGCGCGGTTCAGTTCGACGATGGGCGACGGCGTGAGTTGCGCCAGTGCGTCGTACAGCGCGGCAATGCGCGTCCAGTCGGTTTGTTCGGCGGTGCGTGCGCTTGCATGGCATGCCGCAATGGCCGCCTGCAGCCCATAAGAGCCAAGCCCGCGCCCGCACGCTTCAGCTTGTGCCAGCGCCGCAAAGCCGCGCTGGATAAGCAGGTAGTCCCAACGGCTGCGGTCCTGCTCCATGAGCAGGATGGGCCGGCCGCCGGGGCCCACGCGTGCACGCAGGCGCGAGGCCTGCAACTCCATCAGCGCGAGCAGGCCAAGCACTTCCGGCTCGCCCGGCATGAGCCCTGCCAGGATGCGGCCCAGGCGCTGCGCTTCTTCACATAGCGTGGGGCGCGTCCAGTCGTCACCGGTGGTGGCGGCATAGCCTTCGTTGAAGACGAGATAGATCACCTGCAGCACGGCTGAAAGCCGCTCGGGCAACGCATCCGGCTCGGGAAGTTCAAACGGCACACGCGCGGCGGCGAGCGTCTTTTTCGCACGCACGATGCGCTGCGCCACCGTCGGTTCGGGCACCAGAAAGGCGCGGGCGATTTCGTCCGTGGTCAGCCCGCCAAGCAGTCGCAGCGTTAGCGCCACGCGACCTTCGTGCGGCAGCACTGGATGGCAGGAAATGAAGACCAGGCGCAGCAGATCGTCGCCGATGGCCTCTTCGCGCGCGGCTTCGGCATCGGCCTGGGCCAGCTCGTGTTCGATCTCCAGCTCGATGGCCAGCAGCGCATGTTTTTGCTCCGCCAGCGTGTGATGGCGCAGCCGGTCAATGGCCCGGTGTTTGGCGGTGGCCGTGAGCCACGCGGCCGGGTTGTCGGGGATACCCGATGCGGGCCATTGCTCCAGCGCCGCGACCAGCGCATCCTGCGCCAGCTCTTCGGCCAGTCCCACGTCGCGCAGCAGGCGGGCAAGCCCGGCAATGATCCTGGCCGATTCGATGCGCCACACCGCATCGATGGTGCGGTGGATGGCGAGCGCATCGGGCGTCGAACCGGCCATGACGGTGCCGTTTATTGCTGCTTGGCCGCCAGTTCTGCGCGCAGGCGTTCTTCACGTTCGCGGGCTTCGGGTGTGAACTCCGCACCAAAATCTTCCGCTTCAAACACGCGCCGGATTTCCAGGCGCACGTTGCCGCCGGCATCCAGTGCCGGCCAGCGCTTGACCCACTCCAGTGCTTCTTCTTCCGACTTGACCTGCAGCATGGTGTAGCCGGCGATCAGCTCCTTGGCTTCGGCAAACGGGCCGTCGATCACTGTTGGCTTGCCGCCCTTGAATTCCACGCGTGCGCCGCGCGAGCTGGGGTGCAGCCCTTCGCCGCCCAGCAGCACGCCCGCCTTGGCCAAGTCTTCCATGTACTTACCCATGGCGGTGAGCAGTTCTTCGCTCGGCATGACGGAGGCTTCGGTGTCTTTGTCGGCCAGTCGCAGAATCATGAATCGCATGGTGTTTCTCCTTGGGTGCGTTGGGTTGGAGGCGACGCATGATGTGCGCGCCTCTACTTGCACGTCGAATGAAGAGTGGGCGCAATCGACAGACCCGGCAACCAAAAGTGTAACAACATGTAACGGAGTGACGCCTGAAGATACCTTTCAGCCAATCAACGGCATTTGACCTCGTAATCGACAACGTGCGGCGGGTCGTCCTCCCCGGCGGTGGTGACGGTCAGCTTGCCGGCGGGGCCGGTGTAGCTGAAGTCGCAGTAGGCGAGGCCCGTGCCTGCACAGTTCTCAGTTTCTACAAGGCCACGCTTGACGAGGGCGCTCTGGCGGGGCTCTCCGTTGGGGCCGCCTCGTACAGGCTTCCAGCCCTTGGCGGCGAGTGCCTTGCGGGCCTTGTCGATTGCCATGCCGTAGATGGTCGGTACTTTGGCGCGGCCATGGCAGACGGCATCTTCGTCGGCAATTTTGCTCAGGCGCACCGTGCCATCAGCGTCGACACGCAAGTCACCGACCGGCGACACAACCATGTCGCCGTCCCACACGCGCACGGCGCCGCCTTCGAGCGCGGTGAGGGTGCCGATGGCGGTGTCTTCTGCGGATTTACCGTAGGCCAGCGCGACGAGCTTGTCGTTGTCGAACACGGCCACGTTGCCTTGCGTGATGCTGCAGGTCGCGCTGGTACCAGCCTCCAGACGGCCCGCAAAACTGATGGCGCGATACGTGCCGGAAGATGCCGAGCCAAGCGGCACATCGGCCATGACCGCCCAGCCTTGTGCCGCCACTTGCTTAGCGGCGGCCGACGCCGGCTTCATGACGGCCTGTGGGCAGTCAGCTCGGTCGCTCGTGCTGCCATTGGCCTTGGGCAGCACGTTCAGCGCCTTGATGCGGATGTCCTTCACATCGGAGGCCACGCGCAGGGCGTTCGTTTGCGCCAACGCTGGCAACGTAAGTGCGAGGCTTAGCACCAAGACGGCACCATGCACGGTGCTCGGCAAAGGTTTCACAGAGGTGGAATTTGGCATGGAGTGGCGTTGCACGGGAGAGAGCAAGTCGGCCCGACATGATCCACTGCGCATGTGAATGGAGGATTAACACCGGGATCAGAGGCGAACAAACGACGCATGCCGAAGTTGTTGCTTCAACACGGCTGAGATCAAGAGACCGCCCCGAGCGGAAGCCGTCCCTCGCCCGAACCTGCTTAGACGGTGAAGTATTCGGGGCGCAGTCGGCGCGTAATTTCCAGCACTGGCAGCACGTGATCCAGGTGCTCA
Organism: Ralstonia sp. Ralssp110; assembly: GCF_047325135.1. Lineage (NCBI taxonomy): Bacteria > Pseudomonadati > Pseudomonadota > Betaproteobacteria > Burkholderiales > Burkholderiaceae > Ralstonia > Ralstonia sp. Ralssp110. The sequence continues at coordinate 645,893 of NZ_CP168609.1, read as the reverse complement.
CGCATGGCGCGCACGGCGCGTTTCGGATTGTTGGACGCGAGGGCGTCGATCACCGCGCGGTGCTCGGCCAGGACCTCGGTCATGCGGCCTTCCAGCGGGAGGGTCAGCAGCCGGTAGCGGTCGATCTGCGTTTTGACTTCCAGGATGATCTGCCAGACGCCGGGGTAGCCCGACAGCTCGGCCAGCGTGGCGTGAAAGGCTTCGTCGGTGCGGAAGAAGCCGCGCCGGTTGCTCTCGCGCACGCATTGCGCCTGCCGCTCCAGCACGACGTTCAGCTTCTGGATGCCTTCGGGCGTCATGCGCTCGGCTGCCTTCTCGATGATGGCGACTTCCAGCGCGCCGCGCACGAGCATGGCTTCTTCCAGCGTGTTGAGCGGAATGCGCGACACGAACGTCCCGACGCGGGCCTGGACGTCGATCAGTCCTTCCTCTGCCAACCGCTGAACGGCCTCGTGAACGGGGGTGCGGCTGGTACCGAATTCTTCTGCGAGATCCTTCTCGACGATGCGCGTTCCGGGTAGCAGTTCCATCTCGACAATCCGCTCACGCAGTTTCAGATACACGCGTCGGGCGGCGGTCATGGTGGCCTCGTCCTCAGCGGGCGAGGGGAAAGGGCGCGAAGTCATACAGCTCGCAACGAGTTCGGGGGGAAGTGGAAGGGATCGCAACGGCGCAGCCTGAGGTGTCGATGCGGTCAGAGACCAAGGGCAGCGCGGGCACCATGATAGCGGCAAACTCCGCGCACTTGAACTGAGGTGAACCCCGGGGCACAGCGCCTAAACGGCACGCCGTGTCCGGTGATCAACCCGGTCAGAACCGGTGAATCATGCCGACGGCCACGGTCAGCTGCGACCCGGTTGCCGACGGCGCGCCGTTCTGGCCATCGCCGATGGACGCCGTGGCATCGATGATGCTGCCCGTGGGCGAGATCGTCTTACCCTTTGCTTTCTGATACGCCTCCAGAACGTACAGGCCCGTGCGTTTCGAGAGGCTGTAGTACTGCGACAGGTTGAACTGGTGATACGTAGCCGCGTCCGCAATGCCGTTGGCCTTGGTGGCGCGCGTGTACGAATAGCCGGCTGCCAGGTCGAGCGTCGGGGTGGCCTTGTAGTGCAGCACGGCGCCGCCGGTATTGAAGATCGCCTCGCTGGCGAACTTGGAGTTCACGCCCGGGATGTACTGCACGTTGGAGTACGACACCGATACGTCCCATGCGGGCGAGAAGGTGTACGAACCCAGCACGGCAAAGCGCTGTTGCGCCGCCGCCAGCTGGTAGCCGGCATTGATGGCGGACACGGCCGGCTGGCTGCCGTTGTTGGACAGCGCCGAGTTCGCGCCCCAGGCACCGCCGCCCACCGTCGAGTTGTTCACGCGCATGAAGCCGGCGCCCACGCCGACCGGCCCATTGGCATAGCGCGCGGCAAAGCTCCAGGTGGAACCGTTGCCCACGCTGCCCGGCGTTTCGCCCATGCCGTAGGAGCCGCTGAAGGTCACGCCGCCCAGCGTGGGCGAGGTATAGACCACGGAGTTGTTGACGCGGTAGTTGGTGTCGAGCGAGTCGATATCGCCCGGGTGTGCACCGTAGAAGCCGGTCAGCCAGTTGATCGGGCTGTATGGGGCCAGGATCGAGAAGTACGCCGTGTACTGACGGCCCAGCGTGACGGTGCCCAGGTCGCGGTTGGCCAGGCCCACGAAGGCCTGGCGATTGAACATCAACCCCGAGACCGATTGCGAGCCCGTGTCGCCGTTAAAGCCTTCTTCGAGCACGAACTGCGCGCTGTTGCCGCCGCCCAGGTCTTCGTTGCCCTTGAAGCCAAAGCGGCTGCCCGACCAGATGCCGCTGTTTTGCTTGACGACCGAATGGCCGTTCGACGTGGATCCAACCGAGGTCTGGTTACTCTGATACCCGACCGACACGTCGATGTTGCCGTACAGCGTGACGCTGCTCTGTGCATACGCCGATCCGGCGATGCCCCCCGTGAGCGCGATCGCTGCCGCGATTGCTACTTGGCTCTTCATGATGACTCCTTCCTTGATGTCGCAGCCGTGGCTGCATGTTGGTTATTCGCTTGGGGGCTCAATACACCGGGTGCCCGTTGATCACGCTCGGCAGCCAGGTCGAGAAGAACGGCATGTAAGTCACCACGTTGATGGCAGTGAAGATGGCGAGGTAATAAGGCCAGGCGATCTTGGTGGTCTCGCCGATGGAGACCTCGCCGATGGCGCAGCCGACAAACTGCACCGAACCGATGGGCGGATGCACCAGACCCAGCGAGCAGTTGAGCAGCAGCATGATCCCGAACTGCACCGGGCCGACGCCGCAATGCATGGCCATGGGCAGGAACAACGGCGTGGTGATCAGGATGTGCGCCGCCATGTCGACGAACGTGCCCAGGAACACCTGCAGGATGTTGATGTAGAGCAGCATCAGCCACGGTGCGGCGCTGGTCTGCGTGAGCATCTGCTCGATGGCGTCCGGAATCTCCAGGTAGGCCATCTGGAAGCGCAGCATGTTCGACACGGCAATCAGCAGCAGCACCACGCCGGTGGTCTTGGCGGCGTGGGCCAGCGCGCGGCGAAACTTGGTCCACGTCATGGAGCGATAGACGAGCACCGTCAGGCACAGCGAATAGGCGACTGCGATGGCGGCGGCTTCGGTGGCGGTGGCAATGCCCATGGCCACGCACACCAGAATCAGTGCGATCACCATCAGGCCCGGTACTGCGCCCACAAAGGCACGTGCGACGGCAAACCAGCCAGGGAAGGGCGGCAGCTCGGTTGAGCCATCGGCGCGGCGCGGGAAACCGTAGCGCTTGGCTTGCCAGTAGGCGGCGATCAGCACGAAGCCCATGACCCACAGCACCGGCAGCAGCCCCGAGAACAGCAGGTCGCCAATCGACACACCGCTCACCTGCTGGCCGTTGAGCGAGCCCACGATGCCTTGCGCCGCAAAGGCGTAGATGATCATGTTGGTGGAAGTCGGCATGAGCGCGCCGGCCAGGGAGGCATGCGTGGTCACGTTCACTGCGTAGGCCGCGCTGTAGCCTTCGCGCTTCATCAGCGGAATCACCACACCGCCCATGGCTGACGTGTCGGCAGTGGGCGAGCCCGAGACACCGCCGAACAGCGTGCAGGCGACCACGTTGGCCATGCCCAGGCCACCGCGAAAGTGCCCCACCAGTGTTTGCGCGAAGCGCAGGATGCGGTCTGCAATGCCGCCGTGCAGCATCAACTCGCCGGACAGGATGAAGAACGGTACGGCCAGGAACGAGAACGCGTTCATGCCCGAGATCATCGACTGCATGGCGGTGGCCGCCGGCAGGCCTTCGTGCAGATACGTCAGCACGCATGACAGGCCGAGCGCGAACGAAACCGGTACGCCCAGCAGAAGAAACGCCAGAAAACTGACGGAGAGAATGGCGAGATCCATAGTGACTTAACTTGCGTCTTGCGCGAACAGCCCGATCAGGCGTTCGAGAGCGAACAGGGCGATGGCGACACTGGCCACGATAGGAATCCAGTAGCGGACGGCTTCAGGCAGGCCGAGGATGGGAATGCGGTCACCGAACGTGGTTTCGGCCATGTCGAAGCAGCCGATGAAGATCACCACGGCAAAGGCGATCAGGCACAGCTTCTGCAGCACGTGTGCGGCGCGCTTGCCGCCCGTGGGCAGGCGTTCAACAAAGGAATCCAGGCCGATATGGCCGCCTTCGCGCACCTTCAGCGCAGCCCCGAACATGGCAATGGCCACCACCATGAGTAGCGCGATGGGTTCCACAAAATCCGGCGCGTTGTTGAAGACGTAGCGCATGATCACGCCGTAGAAGACAAGCACGGTCAGCGTGGCCAGGCATGACGCCGCCACAAGCGTGAGCACGAGCGCAAACGCATCGTTGATGCGTTTGAGTAAAGACATCGATTGCATGCTGAACCTGGAGGGGAACGCGGTATCGGAGGTGGGCAGGCGGGGCCGGTGTATCAACGGCGTACATCGGTAGCCTGCCCGGCGCACGGGCCTGCGGGAAAGGCGCCGGCCCAGCGCTTGAGCGGTGATGCAGGCTTACTTGGTGGCCACGATCGCGTTGACGATGTCCTTCATCTGCGGCGTCGTTTCGTACTTCGTCCAGAGCGGTTGCATGGCCTTGACGAAGGCGGCGCGATCAACCTGTGAGGCCGGCACGATGGTGGCGTTGCCTTTGGTCACGGTTGCCGTGGCGGCTTGCTCACGCGCGGTCCAGAGCTTGACGTAGTACGGCACGGAGTCGGCAGCAGCCTTGCGGATGGCGGCTTGCTCCTGCGGCGTGAGCGTGTCCCAGATCTTCTTGGAGAACACCAGTACTTCCGGCGTCATCGCATGCTGCGTTTCGGAGTAGATCTGCGCGACTTCAAAGTGCTTGGTTTCTTCATACGACGGGATGTTGTTTTCCGCCGCATCCACCAGGCCCGTCTTCAGGCCGGTGTAGACCTCGCTGAAAGGCATCGGCGTGGGCGTGCCGCCCATGGCCTTGATCTCGTCGACCATCAGGTCCGACGGCTGCACGCGGATCTTCACGCCCTTCATATCGGCCGGCGTGTGGATGGCCTTCTTGGCGTAGATCGACCGCGCGCCGCTCTCGTAGAACGTCAGGGCGACGAAGCCCTTGGCGGCAAACGAATCGAGAATCTTCTGGCCGACCGGACCGTACATCACCTTGCGGAAGTGGTCGATGTCGCGGAACAGGAAGGGCAGCGAGGGGATGACCGATTCCGGAACGATCTCGTTGAAGGCTGCGCCATTGGCACGCACCATGTCGATGGCACCGATGCGCACCTGGTCGATGGTGTCTTTCTCCGAGCCCAGCGCGCTGTTACCGAACACCTTGACGGAGTCCTTGCCGTCGGTGGCCTTCTTGATTTCTTCCCCCATGAACTTGACGGCCATGTTGGTGGGGTAGGTGTCGCCGTGGACATCGGCAACACGGAAAGTGCGCGCTTGCGCAGCGCCGCTTGCGAAGGCGGCCAGCAATGCGGCGAACAGCAGGGACGATCGAGCGATGGCGGTAGGGCGGTTCATGATGGATGTGTGGGCAGCGGGGTCGGAATAAAAAGGGCGCCGGCCAGCCGAACCAGCCGAGCGCGAAGGAGGCGGGTTGCTCAGCGGGCGTCGGTTACGGTGGTGTTGAAAGTCTGTCCTCCGATCACCACGTTCTGCAGCGTGATGTCGTGCACGTTGTAGGCGTAGATCGGCCCCGGCGTGGTGGCGTTTGCCGGGCCTGCCGCCGTGGGCGTGCCGAAGTTGCAGTTCGAGATCGTCACGCCAGTGATGGGCGGAACGGTGGGCACAGGCAGCGCGCCGTTGTAGTCGAACGCCACGGGGCCCTGCGCAACGATGGCCTGGAAGCACGAGCCCGTCAGGCTGCCAATGGTGACGTTGCCGGCGGTTACGTTGGAGATGTTCACGTTCTGCACGAGGGCCGGCCGCGTGCGGATGGCATCGGCTGCAGGCTGGTAGTCGCAGTCGAACGTGATGAGGCCGCCTTGCGAAGCGGACGGGTTTGCCGCGACCGCCGTCACCACGCCCAGCGGCACCGTGCTGTTGATCGGGCTGCCCGCCAGCATCTTGCTGCCGTAGCCCGCACCCGTGAGGTTCACCCCGTTGGGCAGGCTGACGTTGGTGACATAGAAATTCTTCACGAACCCGCCACGGTTCATGTTCGTCTTGATGCGGATGGCGATGTTCAGCGAGTTCGTTGCCCAGAATTGATTGAGCATCGCCAGGTTGCGCGCATAGATGTTCTGCACGCCGCCACCCATCTCGCTGCCCAGCGTGATGCCGCCGTGGCCGCTGTTCATCGTGCAGTTCTGGATGACGTGGTCTTGCGCCGGGCCGTAGCCGGTGTCGAGGTTCTTGCCCGATTTGATGGCGATGCAGTCGTCGCCCGTGTTGAACGTGACGTTTTCGCACAGCACATTGCTGCAGGCATCGGGATCGAAGCCGTCGTTGTTGGGGCCGATGCTGTCGACGGTTACGCCACGGATGACCACGTTCGTGCAGTGCACCGGATGGTGCTGCCAGAACGGCGTGTTGACCGTACGGTAGTTCTCCATCAGCACGTTGGTGCAGCCGATGAACTCCACCATGCTGGGGCGCAGGTAGTGACCGAGCCCGAAGATGCGCTTCTCCACCGGCACGCCGGCTTCGGACAGCGCTGGCAGGTAATTCTGGTCTTGCTGCCAGGGTGTCGCCGGATTGGTGAGCAGCGTGTACAGCGCGCTCGGAATGCCCGGTACCACGGTCTGCAGGTCGACGTTGTTCGGGTTGCTGTAAGCCTGCGACGGCGTGCTCGAGCTGGCGCAGCCATAGGCGCCGTTGCTGCCCTTGAAGGTCCACCAGCACGTGCTGGTGTTGCCCGTGCCGGCAAACGGTGTCATGGCCTGCCCGTTGAGGACCGAAGTCGCCCCTTCGCCCGTCAGCGCGATGTTGCTGGCGTTGCGTGCGTAGATGGGCGAGCCGAAATTCAGGCAATCGTCGGCCTGCCAGCGGCTGTAGTAGAGCTTGCCGTTGGTGCCGCAATCGATGGGGCCATCCTTGGCGTAGTCCGCCGGATTGGCGCTGAAGTAGATCGTGCAGTTGGCGCTCAGGTGAAAGTTGACGTTGCTCTGGAGCACGATCGGCCCGGCGCAATACCACGTGCCCGACGGCACCACCACGCGCCCGCCACCTGCCGCGTTGCATGCCGCAATGGCTGCCAGGAAAGCGGGGCGCGAGTCGAATGCGCCAGGCGCCTGCGTTGCTCCGGCGCCTGAGCTGATCGGCGATTTGGTCGGATCGGTGTAGGGGCTGATTTGTGCGACAACGCTGCATGGCTGTGCGCCATACGCCTCGACCTGGAAATCAACTGCCGGGAATGCACTCTGCGCCACGCCCTTCAGCGACGAAATGATGCTGGTGGCCAGGCCGTTCGTGCCCCAGATCGGGTCTGCCTGCACGGGTGCCGTGGGCGTGGTGGCGACCGGTGCTGGGGCGTCGTCGGAACCGCCGCCACAGGCGCTCACCAGCGCTCCGCCGACGACGGCACCCCCATAACTCAGAAAGGCACGTCGCGACGGATTGCGCGGGGCGTGGGCATCAGATGCCTGCCGCCGCCGGTTACGGAAGGGCGCTGTCATTGGGTCTCCTCGTCTGTTTTTTGTCTGACGTGTCGACCCGGCAGGAGGCTGCCGAATCCGGGCACGTCTTTTGATATATCAGAATTTATTGATTGATATATTAGAGATCAAGGGCGGGTTTTCCCGATCCCCTCCAGCGGGGGTACGCAGGCCGGCGGCAGCTATGTACCCGGCTCGGCGCGGTGTCGCATTGGGCTCGATGGCCCCCCGCAGGCATGCCTGGGGCGACCACGGATCGTCCATCTGTCACCCGCTGCGGGTGCAGCTGTGAGCCGGCGCCGCGCATGGCAGCGCGGTATTGGGCCTTCCCACACAGTATCAAACAGGTGCTCTGTTTCTGGATATCGAACTGCGATTCGATCCAACCGCGATTGAATATGCATGGCTTAAAGAAATGCCCCTGTCACACAGCATTCCTACCATGCGGATGCCAATCGATGTGACCGATTCATTTCATGAATCGCTGGCAATAAAAACAGCATCGAACGCATTCGCTATTTGAGCGTTTTTGAGAATGTTCCGTCTCGGGATGCTCAGTGCGGTTGATCTGTGTCGATGAGAATTGCGGCTTTTCAAGCATCACTTTCATTTCCCTTCGAGCGTTGGACCAACCCTGCGAGTTGCGACGGCAATCGCTTTGCCTTCTGGGTAGCCTAAAACGTAACGGAGAGAACCATGTCAATGAAAAGTCGGGTGGGTCAACAGCAGTTGACGCTGGATGATTTGGCCGCTGTTCCTGAGTTGAAGCGCAGGCAATTGCTGCGCATGATGCTGGCTTCGACGGCGGTCGGCCTGTCGGGTGTGCTGAGCGGGTGCGGTGGCGGGGATTCGTCGGATACCTCAGCGGGTTCCACGCCGCCGGGCGCGGGCGCGTCGCCAGGGGCAGGGGATCCGGGCACCGGTACGATTACGCCAAAGCTGGTGTCGTCATTTACGCTGGCAGCCTTGCCGGATACGCAATTTTATCCGCGCTATGCATCCGCAAAAATGGGCGAGTTGTATCAAAAGAATTACCCGACCATCAATCCGCAATTCGATAATCCATTCAAGGCGCAGACGCAATGGATTGCCCAAAATGCAAAGGCGCTGAAACTGGCATTTACCACACACCTTGGCGATATTGTCGACCAGTCCTGGTATTACACCTCTGAAGGTTCGGCGCCGTGGAGCACGAGTACCGATCTGCTCAGCAACAGCCAACTCAGCAACGGCACGGTGACTAAAGAGTGGGAATTGGCCAGCCAGGCAATGCAGGTGCTGGAAAAGGCCAACTGCAACTATTCGATTTGCGCGGGCAACCACGATGTCGGCGCTATCGGCTCGTCGATGCAATGGGGGCCTGACTGGGGCGTTGGCGTCTCCGGCTTCGATAACACCGACGGATACCAGGACGGCGGCAGCCACCGGCAAGGCTTGGTGGAGCCTTTCCTGAAGGTGTTCCCGACCGCGCGCGCCCAACAGCAGTCCACCTTCGGCGGGCGCCACGGGTCCGGCTTTCACGAGTACCACGTGTTCAAAGCGGAAGGGAATCAGTTCCTGGTGCTGTCGATGTCGTGGCGCGCTTCGGACGATGCGATTGCGTGGGCGAATTCGGTCATTGCAAAGAACCCCGGCATTCCGGTCATCCTGATTTGCCACCAGCTTGCGGGCATTGGCCCTGACGCTGTTACGGCGGCCGATACGGCGTATTCGAATTACCTGTGGGACAAGCTGATCAAGAACAACGACCAGATTTTCATGGCCGTGTCGGGTCACTATCACGGCTCATGCAAGATGACGAAGAAGAACGCCGCTGGCAACGACGTCATCTTCATGGTCGTCGATTATCAGATGGCGTATATGGGCGGCAATGGCCTGATGCGCTTGTACGAATTCGATCTGACGAACAACAAGATCATCGCCAGTTCATTCTCGCCATGGGTGCCGGTCAAGCCCGAAGCGAGCCTGAATCAGTTCGATACGGCATGGCTGACGGCGGATAACCAGAACTTCTCGATCGACATCGATTTTGCCAAGCGCTTTGCTGGTTTCAATCCCACCTTCAAGGCGGCGGCAGGCTCCGTGTCGAGCAGCCTGACCGACGTCGCCAAGGGTCTGATCCTCGCGAACTATCACAACCCGCCGCAGGATGCGGGCAAGCCGGCGTCCGGGCCGAACGACTACCCGGTGGTGCCAAACACGCTGGCGCACTGGCGCTTCTACAACACGGCCGCTGCCGAAGGCGAGGCGCTGTCTCCGTATCAGCCGGGCTTCCAGATTAAGGACGCATCCGTGCCGGGCGATGCCACGGCGGGCGCGAACCCCATCTCGCTCAACACGTGGATGGGCGGCCAGCCAGGCGATCTGGTCTGGTCGAAAGATCATCATCCGCTGTCTTCCGCGCCGGGCAGCCTGCAGTTCAAGAACGCCAGCCAGACGAGGTCTTCGTATTTCACAACCGACTCCACTTCGCCGCTGAACGTACAAACGTTTGCCAACGGCTACACCATCGAGGCGTTCGTCAAAATCGATTCGGCCTGGACCGCGCAGAACAATGCCTGGATGGGCATTCTTTACCGGCTTGGCGCACGCAGCGCAGCCACGGGCGTGTCGTGGCCAGGCGATGTCGACCAGGGCGACACGATGGCGATGTTTGCGTTTTCCAACCTGATGGAGTTCCAGTGGGAGGTCATCCCGACCGACAACACCGAGAACCTGGCGTGCTGGTCGGGCGGTGTCTCGGCGGGGCAGTGGCTGCACGTTGCCATCGTCAATGACGGGAAGGGCAGCACGACGATGTATGTGGAAGGCGCTCCCATCCTGCGCAACAACAGCGGGATGGACGGCATCCGCTACGTGGCGAGCACGCAGCAGATGGCGATCGGATGTGCGCAGTACGGCGGCAGCATGGGCAATGGGTTCTTCGGCAGCCTTGGAGAGATGCGGATTGTCGGCGCCCCGCTGCAACCGAACCAGTGGCTGACGGCACGCGCTTCGTAATAGCAGCCGTGAGGACGGCTCCCGCCGCAACGGTTCGGCGGGAGCGCAGTTTTGGTGTGCCGATGTGGTGGCCTAGCAACTTGGCGGCGTTTCTAGGAATAGCGACTCAATTCCGACTCATGGAGGTGCGGAGAGCGCGTTTTGCGCTTCATTTCATTGACGATGTTGGCGGCACAGCGTTTCATGTCAGCAAAGCAGCTCTTATATGGAGACGCACGTGCCACACGAAGACAACGCAGCCCCGATGTACCGAAGCGGAACGGCCGCCCGCATGGCGAAGATGCCTGTATCCACGCTCCGTGTTTGGGAGCAGCGTTATGGCGTGATTTCGCCCACCAAGTCGGAGTCCGGCCAGCGGTTGTATTCGAGCGAGGACGTCAAGCGCCTCGCGTTGCTGCGCTCGCTTGTCAACCAGGGGCATGCGATTGGCGCCATTGCGCATGCCGACAGCACAGAACTCCAGCAGTTGCTGGAAACCTCTCAGGCTTCCGAAACGCCGGCGCCAGTGCCATCCACCGAGGCAATTTCGCTTGCGGTCTGTGGTGCGTTGCTGGCGGAGCGCGTCCGGCGCAGAAAGACCACGCTTGCATCGCTGGGGATCGAGCCTGTCATCGCGCTGCCTGCACTCGACGGTGAGACCCCCCTTGAGCAGCTTCCGCACGCAGACGCACTGATCGTGGAGGCCGCATCCCTGCATCCGGAGACGGCGGAAGCCCTATTGGCGGCAACGCGCCGGTCCGGTGCCAGCGCCGTGGGCGTGATTTACAGCTTTGGCACGGTTCGCGCCACCGACATGCTGCGCGCGGCCGGCGTGCGGCTGTATCGGGAGCCCAACGCGCAAGGTGAACTCGACCAGGTCCTGCAAGAACTCGCCCAGCTCGTGCGCGTCGACGCGGTCTACGGAAAGCTCGAACCGTTGCGGCGCAATGCGCGTCGGTTTTCGGATCGCCAGCTGGAAATCTTCGCCAACGCATCGCAGACGATTGCCTGCGAGTGCCCACGGCATCTTGTCGGGCTGATCCGCCAGCTCGACGCGTTCGAGCGTTTCAGCGACGGCTGCGCGGTGCGGTCGGCGCTCGATGAACAACTGCACCGCCATCTTGGGGACGTCGCCAACCGCGCGCGGTTGATGCTCGAAGACGCGATGGAATTCGCCATTCGGGCCGAGACGCTGAATCCACCTGCGAGTTAGCTGCGTATAGGTAGCGAACGCGCCCATCCATCTCGCTGTCAGCTCGCCTAAGGCGGCATGGGCGGTGGGAGCACCGCCGACTTTTCGGAGGCAACTTCAATGAAACTGACTTTGGATCCGCCCGGGTTTGCCGGGGCGGCTGGCAGCGTGCCGCTTTCTGTCCGGATTCGGGAGCGGTTGATGAGCGCCGGCCACCGCTTTCACGCCAATGACAACATCGCCGCCTACCTGCGCGACGGCGAACTCGATCTGCTCCAGGCCGAGGTGGAGGAGCGCCTGCAGGCCGTGCTGCGCGCGCTGGTCATCGATGTCGAGCAAGACCACAACAGCCGGGAAACTGCGCGCCGCGTGGCCAAGATGTTCGTGCGCGAGGTGTTTGCCGGGCGCTATGTCCAAGCGCCCGAAGTGACGGCGTTTCCGAATGCGGAGCGGCTCAACGAACTCATGGTGGTGGGGCCGCTGCGTGTGCGCAGCGCCTGCTCGCACCACCTGTGTCCCGTCATGGGCCGTGTGTGGGTGGGTGTCATGCCGCGCCAGGACTCCCAATTGATTGGGCTATCCAAGTACGCCCGGCTGATCGACTGGGTCATGAGCCGTCCGCAGATCCAGGAAGAAGCCATCAAGCAGATCGCCGATCTGCTGGAAGACCGCATGGCGCCCGACGGGCTGGCCGTCGTGCTGGAAGCGGAGCACTACTGCATGCACTGGCGCGGCACGAAAGACGACGGGTCGCGCATGGTGAGCAGCGTGATGCGCGGCGCGTTCCTGACCGATCCGAGCTTGCGGCGCGAATTTCTTGCGCTGCTGCCCGGCCGCCACGGCGGATGAGTGTCCAGTCACCCAAAGAGACATCGCCTTGAACATTCTTCAGTTTCCTGCAAAGCGCATCGCCGTGGTCGGCTCGGGCATCTCGGGGCTGGCGGCCGCGCATTTCCTTGCGAAGCGGCACGACGTGACGCTGTTCGAGGCTGCGCCACGGCTTGGCGGACATACCAATACGGTCGACATCGAGGAGGGCGGTCAGGTCTTCGGCGTCGACACCGGCTTTCTCGTATTCAACGCGCGCACGTATCCGAACCTGATCGCGCTGTTCGACGAGCTTGACGTCGCACATTGCGAGAGCGACATGTCGTTCAGCGTATCGGTGGACGGCGGCGCGCTGGAATGGGCCGGCACCAGCCTGAGCACCGTCTTTGCGCAGCCGCGCAACCTGGTGTCGGCACGGTTCCTGTCGATGTTGGGCGACATCCTGCGCTTCAACCGGCAAGCGCACGCCAACCTGGCGGTAGCGCGCGATGAGCGCCACAGCCTGGGCGCGCTGCTCGCCGCCGGCCGCTATGGCGAGCCGTTCTGTGCGCACTATCTGTTGCCAATGGCGGCGGCAATCTGGTCCACGCCCAGCCGGGACATTCTGGCGTTCCCCGCGGAAACCTTCCTGCGGTTTTGTCTGAACCACGGCTTGCTGCAGGTCTTCAACCGGCCGCGTTGGCGCACCGTCAAAGGCGGGGCACGCAGCTATGTCCACGCGATTGCGCGCGGGCTGGCAGACGTACGCGTCGGCACGCCCGTGCGAGGCATCCGCCGCGCAGCAGACCATGTCGACGTGCGGACCGATTCAGGCAGCGAGCGCTTTGACGCCGTGGTGCTCGCCACGCACGCGCCCCAGACGCTGCGTCTGCTCGACGATGCCACGGACGACGAGCGCGCCGTGCTGGGCGCATTCCGCTATCAGCCAAACACGGCCTTCCTGCACCGCGATACGCGTCTGCTGCCGCGTCGGCGGCGCGTGTGGTCGGCGTGGAATTATCTCGATGCCCCGCGGGCGGGCACAACGGGCGCGGCGCCGTGCGTCAGCTATCTGCTGAACCAGTTGCAACCGTTGCCGGTGTCGACGCCGGTGGTCGTGACCTTGAATCCGTCCGATCCGCCCGCGCCCGAGCTGGAGTATCAGCGCTTCGAATATGAGCATCCGGTATTCGATCAACCCGCCATCGACGCGCAGGCTCGTTTGCCGGCGCTGCAAGGCCGCGGCCACACCTGGTTTGCGGGCGCCTGGACGGGATACGGGTTCCACGAAGACGGGTTGAAATCCGCCCTGCGTGTGGTGGCGGATTTTGGTTGCGCTCCCGCCTGGGCACAGGTGGCGCCATGAATGGCGACGCGCAGCTTCTCGTCGGCCAGGTCATGCACCGCCGCCTGCGGCCGGTGGCTCATCGCTTTGTCTACCCGGTGTTTGCCGTGCGCGTGAAGCTCTCGGCGCTGGGGCGCCTGACGGGCGCGTGGTTTGGCGTGGACTGCTTGCGGCCGCTGTCGTTGCGCATGCGTGACTATGGCCCGCGAGACGGCACGGACCTGCTCACCTGGATACATGGCGTGCTGGGCAGCGCGGGTTTGCCTGCCGATGGCGAGGTCTGGTTGCAGACTTTTCCGCGCATTGCCGGCTGGATGTTCAACCCCGTCTCGTTCTGGTATTGCCACGATGCGGGCGGCACGCTGCGCGCGGTATTGGCCGAGGTGAACAACACCTTCGGGCAGCACCATAGCTACCTGCTGTGCGCGCAGGACGGCGGGGCCATCGGCGCACAGACCGTGCTGACGTGCCGCAAGCAGTTGCATGTCTCGCCCTTCTGCAGGGTCGAGGGCGGTTATCGGTTCCGCTTTACCGAGACGGCGGCAACGGCGCTGGTGCGCATCGACTATCACGACCAAGACGGCCTGTTGCTGCATACCGCCATCGGCGGACGACTGCAGCCGTTTGATGCCGTTCACTTGCGCCGCGCGCTGCTGCGGCAGCCGTTGCTTGCGATGCAGGTCATCGGCCGCATCCATTGGCAAGCCCTGCGCTTGTGGCTCAAGGGCGTGCCGTTCTTTGGCCGTCATGCCCACAACAGAACTTCTCCGGAGAATTCCCGATGACAGCCTTGCGCTCCCTGGCCTGGGTGCCGCCTCATGTTCCCGCGGCCGGCCGGCTGTTCGTGGCGCTGGCCGGGCGGCTGCGACACGGCCGCCTTCACCTTGTCACGCCCGATGGCGATATGCAGATCGGCGATGCCGCGTCGCCGCTGGTGGCCGATCTGCGCATCACCGACTGGCGCGCCTGCGGGCGCATCCTGCGCAGCGGCGATGTGGGTTTTGCCGAGGCATATCGCGACGGATGGATCGACACGGGCAACCTGCCAAACCTGCTGCGACTGGCCATCGTCAATGCTGCCACGCTGGACCAGGCGATCTTCGGACATGCGCTGGCGCGTTCGGTCCTTCGTTTGCGCCACCTGCTGCACCGGAACAGCCGCCGCGGCAGCCGCCGAAACATCCACTTGCATTACGACCTCGGTAACGATTTCTATCGGCTGTGGTTGGACGAAGGCATGGCGTATTCGTCTGCCTGGTTCAACGGCAACCTGCGGCAAGGTCTGGCAGACGCGCAGGCCGCCAAGTACCGGCGCGTGTGCGATCTGCTCAGGGTGGGGCCCGGCATGGATGTGCTGGAGATCGGTTGCGGGTGGGGCGGCCTGATGGAGATGGCTTGCGCTCGGGGTGCGCATGTGCACGGCATCACGCTCTCGGAAGAACAGCGCCGCTACGCGGCCGACCGCTTGGCTGGCGAAGCCCGGGCCCGCGTTGAACTGCGCGACTACCGGGATCTGGACGGGGCATACGACGCCATCGCTTCCATCGAGATGTTCGAGGCGGTGGGCGAGGCTTACTGGTCGACCTACTTTCAGATGCTAGTGCGATGCCTGCGCCATGGGGGGCGCGCCCTGGTGCAGAGCATCACCATCGACGAGGCGCATTTCGAGCGCTACCGCGCCGGCACCGATTTCATCCAGCAGTTCATCTTCCCGGGCGGCATGCTGCCCAGCCGCGAGCGCTTTATCAAACTCGCTGAGCAGCACGGCTTGCGTGTGCTCGAGCGCCTTGACTTCGGGCGCGATTACGCAGAGACACTGCGCCGCTGGAGCCAGCGTTTCGAAGCCCGGCTCGATGCTGTGCGCGCACTCGGATTCGACGAGCCGTTCATCCGCATCTGGCGCCTGTACTTCGCCTATTGCGAGGCCGGCTTTGACGAGGGCCGGATCGGTGTGTCGCAGTTTCTACTGGAGCGGGGGTGACCATGCCCGCGGTTGGCGTCGCACTCATTGTGCTGGTGTTTCTGGTGGCGGTGTTCAGCGCCGTATGGGCGTGGCAGTTGCGCAGTGGGAACGCCGGCATGGTCGACCCGGTCTGGGCGTTATCGCTGGGCATGGTGGCATTGCTTTACGCGTGGTTGGGTGCGGGGTCGTTGCTCGCGCGTGTGTTGGTCGGCGTAGGAGGCGCAGTGTGGGGCGCGCGCCTTGGCGGGCACTTGTGGCGGCGCAATGCCGGCAAGCCCGAAGACGCGCGCTATCGCAAGTTGCGCGAGGAGTGGGGCGCCTCTGCAGCGCGAAACATGTTTGGCTTCTTCCAGTTGCAGGCCGCTGTATCGATGTTTCTGTCGATCGCGTTTGCCGTGCCGAGCTATCGGGCGGATTCACCGAGTGCCCTTGCCATGGCGGCCGCTGTGGCCCTGTGGCTGATGGCGGTGACGGGCGAGGCTCTGGCCGACAGGCAACTGCGCAGTTTTGCGGCGAACCCCCTCAACCGGGGCAAGACCTGTCGGGTGGGGCTGTGGCGTTATTCGCGGCACCCGAACTATTTCTTTGAATGCGTGCACTGGCTGGCCTACGTGCCGCTGGCGATAGGCTCGCCGTGGGCATGGCTCACGCTGCTGCCGCCGGTGGCCATGGCGTGGCTGCTCGTGAAGGTCTCGGGCGTTCCCATGCTCGAAGCCCATATGCATGCCACGCGCGACGACTATGCCGAATACACCCGCACAACGAGCGTGCTGATCCCCTGGCCGCCGCGCCACTGATGTACAGACATACAGATCCAAGGAGCCCCGACATGACTGCGCTGTCCACGCCGACCCTACTGCCGCAGGCCGCGGCCGATGCCAGTGATGGCTGGCTCATCCAATGCTGCGAGCGCGGATGGCTACCGGATGCGCTGGTGCGTGCCGGCATGCGTGCCCTCATGCGCCAGCGGCTGCAAGACGAAGGCCTTGATGACGGCGAGCTGCGTTCACGGCGCTTCAATGCGTTGCTCGATGAGTTGCACGCCAGTCCCATTGCGATTGAGACCGACGCAGCCAATACGCAGCACTATGAATTGCCGCCCGCATTCTTCGAGGCCCATCTCGGGCCGCAGTTGAAGTATTCCTGCGCGCTATACCCAAGCGGCAATGAAACGCTGGCCGAGGCAGAAGAAGCCATGTTTGCCTGCTATGCCGAACGCGCCGGCCTGGCCGACGGCCAGTGCATTCTGGACCTGGGCTGCGGCTGGGGATCGCTGTCGCTATGGATGGCCAAGCGCTATCCAAACGCACGCATTGTGGCGTTGTCGAATTCGCGCGGTCAGCGTAGCTGGATCGAGGCCCGGGCGGCCGAGCGCGGGCTGACGAACCTCAGCGTGCACACGGGAAACATCGTCGATTTCGAATTTGCAGAGATGCCCGAGGGCGGCCGCTTTGACCGCGTGGTATCGATCGAAATGTTCGAACACATGAAAAACTACGGCCTGTTGCTGAGCAAGATCGCGCGCTGGATGCGCCCGGATGCGGTGCTGTTCGTGCACATCTTTGCGCATCGCACGCTGGCGTATCACTTTCAGGTGCAGGACGGCACCGACTGGATGTCGAAGTACTTCTTCACCGGCGGCACCATGCCATCAGAGGCGTTGCTGCTGGAGTTCCAAGACGACCTGCGTGTGGCGCGTCACTGGTGGGTCGGCGGCATGCACTACGCGCGCACGGCGGACCATTGGCTGGCCAACCTTGACGCTGCCCGTGGAAGGTTGATGCCGGTGTTCGTGCAGACGTATGGCGAGCGCCAGGCCGCCGTGTGGTTTCAGCGGTGGCGCATGTTCTATCTGGCGGTGTCGAGCTTGTTCGGCTATGCCGGCGGCAACGAGTGGGGCGTGGCGCATTACCGGTTCGTCAAGCGCTAGGAAGGGCGGCAGCAGTCAGCGCGGGATGCCTGTTCCGTCGCTGCGCTCGCCCATCCATACCAATAGCGGCATCCATATCGCCCAACCGACGGCCAGCACGCCCAGCGTGGCGGCCATACCGGGAATGTGCGCCGCCCCAAGCGCTGCCCCCGCGCGAAACGACAGCGGGCCGGCAATGGCCCCCAGCACCATCGCCAGCCACCACCTGCCGCGCAGCCAACGAAAGAGGACATTCACTTGGATCGCGAACAGTACCCACAGCGCCAGCAGCCAGGGCGGTACGAACCCGGCCAACGCGGCCCCGTGCGGATAGACGATGAGCCCGGTGCGTATCAGCAGGGTTTCCCACGGCGCGGCGAGCACCACGACCCACACCACCAGCCGCCATTCCTGGTACGGCTGGCGGGCCTGCCGCAGGTGAAGCGCGAGCAATACGGCGACAAAAACGATGCCGACCCACGCGGCATCGCGCGCGGCACTGAGCACGCAGACAAACCAGCCGGCTTGTCCGGCTACCGTATAGAGGAGAGCACGATGAGAACGCATCGAAAAGGCCACCGTTGGCTCACCCTGTCAGGTTGGGCACGTCGTTTGGCGGTGGTCACGCTGGCCATCGCCAGCGCTGCCTGCTCCAGCCCACCCCCGAATCCCAACCCGCGGGCTGCCGTGCCGCTGAAGACCGTACCGGTTGATCTGCCGCGCTACATGGGGCGCTGGTATGTCATCGCCAACATTCCGTACTTTGGTGAGCGCGGCAATGTCGGCAGCTATGCCGAATGGTCCCTGCGGCCCGATGGCCGTATTGACGATGCCTACGTTTACCGGCCAGGCAGTTTCGAAGCGCCGTTCAAACGCATGCAGTTCGTCGATTCGGTGGTGGACGGCAGCGGTGGCGGCGAGTGGCGCGTGCGGTTGTTCTGGCCCATCTACGTCTCGCAGCTGACGCTGTATGTCGACCCGGAATACCGGGTGACCCTGCTCGGCTATCCAGACAAGAGCCTCGGCTGGGTATTCTCGCGCGACCCCAACATGAGCGATGCCGACTATCGCGCAGCATTGAGCCGTTTCGACGAGATGGGTTATGACATTTCGCGTTTCCGGCGGGTGCCGCAAGTGCCGAGCCAGATCGGGCAACCGGGCTTCCAGTCGCCGGGAGATGCCAACTAGCCGTACGCGCATCAACGTGACTTGCCCAGGAGATGACGACGCAGGGACGGGGCGCGCGTGCCGGGTGCCAGCCAGATATCGAAGAAGGCACGCGCGAAGGCGGGATCGTCCACCTCGGTCGTCAGTTGTCCATTGGCGTAGAAGCGCGCGCCGCGCCCGGGCAGATACACGCCGCACAAGGTGTCGCCCGGCTTGACGTCAGGGAAAGCGGGGGTCATTGCGCGCTGCCATTGCGCGAGGGTGCCGTCGGATGGGACGGGCGCCTGCAGCCTGCGGATTTCGTCGATGGCGGTTTCGATGAGGCGGCTGCGTTCGATCGCACGCCGATACGTCACCTCCAAGGCAAAGGGCGCGTCATAGCTGGGTGGGAGTTCTGCGCTCCATAGCTGCGCATCGTAGAGGCAGAACCCGAAAAGGCACAGCGCACCCTTGCCGGAGAGTTGCGGGGCGGGCACCGTGTCGCGGCAGTCCGCCCACGCTCCAACGCTCATAAGCGTGCAAAGCGTGAGGATCAGGGCTCGGACGGCGTGAATGCGTTGAGCAGGCATATCGCGAGTGCGTGCGTACGTGTAGGTCAAGCGGTGAAGTGTCCGCTTCCAAAGTCTACTGACGGAGCGCGTGACGCGGAAACGCTGGCACAAAGTTTTCTTGATGCAAAACCTGCTCACGATTGACACCGCTGAGCAACACTTGGGTTGAGGCGGCGGAAGCGGATATGCCAACTCAAACCATGTTCATTGGCGGAAATGAGCCGCTTATTCTGCTGCATTCCGTTGACGCGCTGCGTTGTGCAGCGTTTCATGTCGCAAGGAGCGGCATTCACTCTAAGGGGACTTGGATGGCAGATGTGTTCACAACTGCATTTCAATTCGCGAAGCGCGTAAGGCTGCACGGTGAAGGCGTGTTCAAGCGGAGCGGCGTTGTTCTGCGGGCCGCTGCATTGCGCGCGGTGCGTGCGCGCCTGCACTGGCTGGCACCGTTGCTCGCAGGGGCATTCCTGGCGGGCTGTGCGCCGACGAGCCCGCCCGAAGGCATCACGGCCGTCACGCCGTTTGATCTTCAACGCTATCAGGGGCGCTGGTACGAGCAGGCCAGGCTCGATCATTCGTTCGAGCGAGGCTTGACCGATGTCTCGGCCACGTACCAGCCGCAACCCGATGGCAGCGTTCGCGTGGTCAATCGTGGCTTTGATCCTGCCAAGGGCGAATGGCGCGAGGCCGTGGGCAAAGCGCTGTTCGTGGGCGAGCACGATACCGGTTCGCTGAAGGTGTCATTCTTCGGCCCGTTCTACGGCGGCTATCACGTGGCGGCGCTTGATCCAGCTTATCGCTGGGCCCTGGTTGTCGGGCCTGACCGCAGCTACTGCTGGGTGCTGACACGAGACAAGCATCTCGACCCCGCACAGCGTGAGGCGATCTTCGCGCGTGCGCGTGCGCTCGGCATTGATACGTCCGCGCTGATCTCCGTGCCCCATGAGCGGCAGGACCCGTCTCAGTAGCAGCGAGGGCGCATGCACCACACCAAGGGCGAGTACGAGGCGCAAGACCGTGGCGCCATGTTCCCGAGAACAGTGACATGAACCAGCGTGCGAAGACGCTCCGGCTGGTGCTGGGCGATCAGCTCAATCCGCGGCATTCGTGGTTTGCGCAGGTGGACGATGACGTGGTTTACGTGCTGATGGAGGTGCGGCAGGAAACCGACTACGTGCTGCATCACGCGCAAAAGATTCTCGCCATCTTTGCAGCCATGCGCGACTTTGCACGCTGTCTGCGAGCAGGTGGCCACCGCGTGCGCTATGTGGCGATCGACGATGAAAGCAACCGCCAGTCCCTGACCGAGAATCTCGCCGCGCTGGCCAGACACTACGGCGCCGAGCGGGTGGAGTGGCAATCCCCCGACGAGTGGCGCGTGGATGCACAGTTGCGCGAATGGGCGCAAGCGCAGTCGCTATCCACGTGCGAAGTCGACACCGAACACTTCCTCACGGGCCGACATGATCTGGCCGCCATGTTTGTAGGGCGTAAACAGTGGCTGATGGAGCGGTTCTATCGGGAGATGCGCCGCCGCTTCAACGTGCTGCTCGACGACACAGGTGGGCCGGAGAGCGGGCAATGGAATTTCGATCATGACAACCGCAAGCCGTGGCGCGGCACGCCCCCCGAACCTGCCGACGCGCGCCCCGTGCATGACCACCAAGCGTTGTGGCGCACCGTGGAACGCAGCGGCGTGAAATCGTTCGGCGACCCGCAGGCCAGTGAGTTTCGGTGGCCTGTGAACCGCACGGAAGCGCTGGTTTGCCTTGACGCATTTATCGAACAGACGCTGCCGCACTTTGGCGATTTTGAAGACGCCATGAGCAGCAGCCACCAGCGGCTATTCCACTCGCTGCTGTCTTTTTCACTCAACGTGAAGATGCTGAATCCGCGCGAGGTGATCGACCGGGCAGAGGCAGCGTATCGGCATGGCAAGGCCCCGTTGGCTGCAGTGGAGGGGGTCATCCGTCAGATTCTGGGCTGGAGGGAATATGTACGCGGCATCTATTGGGCGCAGATGCCCGGATACGCGTCGTGCAACGTGCTGAACCATGATGCGCCGCTGCCATCATGGTTCTGGAGTGGAAAGACCCAGATGCGCTGCCTGCAATTGGCGATTGGCCAGTCGCTGCAAACCGCCCACGCCCATCACATTCAACGTCTCATGGTGATCGGCAACTTTGCCCTGCTGGCAGGACTCTCACCTGGCGAGGTGCACCGCTGGTATCTCGGTGTGTATATCGATGCGTTCGAATGGGTGGAGCTGCCGAATACGGTCGGCATGAGCCAGTGGGCAGACGGCGGGCGTATTGCCACCAAGCCGTATGTCAGCAGTGCTGCTTACCTGTCGCGCATGAGCGATTACTGCAAGGGCTGCCACTACGACAGCAAGCAGCGTGTCGGAGAGCGCGCTTGCCCTTACAACGCGTTGTACTGGGATTTTTTCGCGCGCCACATCGAGGTGTTCGGCCGCAACCCGCGCTTAGCGATGGTGTATCGGCAGCTCGCCAAGATGGACACCGACGAGCGCGATGCCTTACGCACGCGGGCGGCCGAGCTGCGCGCGCGGCTGGAGGCGTTATGACGGATGCGACGGCGCGCAGCGCTCAGCCACAATCAGGAGCTCAACCTGGCTTGCGCATCTTGTTGACAGGCGGCACCGGATTGATCGGGCGTGCGCTTTGCCACCAGTGGCACGCGCAGGGGCACGATCTGGTGGTCTGGAGCCGCACGCCTGAGCGCGTATCTCGGCTGTGCGCCGGTGCGCACGGTGTCGCAACGCTGCGAGAGCTGGATGCTGCGGCGCCCTTTGATGCGGTGATCAATCTGGCGGGCGCGCCGATTGCCGATCGCCCATGGACGGCTCAGCGGCGAAAGGTTCTATGGCGCAGCCGGGTCGACCTGACGCGGGAACTCGTGGATTGGCTTGGCCATTGTGAGCAGCGCCCTCGCGTGCTTGTTTCCGGATCCGCCGCCGGCTGGTATGGCGATCGAGGGCAGGAGCCGCTGGATGAAGACAGCCGCCCTGGCGAGCGCGACTTTGGCAGTCAACTCTGCGTCGCGTGGGAAGACGAAGCCCGCCGCGCAGAAAGGTTAGGCATGCGCGTCGTGTTACTGCGCACGGCGCCCGTGCTGGCGAGTGATGGCGGCATGTTGCCCAGGCTGCGTCTGCCGTTCAGCATGGGACTTGGCGGACGTCTCGGCAGTGGCCGGCAATGGATGCCGTGGATCCATCTGGACGATGCGGTGGGCCTGATCGATTTCCTCTTGCACCGCGCGGATTGCCAGGGTGCCTTCAATGCATGTGCGCCGCATCTCGTCAGAAATGCGGACTTTGCCCGCACGCTGGCTGCTACGCTGCGCCGATCAATGTTCTTGTCTGTTCCCGCGTGGACATTGCGGATGGCGCTGGGCGAAATGTCAGTGTTGCTGCTGGGCAGCCAACACCTGCAGCCCAGGCGAGCCATGGAGGCCGGCTATCCGTTTCGCTTTCCGCATCTTGAAGCGGCATTGGGTTGCCTGTTGGGGCGCGAGAGACATCCCGCTACCCGACGCCCCGCAGAATGACTCCAGCGGCGGGCATCGCGCCCGCAGCGCATAGCCGGGTAGCGACCGGTGCCCGAAGGCTCCCGGCCATTTTCGTCAGACCTGCCGCAGGTTGCGCGACGTGACCGCTACCGTGGTGGGGGATTCAGCCAGCGCCACAAAGCGGCGCGTTGCGCCATCCAGCGCATCGATGCTGCCCGTTTCGATGTCATACACCCAGCCGTGCAGATTCATGCGGCCCTGCTCCAGCGCCAGTGCTACCGACGGGTGCGTGCGCAGGTTAGCCAGCTGTGCGATCACGTTTTCGCGAACCAGGCCGTCCAGCTTGGCGCGAGGCGAGTCGAACGTATGCGCGGCGTTGATGACCTTGGCGGAGTCGGAGTGGCGCAGCCAGTTGGCCACGGCGGGCAGATGGTCAAGGCAGGTGCAACGGGAGATCGCGCCCATTGCGCCGCAGTCGGAGTGGCCGCAGATCACGATGTCCTGCACGCCCAGCACAGCCACCGCATATTCAACCGTTGCAGACACGCCGCCCGGTTCAGGACCGTACGACGGCACGATGTTGCCCGCGTTGCGGATGACAAACAGTTCACCGGGTTCACGTTGTGTGAGCAGCTCCGGAACGACGCGGCTGTCCGAGCAGGTCACGAACAGGGCCTTGGGGTTCTGTGATGTCGCAAGTTGTTTGAAAAGCTCTACCCGTTGCGGATAGATGTCGCGCTGAAAGCGCAGGAAACCGTCAATGATGTCGCGCATGGCGTTCTCCACGTTCAATGGTCGGATGCCGGGGCGGTCGTAGGGGGCGCGCGTCCCGGCACGTTCGCCATTTTCGTCGATATCGCACGGAATAAGAATGTCTCCGTACGGATCACAGGGCCATGGCGCGGATACGTCCGTGGGGCAAGCGAAGTCGACCGCCGCGCAGGGCACATCGATCGGAGCCCCGATGGGTCGTCTCTTTGCGAATCCATGCTGGACAGTGCATCCAGCGCGAGCATGCCCGCGTATATGGTCGAGCCCATTGTCTTCACCTTGAACGTGTATGCGCCTTCAATTGTTCCGTATCCCACCACGCATGTGCGGCGTTGGCCGCTATCCGTGTGTTCGCTCGGCTTCGGTGTCGCATGGAGGTCGTCGATGCCTGGTGTGACGCGCCGAGCATGGATGGCAGCCGCCTTGGCGAACCTTGCCGGGTGTTCTGCCCTGGATGTCCTGAATGCGGTGTCCAAGTCCGACGCAAGCTTGCCAGCGCTGGGTCTGGCCTACGGCCCACACTCACGCCAAAGGCTGGACGTTTATCGACCTGTCCGCCCGATGGAAGGGCCGCCTCGTGCGGTTGTGTTCTTCTATGGCGGGTCGTGGCGCGACGGCGACCGCAAGGATTATGCATTCGTAGGTGAAGCGTTGGCTGCCGCTGGGGCGCTTGCGATGGTTGCCGACTACCGGCTGTATCCGGAGGTGCGCTACCCAGACTTCCTGCTGGACTGCGCAGCCGCCACGGCTTTCGCGCGGCGGTGGCTGGATCGGCAGGGCCATGCCGGCGCGCGCCTGTTCGTCGCGGGGCACAGCGCGGGCGCCTACAACGCAGCAATGTTGGCAACCGATAGCCGCTGGCTGGCGGCGCAGGGTCTGCGCATCGAAACGCTGTCGGGCTGGATCGGCATGGCTGGCCCCTACAACTTCCTTCCGATTCAGGCGGCTGATGTGAAACCGGTGTTCAACCATCCGAACGAAACAGCCGATAGCCAGCCGCTGTTCCACGTCAGCCAGGGATGGTTGCCTCCTGCATTGCTGCTCACCGGGGAGCACGATGCCTACGTGGATGTCCGGCGAAATACGCTGTCACTCGCCGAACGTCTGATGGAGTATCGCCACCCGGTGGAGCTCAAGGTTTATCCACGGCTGGACCATAAAACGCTTGTGGCCGCGCTGGCTTCGCCGCTTCAGTTTCTGGGGCCTGTGCTTTCCGATGTGGCTCGCTTCGTGGCCAGCACCTGAACGCGCCACGCAGCATTGCGGCGGGCAGGCGCGCATGCCGTCGATGCTCTCGGCTCGACGGCATAGGGCGGCCGCGTCGCCCCCGCGGCCGGTGGGAACCCGACTCGGCCACGCGGCTCACGGCACGATCACGATAGGCTCGTCCGGGTGGATCAGTCCGACATTGCGATGTGCGAACTGTGGGTTGATCTGCAGCAACTGCGCCAAGGCTGCCTCGACCTGCTGCTCATCCGACATGGACTGGCGCTGCGCATCGGAGACGTGCGCCTCGTGCAACAGCGGCGTGCGATACCGGTCGGCAATGCCGTTGAGCGTATCGCCCTGCTGCACCACGTACTCGGAATGCGTGGGTTGCGGGGTGGCCGGTGTGCTCGGAGGCTGACTGGTTGACGGCGCAGTCGGGCTGGCCGACGACGAAGGCGAGCTTGACGGTGAGAGCGACGCGGACGGCGAGACCGATGGCGACGGTGACACCGAAGGCGATGCCGATGCACTCGGTGATGCGCTAGGCGACGGCGTAACAGCCGATGTGCCGGGCGGGCGCTTGTTCTTGTCGTCCTGCATGAACAGCGGCTTGATCAGGTTGAATGCATACGCCGACAGGGGCAGCAGCGCGATGGCGATCTTGTGCTTGCTGACAAACTCCGACGCATTCGGAAAGTGCGAGCTGAAGCGTGAGAGGCCGAGCGCGCCCGACGACAGCAGCATCGGCACGCCCTTGATGTAGTCGCCACCCGCCATCTGCGCGGCGGCCAGCAGCATGCCGCCGGTGGCGGCGAGCGTATCTGCCGAGATATCGAGCCCGCGCACCGTGCGGCTGCGCTGCTCGATGTCGATGTTGCGCCCGCGCCCGAGCAGCACGCCGGTGGTGTACGCAATCGACGCTACTGTGCCGCCCGTGGGCAGCACGTACCAAATGGCCGAATCGTGCCCCAGTGTCCACGCCTTGGCCCACATCGCATGCGCATACGAGGCGAGGCCCATACTGTAACCGCCGATGGCGATCTGCCTGCCCCAATAGCCGAGCTTGGTGCGCGGGTGGCCCAGGTGCACCTGCTGCAGCCCGGTGCCGCTGAAGATGGCCTGGATCTGTTTGACCAGATCGGCCGACACGGCTTGCGTGGCCTCACTGGACTGTGTGCGCGTGATTTCCCGATTGCCCAGGCGCTGGTAGATGTTGTGCACGCTCCAGTTGGCTTCGGCAACGAAGGTGCGCAGGCGGTCCTCAATCTTTGCCAGGTCGTCCGGCTCCGTCTTTTCCTTGTGGTTTGGCAAGGCCTTGACCAGCCGGTCGACCATCGTCTGCGTGGCCTCGCTGAAGACGCGTGGGTCCGCCCGCTCGATCGTCGCCATCGTCGCCTGATGCAGCACCTGCGCCGAGCGGCCGACCCGCAGCAGCAGCATGGAGGGGTTGCTGGCGAGCGAAATCGTAGTGGCGCCGGTGCCCGGTATGCCGATCAGTACCGCACCCATGCCCCCTACCACGGAGGCCCCAACGGTCACCGTTTCTCGCACGCTCGCGCCACCCTTGGGCTTGGCGCCCGCCACGCCAAGCGCATTGAGCTCCGCCGAGGCCTGTCTGGGTGCGGCCAGCCCCTTTTGCGCGGTCTGCGTGGTTTCCACTCGCCCCGCGCTCTGCAGTTCGCCTGATGCGTCCACCGACAGCGCTTTCGCTTTCACCATGTCCTTCCAGGGAGGCAGGGGCGTGGCCGGGTTGCGAGCCGATGCCGGCAGCGCCTTGACGCCCGCGGGGCGCGCAGCTACGCCCATCTCGGTCTTCCATTGGTCGGCAAACTGGTTGGCGCGTTTTTCTGTCGGACCCAGGCGCCGCTTGGCTTCCCACAGCGGTTTGGCAAAGTCGATCTCGGTGGCGCGGGCGCGATTGACGAGCGCGCTCGTGTTGCCATTGAAAACGCGGTCGATGATCGCGTTGACGTCGCTGTCCGACAGGTTGTACTTCTGCTTGCCCAGCCGCGCGATCTCGGCCAGCAGTACCTGGTTCTGGGCGTCGTACTGGCTCTTGGAGGGGCGCTCGAACACACGCGTGAGGGCGTCGTCGCCATGCAGCCGGCCCTGGGTGGGCGCGCCGTCTTGCTCAAAGCGCAGCACCATGTCGGCCACGGCGGTGTTCAGCCGTTCGTTGGCGATGGCGTCGGCGCCATTGGTGGCGTACGACAGGCCCATATGCACCCAGGGCAGCGTGGGGCGCTCCAGCACCTGTTCGACGAGCTTGGCGTTGCCGCCGCCCGGCACGGGCTCGAGCACGGTATCCCAGCCGTGGAAGCTCACCATGACGTGCGGCGCCGATACATCGGGGTGGGTGGCGCCCCACTTCTCGAGCATCGAGAACAGCCGTACGTGGTTGTCGTACGCGTCATTGGTGCGCGCGGTGAAGTGGTCGTTGGGGCCGATGTGTGGCCGCGACGGCGCAAATTCCAGGCGGATGACCACGCCAGTCTTCGCCGACAGGTCGAGCCATTTGTCGAGATGCGACTGGTGCAGATCGTCGAGGAACAGCTTCTTCGTATCGGCGCCCTTGCCGGATTTGATCTGCGCATTCCTATGGTCGATGGTGGCGTTGCTTTCATCGATCTGCTTGGCGGCCCGCACAAAGCTCGGGTCCTGGCGCTTGCCGACGGCGGCGCGCAGCGAATACGGGTCGACCACCAGCGAGATCACCGGCATGGCGCCGCCCGTTTTTTTGATGAACGCGAGCGCCTTGGCGGGGTCGTCGCGCAGGCGATATGCCCGGCCCATCGGCGCTAGCCGTGCCTGGAGCGGAAATTCCGAACGCAGGAACGTGTTGACCATGTGCCGGTCACCTGTGGCCGCTGCCGAGTACCGCTGTGCGATGCGTTTGCCCGCGAACGGCACGCGGCGCGACACGGTGTTGGCGGCCACGTCGCGTGCCACGCGCAGCTTGAGCTTGATCTTGCGCCAGAGCTGCGCATCGGCCATCACGACCTCGGGCGCGTGGTCCTTGACCGATTTGAATTCGACATTGCTGGCATAGGGATCGTCCTTCTTTCCGGCCAGCAGCTCGACCTCGTCCAGCGGGCGGGTGAGGTTGCCCAGCTTGGGTGCATCGGGCGGCAGCGCCACCGTGGTGGTGCTGGAGAGCACCGGCTGGTACACGCCAATATCCAGGCCGGTGCCGCTGCGCTGCCATGCCTCGAATTGATCGGGCGGCAGACGCGTGAGCAGGAAGTGGGTATCCGCGCCAAAGCTGTCGTGACCGACGGCCAGTTCCTTGGCCGGGGTGCCGTTCTGCTGCGCGGCTGCCTTGTTCCAGGCGCCATACCACGTGAGGGCGTTGCCATCAGGCTCCAGCCGGCCGGTGGGCGTATGGGCGCCCAGCTCGCCCGCGTTGTCGCCTGTCTTGTAGACGTAGATGTAGTGCGTGCCGGCTTCGAGCCAGCCTTGCTTCACCAGGTCGCGCAGGTGGACGATGTTCGGTCCGCTGTAGTCGAGCGCATGGGCGTCGGTGTCGGGCAACATGCGCGCGTTGGCGTAGCCCAGAGCGGAGGCTTCCAGCGGCGTGCCGGTGGTGACGGGCTCCTCCAGCGTGCGCTGCCGCCATTGCAGAAGCTGCGCAGCGCGCCCGCGCAGGAAGCCGCCGTTGGCCTGTCGGTTCAGTGTGGTGGTCGCCTGTGCAATTTCGCCCGGCTTGAAGGCCGGCATGCCGTATTCGGCCCGCTTCCATAGCGTGCGCGGCTCCAGGAAGCCGCCCAGTTCCTTGACCGTCTCGGGCTGCACCGAGCTGACCACGAACCGTACGCCGCGCGGCGCGCTGCGCAGTGTGCGTGCGCCGTGCGTCTGCTGCTTGGCAAAGGCGGCTTCGAGGCTGCGTTCGGGCACGGTGGCGCCGTCCATCGGTGCATCCACGTGGTATGTCCACGTGCCGTCGGTACCGCGCTTGGCATGGCCCTTCGGGGCACCGCCTTTCTTGTCGATGACGTAGATGATGTTGTCGTCCTTCGCGGCGCTGGTCGCCTCTTGCACGCTCTTGTAGCGCTTGGCCCCACCAAGCTGCTGGATATGGTCGACCACCTCGGTGTCGATCTTGTCGGCCGCAGGCGAGAGCACATGAGAACCCTCATCGCCATTGATGCGCGATGGGCCGCCAAAGGCCTGCAACCGCTCGTACGACACGGGGCTGATGTAGAAGTCGACGCCCTTGCGTGCGGTGTGCATGGCTGAGTTGTCGCCACGCACGGCGCGCTTGACGATCTTGGGGACGTTGCTGCCACGTACGGCCTGGGGCGGCGCGAAGGTGCCGTCGTCGCGCAGTTGCGTGGTCGCGATGATGACGGGCGTGCCGTCCGGCTGGCTGGTGCCCTTGAGCGCGATCAGGACGGTGTTGCTGCCCGCCTTGTTGGCCAGATCGCTCAGCCTGGGCACCTCGGCGCCGGGCACGTGCCGCAATGTCCGCAAGTCTTTCACATCGAGCCATTCGGCAGCCTGCGCCGCTTTTTGGGCGCCCGACGCTGTCGCCGGCGCTGGCATGTGCGGTGTGCCGGGCGCGTCGCCGTTCCAGTGCGAGGCGTAGTACTGCACGTAGGTCTGGTCTGGCGCGACGGACGTGCGCATGCTCGCCATGGTCTGCGCCAGGCGCAGGTAGGCCTCGGGGTTGTTCGCATCCCACTGCGCGTAGGCCTGTTCCAGGGGCTGCGGCATCTGCGCGCGGGCGCCGATGTCTACACCGGTTGCGGCCAGCACCTCGTCGCGGACGTTGAACGCGTTGCCCTGCGCGCTGGCCTCGCCGGCGAGCAAGGTCCGCACGAAGCTGCCCTCGCTGTGGTGTTGCAGGCCCTGCAGATCGAGTTCGGCCTTCACAGCGTGGTCGGCCTCATGGCTCAGCGTGTAGACCAGCGCGCCGGCGTCGGGCGCGTTGGCGTCAAGCGTGATGGTCTTGCGCTCGGTATCCACCGCAGAGCCGCGGTTGCTGTGTCCGAGGCGCACCGTCCAGCCCGCGTCGTGCAGCAGGCGCAATTGGCGCGTGAGCGTGTCGGAGGCGCCAATCAATGCGTGGGCGCTGGGCGGCAGCGGTGCGCCACCAAACGACATCGTCACGCGGTCGGCCGGCGTGGTCTGGTATGTGCCGTCGTGGGGGCGGTATTGCGTGCCGGTGCCGCTGTAATCGGGCGAGCCGGCCGGGCGTGACACGGGGCCGCCGAGGTTGCGCGCGGGGTTGGCGGGGTCGATGCCGATTTCGGCAAAGCGCCGGCTGGTGGCTTTCTGCAGCGCGGCGCTGTAATCGAACGGTACGCCGTATTGCGCCGCGGCCTGCTGAGCCAGCACGGTGTCGTGCTGGGCCAAGGAGATTGCGTAGGCGCGGATGCCGCCAAAGCTCTGTTCCGGGCTGGGTGTGCGGCCGATGTCGGAGGTGCCAAATTGTGTGTTGCCGGCGGCAAATCTGTCGATGGCGCTGAGCAACCGGTCGACCATCGCAGGGGTCGGTTCCGCTGCGGTGGACACGCCGCGCAGCTGCGCCTCGGTCATCGACGGCACCGTGTCGTGGAAGTAGTCCGGATGCTGCTGTTGGTAATGCCGCAACGCCTCCACCACGCGGTCCACGGCCGCGCGGTCGGTGGCATACACGACGATGTTGTCGGCGCGCGGGCCGGCGGCGTCAGGGCCGGCCGCCTTGGCCGCGTAGATGCCGGGGAAGCGCCCGGGCTGGTCCACCACGCCGCGCACCAGGAAGTCGAGCACGTCGAGTACATGCGGCGTCTTTGCATTGACATAGACGCGCTCGGTGACGGCGTCCGGGTCGACCCGGCCGTCTTCGCGCATGAAGTGATAGAACGTGGTGCGCGCGCGGCCTTCCGTCGGCATCGTGCTGTCAACGAAGGCGCCGTCGGCTTGCGACACGGTGTAGGCCCCTTCGGGACGCTGCTCTGCCAGTGCGATCAGGCGGGGAAAATAGAATTCGCCCGGCATGGTGTCTTCCGGGCCGGTGACGCCGCCCGTGCGGGAGTACAGGCAGTACACCTGGTTATTGTTCAACGCACCCTGTGCACCGTCTGTCTGCACCCTGGCAAGCAGCGCCTGCTGCGATTCGAGTGCCGATTCGGCGCCACGCGGCCCAAGCTCGGGCACCACGCGTTGTACCGGCGTGCTGCCCGGGTCGGGCGCCACGCCCGGCATGCGCATGCCGGAAGCAGCCAGGTTGGCCGCCGCCGCCTCGTAGGCCTGCCGCTGCGATGCGCCATGCTGGCGCGCCACGCCCATGCCGGCACCCATGAGCCCCGCCGAGGTGAAGAACTGCACCCAGTCTTCGCCCGTGGCCTGGCCGTTGGATGTCGCCAGCGACTGCCCCTGGTGCAGCATCGCCGCGAGGTTGGTGTTGAGCGCGCCGGTACCCATCAGTCGATAGGCGAGGGCGCCGCCGCCCAGGAACCGCAGCCCGGCCAGCCGACGCAGGCGTGCGGGCAACCTGGCGAGCACGTCCGCCCGGTTGAGTAGCGGGATGGCCTCATTCAGCCGCTGCAAGCGTAGCGTGCCCTGCGTGAGGTCTGCGACGACGCCCGGGTTGCGCGTGACGCCGAACACGGCATTCAGCCGTTGCGCCGCGTTGGCGGTTGCCGCGGGCGACCCATACAGCGCGTGGCTGAGCACGGCGTTGGTGAGGTTGTTCTGGAACGGGCGCAAGGCCCAGCGATTGTCATTGAGCAGGCTGATGCGCGCGGCATCTTCCGCGCTGGCGCCGCGCGTGATGCGCACAGCGTTGATCGCCTCCATGAAGTCGGCGTTGTAGGCGCCCACGCGCGCTGCGGCCACGGCCGTGCGATTCACGAGCCCGCCTACGCCGGCCGCACCGCCCAGCACGTTGGCACCCAGGCCCACCCAGTTCCACGGGTCTTCACGACCCTTGGCGGTGGAGAGCGCATTGATCGAGTGTGCCGCCCCTGCCACGGCCGTCACCGCAAAGTACGCATCGGCCAAGTTCGACAGCACCACGGCCCACAGCGCAGCGGTCTCCGGTTGTACGACGGTGGTGATGATGCCGGCCGCTACCGTCAGGCCGATCTCCAGATCGGTCTTCAGGTGTTCCCAGTTGTACCAGTGGTCGTCGGGCTTGTAGGTCTTCCAGTAACCGTCGTCGGTCATTAGATTGCCGTTGGCGTCGACCACCCAGTGCGGCTGGGCGATCAGCAGGCCGCGATCCAGCCCGCTGTGCGATTGCCAGTCGCCATAGCCGTTGCGCACGGTGGTATCGGCGGGGCCCACGTCGATGTAGCGCCCGTCGGTGCCGATGCCCTCCATGATGGCCAGGCGCTTGGCGTCGCCCTTGCCCTCGCGGTTGTCCCACCACTGCATCGACAGCGAGGTGAGTGCCACGGGCGTGGCGCCGCTGGGCGTGTTCACGCCTTCGCCGTGCATGAGCTGGCTGGCCACCTGTGCCAGTGTGGTCTTGTGGCCCTTGTGATCGTAGACGACTTCGTTGCCGCTGTATTCCGCAAACTGGCCGTCGGCCATGGCTTGCTGCTCGTCCAGTGAGCGTGCCGTGTATGTCGGGTCCAGCCCATATGCCTGACCGACGGCGTTGTACACCTGGGCCTGGCTGGTGACGGTGTGCATGCCGTCTTGCCAAGGCAGCCCGACGGTGTTGCCGCTGGCCGTGACACCAGCGGTGGTGCCCGAGCTCACGCCTGCGGTGTCGGGCGCCCAGTGCAGGTCGTTCTTCAGCGGTGGGCTCGCGTTCGGGTCGGCGTTGGCCGGCGTCGGCGGCTTGGGGGAATCTTTGAAGCCGGTCTCGCGCCGGATCTCCTTGCTGACGTCGTCGCCGATGTTGTCGCCGATGATGTCCTGCGTGAGCTGCATCGG
Organism: Ralstonia sp. Ralssp110; assembly: GCF_047325135.1. NCBI lineage: Bacteria > Pseudomonadati > Pseudomonadota > Betaproteobacteria > Burkholderiales > Burkholderiaceae > Ralstonia > Ralstonia sp. Ralssp110. The sequence goes on along the minus strand of NZ_CP168609.1, from coordinate 613,475 downwards.
GACGTTGTCGTCCTTCACATCCTTCAGTCCGAAATCCTGTCCGGTGACCACGGCCATGCCATCGCCGCCAACAAAGTACGTGGTGTTCAGCCGCGAATCCACCGATTCTGTGCCCAGCCCGCCGTTGTCGAGGGGCTTGAGCATCAGGCCCTCGATCTGCTTGCGCAGGTCGGTCATGTCCTGGTTGCGTGCGCCGCCCGCGGCCGCGTAAATGCGCGACATGGCTTTCAGGTCAGTCACGTCCAGCTTGCCTTGGAACTGGCTGTGGTACAGCGCAGCGGCCAGGTCTGGCGCGACGCCGTTCATCTGATCGGCCGCGGCGTTGGCCTGGTCTTTCTTGTCCTTGCCGAATACCTGGGCGCCGCTCTGCTGAAACAGCGACTGGGTCTGCGGTGCCTGGATCGTGTCGTCCAGCAGTTGCGCGTAGAAGATCGTGCCCTTGTAGACATCGAGCGACGTGCCCATGGCGCTGAGCCGGCCCTGCGGCGAATCCTTGCCGTCGTTGGCGGCGGTGCACATCATGGGTGCATGGTCGAGGATGGATTGCAGCGCGCGCTGCTGCAAGCCCGAGATGCTCGCGTCCCCCATGACCTGGTCGAACAGCGGGTCACCGGACTGCATGCCGGCGAGCAGGCCCGTGAGCCGTTTGGCCGCCGCCGCGTCGCCCTTGCCCGGGCCACCGTTGGTTTGCAGGGCATGCGCGGCGATGTGCAGCACCTGTTGCGCGCCCAGCCCCGTCTGCCATTGCTGGAAGCTCGTCAGCAGTTGCTTGAACTCGGGCGAGTCCTTGCCGGTGCCGCGCGCCGCCTCCATCTCGGGCGCGATGCCGGCCATGGTGACGGCGTTCTGCGCTTTCCACAGAGTATCGACGTTGTCGGGGTTGAGCTGCCAATCGCCATCTTCGGGTTTGTGGCCGGCGGCTACGTTCAGTGCCTGGTCGAGGTCGTTGTGATACGACTGCAGGGCGCGCGCGGCAGCGGCTTTGAGGTCTGCGTTGTCGGGCGCTTTGTCAGATTTGGCCTTGGCGTCCTGCCATGCCGCGTAGTCGGTGCGGGCCTGCGTAACCGCGCCGTCCAGTGCCTTCTGGTCGGGCTGAATGTCCTGCTTCATGATGCCGGCCGTCACGCGCAGCACGTCCGGGTCGAGCACCTTCAGGTTGGCCAGGTCCTGGGCCCCGGCATCGACGGGGTCCTTTGTCGGGTCTTGGTAGTAGTCCTCCAGATGTTGCTGCGCAGCCACCGTCAGTGCGGATTGCGTCAGCATCGCTTCGTTCTGTTCGTTGCCGCCGAGCCAGGCTCGCGTGGCGGCAATGGCCTCGGGCATCGTCATGCCGCTGGCCACCAGTTGGCCCAGATGGGCGGTGGTGTCGGGCTGGGCGCCGTCGCGCTGCGTGTCGGGCGTTTTGGCATCCGGCGTTGCCGCCACGTTGCCCGTGCGCAGGGCGTTCACGCCGTCCTGCAGGTCCTGTTCGGTAAAAAGCTGGTCTCCGTCGACGTCCTTGGTGGCCTGGTCGATGGGGTCGCTGGGGGTTTGGGGCTGCCCGGCCTTGTCCCCTGTCTTGTCGCCGGTGTTGTCCTGTTGCCGTGCAACGGTCACCGCCTGGGCACGTGCCAGTACCGCGGCCTGGGCCCACGTCTGGTTGCTGATGTCGGCGTTTGCCTTGTCGTTGCGCGCGGCATCGAGCGCCTTCTGCAGACCGGCCGCATCGGCTGTGCCGCCGCCCAGCGCCTTGTCCAACGCCGCCTGGGCCTTGGACAGGTGAGCCGCATCGTCCGGCCCGACTGGCACCGTGGGCGGCGATGGCTTCAGGCCGGTGTGCTTCTGCAGCGTTTTCGACAGCGCGCCGTTCGGGTCTTCATCGATGATGGTCTGGTACGGCGCCATCGATGCATTGTTGGCCTTGGCCAGGCCCAGCGTGTCGAACGGTGTGCTGGGCGGTGTGTAGCCGTTTTCCTTGTAGCGGTCCTGGTCGGCCTGCGCGTTGTAGAGGAAGGACCGCAGGCTGCCCATGACATGGGCTGCGCCGTCGCTCTTCGGGCCGCCCAGCGCGTTGACGATGCGGCTGATGGGGCCGTAGTAATCGTCGCGCTTGTCCAGCGTTTGCATGGAGGGCGCGTAGACCTCGGGGTCGCCCGCTTTGATCTTGCTGTCGATCTTGCCTTGCAGGTTTTGGGTGTAGAGCGCCTGCGCCAGTTCAGGCGAGGCACGCTGCACGTCTTCGAGCAGCGCCGCGATGTCGCGCAGCTCACCTGGCGTGCCCACCTTTGTAATGTTGTCGTGCGTGATGCCGGCGTTCAGCACCGAGTTGACAAGGTCCTTGTACAGCACCGTGTCCTTGTAGCGCGATAGGGCGTTGCCTTCTGCCACCAGCGTGTCGTGCGGGTTCTTGCCGCTGGCTTGGGTGATGTCCTGCAGCGCGCCAGACTGGATGTCCTGCGTGCGTGCGTCGTCCATCACGCTCGCGTAGAGCGGGTCGGTGTTGGCCACGCCGCGCAACTGCTGGGTGAGCGCCTGCGCTGCTTTGAGGTTGCCGTCGGCGCCGCCCGACGCGCGCGCGGCCAGCGCGGCGTCGACGATCTCAGCGGCGTGCAGGTCGTTCAGCACGCTGGCGGCGGCAGGGGCTCCTTGCGTGCCACTTGCGGCGCTGTTGCGTTGCGCGACCAGGCGCTCGGCAAGCAGGCGCCGATCGGTCTGGAGTGGATCGGCACGCCACTGGCTGTCGGGCTGGCCGGCAGCGGCGTTCAGTTCATCGGAAAGGGCGGTGTGATAGGCCTGCTTGTCGCGCGCCAGCGTGGCCGCGTCCGCATTGGCGGCCTTATCTTTCTGCCAGGTCTCGAAGGCGGTCTGAGTGGCCTTGACGGTGTCGTCCAGGTTGGCGGCCGGCTTGAGCTCGACGTGCAGCGCCTTCACCACGTTGTCGATGGTGGGTTTGGAGAAAATGCCGAGCCAGACGTCCTGCTTGGCAGCATTCTGGATGGGGTCGGCATCGGCCGGGACCTTGCCGTCTGCCACGGCTTTTTCGGCTGCGATGGTCAGGGCGGCTTCGCTCAGGACCGTCTCGTTTTGTTCGCTGCCGCCAAGCTGGGCACGCGCCGCGTTGACGGCTTCGGCCTCTGTCATGCCGCCGTCCAGCCCCGCTTGAATGGCGGCCCGTGCGTCTTGCAGCGTCACGGCTTGCGTGGGCGGGGCCTGGTCGGTTGCCAGCGGTTTGTCGGACAGCGACTGCGTGGCGCTGTCCAGCGTCGTGTTGTCGAACACGTGCGTGAGGCCGACCTGGCTGGCGGCCTGCTTGAGCGAGTCGACCTTGGGTTGCGGCGTGGCCCGTGCCGGGCCGTTGTGCGCGGCCTGCAACAGGATGGCGGCCCGCGCAAGCGCATCTCTGCTGACTGAGGGCTGCGTCTGCTGAATTTTCTCAATGGCAGCCTTCAGCGCCGCTGTATCGTCGGGTGCCTTGCCCTGGAGCGCATTCTTCAGGGCCGTCTCGGCATCGGACACATCGCGCGCACTGGGGGGCGGCGGCGGTTGGATGGGCTGGGGCGGCGTCGGGACGCCACCACCGCCGTCGATGGCTCTGAGCATACGGTTCTCCTGGGCAGACTACGAGCACTCGCCCATGATTGCCGCGCTTGCCAAGCACGCCTATTCGGAAAACTCGTAGAAAAGCGCGCGAGACCGGCTACCTCCATACCGCGGACTACGCGTTCCAGTGGCGACTTTTCCTTGGCTCTCTCAGCAAGCCCTCCCGGACCCCGCTACAATATAGTTGACACATCAATCGTTGATGTATCATTTGTATTCCCGCCCTCCGCCATGGCCGTCCACACTGCGCTCCCGCACTCCCATACTCAGGTTCTGCCGTTCAAGGAATCGCTCTTGGCGATGATCGGCATCTGCTTTGTCGTTGTTCTGGTCGCCTTCGACCAAACCGTGGTCGGCACGGCGCTGCCGACGGTGGTGGCGGAACTCAAAGGCTTTGAGCTGTACGCCTGGGTGGCAACGTCGTATTTGCTGACGTCAGTGGTGACGGTGCCGATTTTTGGCCGCCTGGGAGATTTCTACGGACGCAAGCCGTTTGTGATTGCCTCCATCGTGGTGTTCACGTTGGCGTCGGTCATGTGCGGTATGGCGGGCAGCATGACGTTCTTGGTGTGGTCGCGGGCGCTGCAGGGCATTGGTGGCGGCATGCTGGTCGGCACGGCTTACGCGTGCATTCCCGATCTCTTTCCCGATGCGCGTGTACGTTTGCGCTGGCAGGTAATGCTGAGCGCGTCGTTTGGTATTGCCAACGCCATCGGCCCGACGCTGGGCGGCTGGATGACGCAGGCGTTCGGTTGGCGGTCGGTGTTTTACGTGAACATTCCGTTCGGTGTGCTGGGGCTGTGGTTTGCCTGGCGCTTTCTGCCGCATCTGCGCCAGAACGCGCATACCGGGCGTATCCGGCTGGACTGGCAGGGTGCGGTGCTGATCACGGTGGCGCTGGGTGCGCTGCAGTTGTTCGTGGAATGGCTGCCGCGGCATGGCCTGTCGCTGCCGCTCTTCGGTTGGCTGGTGCTGTCCGCTGCCGCATTCGTGGCGCTGTGGTGGTGGGAGCAGCGTGCCGAACAGCCGCTGCTGCCGTTTGACATGTTGCGCAATCCGGCGCTGGCTGCGCTGTTCATGCTTGCGTTGCTGTCGGGCTTCTCGATGTTTGCGGTGCTGTTCTACGCACCGCTGCTGTTCCAGGGCGGGTTTGGCATGTCGCCTCAGGAAGCCGGCCTGGTGATTACGCCGCTGGTGGTGTGCATCACGCTGGGCAGCATCATCAACGGGCGCATCGTCACGCGCATTCCCAAGCCCAATGCCATGCTGTATGCCGGCTTTGCGCTGCTGACCGTGGCGGTGGCAGGCATGTCGGTGTCGTCCAAGGGCATGCCGCACGCGGTGCTGACGTTGCTGATGCTGCTGGCAGGGCTCGGGCTCGGTTTCGTGCTGCCCAATCTGACCGTGTTTGCGCAGCAGACGGCCGGCCGCGCGCACCTGGGCATTGCCACCGCGTTGCTGCAATCGCTGCGCATGGTCGGTGGCATGGTGGGCACGGCGCTGGTCGGCACCCTGGTGAGCGAGCGCTATGCCTCGGGCGTTGCCAATGCGCTAAGCGCTGATAACGCGATGCAATGGCTGCGCCAGCTTGCCGATCCCGAAATTCTCATCGATCATGATTCGCAAGCCGCCTTGCTCTCGCAGTTGCATGTTGCCGGCCACGACGGTACGGCTCTGCTCGAAGCCGCGCGCCATGTGCTGGTCAGTGCCATCCATATCGGTCTGATTGTGGCGACGGTAGTAGCGTTGATCGGCCTTTGGTATGTGCGCCGGGTGCCGCCCGTGGTGCTGCACCATGTCGAGCCTGTGCAACATACGGAATAGGCGCCGGATAGGCGAGAACAAGCCGGAGCGGTTAGGATGCGCGGTTCCCCAGCAATCTCAGCCCTGATCGATGACCTCTGAACGCGAACGCTTCGCCGTCATGCACCAGTTCGGCCGCACGTATCGTGCGTTCATGGCCGCCTTCGAGGCGCATGTCGGCCAGCCGATGCCGCGCTGGCGCATCCTGCTGGCGCTGCATGACAACACCGGAGGCGGCATGGCCCAGAAGCAGCTCGCCGAGCGCCTGCAGATGGACCCTGGCGCGCTCACCCGCCAACTCAAGGTGCTGGAGCAGCTCGGCTGGATCGAACGCGCAACCGATGCGCGTGACAACCGCCTGACTAACGTGTCGCTGTCAGATGCTGGCCTGGCCGTCGTGCTTGAATGCATGCCGCGCCGCATCGCCTTCATCAATGCCACGCTCGACGGATTGCCCGATGATCTCGTCCACGCGCTGTCCGAAGCGCTGGCGCAGATCGAAACACGCCTGGCCGAAGTGCCGGCGCTGGCCGCCCAGGCCTCTACCGCATCCGATACCAAGACAGCAGATCAGCCCGCAGACCGCTAATGCGCGCTGAATGCGTTCCGGAGACAACCATGTCCATGGTGATCAACAGCGCGCTGTACCGTAACGGCAAGCGAGAGCGTGACCTGTCCGTCGAAGCCATCAGCGACGTACTGCACACGCCGGGCTCGTTCGTCTGGCTGGGTTTGCATGAGCCGGACAACGCCATGCTCGACCGCGTGCAGGAGGAGTTCGGCCTGCACGATCTCGCCATTGAAGATGCGCGCAATGCGCACCAGCGCCCCAAGCTCGAACTGTACGGCGACGTGCTCTTCATCGTGCTGAACACCGCGCAAATGGAAAACGGCAACGTCGTCTTTGGTGAGACGCACCTGTTTGTCGGCAGGGATTTTCTCGTCTCTGTGCGGCACGGGCCGTCGGCGTCGTATTCGCCGGTGCGCGAGCGCTGCGAGCGCACGCCGCAACTGCTGGCCAAGGGCGCACCGTTTGCGTTGTACGCGGTGATGGACTTTGTGGTCGACAACTATCAGCCCGTGCTGGAGCGCCTGCAGGAAGAGTTCGAGCAGATCGAAAGCCAGATCTTTGGCGACACGTTCGATCGCGCGGCCATTGAGCGGCTCTATACGCTCAAGCGCCAGCTTCTGCGGCTGCGCAACGCTGCGCTGCCAGTGGAAGACATCGCCGGCCAGCTCGTGCGCCTGCATGAAGACGTGGTGCCCAAAGAGCTGCGCGCGTATTTCCGCGATATTGCCGACCACGCGCACCGCGCGGTGGGCGCACTCGACGTGATTCGTGAAATGCTGACCACGGCCATCTCGGTGAACGTGGCGCTGGTGTCGGTCACGCAGAACGACATCGTGAAGCGGCTGGCGGGTTGGGGCGCTATTCTGGCAATTCCGACCGTGGTGTTCAGCAACTACGGCATGAACTTCAAAGGCATGCCGGAGCTGGAGCATCCGGCGGGGTATCCCATCGTTCTGGCGTGCACCGCCACCGCTTGCGTGTGGCTGTATCGCAAATTGCGCAAATCGGGCTGGATCTAGGAGGCAACATATGGCGCGCTGCTGCTGGGCGGGCGAAGACCCGCAGATGATCGCGTATCACGACACCGAGTGGGGCGTGCCCTCGCACGATGATCGTCACCTCTACGAGATGCTGATCCTGGAGGGGGCGCAGGCCGGTTTGTCGTGGCAGACCATCCTGCGCAAGCGTGCGCGCTATCAGGAAGTGTTCGAGGGGTTTGATGCGGCACGCGTGGCGCGCTTCACGCCGGCACGCATTGAAAAGCTGCTCGCTGATCCGGGCATCGTGCGCAATCGCGCCAAGGTGGAAGGCGCCGTCATCAACGCGCGGAAAGTGCTGGAGCTTCAGGAAGAAATGGGTTCGCTCGATGCGTTCCTGTGGTCGTTTGTCGGTGGCAAGACCATCGTCAACCGATGGGACAGCTACCGCGATGCACCCGCCGCGACCGATGCGTCGAAGGCGATGAGCAAGGCGCTGGTCAAGCGCGGTTTCAAGTTTGTCGGCCCGACCATCTGCTACGCCTTCATGCAGGCGACCGGCATGGTCGATGACCACGAGGCTGGGTGCTTTCGCGCTGGGAATGCATAACGCTCAAGGCCCTTCTTGATCGGGCGAATGTCCGTTATTCTCGCCAATCCCAACATTGACGGAGTCGCTCTTCATGTCGCTGAATTTTCTCGGCATTGCCGGCAGCCTGCGCCGCAAATCCACCAACCAGGGCCTGCTGCGTGCGGCGTCCACCCGCGTGCCCGCCGGCGTTGAAATGGACGTGGCCGATCTGACGGATATTCCGTTCTACAACGCCGACATTACGGACAAGCCTGCTTCGGTGGTGCGCGTGCTCGAACAGATCGGGCGCGCCGATGCGCTGGTGCTGGCCTGCCCTGAATACAACTACTCGCTGGCGCCGGCGCTGAAGAACATTCTTGACTGGGCCTCGCGCGAACCCAACAACGCGTTGCTGGCAGGCAAGCCGGTCGCGATCCTGGGCGCGGGCGGCGGCATGGGTACGTCGCGCGCGCAGTATCACCTGCGTCAGGTGTGCGTGTATCTGGACCTGCATCCGCTGAACAAGCCGGAAGTGTTTGCCAACGCGTTTGCCGGCGGCTTCACCGCCGATGGCGATCTCACAGACGAGCGCATCGCCGGCCTGATCACCGAGCAGATGCAGGCGCTGGCCAACTGGACGTTGAAGCACAAGGCTTGATCGAGGCCTTGCGATAGCAGTCTCACTCGCCGGCGTGCAGCGTACGGTTGCGCCCGGCGAGTGAACCCGCCACCAGGGATGCGAGCGCAATAGCGCTGAACAGCCAGCCCATCACGGCCCAGCTGCCCGTCAGATCGTGCAGCACGCCCATGAGATACGGCCCCGCGGCAGCCATGGTGTAGCCAATGCCCTGCGTCATGGCCGACAGGCTTGCCGCCACGCGCGCATCGGCCGAGCGCAGCACGATCAACGACAGCGCCACGCTGAAATTGCCGCCCTGGCCGAGTCCCAACAAGACCGCCCACCACCACAGCGTCGACAACGGCGCATACAGGCAGCCCATCAGGCCGGCCCAGCACATCAGCATCATCAAGATCACGGCGGGGCGTTGGTCGCGGCCGAGCCGCGCCACAAAGGGCCCACCCAGCGCGGTGATGAGCTGCACGAGAATCGACACCGCCACCACCACGCCCGACTGCACGGCAGACAGCCCGCGGTCTTGCAGGATCACCGGCAGCCAGCCGAAGACGCAATACGCCAGCGACGATTGCAGCCCCATATGGAGGGTCACCTGCCAGGCAATCGGCTTGTTCCACAGTGACACACGCTGCAGCCGAGTGGCCGAGCCCTTGCCGTGCGCATGCCGCATATGCGGCCACCAGCCGACAAAAGCCAGCAGCGCGGGGAGAGCCCAGAACGCCAACGCAAGCTGCCAGCCGCCCAGCCATGCCGAAAGCGGCGCGCTGGCGCCGGCTGCCACCGCCGCACCAAAGCACAGCGCCATGGTGTAGACGCCTGTCATCAGGTCAGCCTGGCGGCCGAAATCCCGCTTGACGATGCCCGGCAACAGAACGCCCGTCACGCCAATGCAGGCGCCCGCCGCCAGCGTGCCGATGAAGAGCGGTGCAACGCCACCCGCGCTGCGCAAGGCAATGCCTGCCGCCAACGCAATCAGTAAGCCGCCCACGGCGCGTTCTGCGCCAAACCGCCGAGCCAGCACCGCGGCTGCAGGCGCAAACAGGCCCAGGCACAACACCGGCAGGGTCGTCAGCAACCCCGCCGTGGCGCCCGACAACCCTGTGCCAGCCGCCACCTGTTTCAGCACGGGCGACAGGCTCGACAGCGCGGGCCGCAGGTTCACGCCCACCAGCACCAGCCCGACAACGAGCAGGATCAGCGCGCTGGACGAACGGCGGTCTGCAGCGTCATGCGCAGCAGGAGATGGCGATGTGTGTGGACGTTGGGACATGGCAGAACGGGCATGCAAGCAAGCTGCCGATTGTAGGTCGCGCGCCGGATTGGTGCATGCGCGCCACCCAATGCCAATGATCCCGACTCCGTCATTACGTAGGATCAAGGCGCGCGGCGAGGTCGGACAGTACGTCTGCGGAAGGCGCGCCGCGTTCGGCCGCCAAGGTCAGCGCACGCCGTGTGAGCGCTGTGTAAAGCGCGGCATGATCGGCGCCCAGTGCATCCAGTGCGTGCAGATGTTTGTCGATGACGCCGCCGTCTCCGCGCGAGACTGGGCCTGCCAATGCGCCAGCCAGGCCACGTGCGCGTGCCGCGGCCAGCGTGCCGTCCACCAGCGGCCACATGGCAGCCACGGCGGCATCACGGTCGATGCCTGCGGCCTCCCACAACGTGGCGGCTTCATGGAGTGCGCACAGCAGGAAGCTGGCCGCGTAGTTGGCCCCGGCGTGATACAGGGCACGTTGCCCGGCACGCACTTTCAACGGCGTGCAGCCGAGCCGCAGTGCAAAGCTGGCGAGCGCCGCGTCGTGTGGGGCATCGGCGTCAATGGCGATGGACGCGCCGCCCAGACGTTCGGCATCGTCGGGCAAGCCGGCAAACAGAAACAGCGGATGAAAGCTGGCGGTATCCGCGCCGCACCGGCGAGCGCCCTCCAGCAAGTCGCGCTCGCCGGCACCGCTGCAGTGGATGACGAGTTGGCCGGGTCGCCAGCGGATGTTATCGACCACGCCCGGGATGGCGTCATCCGGCACGGTCACGAACACCCAGTCGGCAGCATCCGCCACGCCTTGCGCGTCGACGGCCTTGGCGCCTGTAGCATGCGCGAGCCAAGCGGCAGGTGCGCTTGAACGGTTGGCAACCGCCACGGTGCGTACACCGGCGCCGTGTGCCCGCGTGGCCAATGCCCGCGCCAGCCGGCCCGCGCCAATCCAGCCCACCGAAACCGGCGTTTCGATTGCAAACGACGTCATGGCAACCCTCGATTTTTCATGGTCTGCATCTTATAGCGAAGCCACGTCAGGTGATCGGGCGGTACGGCGGCCGGTAAACTGCACGCCTTCGCCTGCAGCGTTGGGCCGCGCGCGAACAAACGGTTTTTTTGGATGGACATGTCAGTGCAGGCAGGCGTTATGCAAAGCAAAAGTAGGGCAACCGTCATCGGGCTTATCGCGGTGCTGCTATGGAGTTCGATCGTCGGGTTGATCCGGGGCGTGAGCCAGCATCTGGGGGCCGTAGGTGGCGCTGCCATGATCTATACCGTCGCGTCGATGCTGCTCGTATTGACTGTCGGCTTCCATCATTTGAAGACGTTTCCGCGGCGCTATCTGGTGTGGGGCAGCCTGCTGTTCGTGTCGTATGAGCTGTGCCTCTCGCTGTCGATCGGCTATGCCAACAGCGGGCGGCAAGCAATCGAAGTCGGGATGGTCAATTACCTGTGGCCGACGTTCACGATGCTGTCTGCGATTGCCTTCAACAAGCAGCGGGCGAATGCCCTGATCATGCCGGGTGTCCTTGTTTCCATCATCGGGATTTGCTTCGTGCTTGGCGGTGATCAAGGGTTCGATATCGCCGGCATGGCCGAGAACATCAAAGACAACCCGCTCAGTTACGGATTGGCATTCGCAGGCGCGGTGATCTGGGCGGCGTATTGCACGGTCACCAGCCGGATTGCCGAGGGCAAGAATGGCGCAACGCTGTTCTTCATCCTGACGGCGCTGGCCCTGTGGATCAAGTTTTTCGCCACGGGTGGCGGTGCAATGCATTTCAGCGTGTCGGCGATGATTTATCTCGCGTTGGCCGCGTCAGCAATGGGCTTCGGCTACGCGGCCTGGAATGTCGGCATCCTGCACGGCAATGTCACGGTGTTGGCGACCGCGTCATATTTCATCCCTGTGTTTTCTGCTGCCCTGGCCGCTGTGTTGTTGCATGCCCCGCTGTCGTTTGCGTTCTGGAAGGGCGCACTGATGGTGGTTGCGGGGTCGATCCTGTGCTGGCTTGCGACGCGTGGGGGTCGGGCAAAGACGTTGTCTTCGCCCAAGTCTTCGGCCTGACATAAGAACGGGCACACCCACACATCCGCGGTATTTAATATTCGCAATTAACCGCCAAGATTTAAGAAAAACCGCAGATATAGCCAGCACGGGAACGAGGCGTGCTAGATGCCGGGTAAGCCGCTGCGCCACGAGGGAACGGCGGCATACCAACACAGAAACAGGAGGCATCATGTTGAGCACCATTCTCATCATCGTTCTCATCTTGCTGCTGATCGGCGCGCTGCCGTCTTGGCCGTACAGCCGGGGCTGGGGCTACGGGCCGACGGGCGGCCTCGGGCTGATTGTGGTGATCGTGGTCATTCTCGTGCTGCTGGGCTATATCTGACGCCAGCCAACGCCGATGCACGCATGGTTCTGAGCATCGCCTGACCGGTTTCCGAGGGTTGGCTGAGCACCGTAGTGGGGCGAGTGTCTTGCAGACGCTTGACTGGGCATAATCCCAGCTGCGTTCCCGAAGGACACTTCCATGAAGACAGGTCGACACGCCGGCGTCCACGCGCCCGGCGGTCGCGCCCGAATCGCGCCGGTGTTGCTGGCCCTGCTGTTGGCCGGCTGCGCGGTCGGGCCCGATTACCACACGCCGCCCCTGAGCGGCCCCGAAGCGCCGCAAGGCTGGCACGCCACGCTGCCGCACCACGGCAACCGCATGGCGCTGGCGCACTGGTGGGAGCAATTTCACGACCCGGTGCTGACACAACTGGTGGAGCAAGCGGATGCGACCAGCCCGACAATCGCGCAGGCCGTCGGCCGCGTGCGCGAGGCGCGGGCGAGCGCTTCCGCCAGCCGGGCGGCGCTGTTCCCGCAACTGAAAGGTTCCGGCTCTGCCACGCGGCAGGGCGGGTTTGGTGGTAACCAGTTTGCCGGCGGCACGGGCGGGCTGTCTGCCGGTGCGCTGAGTCCCACGCTGGGCCTGGGTACGATCACCACTTTGGCGGCGCAGGCCGACGCGTCGTGGGAGATCGATCTCTTCGGCGGCAAACGCCGCAGCCTGGAAGGCGCCGATGCGCGCCTGACTGCCAGCGAAGCCGATTGGCACGACGCGCGGGTGTCGCTCGCCGCCGAGGTTGCCAATGCTTATTTGCAGCAACGCGAGTGTGAGGCGCTGGTCGACATCGGCGCGGCAACGTTGTCGTCCCGACAGGAAACGCTGCAACTGACCGAACGCAAATTCCGCGCTGGCTTTGTCGCGCCGGCTGATTTTGCGCAAGCGCAGGCCACGGTGGGGGATGCCGTCAATGCGCTGGAAGGCCAGCGTGCGCAATGTGCGCAGGGCATCGACAAGCTCGTCACGCTCACCGGCATGGACCACGATGCGCTGAACGGGCTGCTATCCAAGGCCAGCGCGCAGATTCCAGCTCCGCCCGATGCCGGCGTGCCCGATGTACCGGCGCAGGTGCTGTCGCAACGGCCGGATGTGTCGTCGGCCGAGCGCGCGGTGGCGGGGGCAAGCGCCGATATCGGGGTGGCGGTGGCGAGCCGATTGCCGTCGATCACGCTGGCGGGCTCCATCGGCATCAATTCGTACCGCCTTGGCGGGCAATCGCTGACGACCAAGTCTTGGTCGTTCGGGCCATCGGTGTCGTTGCCGATCTTTGACGGTGGCTCGGGTGCGGCGCGAGTGGAAACAGCACGCGCCCGTTACGACCAGGCGCTGGCCAGCTACCGCAGCAAGGTGCGTCAGGCTGTGCAGGAAGTGGAGGATGCGCTGGTGCGCCTGGACGCTTCCGACCGACGTGTCGACGCAGCCACCATGGCCGACGCCCAATACGCAAAGGTGCTGGAAGCGTCCAACGCCCGCTATCGTCTGGGCGCGGGCAGCCTGCTTCAGTTGGAAGACGTGCGACGCACTGCGTTGCAGGCTTCGCAGTCTCTGGCGGCGGTCAAGCTTGAACGCGCGCAAGCCTGGGTGGCGCTGTACAAGGCCGTGGGCGGCGGCTGGCGCGACGATGCGCCCAATCCTCATCCCGATAACAAGACCACTGCGCCGACCGCTCAGGGCCGGACGCATACCGGAAGCGCTTCATGACAGGACAACGAGTTTGGATGGCCGCGCTGGCCGTGATGCTGGCCAGCGCGTTGGCGGCGTGCGGCAAATCTGCGCCCGAGAACAAGAAGAACGAGCAGACGCCTGCCAAGCCGGCGCTGGCCGTCAACGTCGCGCACCTCGCGCAGCAGGTGTGGCCGCGCATCGCCACGGCCAGCGGTGCGGTGCAGCCGTGGCAGGAAGCCAGCATCGGCGCCGAGGTGAGCGGGCTGAAGCTGGCGGAAGTGCTCGTCAACGTGGGCGATGTGGTGAAGCAAGGCCAACTGCTTGCCCGTCTATCGGATGAAACCGTGCGCGCCGATGTGGCTGCGCAACGCGCCAGCCTGGCCGAAGCCGAAGCATCGGCCGCGCAAGCCGCCGGCGAGGCGCACCGCGCGCATGAACTCGACAAGAGCGGTGCGATCAGCCAACAGGATCTGATCCAGTACGACACGCAGGCCAAGACGGCTGCTGCCAAGCTGGCCGCAGCACGCGCGCAGTTCGAGAGCCAGCAATTGCGCTTGCGCTACACGCGTGTGGTCGCACCCGACGACGGCGTGATCAGCGCACGCACGGCCACCGTGGGCGCTGTGGTGTCATCCGGCACCGAACTCTTCAAGCTCATCCGCAAGAATCGCCTGGAATGGCGCGCCGAAATGCACGGCGACATCCTGCCCCGCATCCAGCCCGGCCAAGCCGCGCGCGTGCGCCGCATGGACGGCGGCGTGGTAAACGGCCGCGTGCGCCAGGTCGCTCCCACGGTCGACGCCAACACGCGCAATGGCCTCGTCTATGTCGATCTGCCGCCGGAAGCTGCAACGTCCGGCGTGAAAGCCGGCATGTATCTCTCGGGCGATGTGCAGCTGGGCGATGCGCCGGCTGCGACCGTGCCGGAGACCGCCGTGTTCTCACGCGATGGCTACGACTACGTGATGGTGATCGGCCAACAAGGCCGTGTGCGCCAGACCAAGGTTACAGCTGGCCGCCGCCAGGACGGGCAAGTCGAAATCGTGCAGGGCATCGGCGCGAAGGACGGCGTGGTCGCCGCCGGCGCAGCATTCCTGAGCGATGGCGATGTGGTGCGTGTGGCCGCTGGCGGTACAGCCTCCGCGCCCGCCGCATCGGCGCCCGCAGCCGGAGCCAAGCCATGAACTTTTCTGCCTGGGCGATCCGCAAGCCGATCCCTTCGATCCTGCTGTTCATCCTGATCACGGTGGCAGGGCTGGTGTCGTTCAAGATGTTGTCGATCCAGAACTTTCCGGACATCGATTTTCCTGCCGTATCCGTGACGGCTAGCCTGCCGGGCGCCACGCCCACGCAGATGGAAACCGAGGTCACGCGCAAGATCGAAGACAGCATTGCGAGCATCGGCGCGATCAAGCACATCACGTCCACCATCAACGACGGCAGCTCGACCACGATGGTCGAGTTCCAGCTTGAGAAGGATGTGCAGGAAGCCGTGAACGACGTGCGCGATGCGGTCAGCCGTATCCGTGCGCAGCTGCCATCTGACGTGCAGGAGCCGGTCATCTCCCGCGTGACATTCGCAAGCCTCCCGGTGCTGACGTACGCCGTGGAAGCAAGCGACATGGACGCGGAGGACCTCTCCTGGTTCGTCGACAACACGGTCAACAAGCGGTTGCTGTCGGTGCATGGCGTGGCCAAGGTGACGCGCCAGGGCGGCGTGGACCGCGAAGTGCGCGTCCAGCTCGACCCCGTACGCTTGCAGGCATTGAACGTTTCGGCGGCGGACATCAGCGCGCAAGTGCGCGGCATGCAGCAGGAAGCGCCGGGTGGGCGCGGCAACGTCGGCGGGCAGGAACAGGCGGTGCGCACGCTGGGCACCGTGAAGAGCGCGCGCGAACTGGCGCAGATGGACATCCCGTTGTCGGACGGCCGGCGCATTCGCCTTGCAGATGTCGCAGACGTGCGCGACACCGCGGCGGAGCCCCGCCAGATGGCGCTGTTCGACGGCAAGCCCGTCGTCAGCTTCCAGGTGTTCCGCTCGCGCGGTGCGAGCGAAATCTCGGTGGCCAAGGGTGTGCGCGACGCGCTGGCCGCATTGCAGGCCGAACGGCCCAATGTGCATGTGACCGAGGTCTACAACATGGTCAAGCCGGTGTCGGATGCATACACCGCCTCGATGCACGCGCTGTACGAAGGCGCCATCCTGGCCGTGATCGTGGTGTGGCTGTTCCTGCGCGATTGGCGTGCCACGTTCGTGTCGGCCGTGGCGCTGCCGCTGTCGATCATTCCCACGTTCGCGGCCATGCAGTTGCTCGACTTCACGCTCAACGGGATCACGCTGCTGGCCCTCACGCTGGTGGTCGGGATTCTCGTCGACGATGCCATCGTGGAGGTGGAGAACATCGTGCGCCACCTGCGCAATGGCAAGAAGCCGCTGGAAGCCGCCATGGAAGCCGCGCAGGAAATTGGCCTGGCCGTGGTGGCGACATCGCTCACGCTGGTGGCGGTGTTTCTGCCGACGGCGTTCATGGGCGGCATCTCGGGCAAGTTCTTCAAGCAGTTCGGCTGGACGGCATCGCTGGCGGTGCTGGCCTCGTTGCTGGTGGCGCGGCTGCTCACCCCCATGATGGCGGCCTACATGCTCAAGCCGCAGGATGAACCCAACCGCGACGGCTGGATCATGACGCGCTATCTGCAGGCGGCACGCTGGTGTCTCGTGCACCCCTGGAAAACGGGCGGTATGGCAGCGGCGTTCTTCGCTGTGTCGGTCGCCATCATCGGACTGATCCCGGCAACGTTCCTGCCGCCCGAAGACTGGGCGCAGCTGCAGATGACGGTGGAAAGCCCGCCCGGCAGCACCATCGCCCAGACCCGCGACAACACCGAGCGCGTGCGCAAGATCGTGATGCAGCACAAGGAAGTCCGTCACGTCTATACCGCCATCGGCTCGGGCGTGATGGCTGGTGTGCCAGGTTCCAGCGGCGGCGAGGTGCGCAACGGCACGCTCACGATCTCGCTGACCGACCGGCATGATCGGCACGTCAAGCAGCAGGACGTCCAGCGCCAGTTGCGCGAAATGCTGGAAGGCGTGCCGGGCGTGCGGATCTCGTTCGGCGCGGTGGGCTCTGGCGAGCAACTCCAGGTGGTGCTGACCGGCGACGACCCCGCCACGCTTCAGCAGGCCGCGCGCGATGTGATGCGCGATCTGCGTACCGTGCCGGGGCTCGGCGCGGTCACATCGTCGGCGAGTCTGCTCCGGCCCGAAATCGTCATCCGCCCGGACTTTGCGCGCGCGGCACAGCAAGGTGTGACAGCCGCCGCCATCGGCCAGGCCGTGCGCGTGGCCACCGCCGGCGACTACGACGTCAACCTGCCCAAGCTGAACCTGCCGGAGCGGCAGGTGTACATCCGCGTTGAACTCGATCCGAAGGCGCGCAACCAGATCGATACGATTCGCCAGTTGCGCGTGCCGGGCCGCAACGGCGCGGTGCCGCTGGAAAACATCGCCGATATTTCCATCGGCAGCGGCCCCGCGCAGATTGACCGCTATGACCGCAGCCGCAACGTCACCATCAGCGTCGGCCTGGAGGGGCGCGCGCTTGGCGACACCAACATGGCGGTGGAGGCGCTGCCGTCCATCAAGAACTTGCCGCCGGGCGTGCGCCGCATTGCCTCGGGGGACGTGGAGGGCATGCAGGAGCTGTTCAGCAGTTTCTTCCTCGCCATGTTCGCGGGGGTGCTGTGCGTGTATGCCGTGCTGGTGCTGCTGTTCCACGACTTCACGCAGCCGGTGACCATCCTGGCGGCGCTGCCGTTGTCGGTGGGTGGAGCGTTCGGGCTTTTGGCGCTGTTCGGCTTCAGCTTGTCGCTGCCGGCGTTGATCGGCTTGCTGATGCTGATGGGCATCGTGACCAAAAACTCGATCCTGCTGGTGGAATACGCCATCGTCGCGCGGCGTGATCTTGGCATGTCTCGCACCGAGGCCATCATCGATGCATGCCACAAGCGCGCACGCCCCATCGTCATGACCACGGTGGCCATGACGGCCGGCATGGTACCAATGGCGCTCGGTCTGGAGGGCGATGCGGGTTTCCGGGCGCCGATGGCCGTGGCGGTGATCGGCGGCCTGCTGACTTCCACGCTGCTGAGCCTGCTGGTGGTGCCGGTGGTGTTCGAAAAGGTGGATGACTTCAAGGAGTGGACGCTGCGCAAGTTCCGTGGCGTGCGCCATCACGGGCACAGCGCTGAGCCTGTACCGCAGCAGGAGCAGCGATAACGGTGGCGTCGCCCCGGCCTCACGGAGGCCGGCGAAGCGGCCGCTTCCGAGGCGCTACACGGAAGCGTCGCCGTCTTCGGCAATCGATTCCATGGGGCGGCGGCCTCGACGTGCTACGGCGGGTAGCGTCGCGGAGGTCAGCACTGGACCTTGCTGTCGCGCCCAGCGCGGCGCGCGCACTGCGTCAAATGCGGGGTTGTCCATGACTGCATTCTCGTGATCTACCGAGAAGCGCGAGAGCGCGGCAGCAAACTGCGTTGCGTCTGCGTGATAGCCGAGTCCGGGCGGGCCGCTGGTTTGCGGGCGTTTGCCGTTGTGCCCGTCAGTGTCCGTCAAGCCAAGTTTGAGTTGTACGAGCCCTGGATATCGGTACCCGCCCGGGCCCTTCATGACGCCCATCAGCCCGCGATGTGGCGCCCGGGCATAGTCCAGCGTGAGCGCCACGCCACGGGGCTTGCCGTAATCGACATCGAGCGGGCCGCCCTTGGTGGCGCGACGACCCTGGTTGTTGTTCAGCAGTTGCGGGTCCATCAAGATCATGGACGGCTGCTTGGGCAGCAGAACACGGCTCTCGACCGTCGCACGGAAGCTTTGTGCCATGGCGCCGCCCATTGACGCGCCAGAAATGAAATCGAGTTCGACATGGTTGGGCCGGGACAGGATCTTTGCGAACAACTCGCCCGCCCGCTTGGTCGCACGGTCAACATCGCCAATCCGGCCGAAGGCGCTGCTGATGTCTTGGCGCACATCCCGGAAGTTTTGCGTGCCGCCGAAGAACATGCGTATGCGTTGCGGCCCTTCAGCATCGTTGGCGGAAGCAGGCTCCAGCGCAACACTGATGTGGGCGATTCTCATGGCCTTGACCAGTTCGGCGTGCTCGCCCTCTGTCAGGGCTCCAGACAGGGCGGGATGCTCCAGCGCTGAAAGGCCGTAATTCGCGAAGTTGCCGCCGATTTCCTTGGCAAACTTCGAAAACGTCTCGCGTATGGCGGCCCGCTGCTGGGCGCGCACGTTTACATCTTCCGACGACAGGGCGCCGAATCCCAAGGCCTCGGAAAGCGCGCTGGCATCCCGATCTGGCAATTCGTCGAACGTGCGCAGCGCGTCGTGGACGAGGTTGATCTTGTGCCCCGATTTCAGCGTGTTGATTGCAGGCTTGGCCGTGCGTGCTGTCGCTGGCGACAACCGGAGTTCGGGCTCCGCCCGCAACTCAGCCAACGGGGTCGCAGACGGCCCTACGCGCCGCGTATTGGCCGCTGCTGCATCGGTGGGCAGGGGCGTTCTGTCACGAAGGTTGCCGACCAAGGTCTCGCGTTTGGCAAGTTCCAGAAACGCCTTGGCCGCCACGCCCGTCTTGGGGATGGTGTCTGGCGATCCGCCAAATCGCATCGTCAACACGCGCGCGAATGTGCGGCCCGCTCCGTTCGGGGTGCGCAAATCAGGGTTATGCGCCAGCATGGCAAGCACCGTGTCTTTGTTCGCAGCCTGGGCGAGCCGCATGACGGCCGTATTGCCGCGCGCGTCGCGGGCATCGATTGGCGCGCCCGCACGGACGAGCAGATCGACGGCATGCGCAGAGCGGGCGTTAAAAAGCGGCGTTGCGCCCTGATTGTTGGTCGCGTGCACGTCGGCACCGGCTTCGAGCAATTGCTCCAAGAGCGCCGTGTCGCGTCCTGCCACGGTATGCAGCGGCGTATTGCCCACGCCGTCCTGTGCGTTGATATTCGCGCCGTGCGCGACCAGCGCCTTGGCCAACCTGAAGTTGTCACAACCCAGCGCGCTCACGAGCAGCGGGTCGCCATGGTGGTCAACGGCATTCACGAGGTCGGGATGCTTGGCGAGAATCTCGTCGAGCCGCTCAGATGAAAAATCGTGCTGCCACACCATGTCGAGCACCTCTGCGCGATGCTCGGCCTGGTGCAGAAAGGTCATCCCCCAGCCGTCACCAGATGGAATCGACGGTGCAGCGCCAGTATTCTTTGGCGACGTTGCGGACGCCGCTTCCCGGCGGCTCGTGCTTGGCGACCACTGCGCGCCGGAGCGAATCGCCTTGATGGCGTCGTGCAGTTCCGGGTCGGCGGACGTGCGCCCAGCGGCTTTGGGGCTGCTTGTGGAAGCGGCACTAATGGCAGGCAGTGTTCCAGTGTGCTTGCGTGCGGGCAGCCGGCTGAGTTGAGGCGCAACTTTGCGAGGGCTACGCCCCGTGCTGCTGCTCGTCTGCTCCGGCATCTGCCGGGCATCGGCCACGCGGTTTGTAGGCGCGGACGAACCGAGCCAAGTGCGAACAAGAGAGACCGGGCTTTTCATGGGATCGTCCCATCGATATTAGAAAACACGAATCACTGGATTCAATATTGTTTTCTGCACGTGTCAGCCGCGTACCGTGTTGCGAAATGGTGAGCGCGTGTGCGAAGCGACGCTGCCTTGTTGGTTGACAATCGCTCTGCTGCGACAGCGCTGTGGCACCTGGTGCACGTTGTGGCAAGAGATGACGAAAAAAAAACGCCAGCTGGATGGCTCCAGCCGGCGTCTTTTGGGGGCGCGCAACAATCAGGCCGATGCGGTTTCCGCGTGAACATGCTGGCTGCCAGCATGTGCCGCGTTTGCGTGTTTGGCACGCAAGCGGCGCGTGGCTTCCACCATGCCTTGCAATGCCGCTTCCACTTCCGGCCAGCCGCGTGTTTTCAGGCCGCAGTCGGGGTTCACCCACAGGCGTTGCACCGGCACGACTTGAGCCGCCTTGTCGAGCAGCGCTTCCATCTCTTCCACGCGCGGCACGCGCGGCGAATGGATGTCGTACACGCCCGGGCCGATCTCGTTGGGGTACGCAAACTCGCCAAACGCGTCGAGCAGTTCCATGTTCGAGCGCGACGTCTCGATGGTGATCACGTCGGCATCCATCGACGCAATAGCTGGCAGGATGTCGTTGAACTCCGAATAGCACATGTGCGTGTGGATCTGCGTGTCGTTGCGCACGCCGGAGGCCGACACGCGGAACGCACGCGCCGCCCATTCCAGGTAGCCTGGCACATCAGATGCGCGCAACGGCAGGCCTTCGCGGAAAGCCGGCTCGTCGATCTGGATGGCGGCAATGCCTGCGGCTTCCAGATCGCACACTTCGTCGCGCAGGGCCAGGGCGATCTGCAGCGCGGTCTGCTCGCGCGGCTGGTCGTCGCGCACGAACGACCACTGGAGCATCGTCACCGGGCCGGTCAGCATGCCTTTCATCGGCTTGGCGGTCAGGCTTTGCGCGTATTTGGACCACTCGACCGTCATCGCTTCAGGGCGATACACGTCGCCGTAGATCACGGGCGGCTTCACGCAGCGCGAGCCGTAGCTCTGCACCCAGCCGTTGGCGGTGAACGCGTAGCCCCACAGCAGCTCGCCGAAGTATTCGACCATGTCGTTGCGCTCGGCTTCTCCGTGCACGAGCATGTCGAGGCCCAGGGCTTCCTGGCGGCGCACGACATCGGAGATCTCAGCCCGCATGCGTTGCAGGTAATCCAGTGCGGGCAGTTCGCCGCGCTTGTGCTGTGCGCGTGCCTGGCGAATCTCGGCCGTCTGCGGGAACGAGCCGATGGTGGTGGTCGGCAGCAGCGGCAGGTTCAGGCGGGCTTGCTGTGCTTCAGCGCGGGCAGCGTAGGGCGCGGCGCGGTCGGCATCTTCTGCGCGGATCGCGGCCACGCGCTTCTTGACGCTGGCGTTGTGCACGCGGCGCGATTCGGTACGCGAGGCGATGGCGGCACGGTTGTCATCGAGCGCCTTCTGCACGGCAGCGGGGCCTTCGACCAGCGCGAGCTTGAGGATCGCCAGTTCGTCCAGCTTCTGGCGCGCGAAGGCCAGCCAGCCCTTGAGTTCGTCGTCGAGCTTGGTTTCGGCAGACAGATCCACCGGCACATGCAGCAGCGAGCAGCTCGGCGCCACCCACAGGCGATCGCCAAAGGCCTCGGCCAGCGGCGCCACGCTTTCCAGCACGCGTGCCAGATTCGAACGCCAGATGTTGCGGCCATCCACCACACCAATGGAGAGGACCTTGTCGGCAGGCCACGGCGCGAAGGCGCCAAGCTGTTCCGGTGCACGCACCAGATCCAGATGCACGCCATCGACCGGCAAGGCCTTGATCAGCGCTGCGTGGTGGGAAGCGGCTTCAAAGTAGGTCGCAAGCAGCAGCTTCGGGCCCTTGGCGGCGGCCAGCGCCTGGTAAGCGGGACCGAATGCATCTACCCAGGCTTGCGGCAGATCCAGCACCAGCGCAGGTTCGTCAATCTGCACCCATTCGACATTCAGTGCGGCCAGGCGTTTGAGCACGGCCGTGTAGGCCTGCAGGATTTGCGGCAGTAGCGTGAGCTTGTCGGTCAGGCCGTTGCGGGCCTTAGCCAGATGCAGGAACGTCACCGGCCCGATCAGGGCGACCTTCACGCGGTGCCCGGCGGCCTGCGCTTCGCGCACCTCGTCGAACAGCCATTGGGTGCCGGGTCCAAAGTGCAGGTCCGGCGTGAGTTCGGGCACGAGGTAGTGGTAATTCGTGTCGAACCACTTCGTCATTTCCATGGCGGCATGGTCGGCATTGCCGCGCGCGAGCACGAACGATTGCGCCAGCGTCAGCTGTGCGGCGTCAAAGCCATAGCGTGTGGGAATGGCGCCGAGCAGCGCAGCCGTCTGCAGCATCTGGTCGTACCAGGCGAAATCGCCCACGGTCACAAAATCGAGGCCGGCATCGCGCTGTGCCGTCCAGTGGCGCTCGCGCAAAGCGCGGCCGGTGGCGCGCAGGTCATCTTCGGACGAGGCGCCTTTCCAGAACGATTCGAGGGCGAACTTCAGCTCGCGTTGTGCGCCGATGCGCGGGTAGCCGAGGGTATGGATGGTCGTCATGGTGGTCGCAGGAGAGGCGATTCGTTTTTCAGTCCTGCGATGATCGGCGACCCTACATCATGAATCAAATGATATTATTTTCGCCAAAGTTGAATCATATTCATACATTGGAAGCCGCACCAACATGCTTGAAATCCGCCACCTACGCACGCTGATCGCCCTGGCCGACGGTGGCTCCGTCTCGCGCGCCGCCGAGCGGCTGCACCTGACGCAGTCGGCGCTGTCGCATCAGTTGCGCGCGCTGGAGTCGCACTATGGGCTGGCCGTCGTGCGCCGCAAGGGCCAGACGGTGGAATTGACCGAAGCGGGCGAGCGCATGCTTGAACTCGCGCAAAAGGTCGTTGCCGACATCCAGACCGCCGAGCGCGACCTTGAACGCATCAAGGGCCGCGCGGCCGGCACGCTGCGCATCGCGCTGGAATGTCACACCTGCTTTGACTGGCTGATGCCCGTGATGGACGCTTTCCGCCAGCGCTGGCCCGAGGTCGAGATGGATCTTGTGTCGGGGTTCCATACCGATCCGCTGGCGCTGCTCAAGGACGGCCGTGCCGACGTCATCATTGGCTCCGATGCCAAGATGCGACGCGGCGTGGTGTTTGCGCCGCTGTTCCGCTTCGAGATCCTCGCCGTGCTGCCCGTTGACCACGCGTTGCGCAACAAGAAGTGGCTGGAAGCAAAGGACTTTACGGACCAGACGCTCATCACGTACCCCGTGCCCGAAGAGCGCATCGATCTGATCCGGCAGGTCCTGACGCCGGCCGGGATCGCATTCAACCGCCGCACGGCGGAACTGACCATCGCAGTGCTGCAGCTCGTCGCCAGCCGACGTGGGCTGGCCGCGCTGCCGAGCTGGGGCATCAAGAATTACGTCGATTACGAATACGTGGTGGCCAAGCGTGTCGGCAAGGAGGGCCTGTGGAGCGATCTCTACGCCGCCATGACGCGCGACTATGCGCAGGCGCCGTTTGCGCAGGACTTTATCGAGACGGCCAAGTCGATCTGCTTTGCGCAGTTGCCGGGCTTGATGCCGCTGGAAGCGTAATCAGGCGTGCCCCTTGCGGGGCAGGCGCGGCAACTTGCCTTGCAGACCGTCTTTCAGGAAGTCCAGCAAGTGCCGCGTCGCGAGCGTCCGGTATCGGCTGGGCATCGCCAGCATGTAAAGGCGGCTGCCAAACACGCTGAACCGATACCCCGGCAGCACGCGTTTGACGTGCCCGTCGCGCAGATCATCAGCCGCGGCGTAATAGGGCAGGATTCCGAGCCCATTGCCCGAACGCACGGCGGCTTGAAGGAACAGGTAGTTGTCGGACGAGACGCCCGGGTCCAGCGTCACGAGTGTCCGTTCATCGCCCAGTTGCGCCGATAGCCGCAGCGGCTGCCCAACCGCAGGCGCGCTGACGATGGTGTGTTCGCCCAGCGCGTCGAGGGTTTTTGGCATGCCATGCGCGGCCAGGTAATCCGGCGCCGCGCACAGCACCCAGTCAACCTCATCGAGCAGCGTGGCGACGAGCGATTCCGGCGGGTTCGAGACGATGCGCAGCGCCACATCCACATCTTCGCCAATCAGGTCGGACACCCGGTTGTCGAACCGCACATCCAGCCGGATATCCGGATACGCACGCTTGAAGGCCACCAGCAGCGGCGACACCAGCAAATGCCCCAACCCCGTCGGCACCGACAGCCGCACGCTGCCTTGCAGTGATTTGCCGAGCGATGAGACCAGCGCGTCGGCGGCGGCCATTTCGCGCAGGATGCTGCGGCCGTGTTCGTAGATGCCGGCACCCACCTCCGTCGGTTCCACGCGGCGCGTGGTCCGGCGCAGCAATTGCACGCCCAGTGCGCGCTCAAACGCCTTCAGCCGGTGGCTCACGTTCGAGCGCGTGGTCTGCAGCCGGCGTGCCGCCGCCGACAGGTTGCCCGCATCGACGATTTCCACGAACAGCTTGAGCGCATTGAGATCCATGGCGGCCCGCCAGATTGGTGAATTGAATTCGACATTCTGTTGATGCGGGCGCGGATTGTCAAAACACGCCAACCCGGTAACATCCCCCGGAATATCCCACAGGAGCAGGTGACATGGCGCTCGACGACGAATCCTTCGGCCTGCTGCAGCAATCGGTGCAGCGATTCATCCAGGAACGGCTCGTGCCGGCGGAAAACATTCTCGAGGAAGAGGATGACGTGCCCGCCGACATCGTTGCCGACATGAAAGAGATGGGCCTCTTCGGCCTGTCGATTCCGGAAGAGCACGGCGGGATTGGCCTGGCGATGGCGCAGGAATGCGAGGTGGCGTACGACCTCGGGCACACGGCGCTGGCTTTCCGCTCGGTGTTTGGCACCAACGTCGGCATCGGCTCGCAGGGCATCCTGATGGACGGCACCGATGCGCAAAAGGCCAACTACCTGCCGCGCATTGCCAGCGGCGAGCTCATCATCTCGTTTGCACTCACGGAACCGAACGCGGGGTCGGATGCTGCATCGCTGCAGACGCGCGCCACGCTGGAAGGCGATCACTACGTCATCAACGGGACCAAGCGTTTCATCACCAACGCGCCGCGTGCCGGGGCATTTACGCTGATGGCGCGCACGGGCGACGAAGGCGCGGGCGGCATCTCAGCCTTTATCGTGCCGGCCGACACGCCGGGCATCACGCTCGGCAAGCCCGACAAGAAGATGGGGCAGCGTGGCACCAAGACGTGTGATGTGATGCTCGATAACGTGCGCGTGCCGGCAGCCAACATCATTGGCGGCGTGGCAGGGCAGGGCTTCAAGACGGCGATGAAGGTGCTGGACCGCGGCCGCCTGCATATCTCGGCGCTGGCATGCGGCATGGCGCACCGGCTGATGACCGACGCGGTGGCCTATGCCAAGGAGCGCAAGCAGTTCGGACAGCCCATCGCAGACTTTCAATTGATCCAGGCCATGCTGGCCGACAGCCAGGCAGAGCTGTACGCCGGCATGTCGATGGTGCGGGATTGCGCGCGCCGGTACGACGCCAAGCCCGTCGGCAAACAGGACCACGAAGTCAGCATGCTGGCCTCGTGCACCAAGATGTTCTGCACGGAGATGGTCGGCCGCGTGGCGGACCGTGCTGTACAGATTCACGGTGGCGCGGGCTACATCGCCGAATACAAGGCCGAGCGTTTCTACCGCGATGTGCGCCTGCTGCGTCTGTACGAGGGCACTACGCAGATCCAGCAGCTCATCATCGCCAAGAACCTGCTGCGCGACTAGGCTGGCTCTAACAATCTTCCAGGATATGGCTCTGTTTTGGAGCCACGTTCTGGTTCAGAATGGGCGCATTCCTGTTCGATTGCACGGTTGCTGCCGGAGTTGCCATGTACGTTCCCGCCCACTTTGAAGAATCGCGCCCTGACGCGCTGCACGACCTGATCGCGCAGAACCCGTTCGGGACGCTCGTCACGCATGGCGAGCATGGGCTGGACGCAAACCACATTCCGTTTTTGCTGCTGCCGGAAGAGGGCAACCTTGGTGCGCTGCATGCCCACGTGGCACGCGCCAATCCGGTCTGGAAAGACGTGGAAAATGGCGACGAGGTGCTGGTCATCTTCCGAGCGGGCGATGCGTATATCTCGCCAACGTGGTATCCGAGCAAGCACGAAGCCCACCGGCAGGTGCCGACATGGAACTACCGCGTCGTGCATGCGCATGGTCGTATCACCGTGCGTGACGACGAGCGTTTTGTGCGCGGCGTGCTGGCACGCCTGACGCGCACACATGAGGCATCGCAACCCACGCCGTGGAAGATGTCCGACGCCCCGGCCGACTACATCGATGACTTGTTGAAGATGATCGTGGGCATCGAGATCGAGATCACGCGCCTTGAGGGCAAGCTCAAGCTCGGCCAGAACCGGGAAGCGCGCGATGCACGCGGCGCGGGCGAGGCGCTCAAGGCCAACGGCGCGCATGTCATTGGCGACGCGATGCTCGCTGCGCTGGCTGCAAAGACGGAATGATGGGAGCGGCGGACTGTTAATCCGTCGCTCCACACCGCATTACTTCACACTGCGCGCCGGCAGAATCTCGCCGCGCACTTCCCCAAAGCCCACGCGATAGCCATCGCCCTGGCACCAGCCGGTCATGGTGACTTCGTCGCCGTCTTCTAAGAAGGCGCGCGTGGTGCCGTTGCCGAGGTCCAGCGGCTGCTTGCCGTTGACGGTCAGCTCCAGCAGGCTGCCGTAGGAATCCGGCGTCGTCCCGCTGATGGTGCCCGAGCCCATCAGATCGCCCACGCGCACGTTGCAGCCGGATACGGTGTGGTGCGCGAGCTGCTGCGCCATCGTCCAGTACATCGCGCGGAAGTTTGTGCGGGCGATGGTGGTGCGCTCGCCGCCGTGGGGCCGCAGCGCAGTTTCGAGGGCGATGTCGTAAGCGTTAGGGCGGCTCTGGCGCAGGTATTCCAGCGGCTCAGGCGATTGCGCCGGGTTGGCCACGCGGAACGGCTCCAGCGCCTCCATCGTCACGATCCACGGCGAGATCGATGTGCCGAAGCCCTTCGAGTTGAACGGGCCGAGCGGCACGTATTCCCATTGCTGAATGTCGCGCGCGCTCCAGTCGTTGAGGAGCACGACGCCGAACATATGGTCCGGTGCCGCGTCGACAGAAACCGGCTCGCCGAGCGCGCTCGGTTTGCCGACCACAAAGGCCATCTCGAGTTCGTAGTCCAGCTTGCGGCAGGCCGTGAAGATCGGGCGCGGCTGATCGGGCAGCTTGATCTGGCCCATCGGGCGGTGCAGCGGTGTGCCGCTCACCACCACGGAGCTGGCGCGGCCGTTGTAGCCGATCGGGATTTCCAGCCAGTTGGGCAGCAGCGCGTTCTCGGGATCGCGGAACATGCGGCCGACGTTGGTGGCGTGCTCGCGCGACGAATAGAAATCCGTATAGCCGGGGATGTCGATGGGCAGGTGCATCACGGCATGCACTTGCGGCACCAGCGCGCGAGCGTGCAGCGTGGCGTTGTCGCGCACGTGCGTGTCGGCCACGCTGAACAGCGCTTGCAGCTTCTTGCGCGTTTCCGCCCAGATGGGCTTGCCGAGGGCGATGAAGGTGTTGAGCTTGCCGGTGCGGAACGCGCCGCGTGTTGCTGCGGGGAGCAGGCCGGCGTCATCCAGGGCGCCGAGATCGATGACCTGATCGCCCAGTGCCACACCTGCGCGTGGCGACGGGTTTTCCTTGGTGGAGAAGATGCCGAAGGGCAGGTTTTCCAGGGGGAAATGGGTGTCGGGGGTGTTGGCGGATTCCAGCCAGCTTAGTTGTCGGGCGGTCATGATGGGGGCGGTGGTTTGTTTGTTGAGTCGGTTATTGCTTGACGTTGCTGGTGCATCCTGCGCTTCGTCCCCTGCCGGGGCCGACTCACTTTCTTTGTCTTGCCAAAGAAAGTAAGCAAAGAAAGGCGCGCCCGAGATGGCGAAAGACTCCTTGAATTTCCGTAACCGGGCGGAGAAGGACCGAAACTCGCTGCGCTCAGACAGCGGTCCTTCTTTTTTCCGCTCGCTTACGAAAATTCAAGGCGCCATCTAGGGCAGGGTACGGCCACACCGTCTGGATGCTCGCCTTGGCGTCAATGTAAATTCGTCGATCGTGCTTAACGCTTGCTCGGGTCGAAATGCTTCTTCAGGCCTTGCCAGCATTCGAAGTACTTGGCTTGCAGTTGCGCCGATTCCGCCGCGAAGCGCGTGGGGCGGATCACCGCCGGCGTTTCGAACATGAAGGCCATCGTTGCGTCGACCTTGTGCGGCTTGGTGGTGTCGCCGTTGCTGGCTTTCTCGAACGTGTCGGCATCTGGCCCGTGGCCGCTCATGCAGTTGTGCAGGCTGGCGCCGCCGGGCACGAAGCCTTCGGCCTTGGCGTCGTACACGCCCTGGATCAGGCCCATGAATTCGCTGGCGACGTTGCGGTGGAACCAGGGCGGGCGGAACGTGTTTTCGGCGGCCAGCCAGCGCGGCGGGAAGATCACGAAGTCGATCGTGTCCACGCCCGGCGTGGCGGAGGGGCTCTGCAGCACCAGGAAGATCGACGGGTCCGGATGGTCGTAGCTGATCGAGCCGATGGTGTTGAACAGGCGCAGGTCGTACTTGTACGGCGCGAGGTTGCCGTGCCAGGCAACGACGTCCAGCGGCGAGTGGCCGATCTTCGCCGTCCACAAGCTGCCCTGGAATTTTGCGACGAGTTCAAAGTTGCCCTCGCGGTCTTCATACCAGGCGTGCGGCGTGAGAAAGTCGCGCGGGTTGGCCAGGCCGTTCGAGCCGATCACACCGAGGTCCGGCAAGCGGAAGAGCGCGCCGAAGTTCTCGCAGATGTAGCCGCGCGCGTCGCCATCCGGAAGTTCGACGCGGAAGCGCACGCCGCGCGGGATGACCACAATCTCCAGCGGCTCGACATCGACCACGCCCATCTCCGTCAGCAGGCGCAGGCGGCCTTGCTGCGGGACGATCAGCAGTTCGCCGTCGGCGTTGTAGAAGAAGCGGTCGGACATTGACGCGTTGGCGGCGTACAGGTGGATGCCGCAGCCGGTTTGCGCGTCCGGCCCGCCGTTGCCGGCGAAGGTGACGATGCCGTCGATGAAATCGGTGCCGGCCGCCGGTGCGGGCAGCGGGTCCCAGCGCAACTGGTTGGGCGAGGGCGGTACCTCGTTGAAGTTGCTGTGGAAGCGGCCTTGCGCCATGGCTTCGAACGGCAGATGCACGGCGCCCGGACGAATGCGATACAGCCACGAGCGGCGGTTGTGCGCACGCGGCGCGGTGAATGCCGTGCCGGAAATCTGTTCCGCATACAGGCCATACGGCGCCTTCTGCGGGGAGTTCTGGCCGTGAGGCAGCGCGCCGGGCAGCGCTTCGGTGGCGAACTCGTTGCCGAAGCCGCTTTGGTAAGCGGGCCGGTCCAGCGACGCGGGGGTGAATGCGACGGGGGACGCGCTCGGGGCCGTCGGGGCGAGCATGTTCATGGTGAAGTCCTTGGAGAAAAAGTCAGGAGCGTCTTCAGGGAAAGCGTAGTCGTTACCAGACCATCAGGCGGGCTTGCCGGTTGTGCGGCCTGAGGCAAAGCGTGCGGCGTCCGGGCCACTGGCGGCCAGCGTGAGCGCCAGCACCATGCCAAACGACACCAGTGCCGGCACCGCCGCGGCCGAGAACAAGGCCGGGCTGCTCCATTGCATGGCAATCAGTTGTCCGCCGATCACCGGGCCGATGACGGAGCCGATGCGGCCCACGCCAAGGCTCCAGCCGATGCCGGTGGCGCGCAGCGTGGTGGGGTAATACGTGGCGGCCAGCGCATTCACCGCGGGCTGTCCGCCGACGATGCAGAAGCCGGCCACGAACACCACCGCCACCAGCATGGGCAGCGCAGCCGCCACATGGCCGATCAGCCCGACCGTGACGCAGGCGATTAGGAAGCACACGGCCAGCACGCGCACAAAGCCCAGACGATCGATCAGCCGGCCCAACGTGAGCGTGCCGATCACGCCGCCCACCTGCAGCGCGGTGGCTACCAGCACAGCGGTATCCGTCGGATACCCCGCATCGCGAATCAGCGTCGGAAGCCAGTTCGACAGGAAATACAGGTCGATCAGGTTCATGAAGTTGATGACCCACAGCACGAGCGTGACCTTGGCGCGGCCTTCCGTGAATAGCGCCGAGACTGGCATGCCCCGTGCGGGCGCCTCGGGCACCACGAATTGCGTCTGCGCGTTCACTAGGAGTTGCGGCGCGAGCTTGCCCAGCCAGCGAGCCAGGCGTTGGTGGCGCGTTTGTGGATCGCCCTTGAGCACCAGGTATTGCAGGGATTCCGGCAGCCACAGCACCATCATCACGCCAATGACAAGAGGCACCAGGCCGCCCACCAGAAACACCGCATGCCACCCAAAGCGCGACAGCAGCGCCGCGCTCACAAAGCCGCCAAGTGCCGCGCCCACGGTAAAGCCGCACGACACCAGCATCATCCAGGTCACGCGCGTGCGTGCGGGGCTGAACTCGCCGGCCAGCGCCATCGCGTTGGGCATGATGCAACCCAGGCCCAGGCCTGTGATGAAGCGCAAGACGAGTAGCGCCTCCACCGTTGCCACCTGCGTGGTGGCCAGCATGCAGGCCGCAAAGAAGAACGTGGCGACGATCAGCACAGGCCGACGTCCGAAGCGGTCGCCCAGCACGCCAAACACCAGCGAGCCCACCAGCATGCCGAACAGCCCCGCGCCGAACACCGGCCCGAGGCTCGCCTTGGTGATGTTCCAGTCCTTGATGATGGCCGGCGCCACATAACCCATGGCCTGCACGTCAAAGCCGTCGATGATCAGGCACAGGCCGCAGATGGCCAGCAACAGAATCTGAAAGCCGCCAACCTTGCCCTGGTCGATCAGGCGGGCGAGGTCGATGGGCGTGGAAGGTGTTTCATGTGCGGCGGGGGCAGGGCGCATGGTGGTCTCCGGTGGCGGCGTTGCCGCTCTGTTCTGGATTCTTGGTATGCGCGTATTGTCCGGATTGGATGAAAATTTGAAATATCAATGCGAGAATGCGAGATATTGATTTTATGAATGTCAAGGCGCCGCCATGCTGAACCTGCGGGATGTCGATCTGAACCTGCTGGTGCTGTTTCAGGAAATCCTGCGCGAAAAGCGCATTTCCGTCGTGGCCGAGCGGCTTGGCTTGTCGCAGCCGGCAGTCAGCAACGCGCTCTCGCGCCTACGCCAGACCTTCGACGACGAACTCTTCGTGCGCACGCCGCGCGGCATGATGCCGACCGCACTTGCCGAGCAACTGGCAGAACCGGTCGCCACGGCGCTCGACACGCTGCAACGCGCCTTCGGCCAGCGTACGCACTTTGAAGCGGCGACCTCCACGCGCACCTTCACACTTGCCATGAGTGACGTCGGCGAGGTGTATTTCATGCCGGTGCTGGCGCAGTTATGTGCCGAGCAGGCGCCCGGCGTGCGCCTCGATACCATGCGGGCCGGCGGGTTCGACATGAAGGCCGAAATGGAGGCCGGCGCCATCGACCTCGCCATCGGCGCGTTCGATGATCTTTCCGGCGAGAGCCTCTTCCAGCGCCGGCTGTTCCGGCAGGATTACGTGACGATGTTCCGGCGCGGCCATGCGCTGTCGGAGGGCAAGCTGACGCTGGAGCGCTTTCGCGCCGCGTCGCACCTCGTGGTGGCAAGTTCGGCCAGCCCTTACAACGCGATCGGGCCGCTGCTGGACAAGGCGGGGATCACGCAATCGGCGCGTTTTTCGGTGCCACACTTCGTGGCGGTGCCGTACATCGTGAGCACGACCGACCTGGTGGTGACGGTGCCGCGCAAGCTGGCCGAGCGCGCGGCGCCGCCGTTTGGGCTGGAGTTCGTTGCGCCGCCGCTCAAGCTGCCGGCATTGCAGACCAATGTGTTCTGGCACCGGCGCTTCCATCAGGACGCCGGCAACCAGTGGCTGCGCAACGTGGTCGCGCAGCGCTTTGCCGAGCTGGAGAGCTAGGCCTCAGCCTGCCGAGACCGTGCGCTGCAGTTGTTCGCCCAGGCCGGCAATGCCCAATCGCACGGACTGCCCCGGCTTGAGATAAACCGGGCTGGGTTTGATGCCCAGCCCCACGCCCGGCGGCGTGCCCGTCGAGATGACATCGCCCGGCTGCAGGCTCATGCAGCGGCTCAGATACGCCACGAGTTGCGCCACGCCAAACACCATCGTCCGTGTATTGCCGTTCTGATAACGATGGCCGTCCACTTCCAGCCAGAGGTCCAGCGCCTGCGGGTCGGGCACCTCGTCACGCGTGACGAGCCACGGGCCAAGCGGGCCGAACGTGTCGAAGCCCTTGCCCTTGTCCCACTGGCCGCCGCGCTCGATCTGCCATTCGCGTTCGGAAACGTCGTTGACGATGCAATAGCCCGCCACGTAGTCGAGCGCGTTGGCTTCGTCGACGTACTTGGCGGCTTTGCCGATCACCACGCCCAGTTCAACCTCCCAGTCGGTCTTAACGGAGCCGCGCGGGATTTCGATGTCGTCGTTCGGGCCGCAGATGGCGCTGGTCCACTTGTTGAAGACGACCGGCTCGGCCGGCACCGGCAGGCCGGATTCGGCAGCATGGTCGGCGTAGTTCAGTCCGATGCAGACAAACTTGCCGACGCGCCCGACGCATGGGCCAATGCGGGGTTGTCCGCTGACGGCCGGCAGTGTTGCGGGATCCACGTCGCGCAGCTTGGCTAGGAATGCGTCCGACAGCACGTTACCGGCAATGTCGTCGACGATGCCTGACAGATCGCGGAGGGTGCCGGTTGCATCGAGCAGGCCCGGTTTCTCTTGGCCGTGGGGGCCGAAGCGCAGCAGTTTCATGAAAGGCTCAAATCGGTTGGGGGAAAGGCATCAAGGTATCAATTTGACCAGCCGCCGTCGATCAGGTGGGCTTGGCCTGTCGTGAAGGCGGCTTCGTCGGAAGCCAGATAGGCGGCCAGTGCGGCTATTTCTTCCGGCTGCCCGAGGCGCCCCATCGGCTGACGTGCGACAAACGCAGCTTCGACTTCTGCGCGTGGTTTGCCTTGCGTGCGGGCTTGTTCATCGATGCGCTGGGCGAGGGATGGCGATACCACCGTGCCTGGGCAGATCGCGTTGCAGCGGATGCCGCGCGACACAAAGTCTGCCGCCACGGATTTGGTCAATCCGATCACCGCGGCCTTCGATGCGCCATACACAAAGCGGTTCGGAACGCCCTTGATGCTCGACGCGGCGGACGACATGTTGATGACACTGCCGCCACCGCGTTCCAGCATGCCCGGCAGAAACGCGCGGATGGTGCGGTACATCGACTTGACGTTGAGGTCAAACGAGAAATCCCACGCATCCTCATCGCACTCCAGCACCGAGCCGGCGTGTACGAAGCCTGCGCAGTTGAAGAGAATGTCGATGCCGCCAAGCTCGGCAGCGAGCGCATTCACCTGCTGGGAATCGCGCACGTCGAGGCGGCGGACGTCGAACGGCACATCGTTCAATGCATCGATGCGCAGGTCGGTGGCGATGACGCGGGCGCCTTCGCGGGCGAAGCGCTCGGCGCAGGCGCGGCCGATACCCTGCGCAGCGGCTGTCACGAGCGCCGTCTTGCCCGCCAGGCGGCCGGGGAAAGCGGCGCCGCTCATTCTTTGGGCAGCAGGTAGGCCTGACGCGCAAACAGGCGCCAGCCGTCCGGATGCTTCTTCCACACCTGCAGCACGCCGATATGCGCGGTGCTGGTCTTGCCGTCGGGCAAGTTGTTGACGGAGTCGAACACGTGGCGCACCCACGCGTTGTCGCCGTTGACCTGCACGGTCTGATTGGTCAGCGCAATCGACTTGAATGCATTCGTGCCGTCCAGCGCCTTGAGAAAGGCTGCGTGGTCTTCCAGCTTGCCCGACGAGTGGCCGTAGGTCAGATCGTTCTCGATCAGCTTGGTGAGCGTGGCGCCGTCGCTGGCAACCATGGCGACGCGCATGCGCTCCACGGCCTGCGCCACCGTGTCGGCGTCAGTGGCGGCATGGGCGAGGGCGCTGCCGGCAGCGAGCGCGGCGGTCATCGCAACGCCCGCAATGCGGCGGACAAACGTGTGCAACAGCATGGGCAATCTCCTCTCTGATGGTGTGTGCGCTGCATCGCAGGCGGAGTCAGAAATGGGCTTCGCGGTGCGCAGCCTGTGGCGGCAGGCTTGCGGTTTCCGGCTCGGGCAACGGGGCCGCGCGGCCCACACGCCGCACCCACATCGCGGTCAGGATCGGCACGAGAATCGCCGTGACGAGGCACGCCGTGGCCACCAGCGCCGTGGCAGCCGGCACCATGGGTTTGAACTTCGGAATCATCTCGCCGATGATGGCCGGGTTGGCGACCGCCGCGCCGGCCGTGGACGATGCCGCCAACCCAGCGGCGCCATTGCCGCCGGCGATGAGCCTGTCCGCCAGAATGAGCGGCACGCCTGTGATGACGATCACCGTCAGGCCGAGCAGCAGGCCCGGGAGGCCGCTGTTGGCAATCACGTGCAGGTCGATGCCGTTGCCCAGCGCAAAGCCGAAGAACGGGATGAGCGGATGCACGCAGCGGCCGAACAGCTCGCGCAGCTCACCGTCGAGATTGCCCAGCGTAAAGCCGATCAGGAAGGGCAGCACTGCGCCCACGAACAGCCGGGGTTCAAACACGGCAATGCCCGTCGCACCCAAAATGAACATGCTGACCAGCGGTCCGGATTCGATCGACATCAGCACGAACGCACCCGCTTCTTCCTTGGTGCCGTACTGCTGCATGACGGCGGCGTAGAGCCCGCCGTTGGTCATGTCCATCGACGTTGTGATCGCCAGCACCGACAGTCCGGCAAGGATGCCGGTCTTGATGCCCTCGTCCGGAATGAACTGCGCAGCCACCAGCGTCGCCAGCCACGCCACGGCAATCTTCGTGACGAGCAGCGTGCCCGACTTGCGCAGCACCACGCCGGTGGCATGCAGGTCGATGGTCGCGCCCATGCAGAAGAACCACACCGCCAGGATCGGCACCGTGCCGGTGATCAGGCCGTTGGTGAACGAGCCGAAGTACTTCCCGGCATCGGGCGCGAACGTATGCACGCATGCGCCCAGCAGCAGCGGCACGAGCATCAGCCCGCCCGGAATGCGGTCAATCGCCTTCTTGATCTTCACGTCTCCTCCATGAGCCTCTATGGGCTCGGTTGGTCAGGGTCCAACATCGTGGAGTGACTATAGCGGATGATGTGGAACGATGTTCCATGTTTTTGACTTCGCGGATTTATCGTTTACCCTCGGGCGCAAATGTGTGCGGTGCAGCGTTACCCAGCTTTATGCCGACTTCATCTCGGAAATATGGATCGACGTTCCGTATTTTTGTTTTTTGTGCTTCAATCCAACCCACACGGCCGGCGGCGCAGTACATGCCGGTGCATCCCCCAACGGAGAAACGGCATGGAAGTGCGGCAAGGAATCCACAGCGAACACGCAAAAACCCTCGACACGGCGGGGCTGCGCCGGCAGTTTCTGGTGGAACAGGTGTTTGAGCGCGATGCGCTTCAGCTCACGTACAGCCATATCGACCGGATCATCGTTGGTGGCGCGTGGCCGGCGACGCGGCCGGTGGAGGTGCCGGCTTC
This sequence comes from Ralstonia sp. Ralssp110, assembly GCF_047325135.1. Classification (NCBI taxonomy): domain Bacteria; kingdom Pseudomonadati; phylum Pseudomonadota; class Betaproteobacteria; order Burkholderiales; family Burkholderiaceae; genus Ralstonia; species Ralstonia sp. Ralssp110. Next base: position 577,763 of record NZ_CP168609.1, on the reverse strand, counting down.
GCTGGCCAAGTCGATGGGCGTGAGCCATCTGCTGGAGCGCCGCGAGCTGGGCGCGATCAACATTGGCGGCGCGGGCTGGGTGGAGGTCGATGGCACGCGGCACGACGTTGGTAATGAAGAGGCGATCTACATCGGCCAGGGCGGTCAGAACGTCGTCTTCGGCAGCAACGATGCGGCGCGGCCCGCCAAGTTCTACATCAACTGCGCGCCGGCCCATACGGCGTATCCCACGCGCACGATCACGCTGGCGCAGGCGTCGCCCGAAACGCTGGGCGATCCGGCCACGAGCAACCGGCGCACGATCTACAAATTCATCGTGCCCGACGTGCTGCCCACCTGCCAGCTTTCGATGGGCATGACCAAGCTGGAGCCCGGCAGCCTGTGGAACACCATGCCGTGCCACACGCACGAGCGCCGCATGGAGGTCTATTTCTATTTCAACCTGCCCGACAACGCCGCCGTGTTCCACATGCTCGGCGAGCCGCAGGAGACGCGTCACATCCTCGTCCACAACGAGCAGGCCGTGATCTCGCCAAGCTGGTCGATCCACTCGGGCGTGGGCACGCAGGCGTACACGTTCATCTGGGGCATGGTCGGCGAAAACCAGGTGTTCCACGACATGGACCACATCGCCATTGCCGACCTGCGCTGACACCATGCGGCTCGAGAATCCCTATCTCCAGAGCGCTAGCCTGTTCGACCTGACCGGCAAGGTGGCCATCGTCACCGGCAGCAACACGGGGCTGGGCGCGGGCATGGCGACGGCGCTTGCGGCGGCCGGTTGCGACATCGTCGGGGCCAACCGCTCCGACCCAGCGGAGACGGCCGCGCGTGTGGAAGCGGCCGGCCGCCGGTTCGTCGACGTGCGAGCCGATCTGTCTTCGCTGGAGCCGATCGGCAGCATTGTGGAAGCCGCGATGGACTCCTTCGGGCGCGTCGACATCCTCGTCAACAACGCCGGCATCATCCGCCGCTGCGACGCACTGGAATTTTCCGAAGCCGATTGGGATACCGTCATCGACGTCAATCTCAAGGGCGTGTTCTTTCTCTCGCAGGCAGTGGCGCGGCAGTTCGTGCAGCAAGGCGGGCGCGGCAAGATCATCAACGTGGCGTCGATGCTGTCGTTCCAGGGCGGCATTCGCGTGCCGTCTTACACGGCGTCGAAGAGCGGCGTGCTGGGTCTCACCCGGTTGCTGGCCAACGAGTGGGCGGGGCGCGGCATCAACGTCAACGCCATCGCACCCGGCTACATGGAAACCGACAACACGGCGCAATTGCGCGAAGACCGGCAGCGCAGCGAAGAGATCCTGGCGCGTATTCCGGCCGGGCGCTGGGGCGTGCCGGATGACCTGGCGGGCGCGGTGGTGTTTCTCGCTTCGGCGGCGTCGGATTACGTGCACGGCCACACGCTGGCAGTGGATGGCGGCTGGCTGGCGCGGTAGGCAAAGTCGGCAGGTGGATTGATGGAACGCGGTATGAGACCGGTTATGCTCTCTCCAGATTTTGAAATCACGGAACCACGAGAGATGAAAGCCACGCCCCGGCAACGCAAGCCGGAAGACCTGTCCGCCAATGAAGCCGTTGATACCGGTGCCGATAAGGCCGAATCGGTCTCGGCGGTCGACAAGGTGTTCACCATCCTGGGCGCGATGGGCGAGCTTGGCGCCGTCGGCCCGAGCGAACTGTCGCAGCGCCTTGGCATGTCCAAGACGACCGTGCACCGTTTCCTGCAGTCGCTCAAAGGCCTCGGCTATGTCGCACAGGAAGGCGACACCGACCGGTATCGGCTGACCATCCGCCTGTTCGAGCTTGGCGCGAAGGCGCTGGAAAACGTCGACCTTGTCCGCGAAGCCGACACCGAAATGCGCCGCATCGGGCAGCTCACGCGCGAGGCCGTCCACCTCGGCGCGTTTGACGAAGACGCCATCATCTACATCCACAAGATCGACGCCGATTACGGCTTGCGCATGCAGTCGCGCATCGGCCGGCGTAATCCGCTGCACAGCACGGCCATCGGCAAGGTGCTGCTGGCCTACATGCCGCCGGAAGAAGCGCGCGAGGTGCTGTCGAAGGTCGAGTTCAAGAAGTCCACGCAGAAGACGCTCGCCTCTGCCGAGGCCGTGCTGAGCATCCTGCCGCGCGTGCGCCAGCAAGGTTTTGGCGAAGACAACGAAGAGCAGGAAGACGGGCTGCTGTGCATTGCCGTGCCGGTGTTCGACCGCTTTGGCCGCGTGATCGCGGGGCTGTCGATCTCGTTCCCGACCATGCGTTGCGGCGCCGATACCAAAGCGCACTATGTCGCGCTGCTGCAGCAGGCGGGCGCGGCCATCTCCTCGCGCCTGGGCTATCACCCCGCATCCCACTGAGCGCTCTGCAGGATCGGCCGGTCCGTCCTATCCTCTGCGTTGTTTCCCGCATCTGAGCCTGTGCGCTCAGCATTCCATTCCCACCGTATTGGAGTCGATCACATGCGTTACAACCAGCTGGGCCGGACCGGCCTGTTCGTTTCGGAGCTGTGCCTCGGCACGATGACCTTCGGCGGCAACGACGGCATCTGGCAGCACATCGGCGATTTACAGCAAGCCGATGCCGAGCGCCTCATCGGGCGCGCACTCGACGCCGGCATCAACTTCATCGACACGGCCGATGTGTACGCCAACGGTGTCGCTGAACAGATGACAGGGCAGGCGCTCAAGAACCTGAAGGTGTCGCGCGACAGCGTGGTCGTCGCCACCAAGGTGTTCGGCCAGACCGGTGAGAGCGTGAATGCGCGCGGTGCCTCACGCTTGCACATCATGGACGGCATCAAGGCGAGCCTGAAACGCATGCAGCTCGACCATATCGATCTCTATCAGATCCATGGTTTCGACCCGGCCACGCCCATTGAGGAAACGGTGCGTGCGCTCGATACGCTCGTCCAACACGGTCATGTGCGCTATGTGGGCGTATCGAATTGGGCGGCGTGGCAGATCGTCAAGGCGCTGGGGATTGCGGAACGCCTCGGCTGCGCGCGCTTTGAAAGCCTGCAGGCGTATTACACCGTGGCCGGCCGCGATCTGGAGCGCGAGCTGGTGCCGATGCTCAAAAGCGAAGGCCTGGGCCTGATGGTCTGGAGCCCGCTGGCCGGTGGTCTGCTCAGCGGCAAATATACGCGCGAGCAGCACGGCGAACAGGACAGCCGCCGCAACAAGTTCGACTTCCCGCCGGTGGACCGTGCGCGCGCTTACACGTGCGTAGATGCCATGCGCGTCATGGCCAATGCCCGCAGCGTGTCGGTCGCGCAGATTGCACTCGCGTGGCTGCTGCATCAACGCGCAGTGACCACCGTGATCGTCGGTGCCAAGAAGATTGAGCAGCTCGACGACAACATCGCGGCCACCAAGGTTGAACTGACGGCGGAAGAACTGGCGCAGCTTGATGAGCTGAGCAAACTCCCGGCCGAATACCCGGGCTGGATGCTGGAGCGGCAAGGCGAGTACCGGCGTGGCCAGCTTGCCGGAACGCGGCAGGCCGGACGCTAATCTGCCGGCTCGAATCGTTCGCCTTTGAACGCGCGGTGCGGATTGCCGCGCTCCACCTGGTGATGGAGCGCGCGCCGCTGCGCACGCTGTGCCGCATCGACAGCCGCATCGCGGTCCGCCAGCTTGTGTGCGAGCAGCAGCACGGCCAGCCGCTTGTTGGCGTGCTGGCTGCGCTCGGTCTGCACCTTCACGCTGATGCCCGTGGCGATATGCGTGGCCCGCACGGCCGATTCCGTCTTGTTGACATGCTGCCCACCGGGGCCGGACGAACGCGTGGTCTCGAAGTGGATCTCGCTGGGTAGCGTTGCCGACGGCGCCGCACAGCGCGCCACCCCAAAGAACCAGTTCTTGCGCGCGTGCCGTGGCCGATACGGGCTCGGGCATGTCCACTGGATTGTGCCTTCCCATGCGCGAGCCACTGCGTTCTCGGAGTCGCCTTCCAGGCTGATCAGGGCGGAGCGCAGCGTGCCGGCGCGCTCCCCATCCTCCTGTTCCAGCAGTTCGAGTTGGACGCCGGCGGCTGCGGCTTCGCGTTGCAGCCGCCCAAGCGCTTTCACCACAGCCAGCTCGCATTCGGCCGGACCTTGCGCGGAAGAGAGTTGCAGTAACACCATCAGCAGCACTCCCCACGCGTCTTGTACGTCAACACCGGGCGCAGGCGCGCGAGCACCTTCACCAAGCCAGCATCCACCAGTGGCGCGATGACGCTCTCGATCGGCTTGTAGGCTTCGGGCGCCTCTTCGTAGATCAACTGCTTGTCCTCGCAGATGACGTGGCCGCCGAGCTTGGTGCGGTTGAGCTGCGCGGGCGTGAAGCGGCGGATGAGCCGGTCTTTGCACTCGCTGCGCATCCACTTGCGACCGGCACCGTGGGCGAGCGAGAACAAACCGTGCTCGCTCGGGCGTGGCGCGACGAGGTAGCTGTAATCCCCACGCGAACCCGGGATGACGACCACGCCGGCATCCGATGGCGTTGCGCCCTTGCGGTGCAGCCAGCCGCGCTCACCGAATATCGTGGCCGGTGCGACAAAGTTGTGATGCACGTCGAGCAACACCTTGCCCTGAGCGTGCAGACGGTCGAGCATGCGGCGCGCGATGAGTTCGCGGTTGGCCTTGGCAAAGTGCAGCGCCGTGTCGTGGCGTGCCAGATAGGCGGCGCACACCGCAGCGTCCTGTGCGAGCCCGGCGTGGCCATACGTGCGCACCTGCTCCTCGAGGATGGCCTGGCCGAGCCCTCGCGAGCCGCTGTGCACCAGCAGCAGAAACTGGCGTGGGTCCAGCGGCAGTTCCTCTGCATCGTAAATCTCGTCGACGCGCTGTAGCTCAGCGAAGTGGTTGCCGCCGCCGATGGTGCCGAGTGCGGCATCGAAGCCGGTACCAGCCGGCGCCAATGCTGCGACAAGCTCGCTCCAGCTTTCGTCGAGTGGCGCATCGATGTTGCCAAGACGCTTTTCAAGCTTGTCCAGGCTGGCCTTGTTGGCATCGAGATCGGTGGCCCACAGCGTCATGCCGCAGCCGATGTCGTTGCCGATCAATGCCGGATATAACCGGCCGACCGAGAAAAACGCCGCGCCGACTGGGTAGCCGCGACCCGGGTGCAAGTCGGGCATGCCGGCCACATGGCGCATGCCGTCGAGTGCCTTGGTGGTTTGAAGTTGTCGGATCGCGTCGCCTTCGATCCAGGTGTCGTCCGAGGCGATCAGCGAGACGCCGTCGAACAAATGCAAGATGCAATTGCCCATGAACTATCCATATCAGGTCTGAAAAAAAACTGATGTGGCAGGCCGAAGGCCGGGCAATGCGAAGACGCTGCGAACGACAGCGCGAGAGATTCGATCAACCCAGGCAAGGGCCTGCAAAGGGGAAAGCAAGGTGACGCATGATGTTTTTTCCTCCTATGCAAAATGGTTGATCGGTAAGCGGGGCGGATACTAGCACCGCGCTTTGCGCACTCGCAAGTACGATCAAACGTAAGTGTTGGATTGTTGAAACGCGATGGCGCTCAGGTTGCTGTTGCCGCCGGCAATGCAAGTCGCGCCGCCGCCAGCGCTTCACGCAATACCGCCATGTCGCCGATATGGTTTGCGAGCAGCAGGATGAGCTGTGCATTGAGCATCGCGCTGTGCTCGTCGTCCAGGTTGCGATGCGCGTCGATCAGCGCTTCGTAAAAATCATCGGGGCGCGGCAGATTGGGTTGCGTGTTCAGCGGCATGGCGGTCGGTATTCAGCTCAGGCGGAGACAGTGGCGTGCGGCGTTGCCGCAGGCGCGGTTTGCCCGGTGGCACGAAGCAACGCAGCGGCCAGCTTGGCAGGCTCAAGCGTGCGCCAGCGTGCGCAGACGTGCTGATCTGGGCGGATCAGGTAGGTGGTGCCGGGGCGCGCGTCATAGCGTTGCGCGACCAGGCCGTCGATGTCTTCCAGCGCGGTCACGTTGGCAGAGACCATGCCCATGCCGCCAACCGGGAAGATTGCCAGCGTGGGCAGCGGCAGCGCATCGACGTGCTCTCCCGCACCGCAGAAACGTAGCGCCATGAAGCCGCCGTGCAGATGACTGAGGAGCCAATCGGCGCGGCCATCGGCATTGCGCACCGGCGCGTCAAGTGCGACCGCGCCGGGCACGAGTGCGCAGGCGAAGGGCGCTTCATCTTCTGTCAGCAATTCAGAGCCTTCCAGCACGGTCGGCATGGACAGCCGACCGCTGTTGACCAGCGTCCGCGCAAACGGATAGTGCTTGGCCAAGCGCAGCGTGGCATCGCGAAAAAGCCGGCTCACTGCGCTCTTGGGTGTGATGAAGTCGGTCGAGCGGGTGGAGTGACGGATGTTGTCGTCGGCGGCGAACTCGCGCTCGCTCGCGTAGGTGTCGAGCAGCGCGTCGGGCGCATCGCCGTCGAGCACCATGCGCAACTTCCACGCGAGGTTCTCGGCATCCTGCAAGCCGCTGTTGGCGCCGCGCGCGCCGAACGGCGACACTCGATGTGCCGCGTCGCCGATGAAGAGCACGCGGCCGTGGCGGAAGCGGTCCATGCGTTCGCACGAGAACGTATAGACGCTGACCCATTCCAGCTCGAAATCGACGCCTTCCCCCAACAGCGCGCGCACGCGCGGGATGACGCGCTCGGGTTGCTTCTCGGCCACGGGGTCGGCGTCCCATCCGAGCTGGAAATCGATGCGCCAGACGTTGTCGGGCTGATGGTGCAGCAACACCGATTGATTCGGATGGAACGGCGGATCAAACCAGAACCAGCGCTCGCTCGGGAAGGACGCATCCATGCGCACGTCGGCGATCAGGAAGCGGTCTTTGAACGTCTGGCCGCGGGCTTCGAGGCCCATCATGTGCCGCACTGGGCTGCGCGAGCCGTCGGCGGCGACCACGTATTGCGCGCGCTGCTCATACGTGCCGTCGGGCGTCTCGATGCTGAGCGTCACGCCATCGGCATCCTGCGTGAGGCCCGTCACCTTGTTCTTCCAGCGTAGCTCGATGTTCGGCAAGGCTTGCGCGCGTTCGACAAGAAAGCCTTCCACGTAGTACTGCTGCAGGTTGATGAATGCCGGCCGGCGGTGTCCGGTTTCGGGCAGCAGGTCAAAGCTGTAGAGCAGCTCGTTCTTCAGGTAGACCTTGCCGACGTTCCAACTCACGCCTTTGTCGACCATGCAATCGCCGCAGCCGAGTCGATCAAAAATCTCCAATGAACGCTTGGAGAAGCAGATCGCGCGCGAGCCGGTAGACAGCGTGCAATCGTCGTCGACAACGACCACGGCCACGTCCTGCTGTGCGAGATCGATGGCCGTGGCCAACCCCACCGGCCCTGCGCCGACGATAACGACGGGGCGAGCTTCAGTTGCCGCTCCGGGTTGCTGTTCGGCGCACGGCGTGTACGGGAAGACGCGGTTCTGGAAGTCGGGGTTCATGTTCAGCCTTGCAGGGCGGCCCACATTTCCTTGTCGCGCTCGGCTGTCCAGATGCGCGGGTGCTTGATGCCGCTGGCCTCATCAAAGGCGCGCGTCACGTCAAACGGCAGGCAGTGCTCGTAGATGAAGACGCTGCCGAATTTCGGGTCCATGGCCGCGCGGGTGTGCGCCATGGCGGCTTTCAGGTCCATCTTCTGCGCGACAGCTTCCTTGCCGCGCTGGAGCAAGGTAGACACGAAATCGCGTGTATAGGCGAGACCCTTGTCGACTTCGACCGGATTGAGCAGCGCCGGCCCGCGTCCGGGCACAAGCTTGTCGGCGCCGAGCGCGCGCAGCGCGTCGAGTGTGGCGGGCCATTCTTCGAGCTGGGCATCGCCGCAGTAGCAGGCGGCGTCGTATTCGACGAGATCGCCGGAGAAGAGCACTTTCTGTGAGGGAATCCACACCACGGTGTCGCCCTTCGTGTGGCCGGGGCCGAGGTGCAGGATCTTCACTTCCAGCTTGCCCAGGAACAGTGTCAGCTCGCGCTCGAACACCAGCGTGGGCCACGTCAGGCCCGGCACGGTTTCCACGCCCGCGAACAGGCGCGGAAAGCGTTCGATTTCAGACTTCATATCCGCTTCACCGCGCTCGACGATCATCTCGTACGTGCCGCGGCTGGCAATGACGTTCTGCGCGCCTTCGGCAAAGTAGGCCGACGCGCCGAGCACGCGCACGGCGTGATAGTGCGAAAGCACCACGTGCTTGATCGGCTTGTCGGTGATGGCGCGGATGCGTGCGATCAGGTCTTGCGCCATTGCCGGCGTGGCGGTGGTGTCGACGATCAGCACCGAGTCGTCGCCGATGATGACGCCGGAGTTGGGGTCGCCCTCGGCGGTGTAGGCGTACGCGTTGGGGGAGAGCTGGGTGAAGGTGACTTGTTTGGCCTCGAGGTCGGCTTGCGAGGCGAAGGCTTTGGCCATTCTGTCACTCCTGGTGTAGTGAGTTACGGTTGGGGAAATTTTTATTGAGCGTGCTCAGGCTGAAAAGCTTGGGCTGGGGCGTGCTGATACCAAGCCATGCCGAACGCTGGCAATCATAGACCGCAGGGTCTGGGGATGCGCCTAGGGTATACGTGAATTATGATTAGAAGCATTGTTTCTACAATGCATAAAAATCAAAAACTGGCCGTCGAGGCGAAGCTGCGTGCTACGCTCGCAGCACTTTGTCGGCTCAGCCCCAGCCAATGCGCCCCCAAGACATGGAGACTCCGGAAGTCGAAGACGACCTGCCACCCGACGGCGATGCAGAAGACGCGCGTGCAAGCCGTGACCGCTCGGGCATCCAATCCATCGAAGTCGGCTCTCAATTACTGGTGGCGCTGACGCGTGCCATGCGGGCGATGGCGCTGGGTGATTTGGCGCGTGCGGCGGGCATGCATCCGTCCAAGGCGCATCGCTACCTGGTGAGCCTGCAGCGCGTGGGCGCGGTCTCTCAAGACCCGCTGACCGGGCGTTACGAATTGGGCCCGTTTGCGCTGCGCCTGGGTCTGGCCAGCCTCAACCGTTCCGATGCCATTGTCCGCACGCGGCCGTTGCTTGCCGGCTTGCGAGACCAGACCGGTCACACGATTGGCATTGCCGTCTGGAGCGATCGTGGCCCGACCGTTGTGCATTGGGAGAAGGCCGGTGGTGCGCCTGGCGTGAACCTGCGCATTGGCGACGTCTTGCCGATGCTCAATTCCGCCACTGGCCGCCTGTTCGGCGCCTATCAACCGATGGAGCAGACGCTGCCGCTCGTTGAACGCGAACTGCACGAGCGTGCCAGCGACGACCTGCCCGGCCTGCCGCGTTCCCTTACCGATTACTACCGTCTGTGTGAAGACGTCCGGACCGAAGGCGCATCGTGGGTCACGGGTAGCCTGCTGCCGGGGGTGAATGCCCTGTCGCTGCCGGTGTTCGGTGCGCGCGGGCAGCTTGTGCTGGTGTTGATCGCGCTGAACTTGCAACCGCTGTTTCACGCGCAGCGCGGTGGCGAGCTGGAGCACACGCTGCGCACGTTCGTGATGCGCCTGTCTGCCATGTTGCAGGCGCCCGCGATCAGCCCCGCCAAGGCCAGCAACCGGCGGAGCAGGGCGACGCGTTAGGGTTGTCGCCAATTTCATCCTGTCGTAAGAAATTTACTATCTCGTAACTCGTGGCGCCCCCTCGCCCGGTTCACATCCGGCGCGAACTCCACGACTACAAGAACGAGGAGCTTCATGGACTTGTCGATTGCCGCCATCCTGGCGCAAGACGGCGTGACATCGGGCGCGATCTACGCGCTGCTGGCACTGGCGCTCGTGCTGGTGTTTTCTGTCACGCGCGTGATCTTCATCCCGCAGGGCGAATTCGTCGCGTATGGCGCGCTCACGCTGGCGGCCATCCAGGCCAACAAGGCGCCGCTCTCGGCCAGCATGCTCGTCGCGCTGGGCGTGCTGACGTTCCTCGTCGAGATGGGACGCACGTTGCTGCAACCTGAACTGCGTCTGCATGCGCTGCGCACGGGTGCCATCTATGCGGGCAAATACCTTGTCTTTCCGGTTGCCGTGTACATCGCCGCCCGCATGCTCGCCCCGATGACGCTGCCGATGATTGCGCAGGTCGCGTTGACGCTGCTGATCGTCATTCCCATGGGCCCGATGATCTACCGCCTGGCCTATGAGCCGTTGGCCGAAGCCACTACGCTGGTGCTGCTGATCGTTTCGGTGGGCGTGCACTTTGCGATGGTGGGCCTCGGTCTTGTGATGTTCGGCGCGGAAGGCTCGCGTACGGATGCGTTTTCCGATGCGCGCTTTGACCTGGGCGCGCTCAGCGTGTCAGGCCAGAGCCTGTGGGTGGTGGCCGTGTCCGTGTTGATGATCGTGGCGCTGTACTTCTACTTTGGCCGTACGGTGTCGGGCAAGGCGCTGCGTGCAACGGCGGTGAACCGGTTGGGTGCGCGGCTTGTTGGCATCGGGACCACGCAGGCGGGGCGATTGGCTTTCACGCTGGCGGCGGCGTTGGGCGCGCTGTGCGGCATCCTGATTGCGCCGCTCACCACGGTCTACTACGAGTCCGGTTTCCTGATCGGCCTGAAGGGCTTCGTGGGCGCGATCGTGGGCGGGCTCGTGAGCTATCCGGTGGCGGCGCTGGGTGCACTGCTGGTGGGGCTGCTGGAGTCGTATTCGTCGTTCTGGGCGTCGGCGTTCAAGGAGGTGATCGTGTTCACGCTCATCATTCCCGTGCTGCTGTGGCGATCGCTCACCACCAAGCATGTCGAGGAAGAGGAATAAGCCGATGAACACGCTGACCAAATCTTCCGAGGGCACGGCGCAGCGCAGCTGGCTTTCGCGCAATCGCGTGCTGACCGCCTTGTTTGTGGTTGTGCTTGCATTGATTCCGATCGTGCCCACGCCCGAGTTCTGGATCACGCTGCTGAACTACATCGGGCTCTATAGCCTCGTCGCGCTGGGGCTGGTGCTGCTGACGGGGGTGGGTGGGCTGACCTCGTTCGGGCAAGCGGCGTTCGTTGGGCTGGGCGCGTACAGCACTGCGTACCTGACGACGCAGTACGGTGTTTCGCCGTGGATCGGCTTGCTGGCCGGGCTGGTGATCACGGTGGTCAGTGCCTATGTGATCGGCCTGATCACGATGCGCATGTCGGGCCACTACCTGCCGCTGGCGACGATTGCGTGGGGCCTCTCGTTGTTCTTCCTGTTTGGCAACCTTGAATTTCTGGGCAAGTACGACGGGCTGAACGGCATTCCTGTGCTGAACGTGCTCGGTAAATCGCTGCAGACCGGGCGCGAGATGTTCTACCTGATCTGGGCCGTCGTCGTCGTGGCTGTGCTGGCCGTGCAGAACCTGCTGAATTCGCGCCCGGGCCGCGCCATCCGCGCGCTCAAGGGCGGCGGCACGATGGCCGAGGCGATGGGCGTGAACACGGCGTGGATGAAGGTGGTGATCTTCGTGTTTGCGGCGGTGCTGGCGTGCATTTCGGGCTTTCTCTATGCGCATCTGCAGCGCGCTGTGAACCCGACGCCGTTCGGCCTGAACTACGGCATCGAATACCTGTTCATGGCGGTGGTCGGTGGTGTGGGCCACGTGTGGGGCGCGGTGCTTGGCGCGGGTTTGCTGACCATCCTGAAAGACAGCCTGCAGAGCATCCTGCCGAAGTTGCTGGGCTCCAATGGCAACTTCGAGATCATCGTGTTCGGCGTGCTGCTGGTGCTGTTGCTGCAGTACGCGCGTGATGGCGTCTGGCCGTTCATCCGCAAGCTGTTTCCGTCGGCCCCGACGGCGCGTGCTCCCGACGACGCACCGGCACTCAAGCAGCGCGAGAAGCCGCAAGCTGGCGAGCTGATCCTCGACGTACGCTCCGCGCGCAAGGAGTTTGGTGGCCTTGTTGCCGTGAATGACGTCAGCTTTCAAGTGAAAGCCGGCGAGATCATCGGCCTGATCGGCCCCAATGGCGCGGGCAAGTCGACCACCTTCAACCTCGTGACAGGCGTGCTGCCAGTCACGCGTGGTGAGGTGCTCTACCGTGGCGAGCACATCAGCGGCAAGCCGTCGCGTGAGATCGTCAAACGCGGTATCGGCCGCACCTTCCAGCATGTGCAATTGCTGTCGGGCATGACCGTGCTGGAAAACGTAGCGCTCGGCGCCCACCTGCGCGGCGACTTCGCGGCGCAGGGCGGCGTGCTTGCCAGCGTGGTGCGCATGAACCAAGCCGAAGAGCAGAAGCTGCTGTTTGAAGCGCGCCGCCAACTGGAGCGCGTGGGCTTGGCCGATTGCATGTACCAGGAAGCCGGCAGCCTGGCACTGGGCCAGCAACGCATTTTGGAAATCGCCCGTGCGCTGTGTTGCGACCCGGCGCTGCTGCTGCTCGATGAGCCGGCCGCCGGCCTGCGCTACAAGGAAAAGCAGGCGCTTGCAGCGCTGCTCACCAAGTTGAAAGCCGAAGGCATGAGCGTGCTGCTGGTGGAGCACGACATGGACTTCGTCATGAACCTCACCGATCGGCTGGTCGTCATGGAATTCGGCACGAAGATCGCCGAAGGGCTGCCGCAGGAAGTGCAGCAGAATCCCGCGGTGCTGGAAGCCTACCTTGGCGGCGTGGAATAAGGAGAGCGCGCATGTCGATCATCCTCGAAGTGAAGGACCTGCACGTCCGCTACGGCAAGGTGGAGGCGCTGCACGGCGCCAACCTGAAGGTGGGGGCGGGCCAGATCGTGACCGTCATCGGCCCGAACGGCGCGGGCAAATCGACCATGCTGGGCGCCATCATGGGCGCGCTGCCGACCATCGGGTCGGCCAGCGGCGTGGTCTCATACCTCGGTCACAACCTGACCGGTCTGCCGGTGGAAAAGCGCGTGGCACGCGGCATGTGCCTAGTGCCGGAAAAGCGCGAGCTGTTTGCCACCATGAGCGTGGAAGACAACCTCGTGCTTGGCGCGTACCGCCGCAAGCGGGCGGGTGAGCGCAACTACCTCGATCAGATGGAGGTGGTATACGACCTGTTCCCGCGCCTGAAAGAGCGTCGTGCGCAGGAAGCCGGCACGCTTTCCGGCGGCGAGCGCCAGATGCTCGCCGTGGGCCGCGCGTTGATGGCCAAGCCCCAGTTGCTGATGCTGGATGAGCCGAGCCTGGGTCTCGCGCCGCTCATCGTCAAAGAGATCTTCCACATCATCAGCGACCTGCGCAAAACCGGCGTGGCAACGCTGCTGATCGAGCAGAACGCACGTGCCGCTCTGCAAGTGGCCGACTATGGTTACGTGCTGGAGACCGGCGATATGACGCTCGAAGGCCCCGCGCAGGAGTTGGCCGTCAACCCGCGTGTGATCGAGACCTATCTGGGCCTGGCAAAAAAGGCCGCGTGAGCGCAGCCGGGTGCAAGATCAATCGTCGTAGTCGTGACGATGGTGCCTGCGCCATTCACGCTCACGCCAGCGCTGTTCGCGCCATTGGCGTTCCTGCCACTCGCGGCCGCGGCCATCGTCGTAGTAGCCAGGCGCAACGATGACCGGCTGCGGCGCGACATAGACCGGTGGCGGCGCGTAGTAGGCCGGCGGCGGGGGCGGTGCGTACACGGGAGCGGGGGCATAGACCGGCGCCGGCTCGACATAAACGGGCGCGACAGGCACGCCGATTCCAATGTCGACATTGACGCGGGCGAGGGCCGCCTGCGACGACAGCGCCGCTACGGCTGCCAGCACGTACAGCGCGAAGTTCTTATGCATGTGGAAATTCCTCAAGACGACGCACTGTAGTTGAACGGGGCGCGCGCAGTCTTACAGAAGATATACGGGTGTTGCAAATTGTAACGGAGTGACGCGATGGCCGCTCACGGCAATGCACGTTCCATCAATTCAGCATCCTCGCCGTAGATGGCGCGCAGGGCTCCCAACGCGGCGCTATCCATGTCAACGGACTGATAACCCAGGCGGCGCCAGAAGACATCCGCGCCTTGCACCGCTACCAGCCGGGATTGGTCCAGCCCTTGCGTCTGGGCGCGGGCGCACGCCATGGCGTAAAGCCGCTCGCCCAAACGCTGGCCGCGGCCCTCCGGCGCGATAGCCATGTCGTGCACGAACCAGAGAACATCGACTGCATCCGTGTCGGGCAGCGGCACGTGCAATTTGGGCGGCGTCCATGCGTGCCACGCATGCGAGAGCAGGTACCCCACTACTTCAGACCCACGCAGTGCGACCAGGCACATGGCCGGGCTGCGCGCCCAGCGGCTGGCAAGCGCATCGCCCGGTTCCAGGAACCCGCCGCCGTAGCACGCCTGCTGCACGGCGAGGATGCCGGGCAGGTCGTCTGCAACGATCGGACGGATGGTGAGTTCGGACATAGGCGCGCGACTGGCCGAGAAACGACAGAGTTTACCGGACGTGTCCCGCGCATCATGCTGTTTTCGCATAATGTGGGCACACATCGGTATTCGCGGCATGGCGCACGTATCCTGTAAATTCGTTGGCGGGGCAGTCCCGCCCGCACCTGAATTCCTTCTCTCAGCATGTCCCGAATCATCTTCCTGAACGGCCAATACGTGCCGGCCGCCGAAGCCACCGTCTCCGTCATGGATCGTGGCTTTACCTTTGCCGATGGCATCTATGAAGTGACCGCCGTGGCGCGCGGCAAGCTTGTCGACAACGATGCGCACCTCGCCCGCTTGACCCGCTCGCTTTCGGAGATCAGCATCGACAACCCATACACCGCTGCCGAATGGACGCGTGTGTGCGAAGAGCTGGTGGCGCGCAATGGGTTGGAAGAGGGCGTGGTCTACATGCAGGTCACGCGGGGCGTGGCCGAGCGTGATTTCGGCATCCCGGCAGACATCACGCCGACGGCCGTGGCCTTCACGCAGGTCAAGTCCATCGTCAACAGCCCGCTCGCAAAGAAGGGCGCAGCCGTGGTGACGGTGCCCGATCTGCGCTGGAAGCGTTGCGATATCAAAAGCGTGGGCCTATTGCCGCAGGTGATGGCCAAGCAGATCGCCGCCCGCGCTGGCGCGCACGAAGCCTGGATGACCGATGGCGACCGCGTGACCGAAGGCGCGTCGTCAACCGCGTTCATCATCACCGCCGATAAACGCTTGATTACGCGTCCGCTGTCGAACGCTGTGCTGCCAGGCATCACGCGCGTGTCGATCCTGGCGCTGGCGCGCGAACATGGCCTGACGCTGGAGGAGCGCACCTTTACCGTGGCCGAAGCCCAGCAAGCGGCCGAAGCGTTCTACACGAGCGCGTCGACGTTCGTGATGCCGGTGGTGTCGATTGACGGCGAGCAGATCGGCAACGGTCAGCCGGGCCCGCTCACGCAGGCACTGCGCACCTTGTATCTGCGCTTTGCCGGCGTGGACGTTGCCGAGCCCGTCGGCCAGATGTGATGTAAGCGGTTGCGCCAGCACGGTAGAATCGCCCGCTGAGTTTTTGTAGCAAGGCGAGACATCCCATGAAAACAGGAGGCTGGCGCTGGCAAAGCGCCATCGCGGCGACCGCTCTGGTCGCCGCGCAGTGGGCAGCGATTCCCGTATCCGCACAAACCGTGTCTGCGTCGGCCGCTGTGCCGACAGCGTCCGCGCAAGCCGTTACGGGCGGCGCGGCGCCCGCGCTCGAATCGGCCAGCGCCGATTCCCGCTGGCGCCGGTTCGAGAGCATCAACGGCATCGTGTCGTATATCGATCGGCAATCGGTCAAGCCAGAGCCAAGTGCTGAGGCGGATGCCGATTCGCATACCGTGCACTTCCGGCTGCTGCGCAACGTGCTGCCCGACTTCACGATCAAAACGGCAGATGGCCAGCCGATCCGCTCTTCGGTCAAGCAGGTGGTGCTCGATTGCGCGCGACATAGCTACACGGTGATTGCGCAAACGCTCTATCGCGCGCGCAATGCCAGCGGCAAGCCGCTCTACCAGATCCACTACGGCGACGAGGCGCAAAGCCGCTCGCTGCGCGAAGGCAGCGTGTTCGAATGGATTGCCGGCCGCTTTTGCGGGGCAGGCCGTTAGCGCAGTATCTGCAAGGGCGGCTTAGATGCCGCCCGGCATATTCAGATCGGCGCAGTTTCCCGGCTGTCGCTTCCGTCCTCGCTTTCTTCGCGGCCTCGCGCGTAAGGCTGCCGCTCCTGCTCAAGCTCCGGATATCGGCGTGAAGCGAAACCCATGGCGGCTTCGTACGAGCCAAACTGGTTGGATTCGGCGGCCACACCGTCGTTGACCAGGATTGCGTACCACTTCCCGTAGAGCGGGCCGTACACCACGACCTTGCTTTTCATTGTCTTGTCCCTGTTTCTTGTATCGATGGCCGGCGACGCGGTTTGCGCGAAGCGGCGGCTCGAGCCGTCCGGGCGCCAGGTCATGGCGCGCCGTCAGCGTTGTGGCGGACGATGATTACAGTGTGTTACACGCGCGTCAACGTTTGCGTTGGGCGCAATGCTCTAGTTGCGTCAGGTCGTTGCCAGGGTGCCGGCCACGCGGGCCTGCTGCAATTCGGCAGGTTCGTGGCCGGATTCGACATAGTCGGCAAAGCGGCGGATGCGGTCCGCAACCCAGTCGGGGCGACGCAAGGGCAGCCAGTGGCCGGCGTCGACCTCGTGGCGCCAGTAGTGCGATACCCAAGCTTCCACAGCGTGCGTAACGGCGGGGCTGACGTACCGGTCGCGCGTTGGCACGATCAGTTGCACGGGTGCATGCGGTGCACGTGCCTGGGGGCGCGTGAGGCGGTCGCGAAAATTTGCGCGATACATGCGCACGCCATTGCAGGCATCGCGCACAAGCGTCGGTCGCTGGGCTTCGATGCGGATGCCTTCCGTTTTGTGCAGCCACCATGGCCAGGCGCGCGCGACCCACAGCCGCCACGACCATTCCGGCACCAGCGGCAGGTGGAAATAGCCCACATACCAGGATTGCAGCCGCTGCTTCCACACCGCACGTTTGGCGGTCCATGTGCCGGCATCGAGCTGCGCGCGCATCCAGTGGCCGACGTGGTCCAGGCATGGGCCCGAGATCGACGTGTATGACGCGATGCGCCCGCGCAGCCGATCGGTCGTCACCGATTCCCAACTGTGGATGGAGCCCCAGTCGTGCCCGACCAGATGAAAGCGTTCGCCCGGCAGCAGCGCGTCGACCACGGCGGCAAGGTCGTCGACAAATTGGGGGATGCGGTAACCGGTGGTGTCCGCGGGCGCATCTGACAGGCCGGCACCGCGCACGTCGAAGGTGAGCACCCGGCGGTCGCGCGCCAGGGAATCGCGCACGCCGTGCCAGACGGAACTGTCGTCCGGATAGCCATGCACAAGCACGATGGCAGGGCGCTGCCGTGCAGATACGTCGGCGGGCAGGGTCATGCGAGCATGCAGGCGAAGGTTGCCGGAGCGCACCAGGTGGCTGCTGTGCATCGGGCCTCCAGTGAAATCGGCGAGGGAATCTCCAGCCTACGGGGTGATCGGCTGATGCGGCAACGCGTGTTTTTACCCGTTTCAAGCAGTGTGGGAAGCACTCGGTACGACATCGGCCTGCAGCAAGGGCGTGGCCGCGGCGAAGGCCGCCAGATGCTCCAGCAACGTACGCACCTTGCGTGGCAGCTGTTGCTGCGGCCACACCGCGTAGATGGGCCGCTGCGGTGTCCGCCATTCCGGCAGCAGGCGCACCAGCCTGCCTGCCTCCAGCGCCGGATGGCAGAGCGTGTGCGGACAGTACAGCAGGCCGAGGCCTGTTTCGGCCAGCGTCACGCCAAGTTCGATATCGTTCAGGTCGCAGCGTCCTCGAGGCTGCAACTCGATGGTTTCCTCGCCATCGGGTGAGGTGAAGCGCCATGTCGAGAGTGGCGACGACACCAACAACTGGTGCGCCTGAAGCTCATGCGGATGTGTCGGCGCGCCATGCTCGGCCACGTACGCGGGCGACGCCACCAGCACCATCCCGATGACACCCAGCCGGCGTTGTCGCAACTTCGGGTCGTCCTGCTGGCCGACGCGGATGGCAAGATCGGCGCCATGCCGCCACACGTCTTCATTGCGGTTGCTCAGCGATAGCTCCAGGCGAATCTCGGGCCACGTCGCCATGAAGCTTGCGTACGCAGGTGCGAGAAGCCCGCGCGACAGATTCAGTGGCGCCAGCACGCGCAGGGTGCCCTTCACCTGGTTGAGATCGTCGTCGAGTGTGGCCGTGGTTTGCGCAAGCGCGGTCAGCAGCGGGCGGCATTGCTCGTAGTAAAGCTGGCCTTCCGGCGTCGGCTTCAGGCTGCGGGCGCTGCGCAGCAGAAGCTGGCAACCAAGCGACGTCTCGAGCTTCTGCAGGCGCCGTGTCAGCGTGGCGGGCGGCAGATTGGCATGACGGGCTGCGGCCTGCAGGCTGCCGTGGTCCACGATGGAAACAAAGAGGGCAAGATCGTCGAGCATGATTCCATTTTTGGAATTTAAGTTTCAATAAACGTCTATAGTTTCTTGAAACGCGGTTGTCTAGCATACCGTCAATCACATTTGATGGCTTGCAAGGAGAACCGCCATGTCGATGCCCGTCTCTACTCCCACACGTCTTCGTGTCATTTTTGCGTGGCTGATGTCTGGCCTGATGTCGCTGCTCATGACTGGCTGGATCGGTTGGATCAACGCCGGTATCAGCCCTGACTTTCTCGCCCGCTGGGCGCATGCCTTTGTGCTGGCCTGGCCGGCTGCGTTCACCATCGTACTGATCGCCGCGCCGACGGTGCAGCGGTTGACGCAGCGCCTGGTGTTGCCCACCCCGGCGCAACCCTGAAAAGAAAATAGCCCACCGGGAGGACGGTGGGCCGCAAGGTTGACAGCAGGAAAGACCGATTGAAGCGGACGCCGGACTGACATCCCGTTGGGTCCGGCGATATGGCTGGTACAACACCCGACCCTTATCGTGGTGACGCTGATGTGCGTGGAGATCGCACTGCCCGATACTGGGTCGTGACCGGGCCATGGAGCGCACTGTAGAGGGTCGATGCTTTCATCAAACTTTCTTTCCCCTGCGGTTCTGCTGCGGACAATCCCTAGGGTATGAGCGCGCACGGACGTTCCAATGGCGTGGGCAGCACATGGCAGCGGACAAGGCGCGCAGGCACGAGTTGGCGTAGTCAACATCAGCGCGCGGTGCCTTTACGCTGATCTGATTCTCAACGCTAAGGAAACAGCATGACGATGATGATCGACGGCCACGGCCCTGGGTATCAGGCAGTGCAAACGCGGCCCAGCATCCAGGATTGCCTGGAGACGCTAAAGAAATTTGTGAATGAAGCTGCTTCGCCAACGGTGAGGGTGCAGGATCTGGTCGTGGCCAGCCGGGCCACCAAAGACAGCAACGCGCAATGGTGGGATCAGGATCGCCTTAATCTACCGGCTGATCCGAGCGACACCGATATTGATGCAGCTCGCACGCGAGTGGGCCACGCAATGGTCGACGAGCAGGACGCCACGGTCGCGCTACGTAACCTTGACTCGTATCTCGAGGACGGTGCGCTGGGTGATGTTGGCAAGAGCGGCGTCAAAGCTCTCGTGGATGATGTCACGACGAAGATCGGCGCTACCAGCCGCACGGTACAGGATGCCAATATTGAGGTGTTTTCGGGCGACTCTTCTCAGACTGACTGGGGCCAGTATCTGGAGTACCACCAGAGCGAGGCGGCTGCGGCGCAGAAAATTGCCGACCCGGTTAAGCAAGCGTTTGACCGGGGCGGCAACCCCGGATTGGACGCTGACCGCGCTGCACAGACAATCAGCGTCGTGACCGGGCAGTTCATCGATGCCGCCGCCGCGGCACAGGCATTGCGCGAGGCTGGCTTCCCGGTCAATGCGCCACAGCGACAGGCGAATGCACAACAACTGCAGACGGAACTGGTCGGCGGCATGAACCGCGTTAGCGACGCTGCACGCGTCCTGGACACCGCGGACGACACGTCGACGGCACTGCTCAATGGCGACCGTGATTTCTCTTACTTGTACAAGACCAGCGTGTTGGACGCAGCGGACAAGCACACGCAGGAGTTTGTGCAGCAGCACATACCACCGGGGCTTCACACCATCTTCGGGTACGGCTCACCCAACGACGCGGCCCAGCACAAGGTCCAGGACGAGTTGGTGCAAGACGGGGTCGATCTTTCGGCGCTCGGCCCGCGCTAAGCCATCAGTAGGAAAGCCGGCTGCATGTGGAGCAGCCGGCTGGCAGAATGCCGGAGCGTTGCCACCCATTCAGCCCACCATGCCCACGCCCGACGACCTGCTGATCCGCCACATCCACCAAGACGACTTTGCCGCCTGGAAACCCCTCTGGGATGGCTACAACGCCTTTTACGGCCGTGCGGGCGAGACCGCCTTGCCCGACATCGTCACGCAGACGACATGGCAGCGCTTCTTCGACGAAGCGGAGCCTGTCTACGCGCTGGTGGCCGAGCGTGGCGGCGAGCTGCTCGGCATCGTGCACTTCCTCTACCACCGCAGCACCACGCAAATCGGCATGAGCTGCTATTTGCAGGATCTGTTTACGGCGCAGGCCGCGCGCGGGCAGGGCGTGGGCCGGGCCTTGATCGAAGCGGTGTACCGTCGCGCGCAGGCCGACGGCTTGCCACGCGTCTATTGGCAGACGCACGAAACCAACGCGACCGCCATGCGGTTGTATGACACGTTGGCGGACAAGTCGGGCTTCGTGGTTTATCGCAAATTGTTCTGAGCGGCTACGGCATCCAGTAAGGCCTGAAGTGCGCGTGCGGCACCGGCCCGCGCGCAACTGGCATATGTGCTCGCTGCATTAGCAAAATCCGGAACACCGCATGTGCGGGCGGCACGTAAGGTCGCAGCATCTGACCTTACGTGCTGCTGTATGCCTGTCACCTTGCCTGCGTTGGTGGACGCGTCCACTGCGTCGTCTTCTCTCATTTTTTCTTCGGATCAGCAGGCGCGTCTGCGCGACCTCGCAACACAGATTCACGACGCGCAGCGCGCGGTGACAGCGGCGCAGCCTGCTCAGTCCATCGACCCCGAGACGACCGACCCCGCACGGCAACTGGCGCAGGCGGCTTACCTGGCCGCGCAGTTCGCCTTGCAGGCGCTGCAGGCCGAGCGCGCGGCATTGATCGCGCAGTCACGTGGCCAACACGCCGAAGAAGCGGCCGCCCAAGCAGCGTGTCAGCAGGCGCAACGCAATGGGCAACTGGCGAACGACATGGCCGCCGCTGCCCGAACGCATCTGCAGGCCGCTGTGGTGGCCGCGGCACAGCCCGGCGGCCATGTTCAGACGGTGATGACGGTGCAGCAGAAGCAGCGCCAGGAGGCTGCGGTGCCCGCGCTGGTGCTCGCGCGGGCACAGGCCGACGAGGCCGACGCACGCGTTGCACGGGACATGGCGCAGCGCCAGCTCGACGATGCGCGGCAAGTGCTGGATTCAGCCGAGGCCAGTGACCGCGCAGCACGGGCGCCGGTGCGCAACCTACCCGACGAGGCCTCACAGGCCACGTTGGATGCGCGCACGCAATGGAGCGACGCTCAGGCAACTGCCCGCAATGCCACGCTCGTCCTTAACCACACGCACGACGCGGTACATGCCGACGCATTGGCCGTGCTTTCTGACGCTGCCAACCGCGGCGACTGGCAGACGTACCACGATGCCGTGGTCGCCGGCCGCGCCAGCGGCGCCATCCCCGACGGCGAAGCGCAGAACCTCCAGCAGGCCGGCGACGATGCGCTCGTCAAGGCGCAAGCCGACGTCGCTCCGGAGCAGCGCGTTGCCGACGCACAGTATGCTGATCAGCAAGCCCGGCAGCAGCAGATTCTGCAGTGCCAGCCGCGCACGCAAGCGCTGCCCACTACGGCGGCGCTTGCGCAGGCGCGTCAGGATGCGGTGCCGACGTGGACGGCCGCCTTCCTGGCTGCCGACAACGCCAAGACGCTCACCGGCAAGTTGGCGGGCGACGCGCAGCGACAGGCTGCGCACTCCCAGGCCACAGCCGACCGTGCACAGGCGGAGCTGACGCGGCAGACTGCACAGCGCACGCTGCATGGCGCCGAGCAGGACTTGCGCATGGCTCAAGCCACCGGCGCCGATGCGAAGACGCTTGCCGGACTGCGCGCGAAGGTCGACAGCGCCCGACAAGGCACGCAAGACGCCACCCGCGCGCGTCTGCAAGCCCAGACCGACGAGGCCGGCGCGCACGCACAGGATCTGCTTGCTGCCCTGTCACCAGCCCGGCATGACGACGCGGCCGCGCGTTTCGAGCTGTTCCGAACGCACGGCGAGGAGTTGGCCCGACCGTATCTCCAGCAGTTTTTCCTGCAGTTTGGCGATCAGGCCATCACGGTGTCGTCGGCCGATCAATTGACGAATCTCGCGGGCCTGGCGTTCGGCATCCTGCCCGTGACCGATCTGGATGCACCCACGCCGCAGGCACTTGTCGAGGCTGCCCGGCAGGGGCGCTGGTTTGCCGAGGCACCGGCCGATGTGCGGGCGCAGCTTCAGCGAATCGTTGATCGCGCATATGGCGATGCCGATCGCACGCGGCCGCTGCAGGTGAACTTCCTGCCGTTTGTCACGGCCATCAAGCCTGGCTCCGAACTGATACCTGCCGACAGCGTGATCCAGGACGGCGCGCTGATGCAGTTCACGCGCGCCGATGGCACGACCGGCTGGGTGGATGCCGGCGCCAACCGCACCTACGATTCGCTCGACGATTTCCGCCACGCGTGCGACTTGCCCGTTGGTGGCGAGGCCGCATTGATGGTGGCGCCGGACTGCGCCCCGCAAGGCGCCGATCGCTTCGATGCCGATGGGCAACTGCGTCTGTTCATGGGCGAGGCGCGCATCGAGAGTGTGTTCGAAGCGGCGAACCGTACCTTCCATCTGGACGCCGTGCTGGCGGGCGGTTTGTTGGCCGCGGGCGTGCTGACCGACGGCATCGTGCCGTTGCTGGCCGGTGCGGCGGGCCTTGTGTATGGCGCCGCGCGCTCGGACCTGCCGCAGATGATCTCGCACGACGAAGACCTCAACCCGCTGACGAGTGGCCACGCGCGTCAGGTGTGGGGCACCGTGCTGGCTGAAGGCCTTGGCGGCGCCGCGACGGTTGCGCTCGGTCGCGCGCTCGTGCTCGGTGCGCGGGCGGCGGCGGAGGGTGCGGAACTGGAGGCGTCGGCCGCATTGGCGCTGAACACGTCGCTTGCCCGTACGACCACCGTGGCCCGGGCGCTCGGCAGGGCCGCGGGCGTGGCTGGTGGCGTCAACCTGGCGGATGGCGTGGCCGAAGCCTTGCCGCATCTCGACGAGATGAGCGAGCACGATCGCGATGATTTGTGGGCACAGCTCGTTCCGGACGTGGCGACCATGCTGCTGACGCATGCAGTCGACTACGTGGCGCCGGCGCAGTACACAACGCCGGCAGCGTGGTTGCATCCGGGTTTCGGGACGACGCGCGTACCGCGCAGCGGGACCGGCGCCACGGAAATGGGCGTGGCGATGACAGCCGCCGAGTGGAGCGCAGGCGGCATGCCGCGTACCAAGCGCCAGCGTGCGGAGACGCAGTCGTCCGGTGTGAATAAGATGTTGGTGGTGCTGGCACACCCCGACGACGACACCATCATGGCCGGCATGCTGCGGCGGGCCATCGCGGCAGGCACAGAGATCCACGTGGTGTACATCACGCGTGGCAACGGCGGGACGATCGTCAGCACGGAGTCCGGCATTCCCCTGCCCGTGTACGGCGGCGACGGTGCGGAATTTGCCGAACCCGGCGCACTGGGCCAACTGCGCGAAGAGGAGTTGCGAGCGTTCTATGCACGGCTGGGTGGCGGCGCGCGCGTGAAGGTGACGGTGCTGCATGGCAATGCCGACATCAACCCGTGGCGCCGGCCCGGCGAGCGCGTCCTGCGCTACAGCATTGTTGCCAGATGGAACACGCGATTCATCGTGCGCTACCTGGCCGAACGCATGCGTACGGAGCAATACGATCTGGCGGTCGGGCTGCGCATCAACCGCAACGTGCATCCGGCCCACGCCGAAAGCAGCCGCCTGATGCGCCAGGCCGCGCGTGCGTACCAACGTTCCACAGGCCAGGCGATGCCGTTGATGTGGGCCAACGAGATCGGCTGGTATCCGACCTCCGTGCTGAATCTGCGCGGGCGTACCTGGACGCTGCAGTTGAACGATGCGGAGCGCAGGCTCAAGGCCGATGCCATCGCTGCCTACGCCTCGCAGCCACCCGCACATGCCCACCACTTCGGCAACGAGCGGCCTTACGAACAATTCACCTTTGCCGCCGGAACACCGGCCCAGGCGCGGATCGACATTCAACGGTATTTCCTGCGTCGAGCGGCCGATCGCGATGCCGCGCCGGGAACAGCCCCCGCCTTCGAAACCGTGACCACGCCGCCTTTGCGATACCGGAAGGACTGGGGTTTCGTGCGCGTGGAAACCGTCGAACCGCCGTTGCCGCTACTCAAGCCGGCGCTGCCCAATCCGTCCGTCGATGCCGATGCCGCCGTGGAGCGCGCCACTGCATTTGCGCTGCGCGGCGAGGGCGTTGACCCCGAGCACATTTCCGACGAGCAGGAAGCGTGGCGCATGTTCTTGAGCAACCTTCAGCCGCGGCCGCTGGAGTGGCAGCCGCTTTGGCGCCGTCTGCTCAATGGCTTCTCGAACGAGCCCGGGCGTTTCTGGGCTTCCCGTCAGCCGGAGACCGCGGTATTCGTGACAACCTCGCGGCCGCCGCAAACTGTTTTTGGCGAGCAGGGCATCGGCCTGGCGCTGGACGCTTCCGACACGCAGGTGTGGTCGTCGATCACGGCGGCGCGCGGCGATGCGGCGCGCCAGATCGCGCAGGCTCCGGGCGGGCGAGGCGTGCGGTTTACGTACCCCGTCGTGATGGGTGCGCGCGATCTGGGCCACATGCTCAAGGTGGGCTGGCTGCCGCCCGAGGCACCGCAGGGGGCCATCGTGACGGTAGACGCCAACAGCCGGCGTCATCACGAGAGCATTCCCAACCCGCGCAACGCCTACGGACCCAAGCCCGGTGAGCCCTACACGCCGCCGACCGTTTCCGGCGGCATGAAGATCCGTGGTCCGGTGTTCCGCGCGTTGACGTCGACGGCCACGATCGCGTCCGCCACTTACGCCGGCGTGCGTTACGGTCTGCCGACTTTCACGCTGGCGGACTGGAACGCTTTGGGGCTCGGCATGCTTGGCCTGCGGTCGACGTTGGGGATGGTGTCGGATGGCGTGCGCGTGCGCATCGCGCGTCAGGCCGATGCCTCGCCGGCTTCTACGTGGCGCCTCATGACCGGCTGGCGCGGCACGTTGCGCGGTGTATCGAAAGCCGACCGGGACCGCTACCGCACGCTCGGCATGTTGCTCAAGGTAAATCCACGCGACAGCGATGCCCTGCGGCAGGTGGACGCCGCGCCCGGGCAGGTTCTGTCGGCCCGCAGCGAGCTTGGCTGGCTGCTTGAGACCATCCGCATATGGAGCTACGGCCCGAACGATGTTTCCAACCTGTTGCACCTGATGCATCCGGGCTTTTTCGACCCGTCGTTCGCGTCGTTGCGGGCGGCAGGCGATACGCTGGCGAACCTCGCGACGCTGATCTTTTCTGCTGTGCATCCGATGGCCAGCATCAGTGCTCGGCTGGGCCGCACGTTGAGCCTGCGGGCGGATCGGTTGCAGCAGGACCCGACCGTGCGGCCGGCGGGCGCAAGACTGCCCTCGATGTTCGGCGGAACAGAGCATCTGCCCCGGCCGCTGCAATGGCTGGTCGCCCTCGGGCATCGTCCGCTCGTCGTGTATCCGTTCCTGCCGGAGGTGGGAACGCCTACCGGCAAGCCGGTGCCTGTGACGTTGCTGCAGGAGTGGTCCAACAAGCTGGCCACGCTCGGCGTCTTGCCATTTGCCGGCGCCGACGCCGCCCATCTGCTGTTGGCAGCCGGCAGCAACCAATGGTCATCAGCACTCGTCGAACTTGGAAAGGTATCGGCGGACTGGTGGTTCTTCCGCGCGTTTCAGCAGATGCATGTCGATGCCTACCGCGCCCGGCGTGATCTGGGCCGGGTGGTGCGCCACAACAGCTTGCTGCCGTGGTGGCGCATGCCGGCCGGCGGTGCGGTCAAGGGGCCGAACGTGCCTGCAGCGGACGACTTTCTACTCGACAAGGGCGGGCTGTCGACGTTCCAGCCGGCGCTCGTGCTGGGCGTCGGCATTGGCGCGCGGGCGCTGCTCGGCCTGTTGGTCCCCTGGACTGACGGCAATGGCTAGCCGTCTTGCTGCGTCCGCGCGGTGAGCAACCTCAGCAATCGAATTTCGGCACGTCGAAATGGCTCCAATCGCTACCTCCCTCGGCGCCGTAGCTGATGTGCTCATCATTCGGACCCGTAAGCTCGACGCTGGTCGTATACGTCGGTGGATTGTTGCCGAACATCGACAGCAACTGATGTTCGTCGATGGTCTTGTCGATCTTGACGGAATAGCCGTCGCCGAGGTCCAGCGAGGTTGATGTACCGTGTCCTAAAACGTCGAACCACGACGTGTGCGAGTCGATCCTCAAGTCTTTGGCATCCGTGCCACCCACGATCTTGAGGGCGTCTTCGACACCGCCGAGATCCAAGTCGGCCACAGTGGTCTGCTGGCCGTCAGGCCCGACCTTGTCGACCTTGATGTGGTGGCCATCCTGCTGAATGACGGCAATCTTCTGGGCTTGATCCGTTCTCACCTCCATCGTGGCCTGGTTGGCCAGGGTGGGGGCGTTGATGGGTTCGCGGCCGTTGCTGTATGCGATATAGAAATTGGTTGGCGGTGTGCAGGCCAGGGCGTTCACGCTGTTCATGGTCGGACAAGTGCGGGTTGAAGGAACGTCGATCGTAAGACGACATTGCCGCAACAGCGGCCACGCAGCTTCGTAGGTCCGTCGTCGCACCGCAGCGCGGGCGCGGTACCAAGACCGTTGTCCAGTGCGCGATCCGGCGGAGGCGCCGTCCACCGCCGACGCATTTTTCCGCAAACCATAGGGTAATCCCGCATCTGCGATTTCGAAGACGCGGTCTATAGTTGCACCTGTGTTCCAGATATTAACAGACGTTTCATAGGTAAAACAAGTGAAACGTGATGGAGTCGACAGAAATGCAATCGCAATACAACCCCGACCTCGCTCCGTGGGAGCCGATTTCTCCGAACAACGTCGCCGGCAAGGGCCGTGTCGAGCGCCCCGGTCACGTCGCCAATCTGGTGTGGCAAACACGCGCCGCCGAGCCGACAGCCTATGAGAACCAATTGGCCGATTCGCTGGAAGCGGCATTCCTGGGCGGTGCGCAAACGCCGGCCGACATCGTGGCTGTGCTGAATGAGCGCGGCCCGCGCAATGCCGCTGGCGGAGAGGCCTGGACGGAAGACACCTTCCTGGCCGAGATGCGCCGCCTGGGCGCCTGAGACGAGGCCGGTTCCAACACGATTCGACGCCGCATTGCCCGCAGAGGCGCACGGCTCAACCCATCAGAAGAGGCAAGCAATGGAAGGCAACAAGGAAGCGCAGAAGGAAGCGCGCATCAACACCGGTCTGCGCAACTACTGGTATCCGGTGGCGGCGTCGTGGAATGTGAAAAACGCGCCGGTGGGCATCACGCGTTTGAGCCAGAACATCGTGTTGTGGCGTGACACCGCCGGCCAGGTCCATGCGCTGGAAGATCGCTGCCCGCATCGTGGCGCGCGCCTGTCGATGGGCTGGAACCTGGGCGACCACGTGGCTTGCTGGTACCACGGCGTTGAAGTGAACGGCCAAGGTACGGTGACCAGCGTGCCGGCTGTTGACGCTTGCCCGATGGAAGGCAAGACCTGCGTGCGCAGCTACCCGGTGCAGGAACGCGCCGGCGCCATCTTCGTGTGGTTTGGCGACAAGGCTCCGTCAGAGTTTGACGACGCGGTCGGCACGCTGCGCTTGCCTGAAGAGCTGACCAGCGACGAGCACAGTCACTTCCTTTGCTTCGCGCATTGGAACGTCAACTACCGCTACGCCATCGACAACGTCATGGACCCGATGCACGGCGCCTACCTGCACGCCGTATCGCACTCGATGGCCAGCGGCGAGAAGAAGGCCGTGATGGAAGTGGTTGAAACCGACCACGGGATCATGTTCCAGAAGACCGGCCAGCGCGGCGTGAACTTCGATTGGACCGAGTTTGGCGAGACCGGCACGATGTGGCTGCGCTTGTCGATTCCGTATCAACCGAAGGTCGGCCCGGGCGGCCCGTTCACCATCATCGGCATCGTGACGCCGGTGGACGAGGAGCACTGCATCGTCTACTTCTGGCGCACGCGCCACGTGCAGGGCTGGCAGCGCGACGTGTGGCGCTTCCTGTATCGCAATCGCCTCGAAGGCCTGCACTGGGATGTGCTGGAACAGGACCGCGTCGTGCTTGAGTCGATGGCACCCGAAGCGCGCGAGCACGAGACGCTGTATCAGCACGACATCGGCATCACGCGTATCCGCCGTGTGCTTGCACGCCGCGCCGCCGCTGAACTGGCCGACGCGCCCGTCGCCATGCTCAAGCCGGTTCCCACGGAAGCCCAACATGCCTGAGCGCAATTCAACCGCCGGGCTGCTGGCTGGCCGCAAGGTGCTCGTGACGGGCGCCGCGCGCGGTCTGGGTCTGGCCTTTGCCAAGTCGATTGCCGAAGCCGGTGGCGCCGTTGCGCTGGCCGACATTCTTGGCGAGCGCGTGCAGGAAGAGGCCGCAGCGCTGCGTGCGGCAGGCTTTGATGCGCATGGCTTCGCGCTTGATCTTGGCGATCCGGCTTCCATTCAGGCATGCGCTGCTGCGGCTGCACAGGCACTGGGTGGGCTCGATGGGCTTGTCAACAACGCGGCCATCACGAACTCGGGCGGGCGCGATGCATCGTCAATCGACATCGAGACCTGGGACCGCGTGATGAACGTGAACGTGCGCGGCACATGGTTGATGACGACGGCTTGCCTGCCGGCACTCAAGGCATCGGGCCGCGGCGCCATCGTCAATTTGTCGTCGGACACACCGCTGTGGGGCGCACCGAACCTGCTGGCTTATGTGGCCAGCAAGAGCGCTGTCATCGGCATGACCAAGTCTCTGGCGCGTGAATGCGGCGC
This sequence comes from Ralstonia sp. Ralssp110, assembly GCF_047325135.1. Classification (NCBI taxonomy): domain Bacteria; kingdom Pseudomonadati; phylum Pseudomonadota; class Betaproteobacteria; order Burkholderiales; family Burkholderiaceae; genus Ralstonia; species Ralstonia sp. Ralssp110. Next base: position 548,728 of record NZ_CP168609.1, on the reverse strand, counting down.
TGACGGCATCACCGTCAACGCCATCGCGCCGGGCCTGACGCTGGTGGAAGCCACCGAATACGTGCCGGCGCACCGTCGTGCTTTGTACCGCGACCAGCGCGCCATCTCGCGCGATCAACTGCCCGACGACGTGTGCGGCGCCGTGCTGTTCGCGCTGTCCGACCTTTCCCGATTCGTGACAGGCCAGACGCTGGCCGTCAACGGCGGTTTTGTCATGCAGTAACGCATCCACACACCATTCAGAAGAGGTATTCAATGAGCGATCTCTCCGAACAACAGCAAGTGCAACGCACGTGGGACCGCCCGGAAGGCGCGTCGTTTGAAGACTGGATGAACAGCCGGGTCGCGCGTTTTTCCACCCGCCGCTACGACTGGGACGCCCTCAAGTTCCAGGCCGACTTCGACCCGAAATACCGCCGTGCGCAAATGCGTTACCTCGGCACGGGCGGCACGGGCGTGGCGGCTGACACCAACACGGTGCCGGCCGAGCACTTCACGTTTTCGACGATGGTCATTCCGGCCGGCCACGAAGGCCCGTCGCACCTGCACACCGATGTGGAAGAGGTGTTCTTCATCATTCGCGGCAAGCTCAAGCTGGTGCTGGAGAAGGACGGCGAACGCTACGAAACCATCCTGACCGATCGCGATCTCGTGTCGGTGCCGCCCGGCGTGTACCGCGAAGAAATCAACATCGGCGATGAAGACGCGCTGATGTGCGTGATGCTCGGCGCCAAGAAGCCGATCACACCGACGTATCCGCCCGAGCACCCGCTCGCCAAGATCAAGCGTTGATGCCATGAGCGCGCAGGCTGTCATATCCTCCCATCCGTTCCGCGTTGCCGACGCGCTTGCCGCGCTGGGCGCCGGGTTTGCCGAACGCACCGTCGCCATCAACGCCCACGGCGACCGCATCGGCTATCGGCAATGGGGCGAGCGCGGGCCGGTGGTGGTGCTGTTGCACGGCATCAGCTCCAGCGCTGCGTCATGGCTGCCTTGCGTGCAGGTGCTTTCGCACAACATGCGCGTGCTGGCATGGGATGCGCCGGGCTACGGCAATTCCACGCCGCTCGAACAGGCTGTACCGCGCGCCGCGGACTACGCGGTGCGGTTGGAGGCATGGCTGGCTGCGCTGCATGTGACGCCGGATGCGATCGTCGGCCACTCGCTGGGGGCGTTGATGGCATCGGCATATGTGGCCCATGCGCCAACGGCGATGCAGCCCAAGTGCCTGCTGCTTCTGAACCCTGCACAGGGCTACGGCCAGCCGGGGCAGGAAGACAAGTCGCTGGCCGTGCAAGCGCAGCGTCTTGCAACGCTGGACCAGCTCGGCATCGACGGCATGGCGGAGTCGCGCCACGCGCACCTGTTGCGCCCGAATGCCACCGATGAAGAGCGTGCCTGGGTGCGCTGGAACATGAAGCGCCTCAACGATGGCGGTTACCGCCAGGCAGTGGCGATGCTCAGCGGCGACGACATCAGCGCCTATCTGAGCAAGCGCCCCGCATCGACGCCGGCACAAGTCGCTTGCGGCGATGTGGACGGCATCACGCCGCCGCAAGGCTGCGAAGCGCTGGCCAAGACGTTCGGTCTGCCATTTGCGCTTGTACCGTCTGCAGGGCATGCCTCCTATATCGATGCGCCTGATGCTGTCGCAGGCTGGATCGAACAAGCCGTTCTCTCCCAATCTCAAAACGCCTAAGCGCCAAGACGTATGAGCAACGACCTCATTTCAGAAGACGTGCAGGAAAAGTACATCGTGCCGGGCCTCGAACGCGGCCTGCGCCTCCTGTGCGAATTCAGCCACAAAGACCGCGTTCTGTCGGCGCCGGAGCTGGCACGCCGGCTGAAGGTGCCGCGTTCGACTGTATTCCGCCTGCTCACGACGCTCGAAGTGATGGGCTTCATCGAGCGCGTGGACGGCGGTCGCGATTTCCGTCTCGGCATGGCGGTGCTGCGCCTGGGCTTTGAGTATCTCGCCTCGCTGGAACTGACCGAGCTGGGCCGTCCGCTGCTCGATCGCTTGCGCGATGACATTCATTACCCATGCAACCTCGTCGTGCGCGATGGCCGCTCTATCGTTTATGTGGCGAAGTCGGTTGCTCCCACGCCGTTCACCAGCTCGGTGAATGTTGGCACGCGCCTGCCGGCACATGCCACGGTGCTGGGTCGTGTGCTGCTGGCTGACCTGTCGCTGGCGGAATTGCGCCAGCTTTATCCGGAGCCGCAGCTGGAGGTGTTCTCCGCCAACACGCCGCGCACGGTGGAAGAACTGTTCGAGATGGTCCAGCGCGACCGCGAACATGGCTACGTGCTGCAGGAAGGCTTCTTTGAAGCCAACATCTCGACGATTGCTGCACCGGTGCTGGACCGCGCAGGCAAGGTGGTGGCAGCGCTGGGCACGACCATTCCGTCGCCGCGCATTGAGCCCGCACAACTCGATCTGATGATCGACAAGGTGCGCGCCGCTGCCGGTGAGCTGTCTTACCTGCTGGACTACCGCCCCGCCAGCGGAAAGGTCGTCAACCTGTTCCGGGAATGACCATGCCGATGATCGACCTGACCGGCAAGACCGCCGTTGTGACCGGAGGCTCCTCCGGCATCGGCCTGGCCACCGTTGAACTGCTGCTGGAAGCCGGCGCCGCCGTGGCGCTGTGCGGCCGCAATGCCGAACGTCTCGCGCAAGCCGAACAAGGCCTGCGCAGCCGCTTCCCGAACGCTAGGCTGTTTGCCGCAACGTGCGACGTGCTCGACGCCGCGCAGATGGCAGCGTTTGCCGATGCGGTGGAGCAAGCGCTCGGCCCCGTCGACATGCTGGTCAACAACGCGGGCCAAGGCCGTGTCTCGACGTTTGCCGATACCGACGACGCTGCCTGGACGCAGGAGCTGCATCTCAAGTTCTTCTCCGTGATTCATCCCACGCGCGCTTTCATGCCGCAACTCGAGCGCACGGCGCACGGCGCGATCGTCTGCGTGAATTCGCTGCTCGCGCAGCAGCCCGAGCCGCACATGGTGGCCACCTCTGCCGCGCGTGCGGGTGTGCTCAATCTTGTGCGTTCGATGGCAACCGAATTTGCACCGAAGGGCGTGCGCGTCAACGGCATCCTGATCGGCCTGGTGGAGTCCGGCCAATGGCGCCGCCGCTTCGAGGCTCGACCCGAAGAAGATCGCCATCTCGACTGGGCCGCGTGGACGCGCCGCTTGGCCGCACAAAAACATATTCCCCTTGGACGCCTGGGTCTGCCCGAAGAAGCAGCCCGCGCCATTCTGTTCCTTGCCTCGCCGTTGTCTTCGTACACCACGGGCAGCCACATCGATATCTCCGGAGGACACTCCCGTCATGCTTAATAGACAACAACAGGAACAACAGCTGGTCACGGTGGGCCACGCGATTGCAGCCTTCCTGGAGGCTTGCGAGGTCAAGGCCGCCTTTGGCGTTATCTCGATCCACAACATGCCCATCCTCGATGCGATGGGCGAGCGCGGCAAGATTCGCTTCGTCATGGCGCGCGGTGAAGCCGGCGGCGCCAACATGGCCGACGCTTATGCCCGTACCACAGGTGGCCTGGGCGTCTGCCTGACCAGCACCGGCACCGCGGCCGGCAACGCGGCGGGCGCAATGGTCGAAGCCCTGACCGCCGGCACGCCGCTGCTGCACATCACGGGCCAGATCGAAACGCCGTACCTGGACCAGAGCCTTGCCTACATCCACGAAGCGCCGGATCAGCTCACGATGCTCAAGGCCGTTTCCAAGGCGGCCTTCCGCGTGCGCAGTGCCGACACGGCCATCAGTACGATGAAGCTGGCCGTGCAGACCGCGCTGACTGCACCGGCTGGCCCGGTGAGCGTGGAGATCCCCATCGATATTCAAGCCGCGCTGATCCCGATGCCGGACGATCTGCGCCCGCTGCAGGTGCCGCAGCATGTGCCGTCGGCCCACGCGCTGGACGAACTCGCTGAGCGCCTGTCGCGCGCGCGCCGTCCGATGCTGTGGCTCGGAGGTGGTGCCCGCCACGCTGCGAAGCAGGTCACGCGCCTGATGGATCTGGGCTTTGGCGTGGTCACCAGCACGCAGGGCCGCGGCATCGTGCCGGAGGATGATCCGCGTTCGCTGGGCGCCTTCAACCTGCACAAGCCGGTCGAAGCGTTCTATCAGACGTGCGATGCGATGGTCGTGGTCGGCTCGCGCCTGCGCGGCAACGAAACGCTTAAGTACGAACTGAAACTGCCGCGCCCGCTGTACCGCATTGATGCAGATGCATCAGCAGAAGGCCGTTGCTACGCCAGCGACTATTTCGTGTGCGGCGATTCGGCCCTCGCACTGGATGGCCTGGCGGATCGGCTGGAAAAGAAGATGCAGATCGATGCGGCATTCGCCGGCGACCTGCGCGCCGCCCACGAGACGGCGGTGCACGGGCTGATTGACGGCCTCGGCCCGTACGCAAAGCTGGTGGATGCGTTGCAAGCCGCGGTGGGTCGTGAGTTCAACTGGGTGCGCGACGTTACGGTGTCGAACAGCACGTGGGGCAATCGTCAGCTGCGTATTTTTGATTCGCGTGCTGGCGTGCATGCGTTGGGTGGCGGCATCGGCCAAGGTTTGGCAATGGGCATTGGCGCGGCCATTGGTGCGGCTGCAACCGGATCGGGCAAGACCACGTTCTGCCTGGCCGGCGATGGCGGCTTCATCCTGAACCTTGGTGAATTGGCGACTGCGGTGCAGGAGCGCGCCAACCTCGTCATCGTGCTGATGAACGACAAGGGCTACGGCGTCATCAAGAACATTCAGGACGCGCAGTACGGCGGCCGCCGCCATTACGTGGATCTGCACACGCCGGACTACACGGCGCTCGCGCAGTCGCTGCAACTGCGTCATCGCCGCGTGTCGGATCTGACTGACGTGGGCAGCGCGTTGAACGAGGCCACCAGCGGCGAGGGCCCGTTCCTGATGGAGATCGACATGCTTTCCATCGGCAGCTTCAAGACGATCTTTGCAGGCCCGCCGGTCAACCAGCAGGCCAAGGACGGCCAGGGCGAGCGCGCAGCCGAGCGCACGACGGTGGTGGCGTGAACCTGCAACCGAGCCAATTGAAGGAGCCGGACATGCTGCATGTATCGATGGTCGGGTGCGGAGCGATCGGGCGGGGCGTGCTGGAACTGCTCAAGAGCGATCCGGATGTGTGCTTTGACGCCGTGATCGTGCCCGAGCACGCGATGGACAAGGCGCGCGAGGCCATCGCCCCGTTCGCACCGAATGCGCGCGTCACGACGCATCTGTCGGCCGACGCGCATCCTGATCTGCTCGTCGAATGCGCTGGCCATGATGCGCTTGAAGAGCATGTGTTGCCGGCGTTGGAGCAGGGCATTGATTGCCTGGTGGTATCGGTGGGTGCGTTGTCCGAACCTGGTGTAGCCGAACGGCTCGAGGCAGCGGCCCGGCGTGGCAACGCGCAAGTGCAGTTGCTGTCGGGCGCCATTGGCGCCATCGATGCACTGGCCGCTGCGCGTGTCGGGGGGCTGGATGCCGTGATCTACACCGGCCGCAAACCGCCGCGTGCCTGGAAGGACACGCCGGCCGAGCAGCAGTTCGACCTCGATGCGCTGCGCGAGCCGACCGTGATCTTCGAAGGCAACGCCCGTGAAGCTGCGCGTCTGTTCCCGAAAAACGCCAACGTGGCGGCCACGCTGTCGCTGGCGGGCCTCGGGCTTGAGCACACGCACGTCAAGCTGCTGGCCGATCCAACGGTGGACGAGAACATCCATCACGTCGAAGCGCGCGGTGCCTTTGGCGGCTTCGAGCTGACGATGCGCGGCAAGCCGCTTGCGGCCAATCCCAAGACTTCTGCGCTGACGGTGTTCAGCGTGGTGCGTGCGCTGGGCAACCGCGCGCACGCCGTTTCGATTTGAGCGAGGCCATTGCGCCATGACTGTTTCCAACCCGAACGCAACCGCAACGTCCGTGTTGCCCATCTGCATTGCCGGCGATTGGCGCCTCGGCACGGGCGAGCGCTATGCCACGCGCTACCCGGCCACGGGTGAAGTCGTTGCAGAACTCAATGCCGCCAGCGTCGCCGATGTGGAAGAGGCCGTGGCGGGCGCCTACCGCGCCTTCCTTTCCAGCGGCTGGGCGCAGCGCAAACCGCACGAGCGCGCCGCCGTTCTGTATCGCGTGGCCGAGCTGATCCGCTCGCGCAGCGAGGCGCTGGCCCAACGCCAGCGCCTGGACAATGGCAAGCCGATCAACGAAACGCGCGCCCTGGTGGCAAGCGCTGCGGCCACGTTCCAGTTCTTCGGTGCCGCATGCGAGACGCTGGAAGAGTCGCTCACGCCTGCGCGTGGTGATTGCCTGACGATGAGCGTGCATGAGCCCATGGGCGTGGTGGCGGCTATCACGCCATGGAATTCGCCAATTGCCAGCGAAGCGCAAAAGATGGCGCCCGCGCTGGCCGCAGGTAACGCCGTCGTCGTCAAGCCGGCCGAAGTCACGCCGCTGATGGCGCTGGAACTTGCCGCCATTTGCGAAGAGGCGGGCGTGCCCAAGGGCATGATCAGCGTGCTGCCCGGCAAGGGCTCTGTCATTGGCGATGCGATCACGAAGCATCCGCTGGTGCGTCGCGTGTCGTTCACGGGCGGCACGAACACCGGCCGCCATATCGCGCACATTGCCGCCGACAAGATGATGCCGGTGTCGCTCGAACTCGGCGGAAAGTCTCCGACGATGGTGTTTGAGGATGCCGACCTCGACCACGCGGTCAACGGGGTGCTGTACGGCATCTTCAGCTCGTCGGGCGAGTCGTGCATCGCAGGGTCGCGCTTGTTTGTGGCGCGTTCCTTGTACGAGCCGTTCATGGATCGCCTGGCCGCTGCCGCAGCACGGCTGCGCGTCGGCAATCCGGCCGATGAATCCACGCAGATGGGCCCGCTGATCACCGATCGCCACCGCGAGACGATTGAGTCGTACGTCGCGATGGGCGTGGAAGACGGTGGCCACCTGCGCACAGGCGGTTTGCGCCCGGCAATCGCCGGCTGCGAGTCGGGCTACTTCTATACGCCGACCATCATCGAAGGCCTCACCAACAGCGCCCGCATTTGCCAGGAAGAAATCTTCGGCCCCGTGCTCGTTGCCATGCCGTTCGACGATGAAGACGAACTGATCGAACAAGCCAACGACAGCGTGTACGCACTGGCCGCCGGCATCTGGACGCGCGACTACAAGCGCGCATGGCGCGTCGGCCGCGCGGTGCAGGCCGGCAACGTGTGGATCAACACATACAAGCAGTTCTCGATCTCGACGCCGTTTGGCGGCTGGCGCGACAGCGGCCTAGGCCGCGAGAAGGGCCGTCTCGGCATCCTGCAATACATGGAGCAAAAGAGCCTCTACTGGGGCTTGAACGAACAACCGCTGGCCTGGGCCAACGCCAACTAAGAGCCGCTAACAAAACCCTCCTGGCGTCGTTGTGCCGCCTTGCCGTACTCAAGTACTGTCTGCGGCAGCACGCCTAGCCAGGACCGCTTCGCTGGGCCTTGTTAGCGGCTCTAACGCCGAAGCAAACGCCTGGACCACAGGAGATGAAGATGAACACGATTCGAGGCATCGACGAAATCGTCTACGGTGCCGACGACCTCGCCGCTTGCAAGCAGTTCTTCCTGGATTGGGGCCTCGCCCTGCAATCGGAAGACGCCAGCGGCCTGCTGTTCGAAACACTCAACGGCTGCCGCGTACGCGTCAAGCGCAGCGACGATGCCACGCTGCCACCCGCCATGGAAGCCGGCCCGACGCTGCGCGAAGTGATCTGGGGCGCCGATTCGCAAACTGTACTCGACCGTCTGATCGACAAGCTGGCCGACCAGCCCGGCTACGTCCACGCCGACGGCCGCGTTGGTTGCACCGACCCGAACGGCTTGGCAGTGCGTGTGCAACTGACCACCAAGCGCGATGTCGACGTGCAATGCGCTGCCATGAACACGTGGACGGACAAACCGCGCCGCAACCAACCGAGCCCGATCTACGAGCGTGCTACGCCCATCGAAGTCGGCCACGTGGTCTTCTTCGTCAAGGACGTGGCGGCCACGGAGCGCTTCTATGTCGAGAAGCTCGGCTTTGTACCGTCCGACTACTACCCGGGCCGTGGGGCGTTCCTGCGCTGCGAGCCCGAAGGCGGCCATCACGACCTGTTCCTGCTGCAGACGCCGCAGGCCAAGAGCGGGCTCAACCACGTGGCTTTCACCGTGCGCGACATCCATGAAGTGTTCGGTGGCGGCATGCATGTGTCGCGCTGTGGGTGGGATACGCAGCTGGGCCCGGGCCGTCACCCGATTTCGTCGGCGTACTTCTGGTACTTCAAAAACCCGGCGGGCGGCCTGATCGAGTACTACGCCGATGAAGACCAGCTCGACGCCGACTGGCAGCCGCGCGATTTCGAGCCCGGCCCGACCGTGTTCGCCGAATGGGCCATCGACGGCGGCATTGACGGCAACACACGCCGGCAGAAGAACGTCGCCGGCCCCGAAGGCAAGTTCCTGACGGAAAAGCGCTGAAACGTTGCAGAGAGACGTGCTATGAATTCCCCCCTCAACCTGCGCGTGCATGCCATGCGCTACGAAGCCCAAGGCATCGTGAGCGTGGAGCTGCGCGATGTCGACGGCAAGCCTTTGCCCGAGTACGCACCGGGCGCGCATATCGAACTGCATCTCGGCAACGGGCTGGTGCGCAGTTATTCGTTATGCGGCGCGCCAGAGGTGCGTGACCGTTACGTAGTCGGCGTGCTGCTCGACCGCAACAGTCGCGGCGGCTCGCGCTATGTGCACGAGCAGTTACGCGTCGGTTCGACGCTCAAGATCGGCGGCCCGCGCAATCACTTCGAGCTGGACGAAACTGCGCCGCGCACTGTGCTGGTTGCAGGTGGCATTGGGGTGACGCCCATCGTCTGCATGGCGCGTCGCTTGGCTGAGCAAGGCAAGACGTTCTCGATGCTGTACTGCGCCCGCTCGCGTGCTGAAGCAGCCTTTGCCGATGAGCTGGCCGCGCATGGCGATGCGGTGCGCTTCCACTTGGATGCTGAAGCAGGCGGCCCGCCCGATCTGAAAGCACTGCTTGCAGGGCATCCGGCCGATACGCATTTCTATTGCTGTGGCCCAGGCCCGATGCTGCAGGCATTCGAGGCGGCCTGTGAGGCGCTGGGCTACACCAACGTCCATATCGAACGCTTTGCGGCCGACCCCGGTGTGGAATCGGTGCAGGAGGGCGAATACCAGGTCAAGCTCGCGCGCAATGGTGCTGAACTGTGTGTGCCGGCAGGCAAGTCGCTGCTCGACGCGCTGTTGGAGATTGGCGTCGAGGTGGAACACAGCTGCAAGGAAGGCGTGTGCGGCTCGTGCGAAACGCGCGTGCTCGAAGGCGAGCCCGACCACCGTGACAGCGTGCTTTCCAAGAGCGAGCGTGCATCCAACCAGACGATGATGGTTTGCGTATCCGGCTGTAAGGGCAAGCGCCTGGTGATCGATCTGTAAGCGCAGGATGGTTTAGGCGTCGGCCTGACCAGCCGCGCCGTCTTTTTTTGCGCCCTGTTTTTCTTTTAAACGACGTTTCGCATACGAAACAAAGCAAGAGCCACAACCAGCTCGTCCACCAAGACGGCGATAACAACTGGCGGGGCGGACACCTTGTCCAGTGGAGGAAACTGCAAATGAAGACAACTTTGTTCGCCCTTGCGGCGATGAGCCTGGCCGGCACGGCGGCGGCCCAGAGCAACGTGACGCTGTACGGCAGCATTGATGAAGGCGTGGCCTACATCAACAGCCTCAAGAGCGGCGCGTCTAGCGGCTCGGCGCTGCGCATGGACCCCGGCACGATGCAGCCGGACCGTTTCGGCCTGCGCGGCTCGGAAGATCTCGGCGGCGGTACGCAGGCCATCTTCCAGTTGGAATCGGGGTTTCTGGGCGACACCGGCAGCAGCGTGGTTGCGGGCAAGCTGTTCAACCGCACGGCGTGGGTCGGCCTGACGAACGACCGCCTGGGCAACATCCAGCTTGGCCATCAGGCGGACTTCATGTTCGATTACCTCGGCCGCCTGAGCAACGGTTTCCAGCTCACCAACTTCTACCTGTTCCACCCCGGCAACTTCGATAACCTAGCCAACCAGTTCCAGATCGACAACGCTTTGCGTTACGTCTCGCCCATCTTCGGCGGGCTGCAGCTGGGCGGCATGTACGGTTTTGGCGAGGTGCCGGGTTCGCCGTCGAAGAGCCGCAGTTACAGCCTCGGGGCGTACTACACCAATGGCGGTTTCCGAGCCGCCGCGGCCTATACCGCGTCCAATGATCGCGCGCTGGATATTGCTGGTCGCCTGGGGATCACCAACACGCTGGGCACGACGCTGGTGCCGGGCGTGATGACGCCGATGAGTTCGGTCAAGTCGTTCGGTACCGGCGCGCTGTATCAGTTTAGCGGCCTGCCGGTCCAGATCAACGCGGTCTATACGCAAACGCGCATCACCCTGGGCGGCGCCAACGCCCGGGCACAGAACGTCGACCTGGGCACTGCATGGCATTACAGCGCCGCCAACACGCTCAACGTGGGCTATATCTTCAGCAAGTACGAGGGGGCGCGTTGGAACCAGTTCAGCCTGGGCAACGTGTATGCGTTTTCCAAGCGCACGCAGGTGTATGTACAAGGCACGTATCAGCGTGCGTCCGGCGATGCGCGATCTGCCGCTATCAACGGCGTGGGTGTGGCAGCGCAGCGCAACCAGTTGGTTGTCAGCACCGGGGTGCATCACTCGTTCTGACGTCCTGACCCAACGCGCGCCGCTGGGCAGCGACCCGGTGGCGCATCAACTTCCTCCGGAAGGAGCTTCACATGAAGCCAGGTGTTTTGATTGATAGCGGAATTGACCACGATGCGTCGCGGGGCGCGATGAGCCTGGGCAAGATCGTTGCCCGCATCGAGCGGCTCAAGAGCAACGGCATGCATGTGCGTGCGCGTCTGTTGATCGGGCTCGCGACGTTCTTCGATGGTTTTGACGTGATCGTCATCGCGGCCACGCTGCCGCTGCTGATTGCACAGTGGCATCTGACGCCGGCGCAGATTGCGTTTGTGATCGGTGCCCCCGGCATCGGCCAATTGATCGGCGCGTTGGTGTTTCCCATGCTCGCCGAGCGATTCGGCCGGGTACGCATGATCGGCTATAGCGCGGGCATCATCGGCTTGATGAGCCTGTTGTGTGGCGTGGCGCCCAGTTTTGCCGTGTTTGCAGCGCTGCGTATCGTGCAAGGCGTCGGATTGGGCGGCGAGCTGCCGGTGGCGGCCACGTACATCAACGAAGTCACGCGTGCGCACGGACGCGGGCGCTTCGTGCTGCTCTATGAGGTGGTGTTCCCGATTGGGCTGCTGGTGTCCAACGCGCTGGGCGCATGGCTGGTGCCGCATTTCGGGTGGGAGGTGATGTACTTCCTCGGCGGTATTCCGCTGGTGCTGTTCTTCACGCTGCCCAAGGCCGTGCCGGAGTCGCCGCGCTGGCTGGCGACCAATGGCCGCCTGGCCGAGGCCGACGCCGCGCAGGCTCGCTTTGAAGCCAAATCGAAGGAACCGTTGCCTCCGCTGGGCGATACCTCGGCCTTCGAGCAGATGTCGCACCGCCACCCGAAGCGCGGCATGCGCGATCTGTTCGGCCCGGTGTACATCAAGCGCACGGTGGTGGTGGCCATGCTGTGGGCAACGTGCGGTTTCATCCAGTACGGTTTGTCGACATGGCTGCCGACGGTCTACAAGACGATCTATCACGCACCGCTGCAACTGGCGCTCAACCTGGCGGCGCTGGCTTCGGTGCTGGGAGTGGTCGGCTCACTGATCTGCGCGATGATCGTTGACAAGGTGGGCCGCAAGCCTGTGATGGTGGTGTCGTTCGTACTGTGCGGCGTCTCGTTGGCGCTGGCTGGGTTGTTGCACGAGCAGTCGCTCTATGTGGTGGCAGGGTTGTGCTCGTTGGCGTTGGGGTTGATGGCGTGCGGCTTCATCACCGCATATGTCTATACGCCGGAGCTTTATCCGACCAACATCCGCGCGATCGGTTGCGGCATGGGCGGCGCGTGGCTGAAGATTGCGGCCATCTTTTCACCGATGCTGATCGGTTCGACCATCGGCTCGGGCAACGTCAGCAATGCGTTCCTGCTGCTGGCATTGGTCCCCATACTGGCCGCGATCACCATCTACTTCCTCGGCATCGAGACCAAAGGGAAAGTGCTCGAACAACTTGAGCTGTAAGCCGATGCCGTCGACGGTCGTAAAACGGGTGGGTTGCGCGCGCGTCGGCACGCCCCCCCCGTTTGCTTCAGGCAATGGTGTGATCCGCCATCAGTTCCAGTGCGCGAACCATGGCAGAGTGGTCCCATGCCTTGCCGCCGTTAGCGGCGCACACGTTGAAAAGCTGCTGTGCAGCGGCGGTGTTCGGCAGGGCGATGCCGAGCTTGCGAGCGCCGTCCAGCGCCAGGTTCAGATCCTTCTGGTGCAGTTCGATGCGAAAGCCCGGGTCAAACGTCCGCTTGATCATGCGTTCGCCATGCACTTCGAGAATGCGCGAGGAGGCAAAGCCCCCCATCAACGCCTCGCGCACCCGTGCCGGATCGGCCCCTGCCTTGGATGCGAACAGCAGCGCTTCGCCTACCGCCTCGATGGTCAATGCCACGATGATCTGGTTGGCCACCTTGCATGTTTGCCCAGCACCGGAGTCGCCCACGTGCGTGATGTTTTTGCCCATCAAGGCGAACAGCGGTCTGGCACGCTCGAACGCGGCTTCTTTTCCGCCAACCATGATCGTGAGCGTCGCATCGCGCGCGCCGACTTCACCGCCTGAAACGGGCGCATCGAGGTAATCCGCGCCCAGCGCCTCGACGCGCTTGGCAAAGGCCTGCGTTTCAATCGGCGAGATCGAACTCATGTCGATGAAGAGCTTGCCTGCAGCCAAGCCCTGCGCAACACCCTCTTCGCCAAACAGCACATCGGCTACGTCCGGCGTGTCCGGCACCATGGCGATGACGATGTCCGCGGCTTGCGCCACCGCCGTTGAGCTGGCGACAACCGTGGTGCGCGACCGCAGATCTTCCGGCACAGAATGCTTGCCGCTGACGATCAGTGTGTGGTCGCCCTTGAGCAGGTTGCGCGCCAGGTGAGCGCCCATGATGCCAAGACCGATGAATCCGATGGTAGCCATGATGTTCTTCCGAAGGCGTCTGTGTGATGTGGATGGGGAGCGTGCGTCACGCCACAGCGCGTCTCACAAGCGTAGATCGACGGACCGGTGAAGACTAGCCGGCGCCGTCATGCTGTGCGCTCCAAGATGCATTAGAGCTGCGCCCAACGGGCGTTTGCGAAGCGCGATACCCATACGGAGACGAGATCCGGAAATAAGGGCCGAGAAGCGTCATTGCTCGTGCAATGGTTTGGGGGCCCCCTCTCATAGACTGAAAACGTGCCGATAAGACAGCTATCGGGCAGGCAGAGAGGGAGGGAATATGTCCACCACAGCCACCACAGCAGCCAACTGGATCGTCGTCCTGACATGCGCGTACATGGAGTACAGCACGTGGCGGGGTGTAAACGTCTACCGCCGCACGGTCGGCTATGAAAGCGTGGTGTGGTGCTGACTAACCTACCGCAGGCTTGGGCAGCAACCTTCGGATGAGATCGCCATGTGCCGAGTACTTTGCCAGCAGCGCGCCATCGTCGGCCAGTTCGAACTCGCTGAACTCGAACCCCGGCGCAACGGTGCAGCCGACCAGCGCATAGCCATGTTCACCCGGCACGCGCTCGGCCGCAAACCAGCAGCCCGCCGGAACCACCGCCTGGTACACCGCCATCGCGTCGTGGGCCGCATGGCCCAGACGATGCGTGCTCACCGTACCGTCGTTCTCCAACACATGCACATTGAGTGAGTCCCCCGCATGGAAGTGCCACAACTCGTCCGACTGGATCCGATGCCAGGCGGAATATGCATCATCCGCCAAGAGGTAATAGATGGCGGTGGCAGCCGCACGTTCGACGGGCGGGATGCCTCGCTGGATGCGTTCCTCACTGCGATAGGTTTCGCGATAGAAGCCGCCTTCCGGGTGCGGTTCGAGACCGAGGCGGGCAATGAGGTGCTGAGCAGCGGCGGTGAGCGGCATGATGAAAAACCTTCGACTCAGTTCTGCTGACGGCGGAACGGAAAGCGCTGCTGGTTGACGAAGCCGTCGGGCATGTAATCACCCACTACGCCGTACTTCTCCGGGAAGGCCTTCTTCGATTTCACTGCGGTACCGAACAGGTAGTCGATGAAGGCGAAGTGCGCGGCGTAGTTCTTGTCGATCGCTTCGTCTTCCGACGAGTGATGCCAATGATGGAAATCCGGCGTCACGAAGATGTACTTCAACGGCCCCCACGGCAAATGCACATTGGCGTGATTGAACACCGCCTGGAAGCCCACGATGATGATGTAGACATCGACCACGGCCTTGTCGAAACCCAGCACGAACAGCGGCCCTAGCACTGCCACCCGGGTGACGACCAGTTCAAGAATGTGCTGACGCGAGCCGGCCAGCCAATCCATTGTCTTCACGCTGTGATGCACCGCATGGAAGCGCCAGAGGAACGGCACCTCGTGATACGCGCGGTGCGTGACGTACTCCATCAGGTCTGCCACCAGCATGCACAGCAGCAACTGCGGAATGAACCAGATGTGCTGCACCATTTGCTGGAAGTCCGCATGCACCATCCACCCGAACACGCGGTGGATCAGGAAGTTCACCACCAGCAGCACCAGCCCCACGATGAAGTGGTTCACCGCAAAGTGGACCATGTCGGTCTGCCATTCGGCGCGGAACACCGGCTGCTTCTTGTAGAGCGGGAATAGCTTCTCAAGCAGCACAAAGATCGCCGTCGAGCCGAGCAGGTCGAGAATGAACCAGTCCATGCCGATGTACGGCGTGTGATCCGGAAAATCACCCACCGGCACGCGCGAGCCGCCCAGCGCAACGGCAATCACCACAAACAGGAATGCCAGGCCGTTCAGGCGACGGCGGTTATCCAGCACGATATTCGCCAGCGATAACCCGCCTGATATCAACAGAGAGACAAACAGAATCTGCCGAATTACGTCCACCGAATACGCACGCCGTAATTCGGGTGTTGTCAGATATTGCGGAAAGTGAAACGCCAACACGCCCAGCAAGCACAGAAAGCCCAGCACCAACGCCAGGATGGTGCCGATCATACCCCGGCCGAACTTCAGGCCGCCGTTGGCATGCAGCAGCGCATTGGCATCGCGGATCGTCGCGTCGGCCACGCGGACGATGGCGGGGTGGTGTTCCTCTTCGGGCAATGGCGCCAAAGGCTTTTGGGACGCATCCATGGGTGTGACTCGCAGTATTGTTTTGTTTTATTAACAATGCAATTGCCGAACCGAATATTGGCTCGGGTTCGCATTGCAGCGCGATTATACGGACCGGTTTCACGTATTCAACGGTGCAATTCTTCTGCGTATAAATGATTTGCTATTGCTGCTCGCGTGCCCATTGTGTGACCGCGTCAGCAAGCTGCATCTGCACGTTGGATGTGCGCCGCAAGGCGTTGCCTTTCCGCGCAAGGCCATGCATTGTGAGGCCCGCGCCTGAAGGGCGATCGACGATATAAGACTAGAAGGGGAGCAACCATGTCAGAAGGATTTCACGTGCACGGCGCGCATGATCACGCGCTCGAGCACGCAGCAGAAAGCGGCCACGCCGACAGCTTTGCCGGGCGTATCGCCGTCATGACGGCGATTCTTTCGACGGCCGGCGCCATCTTCGGTTACCAAGGCGGTGCCACGCAAAACGCGGCGCTACTTGCCAAGAACGAAGCCGCCATCCACAAGACCGAGGCCGCCAACCGCTGGGCGTACTACCAAGCCAAAGGTCAGAAGCAAGCCATTGCCGAGCTGACCGCCCAGTTGCCCGGCACCGATCAGGCCGCCGCCAAGCGCGAAGCCCAGCGCTACGCCGCCGAGAAGGAAGACATTCGCCGTCAGGCTGAAGACCAGGAGCGCCTGGCCAAAGAGGCCGACGATGCCAGTGAGCTTGCCGTGCACCATCACCACCGGTGGGCGCAAGCCGTGGCCGCCATCCAGGTGTCGATCGCCCTGGCAGCCATTACGCTGCTTTCCCGCCGGCGCTGGATGCAGGTGCTTTCGTACGGGGTAGGCGCTGTCGGCGGTGTCGTGGCCGTGCTGGCGCTGTTTCACATCTGATTGCGCTACGGCGCCGTCCGTCAGGACGGTGGCGTGTCGATATATACCCAGCCGCCAGAATGGCGCGCTTGCAGGAGGCATCCCGCCTCCATGAATCAGGAATGAACAGATGACACGTGGAATGTGGATGCGGCACACATTGATGATCGCAGGCTTGTTGGTCAGCGCATGGGCCATGGCGGCCGGCTCGGCCGTCGAGTCGGGCGAGTACGTCTACATCCTGGGCGGCAGCGCGAGCGGCACGATGACGGTCAAGGGCAGCAGCTTCAACATCACGACGATTGGCGGCAACTGCCACACGTGCGCGATCGAAGGCACATTCCGTGGCCGCGTTGGCGTCGACAAGGATGAAGGCACGTGCCGCATCGCCGTGTCAGGTAATAAGGATGCGCTCAAGCTGGATTCCTCCACCACCGCCGAGGCCTGCCGAGGTTTCTGCGGCATGCGCGCCATGTTTGATGGCGACTACCGCCGCGCGCCCGCCGCCTGCACCGACCGCCAGCGACAAGCCCGCATCGGCCAGGCCCACAAGCAATATGCCGCCAAGGACTACGACGCAGCACGCACAACGCTGCGTTCGCTGCTTTCCGAGTGCGATCTCTTCATGGACTGGATTGAGCGCGACAAGGCCCGCAGTGATCTTGCCGTAACTGAATACCATCGTGGTGACAACGCCCAATGCCTAGCCGTGCTGTCCGAGACGATTGCCGTCAAAGCTCAGAAGGACGCATCACTGTTCCTGCCGCCGTGCGACGCTGACAACTACGCATCGACCAGCAAGGCGATTCTCTACAACCAGGGGCTATGCAAGGCGCCGATCAAGCATTGATGCCAATGGCTTCTCTATAAGTAAGAAGGGCGTTCCGGGACCAATGGCCTGCATCCCTGTCGCTGGCAGGCCGGGTGAGGCGTGCAGCACCGCTCCAACCTCGCCGTAACAGGGCCTCATCGCGCAGTAGGCGGGTGCTCAACAAGTTTTTTTTGCGAGCAGCTCACAAAAAGCTTGCCAGTCGCGCATCCGCACATTAGTATTCGCCCCTCGCTGCAAACGACGGCGCCGAAACGAAAGCGACGGCGGGGTGGTTGAGGCGGTGGAGAAGTAGTGGTGGAGCGGGTTTGCGGTCGATTGAGTGGTTGGTGATTGGCTGGAAATTCAGGAGTAGTTGGCGGCGAGTTGATGATAAAAATTCTTCGACGAGTTGTTGACAGCGACGAAAAAGCTCTGCATAATCTCGTTTCTCTGCTGCAGACAACGCAGCGACGCGGTGAACAAAGTTAATCGCGAAGTTCTTTAACAAGCAAACAGCCGATAAGTGTGGGCGCTTAATACTGGGTGCGGCGGATTTCGATCCGCTAGCTAACAAGTAATGAAGTGCTCGCACAGAAGTAAGGTTTGAACGAAAGTTCAAGTCAGATTCTGAGAGTGAGCGACCGCTCGTAAAGAGCGAAAACAGCAGATTGAACTGAAGAGTTTGATCCTGGCTCAGATTGAACGCTGGCGGCATGCCTTACACATGCAAGTCGAACGGCAGCGGGGGAAAGCTTGCTTTCCTGCCGGCGAGTGGCGAACGGGTGAGTAATACATCGGAACGTGCCCTGTAGTGGGGGATAACTAGTCGAAAGATTAGCTAATACCGCATACGACCTGAGGGTGAAAGTGGGGGACCGCAAGGCCTCATGCTATAGGAGCGGCCGATGTCTGATTAGCTAGTTGGTGGGGTAAAGGCCCACCAAGGCGACGATCAGTAGCTGGTCTGAGAGGACGATCAGCCACACTGGGACTGAGACACGGCCCAGACTCCTACGGGAGGCAGCAGTGGGGAATTTTGGACAATGGGCGAAAGCCTGATCCAGCAATGCCGCGTGTGTGAAGAAGGCCTTCGGGTTGTAAAGCACTTTTGTCCGGAAAGAAATGGCTCTGGTTAATACCTGGGGTCGATGACGGTACCGGAAGAATAAGGACCGGCTAACTACGTGCCAGCAGCCGCGGTAATACGTAGGGTCCAAGCGTTAATCGGAATTACTGGGCGTAAAGCGTGCGCAGGCGGTTGTGCAAGACCGATGTGAAATCCCCGAGCTTAACTTGGGAATTGCATTGGTGACTGCACGGCTAGAGTGTGTCAGAGGGGGGTAGAATTCCACGTGTAGCAGTGAAATGCGTAGAGATGTGGAGGAATACCGATGGCGAAGGCAGCCCCCTGGGATAACACTGACGCTCATGCACGAAAGCGTGGGGAGCAAACAGGATTAGATACCCTGGTAGTCCACGCCCTAAACGATGTCAACTAGTTGTTGGGGATTCATTTCCTTAGTAACGTAGCTAACGCGTGAAGTTGACCGCCTGGGGAGTACGGTCGCAAGATTAAAACTCAAAGGAATTGACGGGGACCCGCACAAGCGGTGGATGATGTGGATTAATTCGATGCAACGCGAAAAACCTTACCTACCCTTGACATGCCACTAACGAAGCAGAGATGCATTAGGTGCTCGAAAGAGAAAGTGGACACAGGTGCTGCATGGCTGTCGTCAGCTCGTGTCGTGAGATGTTGGGTTAAGTCCCGCAACGAGCGCAACCCTTGTCTCTAGTTGCTACGAAAGGGCACTCTAGAGAGACTGCCGGTGACAAACCGGAGGAAGGTGGGGATGACGTCAAGTCCTCATGGCCCTTATGGGTAGGGCTTCACACGTCATACAATGGTGCATACAGAGGGTTGCCAAGCCGCGAGGTGGAGCTAATCCCAGAAAATGCATCGTAGTCCGGATCGTAGTCTGCAACTCGACTACGTGAAGCTGGAATCGCTAGTAATCGCGGATCAGCATGCCGCGGTGAATACGTTCCCGGGTCTTGTACACACCGCCCGTCACACCATGGGAGTGGGCTTTACCAGAAGTAGTTAGCCTAACCGCAAGGAGGGCGATTACCACGGTAGGGTTCATGACTGGGGTGAAGTCGTAACAAGGTAGCCGTATCGGAAGGTGCGGCTGGATCACCTCCTTTAAGAGCGTGCATCCGACGTTAGGCGTCCACACTTATCGGTTTGTTTGATGTTACAGCCAAGGGTCTGTAGCTCAGGTGGTTAGAGCACCGTCTTGATAAGGCGGGGGTCGTAGGTTCAAGTCCTACCAGACCCACCAAGTTACGGACGGTGGAAGTTGTTCTCTGCCGTGACTGGGGGATTAGCTCAGCTGGGAGAGCACCTGCTTTGCAAGCAGGGGGTCGTCGGTTCGATCCCGTCATCCTCCACCATTACCTTTTGGTTACCAAACGCAAGCATCGACGCTATGTCGATGGTGTTTGCGTTTGGCCTAGCCAAGACGAGCGTAAAAGTTCGGCTGTTCTTTAACAATATGGAATGTAGTAAAGGTGTCGCGGTGCGTTGATGAGACGCACACTAAAACGCGACACTGGGTTGTGATTGTATCAACCAGTATTACCAGAGCAATCGAAAGATTGTCTTGGAATACGGCACAACGCGAGAACTCAGCCTATAGCGAGACATACTCGTTATAGGGTCAAGCGAATAAGTGCATGTGGTGGATGCCTTGGCGATTACAGGCGATGAAGGACGTAGTAGCCTGCGAAAAGCTGCGGGGAGCTGGCAAACAAGCTTTGATCCGCAGATATCCGAATGGGGAAACCCGGCCCGAATGGGTCATCTGTTACTGAATACATAGGTAACAGAAGCGAACGCAGTGAACTGAAACATCTAAGTAGCTGCAGGAACAGAAATCAACCGAGATTCCCAAAGTAGTGGCGAGCGAAATGGGATCAGCCTTGTACTCTTTAGCAGTATTGTTAGCAAAGCGGAATGGAAAGTCCGGCCATAGTGGGTGATAGCCCCGTATGCGAAAACAGTATTGTGGAACTAGGTGTACGACAAGTAGGGCGGGACACGTGAAATCCTGTCTGAAGATGGGGGGACCATCCTCCAAGGCTAAATACTCGTAATCGACCGATAGTGAACCAGTACCGTGAGGGAAAGGCGAAAAGAACCCCGGGAGGGGAGTGAAATAGATCCTGAAACCGCATGCATACAAACAGTCGGAGCCTGGAAACGGGTGACGGCGTACCTTTTGTATAATGGGTCAGCGACTTACATTCAGTGGCAAGCTTAACCGATTAGGGAAGGCGTAGCGAAAGCGAGTCCGAATAGGGCGTTCAGTCGCTGGGTGTAGACCCGAAACCAAGTGATCTATCCATGGCCAGGTTGAAGGTGCGGTAACACGTACTGGAGGACCGAACCCACTAACGTTGAAAAGTTAGGGGATGAGCTGTGGATAGGGGTGAAAGGCTAAACAAACTTGGAAATAGCTGGTTCTCTCCGAAAACTATTTAGGTAGTGCCTCGTGTCTCACCTTCGGGGGTAGAGCACTGTCATGGTTGGGGGGTCTATTGCTGATTACCCCGCCATAGCAAACTCCGAATACCGAAGAGTGCAATCACGGGAGACAGACATCGGGTGCTAACGTCCGGTGTCAAGAGGGAAACAACCCAGACCGCCAGCTAAGGTCCCTAAATATTGCTAAGTGGGAAACGAAGTGGGAAGGCTAAAACAGTCAGGAGGTTGGCTTAGAAGCAGCCACCCTTTAAAGAAAGCGTAATAGCTCACTGATCGAGTCGTCCTGCGCGGAAGATGTAACGGGGCTAAGCAATATACCGAAGCTGCGGATGCACGTAAGTGCATGGTAGGAGAGCGTTCTGTAAGCCTGTGAAGGTGTCTTGTAAAGGATGCTGGAGGTATCAGAAGTGCGAATGCTGACATGAGTAGCGATAAAGGGGGTGAAAGGCCCCCTCGCCGTAAGCCCAAGGTTTCCTACGCAACGTTCATCGGCGTAGGGTGAGTCGGCCCCTAAGGCGAGGCAGAGATGCGTAGCTGATGGGAAGCAGGTTAATATTCCTGCACCGTCGTATGATGCGATGGGGGGACGGATCGCGGAAGGTTGTCCGGGTGTTGGATGTCCCGGTCCCTACATTGGAGATGGCACTTAGGCAAATCCGGGTGCGTGATTCAAGGGTGTGGGGCGAGCGACTTTAGGTCGCGAAGCAATTGGAAGTGGTTCCAAGAAAAGCCTCTAAGCTTCAGTCATACGAGACCGTACCGCAAACCGACACAGGTGGGCGAGATGAGTATTCTAAGGCGCTTGAGAGAACTCGGGAGAAGGAACTCGGCAAATTGGTACCGTAACTTCGGGATAAGGTACGCCCTTGTAGTTTGACTGGCTCGCGCCAGAAGGACGAAGGGGTTGCAATAAAATGGTGGCTGCGACTGTTTAATAAAAACACAGCACTCTGCAAACACGAAAGTGGACGTATAGGGTGTGACGCCTGCCCGGTGCCGGAAGATTAAATGATGGGGTGCAAGCTCTTGATTGAAGTCCCGGTAAACGGCGGCCGTAACTATAACGGTCCTAAGGTAGCGAAATTCCTTGTCGGGTAAGTTCCGACCTGCACGAATGGCGTAACGATGGCCACACTGTCTCCTCCCGAGACTCAGCGAAGTTGAAGTGTTTGTGATGATGCAATCTCCCCGCGGCTAGACGGAAAGACCCCATGAACCTTTACTGTAGCTTTGCATTGGACTTTGAACCGATCTGTGTAGGATAGGTGGGAGGCTTTGAAACCGGGACGCTAGTTTCGGTGGAGCCGTCCTTGAAATACCACCCTGGTTTGTTTGAGGTTCTAACCTTGGCCCGTGAATCCGGGTCGGGGACAGTGCATGGTAGGCAGTTTGACTGGGGCGGTCTCCTCCCAAAGTGTAACGGAGGAGTTCGAAGGTACGCTTGGTACGGTCGGACATCGTACCTAAAGTGCAATGGCAAAAGCGTGCTTAACTGCGAGACCGACAAGTCGAGCAGGTGCGAAAGCAGGACATAGTGATCCGGTGGTTCTGTATGGAAGGGCCATCGCTCAACGGATAAAAGGTACTCTGGGGATAACAGGCTGATACCGCCCAAGAGTTCATATCGACGGCGGTGTTTGGCACCTCGATGTCGGCTCATCTCATCCTGGGGCTGTAGCCGGTCCCAAGGGTATGGCTGTTCGCCATTTAAAGAGGTACGTGAGCTGGGTTTAAAACGTCGTGAGACAGTTTGGTCCCTATCTGCCGTGGGCGTTGGAATCTTGACGGGGGCTGCTCCTAGTACGAGAGGACCGGAGTGGACGTACCGCTGGTGTACCTGTTGTCTCGCCAGAGGCATCGCAGGGTAGCTATGTACGGAAGAGATAACCGCTGAAAGCATCTAAGCGGGAAACTTGCCT
This sequence comes from Ralstonia sp. Ralssp110, assembly GCF_047325135.1. NCBI lineage: Bacteria > Pseudomonadati > Pseudomonadota > Betaproteobacteria > Burkholderiales > Burkholderiaceae > Ralstonia > Ralstonia sp. Ralssp110. The sequence goes on along the minus strand of NZ_CP168609.1, from coordinate 526,219 downwards.
GAAGATGAGGATTCCCTGGAGACTTGATCTCCCTGAAGGGTCGTTCGAGACCAGGACGTTGATAGGCTGGGTGTGGAAGCGCAGTAATGCGTTCAGCTAACCAGTACTAATTGCCCGTGCGGCTTGATCCTATAACCGGTATGTTTCCGGCTGGGTCCGCCTTGTGCCTGATACACACAAATCACAACCCCAAATCTACATTCCCATATTGGTCGCGTTGACCTCGTCAACGTGGCGACAAGTCATAGCCTGGTGACCATAGCGAGTCGGTACCACCCCTTCCCATCCCGAACAGGACCGTGAAACGACTCCGCGCCGATGATAGTGCGGATTCCCGTGTGAAAGTAGGTCATCGCCAGGCTCTCCCATCTACACCCCAGCTCTCACACAGAGCTGGGGTGTTTGCCTTTGCGCGAACGCTTCGCGATCGCAACCATCCCTCCAGCCAAACCCCCCCCACTCCTCACCTCCTGATCTCTCGCCAAAAGCATAAAGTGATTTATGTATCTCTTTATTGACCTGGCCGCCCTTAGTATTTGGGCGATGCCTACTTCAAAGCTCTTCTAATTCGGGCTTTGAGGTTGCTATCGCCGTCTTGCAACGCACATGTAAAACTGGGCTCGTGTTGAAGGAAAGCTGTGATACTGTATATTCATACAGTATTCATTGGCTTGCTTTGGCGTTTCCATGTTTGCATTGTCTCCGTCTCTTTCCATCGCCGAAGGTGTGGCGGAATATCCCGTCGCCGCTGGGCACACGGCGCCTGCCTCTCGTCCGGCTGCACGGAAAGCTCCGGCGGTGTTGTTGCCAGAAACGCTGCATCCGGCGTTGTGGAATGCAGGCCATCTGGCGCGAGGCGACGGACGCGTTCTGACCACTGGATATGACGCGTTGGATGCTGAGCTACCTGGCGGTGGTTGGCCTCTCGGTGGATTGACCGAGCTGCTGTGCCCGCAATCCGGTATTGGTGAGTGCCGATTGCTGCGTCCGGCGTTGTCTACGCTCAGCGCGAACGCCCGGCGCATCGCGCTGGTCGCGCCGCCGCATCTGCCGAATGCAGTGAGGCTGGTGGGTTGGGATTTTTCTCCTGAACAAATCGTCTGGGTGCGTGCTGGCGAGTCGGCCGATCTTCTATGGGCAGCCGAGCAGCTTCTATGCAGCAAGGCTTTCGATGGTGTGCTGATCTGGTTGGGCCGGGCACGTCCAGGGGCGTTGCGCAGGCTGCAAGTGTTGGCACAGGCCGGCGAGAGCGCCATTTGGGTGTTTCGGCCGACTCATGCGCAACGAGAGTCGTCGCCGGCGGTGCTGCGGCTGGGGCTGGAGCCGGCTGGCGCCGATGCCCTGTCCATCCTTTTTCATAAGCGGCGCGGGCCGTTGCGTGAATCTCCGTTGCTGTTGCCATTGGCGGATCCGCTTCGGGCCGGTCGCGCCTCCGTGCGTCCGTTGCCTGTTCCGCCCGTCGAGCCATTCATCATGGATCCGGCCACGGCGAAATTGCTGGCCGCACTTTCGTCTCCTTCGTCTTCTGTGGCGTTCGACGCTTTGTCGGACGTTTCCGATCCAAACACTCCCGATCATGCCGTTCTGGATCGCGGTGCATCTGCCCCGTCTCCCTCTCGACGCGCTTCGACCCCGGTGGTCTGATCCGGCCGCGCTGCCGTTGCCGTTGCCGTTGCCGGTGGTGGTGCTGGAGCAGGAGCGCGTGGTGTCGGCCAACCGTTTGGCGATGTGCGAAGGCGTACACGCGGGCCTGCGTCGGGCGGGTGCCCAGGCGCTGGTGCCGCACGCTATACAGCTTGATCGCGACGTAGCGGCCGAGACGCGGTTGCTGCAATCGCTGGCGCTGGCGCTGCTGGCATTCACGCCGCATGTCACGTTGGACGTGGCGGATGAGGCGACCGTGTTGTTGGAGGTGGAAGCCAGCTTGCGCCTGTTCGGTGGACATCGCGCGCTGTGTCGGGCAGTGAAGTATTGCGCGGTTCGGTTGGGCGCCATGCCGCAGCTTGGCACCGGGCCGACGGCACGCGGCGCGGCATGGCTTGCCAGTGCGCGGCCGGCGCCGATGCGTGGCCGTCGTCGCACGGCAGGGCGTCACGGGCGAGCGAGGAGGGCGGTTCGGCAGAAGCGGCTGTCGGCGTTGCTTGATCAATTGCCGATCGATGCGGTGGCGCGACTCACGCGGCCCGATTGGCTTGAAGGCCTCGGCTGCCGCACGCTGGCCGATTTGCGGGAGTTACCACGTAGCGGCCTGCGGCGGCGCTGCGGGCCGTTGCTCGTAGATACGCTCGACGCGGCGTATGGCAACGGGCACGAAAGCTTCACCTGGTTTACCGCGCCGTTGCGCTTTGATGTGCCGTTGGAATTGTCTGGCCGCATCGATAACGCGGAAGGTGTGTTGGCCGCCGCGGAGCAGTTGTTGTTGCAGCTGGTCGGTTGGCTGTCGGCGCTTCAACTGGGCGCCAAGACGTACCGACTCATCCTGGAGCACGAACGCCGGCGCGGCCGGAGCAGTGAGGATGCCGCCTCCTCCACGCCGGTGGAGATCGCGCTGGCGCAGCCGGTTCGCACGCTGGCGCACTTGTCGCGGGTGCTGCACGAGCGCGTGCATCGGCTCACGCTGATCGCTCCGGTGGTCGAACTGCGTCTGACGGTGACCGACGCTACGCCGCTCGCGCCGCCTACGGAATCGCTGTTTCCCGAGCCCGGTGGTCGCGCTGAAGACGCTGCACGCCTGATCGACACGCTGATCGCTCGGCTGGGTGCCGAGAACGTACTTCACCCGCAGCCGTGTGCCGACCATCGCCCCGAGCGCGCCAACCACTGGGTCGAGGTGAATGCCGCGACCACCGCGCAGAGCCGTGCCGCCGCGCGTCAAGCATTGGCGCAATGGCATGCGCAGCAGCCGGAGCGGCCGTTGTGGTTGCTGGAGAAGCCGATCCCGCTGCTGACACGTCAGAATTATCCGTATTACCGCGGGCCGTTGCGGCTGGTGTCGATGCCCGAACGCATCGAATCCGGCTGGTGGGACGACGATCTAATCAAACGCGATTACTTCATCGCCGCAGGAGAAAAAGGCGAGCGTTACTGGGTGTATCGCGAGCGCGTTTCCGCAGGCAAGGCCAACGCGGCAGAAGAGGAAGCACGCTGGTATCTGCACGGTTTGTTCGGCTAGGTACATCATGACTTCGCCCACGCCACTTCCCGTTCTGCCCGACTATGCCGAGCTGCATTGCATCAGCAATTTCACGTTCCTGACCGGAGCGTCGCATCCGCATGAACTGGTGGAGCGCGCCAAGCTGTATGGTTATCAAGCGCTGGCGTTGACCGATGAATGCTCTGTAGCCGGCACCGCGCGAGCGCTTGTGGCCTCCAAGGAATACGAACTGAAGCTCATCATCGGCAGCCGCTTTACGGTGCGCAATGCCGATGGCGAACCCTGGCTGCGGCTGGTGCTGCTGGCACAGAACATCGAGGGTTACGGCAACCTGAGCGAGATCATCACGCACGCGCGGCTGGCAGCCCCCAAGGGTGAGTACCGCTTGCTGGCTGACGATTTGGCTATGCCCCAAGGTGAACTCGCTCATCTGCGCGGCGTGCCCGATTGCCTGGCGATTCTGCTGCCTGATTACGATCCCGACCCGCAGCAACTGCTGGCTCAGGCGTGGTGGTGCCAGCGCGTGTTCGGTGAGCGGCTATCGATTGCGCTGGAGTTGCCGCTACGGCATGCAGATGACCGCCATCGCGGCACGGTCTCGGCGGTGTCGGAACAAATCGATGTGCCCATGGTCGCGACCGGCGGCGTGCAGATGCACACGCGCCAACGCAAGCCGCTGCACGACGTGCTGACCGCCATCCGTTTGTCCAAGCCGCTTGCTGAATGCGGGCTGGAACTTGCCCCCAGCGCTGAACAAGCGATGCGCACGCGCATGCAGTTCGCGTTTCTCTATCAAGGGGAGCGCGGTGCCAAGATCCTGCGTCGGACGGTGGAATTGGCGGCGTTGTGCAATTTTTCCCTTGACGAGATCGAATACGAATATCCGAGCGAAGTCGTGCCGGAAGGCATGACGCCGGCCGAATACCTGCTTGCTGAAACGTTGGCCGGTGCCGCAAAGCGTTATCCAGACGGCGTGCCGAAGAAGGTGCGTGCGCAGATCCAGGAAGAACTCGGACTGATTGCCGAACTGGGTTACGAACCGTTCTTCCTGACCGTCTATGACGTGGTGAAGTTCGCGCGCAGCCAGGGGATTCTCTGCCAGGGGCGAGGCTCGGCGGCCAATTCGGCGGTGTGCTATTGCCTGCAGATTACCGAGGTGAACCCGGACAGCGGCAACACGCTGTTCGCGCGCTTTCTTTCGCGTGCACGCAATGAGCCGCCCGACATCGATGTCGATTTCGAGCACCAGCGCCGCGAAGAGGTCATCCAGTACATCTACAACAAGTACGGCGTGACACGTACCGCGCTGGCGGCCGCACTCATCACGTATCGCACGCGTAGCGCGCTGCGTGACGTCGGCCGGGCGTTGGGCATTGATCTCGGGATCATCGAGCAGGTGGCCAAGGGGCAGGCGTGGTGGGATAGTCGCAAGGAATTTGCCCAGCGCGCAGGCCAGCAGGGTCTCGATCCGGAATCGCCGTTGGTGCTGCGCTGGGCGCAACTGGTGGATCAGTTGCGTGGTTTTCCGCGCCATCTGTCGCAACACGTGGGTGGGTTCGTGATTGCGCAGGGCAAGCTTTCACGCCTGGTGCCAATCGAGAATGCGGCGATGGAAAACCGCCGTGTCATCCAGTGGGATAAAGATGATCTCGAATCGCTACGCTTGCTGAAGGTGGACGTGCTGGCGCTGGGCATGCTGACGGCCATTCGCCGCACGCTCGATATGGTGGACGCGTTGCCCGGACGGCGCGAGCACTACGGCGCAACCGGCAAGCTCGCCATGCAGCACTTGCAGGATGACGACGAGGAAACCTACGACATGATCTGCCGCGCCGAAACCATCGGCGTGTTCCAGATCGAATCGCGCGCGCAGCAATCGATGCTGCCGCGTCTGCGTCCGCGCGAGTATTACGACCTTGTGATCCAGGTGGCCATCGTACGGCCCGGGCCGATCCAGGGCGGCATGGTGCACCCGTATCTGCAGCGGCGCGAGGCAAAGCGCAATGGCAACACCGATTGCGTGACCTACCCCGGCCCCGAGGTAAAAGCCGTGCTCGAACGCACGCTGGGTGTGCCGATCTTCCAGGAGCAGGTGATGGAGATTGCCATGAAGGCCGGCGATTTCACTGCGGATGATGCTGACCAATTACGTCGCGACATGGCCGCCTGGAAGCGCAAGGGCAATCTCACACAGCATCAGGAGCGCTTGGTGCATGCGATGGTCGAGAAGAGGCGCTACGACCCTGCTTTTGTCGAAGCGCTGTGCAAACAAATGGAAGGTTTTGCCGAATACGGCTTCCCAGAAAGCCACGCGGCAGGCTTTGCCAAGCTGGCTTACGTCAGCAGCTTCCTGAAGTGCCACGAGCCGGCGGCGTTCTTTGCGGCGTTGCTCAACAGTCAGCCCATGGGGTTCTATTCACCGTCGCAACTGGTGCAGGAAGCCCGGCGTAACCATGTGCGCGTGCTGCCGGCGGACGTGACGGCCAGCGTATGGGATAGCACGCTGCATCCCCGCGCCGATGGCGAGGTCGGTGAGAATGGCGTGGTGCAGCCCGACATCCGCCTCGGGTTGAATCGCATTCGAGGCATGCGCAAGCCGGCTGCCGAGCGCATCGAAGCGGCTCGCGCCCAGGCGCCATTTACCAGTGTGGAGGATCTCGCCCATCGTGCCGCGCTCGACCGTCACGACCTGAACGTGCTGGCCGCAGCCAATGCGCTGAAGTCGCTGGCCGGCCACCGTCGTCAGGCGCTCTGGCAAACGCTCGCCCTGCAGGAGCCCGGCCACGATCACGCGCTGCTGCGCCAGGCCCGTCCGGTGGAGGCGCCGCTCGAGCTACCCGCGCCGCCCATTGGTGAAGAGGTGATGGCTGATTACGGCAGCCTGGGGTTGTCGCTGCAGAGTCATCCGGTAGGGCTGCTGCGCGCACGGCTCGAACGCATGCGTTTTGCCACCGCTGCCACGCTGGCCGGCTATCGCAACGGGCAACTGGCGCGCGCTTGCGGCATTGTCACGGTGCGGCAGCGACCGGGCACCGCCAACGGCACCATCTTCGTTTCCATTGAAGACGAGACGGGCGCCATCAACGTCATCCTCTGGCCGCACTTGATCGAGCGTCAGCGACGCGAAGTGCTGAACGCGCAGTTGCTGGGCGTCTACGGCAAATGGCAATGTGAGCGCGAGACCCGGCACCTTGTCGCTCAGCATCTGGTGGATCTGACCCCACTTCTGGGGCGCCTCGCCACTTCCAGCCGCGATTTCCATTAATCCCTCCCTACCCACAACTGCCCGTCGCGTCACCTCCGGCACGGCAATTGCGTGACGAGTGGCGCGCGCAGTCGCCCGACGACGGCACAGGAGGCTCAGGCGGTTCTCTCCCGCAGAGCACCCTCCGATTGGTGGATAGGGCAAGCGCGGATCGACGAAGTGTGGTGCGGGTGCAAGGATTTGAGCTTGAGGCGTCACAAAAAGAGCCTGACAAGCGAAGTAAACGGCATCTACGAGGGAACCGACCCTCGGGATGTCTTGTCACCATAAACAGGGTTGATGAGATGCGCTTTCATCACGCGTCGATATTGGGTGCAGTCGAAATTACGTCTACTCTGTAGAAAACACATCACGGAGGCCGCCCCAAAAAACGTGTGCAACGGCGTGCATAGATGAACCGCCGCTGTTGCCGTGTTGTGCATGACCGCGGATGAAGGTGCAGCCACCGGACCCGCATATTTTCAGCCCATCGTTCGGGTCCAGACCCGGCGGTGTTTCCCATCTCTCAGGTGCAGGAGCGAACAGATGGAACAGCCTTTCAAGCAGTTACACAGTCTGCGCAAGTCGCGCAAGCTCAAACAGGAAGATGTCGCCAAGATGGCCGGTATCTCTCGCGAAGCGTATTTGCGCGCGGAATCCGGTCGTGCCGATCCCCGCCTGTCGACGCTGATGGCCGTGGCCGGCGCGCTGGGGCTGGAGGTCGTTCTGGCGCCGCGCGAAGCCGTGGCCGAGATCGAGCGCGTGATCGCCAATCACCCGGCGCAGCCGACGCAAGGCGGCGGAGCGGAAGCCAGCCACGAACGTTCAGAGCACGGCTCGATGGGCGGCACCGGTGGCGGTCATGGCCTGGCAGGCCAGTATCGCGGGCCGGAGCGCCATCCGCAGTCGGCCTATCATCCGGGCGCGTCGCATAGCCAAGCGGGCCAGCAAGGTGCGCCGCATGCCGGCAGCAGCGCAGAAGACCGCTCGCGCATGACGTCTTCTTCGGACCGGCCGGGTGCTGGCGGTTCGTCGGGAGGCTCAGATCGTCCGGGCGGTTCGGGTTCGCGCGAATCGTAAGCTGAACCTTCTCTGGTATAGGCCGGGCACGTAAGTGTGCCCGGCTTGCGATTGAGCGCAGGAAGCCGTCGCACTACAATCGGCCGGGCAAACCGCGCCCGGCTGGTTTGTGCGCGTTTGCGCTAACGTTTCCTTTCCCTTTTGTATGAACGGCGATCCGCCACGCACGCATATGGCGCAAGCCGTGTCGCAACACCCGCCGTTCTGGCACAGCCTTAAACAAGACGTTTTTTTCTGGTCGCTGCTGGCCATCTGCGGCGCGCTGACGCTCGCGGCACCCCGGCGCATCATTGAATATCCGGCACTCATTGATTGGCACACCATTGCCGCGTTGGCCGGTTTGCTCATCTTGACAAAGGCGGTTGAGGCCAGCGGCATGCTGCAGCTGCTCGGCCGGCGCCTCGTCGAAGTAGCCAGCAGCCAGCGTGTGCTGGCACTCAGCCTGGTAGCGGCTTCGGCAGCGCTGTCGACCGTGTTGACCAACGATGTGGCGTTGTTCGTGATCGTGCCGCTCACCGTCGGCTTGCGGCAGGTGGCCAGTCTGCCGGTGGCGCGGCTGGTGATATTCGAGGCGCTGGCGGTCAATGCGGGCTCCGCGCTCACGCCGATCGGCAACCCGCAGAACCTCTTCCTGTGGCATCAATCGGGGCTGTCGTTTGGTGCGTTTGTCTGGCAGATGACGCCGATGATCGTGCTGCTGATGGCCTTGCTGCTGGTGGTAACGTGGCTGGCGTTTGCCTCGCACGAAATCCATCTGCACAGTGAAACCGGCGACGTGGAGTTACACAAGCGCCTGCTTGTGCCGGCGCTCGTGCTGTACGTGCCGTTTCTGGTGCTGACCGATCTGGGCCATCCGCTGATGGCGGCGGCCGGGTTGATCGTGCTGTACCTGATCGGCGCACGCTATGTGCTGGCCCGAGTGGACTGGGGCCTGCTGCTCGTGTTCATGCTGATGTTCATTGACCTGCGGCTGGTGGCGCAGCTTGGCATCGTGCGGCAGGCGCTGGATGCGCTGGCGTTGAGCAATCCCATGCATCTGTATTGGGCGGGCATTGGCGTGTCGCAAATCATCAGCAACGTGCCGGCGGCGATCCTGCTGGCCGAGTATTCGCACGACTGGCCGATGATTGCCTTCGCGGTCAGCGTGGGCGGATTTGGCACGCTGATCGGGTCATTGGCCAACCTGATTGCGTTACGCATGCTGGGTGACCGTCGTGCCTGGTGGGTATTTCACGTGTACTCGATGCCGTTTCTCTTGGCTGCGGCGGGCATCGTGTACGCGTGGCTGATGTGGCTGCGTTAGGCTGGCACGGTATCCCAATCGGGCGCGAAGGCTGGCTGTACGTAACGCAGCGTCTTCGGCAAGGCGGCAATGGCGACACGGTCTGCGTCGTCCAAGCGCAAGCGCAGCGCGTCAAGGTTCGCCTGCTGGCTTTCACGCCGCTGGGCCTTGGGGATGGCGATCACGTCAGGTTGCTCCAGCAACCATGCAATGGCCACCTGTGATGCCGAAGCGCCATGCTTGCGGCCAATCGCCTGCAGCGTAGCATCTTCGGCCGCGCGCCCTTGCGCCAGCGGCGCGTAGGCGGTAAGCGGAATGCCCTTGCCGCGCAGGTAGTGCAGCAGCGCCGATTGGTCCAAAAACGGGTGGTATTCCACCTGCACGCACGCGAGGGGTGCGCCGATCGTGTCGATGGCGGTTTTGAGCATCGGCAGGTTGAAATTACACACGCCAATGGCCCGCACGCGGCCGCTTTCACGCAGCGCCATCATCGCTTCCATCGTCGCCGCCATGTCCATGCCGGGCGCGGGCCAGTGGACGAGATACAAGTCGACGTAATCGAGTTTCAGCTTGGCAAGGCTCTGCTCCAACGCCAGAGGAACGGCGCGCGGCGCAAGCTGGTCATGCCAGACCTTGGTGGTGACGAACATCTCTTCACGCGACAGGCCCGAGGCGGCGATGGCCGCGCCGACGGCATCTTCGTTGGCATACATCGCGGCGGTGTCGATGTGCCGATAGCCCAGCGCCAGCGCGCTCTCGACGACGGGCTGACAGACGTTGCTCGCCACGCGGAATGTGCCGAGGCCCAGCCTGGGAATGGAAACACCTTGCGTCTTCAATGCTTCTTGCATGTGCGGCTCCTTCGGTTTGCCATGAATGTTGGAGGGCCATGGTGCCGATTGCCGATCTTTGAATAAAGTGCGTACCATGCAAATCATTCGTGAAAAAATTCCCGCAATAGCCACGAAAGGGAAGGGATTGCATGACGTTCGATGGGCAATTGTTCTCCGGCATTACGCTGCTGGCGGCCGTCGTGGAAAGCGGCAGCTTCGTGCGCGCGGCCGATGCGCTCGGGTTGTCACCGTCCGGAGTGAGTCGCGCCGTCAGCCGGTTGGAAGCGCGCATCGGCGTGCGGCTGATTGAGCGGACGACGCGTTCGCTCACGCTCACCGACGAAGGCCGTCGCCTCTACGAACAGGTCAGCCCGCACCTGACGGGCATCGCCGACGCCGCAGCGATGGCCTCGGGTGCAGTTGGCACGGTGCAAGGGCGTTTGCGGGTGAATGTCGATCCGTTTTTCTCGCGGATGGCCCTCGCGACGCCGGTGGCCGGTTTTTTGGAGCGCCACCCGGACTTGTCGCTTGAACTGATCATGCGGGACGACGTCGGCGATCTGGTGGCCGACGGGTTTGATCTGGCGATTCGCTTCGGGCCGCCGCCCGTGGGTTCGTTCGTGGCGCGCAAGCTGGTCGAAACGCGCATCGTGACGGTGGCATCGCCGGATTACATCGCGCGGCGCGGCAAGCCGGCACACCCACGCGATGTGCCTTCACACGAGCGCATCCTGTTCTACAACCCGGTGACGGGGCGCCCCTACGAGTGGGAGTTCTGGCGCCAGAATGAACGCATCGAGATCCGGCCCGCCGGGCGGTTGATGGTGTCGGACGTGCGCACGATGCATGCGGCATGCGTTGCCGGCGCTGGTATTGCCCAGGTGATGGCGCTCGGTACAGAAGAGTTGCGGCGTAGCGGTCAGCTGGTCGACCTATTCCCTGATTGGCCGGACGAGCGCTTTGCGCTGTACGCGCTGTATCCGTCGCGCCGCTACCTGCCGGCGAAGGTGCATGCGTTTATCGATTTCTGCGTCGAGAACCTGCCTGCAGGCTAGCCCGTAAAGTACTGCGGCCGCACTAGGCGGCCGCAGGCAGATGAAGCTGGAAAGCGTCAGACCTTCTTGGCCGCCATCACGGCTTCCGACACGTTGCGCGGTGCCTCAGCGTAGTGCTTGAACTCCATCGTGTATGTCGCACGGCCCTGGCTGAGCGAACGCAGATTGGTGGAGTAGCCGAACATTTCGGCCAACGGCACCTCGGCGTGCACGACCTTGCCGCCGCCGCCCGGAATGTCTTCCGTGCCTTGCACCATGCCGCGTCGTGACGACAGATCGCCGATCACGTTGCCCATGTAGTCCTCCGGCGTTTCCACTTCCACGGCCATCATCGGTTCGAGCAGGATGGGCCCGGCCTTGCGCATGGCGTCTTTGAAGGCCATCGAGCCGGCCATGCGGAACGCGTTTTCGTTCGAATCCACGTCGTGGTACGAGCCGAAAGTCAGGCGCACCTTGACGTCGACCACTGGGTAGCCCGCCAGCACGCCCGTGTTGAGCGTGTCCCGGATGCCCTTGTCCACTGCCGGGATGAATTCACGCGGGATCACGCCGCCCTTGATCTCGTCGACGAACTCGTAGCCTTTGCCGTCGTTCGGCTCCAGCGTGATGACTGCGTGGCCGTATTGGCCCCGTCCGCCCGATTGCTTGACGAACTTGCCTTCGACGTCTTCAGCGGCCTTCTTGATGGTTTCGCGGTAAGCCACCTGCGGCTTGCCGACGGTCGCTTCCACGCCAAACTCGCGCTTCATGCGGTCGACCAGGATTTCCAGGTGCAGCTCGCCCATGCCAGAAATAATGGTCTGGCCGGATTCCTCATCCGTCTTTACGCGGAATGACGGGTCTTCCTGTGCCAGGCGGTTCAGGGCGATGCCCATCTTTTCCTGGTCGGCCTTGGTCTTGGGCTCGACAGCCTGGCTGATCACGGGCTCAGGAAATTCCATGCGCTCCAGCACAATGACGTGCTCGGGGTCGCACAGCGTTTCGCCGGTCGTCACATCTTTCAGGCCGACCGCAGCCGCGATGTCACCGGCCAGCACTTCCTTGATTTCTTCGCGCTGGTTGGCGTGCATCTGCAGGATCCGGCCCAGGCGCTCGCGCTTGCCCTTGACCGAGTTGTAGACCGTATCGCCGGAATTGATCTTGCCCGAGTACACGCGGAAGAACGCCAACTGGCCGACGAACGGGTCGGTCATGATCTTGAAGGCGAGCGCGGCGAAGGGCTCGCTGTCGCTGGCGTGGCGCTCAAGCGGTTCGTCTTTCTCGCCGTGACCCTGGATGGATGGAATGTCCACCGGAGACGGCAGGTAGTCGACCACCGCATCGAGCATCGCCTGCACGCCTTTGTTCTTGAACGCGGAGCCACAGAGCATCGGCACGATCTCGCCGGCGATGGTGCGCTGGCGCAGGGCGCGCTTGATCTCTTCCTCGGACAGCGTTTCGCCGCCAAGGTATTTGTCCAGCAAGGCTTCATTGGCCTCGGCTGCGGCTTCGACCATCTTGTCGTGCCACTCCTGCGCGGTCGCCTTCAGCTCTTCGGGAATGTCGACGTACTCGAACTTGACCCCCTGACTCGCGTCATCCCAGACGATGGCCTTCATCTTGACGAGGTCGACCACGCCACGGAAATGGTCTTCCGCGCCAACCGGAATCTGGATCGGCACCGGATTGCCTTTCAGGCGATCGCGCATCTGGCGCTCGACGCGGAAGAAATCCGCACCGATGCGGTCCATCTTGTTGACGAACGCAATGCGCGGCACCTTGTACTTGTTGGCCTGGCGCCAGACGGTTTCGGATTGCGGCTGCACGCCGCCCACGGAGTCGTAGACCATGCACGCGCCGTCGAGCACGCGCATGGAACGCTCCACCTCGATGGTGAAATCGACGTGGCCCGGGGTGTCGATGATGTTGATGCGGTATTCCTGGCGATCCCCCGCCATGCCGCGCCACATGCAGTGCGTCGCGGCAGACGTGATGGTGATGCCGCGCTCCTGCTCCTGCTCCATCCAGTCCATCGTGGCCGCGCCGTCATGCACCTCGCCTATCTTGTGATTGACCCCTGTGTAGAACAGGATGCGCTCGGTCGTGGTAGTTTTGCCGGCGTCGATGTGCGCCGAGATGCCGATGTTGCGATAGCGCTCGATGGGGGTCTGGCGGGGCATGATGTTTCTCTTCCGTTGAAGGACACTCGCATCGCCGACTCCGCACCATGCGAAGGGCGAATGTGCGAGTGGGAACACATTATAGGATCGGTCCTAACCCATCGCATGTAGGGGTATTGGATGAAATTTCACCCCCTTGCTCCCTCATATGCGAGTTGCTGGAGGCTCGCAAAGTCCAGCAGTTCGATTTCTCCGTACGCCAGCCTGAGGATGCCGCGCGCCTGGAAATCCTTCAAAACCTGGTTCACGGTTTGGCGGGACAGCGCCAGCAATTGCGCAAGCCGCTCCTGTGGCACGTGCAGCACACGCCGCGTGCCCAGGCGGAGGTCGCCGTAGCCCTCGGCCATCAGTAGCAGGCGCCGCGCCACGCGCACGGGGGCGGGCAGCAGGGCGGTCTCTTCGAGGACGATAAAGGTCAGGCGCAGCTTGTGGGTCAGTAGCAAGGCAAACGCATGCAGCAGCGCGGGTGAGCTATCCAGCAACGCAATCAGCGCCGCTTGCGGCATGTGCAGCAATGTCGTATTGCCGTCGGCGCGGGCGTCATGCGTGCGGGGCTGGCGGTCGAACACGCCGATCTCGCCAAACCAGTTGACGGGTTCCAGCACGGCCAGCAGGGCTTCGCGACCGTCTGCACTCGTCGCGCCGATGCGGATGGTGCCGTCTACCACGCAGTACAGGCCGTCGGGCGCGTCGCCACGCTGGAAGAGGATCTCGCCAGCGCCCAGGCGGCGGACGGAGGCAATGTCGATCAATGCGTCCTGCAAGGCGGCCTCCAACGTGCCGAACCAGCTGCTGGCGTGCAGGCGTTCGCGGTAGGAGCGGGCGTCCAGCGTGCCGGATGGGGCGACGGGGTGGTCCATGGGGGCGGCTGAAGAGCGCTTCGGAAACGTCGAATGTGTCGGCTACGCGACAGAGCGGCGTGCCGTTCACTGACTAGGATGAAACGATCATAACGAGCGTGCGGCTGGAGCGTCCATGCTGCAAACGCACAAAACCGGAGGCCCTCATGCGCAACCTGTCTGACCATCTTTCGAACTACGCCGCCTACCACCAGGACGGCCGCAACATCGCCACGCACTTTGTCGGCATCCCGGCGATCGTGCTGGCGGTTGCGGTGTTGCTGTCGCGCCCTGTGCTGGCAGACCTGTCAGGCGTGCCCGTGACACCCGCGCTGATCGTGCTGGCGCTGACGACGCTGTTCTACCTGCGATTGGACGCGATTTTCGGCGTGGTGATGTTTGCGTTGATCGCCGCATGCGTTTGGGTGGGCAACCATGTCGCCGCGCATTCGACGGCGGCCTGGTTGTCGGTGGGCATTGGCCTGTTCGTGATCGGCTGGATCATCCAGTTTGTTGGTCACCACTACGAAGGACGCAAACCGGCGTTTGTCGATGATCTGGCGGGCTTGGTGATCGGCCCGCTATTCCTCGTGGCCGAGACGGCGTTTGCTCTGGGTTTGCGCGTGAAGCTGCGCGACGAGGTGGTCAGCCGTTCGCACGCCATGCGCGCCTCGATGGGCGGCAAGCACGCCGCCGTCTGAACTGCTCGCTCGGGCTATTTCCCTTCAAGCTTTGCGGCCGGTTGAAAGACCGGCGCACGATTCTGCATACCGGCCAGCACCGCCTCGCGCTGATTGGCCGCGCCGATCAGCCCGTCTTGCTCGATCGACTCGGCCAGCAGAATGGCGGCTGTGTCGCCGTCTTCCACAACACGCATCAAGCGCTTGCCGGCGCGGATGGCATCGGGGCTCTTCTGCGCAATGTCGCGGGCTGCCGCCAGCGCTGCAGCGCGCGGATCGTCTACGACATGCGTCGCCAGCCCCAGGACGCAGGCTTCTTCGCCATTAACGACGCGGCCGCTGTAGATCAGCTCGCGCAATCGATCTGGGCGAACCAGACCGCGCATGAGTGCCATGCCGCCCATGTCGGGCACCAAACCCCATTTGATTTCCATGACGGACAGGCGCGTGTCGGCCGCCACGTAGCGCACGTCTGCGCCCAGCGCAATCTGCAAACCGCCGCCGTAAGCGACACCATGCACCGCAGCCAACACCGGCACCGGCAGGTCGCGCCATACCGTGCAAGCGTACTGGGGCAGATTGGCCGCCCCATGCGTGCGCTTGGCAAGACGGCCAGCGCTGATGTCGGAACCCACATCATTGCTGCCCAGGCTCGCCATGCTGCCCATGTCCAACCCCGCGCAGAAGGCACGACCCTCGCCTGACAACACCACGGCACGCACATCCGTCTCGCTCATCAGGCGTTCACCCACGGCGACGAGCGCTTCGAACATGGCCGGGTCGATGGCGTTCATTTTCTCGGGGCGGTTGAGTCGGACTTCAGCCACGCCGGCGTCGATGCTGAGCAGGATGCGGTCAGTCATGGAGAGTTGTTCTGTGTGAGGTCGACGTCGAATCAATCGGGAGCGATGACCAATGCGTCGCGCTTGTCCTTCACCTGCGCCCAGTGCGCATGATCGGGCAGCGGCGGTTGCACCTTGGTCAGTCGGGGCCAGTCAGCGCGGCGCGAGAGCTGCGCATTCAGTGCGATGAAGTCCTGCTGGTCAGCCGGCACCTCGGCTGCCGGATAGATCGCGCCAACCGGGCACTCCGGCACGCAGATCGAGCAATCAATGCATTCATCCGGATCGATTACCAGGAAATTCGGGCCGGCGTGGAAGCAGTCCATGGGGCAGACTGCGACGCAGTCGGTGTATTTGCATTGGATGCAGGATTCGGTAACTACATATGGCATAACTACGCGGGGTGTTCAAAACCTGTTCAAAATTATGCAGCATCAATCTGAACTCTGACAGGGCTCAGCCCCCGAGAGTTTGCATAGAGGGCGGCCATTTCGTCAGAGGTGTGACCCAGCAGGGTTTTTGTATCGACGAGCCCCTGCTCGAGATACGTCCGCTTGCAGAGTGATCGGATCTCGTGGAATGAGGGGGCATCCTCGCCACCAATCCCGGCCAGTGTGCGAGCTTTGGCGAACGCCAGGGAGATGCTTGTCAGCCTGATTGGATCTCCGCGCTTCGCATCGCCTTGTGGCTTGATGTGGTGGATCAAATACTTGGTGACCACGCCTGTGGAGCGGCAGCGGGCGATCACGTCCCCAAGGGTTACGTTCATGGCGTTAAGACGCAGCTCGAGCGGAATTGCGATGCGCAAGCCGGTTTTCTTAGCGGTCTTGGACCGCTGCATACCACGGCGTCGCCCTGGGTGTAGCTGAAGAGCCAGTTCCGAATTGTTGATCGGTCCTGCCCGGAGACGAGGGCTAGCAGCATTGCATTCTGTAGCCACGCCGATACTTCCGGTGCGCGTTCATAGATCCGCCGAAATTCGTCCAGCGTCAGTCGGCGACGCTTGACGGTGACATCGACCCGCTTAGTCGCGCTCGCCGGGTTTTTGTCCATCCAAGGCCCATGCCTTCGGTGCACATTGCGATAAGCCTGCTGCGCAGTGACTGCGCCATGCGGGCCTTGCCTGCCTCTCTGTAAGGCAAGAGCACGGCGGCACACTGCTTGGTCGTTAGCTCGTGGCAAGGCACGTCGCCGATCGCAGCGCGGATTGTTTTATCAAGCGTCAGCCACGTCTTGCGCGTGCTTTGTGAGATGCCGTCGTAGGGCATCTTGTCGAGCAGGTCCGCTACTGTTTCTACGGGCGCAGAAATCTGCTCAACGAGGGAACGGCGCGGCTGCAATGGCAGCGTTGGCCTCGTGCGCTTCAAAGATGGCCTGCGCCAAGGGTATGCGACCTAGAACGTGCAGTTTGCCGTTGCGCGGATCCCGAAACGTGTAATAGCCCTCGCGCGGCTCGTGGAGGTTCGCCGGCCAATTGGCCCGCTTGCGGATTCTTGGGCGTGCGGCCATTACGCGGCAATCCGATGGACAAGGCGGCGGCGCGCGTCCTTGGAAAAGACGGCGTGCTCGTCAACGTAGTAAGCCTTGCCGACCTTCTCGGCCGGAGGGCAGACGACGGTGCTGACGCCGGATGGCGGGAGCAGCGTGTATAGCTTCCTGAAGCAGAACGGTGTGTTGTTGCCGACTGGGGTGAGTGCGCCGTGTCCGCTGTGTGGGAGCACGTCGCAGAGCACGGACTATGACCCCAGCGGGAACGCTACGCGGAGGGTCGGCTATGACGGGTCGGCAACGACGTATACCTATGATGGGCAGGGGCGGGAGACGAAGCGAGTAGTGGGCGATGGAATTGCGAACGCAAAAACGACCACAACGGAATGGCATCCGACCCTACGGCTACCGATGCGGATCATCTCTCCTGGGAGAAATGACACGTTTGCATACGACGAGTCCGGCAGGGTGACCTCTTACAACTGGTACTACACCGATGATGTCACCGGTTCGATGGGCTCCGCAGCGAATCAAAGCGGACCGGTACATGCATTGAGCTGGTCATATAACGATGCTGGACAAATTGCGCTTGTCGTCGAGAAACTTGATGCAGTAGAAACCGGGCGTTGGTCATTTTCGTACGATGCGTCCGGCAGCCTTCTATCGGTTACAAACGGAGCAGGACAAACTGGGCGCGTAAATGCGTTTGATGCCGCTGGCCGACCAGTCGACGTTGTAACGACGAACGGCGAGCATATCCGCTACCAATACAACGCTCGCGGCCAAGCTACGTCGTACGACAAGGATGGCCGGGTCTTCAATTATGACTACAACGTGTTCGGGCAATTGATTGCCATCCGCGGGCCCGACAACTTTTATATTGGATATGAGTACGATGCCGCGCATCAGCTCGTTGCACTGCTGCGGCCAGCAGATGCACCTGATACCTCGGTAGAAACAGCGGATTCCGTCACCCCTTTCGCTGCGACATCCAGTTACAGCACACGAACGGCTTCTAGCACGCGGCTGGGTTTCTGGGCGCGGCTCCGCGTACTACTAAGTAAGTGGATCGGTAGCCTTATCGGAGATGCACAAGCGCAGGTCCCTGTGATGACCCGCATTCCCGTTATGCCGCTTCCTGGCTACAACGTAGGCGACCCGGCGTCAAATAGTGATCCGGCGAACATGATCGATCCGAGCATTGGGCAGCGGCGCGATCCAAGTCAGGTGATCCGCGCTCAATTGGGCAACGTACTAAACAGTGTATGGAAGTCGATACAGGGGACGGCCCAGGCAATTGCGTCAATTTGCCATATGGGCTCCGACGCGAATGCCGACACGGGCCAGCGGCCGTCAAAGACGCCAAATCAGGGGACGCCCGGATCGAAATACAAGAACCCCGGTAGCGGGCAAGAGAGATGGTACGGAGATGATGGCAAACCGTCGAAAGACGTTGACTACGATCACGATCACGGACAGGGTGTTCCTCATGTCCACGACTGGTATCGTGACGCAAACGGCAATCCCGTTCGCGGTCCGGGTCGCCCGTATGATCCAAAAATTGATAGCTGAGGAAGAAGCTTATGACTGAAGTTTTGGGCGGTTACCACGATGCAACGCTTCTTGCAATCGATACGGACAGCGAGGATCGAACCCTGACGATGAGGTTTCGCACTGTCGAAGGAAACACGCGTGCACTGGTGTTACAGGCCTGCGAGTTCTTCAGAGCTAGTGACTTTGTAGCGCAGAATGTTGTGTCTAGGCTGATACTGATGAAGGGACATGAGCAGAACGTCCATCATCTGGAAGAGAAGTTGCGGTGGGCATCAAGTCGGAGCGACGCGACAAGCTTTCTTTCTCCGGAACGGCTTGCCCTCTTGGTCGAGCGCATCATCAAGGGCGAGCTGACAGTGCTTTATCTCGAGCCCAGCAGTGGCGCGGAGCTTGTTGCCCTCTTTTCGTCGATGCATGAAAACAAGGCGGAATGATAGATTGGTTGATCATGCGGTCGCCGACTCTTGCACTCTCGAAATAGCAAAAAACTCTCCTTTCGGAAGAGAGGTCATCTCCTACGAAATACAAGACGACTTCCAATTTGTTCTTCTTTCTGTAGTGACAGATGGGGTGAGTGATGTGTCGCCTCTGGACAGAAAGAGAATCGCGGCTCTTGTGGACGGTATCGTTCCGAAGAGGGATGGAGAGTATTCCTGGATGGTGAATTTCACTTTGAACGGGAAGATCTTTGATAGCTATTTTGGTGGTGATTTGCTGTCGCCCGACTCTGGCCTGTAAGGCCGGGGGTCGCGCGCCGCTCGTTCTCTTCTGACCTCATGGACGATCTCAAGACCCTGCCAACTTGCCTTGTCGAGTATTTGAAGTCTCCCGTGCTGGAGCGTTCGGACGCGCAGATTCGAGCCTTCCTTGGCAGAACGAGTCATGTGGCAGAAGTTGCGGAGGCCGTGCGGCAGTGGACCCTCAAGAAGGAACGCACGGCATTCGAGTTGCTCGATGACATCGACGCCGACATCAACGCGATTCTGGGCTCGGGCTTAAGTGACGATGCTTCCGACACGCTTTTCCTGATTCACTCATCCTGGACCGCAGATCTAAGTGCCGCGGCTATGTACGAGAGCCTACGCGCAGATGTCCTGGACTTCGTCTGTTCAGGGTTCGGGAAACTTCTGTTGAGCCAGCGAGATGTCGAGAAATGGCTGACAGGATGGTGGTCCGCCATTTCTGCAACGCTGGACGATTTCCAAGCGTCACGTACCGCTGATGAAGCAGTCGGCCGCGTCGTCGGAGTGAACTTGCTGCTCTGTAAATTACAGATGTTCAGTGCTATGGCTCGTTTGAACCCGCTGCTTGAGCGTGGCGCGTGACTTCCGCGAAAGCGAGTATCTGGAGCTAGTTCCCGACCATGCGGATTGACATCGATTTCAGCATCTTCGACTCTCCAGTGAGCGCCTATGGGAACGCGACCGGAGATATCGAAGTTAAGACTCTTCCGAGCGTTGGAGATGTCGTCGACTTGTTCGAAGGTCGAAAGGCTTTCGAGTTGGAGGGGTTCTCGGGGCGGCTGAAGGTGACTTCAGTGGACAAGGCCGAGACCTCCGGCAAAGCAATATTTGCTCTCGAAGATGTTGTTGTCTCGTCAAGAGCGGTGGCGACAGAGCTGGCAGGGAAGCTGGAGGCGGAGCTCGGCCTGTTCTGTATAGATTATGACCAATAACGGACCCACTGGTTTGCAGGGCAAGGCCATGAACCAAGATCTCGAGCAGCTGATCAGCAAGTATCAAAATCACCCGGATTTCCTGGGCCTGCCAATCACGGGTGTCAATCAACCGGGCGCCGTCGATGATTGTCTGCTCCACATTGCCGCGCGGAAAGGGGCGCTTCACGATATTGAAGCGTTGGTCGCAGCGGGGGCTGAGGTCAATCTCCCCGGAGATTTGGGCAATACGCCCTTGCACAATGCGGCACTCACTGGCTCAAAGCCTGCAGTTCTCAAGTTGCTTCAGCTGGGAGCAAAGACCCACATCAAGAACGAATTTGGCGAGACGGCGGCAGAAGTGGCTAAGCGCGGAGGTCGCGCCGATCTAGCTGAAATTTTTCTGCTCGTCGCCAATGCCCAAAGCGGAGAAACCGGCAGTGACCACTGAGAACACGGCAGCTCGGGTAGAGGCAATCGCCCAGGGGCTTCGAATTGCTTTTCCAGTCAGTCCGATCCCGGCGAGCCATCGCCGTGAGGATGGGCAAGTTGATTGGGAGGTCGACGAGGATCTGCAGCGGATTTTGGGAAAAACGTGGCCTGATCTGAAGCTTGAGGATTGGACGCATATGGTCAACCCCATCTTCATTCGCCGCGGAACAAACACTGCATTCTTCAAATACTATGTCCCGTCCATCCTCACTTGTGTATTGCACGACATCGAGTGGGTGGATCAGTTGGCGCTTTCCGCTCTTCTGCCAGACAACCAAAGACGCGAACCTCGCGAGGAGTGGCGAGTATTCCGAGCCAGCTTCTCGCCTGTGCAGGTAAAAGCTATTGTCGCGTTCCTGGAATGGGTTAGGGGCACCGCCGATCCTGTGTCTGCAGAATGGCATTCCGCAGACACGTGCCTGCGTGGTTTGTGGGCATAGTTTCTTCTCTACCGACGAGATGGAAAAGCAAAAGCTGGAAGAAGCAATCGTCGCCGCCTTCGCGGATGTGGAAGCCCCTCCCGATTGGGCGCTAGTGGACAGTCGCGAGGGCTCCGAGCCCGCAGAAGTAGAAGCGATCTTTCGCGGCGTGAAGGATTGGAGAAACCTGCACGTGTTCAAGATGGATCAGGATGCGGTCTTGTCCTTCCTGTCCGATGAAGCTTTCAGGTACTACATACAGGCCTTCATGATCTACGACCTCAAGGGCGAGATCCAGTACAACGACGTCGTCTTCCACCTGACATATGGTCTTCAGGACCAGAGCGCGGCAGAGCCGTTGAATCCTCGCCGATACGGAAGCCGGACCCTTCGGGACGTGGCCGTTTATCGGAACTCGATGTTCTCGCCCGCGCAAGCTGGTGCGATCGTTGAATATCTGAAGTGCAAGCTTGCGGCTGAGGGGCCGGATGGATTTGATGCGCCGGCGATTCGGCAGGCGCTCGACAACTACTGGCTTGCACGAGCGGAGCTGCCTGCGGCGTGAGCCCGCCTAGCTAAGGCGGCGTCGTGCCTGCGCGGTCGCCCGTGCATGATGGAAACTGTGTGATAGCGCTGACCACGGGGCCACAGGTGGTGTGCGAGGGAAAATGAAATGAACGAACCATACCTAGCTCTTTACGTAAGAGATGACGTTTTGTGCTTCGCTAAGAAGTTGCCCAAAGAAAGTAGCCCTCGGGTATTTCTTGAAATAGGCGTTAGAGAGGTGGTCTCCAATGAGTTCGACGAGGCAGCAAGAAAGGTTGGTGGCACCGCTCTTGGAATCCTGAGTCTCTGGCACAAGGACGCGTTCCCCGGTTGGGGCGAGGCTCTTACTCAAATTGAAGAAGGCGAAGAAGACGATCTCTATGTGGCCCATCGCTTGATCAGCGAGTCTGTGACGAAGAAAACGGCAGCACACGTGAAATCGGTCGACCTGTTGCTGAGGTGGGCATCGGCAAAAAACGAAGATGCGAAGAAATTCCTAGAAGAAGCTTGGCCGTTGATTCGAGAGCGGCTGAACAGCTTCGAGACTTGAAGCGGGTACGGTGCTATGAATTTCCTGTCCAATACCCTGATCGTTGAGGTCGATGCCTCAACCGGAGACGTTTTAGTGTCGCATCCGGACCGGAGTAGCGTTCCCAGCGCACTGGTCACCATTCGCCCCGAAACATTGGAGACGATGGAGTTTGATGAGGCGGCGCACTTTCTGGGGGGGAGACTGTTGCTGTTGATGCCGGCGATGCGGGAGCACTTCCGAACCCACATAGAACGCTTGGCTGCTTCTCCGGACGGGAAGCTTGATTAGCCCGTCCATGAACTTATATGTGATCGCTGCTTTCGCATTCGCTGTGGGCGGCGGAGCAGAATTGCTCCGCCGAAAGCGCCGTCAGGCCAGCCTGCGGGCGCTTTCGGAGCGGGAATCGCTGGCCGACATTGAGATCTACAGGCAGTTCTACGCGGGCGGCAATTTTGACGAAGCTGCCGTTCGCTCAGCCTGGAACGAGATCGCTGAGACGCTGCGAGTGCCAGCCGACAAGTTGCGCCCGACTGACAAGTTCGGAACTGACATTGGCGTCTGGTTTATCACGAGCGACGAGCTGGATACGCTCGCCGAGTTGGCAGCACAGCGTGCCGCTCGGCGTGGAAAGGAGGTCGATATCTCCGCCATCGCAACAGTTGATGATTACGTGAAGGCGTTCGCTACGGCTTCAGCGCCCAGCTAGTTGGGCGCTCGGCGGAAATGTTTTGCACTCGTACCGTAAGGAAGCAACGGGATGGCAACGATTTATGAGGTGTGGGAGGTGGTGGACCCCGAAGGCGGCTCACAGATAGCGCTCGTCGAAAAAGGACAGTTCGAGGCGCAGCGGCATATGTACGACGGCAAACCAGAGTTGCTGACCTCGTTCGAGGCCGAAACCTTCGATGAGGCAGCCCAGAAACGTAACGACTACTTTGGCTGGGGCAAATATCAGCCAATGGACTAGCTTGGAAACGGGGTAGGGTTGCCGACATGAAATACGCAGACGGACAGCAAGTGCAAGTCGGCGATCGCGTCGGCCTCGGCGCTGACGCCGGCGGCGTGGTCGTGTGTTCGATCGAGGACGGTGTGTTCAGCGATGGGTACACGGCAGACCAGTGGGCCTATCTGCGAAAGGGCTTCATGGTCGAATTCCCTACGCTGGGCCTGATCCATTACGAAGCCGCCGAGGAAGATCTGCGCTTGATCTCACGCGCAGAGTCATAGGCCAGCCTTGCTGTGGGCGTAATACGGCCGCAGCTTGTCCTCAAGAATCTCGTCTACCGCATCGAGGCTGCGCGGCTCCGGGTTCAACCACGCATCAATGTTCTCCGGCTTGATCGGAATCGGGCAGCGGTCGTGCCCGGCCTCTGCAATCTCCGGCGGCGGATCGTCGGTGATGATGGCGAACGACAGCAGATCCTTTTCGCCGGGCTTGGTCGCGCGCCAGTGTGACCACACGCAGGCGACGAGCAGCGTCTGCGGCGGGTCGGGGCGGAATTCGACGATGGCGTTTGTGCCGTCTGGCTGGGCAACGTATTCATAGAACGCGTCGACCAGGACAAGGCCGTGCGTGTGGCCGTACTGGCCTTTCCAGAAGCCGCGCAGGTTGTCGCGGCGGGCGTTGTAGGTGCCGGGGTACTGTTCGTCGTAGAAGGCCGGCTTGCCTGCGGGGCGGCACTGGTAGCGCATCGGCTTGACGACGCGCCGGCCGTTCTCCATCACCATCACAGGCGCATACCAGCCGGGGTAGATGCGCGAGTCGCGCGGCTTGAGCTCGGTGCTCTTGAGCTCTTCGAGTTTGCCCTTGGCCGCCGCGATCTTGTTGGTGGCGATGCGGACGTCTTCAGCGGCTTTCTTGGTGGCCTTGGCGGCGAGGGCCTGTTGGGCTTTCTCCAACCGTTCGGTCTGCTTGGCCGCCAGCGCAAATTGAGCGTTAGAGCGCGTTCAACCCCCCCCCCCGCCAAGTCATTGATTCTATTGCCCCGAATGCCCGGCAATTTCATTGGGGTTCTGTGCCGAAAATCCGATCTAACACGTTGATTTATATTGGAAAATGGCGCTTCGCCGGCGCCCCCGCTGGATGCAGGATTCGGTAACGACGTGAGGCGTTGTGGTGCGAGGGTTTGGAGCCAATGAAAATCGTTCGAAATTATGCTGCATCAAGCTGGAGTCTGACAGGGCTCAGGCCAGGGGAGCCTGGGTAACGGAATCCTTCAACTACGCCGTGGCCGCGCTGCCCGCCATGTTCTCGCGCGTCACGCCAGCATTGGCTGTCACGCTGGGCCGCAAGCCCAGCCGGCGCTGCGGCGCCTAGTGCACGACTGGCTGCAGCAGGCAGCACAACGCTGGACAGGAGGCTGCAAAGAGTGACGCTCAGCCAAAACGACGTGCTCGCCGCCATCGACATCGTGGCGCTCGTGGCCATCTGCGCGGGCGCGGCGTGGTCTGCGCTCAGGCAGGCCATTCCGCACGGGCCGCGCGGCGCGCTGCTGCCGGCGCAAGTGAAGATTGGTCCGGCGCCGGCCTGGGCGATGGAGCCTCCGGCCGATGTGAGCTATCTGGAGATTTCGCCGCTGTGTTTGCACAAGCCTAGGGCCAAGACTCGTTTATCGACGCTGGTAGACAACGCCCTGGACCAAGACCTGATCTGGCTCCGGTCCCTCATCAAAACGTTTATGCGCCTCGGCAATGGCGACTTGATTCTCGTTCGCCCAGTTGACCAATGCCATGACGGGCTCCAACAGCGTTCTTCCCATGTCAGTGAGTTCGTAATCGACGCGTGGAGGAATGGTCGGAAACATCGTTCGCGTGATCAGTCCATCGCGCTCCATCGCGCTCCAGCCCGCGCAAGGTCAGCGTCAGCATCCGCTGAGAAATGCCGTCGATGCTGCGCTTCAACTCGTTGAAACGCCGTGGGCCGTTAGCCAGCACGGCGACGATGTAGAGGCTCCACTTGTCGCCTATGCGATCCAATATTCCGCGGGTTGCCACACAACCGCCGGTATCGGGGGCAGGCATATCGGCAGGTAGCTCGATGTGACTAGTGACATGCGTGTGCCTTCTTTCAGTCGAAGGCTACGAGGCCGCCATCCAACCGCACCGCGCCGAGATTCTGGGCGACATCGCCAACTACACCGACATCGTGCCAGTGGTCCAGGTCAGCGAGGTCATCGTCGAGCGGTTGGCTCTTTGAGCGCGACGGATCGAGTCTGACGATACGCCCAACGTCTGCACCCCGGCGGGCTGCCGTTAGCATCGCAGCTAGGCCACATTCAAGTGCGTAATTCGCTCGTGCGCGTCGGTGAGGTGGAATCCGTACTGTCCGATATCGTCCAGGCACGCGTTCACGTCGACGCCACGGTGCGGCTCGTCCGGGTGCATGTCGAGCACCTTGAACGGGCTCCACGGGCCGTGCCGCTCGGGCAGGTTTGTGCCGCGCTCATCCGACGTGAACCCGAATACGCGACCTTGGCCTCGGAATATGTGTACTTGCATGGTGTTCTCCAGTTGGGCCATTCTCAAAAGGAGAACGCCGCTTTACACTGTGTAAACTAAGTTGGAGTTTACACAGTGTCAAGTCCAGAGCCAACGACGCGCGCCCGGATTCTGCTAGCCACATTGGCGCTCATCGAGGGCGGCGCTACCGGCATCACGATGAGTCAGATTGCCAAGCAGGCAGACCTGTCCCGCCAAGCGCTGTATCTGATCTTTGAGAACAAGGCGGATCTATTCGTCGCGCTGCTTCGATATGTAGACGGCAAGCGGGGGATTGTTCAAGAGCAGGCCCGCATCAGGGCGGCTGAGAACGGTCTTGCAGCACTGCGGGCCCTTGTGGACCGACAGGCTCGACTGTGCCCCGCGTACAAGCCGCTTGCAGATGCCTTTGAACTTCTGCGACGGCAAGATCCCGATGCAGAGCAGGCATGGCAAGACCGGCAAAGCGATCGCCTGGAAGGCTGCCGTGTCGTTGCCGCCCGTATCAAAGCAGACGGCACACTCCGTGATGGGATTTCGGTTACTGCCGCTGCGGATCTTATTTGGTCACTCACCTCATCTGCGACTTGGGATGATCTGGTGGTCAAGCGCGGCTGGACTGCGGCTGCGTATCGGCGGCACATTAGCGAAGTTTTGCGGCTGTCACTTGTGAAATGAAAATGCGGGTCTGCCTTTGGCCATGAGTTCGGATTGGCGGAGCTTGCCAATCACCTCTGCGGCGAGCAGCGCCAAGAAAAAAGGGCGACTATCCGGCCGCCCGTCTTACCCATGCGCCATAAGCTCTATGGCTGCGCGGGCCAGAAGCCCGCTGCGTGTTTCAGCCGTTTTCCGGCAAGCAAACTTACCTGGGTCGAACTGAGCCCAGCAGCGCCAACTCGGCCGCATTCGCAATCTGATCTGCAAAGGTCGGGCTTCCAACCGCACGTGCGAGTGCCACCGCGCCTACTAAGGAAGCCAAAGCTGAATACGCTGCTTCAAGGTTCCGCGGGACGCGGGGCGACGCGGGGCCATCTACGACAGTCTGTGCAACTTCTTCGCGCAATGCCACTTCGAAGGCGGCGCGCGACTCCTGATCGGAGCGAGCCACTTCAGTCGGCAACGTCTGCAGCGTGCAGCTTTCCGACAGGTCGCAGGTTCGCTTTGCGCTGAGATAGAACCGCACAAACTCTGGCCACCAGGCGCGCCCATGCTCTGATTGGAAGTGAAGAACACCTCTTCGCAAATCGTCCATTCCTTGCCTCAGCGACTCACGGAAAACGTCGCCCTTGGAGTCGAAGTGGGCATCCCAGGGCCAGGAAGGAGTGCTTGATGCTGCTTTCAAATTACCTATTCTTTACCGACGCCTGCGAGGAGGCTCTGCGCTGCTATGAGGCATGCGGGCTGGGCCGGATTGTAGAGATGGTGCGATACGGCGCAGACGGGATGCCTCCCAAGAGCGAGGCAATGCGTGGCAAGGTCTGCACGCCAAATTCGAAGGGGATGGTATCGCCTTCTATGCTTCGGACAACGATGACGCAGAGCCGATGCGAGGGTCCGCGCACCATCTGGCGACGGACAGCAGGCGATCGACCGATCAGCTGTTCAGTGCGTTGAGTTCAGGAGGCCTCGTGACGACTGCACTCGACATGCAGCCGTGGGGGGACTACTACGGAAAACTGACGGATCGCTTCGGTGTGCAATGGATGTTGAACTGCCATGAGCCGGGTCGATCGTGACTGCCGAAGGCGCGTGCTAGGCGTTCTTGTCGAGGAGGGGCGGTGCTTGCTGCAAGGTATCACGTCGGTTCCAATAACCTGAGTGCCTCTTCAGGATCGGAAACAGCTCTTCAGAAGTCGGGCGGTCAACATCCGCTTTCGGCCAATGACGGCCAGCCTCAACGACCCGCATCGCTAGGCCAACCCGGCCAGCGATGCGAGCCCCGGCTCAACCCTGTACCGCTGCCTCAATCAAATCCGAAATCTGCACCGATGTAACGGTCTGTCGGATTTGGCCGAAGGTTCCGACGCCGCTGTCCAACCACACCACGCCGAGACCCTGGGCGGCATCGCCAACTACACCGACGTCGTGCCGGTGGTCCAGATCAGCGAGGTCATCGTCGAGCGTTTGGATCGCTGCTCTGTTGAGACTATTTCCCGGCCGAGTAGTTGATGGGAATCCAACGGAAGCCATGCTTATCCGCTTGCAGATGCCCGAGTCCCGGAAAAGGCACGTGAGCGGCGGCGAAAAGTATCTTGTCGTTGGCGATGCGGGTGAATTCCTTGATGCGTTCCTGTTCGGCTAACTGGCTGTCGCTATCGAACGAAACGGTGACCGTCGGATCCTCAAATTGAATAGCCGCGACATGCACGATGTCGCCCACGACCATCAAGCGATTCCCCTGGCTCTCGATCATGTAACCCACGTGCCCAGGTGTATGTCCAGCGCTCTGGTACGCATGGATGCCGGGGCTCAACTCTTGCGCGCCGTCAAACGGCCGCACGCGGCCTGCTCTGATGTAGGGCTCCATGATCGTCATCGCACGGCGATAGCTGCCCTTTTGGTCGCCGCGATTGCCCTCTGGCGCCTTGGCCATGTTCGCCTCGCTTAGCCAGTAATCCAGCTCACGACGATGGACGCGGACGATCGCATTGGGAAAGCGCATGTCTCCATCCGTCGTCAGCCCACCAATATGGTCTGCGTGCATGTGCGTGATGTCGATTTCATCCACCTGGGACGGCGCGTAACCGGATGCCTTCATGTTGGCTGCCAACCTCCCCAGGTGCGGGCCGAAGATGTTGCCTGCGCCGGTATCGATCAAAATCAGTTTGGCACCCGTATTGATCAGGAAGGCGTTGTAGGACGTTTCGAGCGGACTTTGTAGGTAATTCTCGGCCAGCACTTCGTTGACTTTTTGCGGTGTGGTGTTCGTCAGAAACTGGTCAACCGGCAATTCCAGTGTGCCGTCATTGAGTGCGGTGATCTCATAACCACCCAACATGAAACGGTAAAAGCCTGGCGCTAAGGTACGAGCAAAGGGAGCTGCCGCGTGGGCTGCAGACTGCAGTAGCAGAGACATGGCCAGAAGGCTGCAGAGGACAAACAGCTTGGTCATTGGATGTCGATATTTCATGATCGTCTTTTCTGTATCGGTGGCCGCATTGGCATCAAAACGGCGCGGCGGGAGTGCGGTTTGGGTTGGCAGCAACATGGCCACCTACGTCATTTCCCATTCAAGGTGGCTCTGGCCATCGCCGACCAATCCTGGTCGCCGTAGCCGGCATCCACAGCGTCCTGCATGCGCGCATAAACGATGTCGAGCATAGGTAGCTCGCCGTTGGCGTCCCGTGCGGCTTCTTTCGCCAGCCGCAGATCCTTCAGGCCCAGTGTCGCCTTGAAGCCTGGCGGATATTCGTTCTTAATGATGTTGCCGGAGTAGGTCTGGTAGGGGCGAGAGCCAAACAAGGTGCCGAGGCTCAGTTCCAGAAAGCGTTCCCGCGGCACACCATGCGCTTCGGTCAGCACCACCGCTTCGGCCATCGCTTCGATCGCGAAGCTGATCATCATGTTGCACGCCAGTTTGGCGGCATACGCCATGCGCGGATCGTCGCCCATGTGCCAGATGCGCTTACCAATCACCTCCAGCGCGGGCTTGACCTTATCGATCGCGGCCGGGTCACCGGCGGCAAGAATGTTGAGCTCGGCCCGCGCAGCGACATCGGGCCTTCCCAGTACCGGCGCTGCGACAAGGGCGATGCCGCGGGCGCGATGATGATCCGCCAGCTCGTGTGAAAACGCAGCCGAGATCGTGGACGACACCACATGCACCAAGCCAGGCCTTGCCTGTGCCAGAAGATCGCCTTCCATCAACACGCTGCGAATGGCAGAGTCGTCGGACAACATGGTCAATGCCATGTCGGCTTGCAATGCCTGCATTGGCGTATCCATCATTCGCACGCCTGCGACGCTGCCGCCCGAGCGATTCCATGCGACAACCTTGTGGCCGGCCGCAGCCAGGTTGCGTGCGATTTCCCGACCCATCGCACCAAGGCCGATGATTCCGATTTCCATTTGCTTTGCTTTCTCCAGAAAGTCAGGCCCAGCTTGAACGGAGCCAGCCGGGCTGTTGACTGCAGCCAATCGTTCGGCTGGCGATGGAGCGTAGTCTCGCAACGTTCGATACTGTTCATCAACTGAATATAATGAACACCGTCCGTTCAGTTTTGTAAGAGGTGACATGGAGTGGAGTGATGTGAGGATCTTTCTTGCTGTCGCCCGCACGGGCACGCTCGGTGCCGCTGCACGGGCTCTGCGCGTGAGCCACCCGACCGTGGGCAGGCGATTGCGCGCTTTGGAAGAGGCCACAGGGCAGGTGCTGTTTCAGCGGACGGCCGACGGTTTCGTTCTGACTGAAGAAGGGATGGGAGTGCTTCCTCTTGCCGAGCAGATAGAAGAGGGCGCGTTGGCGATGGAGCGGCGACTGGCCGGGAAGCAACAAGCGCTCGACGGCACGCTACGCGTGACCTCCGCTGACTGGTTTGGCGCCTACGTGTTGCCTCCGGTGCTGGCGGCGTATGCGGCCAAATACCCCCAAGTCCAGATTGAGGTGCTTACCGGAACACGCCTGTTCAACCTGGCGCAACGGGAGGCTGATGTGGCGTTTCGCATTGTGCCGTTCGAGGAGCAGGACATCGTCCAGCGGCGGTTGCTCCAGATGCGCTATGGCGTCTACGTGTCTGCCACCGGGCCCGCCCCGGTCGCTGGCGACGGCAGCGGATATCGGCTGATCACGCCGGATGTATTAAGTGGGTCGTTTCCGGATACGGCATGGCTGAGAGAAATGTTTCCGAATGCAGGGGTCGCGCTGCATTCGAACAACCGGAACGTCAAAGCGCAGATGTGCGTGATGGGAATGGGCATTGCAGTGCTGCCGCGCCCGCTGGGTGACCAGACCCACGGTATCCGCCGGCTGGAGCTGGACGTGGAGCCGCCGCATCGCGAGATCTGGATGGGCTACCACCGCGACTTGAGGCGGCTTAACCGCTTGTCTGCATTCGTTGATTTGACGGTCAGGCATCTCGCCAACTCTGCATTTGATGCCTCTGCCAGATCGCTGTGAACGCCCAACTTTGCGTGCAAGCGCATCCATGGGCCGAATGGTTTCCTTCGGCCAATAGTGGCCAACCTCGCTGGCCCGCACCGCCGCCGCCCAAATCCGAAATTTGCACCGACGCCCGAGCAAAGTCGGTCAACGCGCGGCAGCGCTTGTGCCGATAGCTGCCGGCGAAGATGACGACCGGCTCTTTGGCGTCGTCGGCTGTCTCCTCCCAGCGGCATTGGCGACCTACAGGACTGAGCATGCCGATGTAACGGTCTGTCCGGTCGCCCGGAACGGAAGTCTTAAGCCCCGTCGACTGCGAGCCGGTATGATCATCGGCACTCACGAGAATCGCTGGGCGACGACGTCAATGATGGCAAGGAGAACCGCATGATCAAGGTCACCGTGATGTACCCGTACACCGAAGGAACGCGCTTCGACCACACCTATTACCGCGACCGGCACATGCCGATGGTGAAGGCCAGGTTGGGCAGCGCCTGCGCTTACTACACCGTCGAAAAGGGCTTGGCCGGTGGAGCGCCCGGTACACCGCCTGCCTTCGTGGCGATGTGCGCGTTGATCTGCGATTCGGCCGAGGGCTTCCAGGCCGCCATGCAGAAGCATGGCGCCGAGATATTGGGCGACATTGCCAACTACACCGACATCGCACCGGTGCTGCAGGTTAGCGAGGTCGTCGTCGAGCGATCGGATCGCTAGCCATACGCTGTCGTGCAAATCACGTGCGGAAGTCGTGGCGAGCGGACACCGATGACCTCAGCGATCCTCTATCCCTCGTCGGTCTCGTGAAGTCGGCGCGCGACATGATCGCGGGCTTGCCAGCCGGCTTCTTTTGATACCGCGTACGGCGGCTGCGCTTGAGCAGGATCAACTCTGCGCGCGCTCACCCTCTGTGTAAAAGAGAGAGTCGCACTTAACTTGAGTGAAGGCGTTTGTTTGGAGAACGCCTCTGACGGCGTACGGCTTTTCTGCACTGAAGAGGACCTATGACAAGCGAACCGAAAAAATCCGACGAGCTCATTCAAGTCAAAGCAGTTCTCCGGCGCAACTTGGAGTCCATGGGCGCTATTGCTGCGCGCATGGTGGTGTTGATGAAGTTTCGCGAGGCGGTCTTGCCTTACCTGCCTCCCTCGGCGGCTGAGGGCGCGCTCGATGCATTCAATGCAAGTCTTGAAGAGGCGATCCCGCTGGCTGCTGAGTTTGGAACATTGCCCGCATACAGCGATGCGTTTTTCGACGAAGTGTTGACCACGCGAGCAGCGCTGCAGCGGCGGCAGAACGGGGAGGGGATTCGCGATCATTGAGGCAGCTGCCCGCCCGCATGGGGCTGGAGGGTGGGGCATTGCCAGTGCCGTTGGCGTAGGGTGTTGGTCTGGTGGCGGGAGGCGGTAGTGTGGCGTTGCGCCATACCGCTTCCCGGGCTGGCCAACGCTATGCGGCGACGGGTAGGGCGGCGGTGCCTTCTTCAGCGGTCTGCTTGCCGAGCAGAATCGCCGCACTCAACGCCATGCCTTCTGTTACGAAGCCTTCGGGGGAGCATGCAGACTTCCATTCCGACGGTGCTCGCCCGGTAGGCGCATAGCGGAACTCGCTGGCCCATCTGCCGTCGGCTCGTCGCTGGGTGCGTATTTCGACGTGGCCTTTTTGTGCTTTTACGATTAATTCCATGGGACCCTCGTTATTGTGTCCCCCCTTCTCCCGGAAGCGGGCGCCATTCTGTGCGGCGCGTCCAACAGCTTCACGGTATGAACGATTGAACGCAATGTCTAGCGATTTTCTGAGTACATCGCGCGAGGTGTTGAGTGGATGCGTGTTTTCAGGATGTACCGAATCGCGATGCGGTTATTTCTGCCGCGGCAGCGTGCGTCGCTGACTTGCCTTTGGGTGTGTAGAAAATCGTTTGTGCAGATAGCAAGGGTCAGCGCGCTTGCCCAAGGTTCTCCGCTTGCGAATGCGAGCCCGTACGCAAGCAGCGAGTTTTCACCGAGGAGGGCGGCGAAGATCGCAGTAAGCCCGCGCAGCAAATCAACGGAGCCTACACAGCGCGCTTTTTTGAACGCGCGCCTCAGCGCAAGCTTCCGAGTCTTCCAGTGCGACTGCGGTTGACGTTCGGATACGCTCGAACACATTCGATACCTGTCCTGCTTCGGAACGCGGGGGGATGCAATGCGGAATGCACAGATTGAAGAGACTGGCGGCCCCGCTGAACTGGAGCTGGGTGCCCGTGTCGCCGAGTCGTCGACTGGTTGAGTATTCGGCTCGAACTGCAGGCGGGGGACATGCTCTGGGACAAAGGCTTTGATATGGACGCCGTTGCGCCGTCAGCCTTCTTCGTGAACGAGTCGGGTTGCACTAACACCTTGCAGTAGAACCGCGCCGTCCTTTTCTTCCGTGGGGATTCCGGTGCCGTGTATCGTGCCGCCGACAGCGTGCCTCTCCGGAAGATGCTCCCCCCAAAAGCGTTGGCGTTCTACAACTCTGAGCGGTATGCGCCCATTAAGGCGCACGTCAGGAGGCCTAGCAGGCGTGCGTGTTTGTCGTCGAACATGCGTTGAACCCACTCACCACCGAACGGTCCTGCCGCGGTAGTCGAGATACTCGAGGCCGGGACGCCCCAGTTTGTTCAGAATCACGTTCACGACGCCCGGAATACTCTCTTCTATTGACAATCGTCCCTCGGGTCCGCCGAGGTCGGTGCGTACCCAGCCGGGGGCGATCAGCAGCATGGCCAAGGGCGTGTGAGCCTGGCGCGCAGCGAAGCTGCGCATGAACTGGTTCAGTGCCGCTTTGCTGCCACGATAGAGTTCGCGCTGGCCGGATTCATTGTCGGCAATGCTGCCTTGCCCTGACGACATGATCCCGATCAGCCCAGCCGGCGGAACAAGATGGGCCAGGCTTTCGACCACGCGCATCGGGCTGAGCGCATTGGTCATCATGAGCGCCACGAAATCCTCGGTGGATACCTCGCCGATGGTCTGCGTCGGATCCGGATTGGTCGTCCCCGCATTGACGAACAGAACATCGAACGTCCGGCCGGACAGGCGCTCGCTCAGGGCCCGGATCTGCTCGGGCCGCGTGATGTCCAGCGTTTCGATGGCGATCCGGTCTGGATGCGCATTGGCAAGATCGTGCAAGAGCGTCCTGTCGTTGCCGGCGCGGACCGTGCCCACGACGTTCCAGCCCTTCTTCAGGAACTCGGCCGCCATGGCGTAACCAAGACCCCGTGAAGCGCCGATCAGCAAAACGGTGGGCGTGTGGGTGGGAGCGTTGGACAAGGCATTCTCCGTTGTGCGCAGGGGATGCCGTGTATTGTGGGAAGAGCTCGTGCTTTGCACCAGACGCCTGGTCGACAATCCACGATTGCACCAGACGCCATAATTGGATGGGTTTTCGATTATTCTGGCCGCATGTCACGCGTCGACCTCAACCTCCTGACTGCGCTGGATGCATTGCTCAGTGAACGTAGCGTCACCGGCGCGGCCCGGCGTCTGAATCTCAGTGTCTCTGCCATGAGCCGCACGCTTTCGCGCCTGCGCATGGCGACGGGCGATCGCCTGTTGTTGCAGGCTGGCCGCGCGCTGGTGCTTACACCTTATGCCGAGCAACTGAGCCAACGTATTCCTGCACTGACCCGTGAAGCGGAGGCGGCGCTGGGGCGTGCCGAACATCGGTTCGACGTCGCTACCCTCGAGCAATGCTTCACCGTGCGCGCGGGTGAAGGCTTCGTCGATTTACTTGGCGCGGCCTTGATGGACCGCATCCATCGTACGGCGCCGGGCGTGCAAGTCCGCTTCACGCCCAAGCCGGACTGGAACGCCCAGCCCCTGCGGGACGGTGCGATTGATCTGGAGATCGGTATTGTCCGAACGGCCGCCCCTGAAGTCCGTACACGGCCGCTTTTCCGCGATCGCTATGTCGGGGTGTGCCGCGTGGGCCATCCTCTCCTGGGCGATGCTCACATCCGCCTGGAGCAATGGGCCGCATGTGGCCACGTCATGGTTTCGCGTACGGGGCAAGCGGAAAATGCGATCGACGTGGCACTGGAGCCGCCAAACCTTCGGCGGAAGGTGGCAATCGTGGTGCCGTCCTATATGAGCGCTATGCAACTGGCCCGCCATTCGGACTTATTGGCCGCCGTTCCATATTCCTGCTTGGGTAATGCCTTTGTAACGGATTACGCGGCTGCCAACGGGCTGCAGTATTTCGAGCTGCCGCTGGCCATACCCGCTTTCACCATTTCAAAGATCTGGCATCCGCGCCTCGATCACGATCCGGCGCAACAATGGTTTCGCACTGAAGTGCTAGCGCTGTGCCAAGCGGCATATCCGCAGAATCCACCGGAAGATGCGCGCTGATGGCAGGTAGGCCGTTATCGCCGAATGGCCGGCGTCGGTGCCCGGTCGCACGCTTGACTCTTATATAAGATATAAGACATTTGACCGTGTGGGGTATTGCGATTAGAATCGCGCCCAAGCGGCGCCCGGACCAGCCTCGGGGTGCCTGAAAAGATCCCCTGTAACGTCATCTCAGCAGGTCTCCCATGCTTGAAAACTTTCGCGCTCACGTGGCCGCCCGCGCCGCGCTCGGTATTCCTCCCCTGCCGCTGACGGCTCAGCAGACCGCCGAACTGGTCGAACTGCTGACGAACCCGCCCGCCGGCGAAGAGCAGACGCTGCTCGACCTGATCACCCATCGCGTGCCCGCTGGCGTGGACGAAGCCGCCCGCGTGAAGGCAGGCTTCCTGGCTGCTGTCGCCAAGGGCGAGACCGCTTGCGCGCTGATTTCGCGTGCCCGCGCCACCGAACTGCTCGGCACGATGCTGGGTGGCTACAACATCCAGCCGCTGATCGAGCTGCTGTCCGACGCTGAAGTCGGTGCCACCGCCGCAGAGGCGCTGAAGAAGACGCTGCTGATGTTCGACCAGTTCCATGACGTCAAGGAACTTGCCGACAAGGGCAACGCGAACGCGCGCGCCGTGCTGCAAAGCTGGGCCGACGCCGAGTGGTTCACGAGCCGCCCGGAAGTACCGCAAAGCCTGACCATCACCGTGTTCAAGGTCACGGGCGAAACCAACACCGACGACCTGTCGCCGGCACCGGACGCCACCACTCGCCCGGATATCCCGATGCACGCGCTGGCGATGCTGAAGAACGCGCGCCCTGGCATCACGCCGGAAGAAGACGGCAAGCGCGGCCCGGTCAAGTTCATCGAATCGCTGAAGGAAAAGGGCCACCTGGTTGCCTACGTGGGCGACGTGGTCGGCACGGGCTCGTCGCGCAAGTCGGCCACGAACTCGGTGCTGTGGTTCACGGGCGAAGACATTCCCTACGTTCCGAACAAGCGCTTCGGCGGCGTGTGCCTGGGCGGCAAGATCGCCCCGATCTTCTACAACACGATGGAAGATGCCGGCGCACTGCCGATCGAGCTCGACGTGTCGCAGATGGAAATGGGCGACGTGGTTGAACTGCGCCCGTACGAAGGCAAGGCACTGAAGGACGGCAAGGTCATCGCCGAATTCCAGGTCAAGTCCGACGTGCTGTTCGACGAAGTGCGCGCCGGTGGCCGCATTCCGCTGATCATCGGCCGCGGCCTGACCGCCAAGGCGCGTGAAGCGCTGGGCCTCGCACCGTCGACGCTGTTCCGCCTGCCGCATCAGCCGGCCGACAGCGGCAAGGGCTTCTCGCTGGCGCAGAAGATGGTTGGCCGCGCGTGCGGCCTGCCGGAAGGCCAAGGCATCCGCCCGGGCACGTACTGCGAACCGAAGATGACCTCGGTCGGCTCGCAAGACACCACGGGCCCGATGACCCGCGACGAACTGAAGGACCTGGCGTGCCTCGGCTTCTCGGCCGACCTCGTGATGCAGTCGTTCTGCCACACCGCCGCGTATCCGAAGCCGGTGGACGTGAAGACGCACCAGACGCTGCCGAACTTCATCAGCACGCGTGGCGGCATCGCGCTGCGCCCGGGCGACGGCGTGATCCACTCGTGGCTGAACCGCATGCTGCTGCCGGACACCGTCGGCACCGGCGGCGACTCGCACACGCGCTTCCCGATCGGCATCAGCTTCCCCGCAGGCTCGGGCCTGGTCGCCTTCGCGGCCGCCACCGGCACGATGCCGCTGGACATGCCGGAATCGGTGCTGGTCCGCTTCAAGGGCAAGATGCAGCCGGGCGTTACGCTGCGTGACCTCGTCAATGCGATTCCGCTGTACGCCATCAAGCAAGGCATGCTGACGGTTGCCAAGCAAGGCAAGAAGAACATCTTCTCGGGCCGCATTCTCGAGATCGAAGGCCTGCCTGACCTGAAGGTCGAGCAAGCGTTCGAACTGTCGGACGCCTCTGCCGAGCGTTCGGCCGCCGGTTGCACGGTGCACCTGAACAAGGAACCGATCATTGAATACCTGAACAGCAACATCACGCTGCTCAAGTGGATGATCGCGCAGGGCTACCAAGACCCGCGCAGCCTGCAACGCCGTATCAAGGCGATGGAGCAGTGGCTGGCCGATCCGCAACTGCTGCAGCCGGATGCCGACGCCGAGTACGCTGCCGTCATCGAGATCGATCTGGCCGACATCCATGAGCCGATCGTGGCTTGCCCGAACGATCCGGACGACGTGAAGACGCTGTCCGACGTGGCCGGCGCCAAGATCGACGAAGTGTTCATCGGCTCGTGCATGACCAACATCGGTCACTTCCGTGCCGCGTCGAAGCTGCTGGAAGGCAAGCGCGACATTCCGGTCAAGCTGTGGGTGGCGCCGCCGACCAAGATGGACCAGAAGCAGCTGACCGAAGAAGGCCATTACGGCGTGTTCGGCACGGCCGGTGCGCGTACCGAAATGCCGGGCTGCTCGCTGTGCATGGGCAACCAGGCACAGGTGCGCGAAGGCGCGACGGTCATGTCGACGTCGACCCGCAACTTCCCGAACCGTCTGGGCAAGAACACGAACGTGTATCTGGGCTCGGCGGAACTGGCGGCAATCTGCTCGCGTCTGGGCAAGATTCCGAGCAAGGAAGAGTACATGGCCGACATGGGTGTGCTCACCGCCAACGGCGACAAGATCTATCAGTACATGAACTTCGACCAGATCGAAGACTTCAAGGAAGTGGCCGACACCGTGCAGATGTAAATGCGTTGTCGCAGCCGCGTCGGGTTGTTCCTGGCGCGCTGATGTGTGATGTGAAAAAGGCGGCCGGGGGGGTTAAGCCCCCGGCGCCTTTTTCCTTTTGATGCCTCGCTGGATTTCGCCCCTGGACGGAACCCGAAAGGAGCGGACTCCCCGAACCGCGTGGTGTCAATGGATGATGATCGACACCGTTGAATATGCCGGCACCGTGATCGTCTCGCTGTACGTGCCCGCCTTCGTGCCGCGCGCGACGGGGAACTGGCCGAAGCCCTGCAGCGTGGCCGGCACGGACGTCGGCATGGTGCGCTGGCTGCTGTAGCTCGGGCCATTCAGCGCGGGGATCGAGAACCCGCTGTCCGTGCGAGCCGGATACGCGAAGCCCGATGGGCTGCCCGGCACCGGCAGCAGCGCGACCGCCGTGCCCCAGCGGCCCGTTGCATCGCCCAGGCCTGCACCACCGCCGGCCTGGATGGCGTTGTTCAATACCGCAGTCGAATCCGTCGACGAGAAGTTCTGCAGCAGGTTGGCGTAATACGCAATGCCGTACTGGCGCAGCAGGAAGCCGCCCAGGCTGCCCGAAATCGGATACCCCGGGCACGACGAAGACAGCGACGGATCGAACGCCGTCAGCGAGCAGTCGTACGCGCTTTGCAGCCAGGCCGGGAAGCGGCTGTCGCGCACGTTGTTGAAGGTCGGATCGATCTGGCTGGAGAGCACGTCTTCCATCGTCATCGCTGTCATTTCTTCCAGCCACGTGCCGTACATGTACTGCGAGCCGTGCAGCACGCCACGCTGGTAGAAGTTGGCCATGTGCGTGAACTCATGGCCGAGCGTCGAGATGACGGTATTCAGTCCGTCGGTGCCGCCGAGGTAAATGGTTTCCGAATCCACATACAGCGACAGCGACTGATTCGACAGCGGCTGCGAGCTGGTGGTGAAGTTGTTGCGTGCCCAGAAGTAGCCAACGCGGCCATAGGCCTGGCCGTCGGGCTGGATGTTCAGCACCACGATGTCGAGCGCCTGGTTCGGGTCGATCAGGCTGGCCGAGCTGGAGTAGCTGCCCCACGGCTGGCCGACCAGCGAAGTGGCCAGCGTATAGACCGACTGCGTGCCCGAAGCGAACTTGGTGATGAGCGTGTTGATGATGCCGTCGCTGATCTTGCTGGAGCCGTATTCGGTGTTTTCCACCCACAGGTTGACGATGCGGCCGTCGGTGGCTGTGGTTTGCTGGCGCAGCGTGGCCGTACGCACGGTGGCGGTGCCGTCCGGCTGCTGGTGGTTCCACGTTCGCTGCGTGCCGACGCTGGCGACCGACTGCGGACGCAGCACCGTATCGTTGGAGGCGCCTTGCGTCTTGAGCGGGCCGGCGCCAGTGGCGTAGCCGTCCAGCGCATGCATATTGAAATCGGACAGCTGACGGTCGAACGCCGCGTTGGCGTCATTGCCGGCCACGTCGGCGGCAGGCTTGGCGACCGGCGCGCCCGTTGCGTTCAGCAGCCCCAGGCCCGTCAGCGAGACGGATGGCATCGGCTGCGCCGCCGCACTCTGGTTCGTGTAGACGAGCGTCACGCTCTGGCCCGTGAGCCCCGCGATCGACACCGGCACCGAGCCGGCCGCTGCGCCCGTATTCGTCGCTTGCCACACGCCCACGCCGGAGCCGGCGTAGGTGTTGCCCAGTGCGCCGCAGTTCGACCCGCTGCACGCCGCCGCCACAGTGATATTGGCGGACGAGCCTTGCGTGGCTGCCGGGGTGGCCCCTGAACTGCCGCCGCCTCCGCCCCCGCCACATGCGGCCAGGGTGCCTGCTGCTGCCACCATCATCGCGATGGTCCATTGCTTCGTGCCGCGCACGACGTTGCTGCTGCGTTCCATCCACTTCTCTCCAAATCCGCACATACCGAATGCGTGCGCAAGGGCGGCTCGTGACTGCCTCAAGCGCAACATGCCGACGGATTCTCTAGCTGAAGTGGCGGATTCGATCCGTGGAAATAACGCCTTCACAGGCGCCAATTTCCCCCGATGTGGGGGTGCGCAAAGTTTGCGTTGTCGAAAAGGTTGAAAAAGTCGTAGCCCCCAGATGTAGATGCAGAAAATGGAGGAGGGCGCCTGGCGCCACTTTGGCGACGGTACCGTCCGCTAGAATGGGCCGCCCGCTCATTCACCGCGCCGCAAACGCGCTCAATACGTCACCCGCCGATGCTCGTTGCGCAGCTCAAATCGTTCTTCATGGTTGCCCGCCTGGGCAGCATCACGCTGGCAGCCAAGCAGCTTGGCCTGTCGCAGCCGACCGTGACTTCGCAGATCCGCGCCCTTGAAGAGGCCTACGGCGTAGAGCTGTTCTACCGGGGCGGGCGCCGGCTCTCCTTGTCGGACGCGGGCGTGCGGCTGATGCCCCTGGTGGACCAGCTCGTGCGCCAGGAAACCGAGATCGACTTTTTCCTGCGCAACTCCGGCGACATGGGATCGGGTCACCTGCGCATTGGCGCGACGGCGCCGTATTACGTGCTCGACATCGTGGATCGGTTCTGCAAAAGCCATCCCGGCATTGACGTCAGCATCGAAGCCGGTAATTCGGTGCAGATGCTCGAAGCGCTGCAGGAGTACCGCGTCGACGTGGCGTCGTCGTCGCAGCGGGTGGACGACGCGCGTTTTCTGCGCATTGAGCTGGCGCGCGATCCGCTCGTGCTTGTCGTGCATCGAAGCCACGCGCTCGCCGGCCAGACGAGCGTGCCGGTCAGCGCGCTGTCGCAATGCCGGCTGCTGGTGCGCGAAGTCGGGTCGACCACCCGCGCCATGACGGAAACGATGATGGCGCAGGCTGGCGTGACGCCGGCTTCCACGGTCGAGATCGGCAGCCGGGAGTCCATCCGAGAGGCCATCACGCGCAACCTGGGTGTCAGTGTCATCGCCCGCCAGGAAGTGCCAAGCCACGCCGATCTGCGCGTGCTGCCCTTTGAAGGTGGCGCGCCGGAGCTGAGCGAATACCTGTACTGCCTGCAGGATCGGCGCGATGCGCGCTTGATTGCCGCCTTCCTGAGCGAAGTCCGGCCCGTCGCGTCATAGACCGAACCAAAATCCGGAAATGCGCGCATTGGCGTTTTTGGGGTAACTGCCACAAGGGGTACATGTCGGCTGGCTACAGTGGCGACCGTTTTTGCCATTGTCTGCGCCCCCGTGCCCATCTCTCAGCCTGTTATCTACCCGACCGCGGGTTCTGCCGCGCCGTTCCTGTCTGTGCGGCAAGTCTCGCGCCGCTTTGGCGCGTTCACCGCACTCGACGGTGTGTCGCTGGATGTGGGGCAGGGCGAATTCGTCTGCCTGCTGGGCCCGTCGGGCTGCGGCAAGACGACCTTGCTGCGCATCATTGCGGGGCTGGAGGCGCACGACGGCGGCCAGATCGTCGCCGGTGGCCGCGATATTTCCAACCTGGCGCCGCGCGAGCGTGACTACGGCATCGTCTTCCAGTCGTATGCGCTGTTTCCCAACCTGACGGTGGCGCAGAACGTTGGCTACGGACTGGACGCCAGCAACGGCAACCGTGCGCGCATGCAGGAGCGGGTCTCGGAGATGCTCGCGCTGGTTGGCCTGGCCGGCAGCGAGGCGAAGTACCCGTCGCAGTTGTCGGGCGGCCAGCAGCAGCGCGTGGCACTGGCCCGCGCGCTGGCGCCGGCACCGTCGCTGTTGCTGCTGGACGAGCCGATGTCGGCGCTGGACGCCCAGGTGCGCGAACACCTGCGCGTCGAGCTGCGCCGCCTGCAGCGCAAGCTGAACGTCACCACGCTGATGGTCACGCACGACCAGGACGAGGCCATGGCAATGGCCGATCGCATCGCCGTCATGTCCAACGGCCGCATCGAGCAGACCGGCTCCCCGGCGGAGATCTATTCGCGCCCGGCCACCGGGTTTGTCGCCGGGTTTGTCGGCCAGGCCAACTGGCTGCCGCTGGAACGCGCGGAAGATGGCACGCCCACGCTGGCCGGCCAACCGCTGCTGCTCGATCCGGCTTTCGCAGATAGTGCGTCCACGCCGGGCCGTCTGTTCTGCCGCCCCGAAGCCGTCACGCTGCACCCCGACGACGACGCCCCCAACCGCCATCTGGCCCGCGTGGTCGATCAGATTTACCTGGGCAGCCGCACGCGCGTGACGCTGTCGATCGATGGATTGGCCGATGCACCGCTGGTGGCCGAAGTGGCATCGAGCGCGCTGCAAGTTGGCCGCAGCGGCCTGGGCGACAGCAAGCTGTGGATCGCGCTGGAGCGCGACGGCCTGCGCGTGTATGCCTGAGGCCACGATGTCGATGCTGCCCCCCGAGACCCACGTGGTTGCGGCCACGCAATCCGAACCGGTTCGCGCTGCGAGCCGGCCATTCTGGCGTACGGATGCTCCGGTGCTGACTGGCATGAAGCTTGGCTGGCTGCTGTTGCTCACCATCGGCTTGCTGCTTCCCACGGCCATGATGTTGTTGCAGGCCACGGGCCTCGTCGCCAGCGTGCGCAGCACAGACGAGCATGGCTTCGCGCTGGTAGCCCACGTGGTCCAGGCGCCGAATTTTCTTGCCATGGTGGGGCGCACGCTGGCCGTATCCAGCGCCGTGGCCGCGATTGTGGTGCCGCTGGCGTTTGCGCTTGCCTATGCGGTGCAACGCACGCGCATGCCATTGCGCGGCACGATGCGCACGCTGGCGATGCTGCCGCTGTTTGCACCGTCGCTGCTGCCCGGCATTGCGCTGGTCTACCTGTTCGGCAACCAGGGCCTGTTCAAGGCATGGATGAACGGCGGCAACATCTACGGCTTCTGGGGCATCGTGCTGGGCGAGTTGTTCTACACCTTTCCATATGCACTGATGCTGCTGCTGGCGACACTTACGCTCGCAGACGGTCGCTTGTATGACGCCGCGCGTGCCATGGGTGCGAGCCCGTGGCGCACGTTCCGAACGGTCACGCTGCCCGGCGCACGCTACGGCTTGTTCGGCGCCTTTGCGCTGGTCTTCACGCTGGTCGCGACCGACTTTGGCGTGCCGACCGTGGTGGGCGGCAGCTACCAGGTGCTGGCCGTGGAGGCCTACAAGGCGGTGGTAGGGCAGCAGCAGTTTGCGCGCGGCGCCGTCATCGGTTTGATGCTGTTGCTGCCAGCGCTGCTGACCTTTGCGGTGGAGCGCCTCGTGCAGCGCCGTCAGCACGCCGCGCTGGCCAGCCGCGCACAACCCTATCACCCGCAGCCGGATCGCCTGCGCGACGGGCTTTTCCTGCTGCTGAGCGTACTGGTGGTCGGCGGGATTCTGCTGATGCTTGCCACTGCCGTTGGCGCATCGCTGGTGAAACTCTGGCCATACAACCTCGAGCTGTCGCTGCGCAACTACGACTTCGACAACATGGACGGCGGCGGCTGGCTGGCGTATCGCAACAGCCTGAAGCTGGCGGCGCTCACGACCGTTTTCGGTACCGTACTGATCTTCAGCGGCGCATGGCTGGTCGAAAAGACACGCGCTGCCGGATGGTTGCAATCCGGGCTGCACTCGGCCATCCGCTTTGCCGTGCTGCTGCCGATGGCAGTGCCCGGCCTCGTGCTCGGTCTGGGCTACGTCTTCTTCTTCAACCATCCGGCCAATCCGCTCAACGGCCTGTATGGCGGCATGGCGCTGATGGTGCTCTGCACGATCATGCACTGCGCCACGGCGGCGCACCTTACGTCGGTGGCGTCGCTCGGGCAGCTCGATCCGGTGTTCGAAGCGGTGTCGGCCTCGCTCAAGGTGTCGGCGCTGCGCACGTACTGGCGCGTGACGCTGCCGATGTGCCTGCCCGCCGTCCTGTCGTGCGCGCGTTATCTGTTCGTGTCGGCCATGACCACCGTGTCGGCGGTGATCTTTCTCTACAGCCCCGACACCGTGCTCGCTTCCGTGGCCGTGCTGAACATGGACGACGCCGGCGACATCGGCCCCGCTGCGGCCATGTCCACGCTCATTCTCGCCACGTCGATCGTCGTATCGCTGCTGCTGGAACTCGCCATGCGCGGCATCGTGCGCCGCACGCAGGCTTGGCGCACGGCAGCGCATTGAATTCGCAGTTCGTCATTCGTAGTCCGTCATTGCAACAGCAGAAAGGAAGCAAGAACATGGGTGATTCCTCCCCAATCACGGCGCGCCAGGCGGGCGCAGACCGCCTCAATCCGGGCAGCACGCCGTTGCGGCTGGAAGCTGCGGTGCTCGACTGGGCCGGCACCGTGGTCGACTTTGGCTCGTTTGCGCCCACGCAGATCTTCGTGGAAGCGTTTGCCGAATTTGGCGTGGCCATCACGCTGGACGAGGCACGCGGCCCGATGGGCCTGGGCAAGTGGGACCACATCTGCACGCTGTGCAACGACGGCGCAATTGCCGCACGTTTCTCGCTCGCGCATGGCCGCATGCCGACCGATGACGATGTCACCGCCATCTACAACCGCTTCATGCCGCTGCAGATCGAAAAGGTCGGCGCGCATTCCGCCATGATTCCGGGCGCCCTGGACACCGTCGCCGCACTACGCGAAGCGGGTCTGAAGATCGGCACGTGCTCGGGTTACCCGCGCGTGGTGATGGACCGTGTAGTCGACCTGGCTGCCAGTGCCGGCTACACGCCGGACTGCGTGGTCGCTTGCGACGAAGTGCCCCGCGCGCGCCCGTGGCCTGCGCAGGCCTTGCGTTGCGTGGTCGATCTTGCGATTGGCGATGTAGCGGCCTGCGTGAAGGTCGACGACACGGTGCCCGGCATCGAAGAGGGCCGCCGCGCCGGCATGTGGACCGTTGCGCTGCTCATGTCGGGCAACGCGCTGGGTCTGCCGTACGAGCAATACATCGCACTGTCTGCGGATGAGCGTGCGCGTCATCGCGTTGCCATCTCGGCCGGCTTTGCTGCCTGCCGTCCGCACTACGAGATCGACACGATTGCCGATCTACCTGAAGTCGTGGCCGACATCAACCGCCGCCTCGCGCGCGGTGAGCGCCCGCAGTGCATCTGAGTTTGTTGTCCTGTTTGTTGTCTTTTCCGCTGCATCACACCATACCGAGGAAA
This sequence comes from Ralstonia sp. Ralssp110, assembly GCF_047325135.1. Taxonomy (NCBI): domain Bacteria; kingdom Pseudomonadati; phylum Pseudomonadota; class Betaproteobacteria; order Burkholderiales; family Burkholderiaceae; genus Ralstonia; species Ralstonia sp. Ralssp110. The sequence continues at coordinate 481,610 of NZ_CP168609.1, read as the reverse complement.
CCATGACCGCACGTCTTTCCCTGCTGGCCGCCGCAGCCACTTCGGCCGCGATGGCTTTCGCCACGTCGGCTTTTGCCAAGACCACGCTGACCGTATATACGGCGCTGGAAGCTGATCAAGTGAAGGCGTACCAGGAGGCTTTCGAGAAAGCCAATCCGGACATCGAGATCAAGTGGGTGCGCGACTCCACCGGCGTTGTCACCGCCAAGCTGCTGGCCGAGAAGAACAACCCGCGCGCTGACGTGGTGTGGGGCCTGGCCGCATCGAGCCTGGCCATCCTGGACAAGGAAGGCATGCTGACGCCGTACGCACCGGCCGATCTGTCGAAGATCGGCGCTACGTACCGCGACAAGGCCAATCCACCGGCATGGGTCGGCATGGATGCCTGGGGCGCCGCCATCTGCTTCAACACCGTTGAAGCGCAGAAGCAGAACCTGCCGAAACCGACTTCGTGGGCCGACCTGACCAAGCCCGTGTACGCCGGCAAGATCGTCATGCCGAACCCGGCTTCGTCTGGCACCGGCTACCTGGACGTGAGCGCATGGCTGCAAACGATGGGCGAGCAGAAGGGCTGGGCCTACATGGACGCCCTGCACCAGAACATCGGCCAGTACACGCACTCGGGCTCCAAGCCTTGCAAGATGGCGGCCTCGGGTGAATTCCCGATCGGTATCGCGTTTGAATACCGTGCCGTGAAGTCGAAGAAGGAAGGCGCACCCATCGACATCGTGCTGCCGTCCGAAGGCCTGGGCTGGGACGTGGAAGCCACCGGCATCATGAAGGGCACGAAGAATCTGGACGCTGCCAAGAAGCTGGCCGACTTCTCCGCAAGCCCGGCCGCAATGGCGCTGTACGAGAAGAACTTCGCCGTGGTCGCCACGCCGGGCTTCTCCAAGCCGGATCCGCTGCTGCCAGCCGACTACGAAAAGCGTCTGATCAAGAACGACTTTACGTGGGCCAGCGCCAATCGTGACCGTATCCTTGCCGAGTGGACGAAGCGCTACGACGGCAAGTCGGAGAAGAAGTAAGCGATGCAAGCTCCCGTAACTCAAGGGGGCCTGGATGCCAGCACCGACGTCGCCATTGTCGGGGCTGGCATTTTGGGCTTGGCCCACGCAGCCGCTGCCGTCAAACGCGGCCTTCGCGTGACGGTATTCGAGCGCAGCGATATTGCCGTTGGCGCATCCATTCGCAATTTCGGCCAGATGCTGGTGACCGGCCAGCCGCCCGGCATCATGCTGGACCTCGCGCGCGAAAGCCGCGCGCTGTATCTCGACTGGGCCGACAAGGCTGGCATCTTTGCGCGCGCCAACGGTGCTCTGCTATTTGCCCGCAATGCCGCAGAAGAAGCCGTGCTGGACGAGTTCATGGCAACGCGCGCACCGGCCTTCGGCTACAACGTCAAGCTGCTGCGCAGCGCAGACCTGGCGAACCTCTACGATGAACGCTTCATGCGCCACCGTGCAGCGCTCCAGGGCTTTGATGATCTGCAGCTCTATTCGCGCGAAGCCATTCCGGCGCTGGCGTCATGGCTTGCCACGCAAGGTGTGCGTTTCCATTTCGGCACGCTCGTGCGCCATGTGGAAGGCGGCCGGCTGGAGACAACCGCCGGCGTGTGCAACGCCCAGCGCGTCGTCGTCTGCAGCGGTCACGATTACCAGACCCTGTGCGCTGACCACCTTCGTGCTCTGCAACCGCAGGTGTGCCGCCTGCAGATGCTGCGCGTCACGCCTGAAGACGGCTTCCGCCTGGAACACGCCGTGCTGACCGGCCTGTCATGCACGCACTACGGTGCATTTGCGGATTTGCCGACCGCCCAGGCGCTGGCCATGCAGATCGAGCATCAGCGCCCCGAGCTGGCACGCCACGGCATTCACCTGCTGGTGAGCCCGACGCCCTATGGCGACTGGATCGTTGGTGATTCGCACGACTACGGCCAGGACGCACGCCCGTTCAACGCCGAGTCGGTCGACAACATCATGCTCGACCTCGCGCGTGACACCTTCGGCAGCAAGCTGCGCGTGGTGGAACGCTGGCAGGGCGTATATGGCGCCAAGTGCCATGTACCCGGCAGCGGCGCGTTCTCGATCACCCGCGTCGACGATCGCACCACCGTCGCGCTGATGCACAGCGGCATTGGCATGAGCGTCGGACCGGCGCTGGCGCATCGGCATATGGATGCGCTGGTCGACGGCACCGAACTGCCCCAATGGACGCCGCCGGCAAGCGTGCCCGCAACGGTGGCTGCCTGACGGAGCGTCGTTCACCAATAAGACGCCCGCACGGTTCACGCCGCGCGGGCGTTCTTGTTTTCAGGCAGCAAAGAGTTCGACGATGGGCCAGCCGCGCGATTCGGCCACGGCCCGCAAGGTGGGGTCGGGGCTGACGGCCACGGGGTGCGAGACGGCCTCGAGCAGCGGCAGGTCGTTGCGTGAATCGCTGTAGAACACAGTGCGCGAGAAGTCCGTCATGCGCTGGCCGCGCTGCGCGAGCCATTCCGTCACGCGCACGATCTTGCCGGCGCCAAACGTGGCGGTGCCGAGCGGGTTGCCCGTGAACGCGCCATCGCTCTGACCGTTGAAGGTCTCGCCCTCCATCGCCAGCAGATGCGGCACGTTGAACGCGGCGGCAATCGGCTCGGTCAGGTAGCGGTGCGTGGCGGTGACGATGCAGCAAAGGTCGCCGGCGCGCAGGTGTGTGTCGACCAGTTGCCGTGCGCGCGGCAGCATGGCGGGCGCGATGACATCGCGCAGGAACGTGGCACGCCAGGCGTCGAGCCGCGTGCGCGGGTGCTGGGCCAGCAAGCCGAGCGAGAAGCGCGCGTGTCGCCCAAAGTCGAGCGTGCCGTCGCGGTATTCCCGCATCCAGCGCTCGTTGGCTTGCTCGAAAACGCTTCGATCCACGGCGCCCTGGGCAACCAGGAAGCGGCCCCATTCGTATTCGCTGTCAATGGGCAGCAGGGTGTGGTCCAGGTCGAACAGGGCAAGCGATTGCATACAGCGGGCGGGCAGGGGCGGTTGAAAAACCGCGAGGTTACGGCCCTAGCGCGTCGCGGCTGTGTCCATCGCCATAACTTTGGCGATGAACGCATTGGCGTTTTTCTTCGGTGCCTGCGCAACCTGCGGGTTCAGGCAGTCGAGGAACGCGCGTACCAGCCGTGCGTCCTTGCGCTCCTTCAGGAAGTACAGATATTCGTGGATGACCGGCGCGTTGTCTGCAAACGGCAGCACGCGCACGTCGGGGCGGCGCGGTGCTTCCCGCGCGGGCACGATGCTGCAGCCAAGCCCCAGGCTGATCGCCTCGTAAATGGCTTCGCGGCTGCCGATGATGCTCGTGCTGGCAGGCTCGATGCCGGCTGCGGCGAACGCGTCTTCGGTAACGCGGCGGGTGACGGAGCCCGGTTCGCGCATCAACAGCTGGCAGCCTGCAACGTCATCCAGCGTGATGCTCGGCCGCCGTGCAAGCGCGTGGTCCAGCGGCACGACCAGCACCATGGTGTCTTCTGCCAGCGTGATGCGATGCAGGCGCTCGTCATCCACCGCGTGCGACGAAACGGCCAGGTCGATGCGCACCTCCGACAGCGCCTCGAGCATCTGCTGCGAATTGCCGAATTCAATGGTGATCTCGATGGTCGGATGCCGCGCGCGAAACGCCGCCACGCTGGGCAGGATGTAGTAGGGGCCCGTCGCGCCCACGCGCAGGTTGCCGGTGCGCAGATCGCCGGCATTGCGCAGGAGAAAATCGACGTCGCCTTCCTGCTGCGCAAGGCGCTCGACGATGGGCATGAGGCTTACGCCCAAGTCGGAGAGGTCCAGCCGGCTGCCGCGGCGGTGGAACAGTTCTACGCCGTACATCTCTTCCAGTTGGCGGATGCGTCCGGTCACGGTCGGCTGCGACAGACGCAGGCGCTTGGCAGCCGAGGTGACGCTGCCCTGGCGCGCCACTTCGAAGAACGACATCAATAGATCGCCCAGCATGCTTGTGTTTCCCTGATATGTCTTTCTGATCGTCAGCCGCACAGTCTAGGCAGCGTTTGTGACGCTACATACTGTGAAACCTTACGGTCAGCCAAGGCTGCGCGCGTGGGCGGTGGTCACGTGCCACGCGCTTGTCAACGCAAAGTGCGCTGAATGGGAGCAAGTTGCGAGGAGGGCGCCGGGCGCACATCATGCTACCGTGTGAACCTACGCGCGTAACACAGGAGACACCATGCCGGTGCTGAAGGTCGATGTCGTCACGGCAGAAGAACGGCTGTACGAAGGCAACGCCAAGTTTGTGGTCATCCCCGGCACCGAGGGTGAACTGGGCATCCTGCCCGGCCATGAACGTCTGCTTACGCGCCTGCGTCCTGGCACCGTCCGTGTCACGCAGGAAAACGACGAGGAGGTGATCCTCTTCGTGGCCGGCGGCTTTGTCGATGTGCAACCCGAGCAGGTCATTGTGCTGGCAGATACCGCCGTGCGCGCGCACGATCTGGACGAAGCCAAGGCCGAGCAAGCCCGCAAGGCCGCGGAAGAGCACATGCAGAACAGCAATAGCAAATTCGACTACGCACGTGCGCAGGCTGAACTGGCTGAAGCCGTTGCCCAACTGGCCGCCATTGAACGTTTGCGCAAGCGCCGCCGCTGAGCCTTTGCCGTCACAAATGCCCCGTGCTGGCGCCACACCACAACGGCGCCCGCATGTCGCCCCAGCCGGGGTGGGGTAAAGAACCGCGCTGGCTCTCCGTTTTAGAGCAGAACTATCGAATTCCCGCTGAACGTCCCTCCAGAGACGTGATCGATTCTGCCGGTCCCGCTGATGTCGCCTCTTGTTGTCATTGCCCGTGTGCTTGCGCTTGGTTGCCGGAAACATCCGAGTGCCGAGCATTTATTCGCGTTACCTCTGCGCTTGGCCCCGGTGCCACTTGCCAGAAAACGATGCACGCAAATGTTTGCGGTGGCCGGTGCATTGCTTTCTCAGCCCGCGCTGGCACAAACAGACGTCGCCGATCTGACCGCGTTGCCTATCGAGCAACTCATGCAGGTGCAGGTCGTCACCGGGGCGTCCAAGTACGCGCAAGCCGCAAATGAGGCGCCCGCCAACGTCTCGGTCATCACCGCGGCAGACATCAAAGCCTACGGCTGGCGCACGCTGGCCGACATCCTGGGCAGTCTGCCGGGGCTCTACACCAACTACGACCGCAACTACACCACGCTGGGCGCTCGGGGCTTCTTGCGCGCGGGCGACTACGACACCCGTTTCCTGTTGCTGATTGATGGCCATCGCACCAACGACCCCATCTTCGACCAGGCGTCCGTCGGCACCGAAGCCATCCTGGACGTCGACCTGATCGAGCGGGTGGAGTACGTGCCCGGAGCGGGCTCGGCGGTGTACGGATCGAACGCGCTATTCGGTGTGATCAACATCATCACCAAGCGCGGCCGTGACATTGACGGCGTGCAGGCCAGCGGATCAACGGGCAGCGCCAATGCGCGCGATGCGCGCGTGATCTGGGGCAAGCGGGCAGAGAACGGTGCCGAATGGCTGCTGTCGGCCAGCGTGAACGATGCCCCGGGGCGCGACCTCTACTTTCCCGAGTTCAACCAGCCCGGCGTGAGCGACGGCGTGGCCCGCGGCATGGACTACGACCGCGCCAAGCGCCTGTTTGCCAAGGGCAGTTTTGGCGAGTTCGGGCTGACCTTCGGCTACGTCGATCGTACGAAGGGCGTGCCGACGGCGCCGTACGACCAGAGCTTCAACGACCCGCGCTCGCGCACCGTCGATACGCGGCAGATCTTCAACGGCACCTGGCAGCACGCACTGGACGACACGACTGATGTGTCGGCGCGGCTGTTCTGGGGGCGCTATGTCTCGCAGGGCGACTACGCATACAACCCGCCCCCGGCCGGCATCAACCGCGATACCTTTGACACCGCGTGGTACGGCACGGAACTCAAGCTCGTGACGCGCCGCATCGAACGCCACACGCTGGTCATCGGCACGGAGCTGCAACGCGACTACCGTGATGCAATGCGCAATTTCGATACGGTGCCGTACGCCAGTTACCTCGATGACCATCGGAGCAACAACCGGGTGGGCGTGTATGTGCAGGATCAATTCCTGCTCCATCGGGATTGGGTGCTGGATACGGGCCTGCGCTACGACCACACGAGCTTCGCATCGGGCATCTTCAGCCCGCGTGTGGGCCTGATCTGGCATGCCGCCCCAACGACCACCGTCAAGGCGATCTACGGCATGGCCTATCGCGCGCCCAACGATTACGAGCTGAACTACCAGACCAGCGCGCCCGGCGGCCAGCAGGTCACCAATGGGTTGTCGGCCGAGCGTATACGAACGTATGAAACGGTGGTCGAGCAACAAGTTGCCGCTGGCGGCAAGGCGACCTTGTCGGTGTTTCAGAACAACGTTTCCAACCTGATCAGCCAGAGCGAAGACCCGAACACCGGGCTGCTCTTTTTCAGCAACGTAGCGCGTGTGCGCACGCGCGGCGCGGAACTCGGCTACGAGCAGAACTGGCCGGGCGGCACGCGCCTGCGCACGAGCTACAGCTTCCAGCGTTCTGAAAATCTCGATACCGGCCAGGCGCTGAGCAACTCGCCGCGTCACATGCTCAAGCTCAACGCCACCGCGCCTGTGTGGCGCAGCGACTGGCGTGCTGGGGTGGAGGCGCAGTACATCAGCAATCGGCTGACGACCGCTGGCCAAGTGGGCGGTTACTGGATCGCCAACCTGACCTTGCTGGCGGCACGGTTGGCGCCCAATCTGGAGATGTCGGCCAGCGTCTACAACCTGTTTGATCGGCGCTATGCGGATCCGGCTGGTCCGGAGTTAGCGCAGTCGTCAATCGAGCAGGATGGCCGTGCCTTTCGCCTGAAATTTACCTACACCTTCCGATGAGCACCCCGTACGGCAGCGTCCGACGCGCCCGAAGACCCGGCCCGCGCAGATTCTGCGCGGTGTTGGGTGCCGTGCTGGCGGGCGTGGCATGCATGGGCGCCACGCATGCGCAGATGCAGGCCAGCGAGGTGCAGGTCAAGGCGGCGTTCATCTACAACTTTGCACTGTTCACCAACTGGCCGGCCGACGTCATGCAGGCCGACGCCCCGATGGTGGTGTGCGTAACTGCCCAGCATCCGTTGCAGGCTGCATTGGAAAAACTGACAGGAAAACCCGTGCGCGGACACCGCCTGGAAATCCGGAAGATCAACGACGGCGCCGTCACCGGATGCCATGTCCTCGTGTTTGATGCGCGTACCCCGAACGGTGTGCGCGTCGATCCGGCTGCGCCCGTGCTGACAGTGTCCGACAGCCCAAAGAGCCAGCGCGCAGCCGGCAACCCGGAGCCGATGATCGCGTTGGCCCTGCATGACGATCGCGTGGTCTTCGACATCGATGCCGTGGCTGCGCGGCAAGCCCATCTTCAGCTCAGCTCACAACTGCTGCGGCTAGCGAGGACCGTGCAATGAGCGAGTCCATCATGACTCCACGGCCTCGATTGGGGCACTCCATGGTGCGGGCCAACATGGCGGGCGCTGGCGCAGCGCTGACCATCGCTGGCTTCCTGCTCATCGTGTTCCAGTTCATCGCGCTGCATGCGGCGTTGGTGCGCGACGTGCACGTGCAGGCGCGCATCGTGGGCGCCAACAGCGTGGCCGCGCTGCTCTTCAATGACCGTCGCGCGGCGGAAGAAACTCTGGCGGCGCTGGAAGCATCGCCGCCGCTGCGTGCCGCCGGCATTTTCAGCGCACTGCGCAAGCCGCTGGCGCTGTATCAGCACGGCGATGCCGCACCGGTGCGCGCGCCCGATGCCACCATGCTGCGGGACTCGGATGTGTCCACGCTCACCACCCTGGAGGTGGTGGAACCGGTGGAGTCGGAGCGCCGCGTGATCGGCTATGTGGTGGTGCGCTCCAGCCTGACCGAGCTGTACATGCAACTGCTCGGCTATGCCGTGCTCACGGTGTCTGTGGGCATCGGCGCGATGGGCCTCGCGTATCTGGTGATCGCCCGCATGCGCCGCGCGGTGCTGCAGGCAGAGGCGCATCTGGATTACCTCGCCCACATCGATTCGGTCACGGAACTGCCGAACCGGCACGCCTTCAACGAGCGCCTGCAGGTGTCGCTCAAGCGCGCGGGCCAGGCGGGTGCAGTGGGGCTGCTCCTGCTGGATCTCGACAACTTCAAGGTTGTCAACGACACGCTGGGCCACAACAACGGCGACCGACTGCTGCGCCAGGTTGCACGGCGGCTGAACGACGTGATCGACCAAGCCAACTTGCGTGCCGTGTTGTGCCGCATCGGGGGGGATGAGTTTGCGGTGATCGCTGAGCTGTCCGGCCGGGCGCAGATTGCCGACACGGAAGCGGCAACGCTGGCCGACGGATTGGCCAAACGCATTCTTGCCGCGCTGGCGGCGCCGTTTGCACTCGACCTGCATCAGATCTACGTAACGGCGAGCGTGGGCGTGAGCCTGTATCCGCATGACGCACGCGATGTTCAGGTGCTCACGCGCAACGCCGACACGGCGATGTACCACGCCAAAAACCACGGCAAGAACGCAGCTGCGAGCTTCACGTCGGAGATGGATCAGCAGGCGCGCCGCCGCCTGCGCGTGGAAGCCGATCTGCGCCGCGCGCTCGATCGCGAAGAACTGCTGCTGGCCTACCAGCCGCAGGTGCGCCTGCGCACCGAAGACGCGCACGATGCGGTGCTCTGCAAGGCAAACGTCTATGGCGTGGAAGCATTGGTGCGTTGGCGTCATCCGGAGATCGGCCTGATCGGCCCTGGCGAGTTCATCGCCGTGGCGGAAGAAACCGGCCTGATCGTGCCGCTCGGCCTGTGGGTGTTACGCACCGCGTGCGAACAGGCCGTGCGCTGGATGCGCGAAGACGGCCTCACGCTGCGGGTGGCCGTCAACCTGTCGGCGCGGCAGACGCGCGATCCGGCCCTCGTGGAGAACGTCATGGACGTGCTGCGCGAAACCGGCATGCCGCCACATCAGCTCGAACTCGAAATTACGGAAAGCGTGCTGATGGAAGACATCGAGACCAATATCGCGCTGCTCGAATCCCTGCACGCGGCCGGCATCAGCCTGTCCATCGACGATTTCGGTACCGGGTATTCGTCGCTGGCGTATCTGCAGCGTTTTCCCATTCAGAAGCTCAAGATCGATCGCAGCTTCGTACAACGCATGCCCGGCGACGGCGAGGCCATTGCCGGTGCGGTGATCGCCATGGCGCATAGCCTGCGCATGCAAGTGGTGGCCGAAGGCGTGGAAGACCCCGAGCAGCTTGCGTTGCTGCGTGAGGCCGGATGCGACCTAGGACAGGGCTACTTGTTCTCGCGCCCCCAGCAAGCCGACGCGTTGCTGGCGTGGCTCAACCGGCTGGACAATCCTGCGGACAACGGCACCGCTGCATGTGCCGAAGAGGATGCGGTGCCGAGCGAATCGTTGCCGTCGTCGTTGGCGGGGTGATTTTGTTCCGCAGAAAGCCCGGTTTCCAGAATTAACCTATTTGGTGCCATAACCAACTAGGTTAAGTTGGCGTGCATGGAAAAACCTACGCCACGCTGCTTCTACAAGAGCATGACGACGCATGCCGACCATCGCGTGTGGCAGGACGTCTATCACGCCAAGGCGAGCGACCAAGACATCTACCTGAAGCTGACCGTCGTTGATGGCGTGCTGATCGTTTCCTTCAAGGAGCTTTGAACATGAAGTGCCCGAGCTGTGGTGCCGCCGAGCTGATTCATGACACACGCGATGTGCCGTATGCCTATAAAGGCGAGACCACTGTCATCCCCTCCGTGACGGGAGATTTCTGTCCGGCATGCGATGAAATCGTGCTCGAACGTGGGCAGGGCGACCGATATGGCGAACTGGTGTCAGCCTTTCAGCGCCAGGTGAATTCGACCTACGTTGACCCAGCCTACATCACCGCGGTGCGTCGCAAACTCAATCTGGACCAACGTGAGGCCGCCGAGATTTTTGGTGGCGGCGTCAATGCGTTCTCCCGCTATGAAACTGGCAAGACGAAGCCGTCTTTGGCGCTGGTGAAACTCTTGAAGCTCCTCGACCACCACCCCGATCTGCTGGCTGAAATCAGGATGGCTTGATCGCCCCAAAAGAAAAAGCCCGCCAATGCGCGGGCTTTTTGTTGGGCGCCATCGGGGAGGCCCTCAGGCCGCCGCCCGCCGCGCCGCCCGCGTAGCCCCGGCCGTCAGTACCACCACCGCAGCCAGGATGATGCCCGTCGCGCCCAGCGTCTGCGGCGCGACCACTTCATCGGCCAGCCAGGCGCCCATCAGCAGCGCGATGGGTGGGTTCACATACACATAGCTTGTCGCCATGACGGTGGACACGCGCTCCACCAGCGCCATGTAAGCCGTGAATGCGATGGCCGAGCCGAACACCACGAGGTAGCCCCATGCAAGCGCGGCATGCATGCCGATGTGCTTCGGCCACGCTTCGCCGGTGATCAGGCTGAGCAGCACGAGCGCTACACCGCCAAAGGCCATCTCCAGCACGAACGCCATCATGCCCTTGGGCATGTCGATACGTTTGGAGAGCTGCGAGCCGAACGACCATGACGCAATGGCGGTGGTCAGCGCCAGTACGCCGACCGTGCTGGCCTGAAACTCCGCTCCGCGAAACAGCACCGCAATCCCGATGCTGCCCAGCGCGATGGCGCCAATCTCATAGGCACGCAGGCGGCCGCCGGCCAGCAGCGTCCACAGCGTGGAGAACAGCGGCATCGACGCGATCATCACCGTGGTGGCACCCGACGAGATGGTCTGCTCGGCCACCGCCGTCATGCCCATGCCGCCCACCAGCATGAACGCGCCGATCAATGCACAGTTGCGGACCTGGCGCAAGGTCGGCCGCTCTTCGGGCTGCTTGCGCTGTCGCAGGATGACCAGCGGGGCGAGCAGCACCGCAGCAGCCAGAAATCGCGAGCCCATCATCAGAAAGGGCGGCAGATCGGTCAGCGCAAAGCGGATGGCGAGATACGTTGTGCCCCACACCACGTAGGTGATGAGCAGGCACAGGGCGATGAAGGGGGACATGACGGAACCTCTGCGAGGAAGTCCCGATGCTACTCAACGCCGGCTTATGCGCAAAACGAGTTTTGTTATCGCTCGTTGTGAGCGGCGTTAGCAAGCAAGTGAGCGGAGGCGTATGTGGAGTTTGAGACCCCAATCACGGGGTTCCAGACCTCACGTTCGGGGTTACGAACCCGGCGTGCGGGGTTTTGGAACCCCATGCATGGGGTTCAGAACCTCAATGTCGGCGTTGGGACTACGAGATATCGAGGTTCTGAACGCCACCGGTCACGTTCCGAACGCCAACGGTGGAGTTCGGAACCTCAAGCGCGGCGTCCGGAACCTCAAGCGTGGAGTGTTGGAGCCCCAAGTGTCGAGTTCAGAACGCCAAGCCTGACGTTCCGAACCTGGGCGGTCGCTCAGATGACCCGGAACCCGTGCGTTCCGTCGCGCCGCAACTGCTCCACCAGACCGAACTCCCAGTCGAGATAGGCCTGCATCGCGGTGCGCGGGGCGCTCGTGCCTTCATACGGGCGGCGATAGCGGTCGATGCGGGCTGAGGCCAGATGGGTCTCGCCGGTTTCAACGGCCAGGCCGGCGGCCACCCATGCCGCGGTGCCTCCGTCGAGCACCCACACCTCGGCCTGCGTCAGCTTGGCAAGGTCGGCGGCGGCAAAGCGGGCGAGCTGGCTGGAGCCGCACGTGAGCACGTAGCGGCGTGCCGCCGGGATGCGCGCCAGCGCTGCGGGCAAGTCTGAGCGCACGGCAAACCACGCCCCCGGAATATGCCGCGCAACGTAGTTGGCGCTTCGTGTGACGTCGATGACGGCGGTGTCCCCCGCTTCCAGCCAGCCGGCCAGGGCGCGGGCGTCGACCGTGCGCACGGCCGGAGGTTGTGGAGCGGGCGTCTGCCCCGTGCCAGTGACGCTGCGCTCGCTGGCGTCGACCGGATCGACGACATAGACCTCCCAGCCCATCTGTGCGAGCCACGAGGCGGACATGTCGGCGCGCACGCCGTCGTCATCGGCCAGGACGATACGGGCGCCGCGCACGGCAGCCGTGTGGTCGGTTTCCTGCACGAGCTGGCCGCCGGGCGCGCTGGCAAAGCCGGGCAGGTGGCCGGCGGCATATTCCTCGGGCGTGCGTACGTCGAGCTTGTAGACCGTGCGGTCCGGTGTCTCGAGTTTGGCAACCTCAGCCAGCGCAATGCGCGGCACGTTGGCGCGTTCGGCCACGGCGCGTGCATCGGCCTGGGCCTGCGCGCGCGTTTCGGCAGACACGTCCTGCGGGTGACGGCGGCTGGCGCCATGGTCCAGCACCTGATCGGCCAGCAGCCAGCCGATGGTGCCGTTGCGCAGTGCCGCCACCGGGTTGGGAATGCCGGCATTCACGAGCGATTGCGTGCCGATGATGCTGCGCGTGCGGCCTGCGCAATTAACGATGACCTGCGTGCTCGGGTCCGGCGCCAGCTCGCGGATGCGCAACACCAGCTCTGCGCCCGGCACGCTCGTCGCCGTGGGGATGCTCATGGTCTGAAACTCTTCATAGCGGCGTGCGTCGACGATGACCACGTCGCGCTTGGCATCGAGCAGCGCTTTGACCTCCTGCGCGCTGAACGAGGGCGTGTGGCGGTGCGCCTCCACGTATTCGCCAAAGGCCTTGCTGGGCACGTTCACGTCCTGGAAGACTTCGCCACCGGCAGCGCGCCAGCCATCGAGGCCGCCTTCGAGCAGGTACACGCGCGTGTAGCCCAGTTCAGCCAGCTTGGCCGCCGCGCGCGGAGCAAGGTCCACGCCGTCGTGCACGCCGTACAGCACGATCAACGTATCGCGGCGCGGAATGCGCGACCACGCTTCCAGCTCTAGCCGGGAGAGCGATAGGTTGGCTGCCCACAGCGGATGCGCTTGCGCGTACGGGTCTTCTTCGCGTACGTCGATCAGCGCGATCTCCTTGCGGGACAGCAGCGCGGCACGCACCTCGGCATACGTGAGCGCGGGGACATGGGTTTCGGCCAGCGGTGCAGCGACCGGCGATTCGATGGCGTCGATGGTGGTGCTCATGATGCAGGCGTGTCCTTGGAGCGGTCCCAGAGATTGGGCAGATGGGTATTCGAATAGCCGGAGACGAAAGGCTTGCGCTCGCCGTCTTCCGTATAGACGGAGCGGTGGATGCCGCCGATGTTGCCGCCGTAGACGTGGATGCTGATCGACGTGCGATCGTCAAAGGCGTTGTGCACGCGGTGGATGTCCCCCACGCGCGGCGAGACGTGTTCTACAGCGCCCGGCTCCAGGCGGATGGCGGGGCCGTCGGGTTGCGGTTTGCCTTGCGCGTCGAGCTTGAACGGCTGCGAGTATTCAGCGCCGCGCAGCATGCCGATCAGACCCCACGTGGTGTGGTCGTGAATGGGTGTGCGCTGGCCCGGGCCCCAGACAAAGCTGACGATGGAAAAGCGCTCGCCGGAATCGGCATGCAGCAGGAACTGCTGGAAGTGTTCGGGGTGCGGCTGCGCGTATTCAGCAGGCAGCCAGTCGTCGCGGGCGACCAGCGCGCCGAGCAGGGCGCCGGCGCGCGAGAGGATCTCGGCTTCGGTCGGCTGCTGATCCAGCAGGCGCGACAGCGCGGTCACGAAATCACGCAGCGGCGCGATGGACTGGGTTGCAGGTGCCGCAGAGGAAGCAGCAGCGGAAGCGGCAGCGAGGGCGGGCGTGCTCATCGGCGGGTTCCTGATGTGGGGTTTCGGTGCATCTTGCTGGACTTGATGGGCGGCGTCCAGCTAAACCCCGAGGGCAGTGCGGCCGGCTGCCAGCAGGATGGAATCGTTCTGCGGCGTGTGGATGCGGCTGCACAGCACATCGCGATAGTGGCGCTCCAGCGGGTTGTGGCGCGACAGGCCGTGGTTACCGGACAGCTGCAGCGCCAGCTCCACGGCGCGGATGGCGTTGGTGGTGACGGTGTACTTGAGGAGCCCGCTGTCGGTCATGGAAAGCGGCGAGCCTGCATCTGCGGCCTCGGCTGCGTGATCGAGCAGGACGCGGTTGGTGCGCAGCGCAGCCGTAATCTCGCCCACCGCCTCCTGCATGCGCGGCAGCGTGGCCAGCGGCCCGCCCAGGTTGGCCGGTGCCCGCGTGTTCAGAAACTGGACAAGCCAGTCGCGCGCGGCCTGCGCCACGGCGTCGTACAGGCTGCCGAGCAGCACGGTCATCCACGCCTGCTGGTCGAGCTGCGCGCTGGTGTCGGCTTGTGCGGCGCCGTGCGCCGCCCAATCCGCAGCGGGGCGGATGTCGACGGCGTGGTCGAGCGGAATCTCCACATCTTCCAGAACGACGTCGTGGCTGCCCGAGGCACGCAGGCCGAGGTGGTTCCAGGTTTCTTCAATGCGGATGCCCGGTGTTTCCGGCAACGGGCGCGGCACGAGGAATATCCCCACGCGCGGCTCGGCTTCATCGGTGCGGCCCCACACGGCCAGCCAGCGCAGGGCATGGCTTCCGGTGCTGTAGAGCTTGCGGCCCCGGATGCGCCAGGTGGTGCCCGCACGCGTTGCCACGGTGGCGGGCAAGCCACCGCGTGCGGGCGTGCCCAGGTCGGGCTCCACACGCAGCGCGTTGATGAGCGCGCCTTCATTCAGGGCGGTGGCAAACACCTGTTGCCTGACATGCGCCGGCCAGCGTGTATCGGCACGCGCGATGGCGCGGTGCTGCAGGTACGTCATTGCCAGGACCAGCGCGGTGGCCGCATCGGCGTGCGCAATGGACGCAATGATCTGGCGTGCGGCCTTCAAGCTTGCACCGCCACCGCCATGCGTTTGTGGAATGACCTGCGCGATCAAGCCCGATGCATGCAGCAGCGCAAAGTTGTCGTGCGGGAAGCTGCCCTGCAGGTCGTGCTCTGCGGCGGCGGAGGCCAACTGCGGACTAACAGCGGCCAGCACTTCAGCAAGCCGGTCGGGCGGCGTAGGTAGACGATGCAAGGGCGCAGACGACATGACGGTGAAATGTGCGAAGCAGGTGATGTTGCCGCACAGCGTATCGATGTTGCGGAGCGCCGCGAACGATCGATGCCGAATATGCAGCGTTGAAATTATTCGTTAGTGCAGCGCTGGTGATGACGTAACTTCATTCGCATTCACGGCGGGGCGTGACGCCTTGCCCACCTTCTAACGATATGTAGAACGGAGCCAGCATGAGCGTCGATTTCATCGGCATGATCCAAAGCCAGAAGCAATCTGAAATTCACCCGCCCGAACCAAACGGGCCCGTGATCGACCGCGATTACGTACGTGCCTTTGCACAGGCGCACGAGCAGGCCGGCTTTGATCGCATCCTCGTGCCCCATCATTCAACGGGGCCGTCGGCCACGCTCACGATTTCGTATGCAGCCGCATTGACGGAGCGCATTCACTTCATGCTTGCGCACCGGCCCGGATTTACCAATCCGACGCTGGCCGCGCGCCAGATCGCCACGCTGGATCAGTTCACCGGTGGCCGCCTGGGCGTGCACTTCATCTCGGGCGGCTCCGACAGCGAGCAACGTCGCGATGGCGACTACCTTGACCACGACCAACGCTACGCGCGCACCGACGAATACCTCGGCATCCTGCGGCGCATCTGGACAGAGTCGAAACCGTTCGACCACGAGGGCGCGTTCTATCGCTTCGAGCAAGGTTTCTCTGAAGTGAAGCCCGCGCAGAAGCCCCACGTGCCGATCTACTTCGGGGGGGCTTCGGACGTAGCCGTCGAAGTGGCCGGCAAGCATGCCGACGTGTATGCGCTGTGGGGCGAATCGCTCGACCAGGTGCGCGATCTGACGACGCGCGTGCGGGCCGAAGCCGCCAAGCACGGGCGCAGCATCCGGTTCTCGGTGTCGTTCCGCCCGATCCTGGCAGAAACGGAAGACGCCGCCTGGGCACGGGCAGAGAGCATCCTTGAGCGGACGCGCGCGCTGCGTGTGCAGCAGGGCTACAGCCGAGGCGGCCCGCAACAGAGCGAGGGCGCACGCCGCCTGCTCGCGGCAGCCGAACAAGGCGAGCGCGTCGACAAACGTTTGTGGACGGCCATCGCCAAGGAGACCGGCGGACGCTCCAACTCCACTGCGCTGGTCGGCACGCCGGAGCAGGTGGCCGATGCGCTGCTCGACTACTACGACCTCGGCGTCACCACCTTCCTGATCCGCGGTTTTGATCCGCTGGAAGACGTGGTCGACTACGGTCGCACGCTCATCCCGCGCGTGCGCGAGCTGGTTGCGCAGCGTGATGCGCAGCGCAAGGCCGCGTGAGGCCCGGGCATGAGCGCAGTCCTTTCCATCGAGCGCCCGGCATCGTCCACGCTCAGGCTGAACAGCACGCCGCAGCAGAAGTTCTGGTTTGATCCGCCCGCCCCGCGGCCGACGCTCGAGGCCGAGCGTCGCCATCGGCAGGAGCGCCTTGCGGGCGCGTTCCGCCTGTTTGCGCGGCACGGCTTCGACCTCGGGCTGGCGGGGCACATCACCGCACGCGATCCGGAGTTGACTGACCACTTCTGGGTCAACCCGCTGGGGGTGCATTTCTCGCGCATCAAGGTGTCGGACCTGCTGCTTGTGAACGCCCGTGGCGAGACCGTTGTCGGCAACCGGCCGCTCAACAAGGCGGCGTTTGCGATTCATGCGGCGATTCACGAAGCGCATCCGCACATCGTGGCTGCGGCGCACACCCATTCGACCTACGGCAAGGCGTGGTCGACGCTGGGTCGGCCGCTGGATCCGCTCACGCAGGATGCATGCTCGTTCTATGAAGACCATGCGCTGTTCGACGACTTCACCGGCATGGTGGTCGATTCCAGTGAGGGCGAGCGCATCGCGCAAGCGCTCTCCAAGCGCGACGGCAGCACGCACAAGGGCGTGATCCTGAAGAACCACGGCATCCTCACGGCCGGCCCGACGGTGGAAGCCGCAGCGTGGTGGTACATCGCGCTGGACAACGCAGCCCACACGCAACTGCTGGCCGAGGCCGCCGGCACGCCGCAGCCCATCGATGCCGCCACGGCGCGCCACACGCACAGCCAGGTGGGCGGGCAGGAGGGGGCGCTGCACGCATTCGAGAGCCTTTACGCCGGCCTGGTCGCGGCCGAGCCGGACGTGCTCGATTAAGAAGCCGTCGCCTGACAAAACAGATCGAATACATCATCACGGGGAGCATTCAATGAGCGAAGAGACCGCGGGCATCTCGCGCCGCAAGATATTGCACGCAGCGGCCGCCACGGCGCTGGCCGCACCGGCATTGATCCTGGGCCGCAAGGCCTACTCTCAACAGCGCAAGCTGACGTTTGCGTGGAACCAGAACTCGTTTTGCCTGACGCCCATCGTGGTGGCGCAGGAACGCGGCTTCTTCGAAAAGAACGGGCTGCACGTCGACCTGATCAACTACAGCGGCTCGACCGATCAACTGCTCGAATCCATCGCCACCGGCAAGGCTGATGCGGCAGTCGGCATGATTCACCGCTGGCTCAAGCCGCTGGAAGCGGGTTTTGACGTGAAGATCATCGGCAGCTCGCATGGCGGCTGTGTGCGGCTTGTCGGCTCCAAAGCGGCAGGTGTCACGAACCTGGCGGCGCTCAAGGGAAAGACCGTGGGCGTGAGCGATCTTGCCGCGCCGGGCAAGCACTTCTTCACCATCTTGCTGGCCAAGAACGGCATTGACCCGGACAAGGACATCACCTGGCGCCAGTACCCGGCTGACCTGCTGGGCGTGGCGGTGGACAAAGGCGAGATCCAGGCGATTGCCGACGGCGACCCGAACCTCTACCTGCTGGAAAAGCGCACGAACGGGGCCTACGTGGAGCTGGCCACGAACCTCTCCGGTGAATACGCGCGCAAGGTCTGCTGCGTGATCGGCGCACGCGGCGAGCTGGTCCGCAATGACCGCCCGACGGCATCCGCATTGGCGCGTTCGATTGTGCAAGCCACGGATTTCGTCAACGAAAACCCGAATGAGGCCGCCAAGGTGTTTGCCAAGTATTCGCCCAAGGTGGCGCTGGACGACTTGCGCAAGCTCTACGCCACGCTCACGTACACGCATCACCCGACCGGCATCGACCTGCGCGATGAGATCGCCTTCTACGCGGAAGACTTCCGCCGCATCGGTGTCATCAAAAAGACCACCGATCCGCAGCGTCTCGCGCAGCACGTGTACGTGAATGTGCTGGCTTGACGCGGCGCGTAAGCACATGAGCACATGAGGAACACATCGACATGAGCACCATCCCGCAAACACTGGAGGCGCCCGCCGCGCTCTCCAACCCATTTGCCGATGCCGTCGAGCGCGGAGGGGCATGGCGCACCGGCGCCGTGGCCGCATTGGCCTGGGCCGCCTTCGGCCTGCTGACGTGGCGCTGGCCCAACCACGTGGTCGGCTTCAGCGATTGGGCATTCACGGCGGAGCTGGGCGTTGCCGCGTTGATCGTCGGCATTGCGCTGTTCGTGGTGGCGTTGGCGGCGGGTCTTGTGACCCCGTTGCGCCCCGTGCAGGAAGCGCTGCAACCGGCGGGGCCATGGCTGATCGCCGTGCCTGCGGTGCTGGCGTTGTGGGAGGTGCTGACCGCCAAGTCCGGCGCATTGCCCACACCGTTCTTTGCGCCGCCGCAGGCGTTGATCGAGGTCTATTCGGAAGACTGGCCGCGTCTGGGCGACAGCGTGTTGAATACGCTCAAGCTGCTCGGCATCGGTTATCTGCTCGGCGCGTTGACGGGCTTTCTGGTGGGCGTGTCGATCGGCTGGTCGCGGGCGGTGGGCTACTGGGTGCACCCGGTGCTGCGCATTCTGGGCCCGCTGCCGGCGACGGCGCTGTTGCCGCTCACGTTCTACTTCTTCCCGTCGAGCTATTCGGCGGCGGCTTTCCTGATCGCCCTGGCGGCCGGCTTTCCGGTGGCGGTGCTCACGTGGTCCGGCGTGGCGGGCGTGAGCAAGAGTTACTACGACGTCGCGCGCACGCTGGGCGCATCCAACGCATTTCTCGTGCTGCGTGTGGCGATTCCGGCAGCGCTGCCGCAAGTGTTTGTGGGGCTGTTCATGGGGCTGGGCGCGTCGTTCACGGTGCTGGTGACGGCGGAGATGATGGGCGTGAAGTCGGGCCTCGGCTGGTACCTGACCTGGGCGCAAGGCTGGGCGTCGTACGTCAACATGTATGCCGCGCTGATCGTCATGGCGCTGCTGTTCTCCAGCATCATCACGCTGCTCTTCAAGGTGCGTGACCGCGCGCTGGTCTGGCAGAAGGGGACGCTGAAATGGTAGCCGTGCTGGAACGTGAGGCGCCGCCTGCGGCCAGTGTCGGCGCACGCATCGATGTGCAGGGCGTCAGCCACTGGTTTGGCAGCAGGGCCAATCCGCTGCAGGTGCTCGACGGTGTGAGCCTGACCATACAGCGTGGTGAATTCGTCGCGCTGCTTGGGCCAAGCGGTTGCGGCAAGTCCACGCTGCTGCGCTTGATTGCGGGGCTGGAACCTCCCACGCATGGCCGTATCCTGCAGGACGATGCGCCTATCAACGCGCCGGACCCATCCCGTGTGGTCGTCTTCCAGGACCCGACGCTCTACCCATGGCGGCGCGTGTGGGACAACGTCGCGCTGGGCCTGCAAGCGCGCGGCGTGCTCAACGCAGAGCGTGACCGCGTGGACGATGCGCTGGAACGCGTGGGCCTGGGCGGCTTTCATCGGGCGTTTCCGCATGAGCTGTCGGGCGGCATGGCGCAACGTGTGGCGCTGGCGCGTGCGCTGGTCAACGATCCGCAATTGCTAGTGCTGGACGAGCCGCTGGGCAAGCTGGATTCACTCACGCGGCTGGCCATGCAGAGCGAGCTGGTGACGCTGTGGCAACGCGCGCGCTTCTCGACCGTGCTGGTGACGCACGATGTGGAGGAGGCGCTGTTCCTGGCGCAGCGGGTGGTCATCTTCAGCCCGCGCCCGGCGCGCATCACGGCGGAACTGACGGTGGATCTGCCTTACCCGCGCCATCGCGGCGACCCGCGCTTGAGCGCGTTGCGGCACGAGGCGCTCGGTCATCTCGGCTTGGGCGAGACCTGGTAGATGGCGGCGCCATCATGAGCGGACCGGAAGCGACGGTTTGGCTCAACGCGTTGCTTGGCTTTCTGCAATGGGCGCAGCATGGCGTGCTGGTGCTGCTGCACACGCTTGGGCTAGCTGGCGAGGTGCACGGGCAGCCGGCATGGCCGTGGGATGTGCGCATCGCCGGCGAAACCCTGTTGATCGACCTTGGGCAAGCGCGGCAGCTTGGCCTGACGCTCATCGCCGTAACGCTGGCTTTGCTGGCCATCGTGATGGCCGTGCTGGTGCGCCGCTGGCGGGCGGTGTTGTCTGGCGCCGCGGTAGGCCTTCTGGTGGCGGCGCCGTGGCCGTCGGCGGTTGTGCTGGCGCCCGCCATGCCGACGAGTTTCCATGTCAGCCCAACGGCGTTTTCGGTGGCGTCGATCACGCACGGTACACGCCTCTACAACGCCGCCTGCGCAAGCTGCCACGGCGCAGACGGCCGGGGCGAAGGCCCGTTGGCCGCCACGCTCACGCGCTGGCCGCCCACGGTGGTCGGCCCATTGCTTGGCCGTCATGCCGATGGCGAGCTGTTCTGGCACATCGCCCACGGCATGCAGGACACGCAAGGGGCGTCAACCATGCCCGCATTTGCTGGTCGACTGAGCGACGCCGATATCTGGGCGGTGCTCGACACCATGAAGATGCTGGCCGCCAGTGGCGGCGTGCGCGCCGGCGGCTGGCCTCTGCCGGTGGCGCTGCCCGCGTTGTCCGTGCGCTGCGGCGATGCGCCGACTCAATCATTGGCGGCGTGGCGCAACGGCCAGCGTGTGCGCGTGGTGGCGGTGGATGTTGCATCGACAAACGGCATCCCGCTGGAAGATCCGCGTTTCCAGACGTTGCTCATCACGCCGGATGGCACGTTGCCATCGCACCCGGGCGCTTTCCAGGCGCGTTGCGTGGCAGCAGAGGCAGACGCGTGGAACGTGTTCGCCGCTATTGCCGGCGCCGAGCCACAAGCTTTTTCCGGCACTCAGTTGCTGGCTGACCGCAACGGCTGGTTGCGCGCGCGCGGTGCGCGGGGCGCGACGTGGTCCGACGCTGATTTCCTGTGTACCTCTGCCGCACGGGGCGCCGCTCGCAGCACAAGCGGCCTCGATTCCTTGATCGCCCGCATGGACGCCGAACCGGTGCGCTATGTGAAAGGCGGCTTCATCCACTGACCCTCGACCGCATCGCTCCATCACCATGCCGCAACATCGACGACGTTTTCTGCAATCCACGCTGGCACTTGCTGCCGCGCCTGCCTTGTCCATCGCGCAACCCCGCCTCGTGCTCAAAGCTGGCGACCAGAAGGGTGGCCTGCGCGCGCTGCTGGAAGCGGCCGACGCGCTCAAGGGTGTGCAGTACGACATCCAATGGACCGAGTTTCCGGCGGCCGCACCGTTGGCCGAAGCGCTCAATGCGGGCGCTGTCGACCTCGGCCCGATAGGCGATGCGCCAGCCATCTTTGCCTTGGCGGCGGGTACGCGCATCAAGCTCATCGGCGCCAACCGATCGGACCCGTACGGCACGGCGGTGCTGGTGCGGCCCGATTCTCCGTTGAAGACCGCGGCAGATCTGAGGGGCAAATCAATCGGCACCAACCGGGGGTCGATTGGGCATTTCGTTGCGCTCAAGGCGTTGGAATCCGCAGGGCTGGGTCCGGACGATGCCAACTTCCGTTTCCTGCCGCCGGCGGATGCCAAGCTTGCGCTGGTCAACGGGTCGATCGATGCGTGGTCAACGTGGGAGCCCTACACAGCGATGGCCGAAACGGTCAAACATGCGCGCGTGCTCGTCAACGGACGAGGGTTGTGGTCGGGCCTCAGCTACCTGGCAGCGACCGACGCTGCGCTGGCGGTCAAGCGCGACGCACTGCGCGATTTCCTGCAGCGCGTGGTGCGCGCGCAGGTGTGGTCGTACCAGCATGTCGACAGTTTCTCGGCCACGCTGGCCCGCATCATCGGCATTGCGCCGGAGGCTGCGCGGCTGCAGTTCGCACGTCGACAGACTGTGTGGCGCTCCATCGATCCGCAGCTCATTGCGGAACAGCAGCGCACGGCCGATTTCTACGTGAAGGTGGGCCTGCTCAAACAGCGGCTGGAGGTGGCCACCACGTTTGACACGGGGTTTCCGCTGATCGCCTAGCGGGTGTTGCCCGAATGGGATTCCGCACTGGGCCGAGAGCCGCCATGCGGGCCGGCAGTACCCGGCGCTTCTGCGACGTTCTTGGGCAGGTTGGTGGTCGGCGTGACGGCATCTGGCGCGTTGTTGCCGCCCTTGCCAAAACGCGCTGCCAAACGGTCCTGCACTGCGGTCAGCTGGACCTGCTCCTGCGCTTTCTGGGCGCGCTCCGTCTCGGCCTGCTGGGCAGCGGCGGCTTGCTCAGCCGGCGTGGGCGGCGGCAGTTTGCCGTGAGCGGGATGCGGCAGCGCAACCACGGTCAAGCCGATGGCCGATGCGGCGAGCCACAGGGCCGAGCGTGGAATGTTGTTGGGTGTCTGGGGCATGGCGGTCTCCGGGTGGGGATCGCCGTGCCTCCAGCAAGTGCGGTGCCGCGTGAGTTCAGCGCCCCTCGGCTAGCGCGTTGTGCAGCACCGTCTTGAGCACGTTGAACACGGGGTTGTCGTTGTCCTTGCGATAGGCCATCCAGAGTTCAACCGGCTTGGCCGGCGTGGTGCGCACCGGGCGATAGACGACGCCCTCGAAGTGCAGCATGGCCGCCGCCGCCGGGATGAGCGCTACGCCAATGCCTGCACGCACCAGCGCCAGCATCGAGTGGATCTGGCTGACGTATTCGACGATGTCGGGCAGCACCTCTGCGCGTTCCAGCAGGCCGCTCACCATCTGGTGGAAATAGCGCGCCTCGTATGGCGAATACATGAGCAGCGGCTGGCCTTCGCAGTCGCGCAGGCTGGGGCGTTGCGGCCAACTATCGGCCACGGCTTCCGGCAGGGCGATCACGAGCGCTTCCTGCGAGCACGGCACGGCAATCAGCTCGCCGTGCTCCACCGGCGGGCGTAGCAGGCCGACATCGATTTCGCGCGCATCCAGCGCCGAGAGCTGCGCGCCGCTCACCATTTCTTTGAGCGTCAATCGCACGCCGGGTGAAGCCGCCCGCACGGCGCTCACCAGCGAAGGCAACTTCCCGTAGCCAACCGATGCGGTAAACCCGATCGCCAACTGTCCGGCAGCGCCCGTCGCGACACGCCGGGCCGTGGCGGCCGCTTCGTCCGCCAAACGCAGGATGCGCGACGCATCGGGCAGGAAACTGCGCCCCGCAGCGGTCAGCTTGACCGAACGGCTGTTGCGCTCCAGCAGCTCTGTCCCGACTTGGTGTTCCAGCAGGCGGACCTGGCGTGACAGCGGTGGCTGCGTCATGTGCAGACGCTCCGCTGCGCGCCCAAAGTGCAGTTCTTCGGCCACGGCAACAAAGCAGCGAAGTTGGCTGAGTTCAAACATCGATTCAAAACCTGTATGGATTGAGTCAGTGCTTATCTTGGATGGGAAAGATCGCCGGTGCAAGAATCGGCTCGCCCCTTCGTCTTGAAGGGCCAATGACAACCATCAGGAGACGAGCATGTCCATGGAAAGCGCGGAAGTCGACCGCCGCAGGTTTCTCAGGAGCGTGGCAGGCGCAGGGCTTGCGGCGGCCAGCGGCCTTGCAGCCGCACAGAAGATCGAAGGGTTCAAGCCGAACGCGCGCTACCCGGACGTGGCGGTAGAAGTGCTGGATCCGAGCTTCCTGAAATACCGGCTCTACAGCAGTTCCGTAGAGCAACTTGCCACCGGCATGCGCTGGGCGGAGGGGCCGGTGTACTTTCCCGCCGGGCGCTACCTGCTGGTGAGCGACATCCCGAACAACCGCATCATGAAGTACGACGAGACGAACGGCGCGTTCAGCGTGTTCCGCGAGCCGTCGAACTATGCCAACGGCAACACGCGCGACCGGCAGGGGCGCCTCGTCACGTGCGAGCACTCCGTGACGCGCCGCATCACGCGCACCGAATTCAACGGCAGCATCACTGTGCTGGCCGATCAATATCAGGGCAAGCGGCTGAATGCGCCCAACGACATCGTGGTCAAGTCCGACGACAGCATCTGGTTCACCGACCCGACGTTCGGCATCAACGGCAACTGGGAGGGCTTCAAGGCGCAGCCTGAGCAGGCCACGACCAACGTCTACCGGATCGACCCGAACGGCGGCATCCGCGCGATCATCACCGACCTCGTCAACCCGAACGGCCTGGCGTTCTCGCCCGATGAGAAGAAGCTCTACGTGGTCGAGTGGAAGGGCACGCCGTCGCGCAGCATCTGGAGCTACGACATCGCACCCGACGGCACGGCGTCCAACAAGACCAAGCTGATCGACGCCAACGGCGCGGGGGCGCTGGATGGCTTTCGCGTCGACAAGGATGGCAATCTCTGGTGCGGCTGGGGGTCGGACGGGCGCCTGGGCATCAATTCTGCCGACTACGACGGCGTGAAGATCTTCAACGCGCACGGCAAGCCGATCGGCTTCATCCACCTGCCGGAACGCTGCCCGAACCTGACCTTCGGCGGGCCGAAGAACAACCGTCTGTACATGGCCAGTTCGCATTCCCTGTACGCCCTTTATGTGGAAGCCGAGGGCGCGGTGTGACGCGCCAATGACCAAACGCGGCCGCGCCGTCACGTGCGGCTGCAGCATCGAAATCGGAGACTTAGGGAAGACCCTGTATCAATACAAGTTTTGTATTAATCGAGACAGCAGTTGGCTTGGACTTGAATCGATCCGGGTGCAAGAATTCGCTCATCAACAACACGCATTCATCGCGAGCGAGACATGTCCCGATACAGCCCCAAAGAATTCGCCCAACAGATCGGCTCTGGTCTACTGTCCTTTCCGGTCACGCACTTCAAGGCGTCGGACCTGTCGTTCGACGAGGCAGCGTATCGCGCC
Organism: Ralstonia sp. Ralssp110; assembly: GCF_047325135.1. Classification (NCBI taxonomy): domain Bacteria; kingdom Pseudomonadati; phylum Pseudomonadota; class Betaproteobacteria; order Burkholderiales; family Burkholderiaceae; genus Ralstonia; species Ralstonia sp. Ralssp110. The sequence continues at coordinate 456,572 of NZ_CP168609.1, read as the reverse complement.
AACCTGAACTGGCTGTTCAGCCACGATGCCGCTGGCCTGTTTGCCGCTGGTGGCACCGGCGAATTCTTCTCGCTCACCGCGGCAGAAACCGACCGCGTGGTGCGCGCTGCCGTGGCGGAAACCGGCGGCAAGATTCCGGTGATCGCCCCGGCGGGCCGCGGTACGGCCGAATCGATCGAATACTGCAAGGCCGCTGAAGCTGCCGGCGCCGACGGCATCCTGCTGCTGCCGCCTTACCTGACCGAAGCCTCCGCCGACGGCGTGGCCGCGCACGTGGAGCAGGTCTGCAACTCGACCAAGCTGGGCGTGATCGTCTACAACCGCGCCAACCAGATCCTCGACGAAAACCACCTCGAACGCCTGGCAGACCGCTGCCCGAACCTGGTCGGTTTCAAGGATGGTGTGGGCGATCTGGAACTGATGACGCGCATCTACGCCCGCCTGGGCGACCGCTTTACCTACGTTGGTGGCCTGCCGACCGCCGAGACCTTTGCGCTGCCGTACCTGACGATGGGTGTGTCGACGTATTCGTCGGCCATCTTCAACTTTGTGCCGAAGTTCGCGCTAGAGTTCTACGCCGCCGTGCGAGCGTTCGACAATGCCAAGGTCTACAAGATGCTCAACGAGTTCGTGCTGCCGTACATCCAGCTGCGCAATCGCAAGCGCGGCTATGCGGTGTCGATCGTCAAGGCCGGTATGAAGGTTATCGGTCGTGACGCAGGTCCGGTCCGCGCCCCCTTGACCGATCTGACCGACGCCGAAATGGCAGAACTGTCTGCGTTGGTGTCGCGCATTGCCGAAGTGGAAAAGCTGGCGGCCTGAGCGCAACCGAAAACACAAGGAATCGATATGCAATTGAGCGGCGAACTGTTGTTGGGTGCTGCCCGCGTGGCGGGTGGTGCCGGCAAGGTTCACGCCATGAACCCCGCCACCGGGGAATGGCTCGAACCCGAATTCACCCTGGCCTCCAAGGCCGATGCCGCACGTGCCGCTGAACTGGCCGCCGCGGCTTTTGACGTTTACCGCGAGACCTCGCCGGAAACCCGCGCTGCCTTCCTGGAAGCCATCGCCAGCCAGATCGAAGCGCTGGGCGATGCGCTGATCGAACGCGCGATGGCCGAATCGGCACTGCCGCGTCCGCGCCTGGAAGGCGAGCGTGGCCGCACGTGCAACCAACTGCGCCTGTTTGCAAGCGTGGTGCGTGCCGGGGATGCCGTGGGCGCCCGTCTTGATTCGGCCCTGCCGGAGCGCAAGCCGCTGCCGCGCTCGGATCTGCGCATGCGCCGCATTGCGCTGGGCCCGGTGGCGGTGTTCGGTGCGAGCAACTTCCCGCTGGCGTTCTCGGTGGCGGGTGGTGATACCGCATCGGCGCTGGCTGCAGGTTGCCCGGTGGTCGTGAAGGCGCATCCGGCGCACCCGGGTACGTCCGAACTGGTGGGTCGTGCCATTCAAGCTGCGGTTGCCCAGTGCGGGCTGCCGGAGGGCGTGTTCTCGCTCATCCTGGCGGACAACGACGCGGCGGGTGCACTGGTGGCCGATCCGCATATCCAGGCAGTTGGCTTTACCGGTTCGCGCGCAGGCGGTCAGGCGCTGCTGCGCATTGCGCAGGCACGCCCGCAGCCGATTCCGGTGTATGGCGAGTTGAGTGCCATCAACCCCGTCTTCCTGCTGCCCGATGCGCTGGCCAAGCGCGCTGCTGCGCTGGGCCAGCAGTACGTGGCATCGCTCACGATGGGCGCGGGCCAGTTCTGTACGAACCCGGGCTTGCTGCTCGCCATCGACGGGCCGGAACTCGATGCCTTTGAAGCTGCCGCCGCTGCTGCCATGGGCGACGTGGCTGCGCAGCCCATGCTTACGGCGGGCATTCACTCCGCTTACACGCGCGGCGTCGACAAGCTGGCTGCCGAAGCCAACGTGCGCTGTGTCGCGCGCGGGCAAGGCAGCGACCAACCCAACCGGGGGCAAGCCGGCTTCTACATCACCGATGCGAAAAGCTTCCAGGCGCAACCGACGCTGCACGACGAGATCTTCGGTGCCACCGGCCTGGTCGTACGCTGCCGCGATGCAGAAGAGCTGCGCGCGCTGGCTGAATCGCTCGAAGGCCAGTTGACCGCCACGCTGCATCTGGATGCGGGTGATACAGCCATCGCGCGTTCGCTGCTGCCGATTCTGGAACGCAAGGCGGGCCGCATTCTGGCCAACGGCTGGCCGACCGGCGTCGAAGTGTGCCACGCCATGGTGCACGGTGGTCCCTGGCCGGCAACGACGGATGCACGCACGACTTCGGTCGGCACGGCAGCCATCGAGCGCTTCCTGCGCCCGGTGTGCTACCAGGATCTGCCGGCCGAACTGCTGCCCGAGGCACTGCAGGACGCCAATCCGCTCAAGCTGCGCCGCCTGGTGGATGGAAGCTGGGCCTGAAGCCGTAACAGTCGAATAGCAAAACAACACGCCGGGCCGCACAGGACCCGGCAACCTGAACCACCGGCACGACGGGTGTCGGCTTAAGGAGGAGACGATGGACATCAAAGCCCCCGCAGTGGGAGCACAGGCCGTGCCGCGCGCTGAGCGCATGAGCCGCGTGCGTTTCGTGATCCTCGCGATGCTGTTTATCGTGACGACCATCAACTACGCTGATCGGGCGACCATCTCCATTGCCGGCTCGGCCATGCAGAAGGAGCTCGGCATCGATGCCGTGTCGCTTGGCTATATCTTCTCGGCGTTTGGCTGGGCCTATGTGATTGCGCAGATTCCAGGCGGCTGGCTGCTTGACCGCTTTGGCTCCAAGCGCGTGTACACGTTCAGCATTCTGCTGTGGTCGCTGTTCACACTGGCGCAAGGCGCGATCGGCTTCTTTACCGGGGCCACCGCCATCATCATGGTGTTCTGCCTGCGCTTCCTGGTAGGGGCGGCAGAGGCGCCGTCCTTCCCTGCCAACAGCCGTATCGTGGCAGCCTGGTTTCCCGCCAATGAGCGCGGCACCGCAGCGGCGATCTTCAACTCTGCGCAGTACGCCGCCACGGTGGTGTTTGCCCCGCTGATGGCCTGGCTGGTGCACGCATTCGGCTGGCATCACGTGTTTATCGTGATGGGCGTGATCGGCATCGTCATGGCGGTCGTGTGGAGAGCCTTCGTGCACGAGCCGAAGGACCACCCGGGCGTCAACCGTGCCGAAATCGAGTACATCGAAGCTGGCGGCGGCCTGGTCAACATGGACCGTGCCGGCGTGGCAAAGACGGAAGGGCCGAAACTCGGCTACGTCAAGCAGCTCCTGCAGAACCGCATGCTGATGGGTGTGTACATCGCGCAGTACTGCATCAATGCGCTCACGTACTTTTTCATCACGTGGTTCCCGGTGTATCTGGTGCAGGCGCGCGGCATGTCGATCCTGAAAGCGGGCTTTGTCGCGTCGATTCCCGCGGTGTGCGGCTTCCTCGGCGGCATTCTGGGCGGGATCATTTCTGATGCACTGCTTCGCCGTGGCGCCTCGTTGTCGGTGGCGCGCAAGGTGCCCATCGTGCTGGGCATGCTGCTCTCCATGACCATGGTGATCTGCAACTACGTCGATGCGCAGACTGTCGTGGTGGCCGTGATGGCGCTGTCGTTCTTCGGTAAGGGCCTCGGCGCGCTGGGCTGGGCGGTGAACTCGGATACGGCTCCGAAGCAGATCGCGGGTTTGTCTGGCGCGCTGATGAACACGTTCGGCAACCTGTCGAGCATCACGACCCCCATCGCCATCGGTTACATCGTCAACACCACGGGTTCGTTCAACGGTGCGCTGGTGTACGTCGGTATCCATGCCGCCGTTGCGATCGTCTGCTACCTGTTCATGGTGGGTGAGATCAAGCGTGTGGAACTCAAGCCGCTGTAAGCCACAGGAGCCTTTGCAGTGACGTTGCAATCGATCGAATCCGGCGCGCGCACCCACACACCGCGTGTGACGGAGATGCAGGTGATCCCTGTCGCTGGCCGCGACAGCATGCTGCTGAACCTATGCGGCGCGCATGCTCCGTTCTTTACGCGCAACCTCGTCATCCTGAAGGACAACGCCGGGCGCACCGGCGTGGGCGAGGTGCCGGGCGGGGAGGGCATCCGTCAGGCGCTGGAACGCGTGATTCCGCTGGTGGTTGGTCAATCGATCGGTCGTACCAATGGCGTGCTGAACAGCATTCGCCGGGTGCTTGCGGGCGGGGGCAATGCGGCGCACCAGGCGACGGTGCACCAGGTGACCTCCGCTTCGGAGGCCGCTGTGCTGCGCCAGCCGCACGAGATCAACCTGCGCATGGACAACGTCATCACGGCGGTGGAAGCCGCGTTGCTCGATCTGCTTGGCCAGTTTCTGGAGGTGCCGGTGGCCGAACTGCTCGGTGCCGGCCAGCAGCGCGATAGCGCGCCGATGCTCGCCTATCTGTTCTACGTGGGCGACCGTCGCAAGACTGATTTGCCGTACCTGGATGGCATCAACGGCGCCGACGACTGGCTGCGCCTGCGCCACGAAGCCGCGATGACGCCCGACGCCATCGCACGCTTGGCTGAAGCCGCCACCGCGCGCTACGGCTTTGCCGATTTCAAGCTCAAGGGCGGTGTGATGCCCGGTGCCGATGAGATGGAAGCGATTGCCGCCATCAAGGCGCGCTTCCCGCGGGCCCGTGTGACGCTGGACCCGAATGGCGCATGGTCGCTCAACGAGGCGATTGCGCTGTGCAAGGGCCAAGGGCATCTTCTGGCTTATGCCGAAGACCCGTGCGGCCCCGAAGCCGGCTACTCGGGCCGTGAGGTGATGGCCGAATTCAAGCGCGCCACCGGCATTCCGACAGCTACCAACATGATCGCCACCGATTGGCGTCAGATGGGCCACGCCGTCCAACTGCACGCGGTCGATATTCCGCTGGCCGATCCGCATTTCTGGACCATGCAAGGCTCCGTGCGGGTGGCGCAGTTGTGCGACGAGTGGGGCCTGACGTGGGGCTCGCATTCCAACAATCACTTCGATGTGTCGCTGGCGATGTTCACGCATGTGGCTGCCGCCGCGCCGGGCAACATCACGGCCATCGATACGCACTGGATCTGGCAGGAGGCCGAGGAGCGCCTGACGCGCGAACCGCTGCGCATCGAAGGCGGCTACGTGGCCGTGCCCGAACGGCCCGGCCTGGGCATCGAGATCGACATGGAACGCGTGCACGCGGCCCACGCGTTGTACCAATCTCTCGGCCCGGGCGCGCGCAACGACGCTATGGCCATGCAATACCTCGTGCCGGGCTGGACGTATGACCCGAAACGTCCGAGCCTGGGGCGTTGAAGCAAAACCCGTTTGAATCAATCACGGAGTCTGTGATGTCTGAACCGACGCTGGCCCCTGAGGCCGGCAACGCAACTGAAAAGGCGCTGACGATCCGCGTGCACGACGGTGACAACGTCGCCATCGCCGTCAACGCACGCGGCTTGCCGGCCGGCACGGCATTGGCCGATGGCACCGTGCTCGTTGAGGGCGTGCCGCAAGGTCACAAGGTGGCGCTGGTCGACCTGGCCGAAGGCGACGCCATCATCCGCTACAACGAGGTGATCGGCTATGCCGTGAAGCCGCTACCGCGCGGTAGCTGGGTCAACGAGCATGCCGTCAAGCTGCCGTCCGCGCCCGCGCTGGATGAGCTGCCGCTGGCCACGCGCCCCGACCCCAAGCTCGCCAAGCTTGAGGGTTACACCTTCGAGGGCTATCGCAACGCAGACGGCACGGTTGGCACGAAGAACGTGCTCGGCATCATGACCAGCGTGCAGTGCGTGGCCGGCGTGACGGATTACGTTGTTGGCCGCATCAAGCGCGAGTTGCTGCCGCGCTTCCCAAACGTTGACGATGTGGTGGCGCTTAACCACGTGTACGGCTGCGGCGTCGCCATCAATGCGCCGGCCGCCATCGTGCCGATTCGCACGCTGCAAAACCTGGCGCTCAACCCGAACTTTGGCGGCGAGATCATGGTGATCGGCCTGGGCTGCGAAAAGCTTGTGCCCGAGCGCCTCGTGCCGGAAAAGCTCGCGCCGGGCGGCCGCATTCCCATTGAAGTTGCCGGCACCGCAGATTCGCCCGTGCTGCGTCTGCAGGACGAAGCCTTCGACGGCTTTATCGGCATGACCGACGCCATCATGGAGATGGCCGAGCGCCGTCTGGAACACCTGAACAAGCGCCAGCGCGAAACTTGCCCGGCGTCCGATCTCGTGGTCGGGGTGCAGTGCGGCGGCAGCGATGCGTTTTCGGGGGTCACGGCCAACCCCGCGGTAGGCTTTGCGGCGGACCTGATCGTGCGCGCAGGCGGCACCGTGATGTTCTCGGAAGTGACCGAGGTGCGTGACGCCATTCATCTGCTCACGCCGCGCGCCATTGACGAAGACGTCGGCCGTGCGCTGCTGCGCGAGATGGCCTGGTACGACGACTACCTGAGCGGCGGCCAGACTGACCGCAGCGCCAACCCGTCGCCTGGCAACAAGAAAGGTGGCCTGTCCAACGTGGTGGAAAAGGCGCTGGGTTCGATCGTGAAGTCGGGCAGCACGCCCATCGTCGACGTGCTTGGCCCCGGTGAGAAAGTGCGTCGCAAGGGCCTGATCTTTGCGGCAACGCCCGCGAGCGATTTCGTGTGCGGCACGTTGCAGCTGGCCTCCGGCATGAACCTGCAGGTCTTCACCACCGGCCGCGGCACGCCGTATGGACTGGCCATGGCGCCCGTCATCAAGGTGTCCACGCGCAAGGCGCTGTCCGAGCGCTGGCATGACCTGATCGACCTCGACGCAGGCCGCATCGCCACGGGCGAAGCGAGCATTGCCGACATCGGCTGGGAGCTGTTCCACCTGATTCTTGACGTGGCGAGCGGCCGCAAGCAAGTTTGCGCCGACAAGCTGGGCCTGCATAATGCGCTGGCTCTGTTCAACCCCGCCCCGGTGACCTGATATGACCACTGAAGTCCACGTTCAACCCGACCCGCTCGCGGGTGTGACCACGCGTTGCCACCGCCTGCTGCTCACTGGCGCAGGCGGCAACCTCGGCAAGGTGCTGCGCGAGCGTCTGCCCAAATACGCCGATCTTTTGCGCTTGTCTGATATATCAAATCTCGGCGAAGCGCGCACCGGCGAGGAGCTCGCACCGTGTGACTTGGCTGATGCGAAGGCCGTCGATGCGCTTGTTGCCGGCACGGATGCGATCGTGCATCTGGGCGGCGTGTCGGTCGAGCGGCCGTTTGAAGAGATCTTGCCGGCCAATATCGCAGGCACTTACAACCTGTACGAAGCTGCCCGTCGCCACGGCGTGCGCCGCATCGTGTTTGCCAGCTCGAACCACACCATCGGCTTCTACAAGCAGGGCGAGGTGATCGACAGCACCGTGCCCACCAAGCCCGATGGCTACTACGGGCTCAGCAAAGTATTCGGCGAACAGCTCGCCAGCTTCTATTTCGATCGCTATGGCATCGAGACGGTCGCCATCCGGATCGGCTCCTCGTTTGCCGAAGCGAAGGACCGCCGCATGCTCGTCACCTGGCTCGGCTACGACGACTTGGAACAGCTTATCCGCCGTGCCCTGTTTGTGCCGAGCGTGGGCTTTACCGTGGTCTACGGTATGTCGAACAACCGCGACCGCTGGTGGGACAACCGCCACGCCGCGCACCTCGGCTACACACCTACGGAGACGAGCGAGATCTTCCGCGCGCAGGTCGAAGCACAACCACCGCTGCCCGCAGATGACCCGGCGGCGCAGTACCAGGGCGGGGCGTTTGTCAAAGCCGGCCCGTTCGGAGACTGACGCAATGCAAGTGAACGTAGAGCCGGTGGTCGAGCGGGTTGGCAGCATGCAATGCGGTGTGGGCGAAAGCCCCATCTGGCACGCCGGCGAGCAGGCGCTGTACTGGACAGACATTCCGGGCCGCAGGCTATGGCGCTGGAACTTCTTCTCCGGCCAGGCCAACAGCTGGGCGTTGCCCGAGATGGCCGGCTGTATTGCCATGACGTCCAACGGCTGGGCGATGGCCATGGAGACGGGCATCTTCCTCGCGCCACAGCCCAGCGCCGGCGCCGAGCTTGGCCCGCTGCAGCGCCTCGCCACGGTGGCGCACCCGCGCCCTGACATGCGCTTCAACGACGGCCGCTGCGACCGCCAGGGCCGTTTCTGGGGCGGGACGATGGTGCAGGACACGTCGCTGGGTCTGCCGATTGGCAAGCTGTATCGCTTTGATGCGCAGGCCACTCACGCCGGGCGTGTAGATGCCGTTATCGACGATCTGATCGTGCCGAATGGCTTGGCTTTCAGCCCCGATGGCAGGACGATGTATCTGTCGGATTCGCATGCAAGCCGCCAGACCATCTGGGCCTTCGACTACGACGTCGACACCGGCACGCCGCACAATCGCCGCGTCTTCATCGACATGAATGTGCACCCGGGGCGTCCGGATGGCGCCGCGGTGGACGCCGATGGCTGCTACTGGATCTGCGGCAACGATGCTGGGTTTGTGCACCGTTTCACGCCGGATGGCCGTCTCGATCGCAGCATTGCCATTCCCACGTCCAAACCTTCCATGTGCGCATTCGGTGGGCCCGGGCTGGACACCCTGTTTGTGACGTCGATCCTGATCGGCGACGACCCGCTCTCGGGCGCCACGTTTGCAGTGCGCCCGGGCGTGACCGGATTGCCGGAACCTGTCTTGCACCTCTGAACCCGCAGTTCGCCCCACACACAAGAACACACCGGGGCTTTTAGGAGACAACTCATGAAACCCATCAAAGGCTTGCGCTGGTGGATCATCGGCCTCGTACTCAGCGGCCTGATCATGAACTACCTGGCCCGCAATGCGCTGGCGGTGGCGGCGCCTGAAGTCAACAAGGTGCTGAACATCAGCACGCAGCAGTACGGCTACATCGTCGCGGCATTCCAGGCGGCCTACATGGTGATGCAGCCGGTGGCAGGCTACGTGCTTGACGTGCTGGGCACCAAGCTGGGTTTTGCGCTGTTTGCGGCGGCCTGGTCGATGGTCTGCCTGCTGCACAGTACGGCGGGAAGCTGGCTGTCGCTGGCGGCGTTCCGCGCGATGCTCGGGATGACGGAAGCGGCCGGTTTCCCTTCGGCGCTGCGGGCAACGGCAGAGTGGTTCCCGGCTAAGGAGCGGTCGATTGCAACCGGCTGGTTCAACATCGGCTCGTCCGTGGGCGCGGTGGTGGCGCCGCCTCTGGTGGTCTGGTGCATCTTGCACGGCAACTGGCGTTTCGCCTTTGCCGTGATCGGCGGGATCGGCCTGGTGTGGAGCGTGCTGTGGTTCCTGCTGTATCGCGTGCCCGCCAAACACCACCGCCTGTCGGCAGAAGAGCGCGATTACATCCGCGCCGGCCAGGAAACACCGGACGACAACGCGAATGTGCCCAAGCCGTCGTGGGGCAAGATCGTCAGTGGCCGCCGGTTCTGGGGCATCGCCATCCCGCGCTTTTTGTCTGAGCCGGCATGGCAGACGTTCAATTATTGGATTCCGCTTTATATGGCCACCGAGCGCCATATGAACCTGAAAGAGATCGCCCTGTTTGCGTGGCTGCCGTTCCTGGCAGCGGACGTGGGGTGCGTGCTGGGTGGCTATCTGGCGCCGTGGTTCCAGAAGCGATTCTCGGTATCGCTCGTGACGTCTCGCAAGTTGGTGATGGTGACGGGCTGTCTGTGCATGATCGGCCCCGCCTGCATTGGTCTGGCGACGAGCCCCTACACGGCGATTGCGCTGTTCTGCGTGGGCGGCTTTGCGCACCAGACGCTCTCTGGTGCGCTGTACACGCTCACGTCCGACATGTTCGGCAAGCATGAAGTCGGCACAGCTGTGGGGCTGGCGGGCATGTCCGGCTACATGGGTGGCATGCTCTTCTCGCTGGCGGTCGGCACGCTGGCATCGACCATCGGCTACAACCCGCTGTTCGTGGCGCTGGCGGTGTTCGACATCGTGGCGGCCATCCTCGTGTGGACCATGCTCAACGACAACCAAGCGCGTCCGGTGCCAGTGCAGCCAGGCGGAACGGCGCCCAGCACGGCGGTTTGATTTCTCTTGTCGCCAACGTCGATCACGCAGCCCGCTGAGCAATCTTCGGGTTGAGCTTGGCAGGGCTGAGCGGGTCGAAGTCGACCCACTCGCCGTCGCGCCAGCGGCCTGCGGCTTCTTCAACATCCATTCCGCCGCCGCTGGCCAGAATGCGCGCGGCTTCGGCCTCTCGCTCCGGTGTCACATGTACGGCCAGCAGCACGCCGGAATGGCGCGTACGCAAGGTGGCGTCGGGCGGCTGTGCGGGATTGGGCTCATCGCGTGTGGCGAGCATCGCTCCCGCCAGCGAGCCGATATAGGCGCCCACCCCGGCCGCCACTACCGAGAACAGCACGGCCACGTGCAGCGCAATCAGCACCATAACGCCGGCGACCGCGCCAATTGCGGCGCCAATCGCCATTCCCTTGCCGGCGCCCGCATGCGCGCGAGCAGCACCCGGGTCTGCATTGCGGTCGCCGCCAATCGGAAACGCTGCGTGCTGGCCGGATGGGTTGACGAAGAAGACGTTCACATCGTCCTCGGAAAAGCGCTCGGCAAAAAGCGCGCGTGCGGCGCCTTCGGCGCGTTCAAACGTGTCGAAACGGGCAGCGACGATGAGCGACATGGGGCCTCCTGAGAAACGCATTTCTCATAGCGCAAGCAAGGCGGGGGCCAGCACCCAAAGTGGACCCAAAGTTACCTAGATCAGGTAATTGGCCGGGCAACCACTCGTCTCCATACTTGCCCACCAAGGCCTGATCAAGGCCAATTTCCAGCCACACGATAACGAGAACGTGGCTGCCCAGAAGTCGGGGGCAGCCGGCCGATACCGCCCGGCGATCTGGCGGTCTTTTGGTATTACAACGGGAGGGTGTCTCATGTTCAACGGCTTTTCTGCGGTGCCGGGCGCGGTTGTGCCCTATGCATACGACTGGCTGCTGGTGGGGCTGTCGTATCTCATCTCGGTGGCGGGGGCGTATGTCGGCTTGCGATGGTCAAGACGCGTGCGCAACAAGAACGGCACCATCGACATGGACCGGCTGCTCTGCGCCAGCGTGGCGCTCGGCGGCGGTGCTGTCTGGTCTATGCACTTCATCGGCATGGCGGCCTATCGGACACCCGTCCGGATCGAGTTTGATCTCTTCATGACCATGGTGTCGCTGGTGGTGGTGATGGTGTTTGCCGCCGGCGGCCTTGTCATTGCATCGCGCACCACGGGCAACCGCCTGCGCAACATTTCCGAGGGTGGTGTGCTGACCGGCCTTGGCGTGGCGGTGATGCACTACACCGGCATGGCTGCTGTGCACACCAACAGCAACTTCGACTGGGACATCTCCATCATGGGCATCTCGGCGTTGATTGCGGTGGTCGTGTCGATGGTCGCGCTGTGGCTTGCAACAACCGTCAAAACACGCGGCCAGCAGTGGGGCGCGGCGCTCATCATGGGCGTAGCCGTCTGCGGCATGCACTACACGGGCATGACTGCCGGCACGATGATCTGCACGGGGCAGAGCTATTCGCCGTCGCTGTTCGCCATTGAAGGCAGCAACATCGGCTATGCCGTGTTTGCGCTGGCCGGCACCATCCTGATGATCATTCTGCTGATCGAAGCCTCGCGCAGCGCAAGCAGTGCACGCGCCACTGCATCGGGCACGCTGCGCTGAAACGTGTTGCCTGAACGCCCGGCCGACTGTTTTTCGGTCGGGCGATTCTCATGGCGGTGGCGCGCCCCGCTACAATCGCGGCCTGGCATTTGTCGATGGCGTTTGAAATGGTGCTTGGCTGGTTTGGGATTTCCACCGTGTGGCTGCTGCCGCTGGTGTGGCGGTATGTAACGCGCGCGCTGGCGGGGGAGCGGGACTTCCTCAAAGGTCGGGGCACCGTGCGGCTCTGGCTGGTGACGCTCGTCGCGCTGAGCGCCAGCGCCGCGCTTGAAGCTCTGACTTCCGGGGCCGATCCGCAGGACAAGGCGGGAGGTGCTGCCGGGCGCGCAGTGTCGTCGCTGTTCTCGCACATGCTGGGCTGGACAGGGGCGTTCCTCCTGATGCTGGGCGTGCTGATCTGGGTCGCGCCCATGGTGTTCGGACGATCGTGGGGTCAGGTGTTCAACCGCCGCCGCACGGCTGATGCCGAGACGTCTGCCGAGCCAGACACCCGCCACGACGAACCCGTTGACGATGGCTTGAAACCGACCGCGCTTGGTCTCGGCGGGGCAGGGGAGGCGCGCTGGAGCGGTAATACCGGCCACACGCAGCCCGCCGTGCGTCACCGTGGCATCGAAGCCGTTTCTGCGCGGCGCCAGCCCGCGTGGCAGCCACCCCCGCGAACGCGCCCCTCGCCGCCGCAGCCGGGCGAAATCTGGCCGCTGATCGATGCAAAGAAGGGCGCGCCGGTAGACGCGCCCGCAAGCGCGAAGACGGCGCCGCCTGTCGCAGCGCCCATTCCGCCGCAGGCGCCTCCAGCGCGCCCCAAACCGCGCGCCACGATCGTCAGCAGCCCGTTCCATCAACCGCAACTGGGTCTGCAGGCGCCAGCGCCGGCACCAGCTGCACAGGCCATGCCCCCAAGCGAGCCGGTTGTCCTGGCCGAGCCGGCCGTGCCGGAGTTGGTGGAAGCGCAAGCTCCCGTTGCAGAAACTCAGTCCGTGGATCTGGACGCCGTACGCCAGGAGGCAGAGGCGCTCCTGGCGGAACTGCGCGGGCTGATGGCGCCCGCCGTAGTGACGATGCCTGAGCCGGAGGTTGCCGAGCTGCTAGTCGAAGCTGACGCTGCTCCGATTGTCGAAGCATTGTCCGAGGCGGAAGCACAGCCCGAGGTGGAAGTGCTGCGCGCCACGCTGTCCATCGAGCCGACCGCGCAGCCGGAAGCCGCACCTGCATTGCCCACGCCCAAGCCGCGCATCGTCCTGCCTGCCGTGGTGGGGGAGGTGGTGTCACGGGCGGCACCGGCCATCGCCGCCGTGCCCGCGCCGGCGCCCGCTCCTACACCTGTTCCGGCTCCTGTTGCACCGCGCATCGTCGATTACCGCCTGCCAGGCGCCGCATTGCTGACCGCCGCATCCACCAGCGCTGAAGCGGTCTCCGCCGAACACCTGGAGGAGACCAGCAACCTGATCGCCCAGCGCTTGGCGGAGTTCAAAGTACCGGTGACGGTCGTTGGTGCCTCGGCCGGCCCGGTCATCACGCGTTTCGAGGTCGACCCGGCGATTGGCGTACGTGGCGCGCAGGTTGTCGGGCTGATGAAAGACTTGGCGCGTGCACTCGGCGTGACGTCCATCCGGGTGGTCGAGACCATCCCCGGCAAGACATGCATGGGCCTGGAACTGCCCAACGCCAAGCGCGAAATGATCCGCTTGTCAGAAGTCGTGAACGCGGCGGATTTCCAGTCGCACGCATCGCACCTCGTACTGGCCATGGGCAAGGACATCACCGGCAACCCGGTGGTGACCGATCTCGCACGCGCACCGCACCTGCTGGTGGCCGGCACGACCGGCTCGGGCAAGTCGGTGGCCGTCAACGCGATGATCCTGTCGATGCTGTACAAGGCCACGCCCGACGACGTGCGCATGATCATGATCGACCCGAAGATGCTGGAGCTTTCGGTGTACGAGGGCATTCCGCATCTGCTGGCACCGGTCGTGACGGACATGAAGCAGGCCGCGCACGCGCTCAATTGGTGTGTGGGCGAAATGGAAAAGCGCTACCGCCTCATGTCGGCGCTGGGCGTGCGCAACTTGGCCGGCTACAACCAGAAGATCCGCGCGGCGGAACAGGCCGGCCGCAAGGTGCCGAACCCGTTCTCGCTTACGCCCGATGCGCCCGAGCCGCTCTCAACGCTGCCGCTGATCGTGGTCGTCATCGACGAGTTGGCCGACCTGATGATGGTGGCCGGCAAGAAGATCGAAGAACTGATCGCGCGCCTCGCACAGAAGGCCCGTGCCGCCGGCATTCACCTGATTCTGGCGACGCAGCGGCCGTCGGTCGACGTCATCACCGGCCTGATCAAGGCGAACATTCCCACGCGCGTGGCGTTCCAGGTGTCCTCCAAGATCGACTCGCGCACGATTCTCGACCAGATGGGCGCTGAATCGCTGCTTGGCCAGGGCGACATGCTGTTCTTGCCGCCGGGCACTGGCTACCCGCAGCGCGTGCACGGCGCGTTCGTTGCCGACGAAGAAGTACACCGCGTGGTCGAACACTGGAAGCAGTTTGGCGAACCCGAATACGACGAGGCCATCCTCGCCGGTGATCCGGGTGAAGCTGCCGCGAGCGGTGATCTGTTCGGTGGCGAAAGCAGCGATGCAGAAGCCGATCCGCTCTACGACGAGGCCGCGGCGTTTGTGCTCAACACGCGCCGCGCGTCGATTTCCTCCGTGCAACGGCAACTGCGCATCGGCTACAACCGTGCGGCTCGGTTGATTGAGCAGATGGAGGCGGCTGGGCTGGTGTCGCCGATGGGGCGGAATGGGCAGCGTGAGGTGTTGGCGCCGGCAGGCGGGGAGTGACAGGCGGGTGTCTGCCACTCCCGGGGGGGTGCGGCGCGACTGATTCATTGCGTCTGCTGCGGACCTGAAAACCTTGGCCGACTGGCGGTTTCCCAGAAGCCCAGTCGGGTATCAACTGCCGGCGCCGCTCAACTTTCGGCGGTGACGTTCAACGATTGCAGCCACGCCCCGAGCTGCACCTCGCCCTCCTCATCCAACTGCCCCGACAACACGCCATACCACTCAACGACCCCCTCGGCCGGCAGGGTGGCCTTGAGAATGGGCAGGCTGTTCTCCAGAAAGCCCGGAAAAAACGGGATGCCGCGCATGTACAGGAAGTGCGAATCGGTGATGCGAACGTGCGCGTAGACATCGCGCAGCCAATCCAGATACGGCAATGCCTCGGCCACGTGCCCGCTCTGCGTGAGCGACGAGATGAACTGCGTGCGAGCCGTGACGCTGGACATTTCGTGCGTTTGCTCGTTGATCTCGTCGAACTTCATCAACCAGGCTTCGCCGCGCTTGAGTTCGCCGCACATGACGGAGGTCGTCGCTAGCTGCAGCGCGTTGTGTGCGCTGGGTTCCTGTTCGAACAGCGCAAGCCAGTAAGGAAAAGCCTCGGCATAACGGCGCATGTCCGAATAGGCGAGTGCGCATAGGCGGTTGGCGTCGGCGTGGCGACTCGCGTAGGGTGCTGCCGCGGTGATGGCTGCTTCGTACTGGCCTTGTTGGTAGGCCTCCAAGGCAGGGGCGAGTTGGGGGGCGATGTCGGGCGAGGTGTCGTCGTCTTTCGGCGATGAGGGCGGGTTGGCGACCTGGTCTTTGGTGTTTCGGCCGAATAGTTTTTTAAGTAAGCCCATGGTGTCTTCTCGTTGTTCGTCAGTTTGACCACGCACTCTGTAGAGCGAGTAGCCAGCCTAGACATCCGCATACTGCTGGCACATAAACTTGGCGCCGAGCATGTCTGCAATCTCACCGAACACCGAAGTGAGCGCGTTCACGTGCTGTGCCTCATTGGCGAAGGGCAATTCGTATCGGGCGATGCGTCCGCGAGCATCTGATGAGCGATCGTTACGGGAAGCTCGGAATTCAAATGTGATGTCGTATCCGCCGCCGCCGCGGGCCGGATAAATGACCGTGCATATCACTTTCGCCACAGCGCGATGCCGAAAGCGGAAGCTGTCGCTTCCGCATCTGAAGCCGACCCACGCCTTGTCGTGCGAACGGAATACCACGAGCACATCGTCCGACGGCAACTGTGTTAGACCGTCCGCCAATTCGCTTGCGGAAACCATTGAGGTGCCGGCGTCGCCATGCTCCTGTTCCACGACCTCGTGTTCGGCGACCATCTTTAGCAATAGGTCATAGACGAGCCTCGTTGCAGCTTGGCGGCCGTTCTCTTCGCTGTACACGATCAGTTGTCGAAAACGTGCTCGCTCGCCTGTCTCCTCCGGCATCGGGACGTTGGCGCTCTCTACAGCGGTCCCAGCCCGTTCATTCTCAGGATTGGCTTTGCTTCGACGGTCCAGCACGGCGCTCAACCAGATGAGAAGAGCCGTTTGCGGCACCAGCACGGCGATCATCACGGCAATCAGGGCACCGAGTCCCGCGAGGAGGCCGTGCTTAGGTGCGACGTGCGATGCAGCTTGCGCCCCGGCGTAGACAGGAAGGGTCAGATAGAGAAGCCAAAACATCTATGACCTGCTCAGTTGCCGAGAACGAATTTAACGTGCTGGATTCGCTAGGGCACGCGATGGAAGTGCCGAATGCGATGTGGCCACGGACGCGAGTCGGTCGATGTTGCGGGACCGTGTGCGATGTTAGTGCGAAGTACCGGGGCTGATCACTGTATCGCCGCGCTTAAGGGCGTTCTCGATCAAACGTTTGTTCAGTTCTACACGATTTTTCTTGCGTTCGCGGGAAACGTGCGAATTGACCATTCTCATTCAGCAAGCTGGAACGCCCTGTCAACAGGACGTCCGATTCAGGGTCGTAATATCTCTGCCACTTACCACGCAGGAACTGAGCGATCGTTTGTTCCACCAGGGTCTGCGCCTCAGCGTTCGTCTTTATGCTCTTATCGTTAAGTAGAAGGGAGCTACCTGGCAGGGCAAACGCCACGTTCAATTGCGGGATCAACCACTTTTAACTTTCCGTTGGGTTGACGCATCAAGCAAAAATTTGCGCCGTAGACGAAGCCCGCGTCGGCGTCGTACGGAACAAGGCCGATTCCATACAGCACGCCGGGCTGGAGCTTTTTGGGTTCCGTCAGAATATTGGCGCCCGCGATAGCCTGGCCATAAGTGAGGCACTCGCCGCGCTTCAGATAAAGCGGTTTCGAGGATTCCGGAACCTCGACCTGCCAGTATGACTCACTTCCAAAAGACCCCGTTGCATGAGAAACGCCGACGAAATGGATCCGAACAGGTTGATTTCCATTCTCATCAGCCGCCGCAAGACATACGACGGGCGAGTCACCTGTTTGTTTAATTGCGAGCCCGATCGAACCCTTCGAAGTAGCGAAGCTACACGACGAAATGAAGAAAAAAGAGAGGAGTCCGGCAGCTTTATTTCGGAAGATTCGATGCATTGTCTGGATCTTTCAAAAGAGGGTCAAGCACCTGCCTTAGTTGGTTTGGTGTACCAACATTTCCGGCGTGAATGACGGCTCCATAGTCTTTCAATATACAGAGGGCAAAATAGTCTGAAACCAGGTTGCCCTGCTGCTCCATGTTGTAGTCGCTAAAAACCTGGTTCGGCTCAATCTGATAACGGTAGGCGCTGTTCCCTCGAATGGTCACTGTCAAGCCATGCAAGCGGACAGAGTATCCTTTTTGGTACTGCCAAACATGCGTCATTTCGTGCATGAACCACGCGCGGTTCATGTTTACGGTACGTTTCTGCTTCTCATTTGGGTCTTGAGAGAAATCCTCGACGAAATCTTCATCCCGGAAGTACATGTTTCCATTCGGGGTGACCGCGGTATCTTTACTTTGCAAGTCAAACCAGAAGTAACTACCCCGATGAACTCGTACTCGACTGTAATCCACGCTGTCTTTGAATACGGTTTTGGCCATCTCGATTTCACCTTCCGTCAAGGGGCGCTCGTCACCCTTTACCGTAACCTTCTTAACGGAGGAGCCGACCTCTGTGTC
This sequence comes from Ralstonia sp. Ralssp110, assembly GCF_047325135.1. Classification (NCBI taxonomy): domain Bacteria; kingdom Pseudomonadati; phylum Pseudomonadota; class Betaproteobacteria; order Burkholderiales; family Burkholderiaceae; genus Ralstonia; species Ralstonia sp. Ralssp110. The sequence continues at coordinate 438,909 of NZ_CP168609.1, read as the reverse complement.
GTTGGTTTTTACGCCGGACAAATCAACCTTCAATTCTTCCGGTGGATTCGTGTTGGTTATTCCGCAACAATCGACGTGTTGTGTGGGAGTCAACGTAGCTGTTTGAATGGGAACTGGTCGGTCAGTGGCAATGCGTTGCGTTTTACCACCATCATCGGTGACGCCAGAAACTGTAGTCCCATCCTGCAGCTGGAGTTTGTAGCTGACATTCGAGAGTACATCGCCTCGCTGATTAACAAACTGGATCTGTTCGTCATAAACCGCAATAGGTCCGAGCAACCCCACAGGCAACGCCGGCAACGCCGCCGCCTGCCCCCCAGGCCCCTCAAACGGATGCCCAGCCCCCTTCACCGACAGCAACCCAGATGTCTCAAACGTCACCGCATTCCCTTCCAGCCGGATCAACGAATCCCCGCCGTGCAGCACGATGTTCTGCTGCGCGAGGATCTCGACTGAATCGGCGGACGAGGTCACGGTAACAGCCTTGTCCGCCAGCACGGCCAGCGCATCGGTATGCGCCTGGATCGACACCGGCCCGCCTTCGGCAATCACGCGCACACCATTGCGTTGAGCAAATAGGCTCACGCCTTTGGCCGCCGCCGCTGCGATGACATTGCCTGCCGCGAGGTGCCAGTCAGCCTGCGCGGTGCCGTGCAAATGCCGCCCCGCGTAGACGGTGGTCGTGGCTTGCGAGGTGAGCGCGATGGTGGATGGCGATTCCGTCACCAGCAGCGGCTGGCCAAATTTGTCGACTGGCTGCTGAGAGTCCTGGCCGTTGACGTTGCTGGGGTACTTGCCGTCCTGCGCAGGGTCGAGCGCTTTGTCGATCGGCTCGAAGGCTTCGTTGGCGGCCAGCGGCAGCGCTTGCTGGCTGGAGGCCGCGTCGGACAAGCGCTGTGCAGTCTTCTGCGCGGCGGTGAGTTGCCCGCGCGCTTCATGGGCGTCGAGCAGCGTGCCGGCGGCTTGCGCGCGCGCGGTGGTCGAGAGCAGCAGGCCCGCGCCCGCGCGCACCACGGCCCAGGCATCGGTGCGCAGTTCGGCGCCAGTGCCGCGCCAGCTGCCGCGGTCTCCGCCTGTGGCGCCGTGCGAGGTGACATAGCCGAGGTTCAGCTGGCTGTTGGCGGTGGAGCTGGCCAGGCGGGTGCGCAACTGGCCGGGATGATCGTCGACGACCCACTGGTTGTAGCCATCGCCGCCGAGGCCCTGCGAATGCCAGCCGGAAAGGGCTTGCCCAAGCGGCGCATCGGCAGGGGCCCAGGGCAGTGCGTCCTGCGTGTTGTGCAGCTGCATGGCGATCATCGGACGATCGATATCGCCGTCGATAAACGTCAGCAGGACCTGCGTGCCGGCGCGCGGCAGGTGATTGCCGCCCCAGTTCGGGCCCGCGCTGGCGCTGGCCACACGCACCCAGGCGGTGACCTGCGTGCGGTCGCTGCTGGACGGGTCGGAAAACGCATTGGCCTCCGGCGCGCGCAGCCACGGAAAACGCACGCGCACGCGGTGGTCGCGGTCGGTGGTAAGCGGCGCGCCGTCATCGGCGATGACCACGGCGGCCTGGCCCTCAGGCGCCGTCGGGCGACGGCGATAGGGCGGCACGATGGGCGCCTCTGCCGGCACAGCGACGAAACGATTGCGGTAGCTGCCCGATTCGATCTCGGTGGTGGAGAGCAAACGCGCGATGTCGGCGCCGAGGTTGTTGGCGGCTTCGTGCTCGATCTGCAGCGTGACGAACTCGCTGTGCTTGCTGTCGAAATGCTGTGTGAGCGTAAAGCGTTGGCCAGCGCCCAATTGGCGCACGCTGCCTTGCCCCTCGTAGCGCAGGTATGCGCCTTCGTGCGCCTGCATGCGCAGTTGCGCGGCGCGGCTGGCCTCTTGCGTATTCGTATATTGATACGAGCCCGAGGCCTCAAAACGCTCCAGCGTCGGCAGTTCGCCACCGGGTTCGCTGGCGCTGGCTTGGGCGCTGGTGGCGGCCAAGGCCTTGTAGTCCCACGAGGCGAGTGTCACTGCGTTGGTGCCGACGCTGTGCGCGTTTGACAGGCGCTCGATCGCGTCGTCGCTTTCGGTGGCGTCAACGCGGTGGAAGCGGATCTCCGGCTGCGGGCAGGCGGGCCGTTGCGCATCGTTGTCGAAGATGACGACAGTGTGACGTGACTGCGCGCTGCCTTGCTGTTGCTTGTCGTCGCTTTGCTCGTGTTCAATGCGGAACGACAGGCCTTCCTCGGCCAGCAGGCGCATCACGAAGGCGTAGTCGGTCTCTCGGTATTGGCAGCAGATCGAGCGCTTGGTACACGGCTGTGTGGCGGCAATCTTGTAATGCGCGGTGGGATATTCGCTGAAAACCTCTTCGATGATCTCCAGCGCGGTCTTGTCCTGATAGACGAAGCAATCGCTGCGCGTGCGCAGCCGATCCAGCCACGGCACGACGCGCAGGCGGTAGCGCGCGAGACCGCCGTCGCCACCAAGCGATGCGCAATCCGCTACGTAACCGTGCCACGCGCGCCGCTTGCCGTCGGCTTGCACCAGGCGCAGCGTGACTTCCTGCGAAGCCAGCTTGGCGGTATCCAGATGCGCCGATGGGCTCAGGCAATCGATATGCAGGACGAACGAGGCCGACACCGCTTCGGTGGCGGTAAAGCGCTCCACGACCAGGTTGTCGGAAGCGAGCGCCGTCTCAAGCGTGATCTGGCGGGTCTGCTGCCCGAGCAGCGCGCCCAGGACGGCTTGTGGCACGGCGGCCGGCAGGTTGGACAAAGGCTTCATCGGAACAGCGTCGCGCTGGGGTTCGTGTTGCGGTTCAGCAGGAGGATGGGCACGCGGCCCATCGTGGCCATCACGGCAGCGAAATCGTCAGGTGCGAGAAGCGCGGCCCGAGCTTGATGACCTGCGAATAGCCTTCCAGCGTTTCGTTGGTCTTGGTGCTTAGCGTGTGCGACAGGCCGAGGAAGCCCAGCAGCCCGATCAGCGCAAACACGGCGCCAAAAATCCACAGCGGCGTTTCACGCTTGAGCATGTGCGCGACCTTGTCGGGCAGCGGCCAGTGCGGGGCAAACGCGGCGCGCTTGCCCTTGATGGCGGAAATTTCGTCGCCCAGGCGTGCGGTCAGGTAAGCCAGTTTCTCCGGGCCTTCGAGGATGTACTTGCCGCGGAAGCCCAGCAGCAGGCACATGTGAAAGACTTCCAGCGCCTGCAGGCGCGGCGCACCGTGTGCACGCAGCTCTTCAAGCTTGACGAAGAAGGTCTCGCCGGCGAGCTGTTCGCCAAACAGCACGAGCTGCAGCGGGCGGCGCTCCCAGGCCGGGCGGATCGCAAAGTTGGACGACAGGATGGTTTCGTCCACGGCGGCGCAGAACGCGTACTTGGCGTCGAACACGTCTTCGGCCGACACGTTCAGGCGCTTGGCGCCGCGGTCGAAATCGTCGAGGAAGGCACGTACGCGCGAGAGGAAATCTTCTGCGCTGGTCGGCTGCTGGGCATTGCGCAACTGGAACAGCATGAAGAAACCGTCGTACAGCAAGTCGAGCAGCGTGCGCGCGTGCGTGTTGGATTCACGTGCATCCGCCGCAGCGGTTGCCGGTGCCGAGCCGCCAAACAGCGAAGGGGTGGAGGTAGCGCTCATGAAGTCACCGCGATCAATTCAAGTTTGAGTTCCCGGATACCGGCCGGGGCATAGATGGTGAGGGTCTGCGCCTGCAGCATGCGTTCGTACAGCATGCCCCGCGCTTCAACGGCGAAGTAGCACGCGCCCGGGCGCACCGGAATGGCGGGGGGCACCTGCGGCGTGTAGGTGAGCGGCACGCCGGGCATGGACGACAGCACGAGCTTTTCCACGTCGTCTGGGGCGCCGACCTTGAAGCGCGCCGGAATGGCTTCCACCAGCTCAGCGGCGGGCATGTCTGCCGACACCGACAGGTAGAAGCTGGTCTGGTCGTCGATCTTGCCGGAGTCGATGCGGCCGAGGTGGAACGACGGGCGCGTCTCTTCCAGGGCAATCGCAAAGTAGCGCGTGGAGATGACGGTATCGAGCAGCTCGCGCACGATCGTGTCGAGCTTGGCAAACACCGGGCCCGGATTGTCGTGATCGTAGGCGGGTAGGTCGGCCAGCGTGTAGCTCTTGGTGAACGTCATGAGCGCGCCGGCCAGACGCAGCATTTCCTGGAACAGGCGCTCAGGGTGCAGGTCGGGGTGGTGATACAGGTGCGACAACGCCGCAAAGGCCGCATTGGCCGTATGCAGCAGCCAGAAGGATGCAATGTCGCCGGAGCGGAATTCGATGATGTTCTTGGTCGGCTCGCGGTGGAAGCCGTACAGCGCGTTGACCTTGGCCTGCAGCGCGTCGAGCAGGCGGCGCAGGCGCTGATACAGCACGGCCGAGGCGTTGATCGCCATGCTGGGCGCGACAAAGCTCTCGTCCAGCTCAAAGCCGCCGGTGCCGGTACGCCGCACACGCACCACGGGCAGCGAGATGAACTGCTCGCGCGGCTCCGTTTCGGCAATCAGCTTGACCGACTTCTTCAGATACGTAATAGCGGCGGGTTCGGCCTCCGTATACAGGTCGGCCGTTTCCTCTTCCGTGCCGACAAAGCGTGACACAGATGCGCCCTCGATCTGCTCGCGATAGTTGCCGCCGTTGTCTTGCAGCGGATACAGCGCGATATGGAAGGTCAGCTCCGACACGCCAGCCGGAATGGCGTCGAGCACCAACGGCGGCGGAAGCGCGTCGGCCTGTGGAGCGAAGTACAACTCGCCGTCGGGAAAGAACAGCGACAGCTCAATCACGCGCAGCACGCCGCTGGCCAGCGCATCGGTATCGAAGCGCGCATGGCGGATGCCCCATCCGTACGGCTGGATGACTTGCGCGGTCGCGTGCAGGCGCGATTCGTGATACGCGTCCTGACGCTGGAAGTGCTGCGGACGCAGGAACAGCCCTTCGCCCCAGAGAATCTTTGCGGAGTAACTCACGTTGGCCCTTGTTGTTCAGCTACCGCACACCGCGGGGGAGAGCAGGTTCAGATCAGTCAGCGGCGTGGTGCCGGCGGGGGTGGTCAGCGTGCCGGACGTGACCGTCATGGCACAGGCGTGCAGCCCGATCACGATGCCCGACTTCTCGTTCTTCTCGGTGTTGAAAGCAAACTTCCAGCGCTGTGACGCAGGGCTGCGGAACAGCGCCACGATGCCCAGCGTGGTTGCTTCGCGCGAGACCTTCTCGGTGAAGTCGTAGCGCTGGCCTGGGATCAGCGTCATCTCGCGCACGTTGACCAGATCGGCGCCCAGCGTTTGCTTCTCACGCGCCGGGTCGATGAAGGTGTCATACGGCGCCTGCAGGAAGCTGGTCGGGTCTTTCAATGAATACAGGCGCACCACTACCGCTACGGGACGGCGGTCGTTGGCGGCGTTCAGGTTATTGCCCGCCGTCATCTTGAGCGGCACTTCGCGCGGCGGCTTCTGTGCATCGGGCAGGTTCGACGATTTGAGCCCCATCGCTTCCAGCGCACCGTTGGCCGCGCCGGCCAGCACGCTCGCACCGGTGGAGCAGGCGGCCAACGCCACCACGGTGGCGCTTACCAGCATCAGCTTGAGCGCCCCTGCGAGACGGTGCTTCAGAGAGTGCTTCAGAAGGCGGCCGCAGCCCGGCTGCCTTGCCGCTTGCCCCCAAGCAGCATCGAATTTCATCATCTTCATGCCTGATTTCTGAATTACTTAATTCTCTTTGTTTGACTGCTGCTGCGCCCGTTCCACTAAAGGGGTGGCGAATTGTTTCGGTTTCTTAATAAAGTAAATCGAAAGAATGTTTCGGTTTCTTAATAATCGAAGATTGTTGCCGGATGCGGCGCTAAGGTACTGAATACAAAGGATGTTTCGGTTCCTTAATAATCCGTTTTTGGTTGTCAACGGCAACGAGCGGAGTGTACTATTTCGCGCCAGTCGAGACCAACATTTAACTCGTCAATTCCGGCGAATTTGATTGGGTATCGACACACCGCTTTGAAACTTTGAAGAGTCTCGCCGTGGCCAAATCCTCGTCTACTTCCGTTCTCCGTTCCTTCATCGTGCTGGCTGCTGCCACCGCGCTCTTTGCGGGTTGTGCGACCAATAACCCCGGACCCCAAACCGACGAGGCCTTCGGCAAGAGCATGTCGGAGGCGGAAGCTGCGGCCAAGGGTGGCCAGCAGGACAAGGCCATTGATCTGTACCAGCAGATCGCCAAGCAGAACCCGACCCGTGACGAGCCATGGGTGCGCATCGCGCAGATCCAGTTCGGCGCAGAGAAATACCCCCAGGCCATCCTGGCTGCAGAAGAAGCCCTGCAGCGTGACAACGCTGATCGCCAGGCCAAGAGCATCCTGGCGGTGAGCGGCTTGCGCGTGGCGCGCCGATCGCTGCAGGAGCTGCGTGCCGACAGCGCGCTGGCCGGTGACGTGAAGACCGACGCGCAGGTGCTTGCCAAGATGCTGCGCGACACGCTGGGCGAACAAGTCCTGTTCCCGGGTGAACAGCCGGTCGCCAAGCAGCCGGTACGCCGCCCCGCGCGTGTTGTCCGCCGCGCAGCGCCGGCCGCCGAGCATGGCACCACTGCTGCGCCTGCAGCAGCCACCGGTGCTGCCAGCGGCAGCGCAGACCCGTTCGGCGCACTGCGTTAAGCACAGCGCTGGTTCGCATTCCTGGAGGAACGTGATGGCCAAGAAAGAAAGCGTACAGAAGCGTCTGCAGAAGGTGCGTCCGCCGCGTGTGCAATTGACGTATGACGTCGAAATCGGCGATGCAATCGAGACGAAAGAGCTGCCATTCGTGGTGGGCGTGGTGGCTGACCTGTCGGGCCAGTCCGAAGTGCAGCAACCCAAGCTGCGCGACCGCAAGTTCGTCAACATCGACCGCGACAACTTCGACGAAGTGATGAAGGGCGTGGAGCCGCGTGCGGCGTTCCAGGTGCCGAACACACTGACGGAAGACGGCGGCCGTTTTGGCGTCGACCTGAAGTTCCGCTCGCTCGAAGACTTCAGCCCCGAAGCCGTTGTCGAGCAGGTTGAGCCGCTGCGCAAGCTGCTCGAAGCCCGCTCCAAGCTGGCTGACCTGCGCAACAAGATGGCCGGTAACGACAAGCTCGAAGACCTGCTGTCGGAAGTGCTGAAGAACACCGAAAACGCGAAGAAGCTGGGCGCCAAGCAAAACGGGGGCGAGGATGCTTGAGAACCAATCCGCTGCGCAGGGCGCCTCGGTTGCGGAAGAGGTGAGCCTGCTGGACAGCATCGTAGAGCAAAGCCGCGTCGCCAAGTCCGACTCCGAGCGTGAGCGCGCGAAAGACATCATTGGCGAGCTGGCCAGCCAGGTGCTGAGTGGCACCGTGGTGGTGTCCGACAATCTGTCGGCCACCCTCGATGCACGCGTGGCCGAGCTGGATCGCCTGATCTCGCAGCAACTGAGCGCAATCATGCACGCGCCGGAATTCCAGAAGCTGGAATCCACCTGGCGCGGGTTGAACTATCTGGTCAAGGAAACGAGTACCGGCCAGACGATCAAGATCAAGGCGCTCAACGCGACCAAGCGCGATCTGACGAAGGACTTCAAGACCGCCATCGAGTTTGATCAGAGCGCGCTGTTCAAGAAGGTCTACGAAGAAGAATTCGGCACCTTTGGCGGTGCCCCGTTTGGTGCACTGATTGGCGACTACGAAGTCACGCGTCAGCCTGAAGACATGTACTTCATCGAGCAGATGGCGCACGTGGCAGCGGCATCGCATGCGCCGTTCATTGCGTCGTCATCGCCTGAGCTGCTGGGCCTGGAATCCTTTGCCGACCTGGGCAAGCCGCGTGACCTGGCCAAGGTGTTCGACACGGTCGAATACGCCAAGTGGAAGTCGTTCCGTGACTCGGAAGATTCGCGCTACGTCGGTCTGACCTTGCCGCGTTTCCTGGGCCGTCTGCCGTACAACCCGAAGGACGGCACCGTGGTCGAGAGCTTCAACTTTGTTGAAGACGTGGACGGCACCGATCACAGCAAGTACCTGTGGTGCAACGCCGCCTGGGCGTTCGGCGCGCGCCTGACGGCAGCGTTTGACGACTTCGGCTGGTGTGCTGCCATCCGCGGTGTGGAAGGCGGCGGCCTGGTCGAAGACCTGCCGACGCACACCTTCAAGACCGACGACGGCGAAATCGCACTCAAGTGCCCGACCGAGATCGCCATCACCGACCGCCGCGAGAAGGAGTTGAGCGACCTCGGCTTCATCCCGCTCGTGCATTGCAAGAACACGGACTACGCCGCGTTCTTCGCCGCACAGTCGGCGCAGAAGGCCAAGAAGTATGACTCCGACAGTGCAAACGCCAATGCGGTCCTGTCTGCGCAGCTGCAGTACATCTTCTCGGTATCGCGCGTGGCGCATTACCTGAAAGCGATGATGCGCGACAAGATCGGCAGCTTTGCCTCGGCCAAGAACGTTGAGACGTTCCTGAACCGCTGGATTTCGCAGTACGTGCTGCTGGACGACAACGCCACGCAAGAACAGAAGGCGCAATTCCCGCTGCGCGAGGCGTCGATCCAGGTGGCGGAAGTGCCGGGCAAGCCGGGCACGTACCGTTCGGTGGCGTTCCTGCGGCCGCATTTCCAGCTCGATGAACTGTCGATCTCGCTGCGTTTGGTGGCGGATCTGCCCAAGTCGGCCAACTCGTAATTCCTGACCGGACTCTCCCCGGGGGGGAATGTTCGGGCATAACCACCCGTTACGCTCGTTACCCGTTGCAGTACCAACAACCAATCTATTGAAGAGGGTCTCTGTATGAAGGATATCTACGTCAAGTTCGACAGCCCGGCAATCAAGGGGGAGTCGCAAGACAAGGATCACAAGGACTGGATCGAAATCAACAGCTGGTCGCAGGCCATCAGCCAACCGCGTTCGGCCACGGCTTCGACCGCCGGCGGCCACACGGCTGAGCGTTGCGAGCATCGCGACATGGTTTTCACGAAGGATCTGGACGTCGTCAGCCCGCTGCTGTACCAGCACGCTTCGGGCGGCACGACCTTTGGTGAAGTGACCATCGAGTTCTTCCGCGCAGACGGCGAAGGCAACCGCGTGAAGTACCTCGAAGTCAAGCTGAAGAACGCCATCCTGAGCGAAGTCGATTCGCAAGTGGTCGCCCAGGGCATTCCGACCGACACCTTCAGCCTGCGTTACGCCGCTGTGCAGTGGAAGTACACGCAGCAGAAGAGCGCCGGCGGCCAAGGCGGCAACTCGCAAGGCGCCTGGAGCCTCACCAAGAACGACAAGACCTACTCGGTTTAACGTTTGGCGTTCTCCTGATGACAAGAGCCGCAGCCGCCGTGCTGCGGCGTCTTGTTTTCTAGCAGCATATGAAAGGCTTCGAACCCAGCCTGCTCGACAAGCTCTTCGACGACGAGCCGCACGCGCCCATGCCCACGGCATTGCGCCAGCTCTCGCTTGAAGAACTCAAGAGCACCGTGGCACGCGATATTGAATCCTTGCTCAACACGCGCATCGTGTTGGAAGAGGACGACTTGCACGGCTTGCCGGAATGCAAGCGGTCGTTGCTCACGTATGGCCTGAACGATTTTTCCGGCCTGAGCCTGGCCAGTTTCTACGACCGCAACTACATCTGCCAGTCGCTCACCAAGGCGATCGAGCGGCACGAGCCGCGACTGCAGCATGTGAATGTGTCGCTGGAAATCAATGAACGCGCGACCAATGCCTTGTGCTTTGGGATCAGCGCGGTGCTGCTGGTGGGGCCCGCTCGCGAGCCCGTGAGTTTTGACGCCATGCTGCAACCATCGACGCTGCGGTATTCCGTTTCGCGCGGACGCGGCTGAGATTGCACGGACCTGCACAAACGCACCACCCGCAATACGCTGAAGCACCCGCAGGATCGCCACCGGACCGCCACGAAGAATGGAAGAGCTGCTGCCTTATTACGAACGAGAACTGGCCTTCCTGCGCCGGTACTCGCGCGACTTCGCCGAGCGGTATCCGAAGATCGCCGGCCGCCTTGCCATGTCGGGCGACGGCTGCGACGATCCGCATGTCGAGCGGATGATCGAGTCGTTTGCCTTCCTGACCGCACGCGTCAGCAAGAAGCTCGACGACGACTACCCAGAATTTACCGAGGCGCTGCTGGAGGTGCTGTATCCGCACTACCTGCGGCCCTTTCCATCGTGCTCGGTGGCGCATTTCGATGTGCGCGGCGTGGCTGCGCAACTGAGCGCGCCGGTCACGATTGCGCGCGGCACATTTCTCACCACACGCGTGGTGCGCAAGGTCGAATGCCGTTTCCGCACCGCGTACGACGTCACGTTCGCGCCGGTGCGCGTTGCCGGCGCGACGTTCGAGCGCGCAGTGTCGGCGCCGGCGGCCGTGCAATTGCCCAAAGGCGCGACGGGCGCCATTGCCATCACGCTCGAATACGTGGGCGAGCGCGGCGGTTTTGAATCGCTGCCACTGGACAAACTGCGCGTCTATATGGACGGCGAACCGTCTTTCGTAGCCGCGCTCGGTGACGCGCTGTTCCTGCATACCGCGGCTGGCTATGTTGAAGCTGAACGCGCAGGCGTCTGGAAGCGCCTGATTTCCGTGCCTTTGCACGAAGTCGGTTTCACCGAAGACGAATCCCTGATCGATTGCCCGGCACGCTCGCACCCGGCCTATCGGCTGTTGACCGAGCACTTCAGCTTTGCCGAGAAATTCAACTTCTTCGACATCGACCTGGCTGCATTGCGACGCGGCCTGACGCCGGGCGTGCCGGTGCGCCGTCTGACGCTGCATCTGGTGCTGAAAGACGTGCGCAGCGATTCGCACGCCGCACGCCTGCTCGAGAACCTGCAGCCGGAGCACCTGCGCCTGCATTGCACGCCCGTGGTCAATCTGTTCCAGCAGAAGGCCGACCCGATCCGCATCGAACATACGGCCAGCGCCTACCCAGTGGTGGCCGACAGCCGTCGCGCGCACGGCTTTGACATTTATTCCATCGACAACGTGCAACTGGTGCGCGAGACCGCGGCACACGAAAAGGTCACGGAGTTCCGGCCGTTCTACTCCCTCCATCACGGGGAAGAGCCCGGCCGCGCGGGCCATTATTGGCTGGCACGCCGCAACGAGCTGATTGCGCAGCGCAGCCCGGGTTTCGAAACTGAAATCTCCATCGTCGATACGCAGTTCGACCCCGCCAGCCCGCAGACGGATACGCTGAGCCTGACCGTCACCTGCACGAACCGCGACCTGCCTTCGACGCTGGCGTTCGGGCAGCCCGATGGTGATCTGTCGATGGAAGGCAGCTCCATCGCCCGCAACATCACCTTCCTGCGCAAGCCGACGCCGTCGATGCGGTTTGGCGGCGGACGGGCGGCGCAATGGCGTTTAATCTCGCTGCTGGCGCTCAACCATCTGTCGCTCGTGCAGAACGGTCTGCCGACGTTGAAAGAGATGCTGCGTCTGCACGATCTGCCGCGCAACGCGATCTCGGCACGGCAGATCGAGGGCATCGTTGCCCTGGACTACCAACCGGCGACGCAGTGGCTGGCCGGCAAGCCGTTCGCCACCTTCGTGCGCGGCCTGGAAGTGCGCCTCACGCTGGATGAAGACGCCTTTGTGGGCACCAGCATGCACCGGTTCATCCGTGTGCTGGACCACTTTTTCGGCCTGTACGTCCACATGAACAGCTTTGTGCAGTTGATTGCGGTCTCGCGCCGCAGCGGCAAGGAATTGGTCAAATGCGCACCCCGCAGCGGCGAATCGATCCTGGTGTGATCCGGCGGCTGCTCCAGCAGCCGCACCGGTACCAGTTCTTCCAAGCCGTGCGGTTGCTGGAGCAGCTGTTTGCGCGCGAAGGCGGCATGGCGCCCGAGCAGGCACTGGCCACGCGCCTGAGCTTTCGTAACACGCTGTCGCTCTCGTTTCCGCCCAGCGAACTGCAGCACATCGAGGCCGAGGGCATTACCGCCGAGATGCTCGAAACCGATACCGCGTTCATCGCTGCGCTGGAAGAGGGCGCACTCGATTTGCTGGCGATCACGCCCACGTTCTTCGGCATGCTGGGCGGCCAAGGTGCCTTGCCGCTGCGCTACACCGAAATCGTGGCGGAGCGCGAAAGCCTGTGGCGCGACCGCGCTGCACGTGCGTTCTTCGACATCTTCTCGAACCGGGCAACGGCGCTGTTCTACCTGGCGTGGAAGAAATACCGCCTGCCGTTCCAGTACGAAGTTGACAGCAGCAAGCATTACCTGCCGCTGCTGCTATCGCTGGCGGGTGCGGCTGACAAGACGCTGCGCCGCGATCTTTCCACCACGCCGGGGCCGATCCTCGACGAAGCGCTGGCCGGTTATGCCACGGCGATCCGGCATCGGCCGGTGTCTGCGGCGTACCTGCAGCGTGTGCTGTCGGATTACTTCCAGGCGCCGATGCGGGTGGAGCAGTTCGTCGGCGGGTGGTATCGCGTGCCGGCGTCGCAGTACACGCGGCTGGGCAGCACCAACAACGTGCTGGGCGCCACGGCGCTGGCCGGCGCGCGGGTGTGGCAGCGCGACCTGCGCGTGCGCCTGTGGGTCGGGCCGCTCAAGCGCGCGCAGTACCGCAATTTCCTGCCCGGTGCGTCTGGCGCGCTGGCACTGCGCAAGATGCTGACCATCCTGTGCGGCACCACGCTGGAGTTTGAGATCAAGCTGATCCTGCGCCACCAAGACGTGATCGGCAGCACGCTGGACAACAGCAACGACGGCCGCCTGGGCTGGGACACCTTCCTGTGCTCCCGCCCCGCGCAGCAGGACCGCAGCGATGCGCAGTACACGCTCGCGCCGCTGCATTGATACCGACACATTCATCGATTCTTTCGGAGCGCTGCCGCCATGGCCATCCCACTCAAAACCCTGATCGCCAAGCTGAATGCGACAAGCCGGCAAGCCGCCGAGCGCGCCGCGTCGCTGTGCATGGCGCGCGGCAACTACGAGGTCGATCTCGAACACCTGTTCCTGGCGTTGCTGGAAAACCGCCGCAGTGATTTTGCTGTGGCTGCCCGTGCCAGCGGTATCGACCTCGCGGCGCTGCAGCGTGACCTGGAGGCCGAGATCGGCCGCTTCCAGACCGGCAATACGCGCACGCCGGCGTTTTCGCCGTACCTGCCGAAGCTGTTCGAGCACGGCTGGCTGATTGCCTCGCTCGATTCGCAAATCACGCGCATCCGGTCCGGCCATCTGCTGCTGGCACTGTTGACGGAGCCGAGCCTGTCGGCGCTCGCGCAACGTGGCTCGCGCCTGTTCGGGCAGATTCAGGCAGACCGCCTCAAGCACGATTTCGATCGACTGACCGCCGGTTCAGACGAACAAGTGCAGGCCGTGGACATTGCTGACGACGGCGCAGATGCAGCGCAGGGCGAAGGCGGCAAGCCCGCTGCCGCCCTGACGGCCACACCGGCGCTGGATCAGTTCACCGTCGACCTGACGCAATCCGCGCGCGATGGTCGCATCGACCCTGTGATCGGCCGCGATGCCGAGATCCGCCAAGTGATCGACATCTTGATGCGTCGTCGCCAGAACAACCCCATCCTCACCGGGGAAGCGGGCGTGGGTAAGACCGCAGTGGTGGAGGGCCTGGCTTTGCGCGTGGCTGCCAACGACGTGCCGCCGCCGCTGCAGGGCGTGACGCTGCGCACGCTCGACATGGGTCTCTTGCAGGCCGGCGCCAGCGTCAAGGGCGAATTCGAGAACCGTCTGAAGAACGTGATCGACGAGGTGAAGAAGAGCCCGAAGCCGATCATCCTGTTCATTGACGAAGCGCACACCATCATCGGTGCGGGCGGGCAGGCCGGGCAGAACGATGCGGCCAACCTGCTCAAGCCCGCGCTCGCACGCGGCGAGCTGCGTACGATTGCGGCCACCACGTGGAGCGAATACAAGAAGTACTTCGAAAAAGATGCCGCACTGGCGCGCCGCTTCCAGGTCGTGAAGGTGGAAGAGCCCAGCGAGCCGCTGGCGGCCGCCATGCTGCGCGGCATGGCTGGGCTGATGGAGCGCCACTTTGGAGTGCGCGTGCTGGATGAAGCGATTACCGAGGCAGTGCGGCTGTCGCATCGCTATATCAGCGGCCGCCAACTGCCGGACAAGGCCGTCAGCGTGCTGGACACGGCCTGCGCCAAGGTGGCGTTGGGCCAGAGCGCCACGCCCGGTGCCATCGAAGACGACCAGAAAACGCTGGAACGCCTGCAGGGCGAAATCAACGCGCTGCAGCGCGAGCAAAGCGCCGGTGCCGAGCACGATGCACGCTTGAAGGCGCTGAACGAGCAGCGCACGGAACTGGAGCAACGCGTCGCGCAAAACACCGAACGTCTGGCGCAGGAGCGCGCGCTGGTTGCACGGATTCAGGCGCTGCGCGAAGCGCGCGAAAGCGATGCCGCGCAAGCCGGCGAGGAAGACGCACTGCCCGTGGCCGCCAACAGCGACGTGGTGTCGATCCCCAAACGCAAGCGCGCTGCCGACAAAGCGGACGAGCAGGACGAACTGGCCAAGCTGCTTGCCGAGCTGCGCGCGCTGCAAGGCGAATCGCCCATGGTGCCGCTGCAGGTGGATGGCCATGTCGTGTCGGAAATCGTCTCGGCCTGGACGGGCATCCCGCTGGGCCGCATGGTCAAGGACGAACTGCGCACGGTGCTGAACCTCAAGCCGCTGCTGGCCGCCCGCGTAATCGGGCAGGACCACGCGCTGGATGCCATTGCCCAGCGCGTGCGCACCGCCACCGCCAACCTGGAAGACCCGAACAAGCCGCGCGGCGTGTTCCTGTTTGCCGGCCCGTCGGGCGTCGGCAAAACGGAAACAGCGCTGGCACTGGCTGACATTCTCTACGGCGGTGAACGCAAGCTCATCACCATCAACATGAGCGAGTACCAAGAAGCGCACAGCGTGTCGGGCCTTAAGGGCTCGCCGCCGGGCTATGTCGGCTATGGCGAAGGCGGCGTGCTGACCGAAGCCGTGCGTCGCAACCCGTACAGCGTTGTGCTGCTGGATGAAGTGGAGAAGGCCCACCCGGACGTGCTGGAGATGTTCTTCCAGGTATTCGACAAGGGCGAGATGGACGACGCCGAAGGCCGCCCGATCGACTTCCGCAACACCATCATCATCCTCACGTCGAACGTCGGGTCGCAGGCCATCATGCAGGCGTGCCTGAACAAACCTGCCGAGGAACTGCCCGACACCGATGCGCTGGCAGAGCTGCTGCGCCCGACGCTCTACAAGGCGTTCAAGCCCGCATTCCTCGGGCGCATGAAGGTCGTGCCGTATTACCCGATTTCCGACGACGTGCTGGCCGAGATCATCACGCTCAAGCTGGGTCGCATCCGCGATCGCGTGGCCATTAACCACAAGGCGACGTTCCAGTGGGACAGCGCGTTGGTTGAATCCGTGCTCGCACGCTGCACGGAAGTGGATGCCGGCGCCCGCGCGGTTGATCACATCCTCAACGGTACGCTGCTTCCGCAGATTGCCGAGTCGGTGCTGACGCGCATGGCCGAGGGCGACAGCGTCGAGAAGATCAAAGTCGGCGTCGGCAAGAACGGCGAGTTCAAGTACCGCATCAACTAAGTGGCTTCGCTGGAGCACATCATGGTCTCTCCGACCGAGTTGGCAAACCTGCTACGTGCGTCGTTCTCCCAGGCCGACCGGCTGCTGCGGCTGGAAACGCCGTTGGGGCCGAACGCGCTGCTGCCTGAACAGGTGGACGCTGCCGAGCACATCGACGCAGGCGGTTTTCGCCTGGAACTCACGGCGCTGTCTGACAACGCCGACATCGATTCGGCCAAGTTGCTCGGCCAGCCGGTGCGGCTGGACTTGCTGACGCAGCAGAGCCGAAGCGCGCTGCGGCCGTTTCATGGTCACGTGACGCGCTTCGAGCAGGTGGGGGCCAACGGCGGCCTGGTGCGCTATCGGCTGGTGATCGAACCCTGGCTGGCATTCCTGCGCCACCGGCAAGACAGCTTCCTGTTCCAGGACATGTCGGTCATCGAGGTGATCGACAGCCTGTTTGGCGACTACCAGGGCCAAGGCCGCCTCGTGCCCGCATGGCGCTGGGCCTTGCGCGACAGCTCGGTTTACACGCGTCGCAGCGTCATCACGCAATACGACGAAAGCGACTTCGATTTCGTCACGCGCCTGCTTGCCGAAGAAGGGCTGTTCTATTTCTTCGAGCACGAAGCCAAGGATGGTGACGCGCTAGGCGTACATCGTATGGTCATTGCCGATGCCGACGACGTGTTTGTCGACAACGCACAGGCGAGCATCCGTTTTGGCCGCGCAGATGCCACCGCCACCGAAGACGTGATCGACCGCTGGCAAGGCGCGCGCCGCTGGCAAACGAACGCCGTGTCGATTGCAAGCTGGGACTACCGCACCAACGCCAAGCGCGCCGCGCAGCTCGGCGCGCAGCAGCAAGGTAACGACGGCCCGCAGCTGACGCTGCAAGACACCGATTACCCCGGTCAGTACTGGTTTGAAGACAACAACCAGGCACAGCGCGTCGCGCGGCTGATGATGGAAGCGCTGGAGCTGCGTGACAAGCAGTTCGACGGCGAAGGCACAGCGCGCACGTTGGCGACCGGCACGCGCTTCCAGTTGCTCGATCATTTCGATCACGACGATGGCGAGCAGCGCTTTGCCGTGTTGGCCGTGACGCACCAGGCGCGCAACAACTTCAACGACCGCTTCGGCCAGCTGCTGACCGAAACGCTGGGCGCACTGCGTGGCGGCGATGTGCTGGCCGCCGGCAGCAACCACGGCACGGGCGACGACGCGCCGTTCTATCGCAACCACTTCACCGTCGTGCGCGACAACGTGCCCGTGCGCCCGCAGCAGAGCGACGAGCAAGGCCGTGCGTTGCACCCACGTCCGACCGTCAACGGCAGCCAGACCGCGCTGGTGGTGGGCTCGGAAGGCCCTGTGCATACCGATCGGGACCATCGGATCAAGGTGCAATTCCACTGGCAGCGCGGCGCGCGGTCAGCCAGCCGCCAATCGCATCCGGCCGGCGACGACAACGCGCGTGCCAGCGCAGGTCTTGGCGCATGGGTGCGCGTGACGGCGCCCGTGGCCGGCCCGAACTGGGGCGGCGTGGCGCTACCGCGCGTCGGCCAGGAGGTGCTGGTCGAATTCCTGCAAGGCGACATCGATCGGCCTGTGGTGGTGGGCGCTGCCTACAACGGCAGCGGCCAGACCGACGCGCAGTACAACCAGAACCAGGCCGGCGCAGCCGGCGCCACCGGCAACGCGCCGGCGTGGTTTGCCGGCGACAGCAAGAGCCAGGGCGCCTACGCCCACAACGCCGTGCTGTCCGGCATCAAGACGCAGGCGCTAGCCGGCAGCCAGTCGGGCTCGTCGGGTTACAACCAACTCGTCTTTGATGACTCCGAAGGGCAGGCCCGCACGCAGCTCAGCACCACGCAGGCCGCCACGGGCCTCGTGCTTGGCCATCACAAGGAACAGGTCGACAGCGCGCGGCAGGCAGATCTTGGCCACGGGGCCGCGCTGGCCACCGACGACAGCGGCAGCGTGCGCGCCGGCGCCGGCCTGCTACTCACCGCGCACAGTGCCGACGCCGGCGCCGCGCTGCAAGACAGCGAAGCCGCCGCCAGTCAGATCGAAGCCGTGAGCTACCTCGCCGAATCGCTTGCCGACGCAGCGCAGAAGCAGAAGGCCGGCCTGGCCGATGAACCTGCCGCCAAGGAGCTTCCCGCGCTCAAGCAACTGCGCCACACCACCGAAGTGCTGCGCCATGCGGAAAGCGCCGGCGAGGGCGCACAAGCCATCGCCTACAGCGAACCGCATCTGCAAGTCTCCGCGCCCAAGGGCATCGTCAGCACGACGCCTGTGGATGCTGTGCTGGTTGCCGGCACGCAAGCCACGCTGATCGCGAAGCAGGACACCAACGTTGCCGCGGGCGGCAATCTCTCAGTCGCAGTCGCCGAGGGATTGAGCCTGTACGCGCACGGCAAATCGCTTGGGCAGGCGGGCGACGCGACACCTGGCATCGCCATGCATGCCGCCAGCGGCAAGGTCGGGCTCTCCAGCCTCAAGGGCGAGAGCCATCTGGTAGCCGAGAAGGCCGTGACCGTGGCGTCCACCCAGGGCAACGTGACGGCGGAGGCGAAGCAGCATGTGCTCGTCAATGCGGCCGGTGCGCAGATCAAGGTGACGAACGGCACGATTGAGCTGCATGCACCTGGGATGGTGACGTTTAAGGGGGCGGGGCATCGGTTTGTGGGGCCGGGTGGGGCGGGGGCAGACAACAGTCTTGCGAGTGGCAATCTGAAGGGGTGCAGTCCTGCTGTAGAAGGTGCTGCACGCGAGCAAAGCGCACTCATACCGTTAGGTTGAAGGTGCCATGACTGATCAACTATCGCGGCAGGCTGCACAGATTAGCCAAGCATTGCATTCCAGTGTGATTGCAAGGCTAGACGCGGATTGCATGCTGTTGATCGACACGGTGCCGCGCATCATTTCGGAAGACGATGCACTCTGGGAAGGCTATTCGCAGAGCAGAAACGAGCGCGTCAAGGTTGCACACCCGGGCATCGACCCCTCGCATTACCCAATGCTGTTGCCTTTGAATGTCGCAAAGTTCAAAGATAGTCATTTTCTTGAGCAAAGCGTTCTGAGTGCGCTCGAGGAATTGCCTTCTCAATCTCTATGCAATGGTTGGGGCCGGCGGATAACCGGCTGGCTGACCAGTTCAGAGCCCGTCCGTAACGTAGCCCGTCACTTGGCATCAAGCATGCTCCAGCGTCACCCTCAACACGGTGGTCTTGCTTGGTTGCGCTTGCAAGACCCCGCAGTGCTGTGGTGGCTTTGGTCATTTCTTTCTCGTGCACAGCGAAATGCTTTACTTGGGCCCATCGAAACCTTTTGGTTGCTGAATCCAGCTGGTAGTTTGATTGAGCTGCGGGTTGATCCCATTGATGGCGAACGTGCACAGGCGCCGCTGACGTTGAGTCCGGACCAGTGGCAAGACGTTGGTTGCATCGCATCGCTAAACATGGCACTCCGAGAGTGGGGGCGAGCTCAGATCATCGGAGCGCAATTCGATTCCTTGTGCATGGGCGCGCTCGCGGCCGTACGCCGGGCGCGCGCAGCCGGTTTCAATGACAAGCGCGATCTCGCGGCCTATGCACGCGCCGCGTTGGATATCCATCCGGATTTTGACGCCCATCCGCTAGTACAGGCTCGTCTCGCGCTGCGCAGCGAGGGCGACTATTTCACGAGTTTGATCGACGGCCTGGAAGAGCACGACTGGCAGCGCATCGCGAATGAGAGCGGTGTGGTAGCCGTTGGCTGAAGTGCCATCAAGGCATAGCTAATTTCGCCAAGACAATCCAGAACACCTCATGCCACCTAGTTCACCCCCCAGCCAATTCTGCGACCAGTGCAAAGCCACCGGTCTGCCTATTCTGCCGGTTCGATATGCCGTCGTGCCGAAGAGCGTCAATGCGGCGTTGCCTGACTGGGTCAGCGGTGACCGGGTGAAAAGTGTGCCTTTGGGAGACGATTTTCAATATGCACTGCGTACGTTGCGCACTGGCTACCTGTATCTGTTCTATGACAAAAATGCACGCGGCTCCAAGCAGTGGGAATGTTACGCAGTTGGTGAAGATGGCAGCCTGATTCGCCAATCTGATCCAAAATCCGCTCAGCCGCAAAGTACCCCGGTACTGCAATGCTCACGCCACGGGACCAATAACACTCAAGTGCACTATCTGGTGATTGAACACCCTGAAAGATGCGGTGCGACCTGGATTGCCTATAGCGAGCATAAATGGAGCGACGAGACCCTGGAGGAGTATCAGAAGAACAGCAAGCTCCGCAACAAGCGTATGCAGACCATTCAACCGGGGGTGATGGCTGCTGGAGCAAAGCACAGCCATGGCCACATTGCCGACAAGGCAGTGCTTGAAGCTGTGCTCGAATACGCACCAACAACGCCCAAGGCTCCGCTGCCGTTCAATCCCTCCGTGGGCACTTTGAGTAAGGACGACGGCAGCTATCTGGCGAACAAGCTTGAACAGATGAGTACCCGGTATCCATGGCATTTCCGGAACGGTATGGCAGAGGGTACGGTCAAGCACATGGAGAATCGTGGTAAAGGCGCAGGGACGACGGCCAAGCCCCATGTGCTGGCGCTCTGGGACGCCATGGGAATCACGCACGAACTCAACGGTTTCAGGAACGACGCAGCCGGATGGATCAAAAAGTACAGCGATGAGCGGGAATTGCAGTTGACGGCACTCAACAGCTATGCCGGGCTCAAGGAAACGCTAGAGGGCGTTGCTCAGGCGCAAGGGGAAGAATACATTCGGCGCGGTGTGGAAGACGGCCCACTGCAGGACGGGATACGTGAGCTGGAGGAGAAACTGAAGTCTTCGCCGGACGATGAGTATCTGCAAAATCAGCTTAAGCAGTTTCGGAGTCTGCAAGCCACACTGGCGGCTTCAGCGCCGCAGGTGGGCAAGGCGTTTGGCAAGAGCATGGCGGAACAGGCATGGCCCAAGTATCAGGACCGCATTGATGCGTCTGCCGAAAAATTCAAAGCAAGGTTGGAGGAATTTCACGCGAAGGCGGCCGGGATTGTCGACAGACGTACCGTACCGCTTATTCACTGGCTGGAGTCCGCGCTGCTGCTTGACACGCTGAACGACTACCATGGCGAGAACGTGGAAGACGGATTGCTGTTCGAGCAGGACATTGGCGAAGCGATCTTCGGGCTGGGTAGTTGCCGATCTGGGGCACGGAAAATCTCGGACTGGGTTGCCGAATGCAAAGCCAGCGTGGAGGGCAACCTACTTTGGCGCGCGGTTGCGCTCAACCAGACTGCCGCGCGAGCAGAGCTGGACAAGGCGCTGGCCGAAGCGAAGCAGCACAAGAGCCAGCGCACCGAAGCGAAGACTCTGGAGTGGATGGGCTACACCACTAAGAGCCTCAAGGCTTTCGCCGACACTTATAAAAAGGCGCAAAGTGTATTTGATGCGAACACCAAGGCCGCGTCGCAAGCTGGTTCATTGGCTTTCGGCGCGCGGCTGAAGCCGTTAAACATGCGCGGGGTGGATAAAGTTGTCATCAGTGCGGGTGATGCAGTATTTCGCTTTTTCCGTATCGATACGCTCGCTGACTACGTCAGCGAGAAGATCATTCAGCATATTTTCAGCGTCCGCGCTTTTGTCACCCCGGCCGATTCGGTCAATCTGATCATCGCTCAGGCCAAGAGTGAAGGACTGCTGCGCGAACAGTTATTGAAGCGCTTGCGTACGGCGCGTGCATTTTTGGCGGCGGACACGCCGGCGATCAGAAGTGCACAGGCTGAATCGCTCAAGGCTACGTGGGGTGGTTTCAGAGCCAGCGGTGGCACGGCCGTGGGCCAAGCGGTGAAAGATGCGCGGCTGGCGTTGGTGGTAGGGGCGATCGAAGGGGTGAACTTCGCGAAGCTGCTTGCTGACTGCAAAAGCAAGAACGACACCAAGAGCTACTTGAGCTTACTGGCTTCCAGCATGAGCATCACTAGTGCGATGTTCGATATCGCTGCCACGGTGGCGAAGAACATGCCCAATATGGGGACCAACACTTGGGCATACCAAGGGTTGAAGTTGTGGGGTGGGATGCTCAGTGGCGGTGCTACGTTTATCGGGGTTGCGCTGGATATCGGCGATGCCGTAAAAAACTACGACAAGGGTTATGGCTATTTGACGTTCTTCTATTCTGCAAAGGGACTCATGGGTTTGGGCTCTGGCGTACTCACTGTAGCCGTCGGTCTCACCTATGCAGCGCCACTCGTCGCGCGCCTCACTGGTCGTGTTGCAGTGGGCACTGCCGTCGAAGCCGTTGGCGCGCGCGCGGCCGCGTTTATTGGGCTGCGCATCTTGGGCATGGCCGCTGGCGGATGGGTCACCGTTGGATTGATTGGCATTCAGGTAGTTATCTGGATCATTACACCCAATGCTCTCGAAGAGTGGGTCGATCATTCGGCCTTTGGCAAGAAACGCGGCACCGGCGGCTATAAGACTGCAAAGGAACAGGATGAGAAGTTGTCGGATGCTTTGGTCAAAATGGGTTTCCAATAAATGAAAATCGAGCAACGGCCTGAAGGGCTGGTAAAGCTGACTGGCACGATAACGAACTACAAGGTCACCCGTGCAGAAGCGAGTTTCGTGTTTACGGAGGACGATCGGGACAAGCTCGGAGTGGTCGCCATTGCAGCGGGCATCGCGGGGCTGAGTGGACCCGCGATCGCGACAGCAGCGTCCGCATCGAGTGCGGAGGAACATGCTGATTACGTCGAATTCGACCTTGACGGCGATCCGGTCAAGGGCTGGGTCTGGCGCAGTCCTTTCAAAGAAGGGGACAAAGTCGAAGTGGCCGCCGAATGGCGTAATGACCACTATGAGACAGCGGGCATTGCCAGACCAGAGGACCGCATCATCGCGTTGTACCCGCATTGCTCTCGGGGTAAGGCCCGGCATATCAAGAATGCGGTGAAATGGTGGGTTATAGGAGTAGCAGGGATACTTGTGGGACTAGGGGCGCCGATACTGGGAATCATGCTGTTGCTCGTCGAGTCGCCGCAGAATTTGCTGCACGACGTTTTCCCGTACGGCTTCCTCGCCATGAGCGCCGGGTTCTATGCGTTCTTCGGCCTGATGACCATTAGCCTCGCCCGAAAATGGATGCCCTTCGTGCGACTGACGGAGCGAGTCTGCCGCACCCTGGGCATCCCTGACTCTGCCAATGTCGATTTGGTCAAATCTGCGAAAGCCCAGCGCAAGCCCGATGACCCGGGGGAATACGGTTCCTTCTACTTCCGCTATTGATCTGACTCCAGAGGCGAATCTCGGTCGATTCCGGGCACATGAAGATTTAGAAACAATCCCCCCAACCGCCTCAAGCCTGCGTAGCATCTCCACCGTCCGCCCCGCGCGTGCGGACGTCACATTTCACGCACGCTGATATGAACGCACTGTCCCGCCTCGCCGCCGCTTTTGCTGTGGTCGCGTTGCTCGTCACGCCCGCTTTCGCTCAGGACGACACCCCGTTGCAGGTTTCGTACCGCCAGGTACTGACCGAATATTTCAAGGACGCGCCGACCGCGTCGAAGAAATACGACGGTCGCCGCCTGGTCTTCAAGGGTCAGGTCTATCCGTTGTCCGACGACAGCCTGAACACGCTGGCCCTGACCGAAGAGCTGAAAGTGGGCGCGCCGTTCCAGGACGATCAGCGTGACGCGCTCAAGGCGCTGTTTCCCGATCACAAGCTTGCGGCGTACAAGCCCAGCAAGGACATCACGCTGGATTGCCTGAACCGGCAGTTCGTTGGCCTGACGCTGGCGCTGGCGGATTGCCGTGTCGGCAAGCCCTGATTTTCGTATTGCATTCCGGTTTCGTTTCCGAACATGGCCTCTCTTCCGTTTGACCAATTGCTCGCTCCGCTGCCCGGCGCCCAGCCGTGCGGTGAAGACATGCTCTTCTCTGCAGAATTCGACAGCATCCAGGATGCGCGCCGGTTTGATGACCCGTCACTCGATCAAGGTGAGTGGGTCACGGAGATCAAGGAGGCCGACTGGCGCGCCGTCATTGCCGAGAGCACGTCACTGCTGCAGAACCGCACGAAGGATCTGCGCCTGGCCGCATGGTTGGCCGAGGCGCTGTCCAAGGAGCGTGGCTTTGCCGGCCTGCGCGAGGGCTACGAATTGATCGCCGGCTTGTGCGAACAGTTCTGGGAGCACCTCTATCCGCTGCCGGAAGCCGATGATCCTGAAGCCCGCACGGGCAGCATGGCGTGGCTTGCGACGCGTTCGAGCCAGCTCATTCGCGAGGTGCCGCTGGTGGACGCGGGCAAGGGTGGCTACAGCCTGATCGATTGGGAAGTCGCGACCAGCCTGGTCGAAGCCATCCGCCGCGATCCGGAACAGGCAGACGAGCTGTCACGCGGAAAAATAACGCAGGAGCAGTTTGAATCCGCACGGCGCGCCACGCCGCCTGCGTTCTACAAGACGCTGCACGACGATGTGGTCGGCTGTGGCGCCGCGCTGCTGCGGTTGGAATCCGTTCTGGATGCACGGGCGGGGGATCACGCGCCGAGTTTCCGCCCGGCGCGGGAAGCCTTGCAGGCGGTGCGCGCATTGGTGGAGCGCTTTGGTGGCAAGCCAGAACCCAAGCCCACCGCGGTGGAAGCGAAGGGCGCTCAACAACAGGCTGCCCAGTCAGCCGCAGGCGCGGTTGTTGAAACGGTTGCCGTCGGCCCGATCCGCACGCGTGCGCAGGCGCTGAACCAGCTGCGCGATGTAGCCGAGTTCTTCCGCCAGACCGAGCCGCACAGCCCCGTTGCTTACCTCGCCGCGCGTGCCGCGAAATGGGGCGACATGCCGCTGCATGCGTGGCTGCGTACGGTGGTCAAAGATGATGCGACGCTGTCGCAGATTGAGGAGCTGCTGGGCCTGGGCGATCCGCCGTCGGAAAGCGCGAGCTGAACCGGCTAGCTGCTCGAACAACCGCCGCAGCCGCTGGATCCGCAGCTACTCGAGCTGCAACTGCTAGAGCTACTGCTTGAACTGCAGTTGCTCGACGTGTCGCCTCCGGAGCCGCCGGAACTGGCGCCGGCGGGTGGTCCCATCATCGATCGGTATCCGGCCCACGCTGTGTTGGCCAGCACGCTCGTGCCGCCAAACGCGGTCAACCACAGTAGATCGTGCGTCGACAAACCGGCACGTGGCCCCTGCTGGCCGCGCTGACGGTAAACATCGAGCGCGGCGTTGGCCCCCGCAGTGGGGCCGGCACGGCCGACGCCGATCAGCCGCGCCGTCACACCCCAGTACACGATGGCGAACAACGCCATCTCGACCAGCAGCCACATCACCGGACGCTCCCGGGACAGCCCCACAAAGACCTTCATCACGCCAAGCCACAGCGTCGCCAGCACAATGGCCCACGCAGCGAGCGTTGTTCCCCGCATCGCGCCGCGGGTCCACAGCCATCCTTCGCTGCGCAGCCGATTTGTCATATCGGATGCTTCATCGACGAGCCGATTGCGAAAGTTCGGCCACGGCGAGCGCTCCTGCGTTTGCCGGGCGAGCCATGTCCATGCGTTGACGTGGCGCTCCGGCGTTCGGTCCTGGTTCGCGACCACGTAGGTGTTGCGGTCGCGTTTCCTTTTAGCCGGAGGGACCATGCGGATCGCACCCGCATCAAGCAGCGCCAACGCCGCAACCTGTGCCATTCGTGCGGCGTCACCGGTGATCAGCGCGGCCTCGGCAGGCGTCAGCTGACGCGGCACGTTGCCCCCGCTGGTTCCCCATGGGTTGCGGCTGTACGAGACTCGATGCAGGCCCCGGATCAGCAGACACGCCATCAGGCACACGCCCAGATAGAACGCGAGAAACCGCGGCCCCGAATAGCTCAGCACATCGACATCCGAGGCGGCATTCGTGGTGATGGCGATGAGGCTGACGCCGATCACAAGCCATACGGATGGCATGAATGAGCGCGCGGTTGATGCAGGCGGCGGTGTGACAGGGTTGGACGGATGTCGTGCGGGGCTGGCAGCCTCTGGCGCACTGTCTGGCTGGACAGGTTCCGGCACCGGCCAGATATCGGGAGGCGGCTCCATACCAAACGTGCGCTGATAGCTTTCGATCGTTTGCTGGTAGTGCTGTGCGTAGGTGTCGTCTTCGTCCGGGGCACCAATACCTGGCGCATGGTGGAGCGGCGCGCCCAGTACCTCCCCGCAGAACACCGTCCAATACTCTTTCGAATATTGCAGATGGAGATGCCAGGCGGCATCAATGGCCTCGGAAGGCGTGACGGGGTGCCCTGCAAACACCGCTAGATACGCGAAGCGCTTGTATTCCTCGATGACAGTCAGCGTATATAAACGCGACCACCCCTCGGCTTCGGCCAGGCGGTGGCTGAACGGCACTGGCGCATCAGGCGCGTCCGGTGAATACTCGCTCAGCCGACGCAGGCAGGCTTCCCGATCGGCTTCGGTCGGGGCGGAATCGGGCAGGATCGATGGGGCGGACGGTGTCATGTGCGTTGCTGTCAACCGTTAATGCCTACTTGCTCGGAGGACACTGCGCGCTTGCATGCACCTAGCCGCGAACGACTAATTCTCTTCATGTCGCTCCAACGCTTCAAATACCGCGCGCTCACAGCGGCCGAAGTCAAAGCTGCGCAAGCGGAGATGGCGGTTACCGTATTCACCAGCCGCCATCATTTCTGGGATCGGGCGCAGAGGCCCCGCCATCAGGCGCATCAGCGTCTGTGAAATGACCACGAGCAACATCGGCGCCAGGGTAAACATCCCGACCATCATCCCCGTGAGGGTGCTGGCATCTTCGAGACCCAACTCGCTGCCCGCCACAAAAAGCATGATCACGAGCATCAGCGCGCTGAAATAACCGAGAAGGCCGATCGCCTCGTTAAAGCCGGAGCTCCTGCGCGACAGTATGGTCTCCAGCGGCTCCGGCAAGTCGCGAGGGCGCTTTGTAACATAGACGGTCTGTGGCTCACGGCGGCCGGTCAAGCGCATGCCCCACGCCGAAAAACAGTCGTTGTCCCACCAGCCTGCAGCAAGCACGCGCATGCCGTTCAGGCCTGCGAAATAGGGCGCATTGGACGAAACACGACGGTCCGTGACCTGGTATTCGCAGAAGTAGATGACCCGGTTGTCCGTCAGCGTGATGACGACGGGGGTCACGCGATAGTAGGTGTCTCGCGAGATATCGTCGGTGTAGTCATATGCGCTGTGCGCATTGGTGTCGACGCTCCGTCCCATGGCCTCATAGGCCTTGAATGCCGCGTTATCCACCTGTACTGAGCGAATGATTCCGCTGACGATCGCGACGGGCGCGCCCTGTCGTCGACTGGCAAGCCAGTGCTCAAGCTGCTGCCAAGCCCATACCAGATGGCACCAGAGCCACCAGATACGCTCTTTCATCGGAGAAAACTGCGCGATTGGCTGCGACGGCTTCCTGGTGGGGTCGAGGTACTCAAGCCGGATCTGGGAGGGCGCACGCCGTTCATCACCCGGCTGTAATGAGGTAGCAGGCGACGGCTCACGCAACCGTGCCCGCCGGCGAGCATCCTCCCGCGTCACTTACTCGCCCGAAACTCAATCCGCCGATTGCGCGAGCGGCCTTCATCGGTGTTGTTGGCGGCGACTGGCTGATCCGGCCCCACGCCCATCGCGGTGAGCGTGCCTTGCTCGGCGCCCTTGGCGATGAGGTAGTTCTTGACCGTTTCAGCGCGCGCCTGGCTCAGGTTGAGGTTCAGCG
This sequence comes from Ralstonia sp. Ralssp110, assembly GCF_047325135.1. Classification (NCBI taxonomy): domain Bacteria; kingdom Pseudomonadati; phylum Pseudomonadota; class Betaproteobacteria; order Burkholderiales; family Burkholderiaceae; genus Ralstonia; species Ralstonia sp. Ralssp110. Next base: position 411,626 of record NZ_CP168609.1, on the reverse strand, counting down.
CGCGGCTGCCGGAGTTGTCGGTGTGGCCGACGATTTCGATCTTGCGGCCGTTCAGGCGCGGCAGCACGGCGGCCATTTCATCCAGAATCGCGCGGCCCTTGGGCGTGAGCGTGGCGCTGCCGGTTTCAAACTCGATGATGCGGTTGGCCAGCGTCTGGTCCAGCAGCCCTTGCTCGGACACCGCCGCCACGCGCAGCCCGTTCTTGATCGTGTAGCTCTGGCCCAGCGCCGTCGCCATGTCGCTTGTGAGCTGCTGGCGCTGCGCCTCGTTACCAACGTCGCCGTGCAGGGAAACCTGCGTACCGTCGATGTTGAGCTGCCCACGGTTGACCTGTTTGATGGCCGGCGACAGGATCTTCTGCACGTTGGCAGACCAGTTGGGCGGCGAGACAACATTACCCACTTCGATCTGATCTACCACGTTGGCGCTGCCGTACAGCTCGCGCAGCTTGGTAAGCACATTCGCCTTGGTGGCTTCGTCCGGAACCATGCCGCCGGCCACGACCTGACCCGGCACGGGGGCATCGCCAGCGGCGGCATGGGCGGCCAGGGCACTCCCCAGGCACACCAGCATCGCGGCGTTCGCCAGAAGTGTTGCAGGCCGGAAGCCGCGCTTGATTGCATCCAGACCCATGTTCATTCTCCGATGAAGACTTCGCGGAAGGTATCGACTGCCACGCGCAGCGAGAGCTGCGGTTGATCCAGGTAACTCACGAACTTGGCCAAGCCGTAATCTCCGCTGACATGCTGGTCGACCCATTCCGGATCGTCGATGTTGATGTTCTGTTCGGTATACGCCAGCGGCGACATGACGCTGTGCAACGTGCGTGACGAGGCGCCGTTGAAGCCGATGACCAGCCGCTCGGCGCCGTTGATGTCGCCCAGGAACAGAGACAGTTCGAAGTCCGCCCGCTGCAGGAAGCGCGACACCAGCTCCAGCCAGAAGCTCGCCACCAGGCTGCGATAGAGCGGGTCTGCCGGCAACGGCAGCGTGAGGCCTTTCTCAAGCCGTGACGAACCGTTCGCCATCACGGGTTGGAGCAGCGTGCCGAGCGCCAGCAGCGTGCGGCGCAGGCGGATGTTGTGGCCCTCCGAGCGCAGCATCTGCTCAAGGCCGGCTACGGTCTGGAAATCGATGAAATCCGAGAAGCTTGCGTCGTGCGATTGCGTGCTCGTGCCGCCCGTGCCGGTCTCTACGCCGTGCTGACCTTCGGCGAGCAGGCGCAGGCCTTCAGTGGCGTCGGTGGCCGTGCCGAGCGAGATCATCTGCTGGCCGGCGCGTGTCCAAAGGCGCGCCAGTGCAATCGGGCTGCGCGCGATGAAGTTGATCGGGCGATCCACCTCCATGGCCGCCGCCGTCAGGAACGGAAAGCGGCGCGATGACAGATCACTGCTGGCCATGAGCGTGCCCGCAATAGCGAGCTTGCTCTGCGAGCCGAGAAACGCAAACTGCACTGGCTTCCAACTGTCGTAGGTCGTTTTCCAGTCCGGGGCTTCGGCCAGCAATTCCATACCTTGTGCCAGCCAGCGGTCCAGCGTGTCGAGCAACTGGACGTTGTTGGCGCTTTTGACGAAATCGCCGCGCGAAGGAAGCTTGCCGAAGTACGAAAGCTGCAATTGGGTCTGGCTCATTGCGCCGTCCCTCCTTGCTCTTCCGTGATGCTGTGCCGAGCGGCCTGCGTTGACACGGCCGCTTGCGCCGCAGGCGGCGTGCCTGCGGGTGCTGCCGGGACGGGCGGCGTCAGGGTGTTCTGCGGTGCCGAAGCATCGGCAATCGACGTCGGCAGGCGCAGGCCGCGCAGACCTTGGCCTTGCGGCGAATCCGATGCCGTCGTGCCGGCGGTCTGCGGGCTGCTGATGATACGCAGGCTGATCGATACCGTCAGATTGTCCTTCGTCCAGGACAGATCGAACGCGCCATCCGGACGACGCTTGCGCTGTGCCGTGGCAATCAGGCGCTCCAGGCCAAAGCGGCCGGGCTCGTTGAGCAGCTCCACCGTGCGGCCGTCAAACGTGGTGGCCGTCACGCGTGCACCCGGGGTGCCTTGCGGATTCGGCCAGACGAAATTAGCCCACTGCGGTGGCGTGTTGCGATAGCGCAGTTGCTGCCCATCGATCTCGATCGTGTACTCGGTCGCGCCTTGCGACGGCACCGGCAGGATCTGGAACACCGTCTGCGGTGCCGCGGCTGCTGCACCGCCTGCGCCGCCGGCCGCACCGCCCGTGAGCGGGGCGATCCAGCGCGTGAAGCCCGTGGTGAACTCGGGCACAAAGGCAATGCCCAGATCGCCCCACGTGCGGGAGGCGATCATGTCGCCGCGGCGCACCGACAGCGGGCCGATCGTCGTGCTGGCAAACTTGGCAATCGCGCCATCTGGGCCGAACACTTGGCCGATCTCAGCCGCGCTGGCCTCGATCTTGGCGTTGGGTGCAAACGGATACTTGTCTGCCAGCGTGGTGGCGAACGGCTGATACACCTGCGCGTTCCACACCTTGTTGACTTCGGTCGTGGCCGGGCGAATCGCCACCGCATACGACTGCAGCAGCGGGCGCACCAGCAGCGGACGCAGCGTGGCGCGCTCGCTGTCGGTCATGCCGGTCAGCATCTGTTCATCCACGTACTTGAGCGTGTCGGCCAGTTCCGAGCCGTTGCCGTCCAGCGTTTGCTGCATGAGCTGGCGTGCACCCGGTCCCGGGTCGCCCTGGTTCTTGATCTGGTTAAAGCGCGTGCGCACCTTGGAGAGCGAATCCATGTAGCCGCGCAGCAGCGACTTGTCGTCGCGCATGACAACCACGCGGGCGAGCCCCGAGAACTCCTTGCCCACCGGCCCCATCGGAATGGCACCGGCCTCAGCATTGCCGCCCACCTCCAGATTGACGTTCACCTGCGACGGCGTCTGGCGCGCGAACAGCTGCTTGAACCAGCCCAGCACGCCGGTCTTGGCCTGCTTCAGGCCGGCGTTGAACATCGACGGGTTGTCCCACGACGTCTGCTCATACGCGGTGTCGAGCACCTTGCGGATCGGCGAGTTGGTCGGATCGCCCAGCAGGTTCATCCCGGTGACGGCCTGATCGAAGCTGGAGAAATCCTGGATCGCCACGCCTTGCATGAAGCGTTGCCATTCACGCGCGTATTCGGTCTTGTACATCGTGACCAGCGCCTTCTGGATCTGCTCGGGGCTGCCTTCCAGCGTGAGGTCGTCGCGCGCGGCAACGTTCAGCACCCAGTCCTTGGTCTGCAGTTCCTTGTTGGCGGCGTCCTTGATGGCGGGCTGCACGTAGCCGAGCCACGCTTCCTTGGTGAACGTGCCGGGCACGGCGTAGCTGCCTGCAACCAGCCCGGCACCGGTATCGCCGACGATGCGTGCGACGGTCATCGGGGCGTAGCGCGTGGAGGCGCGGGCCTTGATCTCGGCATAGGCGCGTTCGCGTGCCGGCATGCCGCGCACCACGCGGCGCAGGTTCTCACGCGTCTGGTCGACCAGCGAGAGGTTGCCTTCCAGCAGCGGCCAGTTGTCGTCGTTCACCCGGGCCAGGAAGAACGACAGGTTGCGCTCCGCCGAGCGGATCATCTGCTCGCGCGGCATGTTGCCTCGGTTGTCTTCCAGCCAGCCGCGCCAGAAGCGCGTGATCTGATCGGTCAGGTGTGCGACTTCCACGTGGCGCTTGTCAGACAGCATCAGGTAGGTCTTGAGCGCGTTGTAGCCGTCTTCCACGTTGGTGGGCGAGGCATCGGTGTAGCGCTTGGCTCCGGTTGAAGCCGTGGCTTGGTTCGGTGCAGCAGGCGCATTGGCGGCGGCACCTGATGCACCCGACGCACCACCCACGGTAGCGGTGGCCGTCGTCACGGACGTGGTCATCACAGCACCGGTTTCCGGCGGGCGCACCATCGGTGCCAACTGATCCGGATGCGCGTTGACTTCTGCCAGGAAGGTTTCGATCGCGCCGCCCACCGGCTTGAGCATGACCTGGCGCAGGCCGTTGTAGTACTCGTCGAGCAGCTTGTGCTGCAGCGTGTCGCCCTGGTACAGGCCCAGCGACAGTGCGAGCGGATGGTCGTTGCGATACCGGTCCAGCTGTTCGATCCGGTCTTGCAGGATGTCGAGTGCCTCCAGGCGAGCCTGCAGGTCCACCCGGTTCTGCTGCATCTTCACGATCTTGTCGAGGTCGGCCTGCACGTTGGCGGTCAGCGTGCGGTTGCCCATGTACGACCACGTCCAGCCGCCAAGCATCACGCCCAGCGCCAGCACGAGCGCAAAGAACGTAGCGATGCGCAGGCGCGTCTTGGCGGGGCTGGCGAATTGCCGCACGGTTTGCTTGTCGGCAAAGATCACCTTTGAGAACAGGTCGCGCAGGAAGAAGCCGTTCTTGGAGAACACTTCGCGCGTGCGTGCGGCACCGTCGGTCGACAGGCCAAAGCGGCGTGCAATGCGCTCGGCCGACACGCTGTTGGTAGCGCCTTCCTGCAGCGCGCTGGTGAAGTAGAAGCCGCGGAACACCGGCTTGTACTGGAACGGGTTTTCATCGAACAGCGTCATCAGGAACGCACGCAGCGTCGGCTTGATCGATGCAAATTCCAGCGGGAAGCTCAGCAGCCCCGGCGAGAGCTTGTTGTTCCGGTGCAGCGCGATCTGCGCAACGCTGATCTCCTTCAGCCCGTCGCACAACTCGTCAAAGCGTTGGTCGAACACGGCGGCCACATCCGGCTTCGAGTCCGGCTCGAAGGGCAGGGTGGCGCCCCATACGCGGTCCCGCTCCTGCTTCTCGCTGTCGCCAAAGAATTCGGTAAAGCCGGTGATCAGGTCGGCCTTGGTGAACATCACATACACCGGGGCAAACACTTCCAGGCGTTCGGTCAGTTCCTGCACACGCTGGCGCAGGTTCTTGGCCAGGTTGATGGCGAATTCGGGGCGGTTTTGCGTGAGTTCCGACACGCTGACCGTCACGACGATGCCGTTGATGGGGGCCTTGGGGCGATAGCGCTTGAGCAGGTCGAGGAAGCCGAGCCACTCGCGGCGGTCTTCTTCGTGCACCGAGTAGCGGCCGGCCGTGTCGAGCAGGATGCCTTCGGTGGTGAAGAACCAGTCGCAGTTACGCGTGCCGCCGATGCCCTGGATGACCGCGCCGCCCTTGTCAGCAAACGGAAACTGCAGGCCGGAGTTGAGCACAGCCGTACTCTTGCCCGCCGCCGGGTTGCCGATCACGATGTACCAGGGCAGCTCGTATAACGCCGCGCTGCCCGACATCTGTCCGAGCTTGGAGCGCTTGATGGTCTTGACGGCTTCGGCCAGGCGCACGCGCAGGGCTTCCACTTCTTCGCGCTTGTCTGGCGTGGCCGCCTTGTCGGTGGCGGCCTGTTCCAGCACGCCCTCCAGCTTGTTGCTGGCCTGACGCGCACGCCAGCGCTTCCACAGATACGTCAGCAGCCACAGCGCGAGCAGCACGCCTAGCGCGACGCCGACCCAGACCAGGCCAACCTCGAAGGTCTGCGCCATCAGGAGCAGGAAGATGGTCAGCACGATCACGCCAAGAATCGATAGCGTGCGTGAGTTGGTCAGGAAGTTCAGGAAGCGTTGCATGTTGCCTTCGGCTCGGGAACAGACGGAATCGGAATCAAAATCAGGAACAAGGTCACGTCAGACTCGGCACCACCGCGATGGCGCCGCGCTGCTGGATGTCGTTGGCGGTAATGGCCAGCACCGGCTTGCCGGTCTGCTGGCTCAACTGGTGCGCCACCACGACCGAGAGCAGCGGGCCTGCAGCGCCCACGTAGCCGCAGGGCGTGCCAATCGGCAGCAGATCTGCAGCCAAGTCCAGCGCTGGAAAACGTTCGGAAAACACGCGTGCCACCTCGACGGTGCGCACGGGGTGCATGCCAGTGTCTGAAACGACGCCGGCAACGGTGATGGGGTCGGCAGCCGAATCGCCTTCTGCGCTGCCTGCCTTCTCGGCGGGTGCTGCGTCCTGTTTGGCCTTGACTGGCGCAGCGGCCAAGGTATCGAGGACGTGGCCCACGGCGTCGCCGAGCGCCTGCAGTTGCGGCTGGCCGCGGTCAGGCGTCGGCGATTCAAGCCGTGCCACGCCGGCGCGCGTGATCGTGAACGACTCCATCGCAGCGGCTTCGCCCCCCAGCGTTGGCGGAAGCAGGCGCTGCGCAATGGCAGGCGCGCACAGCAGCACGCCCGCAGCGGCTTCGCCCGGCACGCGGCCATGCTGGCGATTGGCTTCGAACAATTGCTCGTGCTGCATCAGTTGTTCGACAGCGCTGGGGCCGACCAGCGAATCCGCCACCACCACCATGCGCAGCACGCGCTCGTCGCTGCTGCGGTTCACACCTTGCGTGGCGCGATCGAGCAGCAGCAGCGCATCGGCATCGCCCTTGGCGGTGATGGGCTCAAGCGTCAGTCGGTCGGCGGGCCAGATCAACGCGACGCGTTGGCGCAGCCAGCCATCGGCCACGGCTTGATGCTGCGGTGTCCAGTCGCGCGGGAGCAGGGCGGTGATGATCAGGCGCGTGATTTCCGGCGTGGTCATTTCCGGAACCGTAGCAACGGCGTGTGCTGCCAGCTCTTCGGCCACCTGGCCGGCCAGCAAAAGGGCGCGCAGGCGTTCGTCCAGCCAGTCGACGTCGGGATGATGCTCGGCAAGTTCGGCGCGCAGGTCTTCAATGTCGACGCCTTCCACTTGCGCGGCAAAGATCGGCTGGCCGAAGCCTTGCACATCGGTCAGGCCAGGTTGCGTACTGGCTTGCACTGCGTCCACGACCGAGGCCGCGTCATTGCCCGCGGGCGCGCGCAGGGCGCTGGCCAGCAGCACGGCGCGCCATTGGCGCGTGGCGTCTTGCGGGTCGGGGGCTTTGGCCTCGGTGCCCCCAGCGGCCGGTGCGGTCGCGGCCAGCTCCCGCCCTGCAGCCACATTGGAGCGGATGCCATCGAGCGCGCGCTTGATGACCCAATAGCCGACGATCATGCCCACCGGCAGCAACAGCAGGTAGGTGAGGATGTCGGCGGTGGTGGGCATGCGGTTGGCGGACTGCCACCACACGATGACGGCAATCCACACCACCACGAAGACAGCGAGCAGCGTCAGCCCGGACCGAAAGAGTCTTGCAACCATGTCGTACGCGTTCAGATGCTGCCGGTGTTGCCTTGGCTGGACAGGAGCGTGGCGCCGCAGGCGGTCTTGTCGCCATGGCGCGCCGCCTGCTTGCCGTCGATGATGACGTTCGGGTCGCCCGTCACGATGACGGTCGTGCCGCCGTGGCCGTTCTTCGGACACGTCACTTTGTCGCCCACGCAGGCGATGCCCTTGCCGCCGGTGCTTGTGTTGCCCGATGCGGTGATCACCACGCCGCCGTGGTCCGTCTTGTCACCCAGCAGGATGAAGGGCCGTGTCATTGCATGCTCCCCATGTGTCCTATCGTCATTGCCTTGGTGCGGGCTGTTTGCCGAGCACGCCTTTGCGGCGCAGCTCCACGTGGCCCAGGTCCATCATCTTCCAGCGGCCGCCCCACACGAGGCCGACCGATTCCGCCGTCTGGCCGTACAGCTCGTAGCCGCGCATCGCCCACGGGTCTTTCTCGCTGATGATCAGCTTGCCGTCGCGGAAGAACGCGTTGTCCGCCGCCAGGCCGTACTGGTGATAGCTCTGGAACGCCGTGGCCTGCGTGACATTGCTGCCCATTGCCGCCAGCTTCACTTGCCGCTCGGGGCTTCGGTAGCCTTCGAGCAGCGCCATTTCGTAACCGTGTTCGTCGCGCATGATCTTGTAGACGAGCAGCAAACGCTGGCGGAAATCCGCGTCGAGCAGGTTCCAGTCGCGGCTCGCATCGCGGATGGCCGGGCGGACCTGCTCGACTTCACGCGTGGTGAACACCTCCGGCGGCAAGGGCGGCGGTGGGATCAGCCGTTCGCCATTGAGCAGCGCCGAGATGTGCGGATCGGGCTCGCGCACCTGGTCGTCATCGAACTCGAACGACTGCTGCTCGCGCAGCGCCAGTGCCAGCATGGGCGGCACCGAAAGTACGCCAAGCGCACCGAGCAGCAACATTCGCCGCCGTACCACGAACTGCTTGAACGCCGATACGCCCGACGTCGCGTTGTCCACCGACTCGCGCAACGATCCTGCTGAGCGCGCGCCCACCACCGCAGCCCCTGTGCTCACGCGCCGCCATTGCGCACGCAGCAACGCCGCGCAGCGCTGCCGCACCGACGGCAGCAGCAGCACGGCAGCCACCACCACCATGGCAACGAAGTAGAGAACCAGAGCGAAAAAAACCATACCGACCTGCGGAGCGTGAGCGCCTACGTCAATTCATCCAGATTTATATCTGTATTTAGAACTCTAAATTATTAATAAACGGTAATAATCAAGCGCTCGCTACGCAGAAATATTAAGAAACGATAAAGAAAATACTGCAACGTGCGTCAATCATTTGTCTTTCAGCAAGGCCAGACTTAGAATCAGCAGCCACCACCGGAATCGGCGCTTGTTTGTAATCCATACGTTCGCCGCGCATTCTATTTCAATTCTGGACCCGTGATGAGTAATAACGGCGATTTGAAACAAGAAGGGCCACCAACGCTCTTCAATTCTGAATCCGAGACCGATGAGGCCGGGCATACGCGCATTCTGGCGAGCCTGGAAGGCCGCGTCGCGGCCAGCGGCAAGGCACCGAAAAAGTCGGGACAGCGCTATGGCGTTGCCGCGGCGGTCGTTGTGCTCGCCGCCGGTATCGGCGCATGGATCATGCTGAACCCAAGCGGCGAACCTGCGCCCGCACAGATGGCTGAGCAAGCAGCGCCAGCGGCCGCTCAACCGGCCGCAGCCACGCAAGCAGCACCTGCGGAAGCTACTCACACGGCCGCTGCGGCGCCTGTTGCCTCCGCGAGCGAACCCGTGGCGGAAGTACAGGCTGCCACCATCGTCAATGTTCCGGCGGGCGAAGACCACGCCACGGAGAAGAGCGACAAGGCGCCGGTTGCAAGCGCACTCGCCAAGGAGGCGCATGACGAGGCGCCGGCCACGCACACCCTGGCGGCAAAGTCTTCAGGCACCCCGGCCAATACCGACGAAGGCAAGACGGCAACCGCCAAGCTGGTCGCCAAATCGACGAATACACCATTTAAGGCGTTGCAGCAGCCAACAAAGCCCAAGGCGCAATCCTCTGCCAAAACCGCCAAGAACAAAAAAGGCACATTGGCGCCCGATGATCCTGACGCCGATCTGCTGGCCGCATTGCTTGCGCCGCAGAATGCGGCCAATAAGGCCGCCAATTCACCCACTTACAAAGGGCAATAGCCGCCCGGCTACCCGGTTGGTTGTTTTTACAATCGGGTAATTGAGCGGGGGCGGGTGCGATGCTCGACATTGCGCTGCCTCGTAAATGCCCGCGCTGGTTTCACGAAATCCCTCGGTGATACGCCACGCGTTGCAGCATCGGACAGCGAATGGACGCCACGACCCTTCTTCAGAACCTCTTCGCACCAACACGCCGCCTGTATTCGCTGGAAGGCGATGGGCCGCTTGCGGACCTCGCGGTGGAAGCCTGGCTCGGTCGGGAGGCGCTGTCCGAGCTGTTCGAATGGCGTGTGGTGGCCGTGAGCGCCAATGCGCGCATCGCACTCAAATCGTTGCTGGGCCAGCGCGTCACGCTGGTCACAACGCTGGCCGATGGCACGCAGACCAAGCGCACAGGCCTGATCCGTTTGGCTGAGAAGCTTGGCGCGGATGGCAGCCTCACGCGCTATCGCCTGACCGTGGTGCCCTGGTTCTGGCTGACCACGCAGCAGCGCCATAGCCAGGTGTTCCAGAACCGGCCCCTGCCCGACATCATTGAACAGATGCTGTCGCCGTACGAGCCGTATGCCTCGTGGCGCTACGCGGCCGGTGCTGAAGCGCGCATGGCCGACTTCGGTACACGCGCACACATCGCCCAGTTTCGCGAGACCGACTACCACTTCGTTACGCGCCTGCTGGCCGAAGCGGGGCTCGGTTTCACCACGGTGGAAGACGACCAGGCGCATGGCGGCCACACGCTGGTGATTTTTGCCGACAGCACGCAGCTGCCGGAAGATGCGGAGTCCGCATCGGCAGGCGGTATCCGTTTCCACCGCGCGCACAGCCTGGAAGAGCGCGACGCCATCCAGCAACTCGCCTGCCACAGCCGCACGACGGTGGGCGGCGTGGCTGTGGCCGCGTGGGACCCGGAAGGCAAGCAGAGCGCTCGCGCCCACGCGCCTGCCCGCTTCGCCACCAGCGCGGGGAGCCCGGATGCGTATCTGTCGATCAGTCCGTCGCTGGCCCCCGATTCCGCCAATGCCCAGCGCATTGCCGAACAGGTCATGGAAAGCCTGGAGGCGCGCGCGCTGTTGTTTTCGGGGCGTGGCACGGTGCGTACGCTACGCAGCGGCACGCGCCTGCAGGTGGTGGATTGCCCGCACCTGCCGCAAGACGTGGAAGGCGCCTATCCGCTGTTGATGGATCTGGTCGAACACTGCGGCATCAACAACCTGACCGTCGATACGCACAACGCGCTCAGCCAGCGTTTGGGGGGGCTCGACGCCGCGCTGGAATTCGATACGCCGCCCAGCGCACCGGAATCCGGCCCTGGCATCTTCGGTTTCCAGGAGGCAGAAGGCCCCGTCGAGCGCAACGCCCCAACTGGCGATCTGCTCAAGGCCGCACGCACGCACGGCTACGCGGGAATGTTCCGCGCAAGCGATGCACGTCGGCCGTGGCGCCCCGCTGTGACAGAACCCGATTGCGGCCGCCTGTACGCCGCACCTACCGCGCAAGGCGTGCACAGCGCTATCGTGGTCGGCCCGGACGGCCAGACGCAGGCAGGCGGAGAGGGCGAACACCACGCCACCCCCGCAGGCGAAATCCGCGTGCGCTTCCCTTGGCAACAAGGCGAGCGTGCGGATGACCGCAGCAGCCGCTGGGTGCGGGTCGCGCAGCGGCAGGCCGGTTCCGGCATGGGCTGGCAATGGCTGCCGCGTATCGGGCAAGAAGTGCTCGTCAAGTTCAGCGAAGACGACATCGATCAGCCCGTCGTGATCGGCTCGTTGTACAACGGCCAGGGCGAGGCCGGCATTGCGCCCACGCCGGGCGGGCAGGGCGCATCCGACCAAAACGACAGCACAGCCCTCTACAAGCAAGGCAGCGACAGCGCCGCCAGCGCGCAAGGCAACGTGGCCGGCGGCCACAGCCCGGCGTGGCACGGCATGGGCACGGAGGCCGACGGTCACCGCAACGCCGCCGCCCACACTGGCTTCAAGAGCGCGGAACACGGCGGCAGCGGCTACAACCACCTCGTCTTTGATGACAGCGACGGCCAGTTGCGCACGCAGCTCGCTACCACGCAGCAATTCAGCCAGCTCAACCTTGGGCATCTCGTCCATCAGCAAGACAATCGGCGCGGCAGCTTCCGCGGCCAAGGCTTCGAGTTGCGCACCGATGGCCACGCCGCCGTGCGCGGCCAGGCAGGCCTGCTGCTGACCACCTACCGCGACGCCAGCAGCGGCAAAGCCGTGCCCACCGGCGACAACGCGGCAGGCATTGCGTTGATCAAGCAAGCCAAGGAATTGACGTCATCGCTGGGCCAAGGTGCGGTTACGCACCAGACGGCCGCACTCGACACCGCCAAGAACGACGATGCCCCGCTGGCCAAGCAAGCCAAGGCGGTGGCCGGCATGGTCGACGGCAAGGCGCTTGACGCCGCCAAGCAAGACGCCAGCGCCGGCAACACCGCCACGCAAGGCAAGGTGCCGCATCAGGGCGAAGCCATCGCGCATCTTGCAGGCCGAGCGGGCCTCGTCATGGTGGCCGGGCAAGACCTGCAGCTCACCAACGGCGAAAGCATCGCGCTGGGCAGCGGCCAAGACACCAACCTCGCCGTCGGCAAACAGGCGCGCATGCATGCCGGCCAGGCGATTGGCGTGGCTGCCGGTTTGTCGAAGGCGGGTGACAACAACATCGGCCTGCAGCTCACCGCAGGGCAAGACAACATCGACGTACAGGCGCAGCACGACGTACTCAAGCTGATGGCCAAGCAGGACCTGAAGCTGGTGTCGGCCAATATGAATGTGGATTTTGCAGCCGCCAAGCGGATTCGCATCGCCACGGCCGGCGGAGCGTCGATCACGCTCGAAGGTGGGAATATCACCGTGGAGTGTGCGGGGCCGATTACGTATAAGGCGGCGCAGCGGACGTTTGAGGGGCCGGTGAGCAAAACCGTCACTCCTGCAGGGTTCCCGACGACATCGTTCGGGCTCTATGATGAAACCTTCCGTCTGCTGTCCCCGAACGGCAAACCGATGCGGCCGACGCCGTACCAGATCACGGCTGCGCAGGGCGACGGGCACGAATCCAAGACGCAATCCAATACGGGTGGTACCCCTCGCATCGGTACCGAGGCTCCACAGCAGTTGCGTTTCTCGCTGCTGTGGCACGAGACCGAGGTGGATGAGCATGCTCACACCGGCGGGCCCGACCAATACGTCAGCACGACATAAGCTACGAGGACATCAAGCGCGAGCCATGAGCGATGAAACGACCGTCACCGCTATCACCAACGACCGCCCAGACAGCTGCGTCGATGTGAACTGTCAATGCCCGACGATGTGGTCGCTGGCACAACAGTTTTGCTATCTGCGGCTGTCTAACCGCAAGGGCGAGAAAAACAACCGCCTCATCAACTTCTTTCCGGCCCGGGCTCGGCGTATCGCCGCCACCTATGCCCGCCTCTACCTTGAGCAGGAGGAGCATGGAGACCCGAGGAAAAAGGGACGCTACTACTGGATGGCGCTCGGTGCCTTTGCCAGCAAAACAGTGGCATGCTCGTTGGAGACCCTGCAGTTGTCGACCCGGGCGGTGGGCGATACCGTGCGTACGGGGTTAGGCAAGGGTAACTTCTGGCTGTTTAACGATATTGCTGCATGGCACTGGTATCACAACTTCGATGCTGACTCGTTCGACACGTGCTTGAAAATGCGCGACGTAGACACCTACGTGGACAAGGTCAAGGAGCAGGTGCACAAGATGCCGTGGGCTGGCGAGGCGCTGCCGAAGATCAAAAACCTGCGGTGGACGCCAGAAGTCAAAGAGGCGTTCGATAAAGTCAAAGAGTTTGACGGAGCCACGAGCGACGTGAAACGACGAGATTTCCAGTTCAAGAATCTCATGGCCCTGGCCCGCCATGAACAAGGGAACATCTTGCAACCGCTGATCTATAACGATTCGGATTTCGCTTGGTGGGTACAAGTACAGCGTGGTGGCGCCGATGTCGGCAAATGGACGTGGGGCCATGCAGTAGGGGTCGCCACCAGTTGGATGGCACCCAAGCTCAAGGTGGCTTTCGTGGCGGCGTGCGATACCGACTTGCCAGCGTTTGAGGACGTCGCTCCGGAGAACACGAAACTGGAAAACTACGATAGCCGCATGAAGTGGATTGGCCTGGTTGCAGATAAGTTTCACGGCCTGATGATCAAGGATCCGCGCGGAATGGAAGCGCAACTCTCGACCATGGCTGGCTGGGTCGGCACGCCGGACAGCGTGCGCTACCCCGACGAAACAGCCCCCGCACGATGATGGTTCGAACACGCCGCACGGTTTCGTGTCTTCTCGCAACGCTGGCCGCGCTCCTGGTCATGGGGTGCCAGCCTTCCTCCACCAGCAAGTCATCCAGCAAAATAGTGATGCCGCAAAGTATTGAGATTGAGATCGGCGAGTCGCCGCAGGCGCTCATTGGGCGCTATGGCAAGGCCGTGGATGTTGACAACAAGAATGAGCAGGCCTACGGCGTTACCTTCTATGCGGTGGATTGGCCCGACAGCTCGCAAGGTACGGTCGTCATCAAGAACCAAAAGAGCGAGGTGCGTCTGGACACAGCCCTGGGTGTCTCGGGTTCGTTCGACAAGGCCCACGCTGAAGAAGGCATCTACGACTACAGCATCAGCCTGGGCATCCCCCCGCGAAACAACGTTACGCACGATCAGGCACGCCTGCAGTTCTACGAAATGCTCAAGCGTATCCAGCAGGCCGGCTGGAAGCGGTGGATATATCCGGAAAATCCGCGGTTGGCAGGTGCCGAGGCCTTTCGCTATCGGCTCGTAAAAGACCAAGGGGTGGATTCACTGGACCCGGAGTATGTGCCGGGCCTGGAAGACTGGATGAAACTCCCCGACATGACCTCGTGGCGCTTTTATCTCAACGGGGTCTACATGGACGTTCAGATGTCCAGAGACTCGACGCGCATGAAGGTGGATGAGCCGGGCGCGTACTTCGTCAAAGTCAAGCTCGAGGGCTACGCCAACTTCTGGCGCAATGCGTTCAATGAGCAAGACCGCCCACACTGGCGTGACCTCTTTTCCGGCCTGCAACGCCAGATGCATGCCGAGCGTGCCAACGCCGAGCAAAAGCTGAAGGCTCAGGGCTACACCATTGACACCAGCTACCGCAACCCGGACGAGACGTCCGATGATCAGCCCATCTCGCCGCCCGCCAAGACCGGCGCGAAATGATGGTCGGGCGCGGATGCTTGCAGGTCACTCGCGTGCGGTGACACGGTATGCCTCATGCGCTCGCGTTTCCACTTCCTAAGTCAGTCAGCTCTCTCATATGAACCTGCAATACAAACTCGCCGTAGCCCTCCTCACCACCGCCTGGATGAGCGCAGGCATCTGCGCCCAGCACACCTCCACCGTGCCGGCCTCAGGCAATGCCTCGCAAAGCGGAATCAAGAAAGCCGTGCACGCAAAGAAGCACGGTAAGCGAGCCAAGGTCGCCCGTGCGCGCAAGAACACGCCAGTCACCCGTGACGGCGACGCAGAAGTGCTCGCCCAGGTGCTGGGTTCGGATAACAAAAACCCATTGTGGGGAAAGCCGCAGCAGTAACCGGGCAAATGGCCGCAGCGGTTGTGCACTCAAGGTGCAGTCAGCGCGGTCAGCCCCCCGCCCGCTGCTTCTGCAATAGCGCCAACTGCGTCGTCAGGTAGTTGCTGGTGTTCGTCATGCTGGCTACCACCTTCGACAGCGCATTGAACTGCGCGTAATACAGCGCCTGCTTGGCATCGAGCTGCTTCTGCATCCGGTCGATCTGGGTGCCGAGCGAAGTGATCGAATTGTTGATGGCGTCGGTGGCGTTCTGCACCATGCCGTTGCTCGACAACAAGTTGCCCGATACGGTGTGCAGTTGCGCCGCGTAGCCGCGCTGCACGGTGACGGTGCCGCGGTCGCCCAGCGCACCGCCAGTGACTTGCACCGTCAGGCCATCCACAGCCGAGCCGCTGGCGCCGTACAGGTTCTGGCCCGAACCCGTGGCGGCAGCGCCGTTGATGGTGCCTTGCACATCGCGCCCGGCCGTGGCCGTCGGGCTGCCGCCGAGCAGCGACGCCGCGCCATTGCCTGACACAGACACCGTCGATACCGATCCGTATTGCTTGTCGGTCAACGTCAGCACGCCGTTGGCATCGGCGCCGATGGCCACTTCGACCTTCGCCCTCTGCAGGTCAGGCGATGCGTTGATCTGACTCTGGATCTGCGCGGCCAGGCTCGACGGGGTGTAGCTGCCCGCGGGCACCTTGATGTTGGTCGTGATACCGCTGAGCGTGACCGACAGGCTATCGTTCACGCCGCTCTGGATGGTCGTGTTGGCAGCCGCCGAGCCTTTCAGCGAACCCTGCGTGGCCAGTTGCGTAACGTTGATGCCATAGCTGCCGGCCTGTGTGGCCGTCGAAAACGCCGAAACCTTCAGCAGTGAATCCGTCGCCGTGCCCGTGCCGGCAAACACGGCCGCCACCTGGCTGGGCGATTTCTTCAGGGCAGCGGTCAGCTTGGGGTCGTCAATCGACAGCGTCCCTTCCTTGTCCATCGTCACGCCGATGCTGCCCAGCGACTGGAACGCACCGTTGCCGATGCCCTGGCCCAGCACGTCGGTCAACTGGTTGATCATCATCTTGGTGCTGACGTCGCCGGCCAGCGCGCCGTTGTTGGCGGCGTTGGCGGTGTCGAACTTGGTCAGCGCGTTGAGCTGGATGCGCAGCGCGTTGTACGCCTTCACAAAATTGAGCACCGACTGGCTGGCCTGGCCAGCGTCGCTGCCGACCGTGACGGTCGTGCTACCCGTCTTCGCCAGCGTGAACGAGGTGCCATCCACCACGTCCGTCAGCGTGTTGGTGGCGCTTTGCACGCTGATGCCGTTGACGGTGGCCATGGCGTTGCGGCCCGTAGCCACCTCGGTCATGTTCTGCGTGCCGGCCGGATCGTGGCTCAGCAGGGATTGCAGTGCGGGGTCGCCCGACACGGAAATCTTCATCTCCGAGTTGGCACCGCCTGCGGTGGACGTCAGCACCAGCCGATAGGGCGAATTGCTGCCGTCGTTGACGATGCTGGCCGAGACGCCCACGTTGGCGCTGTTGATGGCGTCGCGGATGCCGGCGAGCGTGTTGTTCGACGGGTCGATGGTGATCGAGCCGCCGGCCTGGTTGCCGTTTTGCGTGAAAGTGGCGCCGGTGTATTTGCCGTCGGCAAAGCTGCCGCCCGAGACGCTACCGAATGAAAAGGTGAGGGTGGTGGGCGTGCCGCCGCCAATGGGCGTCTTGCTGGATGCCTGCCCGTTGGCCGACAGCACCTGCGCCTGAGCAAGCTGCGTCACGTTGACTTGGTACGTGCCGGCGGGCGCCGTGTTGGACAGCGAAGCAGTGAGGATTGACGTGTCGTGCCCGCTGGCCTTGTTACCCGTGAACGTGTCCGGGTTGTTCAGGGCCGCCATCGCGGTCTGGAAGGTCGACAGCGCGCTTTTGAGGGAGCCGACCGCCGACAACTGCGTCTGAAACGCCTTTTGCTGCGTCTGCCGCAGCGTCATGCCCTTGCTCTCCGCCTGCATTAGCTTCGTAACAAGGTTGTTGACGTCGATATTCGTGCCGATGCCCGGAATGGAAATCGGCGGAATGTAGGTGTTGCTCGTGGACGAAGTGGCCATGGTCGGACGCGCGCAAACGCTTTCTTCACAATCTCCACAATGTGACGGCAGCGCAGCCCGGTTCTTTAGGGCAAACCCTGCTTGGGCAGGCTCTTTGTCCGGGTTTGCTCAGGAAAGCGAAAGGATTGCCGACGCCACACGACGCGACGGGCAGGGCCGACGGTCTCCACCAGGGTGAAGACCGCCGCGCCACGTCAGACCGTCGCGCCTTCCTTGCTCGGATCGACCTGCTTGCCGCGCGCTAGCACCGGGACCAATGCTGCGCCAGTGTGGCTGGCCGCCACCCGCGTCAACGCCTCCGGCCCGCAAGCCGCGACGATCGTGCCGCCCTCATCGCCGCCTTCCGGGCCGAGATCGAGGACCCAGTCCGCCTCGGCAATCACGTCGAGGTCGTGCTCGATCACGATTACGCTGTGCCCGCCGTCTGCCAAGCGATGCAGCACCCGGATCAGCTTGGCCACATCGGCCATGTGCAGGCCGACGGTCGGCTCGTCCAGCACGTACAGCGTATGGGGCGCCTTCTGGCCGCGTCGGGTCAGGTCATCGCGCACCTTGGACAATTCGGTGACGAGCTTGATGCGCTGCGCCTCGCCGCCGGACAGCGTGGGCGAAGGCTGGCCGAGCGTCAGGTAGCCGAGGCCAACGTCCTTCATCAACTGCAGCGGGTGGGCGATGCTGTTCATCGCACCAAAGAACTCGACCGCTTCGTCGATTTCCATGGTGAGCACATCGCCGATGTTCTTGCCGCGCCACGTGACGGCAAGCGTCTCGGCGTTGAAGCGTTGGCCGTGGCAGACGTCGCAGCCGACCTTCACATCAGGCAGGAAGCTCATGGCGATGGTGCGCACGCCCTGGCCTTCGCAGGCGGGGCAGCGGCCGTCTCCGGTGTTGAAGGAGAAGCGCGAGGCGGTGTAGCCGCGTGCGCGCGCCTCCAGCGTGTCGGCAAAGAGTTTGCGGATGGTGTCCCACACGCCGATGTACGTCGCCGGGCACGAACGGGGTGTCTTGCCGATCGGCGTCTGGTCGACTTCCAGCACGCGGTCCATGGTTTCCCAGCCGGTGACGCTGTCGCAGCCGTGCCAGTCGTGTTTGACGTCGAGCTTGCGCGGCATCTTCGCCTCAGGCGTCTCAGCCTGCGCGGCCTTGCGTGCGCGCCGCGTGGCCGGCGAAGACAGCACCGAACGGCCGACCGCATCGAGCAGGTTCGTCATCAACACATCGCGCGCCAGCGTCGATTTGCCCGAGCCCGATACGCCCGTAATGGCCACCAGGCGCGACAGCGGCATCGTTGCGGTGACGTTGCGCAGGTTGTGCAGCTTGGCGCCGTGCACCGTCAACCATTGCTCGGGCACTGCCTGAGCGCCGATGCGTGGTGCGACCACCTGACGGCGCGGCTGCAGCGGATGCTCGATCGGCTGCGACAGGAACCGACCAGTGAGCGAATCCGGCTGGGCTGCCAGGTCCGCTACGCCGCCTTGAGCCACCAACGTGCCGCCGCGCTTGCCGGCGCCCGGGCCGATATCGATGATGTGATCGGCGCGACGGATCGTGTCTTCATCGTGCTCAACCACCACCAGCGTGTTGCCCTTGTCGCCCAGCTTGCGCAGCGCGTCGAGCAGGATCCGGTTGTCGCGCGGATGCAGGCCGATGGTCGGCTCATCCAGCACGTAGCAGACGCCTTGCAGGTTGCTGCCGAGTTGCGCAGCCAGCCGAATACGCTGTGCTTCACCGCCCGACAGGCTTGGCGCGGCGCGATCCAGGCTCAGGTAGCCCAAGCCGACTTCCTCCAGGAATGACAGGCGGCTGTGAATCTCGGCCACCACGTCGCGGGCGATGTCGGCGTCGCGACCGGTGAGGTCCAGGCCTTCGACCCAGCGGCGGGTCTGGCTGACCGTCCACTGCGCAATGTCGACGATGGGCTTGTCGGCAAACGTCACCGCGCGCGCCGTCGGGTTCAGGCGCGTGCCGTGGCAATCCGGGCAGGGCAGGTCGGTCATGCCTTCCGGATCGACTTCCTCCGACGGCAGCGTCTGCTCGCGGCCGCGATCATCGCCGCCGAGCACGGTGTCGTCAAACGCGGCGCGCTGTTCGCGCGTGAGCGCCAATCCGGTACCGACGCAGCTCGCGCACCAGCCATGTTTGCTGTTGTACGAGAACATGCGCGGGTCCAGCTCGGGGTAGCTGGTGCCGCAGGTCGAGCACGCGCGCTTGGTCGAAAACACCTTCACGTTGCCGACGTGCGCCGTGCCGCCGTGGTGCATGGCGTGTTGCAGGCCATCCAGCGGCGCGAGCACGTGCATGATGCCCTTGCCGTACTCCAGCGCTTGTTCCAGAAGCGCACGCAGCGCCGCTTCGTTTTCCGGCGAGACAACGATGTCGCCCACGGGCAGTTCCAGCGTGTGCTCGCGGAATCGATCCAGGCGCGGCCACGGATCAACGCTCAGGAATTCGCCATCGACGCGCAGATGCGTATAGCCGCGCGCCTTGGCCCATTTGGCCAGGTCGGTATAGACGCCCTTGCGGTTCACGACCAGCGGCGCAAGCAGGCCGATGTGCTGGCCGCGATGGTCGCGCATGAGCTGGGCAAAGATCGCCTCCGGGCTTTGCGCTGATACCGGCGTGCCGTCATGGATGCAGTGCTGCACGCCCAGTTTCACATACAGCAGCCGCAGGAAGTGCCACACCTCGGACGTGGTCGCCACCGTGCTCTTGCGGCCGCCACGCGACAGGCGCTGCTCGATGGCCACAGTGGGCGGAATGCCGTACACGGCATCGACTTCCGGCCGCCCCGCGGGCTGCACGATCGAACGCGCATACGCATTGAGCGATTCAAGATAGCGGCGCTGCCCCTCGTGGAACAGGATGTCGAACGCCAGCGTCGACTTGCCCGAACCCGACACGCCCGTCACCACGTTGAACTTGCCGTGCGGAATATCGACGTTCAGGCCTTTCAGGTTGTGCTCGTGCGCGTGGACGATGCGCACGACGTTTTCGCCCTGGACTTCCGCAAGCGCAGCGCGCTTGGCGCGGCGCTCGGCCAGTGCCGTCTGCAGCGGTACGCCTTCGATGGCTTCCGGCTGGCCGACGCTGGCTTCGTATTGCTTGAGCGCGGCGCCGGTGTGCGATGCAGCACAGTCTTTGACCTGCGCAGGCGTGCCGGCGCAGACAAGCAGGCCGCCGGCATCGCCGCCTTCGGGGCCGAGATCGATTATCCAATCCGCCGCACGCACCACGTCGAGGTTGTGTTCGATCACGATCAGCGAATGCCCGGCGTCGAGCAGCTTGCCGAACGCGCGCATCAGCTTGGCGATGTCGTCAAAGTGCAACCCGGTGGTCGGCTCGTCGAACATGAACAGGCGGCCGGCGTTGGCGGGCACGTCCTGCTTCACGCGCTTGCGCGCCGCGGCCTGGGCGGCCTGTGCGGCTTCGGCCAGGAAGCCCGCCAGCTTCAGGCGTTGCGCCTCGCCGCCGGAGAGCGTCGGCACCGGCTGGCCAAGCTTCACATACTCCAGGCCCACGTCGACGATCGGTTGCAGCACGCGCAGTACTTCGGCGTCATCAGCGAACACGCTGGCGGCTTCGCTCACCGTCAGCTCCAGCACATCGGCCACCGACAATGCGCGGCCGGCACGCGGCAGCTTCACTTCCAGGATTTCGGCGCGATAACGGGTGCCGTCGCAATCCGGGCAGCGCAGGTAGATGTCGGATAGGAACTGCATCTCGACGTGCTCGAAGCCCGAGCCGCCGCAGGTCGGGCAACGGCCGTCGCCCGAGTTGAAGCTGAACGTGCCGGCCGTGTAGCCGCGCTGCAGCGCCATCGGTGCCTTGGCGAACAGCTTGCGGATTTCATCGAACGCGCCAACGTAGCTGGCGGGGTTAGAACGCGCGGTCTTGCCGATCGGGGATTGGTCAACGAACACCACGTCGCTGATCTGATCGGCGCCGCGCAACGCGCGGAATGCGCCGGGCGATTCCGTCGCCTTGCCGAAGTGCCGCGCCAGCGCGGGGTGCAGCACGTCCTGGATCAACGTCGATTTTCCCGAGCCGGACACGCCGGTCACGCACACCAGGCGCTGCAGCGGAATCTCGACCGTGACATCGCGCAGGTTGTGTTCCGCTGCGCCTTCGAGCACCAGACGCGGCGTGGCGTCGTTGACGGGACGCGCTTGCCAGTCGGTCGCATCGGCCACGCGGCGCTGGCCCGACAGATACGCGCCCGTGAGTGTGTCCGCGTGGCGGATGGCCGCCGGCGTTCCGTCGAAGACGATGTTGCCGCCGCGCTCGCCGGGGCCGGGGCCCATGTCGATCAGGCGGTCGGCGGCCAGCATCACCGAAGGATCGTGCTCGACGACCACCAGCGTGTTGCCCGCATCGCGCAGGCGTTGCATGGCTTGGACAATGCGATCCAGATCGCGCGGGTGCAGGCCGATGCTGGGTTCGTCCAGCACGAACAGCGTGTTGACGAGCGATGTGCCGAGCGCCGTCGTCAGGTTGATCCGCTGCACTTCACCGCCAGACAGCGTGCGGCTCTGGCGGTCGAGCGTCAGATAGCCGATGCCGACGTCGCACAGATACGCCAGGCGCGTGCGCACTTCGTCCAGCAGCAGCTTCAGTGCGTCGTCGAGCAGCGTGGACGGCAGCGTCAGTTCGTCGAAGAAACGGCGGATGCGCTCGATCGGCAGCAGCATCAGGTCGTGCACGGTCAGCCCGGGCAAGGCTTCGAGCTGGGCGCGGCTCCAGGCCACGCCGCGCGGCATGAAGCGGTGTTCGGGTGCGAGCACGGCGTCGGCGTTTTCCTTGGTGCCGAGGCGCCATTGCATCGACTCGGTTTTCAATCGTGCACCGCCGCAGGTTTCGCAGGTCGTGTAGCTGCGGTACTTGGAGAGCAGCACGCGGATGTGCATCTTGTAGGCCTTCGACTCCAGGTAGTCGAAGAAGCGTCGCACGCCGTACCACTGCTTGTTCCAGCCGCCACGCTTGAAGGCCGGGTCGCCGTTGATGACCCAATTGCGCTGGGCTTCGGTCATCTCTGCCCACGGCGTGCCGCGCGGGATGTCGGCTGCGGCGGCGTAGCGCATCAGGTCGTCTTGGCACTCCTTCCAGGCCGGCGTCTGCATCGGCTTGATGGCGCCGTCGCGCAGCGTCTTGCGCTCGTCCGGGATCACCAGCCCCAGGTCGACGCCAATCACTCGGCCGAAACCACGGCAGGCATCGCACGCGCCGTAAGCGGAGTTGAACGAGAAGAGCGCGGGCTGCGGGTCGGCGTAGCGGAGGTCGCTTTCGGGGCAGTGCAGGCCGGTGGAAAAGCGCCAGATCGTGGGCTCCGCACCTTCATCGGCAGGAAGCACGTAGACGCTGACGCGCCCGCCGCCGCGCTTGAGCGACGACTCGATGGCCTCCAGGGCGCGGGCACGCTCGGTGCCCTGCAGGCGGAAGCGGTCGGCCACCACGTCGAGCAGCTTGCGCTTGCCCGTGGACGATTCGACCACGCGCTCGGCCTGCACGCGCGTATAGCCGCTGACCGACAGCCACTGCGTGACTTCTTCGGGGCTCGTATTGGCGGGCAGCTCGACGGGAAAGGTCACCACCAGGCGCGGATCGCCCTCGCGCGTGCGCGAAAGCAGCTCGTCGTAAATGGTTTCCGGCGTGTCGTGGCGCACCGGCAGCGCGGTGTCGCGGTCGAACAGCTGTGCGGCGCGCGCAAACAGCAGCTTCAGGTGATCGTTCAGCTCCGTCATCGTGCCGACCGTCGAGCGCGAGCTTCGCACCGGGTTGGTCTGGTCGATGGCGATGGCGGGGGGCACGCCTTCAACGTGCTCGACCTGCGGCCGGTCCATGCGGTCCAGGAACTGGCGCGCATAGGCGCTGAAGGTCTCGACGTAGCGGCGCTGCCCCTCAGCGTAGAGCGTGTCGAAAACGAGGCTGGACTTGCCGGACCCCGATGGGCCGGTCACGACGGTCATTTCGCCCGTACGCAGGTCCAGATCGAGGTTTTTGAGATTGTGCTGACGGGCTCCGCGCAGGCGAATGACACCGGAGGACATGGAGGGCGTTCCTTGGAGCTTGGAGGTAAGGGGGAATGCTGGCGCGGGTGAACCATTGGCAGCTGCGCCGGCAATCAGAATTCGAACCGTAAACTGTAGCGGATTATGAAGATCCGGTTCGGCTACGAAACATGTCGCGAGCGCGAGCGTAACGCAGGGCTCCTGACAGCGTTTTGTCAGGAGGCTTCAGCGGAGGGGGCAAAAAGGAGTGGGGTGATGCCTATGTCACCCCAGCGGGAGCGCGATCAGCTTGCTTCGCGTCCGTAAGTGGCTTGGTTGGCGGGCAGGTCAAAACCCGTGGGGCCGGGCGTTCGTGGCACAAAACGGTGGTGCTCGACCATGCCGCCCTTGACGATCACGACAGTCTCTTCAGGGATCTCCGCCCAGGCGCCGGGCAGGTCGACAAGCGGCTCTGACAGCACAAGAAACGCCCCGTCCCCTGCGTCTTCAATTGCGGCGCTGTCAGGATAGAGCTGGTGCAGGTGCTTGAAAGATGTGCTGTGGAAGAGCGAGCGCGATTCGCCCTCGCTGGAATAGCGCGCTGCCACGATCTGGACGCCGTCCGTTGCACAGACCGTCATGTTCAGCGGGTATTCGACGCCGTGGCGGCGGCCGATGTCTTCGATCAGCCCGACCATCTGTTCGAGCGCGCCGCGCGGGTCGCGGTCAAGCCCGAACGAGAGCGCCAGGAAAAACATGATCTCGGAATCGGTCGAGCCTTCGATCCAGCGAAACAGCTCGGGCGCCACTTCCATCATCAGCGCGCGGCGGAGCAACGGATATTCGCGGATCAGCCCGTTGTGCGCAAAAAGCCACCGGCCGTAGCGGAACGGGTGGCAGTTCGTTTCCTGGGCGGGGGTGTCCGTTGCCGCGCGCACGTGGGCGATGAACATGGACGAGCGGATGGCGCGGGCGGCTTCACGCAGGTTGGTGTCGTTCCACGCGGGGTGCAGGCAACGATATCGGAAGGGCACTTCAGAGTAGCGGCCGTACCACCCGATGCCGAAACCGTCGCCGTTGGTGGTTGTCTCGCCGCCGAGGCGGGAGCGCAGGCTCTGGTCAATCAACGAGTGCCGCGGCCGGAACAGCACTGTCTCCATCTGAATGGGATTGCCTGAATACGCCAGCCAGCGACACATGATGCGTTTGCCTGTAAGGGATGCCTTGAAAGGTGAGTCTATGCAATGCGTTTGCGAATGCACAAGAAAATCCCGACCCTCATCCGGCCAGGGTCTGGGCAGTTTTGCGGCCTTGGCGGGCAGGCTCGCCCTCCGTTTCTGGAGCGGCGTCTTGCACGATATGGAGCTCGCGAATCCGCATGGGCACGGCGCAGCGGGCATCTGCGAGGGTGGCGCGGACTTGCTGGGCGAGCGTCCAGCGCATGTCCCAGAAGTGCTCGGTTCTGGCCCAGACGCGCAGATTCAGCACCGCAACACTGTCGTCAAAACGCATCACCATGGCCAGCGGTGGCGGGTCGGCCAGCACCATCGGTTCGTTGGCGGCCAGCGTTTTGAGCGCATCAAGGGCTCGCGGAATATCGTCTTGCAGCGAGACCTCTGTCTCCAGATCCAGCCGGCGGGTCGGGTTGCGCGTGTAGTTGCGCACGGAATGGCTCCACAGCGCGCTGTTCGGTACGTATTCGCAAATGCCGTCAGGCTTGGTCAGGCGCGTCATGAACAGGCTGACTTCTTCCACCGTGCCGGCAACTTCACCGCCGCCGCCATCGATGTAGTCGCCCACCCGGAACGGCCGCAGCGCGAGCAGCATGATGCCCGCCGCAATGTTCTGCAGCGTGCCCTGCAGCGCCAGCCCGATGGCCAGGCCGGCTGCGCCCAGTACGGCAATGATGCTGGCCGTTTCAATGCCCACCCGGGACAGCGCCCCAACGATGGCAAGAATGCGGATGCCCCAGACGGCGATGTCGCACAGGATGGGCGTGAGCGTGGCGTCGACGCGGGTCTGGCCGCCCATCAGCCGGTTGAGCCAATGGCCGACGCGCTTTGAGATCCACCAGCCGAGACACAGGATGAGCAGCGCCGCACACAGGCTGATGGCTAGGCGGCTGGAGGCGTCCCAGAGGAAGTTCAGGCGTTCGGGATGAAGGTGCGAGAGAAAGTGGTCCATGGTCGAGCAGTATGGGTAGGCAGGCTGGGGCAATTGCCCCCAAGCCGATGCATCGACCATTGGGATGGAGAATTGGCTTCGGTTTGAAACCGAAAGTGACAGTCGCGCCTTGGTCAAATTGACGCAGGGCCGGTCTGGACAGGGTGGAATGCGGAAGGAGACGAGTGCACTCGAGCACACAATCCGCGCGGTGGCAGGCTCACACGCATGTCGCGGTGGCCCCGGAAATCTGGTCGCTCGGCAACGCCATCTGGCGTTCAGACAGACTTCGCCGCCCGGCCGAGGTCCGGGCGGGCGGCGCAGTCAGGCCGTGCCTTCCCCTTACTTCTTATTCCTCGACCTCGCTACGTACCATCAACACCGGCTTGTTGGTCTTGCGCACCACGCCCTCGGCCACGCTGCCGAGCACCAGATGCTTGAGCCCACGCCGGCCATGTGTGCCGAGCACGATCAGGTCGGTTGCCGTTTCGTTGGCTTCCGCGACAATCGTGGCGGAGATTTGCCCAGGCGCAATGGACTTTTCAAGCAGTTTGGTCGAATGTTTGACACCCGCCGCGTCCAGCTTTTTCGATACCTCGGCGAGCGTGTCCCGGCCGTAGCTGACCACCTGGTTTGCGTAGGCAATCGAGTCAGCGCCGACCATGTCGAAGGTGATGTCGCTGCTATCGGCTACAAACAGGGCTTCGACTTCTGCGCCCGTCGCCTTGCTGACCACAATGGCCTGGTGCAGCGCGAGATAGGAGGCGTGACTGCCGTCGACGGCGAGCAGGATTCGCTGATACATGATGGTCTCCAAGGCATAGCGCAGTAGGGCACCGCGTGTAATCAGCGTAGACAGCGTGGCGCCGAGGCTGTTGATGCGTATCAAAGGTCTTCCGAAGACACCCGCAGGACGGCAGCGCCGGCCACCCGCCCGGCCCGGAGGTCTTCCAGGGCGGTGTTCGCGTCTTGCAACCGATAGGGCGTGACATGAACCTGCAAGGGGACTTCCGCTGCGATGTGCATGAGGGCGAGCCCATCCGCCCGCGTCAGATTCGCCACCGACACCAGCTGGCGTTCTTCCCATAGCAACCGGTACGGAAACGCGGGGATGTCGCTCATGTGAATGCCGCCGCAAACCACCGAGCCGCCCTTGACCACGGCCTGCAGTGCCTGCGGCACGAGCGCGCCGATGGGCGCGAAGATCAACGCGGCGTCGAGCGGCTCCGGTGCGGGGCCGTCGCTGGCGCCTGCCCACTTGGCGCCGGTGGCCAGCGCAAGTTGTTGCGCCGGGGTGTCGCCGGCCCGGGTGAAGGCAAAGACTTCGCGCTGCTCTGCCACGGCAATCTGCGTGATGAGGTGGGCCGCAGCGCCAAAGCCGTAGATGCCGATGCGGCGCGCATCGCCGGCCATGCGCAGCGTGCGGTAGCCAATCAGGCCGGCGCAGAGCAGGGGTGCCGCGTGGGCATCGTCGTACCGCGCCGGAATTGGCAGGCAGTATCGCGCGTCGCAGACGACGTATTGCGCATACCCGCCGTCGCGCGTGTATCCGGTGAAGGCGGGGTGGTCGCACAGATTTTCGCGTCCGCGCAGGCAGTACGGGCAGACGCCGCATGTCCAGCCGAGCCACGGAACGCCAACGCGCTCGCCTCGGGCGGGCGTTGTCACACCTTCGCCGCATGATTCGACGATGCCCACGATTTCGTGACCGGGAATGAGGGATGGTTTTGGCGCGGTCAGCTCGCCATCCACGATATGGAGATCGGTACGGCAGACGCCACACACGGACACCGCGATCCGGACCTCGCCCGGCCCAGGCGTGGGCATGGGCACTTCACGCCAGATCAATGGCTGTCGGGCGCCTTCCATCACCATGGCCTGCATCGATTCAGACATCGCTGTCTCCGTAGGGCGTGTCTGGCCAAGTATGGATCAGCGCCGCGGAACTACGTCCCGCCAGTCGACCATCGACTGCGCCAGATCAATCGAAAAGCGTTGCCGCGCGCAATACTGAATGGGTGTAATGCAATGGTCATCCGACTCCCCCGAATGTCTTCGCTGCTGTCCTTCTCGGTTGCCGTGGGCGTGGGCCTGGCGATCGGCCTCGAGCGCGAGCGTAGCCATGCCGACAGCGCAGAGCTGCCTGCGGGCATGCGAACGTTTGCGATCGGAGCGCTGGCCGGTGCCATTGCGGCAAGCCTGCCGGTACCGTTTGCCGTGCCCGCTGTGTTGCTGACGGTTGCGGTGTTGGCGGCGGTGGGTTATCACCATTCGGCCAATGTGGATCCTGGCGTGACAACGGAACTCGCCCTTGTGGCGACCACGCTGTTAGGCGCCTATGCCGTGAGCGAGCCCGAAATGACGGCTGGCCTCGGTACGGTCCTTCTTGTCCTGCTCTATGCCAAAGCGGGTTTGCATCGGTTTGCACGCACGGTTATCACCCAGCGTGAACTCGCCGATCTGCTGCTGCTTGCCGTCGCGGCATTGCTGATCTGGCCTGCGGTTCCCGACCGGGACATGGGGCCGCTGAACGCCTGGAACCCGCACACGCTGTGGCTGGTTGTGCTACTCGTCATGCTGACCGGCAACATGGGCCATTTTGCGGCGCGATGGTTTGGAGAGCGCATCGGCTTGCCGCTGGCTGGTCTGTTTAGCGGATTTGTATCAAGTGTCGCAACGATCACGGTGATGGCAGCGCGCGTCCGGAAGGGGCATCGTCCTGTTGACGGCGCGGTTGCCGCAGCGCTGCTGTCCAATGTCGCCACGCTGATGCAGATGCTGCTGCTGATTGCCGCCATCAACGTCGACTTGTTGCGCGTGCTGGCGGCTCCGCTGGCGTTGGCCATGATGGCGACTGCGGCATGGTCGGCGCTCTGGATATGGCGCGCCAGCGAGCCGCATCAAGAGGCGCCGGAGAATTCAGCGTCATCCGTCAACTGGCGCGTGGCGATCGGTTTTGCGCTGTGGACGGCAGCCTTGCTGCTTGCCGCCGCCGCTGCGCGGACGTGGTTCGGGACGGCCGCGGTGGTGGCGGTGACCGTGGTTGGTGCGTTTGCCGATGTGCATGCCGCGACCGCATCCATTGCAACGCAGGTTTCCGGCCACACGCTACAGACCTCGACGGCAAGCACGCTGGTGATGCTTGCGCTGACAGCCAACACGTTCTCGAAGGTTGTCGTGGCCATCAG
Organism: Ralstonia sp. Ralssp110; assembly: GCF_047325135.1. Taxonomy (NCBI): domain Bacteria; kingdom Pseudomonadati; phylum Pseudomonadota; class Betaproteobacteria; order Burkholderiales; family Burkholderiaceae; genus Ralstonia; species Ralstonia sp. Ralssp110. The sequence goes on along the minus strand of NZ_CP168609.1, from coordinate 383,310 downwards.
CGGAGGCCGCGCTTTTGCCGGCAAGGTCACCGCCGGTCTGCTGGCCATGCTTTTGTCCAGCTGGGCGGTGTACTGGTTTGTCGCCTAGTCAATCCCGCCCGATGCCCAGCACCCAATAGAGCGGGCACATGCGGACCAAGCCCGTCACCAGAGGTATCAGCCCCACCCAGCCCACCCATGCGGGCACCTTGCCAAAGAACGCCAGCAAGATCATGGCGATGCCGATCAAGATGCGGACGGCGCGGTCTGCGGTTCCAACATTGGTAAACATGGCTGTGCTCCTGAAGAACGGTGGGTAAAGACTTAGAGAATCAAATCGCACGGCTCATGCTGGCGAGACCCGGTAGCGTTGTCGCGGCCGAGAATGCCGGCCAGCAAGGTCCATTCGCCGCCGATGGCGCGGATGGTGTCGTCCAGGCTGAGCATGCCAACCAGCCGCTGCTGACGATCAACCACGGCCAGACGGTGCAGGCCGTGGCTCAGCATCGAGCGCAAGGCTTCACTGATCACCGCGTCATCATGGATGGTCAGAAGGCCGCGCGTCATGACCTCCGATACGGCGATCTGGGTGCAATCACCGTGGCTGGCAATGCCGTGCACCACCATGTCCCGGTCTGTCACGATGCCCACCACGCGCGAACCCCCTGTGGTGTCTTCCGTGACAAGTAACGCGCGGGCATTTTCGTCCCGCATCAACCGGGCGGCCTGCTGCAGCGTCGCCGTTGCCTGAACGTGGACGATGCGGTGGGAGCAAATCTCGTCGACCCTCATGCTGAACTCCGATGCGCGTACGTTTTCACTATATGAACGGGCCGGTGTCAGAAGTTGATCCCGCACAAGGTGCCGTGAGCTTTTCCAGACTGCGCTAGTGGGGCAGCCGATAGCGCATGAGTCTATCGAGCGTGGGGCCAAAGCTATTGAGGCAGATCAAGTGGCGCAGCCTGCGCATCGGGTGCGCTAAACGCTGATGTAAATCAAGGGGTGATCCGCTTGGTGGTCCAACATGGAATCCAGCAACCCCCCTTTCGGGGAGGACGACGGATTCGATGGAGGCACATCATGTACGACAGGATTCTGGTAGCGGTGGACGGCAGTCCGACGGCAGATCGCGCGCTGGACGAGGCAATCCAGCTTGCACAAAAACTTGGCTCTGAGCTGGTCATCGCCCACGTGATCGACAACTCGTATCTGATGTACGACGTCGGCTATATCGACGTCGGCGCCTTTACCGAGGCATTGGTCAAACAAGGCAATCAAATTGTTGCTGACGCGCGTGACAAGGCCGAAAAGGCGGGAGTGCACGTCCACAGCGTGGTGGTTGACGACCCCATCGGAACCTTCGATATCGGTACCGCCATTGAACAGGCGGCGCAAAACGTCGGTGCGCAAGCCCTGGTGCTGGGCACGCACGGGCGTCGCGGCTTCCAGCGTCTGTTCCTGGGCAGCGTGGCCGAGAGTGTTGTCCGCCGGAGCACACTGCCGGTGCTGCTCGTGCGTGCGTTGCCGACTGAGACGCCGCACACGGCGACGGAACCGCTGAGCAATGCCGTCATTGCCTAACCGGGTAGTTCATCCTCTGACACCACATCAGGATCTGATCATGAACTACGCCAGTGTGATGGTGCATCTGGACCGCAGCGAACGCGCCATGTACCGCCTCAACCTTGCGGCCCAGTACGCACAGGCGCACGGCGCCAAACTCGTCGGGATCTATGCGAGCTTTGCGCCAAGCCTCAGCTGGTTCTACATGATGGAGAACGCTGCGCGCTATCTGGAGGAAGACCGCATCCGCCGCGACGGCATCCGCGATGCTGTACACGCGCGCTTTCGCCAGGCGACGGAAAGCCTTGGGGTAGAAACAGAGTGGCGTGCCGTGGAAGGCGACCCCGTGGCACTCGTGCTGCGTGAAGCGCGGGAGACCGATCTTCTCGTCATTGGGCAACGGAACCACGATGACCCGGATGAATTTATCGCGGGCGACTTTGTGGAAACCCTGATCCTGGAGTCGGGCCGTCCGGTGCTGGTGGTGCCATACGCGGGCAACTTCACGGCGCTGCCCAAGCGTGTGCTCGTCGCCTGGAGCGGCGGTCGCGAATCGGCCCGTGCGCTGCACGACGCCATGCCAATGATGACGGGCGCAACAGTGCACGTGCTGCAGATCACCAGCAAGCAGCCCAAGCACTGGGCCGAAGAAACCACGGTAGGCCAGGTTGCGCGCGCCCTGAACGCGCGCGCCATTCATACAACGGTGGAAGAGGCGGACTGTGCAGATTCCGACACCGCCGTGGGCGAGCTGCTGCTCTCGCGCGCGGCCGACTTCAATGCTGATCTGATCGTGATGGGCGCCTACGGGCACAGCCGCCTGCGCGAACTCGTGCTGGGCGGGGTGACACGCACCCTGCTGAAGACGATGACCGTGCCGGCGCTGATGTCGCACTGAGCTTCGACCTCAATTGAACCTGAGGAATATCACCATGAAGAACGATATCCAGCTCAAGCACGATGTCGAAGAGGAACTGCAATGGGACCCTGCGGTGGATGCCAGCCGCTTTGCGGTGCAGGCCAAGGACGGTGTCGTCACGCTCTCTGGCGGTGTCGACACGTTCGCCGACAAGCACGCCGCGGAAGAAGCGATCCGGCGCGTTGCGGGCGTGACCGCGCTTGTCATCCATGTGGATGTACGGATGCCACCAGGCATGGAGCGCCCCGACGACGATATCGCACAGGCGATCAGCAGTGCGCTGCATTGGAATGCGTCGGTGCCGCCGGATGCTGTCCAGATCACTGTCGAAGACGGGGCGGTGACGCTGCGCGGTGAAGTCGACCAGGACTTCCAGCGCCGCGCGGCACTAGACACGGTGCGCCGCGTGCACGGCGTGAAGTCCGTGGCCAATGCGCTGACATTGCGCGCCGCCGCCGGCCCGGCAGATCTGAGTGATCGCATTGCAAAGGCACTGCAACGCCTGGCTGTGGTCGACGCCTCGCGCCTCAGTGTTTCCGTGGCGGACGGGACGGTGACTTTGTATGGACCGCTGCGCAACCTCAACGAATGCCGTGCCGCCCGCGAAGCCGCATGGGACGCGCCGGGCGTGCGCGCCGTTGTCGATCAGATGTGGGTTGTTTCCTAGAGGCAATTGCCCGTTCCACTGCTTTCGAAAACCCTGGAGTCCAAGATGGAAAAGAAGCTGATCGTGTACTACTCGCGCACTGGTACGGCACGTCAGGTGGCCGAGCAGATGGCTGCGCAGAGCGGATGGCAGCTTGCCGAGGTGACGGACGAGCATCCGCGCGCCGGCTTTCTGGGAGATGCGCGCTGTGTCATCGAAACGGTATTCCATGCGCGCGCCAAGTATCGCTATGAAGGTCCGCCCCTTGATGAAATCGAACACGTCATCGTGATCGCACCCATCTGGATGGGCCACCTGGCTTCGCCCATGCGGGACTTCCTGGCTGACCAATTGCTGGGGTCCACGCACCTTTCCGTCATTTGCGTCATGGCGGCGCGCGGGGCATTCCGTGCGGTAGAAGAAATCATGCGCATCACCGCGACCATTCCTGCACCTGTGCTGGCGTTGTTCCAGCGCGATGTGCTCAGCGGGTTGTCGCAGGAGGAGATGGCGGGCTTTATCGATCAGGTGAAGACCGCCGGCCGGTGGGAGCAATCGCGGCAGCGCGCGGCTTGGCTGTCGCCCACGGAAGCCTAACGCCGACACGCCGCGCGACGCTGATTCAACAGAAGGAGACTGGGCATGACCCGCTTTACCGAGGCGCAATGGAAACGGCTGAGGAGCTTGCTCGACGAACAGGAAGCACGCGTGCAGCGCCAGTTGTCTGCGCTGGGCGCATCGGCTGAGCCGGTGCCGCGTGAAGCGCCGTTCGAAAATGCAGAGCTTGCCGATGAAGAGGCCGGCGACCAAACGAACGACGTCATGCTCGCCCGTTACCGAAGCGAGCTTGAGCAACTGAACGCTGCACGCGAGCGTATGGAGCAGCGCAGCTACGGTATCTGCGTCGATTGCGGCGAAGCGATTCCGTTTTTACGCCTGCAAGCCCAGCCGACTGCCATGCGCTGTCTGCCTTGCCAAACAGCGCTCGAGCGCCGCCGGGCATAGCGAGGCGACTCTATCTAGCAGGAGCGAGTTATGAAAAGCGATCTGGGTATCAAGCAGGACGTCAACGACGAACTGCTTTGGGAACCTGCGGTGGATGCCGCAGCGATTGGTGTGGAAGTGGACAACGGCGTGGTGACGCTGACCGGCCACGTGCGCAGCTACATGGAGAAGGTCGCTGCCGAGCATGCGGCTGAGCGTGTTGCCGGCGTGCGCGGGGTCGTGCAGAAGATCGAAGTCCGCCTGCCGGGAGCACACACGGACGAGGATGTCGCTCAAGCCGCCCGTGCCGCGCTTGAATGGCAGGTCAGCTTGCCGTCCAACCGCATCGAGGTGCTGGTCGAAAACGGTTGGGTGACGCTCTCGGGTGAGGTGGACTGGCCATACCAGAGCGAGCAGGCGGCGCATGCGGTGGGATCGTTGCGCGGTGTAGCGGGGCTGATCAACCGGCTGCGAATCAAAGCACGCGTGGCGCCAGCCAATGTTGCCGAGCAGATCGGTGCGGCGCTCAAGCGGCATGCCGCGCGTGAGGCCGACCACATCCAGGTCTCCGTTCATGGCGGGACGGTGACGCTCAGTGGCCACATTGGTTCGGCATCGGAGCGGCGCGCGGCCAAGGGCGCGGCATGGTCCGCACCTGGCGTGACGGAAGTCATCGATCATCTCCAGATCACGCCGTAAGGTTGGAAACAATGCAGGAAAAACGCCGCCCCACGAGAAAAAGGCCGGGGCGGCGTGATTTTTTGAGCGGCAGGGCGAGCGGTCAAAGCTCCGTCAGTGCCGCCTTGTCAGTCAGCTCGATGTTCTTGCCACTCACGACGATCCAGCCTTCGCGCTGGAATCTCGACAGCGCACGGCTGACCGTCTCAAGCTGCATGCCGAGGTAGCTGCCGATTTCTTCGCGGGTCATGCGCAGCGTGAAGCTCAAAGCGGAGTACCCGCGGTCCTGCATGCGCGTGGAGAGATTCAGCAGGAAGGTGGCAACACGCGCTTCCGCGCTCAGCCCGGCGAGCAGCAGCATGAGGCCTGACTCGCGCACGATCTCTTCAGCCATCAATTGGTGAAGGCGACGTTGCAGTGGGCGGATGTCCTGGCACAGGTCTTCAATGCAGTGGAACGGCATGGAGCAGACCGTGCTGTCTTCCAGGGCAATCGCATCGCAGGTGTGGCGATCTGCGGCAATGCCGTCCAGGCCAAGCGTTTCGCCCGGCAATTGGAATCCGGTGACGTGACTTGCGCCGTTGGGGTGCGACACCACCGTTTTGAACGATCCCGACCGAATGGCATAGAGCGCGTGGAAGCTGTCACCTGCGCGGAAGAGTGCTTCGCCTTTGGCGATCTTGCGCCAGGTGTGCACCATCTGATCGAGCTGTTCGCGTTGCCCGGATGGCACAGCGCTCGCGATACAGGTCCAATGCATCATGCAATTGCCACATTGGCTGTTCGGGATCAGTGGCGTAGTCTCCCGGGCCTGTGTGGCGTCGCGCACCAGCCTGAGTTGGGGCAGCGCAGCAGGCTGCCGAAGTTCAACGGGTACGGGGGACTCTATCGTGCGCGGAATCATGGGGCGGCTCCGGAAGGCGTCTGTGGTCTTTGAACCACACATCCTCGGTGAGGTGGTGGGTATCCGGTCACTGCCCTCCATCAAGGCTCGGTGTCCGTAGGCAGAAGTATCGGAGGCGCGGCGTTTGCGCGAAATCAGGCGGCGCTGAGATGTGCGTCGGGATGCGCCATGCCCCTGTCAGGGTTTCCTGACAGCCACAGCAGGGTTTTCCGGAGGGCTTCTCCGTCACATGGGGAGTATCAGCCGCTCCCGGAATGCGATATGTTGTTTGCTTCTAAGCCCTTTTCCGGTGTGCGGTGGCGGACCAAGACACTCAATCCTCGAAGGCAACGCACCGGCGCCTGCCGCAACTGCAATCCACTTCGGCCGAACTGATGGCGGGGGGGCTTGCGATTTTGCTGCTGGCCGCGACGGTTGCCCTGCGAGCCGTCGCCTTCCGGGCTTGGGATGCCCACTTCATCCTGTTGGCCGCGGCAAGCATCGCTGCGGTTGTCGCACTGGTGTTCTATTGGCTGCGGCTTCGGAAGTTGCGAGCCGCTGTCGCCCGGGACGTGACCTACCTTGAAAAGAGCGAAGCCCGGCTGGCCGGCATCATTCGTTCGTCCATGGAAGCCATCATTTCCGTGGATGAAGCCCAACGCATCGTGCTGTTCAATCCCATGGCCGAAACCCTGTTTGGTTGTCCGGCTCGCCATGCCATCGGCCGGCAGTTGTCAAACTTCATTCCTGAGCGATTTCGCGGCGCGCACGAAGCGCACGTACGGCGTTTCGGGGTGACGGGCGTGTCGGAGCGCCAGATGGGCAAGCAGCGCCCGCTGTTTGCCCTGCATACCGATGGGCGGGAATTCCCGATCGAAGCGTCGATTTCACAGATCGAGGTGAACGGGGGCAAGCTCTTCACGGTGATGCTGCGTGACACCACGGAACGTGTCCGCGCGGAAGCGGCGCTGCGGCGCTCTCAGGAAGAACTGCAGCATCTGTCGGACAGCGTTCTGGCCACGCGCGAAGAAGAGCGGCACCGCATCGCCCGTGAGCTGCACGACGATCTGGGCCAGCGTCTGAGCGCACTCAAGATGGATATTTCGCTGCTGGCGGCGGATCTGCGGGCCGCAGGAAGTGACAAGGCGCTAATCGACCAGACGCAGGCGATGCAACACGTGATCGACGAGACGATTGTTGCTGTGCGACAGATCTCTGCTGACCTTCGGCCGCCCTTGCTGGATGAGCTGGGGCTCGTGCCCTCCATCGAATGGATGGCCAAGAATTTTCGCCAGCGCTTTGGCTTGGTCGTGAACGTGCATGCGCAAGAGCTGGCAATGAACGAGCGCGCTGCCATCTCGGTCTTTCGGATCGTGCAGGAGGCGCTCAACAATGTCGTGCGCCACGCCGATGCCACTCGCGTTGAGATCGCGTTCTCGCAGCAGGATGACCTGCTGGAGTTGTCCATTCAAGACAATGGGCATGGCTGGAGTGGGGCGCCGCCGGCGGTGGGTGAACGCAAGCCACTGGGGTTGCTTGGCATCCGCGAACGTGCCCGGTTACTGGGCGGGCAGGCAACGATCACCCATGCGCCTGGCGGCGGCTTTCGCCTGAGCGTGAGCTTTCCCGCCGTTCACGAAGCCACTGAGGAGGCGCGGACATGATTCGCGTGATGATCGCCGACGATCATGCCGTGATGCGCGATGGCGTGCGCCATATCCTGGAGCGCGCGGGCGATTTTGAAGTCGCATGCGAAGCGTCCGACGGTACGCAGGTCTTGCAACTGGTGCGTGACAACCAACCGCAGGTGATCGTGCTGGATCTTTCGATGCCGGGGCGCAGCGGGCTGGAACTGCTCCGCCAGCTGCACGACGATCACCCCAGGGTGCGCGTGCTGGTGCTGACCATGCATGCTGAAGAACAGTACGTGGCCCGCGCCTTCCGTGCAGGGGCGGCCGGCTACCTGACGAAGGAAAGCGCCGCGACCGAACTGGTCACCGCGCTGCAGAAGGTGGCGAGCGGCGGCACGTATGTCAGCCCGCCCATGGCGGAGAAGCTTGCGCACAGCCTGGGCGAGCCCAGCGAGGAGGCGGCCCACACGCGCCTGTCCGATCGTGAGATGGAGGTCTATCGGCGGCTGGTGCGAGGCGAGCCCTTGACCGAGATTGCCACCAGTCTGTGTGTGAGCGCCAAGACCATTAGCACCTACAAGATGCGGCTGATGGACAAGCTGCAGCTCTCCAGCGAAGCCGCCCTCGTGCGTTACGCGATACGTCATCGCTTGTTTTCCGACGACGATACGCTGTAGCGCATTCTCCGCAGGACTGAGCCCGGCCTTGCGACACATCAAAGGCCGCCGCCCCGGAATCGCTATCGTTGATGCACATGCATCGGCCGGTCGGTATCACCCCGGGGCGCTCCCCTGTCTGCCGTGCATGGCCAAGGGGGCCATGTGCAAGCCATTCTCAAACTCGCTTACAAGCTGCTGGTCAATGACAAGGCCAAGCTGAGCGGCTTGCTGGTCGGCATTACGTTTGCGGTGTTTCTGATGATTGAGATGACGTCGCTGTTTGCGGGCGTGCTCAATCGGTCTTCGTCTGCCGTGTACAACATCGGCGCACGCATGTGGGTCATGGACCCGGCTGTCAACACCGTGGCCAACACGATCGGCATGCCGGAGTATGTTCTTGATGCGGTACGCAGCATTCACGGTGTGAAGTTTGCCGTGCCGCTGTATTCAGGTGGTGCACTTGTGCGCCTGAAGAGCGGGACATATCAGCCTGTGACCGTCGTCGGCATCGACGACACCAGCCTGTTCGGCCGCCCGCACATGCTCAGCGGCCGTATCCAGGATCTGTACGGCGAGAACGCTTTCATCGTCATCCAGGACGCCGAGTTCGGAAAGCTGGAAAACCCGCATATCGGCACCGAGTTCGAGGTTAATGACCACCGGGGAGTGATCGTCGGCATTGGCGACGTGGCGACCAGCGGATTGTTTGGCGTGCCCACCCTGTACACAACGTACCGTCGCGCTGTGCAGTATCTGCCCGGTACGCGCTACACGATGTCGTACATCCTGATCGAGCCCAAGACCGAGGCCGACATTGCAGCGATCGAACGCGCGGTAGACCGGCTCGGTTATCGCGCCCTGACCAAGGAAGAGTTCATCAGCCGCATTTCGCACTTCTATACCTTCCAGACCGGGCTTGGCACCAACATCCTGCTGATGACGGTGATCAGCTTCGTGGTAGGGCTGTCCATATCGGGGCAGACGTTCTACACCTTCATTCTCGAAAACCTGGAGCGCTTTGGCGCACTCAAGGCCATCGGAGCCAAGGGGCGTGAGCTGGTCACGATGATCGTTTTCCAGGCCACGTTCGTTGCGCTGGTGGGCTACGGGCTGGGCATCGGCCTATGCGCCGCGTCGATTGCGCTGGTGCGCCTTCGCATTCCGGACTACGCAGCCATGATCACGTTCACCAATCTGATGCTGGCGCTGGCCATGGTGATCGTGATCGCCGGTATATCGGGCTATATCGGCGTGCGTAAGGTCCTGCGCATCGAGCCCTTTGACATCTTCCGGGGTTGATCGTGGCCAACGTTGCCATTGCCGCACAGGCGCTCGATAAATGGTTTGGCGAGGGCGAGGCGCGTACTCGCGCGCTCATGCAGGTCAGTTTCGAGGCCGAATTCAACGAGATGCTGTTCATCGTCGGGCCCTCGGGTAGCGGCAAGACCACGTTGCTGAGCGTGATCTCCGGCATTCTGCGCCCGGATGGCGGCCGCGCTGTCGTGGACGGGGTCGATATCTGGAGCCTGGGCGGCGACGCACTGGCCGATTTCCGCCTGAGCAAGATCGGCTTCGTGTTTCAGGACTACCACCTGTTCCCGCGCCTCACCACGGTCGAGAACGTCGCCATTCCGCTGATCCTGCGGCATGTCGCGTGGGACACAGCGCTCGACCAAGCCATGCATTACCTCGATGTGGTTGGGCTGAAGAACCGTGCGCAGTTGCCGCCGGTCAAGCTCAGCGGTGGAGAGCAGCAGCGCGTGGCGATTGCACGCGCCATCGTTTCGCAGCCCGACATCCTCATCCTGGATGAACCCACCGCATCGCTGGATGGCGACACCGGCCGCTCCATCATGCAGTTCGTAAAGACGGAAATCCTGAACGCGCACCGCTGCATCGTGATCGTGACGCACGACGCGCGCATCCTCGACATGGCCAGCCGCATCCTCGATATGGAGGATGGCAAGCTGAGCCGCATTGAACACGGAGAGATGCGATGAAGATCCGATGGTTGTTTGTGCTTTCTGTGATCGGCGCGCTGGCTGGGGTTGGGGCGGCCATCTACTACGCACGGCAGAAGCCACCGCTGCCGCCTGTTTTCCAACCCGCTGCCAATCCGTACGCGACGGGCATTTACGCCAACGGCATTGTCGAAAGCGATCAGCCCAGCGGTGCCAACCTTAACCTGTATGCCGAGGTGTCGGGCACTGTCGCGCGTATCGCCGTGCAGGATGGGCAAGCGGTCAAGCGCGGCGATGTCCTGATCCAGATCGAGGATTCCGTGCAACGCGCCCTGACGGCACAACAGCAGTCGCAAGCGGATGCCGTCGATGCCCAGTTGAACGCGCTGCTGGCCCAACCGCGTAAGGAAGCGCTGGAGGTCACCCGTGCACAGGTGAGCGCCGCAGATGCCGGTTTGCGCACCGTGCAGGATCAGTTGGATAAGCTTGAGGCGGCTGCCCGGCTCAACCCCAAGGCCGTCAGTCGCGATGCAATGGACAACGCTGCCAACGCGGTACGGGTGGCGCACGGCAATCTCGCTGTTGCGCAACGTCAGTACGACCTGACGCGCGCCGGCGCCTGGAGCTACGACATCCGTACGCTGCAGAAACAGCGCGATGCCTTGCAGAAGGGTGCGGCAGCGGCAGCGGCGCTGCTCGAAAAATATGCCGTGCGGGCGCCGATGGACGGTGTTGTCATGTCCGTCAACACGGCGATGGGTGGCTATGTATCGCCGCAGGGTACCTATGACGCCTACACGCGAGCCAACGTGCCCCTGGTCACGATGAGCACCGGTCAGAACAAGCTGGCCGTGCGTGTGTATGTGGACGAGATTCTGGTGCACCGCCTTCCGCCGGGCTCGGTACAGGCACGCATGTTCGTGCGCGGCACCGATGTCAGCGTGCCGCTGGAGTTTGTGCGCGTGCAGCCCTACGTGTCGCCCAAGGTCGAGTTATCCGACCTGCGCTCGGAACGCGTGGATGTGCGCGTGCTTCCGTTGCTTTTTCGCTTCAAGCAGCCTGACAAGCTCGCCGTCTATCCCGGCCAGCTGGTCGACGTCTATCTGCAGGGGGCGTCGTGAAAACGGTGGCGTGTGCGATGGCCGCAGCGCTGATGGTTTCGGGCTGTGCCGTCGGACCGGATTTTCACGCACCGCCTGCGCCCGGCGTCGATCGCTATCTTCATGATGGCGATCCTGCCCAGGCTGCCTCTGCAGATGGCATTGCGCAGCGCTTCACGGCTGCCACAGTGCCTGCAGACTGGTGGCACGCCCTCGGCAGTCCTGCGCTTGATCAGGCCATGGAAGCAGCCATTACGGCCAACCCGAGCCTGCAGCAGGCAGAAGCAAACCTGCGCGCCGCGCAAGACTTGTTGCGAGCTGGCGCTGGAGTGTTCTATCCGCAGGTGGCTGGATCAGCCGATGTGTCACGTCAGGCAGCGGTGCCCGCCAGGCTCGGGCAGACCGGCGCGCCAAGCCTTTTTACGCTGTGGACACTGGGGGCATCCATCAGTTACGCGGTCGATATCTTTGGCGGCAATCGGCGTGCGGTGGAAGCACTGGCGGCGCAGGCGGAAGAGCAAAGGTATGTAGTGGCCGCTGCCTACCTCACCCTGACCGGCAATCTGGTGAACACCGTGATTGCCCATGCCGCCTATCGGGCGGAAATCGACACCACGCGCAGCCTGATTGCCGTGGTGCGTGAGCAGGTGGAGATTGCACATGCGCAGGTCGAAGCCGGCGTCACGGCGCATGCCAGTGAGTTGAGCCTGGCTGCGCAATTGGCGTCGTTGGAGGCATCACTGCCGCCGCTGGAGCAAAAGCGTGACCAGGCTGCGCATCTGCAGGCGGTGCTGGCCGGCCGATTTCCTTCGGAGACAGACCCCGTAGACGTTGCGCTCAACGGGCTGCAACTGCCGGCGGACCTGCCCAGACTGGTGCCCTCTGAACTGGTGCGCCAGCGGCCCGACGTTCTGGCCGCACAGGCACGCCTGCACCAAGCCAGCGCCGAGGTGGGTGTTGCAACGGCGGCGATGCTGCCCAGTTTGACCCTGAGCGCAGACTACGCCCGGATGAGCGGTCGCAGCGCAGATCTGTTTGGCGCAAAAGCCGGCGCCTGGAGCGTGGGGGCAAGCCTTGCCGCCCCGCTGTTTGAGGGCGGCACCCTGTATTTCCGTCGTTCCGCATCCCGGCAGGCTTTGCAGGCCGCCGATGCCGGCTATCGGCAGGTGGTGCTCTCGTCGTTCGAACAGGTGGCCGATGTGCTGAGGGCACTTGAACACGATGCAGCGCAGCTTGACGCACAGTTGCGCGCACTGGCGGCCGCAAGTGCCACCCTGGAAGAGATCAACGCGAACTACCGTGCCGGTGTTGCTAACTATCTGCAGGTGCTGAGTGCCGACCTGCAGTATCAGCAAGCCGTGCTTGGCACGCTGCAAGTGCGTGCACAGCGGCTGCAAGACACCGTGGCGCTGTTCCTTGCGCTGGGCGGGGGTTGGCGTGGCGCCAGCATTGAACCGCTGGTAGCGGGACACGCACAGCAACCGCCGGGGTGACGACGAGCGTTGAGTTGCGTCAAAGCCCGGCGCGCGTCCTGCGCTCTAATGGTTTGCACATCCAGGTGCTTTGCACGCAATTTCCCATGCGCATCATGCCCGTGCCGTCTCCGCATTTGCCCGCCGACGATCTCTCGATGTGGTCGGTGCTTGCCTCACAGGACGTGCTGGGCCGGCTTCAGACCCAGACGCACGGCCTGACGCAGGAAGCCGCAGCACAGCGCCTGCGTGAACACGGGCTCAACCGCGTGGCCAACGGCCATCACGAGGCTGTGCTGAGTGAGCTGGTGCGCCGCTCGGTCAATCCGCTGAATGTGCTGCTCATCTCGCTGGCGGGCGTCTCGGCGGTGTTGGGCGATATACGGGCGGCGGTGCTGATTGCCGTCATGGTGGTACTGAGCGTTGTGTTGGGCTTTCTGCAGGAGCATCGCTCCAACCGCGCGGCGGAGGCACTGCGTCGCATGGTGCACACAATGGCAACGGTAAGGCGCATCGGTTCCGACGGCGCCGAAGCAAGCCAGGAAATCCCGATCGAGCAACTGGTGCCGGGCGATATCGTGCAGCTTTCCGCCGGCGACATGGTGCCGGCGGACTTGCGGCTGCTCAGCGCGAAGGATGTGTTCGTCAACCAGTCGGCCCTGACTGGTGAGGCTATGCCGCAGGAAAAGCATGCGGAACCTTCCGACAGTCAACCTGCGGCAGATTTCGATCGACCTAATCTGTGCTTCATGGGCAGCGCCGTGGTGAGCGGCTACGCGACGGGCGTTGTCCTGACCACCGGCCGCCGGACCGCCTTTGGTCATGTGGCGAACCTGATTGCCGGGCAACGCGAGCAGACCAGCTTTGATCGCGGCATTACCCGGTTCACCTGGCTGATGCTGACGCTGATCCTGGTGATGGCGCCCACGGTCTTTCTCATCAATGGACTGACCAAGGGCAACTGGTTCGAGGCGCTGTTGTTTGCGGTGGCCGTGGCCGTTGGTCTGACGCCCGAGATGCTGCCGATGATCGTCACCGTCAATCTGGCCAAGGGCGCCATTGCCATGTCGCGCAAGAAGGTCATCGTCAAGCGGCTCAACGCCATCCAGAATTTCGGTGCGATGGATGTGCTGTGCACCGACAAGACCGGCACGCTCACACAAGACCGCATCATCCTCAAGCATCACCTGGATTTGCGCGGTGAAGAATCAGATGAAGTGCTGGAGTATGCGTTTCTTAACAGCTTCTATCAGTCCGGCCTGAAGAACCTGCTGGACGTGGCCGTGCTCAAGCACGTGGAGCTGGAACAGCGCCTGGATGTACATGCGCGTTTCCAGAAGATCGATGAGCTGCCGTTTGACTTCGAGCGGCGGCGCATGTCGGTGGTGCTGGCGCAGGACGATGGCAAACATGTGCTGATCTGCAAGGGTGCCGTGGAAGAAGTGCTGGCTGTCAGTGCGCGTTACGTGAGCGGCGACGAGGCTGGCCCGCTGGAGGCAAGCCACCTCCAAGATACGCGGCAACTGGCGGAGAACCTGAATGCTGACGGTTTCCGTGTCGTGGCTGTTGCATACAAGGAGATGCCGCCCGAGCAAAACCAGTACGTCGTCGCAGACGAGTCGGGGCTGACGTTGCTCGGGTACATCGCCTTTCTCGACCCACCGCGTGATACGGCCGCCCCCGCCATTGCTGCATTGAAGGCCCGCGGCGTGGCAGTCAAGATCCTGACCGGGGACAACGGCATTGTTGCGCGCAAGATCTGTCGCGAGGTCGGGCTGGCCGTGGAACCGGTGGTGCTTGGCGCCGAGCTGGCCGCCATGTCACCTGACCAGATGGCCGAGGTAGCCGAGCGCGCGTCGGTGTTCGCCAAGGTATCGCCGGCGCAAAAGGCGGCCATTGTCGAGGCACTGCACCGCCGGGGCCATGTGGTGGGCTTCATGGGCGACGGCATTAACGATGGGCCGGCGCTCAAGGCCGCGGATGTCGGCATCTCCGTGGATAGCGCGGTCGATATTGCGAAGGAGTCCGCCGACATCATCCTGCTGGAGAAAAGTCTGGCCGTGCTGGGCGAGGGCGTGACGGAAGGGCGCAAGGTGTTCGGCAACATCGTCAAGTACATCAAGATGGGCGCCAGCTCGAACTTCGGAAACATGTTCAGCGTGCTGGGCGCAAGCCTGTTTCTGCCCTTTCTGCCAATGGCACCGGTGCAGGTTCTGCTCAACAACCTGCTCTACGACTTTTCGCAAACCGCAATCCCGACCGACAATGTAGACGAGGACTACCTTGTCAAACCACGACGATGGGAGATCGGCAGCATCTTGAAGTTCATGCTGTACATGGGGCCCGTCAGTTCGTTGTTTGATTTTGCGACCTATGCGCTGCTGCTGGGCGTCTTTCACGCGTGGGCGGATCCGGCGCTGTTCCAGTCCGGATGGTTTGTTGAATCGCTGCTCACGCAAACGCTCATCATCCATATCATCCGCACAGCCAGGGTGCCGTTCGTGCAAAGTCGGGCAAGTACCGCTCTGGTGCTGACCAGCATCGCCATTGCTTGCGTGGGTGTCGCCATGCCGTTGACATCGGTCGGGGCGCTGTTTGGCTTCGTACCGCTGCCGGCAGCGTACTGGCCGTGCCTGGCAGCGATCATAGTGGCCTACGGGTTGTGTGCCTATGTGATGAAAGCCTGGTACGTGCGCAGATACGGTCTGGATTGAGCGGGCATGTCAGCCAGCCTGGCGCTCGCTTTGCGGGGCCACGTCCAACGCAGCACGCACTTCGGCGTCTTCCACCTGAGGAAAGTCGGCGTAATACAAACCGACCGCCCGGAAGCCCTGCGGCGCGTAGAGGCAGACGACCTCATCGGCAAGCGGTCGGATCTCGTCCAGGCTGTCCGGCGCCGCCACGGGAACCGCGCAGATGAGGCGTTGCGGATGACGCTGCCGTATGGCGTGGAGTGCCGCCTTCATGGAAGCCCCGGTCGCCAGCCCATCGTCGACCACGATCACAACGCGTCCTTCTACGTCATACGGACCGCGATTTGGGGTATAGAGCGCACGGCGCCGACGGATGACTTCCATTTGTTCAGCGCTTTCCTGTTCGAGGTATGTCGTGTCCGCGCCAATGCGGCTCGCATAGGGTGCGAAGTAGGTCCAGCCGCCTTCTTCTAAAGAGCCGACAGCCAGTTCAGGGTTGAACGGCGCGCCGAGTTTGCGAACCAGCACCACATCAAGCTGACCGCCGAGTGCGTGTGCGATGAGTGCGCCCATTGGAACCGCACCCCTTGGGATGGCCAACACCAGCGGGTGCATGTCCCGATACTTTTCCAGCGCCTGCGCCAGCATGCGCGCTGCATCTAATCGATCTTTGAATCGCACGGGGCTACCTCGCGTGTCGTTGGGGTTGGGTGGCAGCGCTCAAATAGCGGACGAACCATGCCCGCGCCAGCTCGGCCACCTGTTCGAGGGCACCCTCTTCTTCAAAAAGGTGTGTTGCGTGCGGCACCGTCTCAAGGGCTTTCTCACAATGCATCTGGCTCAGCGCTTGCCGGTTGAGATCGAGAACGTCCGAATCGGCCGCACCTACGATCAGCAGGGTCGGGCAGGCGAGTTTGTCCAGTGCGCGTGGGCCCGCAAGATCCGGCCGACCGCCGCGGCTGACGACCGCCTCGATCGGGCAGGCGTCGTCCGACTCGGTCGCTGCCAGGATCGCGGCTGCGGCTCCGGTGCTGGCGCCAAAATACCCGAGGCGTAACCCGCGTTCGCGGGCGATGCTGCCCACCGCGCGTGTGGCTGTACGCAGACGCCGCGCCAGTAGGTCGATGTCGAACCGGCACGAGGCATGCGATGCCTCTTCGGCACTCAACAGATCGAACAGCAGCGTGCCCAAGCCGGCGGCATGAAGCTGATCGGCAACATACCGGTTGCGCGGGCTGAGCCGCGAACTGCCGCTGCCATGCGCAAAGATCACCAGGCCGTTTGCATTGCCGGGGCAGTCCAACGTGCCTTCCAGCACTGCGTCGTGCGCCACGATATCCATGCTCAGAGAAAGTGGCTCGGCATTCATGGATGGGGTTTCCTGGAGTGAGGTGGCAGCCTGGCGGCTGGAGGCTGCCGGTCGTCTTGTGCTCGATACGGGCGAGGCGTGTGACGATCAGGCGGTCTGTTCAGCTTTTCCCTTTGCTGGGCGGGCCAGTCCGTTCTTCTTCGCCTCGGAGTCTGGCGGAGCCATGTGGTTGAAGCTGTCAAAGAAGGCCTTCAGCGAATCGGAAGATGCGGCAAACAACTGCGAGGAAGAGGTCTGTCCTTCAGGTTGCCGCATTTGCTGAGTCCACTCAGTCAGTCGACGCAAATAGGCCGCCTGTAGCTTGTTCGTGAAATCGGCCCATGTCTTCAGAGCGTTAGCACCGTGGCTCGATTGCATCTTCATGAAGATGCTCTGCGCAGCGGCCAGCGATGTCCAGTCATGCGTGCCACTCAGCTCATGTTCCAACGCACGCAGATCTTCCAGCGCAGCCTCTGCCAGCTTGAGGCGGAAATGGGCCAGGTCGATCTGCGCCTCGAGCATGAAGCTGGCGGTGCGGCTCATATCGCGCATGGCGACGCATGCCAGGTTGCATGCCATATCAGCAGGTTGTTGCATTGTGATCTCCGGTGGGGTCTTGGCGGACAGGTGAACGGGGCCGCCGAATAAGGTTTCCATCTGCAGCGTAGGCACTCTGCAGTTGTGTGCGTTGATATGGCGCAAACTGGCGGCCGCGCGTGAAACACCATCGCCGCAGTGCTAGGTCTCGTGGCACTTGGTTGCCTGAGCCAGGCCGTGCAGAATCATTGCCCTTTGCCTTTGATGTAAGGCACCACGTTCGACATCTCGTCAGGTATCACATGTGCCCGCTCGTCCGCACTGAGAGGCTGTTGTGTGGCGATCTGGGCCTCCAGCACGTGCAGATCTGCCTCGGATGCGTCGAGCCCACCGCGCATGCGCTTGCGGATGCGCATACGCAGCCTGTCGACGTCGGCAACGCAGTCCACGATGGCCACGGCCACCCTCAACCGCCGGGCCAGCGAGAAGAAACGTCTGCGTTGATGCTCGGCCAGGAACGTCGCGTCCGCAATCATCGGAAAACCAGACCTCGCGCCCACCTTGCAAACGGCGGCCAGACGCCGATAAGTACGTTCGACCGCACGGGGCAGGTAACGATCTACGGCGGCGACATGCTGGACGCGTTGGCGTTCAACATCGGAGCGCACGCGGATCATCCCTTCTGCTTCGGCAAGCTGTGCGGCGCGGGTGGATTTTCCGCTGCCGGAAAGGCCATGCATGAGAAGAATGCAGGCGTCGTTTCGGCAGAGCAGCTCCCGAGATAGGTCGAGCATGCGGCGTGCCTCGGCGCGCGGCTTGGCAGCCAGATCGGGCGTTCCGTCCAACTGATGGGCGCGTTCCAGCAGCACGCGGGCGCGCACGAGTGCGCGCATCGATGCGTAGAAAGGCAGTACCGTCAACCCGCCATAGTCGCCACATCGTTCGAGATAACGGTTGATCAGGCGATACGCCATCGCATGCAGGCCCGCTGCGAGCAAGTCCATGAACAGAAAGGCTGTGTCGTACATGGTGTCGATCCACCGGAGCGACGGCGAGAATTCAAGGCAGTCGAACGGCGTCGGCTGGCCATTGATCAAGACGATGTTGCCCAGGTGCAGATCACCATGGCATTCGCGGATGTGCTGGCAGCGCAGGCGTGACGCAAATGTCTCTTCGAGGCGACTTGCGTGTTGACGAAGCAGCGATATCGTGGCCGCCGCAATCGGGGGTTCCGTGCTGAGGGCAACGACACCCGCTGCGCAATCCTCAAGCGTGCGCCGAACGCTTGCAGGTGTTCCAGCGTCTGAACCGGCGCGGGCGACAGGCGCGGTTGCGTGGAAGTCTGCAATCAGGTCGGCCAGCGCGTCGATCTCTTCGGGGCGGACCTGCGAATCATGGGCCAATGTGCTCAGCACGTCTTGCTGGGCGAAGCGGCGCATGCGGACCGCGTACTCACAAGGCACGCCTTGTCCATTGACGCGGATGGCATCCGTGGCCGGATCGTGCGAGATCGGCACCACGCCAAGGTATAGCGCTGGGGCGAGGCGGCGGTTGAGACGGCACTCCTCTTCGCAGTCGATCTGTCGCGCACGGAGCGTCGAAAAATCGACGAAGTCCAGCTTGATCGGCTTGCGTACCTTGTATGCAAAATCGCCCGCCAGGAAGACCCACGACAGATGGGTTTCGATCATCTGCAGATCGGCAGCGGGGTGCGGATACGCTGCCGCCTCAAGCATGCGTGTGACCAAGGCTTCCGCTGGCTGCGTGCATGGAATGGTGGTGGCTTGTTCGGCCATACGCAGTTTCGCCTCCGGATACAAGAAGTCAATATCGCGCGGTTGCCGCCATGCGCCCTGACGTAGATCAACGTCCGCGCAGGGCGGTTGCCTAGCATGGAGTCATCGTCCTCTTTGGTGATTGCCATGAAAGCACTCGTCTACGAAGGGCCCGGCAAGATCACTCTGGCCGACAAGCCGAAACCGGAATTGCAGGCGCCCGGCGACGCGGTAGTGCGCGTTACGTTGACGACCATTTGCGGTACCGACCTGCACATCATCAAGGGCGACGTGCCGACATGCGAGTCGGGGCGCACGCTGGGCCACGAGGGCGTGGGTGTGGTGGAGTCAGTGGGCGCGGCGGTGACATCGCTCCAGCCTGGTGACCACGTGCTGATCTCGTGCATCTCGTCGTGCGGAAAATGTGCGAACTGCCGGCGCGGCATGTACTCGCACTGCGAGACGGGCGGCTGGATCCTGGGCAATCGCATCGACGGCGTGCAGGCTGAGTACGTCAGGATTCCGCACGCCGAGACCAGCCTTTACAAACTGCCGCCAGGCGTCGATGAAGAAGCGCTGGTCATGCTGTCCGACATCTTTCCGACCGGATTCGAATGCGGCGTGCTCAACGGTCGCGTGCAGCCCGGCAGCAGCGTGGCGATTGTCGGTGCCGGCCCCATCGGGCTGGCTTCGTTGCTGACGGCGCAGTTTTACTCGCCCGCGCAGATCATCATGATCGACACGAACGCGGCGCGGCTGGAGGTGGCCGGCCGGCTGGGCGCAACGGCCTGCATTGATGTCTCCAATGAAGACGCGGTTGCCGCCGTGAAGCGGCTGACGGAGGGCGTAGGAGTCGATTGTGCAATCGAGGCGGTGGGCGTGCCCGCGACGTTCGAACTCTGCCAGCAGCTCGTTGCGCCGGGTGGGGTGATTGCGAACATTGGCGTGCATGGCGTCAAGGCAGATCTGCATCTGGAAACCTTGTGGAGCCAGAACATCGCCATCACCACGAGGCTCGTGGATACGGTCAGCACACCGATGCTCCTTAAAACAGTGCGTGCGGGGAAGCTGATGCCTGGGCAGCTCATCACGCACCGGTTCAAGCTCGATGACATCCTCACCGCCTACGACACGTTCCGCAATGCTGCGCAGACACATGCGCTGAAGGTGATCATCTCAGCCTAGGCGGCGACACACGTTCGATGGATTTTCAGTTTTGTGAGGTGGATGCCATGAGCGAGGCGATGCTCCTGTCTTATGACCCTGTGCAGTATCTGTTGCCGCCGCCAGCGTCCCACGCTGCGCCGGCAGCCATTGCACTGGCGCCGCCGCTATTGGATGGCGGTGGCACGTTGACCGCGGCGCTGATCAAGCGAAAAAGCGTGCGCGAGTTCGCGCCGACGCCACTGTCTCTGCAGCAACTGAGCGAATTGCTATGGGCGGCGAACGGCATCAACCGGCCGGAAACGGGCGGGCGCACCGCGCCGTCAGCGCATGGCTTGAATGAAATCGACATCTACGTCGCGCTGCCAGAGGGCGTCTACGAATACGAGCCGGTGGCGCATCGTTTGCGGCTCAAGCACGCCGTGGACGCGCGCAACCTCACCGGATATCAGGACTTTGTCGGCAAGGCGCCGCTGGATCTGGTGTACGTGGTGAACCATGCGCGTGCAGACCAGATGCCCGGAGCGGTGCGCGAAACCTTTGCCGGCGTAGCGGCAGGGGCAATCTCGCAGAACGTATCACTTTACTGTGCCTCGGCGGGGCTGGGCTGCGTGGTGCGCGGCTGGCTCAATCAGCGTCTTCTGGCAGAGGCCCTGTCGCTCAATGAAGACGAAGTTCCAGTACTGGCACAAACGGTCGGTCAGCCGGCCGCAGAGCAATGAGGTATGAGATGAGCAAGGCATGTCGTCTTTCGCCACGCTGCCTTCTTGCCGCGTTGGCTTTTGCCGCCAGCGCGCACGCTGGTGCAGCTGGACCGGATGCGGCGGCCCCGGAGGTTCGCTTCCAGAATGAGATCGCCTATGTGTCAGGCGGTGTGGGGAGCGACGAGCGAGACACCATGCACGCAATGGCACGTCGTTTCAATGTGCGGCTGAACGTGGTGTCGGCCAGAACCGGCGAGGCGTTATCGGACGTGGACGTGTCGGTTGCGGACGAGCGCGGCACGCTCCGTTTGCGCGTGCGCACGGAAGGACCGCTGTTGTATATGCGATTGCCGCGCGGGCGTTATCAGATAACGGCCGCGTATCGGGGCGTGATGCAGACCCTGAGCATTCGCGCTGGCGCGCAGCCGGTCGATGCCGTTGTCCGGTTGCGTATCGAACCCGGAGCAGACGAGTGGCTGCTGTGCAAGCGCGATTGCCCTCGCACTGGCGCACGCCCGACGACGCGATGAGGCCATCATGACAACATATCGCATTGCGCTCATCACCGGTGGTATGGGCGGCCTGGGCGAAGCCATTGCCGTCCGTCTGCATGCCCAAGGGCATCGGGTTGTGGTCACGCATTCGTTGCGCAATACGCGTGTGACCGCATGGCTGGCCGAACAGCGTGCCCAAGGACGTCTGTTCCAGACATTCGCAGTGGATGTGGCCGACTACGACGCTTGCCAGCGATGCGCATCGGATGTGCTCACGACGGTAGGCCCCGTCGACATTCTCGTGAACAACGCCGGCATCACGCAGGACATGACCTTCAAGCGCATGACGCTGGATGCCTGGCGGAACGTGCTGGCCACCGATCTCGACTCCGTCTTCAACATGACCAAGCCGCTGTACGAAGGCATGATCGAGCGCGGTTGGGGCCGCATTATCAATATCTCGTCGGTCAATGGATCGCGGGGCGCGTTCGGGCAGACGAACTACGCGGCCGCCAAGGCCGGCATACACGGGTTCACCAAGGCGCTGGCACTCGAGTGTGCGTCAAAGGGCGTGACCGTCAACACGATTTCGCCTGGTTATCTCGCCACGCGAATGACGCGCGATATTCCCAGCGAGATCATGCAAGAGCGCATTCTTCCGCAAATCCCGGTAGGCCGTCTCGGCCGGCCGGAAGAAGTGGCTGCCCTGGTGGCATTTCTGTGCGGCGAGGACGCCGCCTACGTTACCGGTGCCAACGTTGCCGTGAATGGTGGCTTGCACATGCAATAGCGCATGCGCACGACCACGACGCCTCAAGAGTGTGATCCGCGTTTGTCGTTGGCCTCGACGAGCATGCGTTCCACGTGCGTGAAAGCCTCGCGAAGTGCGACATATGGGTCCTCGTTGGAGCTGTTGCTCGAAACATGCGTCTGATGCGGGGTGAGCACGTTGACGTGGACGTCGAACGGCTTGCCCTGATGTTGATGCTTGGCTCCCACGGCAAGACTGACGCGGCAGCGTATGAGATCGCCACGAATACGCTTCAAGCGGTCTGCAAGGGTGGCAACCGTTTCTTCGACAGCCTTTGAATGCGGAATACCCTGGAACGAAATATCGACTGGCAGGCTCATGGTCAGGCTCCGGTTGTTGGGTTGCCGGTGTTGACACCGATGCGTTCATTCTTGATCGCACGATTTCCGGCACCTTGATACGGATCAAGCCAATTGGCACGGCAGGCGATTTGTTGCGGTGCACATACAGACGACCTCAGATGATGTGCCAGTTCGGTTCTCACATCGTCCGCCGCAGCAGATATTCGAGTGGCGACGTCGTTGTAGTGCACGAGATGCTCAATGATCTGGGCGCGTTTTCTTCCTGTGATGAGCAGACCAAGGTCTCCCACGGTGTCGCGTCCTCGCCGGTAGCTTGCCGGAAACGACGGGTTGGTCGACTAGGCCGCTTGCCAGCAGGTAATGCATCAATGCATCGGCACATGGCTTGGTGATTGCCAAACCATAACGGCGATCGCGCGCCATGCCGTTGAGGGGGGCGAGCAACTGCAGTTCGCTTATACGGTGTGCCGCCGCAACACGAGCCAGCTCATCCAAGGATGCGGTGAACAGTTCGTGCTGCAGCGCACGGGCCTGCTTTGGGAAAGATTGGCGCGATGGCCTGGCCCACGGGGGACCGATAGGAAGCGTCCAATGGCACGAGGCATCCTCTTGCGTGCACGTGGGTCCATCGTTTCATCTGGCCGTGTCGTGGCCTCGCGCCACATCAAGGGAACCTGTGACTTTGCGGAACCACGACACGCCGTCGGACCGGCTTGCGCGAGATCAAGCTGGCCCACGCGCGCCGCCGTATCGTGGGCAGAGATCAGGGGTGCTTTCATGATCAAGCTGCTCATCTTCATCAACGTGGCCGTGTTCGGTGCAGAGCTCATTGCGGGAGACGCGTTGCTGCGTGCCTTTGCGCTCTGGCCGCTCGGCATATCAGGAGAGGGCATGCGGAGCGGATTCATGCCGTGGCAACCGCTGACATACGCCTTCCTACACGCAAATGGCGCGCATCTGGCGCTCAACATGTTTGGCCTCTACATGTTCGGGCGCGACGTGGAACGCGCCGTGGGAGCGCCTCGGACTTGGCTGCTTTATCTATCCAGCATCTTGAGTGCGGCGTTCGCGCAAATCGCTTTTACGGTCTTGAGCGTTTTTCCGGCGGGGCCGGTCATTGGCGCTTCCGGGGGCGTGTTCGGATTGCTTCTCGCTTATGCCGTCCTGTTTCCCAATCGCATGATCGTGCCGTTGATCCCACCCATCCCGATGCCTGCGTGGGTGTTTGCGACGCTCTATGCGATCGTGGAACTGACACTCGGCGTGAGCGGAACCGAAGTCGATGTCGCGCACTTTGCCCATCTGGGCGGCATGGCAGGCAGCGGGGTGCTGCTTTGGCATTGGCTGCGCGGCACACCACGCGAGTCGTAGGCTGTGCGGGTTAGGCGAGACATGCCATCCATCCTCCTTCGGAGCTGCGGCTGATGAAAACCTGGGTCTTCTCGTTGTGTTGCGCGCTTCTGATGATTGCGTACCCAAGCGCCAACGCAGATATGCCCACCGTGCAGCCGAGTGTAGTGGTGCTCGTCTATCACCGCTTTGCATCGACGGTGGATAGCAGCATGACGGTTCGGATGCCGACATTCGAAGCGCATCTGCGTGCGATCGAGGCGGCCGGTTATCGCATCGTTCCGCTCGCGGACATCCTGCGCTGGCACGAAGGCAAGCAAGATGCGCTGCCGGCGAAGGCTGTCGCCATTACCGTGGATGACGGCCATCGGTCCGTGTACGAGACGTTGTGGCCCGCGCTGCGCGGCCGGAGCATTCCTGTGACGCTATTTGTGTACCCGTCTGCCATCTCAAATGCCGCATACGCGATGACTTGGCTCCAGTTACAAGAGTTGGCCCGCACCGGCCAGTTTGACGTGCAGTCTCATACTTACTGGCATCCGAACTTCCGCGTGGAACGAATGCACCGTAGCGCCGATGATTTCGTCAAGTTCGCCCATGATCAGTTGCGCCGCGCAAAGGTGCGCATCGAAACAGAGATTGGTGTCCCGGTGCATTTTCTGGCGTGGCCTTTTGGCATCCACGATCCTGAACTGGAACGCATCGCGCAGGAGGAGGGCTACACCGCCGCCTTCACGCTGGACGCGCAACCACTGCGAGTGTCTCAACCCGCCCTGGCACTGCCCCGATACCTGATCACCGATGGTTGTGGCGCGCAATGCATGACGAACATTCTCAATGCAACCGGGGGCAACCATGACTAGCCGTCTGCGCCTCTGGCTTGCAGCGGCGTGGCTCTCTTGCGCGCAGGTTGCCGGCGCCGCCGAGCTTCGCGTGGTCGACGCACAGACCCATCTGCCCGTGGAAGGCGCAATCACATTCGTTCAGGGCGAGAGCGGAACGACCGATGCTGCTGGCCTGGTCGCCATTCCGGACACGGCAGTGGATGCACGCAAGACGGTCAGCATCCGCGCCCCCGGCTATGGTCGTGCCGAGCTGGTGCTTGGCGGCGCACAGCCCGCCACTGAGATAGCGCTCAAGCAGATCAAGCCCCGGGCGGTCTATCTGTCGGTACAGGGCGTATCCAATCGATCCTTGCGTGATGCGGCCGTTGCACTACAGGGCGAGACGGCCATCAATGCGCTGGTCATCGACATGAAGGGCGACCGCGGCGACACACCTTACCCGAGTGCGGCCCGTTCAGAAGTGGGCGTGACGCCCGTACAGAAGAACGGTGCGGCCCGCACCGAGCAGTTTGCCGCCCTGATTCGTCAACTTCGTCTACGTGGCCTGTATCTGATTGCGCGCATTGTCGTCTTCAAGGACGACCGCCTGGCATTGGCGCACCCGGAATGGGCCGTGCGAGATCGCGATGGCGAGGTCTGGCGCGATCGCGAAGATCAACAATGGATCGACCCAAGTATCGAAGCCGCCTGGGCCAATACGCTTGACGTGGCGGAAGAGGCGGCAAGACTCGGATTCGACGAAATCCAGTTCGACTACCTGCGTTTTCCGGACGCCAACGGCTTGCATTTCCATCAGGCCAACACGCAAGCACACCGGGTTGCGGCCGTGACAGGTTTTCTTGCGCAGGCGAGAGAGCGGCTGCGGCCATACAACATTTACTTGGCGGCGGATATTTTCGGTTACGTGTGCTGGAACACCGACGACACGGCGATCGGCCAACAGATCAACACACTGGGCGCTGTGGTCGACTACATTTCGCCCATGCTCTATCCATCAGGTTTCACATGGGGCTTGCCGGGCGTCAGAAAACCCACCGAGAAGCCCGGCGAGATCGTCTCGCACTCCCTGGCCGAAGCGAAGCGGCGCACAGGTTTGCCGGGGGCGAGGTTCCGGCCATGGCTGCAGGCGTTCCGGGACTATGCCTTTGATCATCGTGAGTTCAATGCCGAGATGATTCGCGCCCAAGTCGATGCTGCCGATGCGGAGGGAACCAACGGGTGGATGCTATGGAACGCGCGCAATCGGTACGATCGAGCCGATTTGCCGCGATAGTCGCGACATTGGCTGCGGTGCTGTTGGCCTGCATGCAAAGCGGGCGGGCCGCCCCCGTCACCAACGAGCTTGGGCCACTGGGTGCGCCTGTGCCCATGCACGATCTGGAAGCCGTAGTGGCCGCGCAGATTGCCGACGGCAATGTGGCCGGGGCGGTCGTAGCGATTGGTGATGCCAGCGGGGTGCGCGAACGCGTCGCGTTGGGTCAGCGATCCAACGGACCCGCCGCTGAGCCGATGACGGAAGACACGATCTTCGATCTGGCATCCCTTACCAAAGCAGTGGCCACGGCCACGGCGGTACTGCAGTTGGCCGAGCGCCGACGTTTGGAGTTGGACGCGCCGGCCAGCCGTTACTGGCCTGCCTTCGCAGACGGAGGGAAGGCGCACATCACAATCCGGCAGTTGCTCACTCACACTTCGGGGCTGCCTCCAGGCCTGGCCGCCCAATCGGAACTCCGGGGCCCCGCCACGGTGCTTCACGCCATCGGGGTCATGCCGCCGATTGCGGCGCCCGGGCATCGTGTCATCTACAGCGATCTCAACTATGTCGCGTTGGGTGAGGTCGTCCATCGTGTCAGTGGGATCGGGCTTGACGCATGGTGTGCGCAGAACATTTTCCAACCGCTTGGCATGCGCGACACGGCGTTCCGGCCGAGCCACAAGGCGATTCCCCGCATCGCGCCAACCATCATTCGCAACGGACGATGGCTTCGCGGCAAAGTGCATGATCCGACGGCCGCGGCACTGGGTGGTGTCTCCGGCAACGCGGGCCTGTTCTCCACGGCAGATGATCTCGCCAGGTTCGCCAGGATGCTCCTTGATGGGGGCCGCTTGGGGAATCACCGTATCTTGCAACCGGCCAGCGTCGCCCAGCTGTTGACGCCGGACGGTTCGACAGCAGTGGAGGCGACGCGCACGCTGGGATGGGAAGTCCAGGCGCCGTTGATCCCCAACCGCTATCGCGCACCGCGTGCCGGACTTCTTCAGCACCTGGGCTATACCGGAACCGGCTTATGGATCGACTTGGTCACGCGACGATTCGTGATTGTGCTTACAAGCCGGCTGTATCCGGCCGAGCGGGGTAACGCCATGCCGTTGCGTGAGGCTGCGCTGAACCTGGTATCGAGCACTGCGCCGTTGCTCTCCGGTGAACAGATCGCGGCGCGCGCCCCGACCATGGCCGATGCGGTGATCAGTGCCGGAAGCCGCCTACCCATGGCGGTCGGTCCCGTACGATCCGGTATCGACGTGTTGGAGGCCAGCGGCTTCGCACCGCTTGCCGGAAAGCGGGTCGGCTTGGTCACGAACCACAGTGGCTTCGATGCCCAGGGACGGCGCACCATTGATGTACTCAATCAGGCACCCGGTGTGCGGTTGAGCGCCATCTTTGCGCCAGAGCATGGCATTGGCACCGATCTCGATGCGCGCTTTGGTGACACCATTGACGCGCGCTCCAACGTGGTCGTCCATAGCCTCTACGGCAACAGCAAGGACATACCACGCAGCGCGCTGGCCGATATCGACGTCCTGGTGTTTGACCTCCAGGACGCTGGCGTACGCTTCTTTACCTACCTTGCCACCCTGGGGGCGACGCTGGAGGCCGCAGCGACGGCCCACATCCCCGTGCTGGTGCTGGACCGTCCCAACCCGATGGGCGGTGATCTCGTTGGTGGGCCGGTATCCGATACGGCAAACCGCTCATTGACGAACTACGTGTCTCTGCCGCTTGTGCACGGCATGACGATCGGCGAGCTTGCCAGGTTGCTGAACGACCAGCTGCACATCGGCGCAGCACTGCATGTCGTAGCCATGGAGCAGTACGACCGCGCAATGCGCTTTGCCAATACCGGGCTGGGTTGGGTTCCGCCATCGCCAAACCTGCGTGACTTCGCTGCCTTGGAGCGGTATCCGGATGTGGGGCTGATCGAGGGCGCAAGTGTCAGCGTGGGTAGGGGCACGTCGGCGCCGTTCGGCATGGTCGGGGCACCGTGGATGGATGGCGCTGCGGTCGCGCAAGAACTCAATGCGCTGGATACCGGTGCCACCTATACGCCCGTCCATTTTGTTCCCGCGGAGGGGCCATACCATGGCCGCTCGTGCTCGGGTGTGGCGATCCACCGGACGTCTGCGCTCACGCGCCCGGGCCGCATCGGTTTGGCACTGGCCCGGGTACTGTCGGTGCGCTATCCGGAGCATTTCAAGCTGGAAGCGATCCGTACCTCCGTTGGGTCAGAGACGGTCTGGGCAATGCTTCGGGATGGTGTGTCGCTGGACGCGATCGAGCACACCGTCATCGCGCAGACCGATGTCTTTCTTTCCGAGCGGGCCGCCTATCTGCTGTATTGAGGACGACGGCCGCTACGCGCCCAGACGGAGTCCGACAAGGCCAAGCCAGGTGCCGCTACTTCGTCTGGTTGCCGCCATCCGTATAGGTGTCGCGCTTACTCTTCGCACCTTCCGTGTACGGATCGAACTTGCCACTCCTCGACCCATCTGTGTACGGATCGCGTTTGGCTTGTCTGGCGCCATCCGTATAGGTGTCGCGCTTGCCTTTCGCACCTTCCGTGTACGGGTCAAACTTGCCGCGTCTTGATCCTTCTGTGTACGGATCGCGCTTGGCTTGTTTGGCGCCATCCGTATAGGTGTCGCGCTTGCCCTTTGCGCCTTCTGTGTATGGATCGAACTTGCCGCGTCTCGATCCCTCTGTGTACGGATCGGGCTTGGCCTGCTTGGCGCCCTCCGTGTAGGGATTCACTTTGCCGGCTCTTTGGTCGTCGCTGTTCGGTGCTGTGTCGGACTTACTTTGTGCGTACGCCGACGTGGAAGCTGCCGCCACGACGAGCAGAGTCATCATGAGTTTTCTGCGCATTTTGTGCTCCTGTAAACAAATCAAGTGCAACCGCTGGATCACGGACCGTTTCCATCCATCACGTGCTTGCCCGATGGCTCTTTCAAGAATAGGTGGCTGCCAGAGCCCCTCGTTGACAGCAATCAAACAGCTCTCTTTGATCGACGCCTGCGTAGCGCGTTGCTTTTTGCACGCGCATTTCCATCTGCCAGGGCAGCCGTCACGCACCGCGCGCGCTCTTGGATGTCGTTGGTGGTTGCGACGGCGATCGGGCTTGCGTAGCCGACGCGGCTATCTCGTTGAAGGTGTTGACCAACGTCTGCCAAGAGTCGAGGGACGCGATCAGCAGTTGTGCGGGAGGCGCGGCCGTTCCGGGGCGATGTTGGAACTGATCGTTCCACTCCGTCGCCTGGCGTATATAAGAGCGCTGTGCGTCATTGAGGAAGTCGGCCCATTGGCGAACTGCGTTTGCACTCTGGTTGGCTTGGAGCTTCATGTAGGCGCTCTGCGCAGAAGCCAGTGCGCTCCAGTCTTTGACTGCGTCCGACTGACCTTCCAGCTGGGACAGATTCTCCAGCGCGGATTCCGCCATCTTGATGCGAAGGCGTGCCAGCTGAAGCTGACTATCGACGAAGAGCTCGGCTGCGCGGCTGGCATCGCGCATGGTGGCGCAGGCGAGATCACAGGCTGCATCAATAGGCTGTGGCATCACGATCTCCGGTTGACATGACTGCAGGGTAGGCGCTTCGTTATTGCCGGAGTTGACCTGACGCAAGTCTCCGGGCTGGCTTGCCTCGCCCTTCTGTTGGGGCGTGTTTCCCGAGGTGGTTAGCTGCTTGAGCCAGAGGCGTTGTTCCCGACGCGGTGCGCTCGGCGTGATGCCGATCAACGCCATCGGAGCGGTGTTGGCTAGCATGGATTCATCGGTGCAAAGGAGCATGTCGATGCGGGCAGGTGCGCAGACCTTGTCATGCTGCCTGCCGTAGCCCCTTGAGGTGTGCAATGCCGGAAATCGTCACGCTTACGGTCAATCCCGCAATCGATATCGCTACATCGGTGGAGCGCTTGACTGACACACACAAGATGCGCTGCACCCCGGCGCGCTGTGACCCTGGAGGCGGTGGAATCAACGTCGCCCGCGTTGTTCATCGCCTGGGCGGGGAGTGCCTGGCCATTTACCTTGCCGGCGGCCCGGTGGCCGAGCGGTTGGGACGTCTCCTGTCGGCAGAGGGCCTGCCGTTCGTCGCCCTCGGGATCGAAGGAGAGACACGCGAGAACTTTTCCGTGACGGAACTGTACAGCCACCGTGAGTTCCGGTTCGTAATGCCGGGGCCGGTCCTCTCGGAAGCAGAATGGCAGCGCTGCCTGGACTACCTGGATGCGCTGCGACCTGCGCCGCGCTACCTCGTGCTGAGCGGAAGCCTTCCGCTCGGGGTCGCCGAAGATTTCTATGCACGCGTTATTGATAGAGCCAAGGTTCATGGCTGCCGGGTCGTACTGGATGCCTCGGGGCCGGCATTGCGCGCGGCGTTGCCGCATGCACCATACCTGATCAAGCCCAGCCTGAACGAGCTTCGACAACTGACGGGGCGCGCGTTGGAGACGGAAGCGGATTGCATGCAGACGGCTCAAGAGATTGTCCGCAATGGGCACGCGCATGCCATCGCGCTCACCCTTGGCGCAGGCGGGGCGATGCTCGTCACACAGGAAGAGGTTGTCCGCTCAGGTGCCATCGCAACGTCAATCGTCAGTACGATCGGTGCGGGCGACAGCTTAGTGGGAGGAATGGTGTGGGCGCTTAATCGGAATGCGCAGATGCGGGAAGCATTTCGATACGGTATGGCCGCAGCTGCTGCAGCGTTGCCCCATGCCGGTACCGAACTGGGTAGCGCCGCCGAGATCGAGCAGCGCTACGCAGAGGTTTCAGTGTCTTGATACGCGCCAGCCGGGGCCGGATTGAGGTGCTACCGGCTCCATTTCACGTGCAGTTCGGTTTCTGCATTGCCATAGTCAAACGTCAGGTGTCCGTGGAATGCATGGTGAATTGCATGGCCGATATCGCGCGCCAGATGAAACCCGGTCGTCAAGATGTTGGTGCCGCTGCTCGTGCTCTCGACAGCCATGATGCGCTCCATCGGATGATCCGCGCGCAGATCTGCCTCGCGGTGGCGGGCGAGCGCCAGAATCTCTTCCCGATGGGCCGCCTCAAAGTCCCCCGACAGTTGGATTCGCCCTGCAGGCATCTGGTCAGCGGCCCGCTGGCATGCGGAGCAGATCAAGGAAGCGGCCCCGGGAGGAGGACTACGCCACAACCAGCGGCCCTTGAGGTAGACAGCACCGCAAACCGGGCAGCAACTTGCAGCCGGTGCCTTGTCAGGTTGCCGATACCGGGTGTGGATCGGCTCCACGGCAAATGGGCTCCAGCGTGCCGGCCGCACTCGTTCGGATTGAGAGCGTTGTTTCATGTTGACTCCTATGAGGGCGAGTTCCTCCGGCCTGCTGCAGACCAGAATCTACACCGCAGCGGCGGTGGACAATTCCCAGAGTACTTCCTGCAGCGCAACGCAATTTGGGCTGAATCAAACCTCCTGCCATAAACACACGTGTCCGGCGGTATGCGTTGCGTGTGTCATTTCGCTAATGCGGTTGTTGCGCGGGCAGCGGTGCCGGGGCGCTGGCGGGGGAGCCCGCTTCTGACTTCGGAGGCAGCATTGGCGTCACGTTGCCAGCCAGAATCATGTCCAGGTCGTGGCGGTCAACCACCTCTTTTTCTAGCAGCATGCGCGACAGCGCTTCCAGCTTGGAGCGCTGGCCTTCCAGCGTGGCGGTCACGCGTGCGCTGGCATCGGTCAGCACCCTGCGGACTTCCGCATCGATCAACTGCGCTGTGTGTTCGCTATATTCCTTGCGCTCGCGCTGCATCAAGCCGGCACCGGCAAGCAGCGGGTTGGGTGTCTGCTCGTAGGTGGCCAGACCGAGCTGCTCGCTCATGCCGAACTGGGTGATCATCTGGCGCGCCATGTCAGTCGCGCGCTGCAAGTCGTTCTGCGCACCAGTCGATACGTCGTGGTACACGATCTGCTCGGCAACGTAACCGCCCAGCAGCACGTCGAGCCGGTCCAGCAATTCGCTACGCTTGAGCAGGTAGCGGTCCTCCGTGGGCGTCTGTTGTGTGTAACCCAGGGCGGCGATACCTCTTGGAATGATGGAAACCTTCGAGACGCGATCAGCCAGCGGCCGGTGCTCGGCCACGATGGCATGACCCGCCTCGTGGAAGGCGATCGTCTCTTTTTCCTTGGCATTCATCACACGGCTCTTCTTCTCGGGGCCGCCCACGATGCGGTCAAGTGCCTCGTCAAAGTCAGCGGTTTCCACGGCAGATTTACCTTCGCGCGCTGCAAGAAGCGCCGCCTCATTGACCAGGTTGGCCAGATCGGCACCGGCAAAACCCGGCGTTCGCGCGGCGATCTTGCTCAGGTCGACATCGGCCCCCAGCGTGACGTTCCTGGCGTGGACCTTGAGGATCTGCTCCCGGCCCTTGAGGTCCGGACGATCCAGGGTGATATGGCGGTCAAACCGTCCAGGGCGAAGCAGGGCGGGATCGAGTATCTCGGGCCGGTTCGTCGCGGCCATGATGATGACGCCCTTGTTGCTGTCAAAGCCGTCCATCTCGACCAGAAGCTGGTTCAGCGTCTGCTCGCGCTCTTCATTGCCGCCGACCAGGTTGAACGCACGTGTCTTGCCCAGGGCATCGAGTTCATCGATGAAGATGATGCACGGCGCCATGGACTCGGCCTGACTGAAGAGATCCCGCACGCGTGCAGCGCCCACGCCGACGAACATCTCGACAAACTCCGATCCGCTCATGCTGAAAAATGGCACCCCCGCTTCACCGGCCACTGCCTTGGCAAGCAGGGTCTTGCCCGTGCCGGGCGCACCCACAAGCAACACGCCCTTGGGAATCCTGCCGCCCAAGAGCTGATACCGCAGTGGCTCTTTGAGAAAGCTGACGATCTCCGACAGCTCTTCCTTGGCTTCGTCGATGCCGGCAACGTCGGCAAAGGTCACGCCGGTTTCCTTTTGCATGTAGACCTTCGCTTTGCTCTTGCCGATTTCCATCAGCCCACCGGCTGCGGCTCCACCCATGCGCCGGATCAGAAAATTCCAGACAGCGAAGAACAGGAGCGCAGGCACAACCCACGACAGGAGCGTGCTCAACCATTTGTTGTCTGGCCGACCGACAAACCGCACCTTGGCCGCCTCCAGTTCCGGAACCAGGGCCGGGTCATTTACGCGAAGGGTCTGGAAAGGATGATCGGCCTTGCCCGTGCGTCGGATGACTTCGATCTGCTGCGGCGTCAGCAACGCTTCGATGCCTTCCGTCGAGAATGTGCCGGTGATGTCCTGCTCACCAATGGCAACGTCTTTGATCTTGCCCGCATGCAAGAGGAGCTTGAAGTCGCTGTAGGGGAGGGTGTCGACCTGCTCCGACATGAACAGCGTTTGGAACGCCAGCATGCTCAACGCAACGATGACGGCGTACCAGAGCGAAAACCTTTGCTGCTGCGGCTTCAAACTCTCTTTCACTTTTTCACCTTCGCATGGTCGCGCGTCAACCAACGTCCCGATCGAACCTTGATATTCGTGCGTGGGCCGGAAAGCCGGTTGATGCGGATCAACCAGCCCGCAAGTCAGTGTTGCCTTCCAGCAGAAAGGCCTGCATTGGCGCTATCGGTGGCGTGCGCGCGATGGCGGAAACAGTCTCCAGCAACCGGCCTGATGCCGGAAGAACACGATGACGAGTGGGCGCACAGATGTCGTCAGCTCTGCCCGCACGCAGCCGCAATCAACGCCGGGGCAATGCAGGCGCGTGATTCGCAGATGCGGTGTGTCGTTCAGGCCGAACCATTTGGCAATCAGTTCGCGCAACGAGGTGTCGTATTGGGGCATGGTGTTCTCCGGCGTCACGCGGCCCGTGCCTGTCGCAGAGGCCGTGCGGTCCGCCATTCGGCGCAAAGTGCCAGCCCCATCAGCTTGAGTAGCGTGCGCGCAGCCCGCGCGGGGCTTCTCAGGCACGCCTCCACCTGCACGCTGCGGCATTCTCCAAACAGGCACCACGAACAGAAGTGCTCGCAATTGTTGGTCAACAGCCGGTAGTTGCGCTCCCCGAGGCGCGAACACGCGCGGCGCGCGACTTCTTCGCCGTCGTAACAGGGGCGGCCTTCGCGCTGGATGGTCACTACAAAACCGCATGCAAAGCAGCTAATGGAAATGCGCTCCACCGGCCCCCGGCGCTGGCGGCGAGAGAAACCGGCGTAGTGAATCACCTGTCCGTTGCCAACATAGATGCCGTGGTGTTCGTATCCATCGCGTTCTGCGACAAGGTGCGCACCAACAGGGAGCAGCGTGTCAAAAGCAGCGAGGTCGTGAGAGTCATTCCACTGGGCGATGCATTCAACGTTCTGGCTCATGGCGCGCTCCGCGTTGTACTGGCTGGGCGTTGTCGTGTTCTGGGGGCGATTCGACAAGACGCTGCGTTGCTTGTTGGCGTGTCCCCAGTATTGGCAGCGCACTCGCCGGCGTCATGCAGGCTGCGCTGAGAATGCTGTCGGAGCTGCGGATTTCCATGTCAGGAAAGCCTGACACGGCGGCCGACACCGCGGAAGCGGTGTGCTCGATACGAATCTCCTGCCCCCCGCACCGCGCTCCTGTGCGCCGCCGTTGATCTGCCGCAAAGCGCTCTGGCACTGTCGTGCCACGATGGATCTGCTGGCCCCAAGATCCCCTGGGGCCAATCATCAGGAGGCAGTCATGAGTCAGCTTAAGCGTTATGACCCGTTCGCCATCGAGCCGGTCGGCGACATCTTCCAAGGGCTTCTGCGCTCGTTCCGCGGGAGTATGGATGGCGCGCTGCCGTTCAAGGTGGACGTGACGGAGTCCGACAAGGCATACAGCGTTGTCGCAGAAATCCCGGGTGTGAAGAAGGAAGACATCGAAGTAACGGTCGATCGCGGCACCGTCATGATCTCGGCCAAGGTGGAACGCAATTCCGAAGAGAAGGAAGGCGAACGCGTCATCCGCAGCGAGCGCTATAGCGGAACCATGCAGCGCATGTTTACGCTGGATGCTGCGGTTGATGAAAGCAAGGTCGATGCGGCGTACGAGAACGGACTGCTGCATCTGACGCTGCCCAAGAAGGACGCGTCACCACAGCAGCGCGTCACGATTCGCTGAGCATCGGGGAGCGAGGCATGCGGCTGCAATTTCTCGGTGCGACCGACACGGTGACCGGCTCGAAATACGTGCTTGAGAGCGGCACGCGCCGTGTCATGGTCGACTGCGGGCTCTTTCAGGGCTACAAGTCATTGCGCCTGCGGAACTGGGACAAGCTCGCTGTCAACCCGCACCAAATCGATGCGGTCGTGCTTACGCATGCCCATATCGATCACAGCGGCTATCTGCCGCTGCTGGTCCGCAATGGCTTTCGTGGCCCGGTCTATTGCACGAAAGGCACGGCGGAACTATGCAACATCCTGCTGCCTGACAGCGCCCGGCTCGCGCAGGAGGATGCCCAGTACGCGAATGCGCAGGGGTTCTCGCGTCATCATCCTGCATTGCCGCTTTATGACGAAAAAGACGCTGCCAGGGCATTACGCCGCCTGCATCCCATCGACTACGGCGAGCGCTTTCCGGTGACCGATGGCGTGGAAGCCGAGTTCCACCGGGCAGGGCACATCATCGGTGCGGCCACGGCGACGTTGTTGACGGAGGGCCGCCGCATCGTCTTCTCTGGCGACCTGGGGCGGCAGGTCGATCCCGTGATGCGGCCACCTGAGCCCATCGCGGAGGCCGATACCTTGCTGGTCGAATCCACCTATGGCGATCGCGTGCATCCGGAGGGCGACCCGCTCGATGCACTCCAGCAGGTTGTGCAACGGACGATCGGGCAGGGCGGCACGCTGCTGATTCCTGCCTTTGCGGTGGGGCGTACCCAAGAGCTTCTGTATTGCCTCTACGTGTTGATCCGCGAACATCGAATTCCGCATGTGCCGATCTATCTCGACAGCCCGATGGCCGAGCTGGCGACCGAGGTGTTTGCACATCATGTTGACGATCTGCATATCGGAGCGGCCGACTGCCAGGCCGCTTGTGCGTTGGCCATTCCTGTGCAAAGTCCTGAACAGTCGATGCACCTGGGGAACGATCGCGCTCCCAAGATCATTCTTGCGGCAAGCGGCATGGCAACAGGCGGGCGGGTGCTGCATCACCTGAAGAGCTTTGGCGGCGGCAAGCGCAACGCCATCCTGATGTCAGGCTTCCAGGCGGCCGGCACACGAGGCGCCGCCCTGCTGGCCGGTCAACGGGCGCTACGCGTGCACGGACGTGAGGTTGCCATCCGAGCCTCGGTTGAGCAGATTCAGAATCTGTCCGCCCACGCGGATGCCAATGAGCTGATGAGCTGGTTACGGGGCTTCACGCGTCCGCCACGGCAGACCTTCGTCGTGCATGGCGAACCGGCCGCCAGCGACGCCTTGCGCCAGCGCATCGAGCATGAACTGCAGTGGCCAGTCCGCATGCCGGAGTACCGCGAGTCCTACGATCTGGAGGGGGCATGACCGCACCAGCCGTTGCCCTGGAGCCGCAGCGTGTGCTGATTGCTATGCCGGGCTGCGACGCCGCCACCATGCGGCTTGCCATCCCGCTGAGCGCGGAGTTGGGGCATGCCGCCGTGAGCCACTTTCCGGATGGTGAATCCTACGTGCGGCTTTACACGCCCGTGCACGGCGCTGAAGTTGCCATTGTCTGCACACTCGATCATCCCGACGAGAAACTCCTGCCACTGCTCTGGCTGGCGATTGCCGCACGCGAGGGCGGGGCACGCCGGGTTGGCCTGATCGCGCCGTACCTGCCGTATATGCGGCAGGACGTCGTCTTCAATGCGGGCGAGATTCGCGCCGCAGAACACTTTGCCGCCCTGCTGAATCCGGTCTTCGACTGGCTTGTTACGGCGGATCCGCATCTGCATCGCATTTCGCATCTATCGAATGTGTATCGCATGCCGACGGTCGCCGTGGAAGCCGCACCTGCCATTGCCGCATGGATTCAGACCCATGTACAGGCGCCGTTCCTGATCGGGCCCGACGACGAAAGCAGGCAGTGGGTCGAGCATGTGGCCGGCATTTGCCAGGCTCCATGGGCAGCGTTGGCCAAGACGCGACACAGCACATGGCACGTGGAAATGGCGGAGTTGCCAAACATTCCACCACGGTGCGTGCCCGTACTGGTGGACGACATTATCTCGACGGGGCGCACCATGCTCGCTGCGGCAGCCTTGCTGCAGCATGCCGGCAAACCGCAGCCGGTCTGCATTGGGGTGCACGCCGTGTTTGCCGCCGACGCCTACAGCCGGCTTTGCGCGGCCAGCACGGATGTCGTCACGTGCGACACCATCCCCCATCCCTCGAACCAGATTGCACTCACAGAGCCGCTGGTCGACGCCGTTTCACGCATGTTTGATTTACCCCTGGCTTCGAGCAAGCAGATGCTTGTTTGATCAGGGCGCTTTCGTCTCTGGAGGCCATCATGAAACAGATCAGGTTCCTGCCTGACGACCCGACATACTGCGCAGCAGGGCCGCGTCTGCAATGCCGCGCTTCGGTCGATGGCAGCTCCGCAAGCTATGCAATCACGGCCGAGGCCCTTGAGGACCATTTTGGCGCGCGCTCCTGCCAGTCTGACGATCTGCTCAGTGCATTCAAAGTGCACCGCGGTCATATCGAAGATGTCGCACGCATTCTGTTCGAGCAAACAGGTTCCAAGGAGATCACGCTACACAGCGGACACTTCCGTTTTGCAGGCTGACGCGCATGTCATGAGCACGATCTCCATGCTCTCGGCTGACGTACCCGTCGCGCCGCCGGGATGCCTCAAGTTCAAGGCGCTTGGCATTGACACGTGGCAGGAGCACGTCATCTACATGCACCCGGACAGCGCGATCTGCCGGTCGGAGGGCTTTGCCGCGCAGGCGCGTGTGGAAGTCCGCATCGGGCAGCGATCTCTGATCGCCACGCTGAACCTGGTGGGATCGGGACTGCTGGAAAAGCATGAGGTGAGCCTGTCAGCCAGCGCGGTCGATTCGCTGATGGCGCGCCCCGGGGACGAAGTGTGCGTTACGCACGCGCCGTCGCTTGAGTCGCTGCGCGCCCTGCGTGCAAAGATTTACGGTGGGCATCTGGACGCGAAGCAATTGCAGGAGATCATTGCTGACATCTCGCACGAGCGCTATGCCGATGTCCATATCGCAGCATTTCTCAGCGCGTGCGCAGCCGGCCGCATGACCATCAAGGAGACCATCGACCTCACACAAGCCATGGTCGACTCGGGCGAGCGGCTGCGTTGGGATCGCGCGGTCGTGGCAGACAAGCACTGCGTGGGCGGTCTGCCCGGCAATCGCACCAGCCCCATCGTCGTTGCCATCTGTGCGGCGGCGGGGCTGCTGCTGCCCAAGACTTCATCGCGTGCGATCACCTCGCCAGCGGGTACCGCCGACATGATGGAAACACTCACCCGCGTCAACTTGACCGCTGCGGAGCTGCGATGCGTAGTGGGGCAGGTTGGGGCATCGCTCGCGTGGGGCGGGGCCTTGAGCCTCAGCCCGGCGGACGACGTATTGATTCGCGTGGAAAGAGCGCTCGATGTCGACAGCGATGCACAGCTCGTGGCGTCCATTCTTTCCAAGAAGATTGCAGCCGGGTCCACTCATGTGTTGATCGACGTGCCTGTAGGCCCGACGGCAAAAGTCCGCAGTGTCGAAGACCTCGAGCGCCTTGAAATGCTGCTCAAGCGCGTGGCCCAGGCGTTCGGGGTGCAGGTGCTGATGGTGCGCACGGATGGCGCGCAGCCCGTTGGCCGCGGGATCGGCCCTGCGCTGGAAGCAAGAGACGTTCTGGCCGTACTGCAGCGCTCGCCAACGGCGCCCTTCGACTTGCGGGAACGGTCGTTATTGCTCGCCGGCGCATTGCTGGAGTTCTGCGGCGCAGCGGTTGCCGGAACGGGGCTCGACATGGCAACCGGCCTGCTGGATAGCGGTGCCGCATGGCGGAAGTTCGAAGCGATTTGCGAGGCGCAAGGCGGCTTGCGCATCCCCGGAGAAGCCATTTTCCGCCGCGACGTCGTTGCTGAGAAAAATGGCATCGTCACCAACATCGACAACCGTCACCTTGCCCGCATCGCAAAACTTGCGGGCGCACCGATACGTCAAGTCGCGGGGGTGGAAATGCATGTGCGACTGCGCGATCAGGTGAGCGTCGGACAACCGCTGTTCACGATCCATGCACAAGCCTCGGGCGAGCTGGAGTATTCGTCGGCATATGCGTTGACGCATGCTGTGGTCGGTCTGTCTCCGATGGGTGGTTGACATCAAGCACCAAACGAAAGGCACATTGCTTTACAATCCACACATGCCACGTGCGACCGCAAGCAACTCGCTTCGGGCAATGCTGTTGTTGACCATCGTGTTGATGCAACTGCTAAGCCCGCTTCTGCACGGCCATCTCGGAACACCGAAACAATCTGGCCTGCACGTGCACACCGCACTTCCTGCTGCGGTTGATTCTCATTTCCAATCCGTATCGTTTGCTCATCGTCCTCCTATTGAGGAGTCGGTCGCCATTGGCCTTCATGACTGGGCGTTGACGAGCCAGGAACCCTTCGAGGTGGATGTCGAGCCTGCCATTGGTCCGGCGGATCTTGGCGCATTTCTTTGGGCAGCCGCGGCAGCTGGTGTATCTGCGCTGACCTTCCTCCTGCTTGCGGCGCTGGCTCGCGCCGCTGTATTTCGTCCCGCCTACCGGCCCGCGCCCGTTCGAGCGCGGTGGCGCGATCGCATCAATCGGCCACCTCCGGCCCAAGCACCTCCGCTGCAATCCTGATCCGTACCCGGTTGACGGCCGGTGTGCGCGTTGCTCTGCAACTTGTTGACCTGCAACAAGCCTTTAGCGTCTGCATTGGCGATGATGAATGTGTCAGAAGCGCTGTCTTTTGGCGCATTTCGCACGCCTAACGCTACGCGGCGGTAGCAACTCCACGTTCCATTGGCCCTCCACCGTAAGAGCTTGTCGTTCGCAATGCATGGAAATGCTGGGCGACGGTTGATCTTGAGGTCGCCCGCGTATGCGCGGCAATCAGAGGTGGCGTCCGTGGCGTTGCCTCCGAGGATTGGAGTCAGGCATGTCTTTCAAACGAATCGTCGCGGCCAGTGCGTGTATTGCGCTGATCGCGTTTCCCCTTGAGCAGGCCGCTGCCCAAGCAGGCACCCAGGTGGTGCCGCTATCGGCTGAGCAGGCGCGCTCCCTCGGCGTGCGTTTCAGCCCGGTCGCCGCTTCTTCAGGGTTGGAGGTCGGCACGCATGCGCGTGTCGTGTTCAAGCCGGATGCGCAATATGTAGTAGCCGCCCCATACGCGGGCATGGTGCCCCGGGTGTTGGTGTCGGTCGGGCAAACCGTCCGGGCAGGCCAGCCGCTGGCCGGTTTTTTGAGCCCGCAGCTCTTCGAAACCAGCCGCGCATTGACGGAAGCCAACTCGCAGGCGCGGCTCGCGCAGCAGTCGCTAGCGCGCGACAAGGCGCTGTACGACGACGGCATCATCGCTGCAAGCCGCTGGCAGGCAACACAGGCGCGGGCCACTGAGGCCGGTGCCATGGTCAAGGCGCGCAAGGCAGAGCTGGCCTCCGCAGGCATTGCATTCAGCGGCGCGGGTGGTGAGGCGCAATTGGTTGCCAGCCGTGGCGGTGTGGTTTCCGAAGTCAACGCCGTTCCGGGGGCGCGAGTCGACGCGGCGGCACCGCTTTTCAGGATTGTTGATCCGGCGGCGCTGGAGCTGGACCTGCTCGTTGGCCGCGACATACCGGTGCCTGCCACAGGCGACCGCGTCGAGATCGCACAACGCGGCGCCGGCGGCACCGTCATTGGTGTTGCGCCTTCCGGCGATGGCACTGCAGGTGTGCGTGTTCGCGCATCGCTGGAGCGACGTGGAGACCTGCGTGCCGGGGAGAGCGTCAACGTCACGCTCAAGCTGCGCAGCGCGGCCAATGCAAACGCTCCTGGCCTGCTGCGGGTTCCTGTGGCCGCGTTGATCTATGTGCGAGGCGTGCCAGGCCTATTCGTCGCAACCGACAAGGGTTTCCGCTTCCAGGATGTCGCAGTCGCCAGTACAGACGACGCCATCGCCGTCGTTCGTGTCAACCTGCCCGCCGGTACACGCGTAGCGGTGACAGGAGTCGGTGCGCTCAAGGGCTTGCTGGCGGGAGAGCAGTGATGTTGCCCCGCCTGATTGAGTTCTCTTTGCGCCAGCGCGTGCTGGTGCTGATTGCGGCTGGCGTGCTCGCTGCGGCCGGCGTGTGGGCGTATCTGAACCTGCCGATCGACGCGTTTCCCGATATCTCGCCGACGCAGGTCAAGGTCGTGTTGAAGGTGCCGGGCATGACCCCGGAGGAAGTCGAGCAGCGGGTCTCCACGCCCATCGAGCAGGAGCTGCTCGGCCTGCCGCACAAGACGATCGTGCGCTCGGTGTCCAAATATGGCATCAGCGACGTGACCGTCGATTTTGAAGAGGGGGTAGACGTCTACTGGGCGCGCCAGCAGGTGTCGGAGCGTCTGGCTGGTTTGGCACGCGATCTGCCATCGACCGCCGTGGGCGGTCTGGCGCCCATCACCACGCCGTTGGGCGAGATGTTCATGTTCACGGTGGAGGGCGATGGCTATTCCCTGGCCGACCGGCGCCGCGTGCTGGACTGGGTGATCCGGCCAGCGCTGCGCACCGTGGCAGGCGTAGCCGACGTCAACGCCCTCGGCGGCGAGGTGCGCAGCTACGAGGTGACGCCTGACCCCGCCCGGTTGCGAGCCCGCGCCGTCACCCTGGAGCAACTGCGTCAGGCGCTGGACGCCAACAATCGCAACGACGGGGCAGGGCGGCTGGACCGCGGAGACGAGCACTGGGTCGTGCGCGTGGAAGGTGGCATACGCGGGCTGGACGATTTGCGTGCGATTGTCGTGGTGCCGGCGCAGAGCCCGAATTCCGCCCTTGCGGTCACGGTTGGCGATGTTGCGACCGTGCGGCTGGGCGAGGCCACCCGCAACGGCGCTGTCAGCAAAGACGGCAACGGTGAAGCGGTTGAAGGGCTGGTGCTGGGCCTGCGCGGCAGCGATGCCCGCAAGCTGGTCGAGGCGGTGCAGGAGCGGCTGGACGCGCTAGGGCCCCAGTTGCCAAAGGGCATGTCGACCCACGTCTTCTACAACCGTGGCGAGCTGGTAACCCGTGCGGCCAACACCGTGGTTCGCGCCCTGATTGAGGCCAGCGTGCTGGTGGTCATCACCTTGTACGTGTTCCTGGGCGGGGTACGGGCTGCCCTGGTCGTGGCGACCACACTGCCGCTGTCGATGCTGGCAACCTTCCTTCTGATGCGCTATGTGGGTCTGACTGCCAACCTGATGAGCCTCGGTGGGCTCGCCATTGCGCTGGGCATGCTCGTGGACGCAGCCGTCGTCGTGGTCGAGAACATCGAGACGGCCATGGCGCGCGCGCAAGACCACAAGACAGACCCCGCGCTGCGCGGTGCGGTCATCCGCCATGCAGTCGCAACGGTGGCGGTACCGATGCTGTCGGGCGTTTCGATTATTGCCATCGTGTTTCTGCCGCTGCTGTCGCTGCAAGGTCTGGAGGGCAAGCTCTTCGGGCCTGTGGCGCTGACCATCGTGCTGGCGCTGGCCTCGTCCGTGGTGATTGCCTTTACCGTGGTTCCGGCGCTCGCTTCTTTGCTCTTGCTTACGCATGCAGATGAGCCGCCCTGGCTGATGCGAAAGGTCGCGAGCGGTTTTGCGCGAATCCAGGCGTGGACGACCACACATCGCCGCATGGTGTTCGGCCTGGCCGGGGCGGCGTTGGCGCTGGCCGTGGTGTTGTACATGTCGGTCGGCAAGACGTTCATGCCCACGATGGACGAGGGCGACCTGATCGTGCAGTTGCAGAAAGCACCGTCCGTTTCGCTAACGGCTTCGCTGGACATGGACCAACGCGTGCAGCAGGCGCTGCTCAAGGAGGTGCCGGAAATACGCTCGATCGTCGCGCGCTCGGGTTCGGATGACCTTGGCCTTGACCCGATGGGCCTGAATGAAACCGATACCTTCCTGGTGCTCAAGCCCAAGGATCAGTGGCGCGGCAGCAAGGAAGACATCGCGATTGCGATCCGGCGCGTAATGGAGCGCTTCCCGGGCGTGATCTACGGCTTCACGCAGCCCATTGAGATGCGTGTCTCGGAGATGCTGACCGGCACACGTGGTGACGTTGCCATCAAGCTGTTTGGCAGCGACCTTGCCGCCATCGACGCAGCCGCGCAGGCCATTGCAGCCAAGGTCCGCACCATTCCGGGCGCGGCAGAGGTAATTGCCCCCAGCAACAGTGGTGTGCAGTACCTGAAAGTGTCGCTGGACCGCGCAGCGGTCGGGCAGGCCGGCTTCTCCGGCGACACCCTCCAGGCGCAACTGCGCGCCCTGATCGAGGGCGACCGGATTGGCGTGGTGCCTGAGGGCATCGTTCGCACGCCGCTGATCTTGCGTGGCGGAGCAGGCTTGCGGCAGGCGCCCGAAAACCTGACCAACCTTCTGGTAACGGCACCCGACGGCAAAGCATGGCCGCTCACCTCTCTGGCACGTATCGAACGCGTGGATGGGCCCGTGCGCATCAACCACGAAGACGGCGCCCGGTTTGCCGTGATCCAGGCCAATGTTGATGGTCGGGACCTGGCGGGTTTCGTGCAGGAAGCCCAGGCGGCAGTCAGCGGTATTGGCACGTTGCCAAAAGGATTGCGGGTGGTGTGGGGCGGACAGTTCGAGAACCAGCAACGCGCTGCAGCGCGTCTTGCGTTGGTTGTCCCATTGGCCCTGTGCGCAATCTTTCTCCTGCTGATGTTGACGTTCCGCTCGGTGCGGCAGGCAGTGCTGGTGGTCGCCAACATTCCGTTTGCGCTCGTGGGGGGCATTGCGGCGCTGCGGATATCGGGCGAGTACCTCTCGGTGCCGGCCTCCGTTGGCTTTATCGCATTGCTCGGGATCGCGGTGCTCAACGGCGTGGTGCTGGTTTCGCACTTCAACACGCTGCTGGAGTCAGGTTTGAGCATGACGGAAGCCGTGCGCGATGGCGTGCGAGACCGGCTGCGGCCCGTCCTGATGA
Organism: Ralstonia sp. Ralssp110; assembly: GCF_047325135.1. NCBI lineage: Bacteria > Pseudomonadati > Pseudomonadota > Betaproteobacteria > Burkholderiales > Burkholderiaceae > Ralstonia > Ralstonia sp. Ralssp110. The sequence goes on along the minus strand of NZ_CP168609.1, from coordinate 339,464 downwards.
CGGCCTGCATTACCGCACTGGGGATGATTCCGCTGCTGCTGGCCAGCGGGCCGGGGTCAGAGATTCAGCGGCCGCTGGCGATCGTGGTATCGGGCGGGCTGATTTCTTCGACCGCCCTGACACTGCTTCTTCTGCCCCTGCTGTTTGAACGTTTTGGGTTGCCTCGGCCGCGTGCGGCCGCCGGGCAGGGAGATTCACAATGAGGTTGGATCTGTTTCGCATCGTATTGGCGGGAGCGAGCACGATGCTGCTTTGCAGCGCCGCCGCGCAAGCGCAAATCTCGCCGGCCTATCTACCGGCGGAGAGCGCAGTGCGCGAGGCCGTCGCACAGTCGCCCGACGTGCTGGCGGCAGAAGCCCGCCGCGATGCTGTACTGGCTCGGGCTGAGGGCATCCGCGCCGGCACAGCGGAAACCGTCGTGCGCGCAATTGGCCAAGGGCGCCAGGTGCGCGATCCCTCCGAACGCCATGCTGAAGGGCAGATCGCTGTGGAGCGGCCATTGCGGCTTTGGGGCAAAGCGCAGGCCGATGGGCAGCTTGCCGATGCCGCCGCCGAGGCGGGTCAGCTTGCCGTCAAGGATGCACGCCATGAGGCATCGCGCCAGATTCTGGCCCTCTGGTTTGGTGCCGTGCGCGCAGGACAGGCACGCTACGCAGCGCAGGAGAACGCCAAAGCGGCGGCTGACCTGGCGGCGCTGACTGCCCGGAGGGTGCAACTGGGCGATGCCTCACGCCTGGAGGCCGAACTGGCCGCGGCCGATCGGGCGCGCACGCAAGCCGCGCTGGCGACAGCCGCTGCAGCGGAACAAACCGCGCAGGCGGAACTGCAAGCCCGCTTTCCGGGGCTTGGCCATCCCGCGTTTGGCCCCGATCCAGCGCTGCCCGCATTGCCGCAAGAACCACCAGATCGATTACGTACCCAGTACATCCAGGACAGCCACGAATATCGCCTTGCCATGGCAGAAGAGGCTCAGGCGCAGCATATGGCCAAGCGGGCCGATCTTGATCGCCGGCCTGACCCGACCGTCGGCATGTTTGTTACGGTGGAGCGCGGCGGTGCGGAGCGCATCATGGGTGTGAGCGTTGCCATGCCGATCGGCTCGGCGCATCGCCGCTCAGCGGCTGCGGCGGCCGCTGCCGATGCGGAAACTGCTGCAAGGCGCAGACTGGGTGCCGAGCGTCGGCTGGGTGCCGAATTCGATGTCCTTTACGGCAACCTGCAAGGAAAACGGACGAGCGCGCAGGCGCAGATGGAAGCGGCTACGGTGCAAAGGAGCGCATCCGACCGGGCAACGCGCGCATATCGTGCAGGTGAGTCGGGCTTGACTGAGCTACTGGCAGCACGCCGTAGTCTGGCCGAGTCCGTGCTGGCCGAGCGGCTCGCACGCGTCGACCTGCTGGAGGCAGACAGCCGCCTGCAGCTCGATCTGCATCGGATGTGGGACTTTGACGATTGATCTGCCGCGGCTTCACCTTTCACTCAACACGCTTTGGATAACGCTATGCAATCCGAACTGAAATACTCCCTCACCATGCGCTCGCTCCATTGGCTCGTGGTTCTGGCGGTGTTAATCGCCGTCGTGGCCATCGAGATCATGGATTTCTTCCCGAAAGGCAGCGCCGAGCGAGGCGCTCTGTTTATGGTCCATCAGACAGCGGGGCTCTCCGTGTTCGCTCTGATGGTGTTGCGCCTGCTGGCCCGAGTGGGCATGCAGGCGCCGCCTCCCGTGCCGGGCTCACCCCTGGTGCAGCTTGCAGCGCGACTCACGCACGGCGCGCTCTATGTCCTGATGGTCGGTATGCCCGTTTTGGGCTTGCTGGCACTGGCCTTGGCAGGCAAGCCGATTCAACCATTCGGACTGAATCTGACGCTGGCGTTGGCGCAGGACAAGTCGTTGGCCCACTTGGCCAAGGAAATTCATGAGTCGGGCGCGACGGTGGTTTATATCGTGGTCGGGCTGCATGCCGCTGCGGCGCTCTGGCACGAGTTCATCCTGAAGGATCGGCTGCTGCGCCGCATGATCTAGCCCACATGGAAACAGCGTCGACAAGAGGCTCAACGATGCACGCCACGCGCTTGCTCGCCAATGTTGCATTGCTTGCCTTGTCGGTGCTGACCTTGGCGGCGGGGCTATGGGCGCGGTACCTCGGTGCCGATGTGCTCGCGCAGCAACTCTGGCTGATTGGCGTTATACCGAACTGGCTGGCCCTGGCCGTCTCGATTGTTCGGTCACTGATGCGGCGGCAGGCCGGGGTGGATGTTCTGGCGGTGATGTCGATCACCTTTGCGCTCCTGTCAGGCGAGGTGCTGGTCGCATCGGTCATTGCGTTGATGCTCGCGAGCGGCCGCGCGCTGGAGGACTTTGCCCAGGCGCGTGCGCAGCGCGAGATGACTGCCTTGCTGGGTCATGCGCCCAAGCGGGCCAATCGCTTCGACGACGGACAGTGGCACCAAGTCAGCCTGGAGAAGGTGCAAGCGGGTGACCGGCTGCTGGTGCGACACGGCGAAGTCGTGCCGGTGGACGGTACTTTGTCCGAGCCCGCCGATCTTGATGAGTCTACGTTGACAGGAGAATCGCTCACCCGCCATCGCCAGGCAGCCGATGCAATTTGCAGCGGCGTGCTGAATGTCGGCGCCGCTTTCGAAATGATTGCGAGTGCGTCGGCCGAGAAGAGCACGTTTGCGGGCGTTGTCCGGCTGGTCAGTGCAGCGCAGGCGGAGCGCAGTCCCTCCGTCAGGCTGGCTGACCGGTATGCACTTACCTTTGGGGGCGTTGCCGTTCTGCTGGCGGGAGCAAGCTGGATATTCACGGGTGATCCGGCGCGTTGTCTTGCCGTGCTTGTCGTGGCCACGCCGTGCCCGCTAATCCTGGCTGTGCCTGTCGCCATCGTTTCGGGGCTGTCGCGTTGCGCCAAGCGAGGCGTACTGGTCAAAGGCGGCGGCGCACTGGAGCGGCTGGCGTTGGCCGACACGCTGTTCTTCGACAAAACGGGCACGCTGACCAGCGGATATGCACGACTGGTCGACGTTGAGTGTGCACCGCAGTACACGTCCGATGTTGTGCTGGGCTTGGCCGGTTCACTCGCGCAGGCGTCGAATCACGTTACGGCAGAAGCCGTCGCCAAGGCCGCGCGCGAACAGGGCGCGACGCTGCAGTTGCCGAGTGCGGTGATTGAGAGTCCGGGAGCCGGCGTTTGCGGCCGCGTTGAAGGGCATGTCGTTTCCATCGGCTCGTTGCCTTATGTCTTGGATTCGTCTGATGTGCCGCGCTGGGTGGAAGCGTTCGTCAAGCGCATGAGCTATGCCGGCGCGTCGGCTGTCTTTATCGGCGTGGACGGTGAACTGGCGGGCGCATTGCAGTTGGTGGACCGCGTGCGCCTTGAGGCGCCTCGTGCGCTGCGACTCTTGCGTCAAGAGGGCATGACACGCCAAGCGATGTTGACCGGGGATCGGGAAGACGTTGCCGAATCCGTGGCATCCGTGTTGGGGGTGACAGAGGTCTATGCGGGCCTGTCGCCGGCGGCCAAGCTCGCGGCGATTCGAAATGCACGCACCGCGGGTCGGGTGGTCATGGTTGGCGATGGCGTCAACGATGCACCAGCGCTTGCTGCTGCGGACATTGGCGTGGCAATGGGCGCGCGCGGCGCAGCTGCGTCTTCGGAAGCCGCAGACATTGTCTTGCTGGTGGACCGCCTGGATCGGCTCGTTGATGCGGTCCGGATAGCACGCCGCACACGCAGCGTCGCGCTGCAGAGCGTGATGATCGGCATGTCGCTGTCGTTGGCCGCCATGGTTGTCGCAGCGCTCGGTTATCTGCCGCCATTGGCAGGCGCATTGCTGCAAGAGGTCATCGATGTGTTGGCGATCGCCAGCGCGTTGCGAGCGCTACGGCCTACAGAAAACGAGGCAACCGGTTCACTTGTCTCTGCGGACGTCGAGCGCCTCAAGGCCGAACACGCGGAGTTGGAACCCATTCTGAGCCGGATCCGCGTGGTCGCAGACTCGCTTCCCCATATGGAAGGCTGCGCGGCAAAAACCGCGTTGCTATCGCTCAATCAGTCCTTGGCAGAGGTGCTGGTGCCGCATGAGCGCCGCGACGATACCCAGCTCTATCCGGACGTCGCCCGCTTGCTTGGCGGAGATGACCCGATGGCGGCAATGAGCGCCATGCATCGCGAGATATTCCGCATCACGAAGCTGCTGGGCCGGATCGTGGCGGATGTTTCTTCTGACGGACCGGATGCCGCAGTGACGCAAGAGCTGCAACGCTTGCTCTATGGTCTCGATGCCGTCGTGCGGCTGCATTGCGCACAAGAAGACGAACTGTTCCATGTGCTCGGTGGAGAGGCTTGAGCGCCATGGCAAACCTGCTCGTATTGTTCGCGACCGTCCTGCTGCTGAATGTGATGCCGGCCTTCGCACCGCCGACGTGGATGGTGATGTCATGGATCGGCCTTTCACGGCCTGATGCCAACCCGGTGCTTCTTGCGGGCGTTGCCGCCTGCGCGGCAACCCTCGGCCGCCTGGTTCTGGCGCGGCTATCCTGCACGCTTGTCCGTAACCGCTGGATGCGCGAGGCGGATCGTCAGAACATCGATGTGGCGCGCGCATGGCTCGAAGACCGCAAAGGCATGACGGTCGGGCTGATGCTCGCGTACGCCTTCAGCCCGTTCCCATCCAACTACATCTTCATCGCCTACGGCTTGACTGGGATGCGGCTATGGTTGATCGGGCTCCCGTTCTTTGTTGGCCGCTGGATAAGCTACCTGACCTGGACGCACATTGCCCAGTTGGGTGCACGCTATCTGGATGAGGAGACGGAGATCGACGGCGCGTATATGGGGGTGTACTTCATCGTGTCGCAGGTCGTGTTTCTAGCCCTCGTTTATGGGTTCGCCAAACTGGATTGGCGCTACTTTCTGCAAACGAAGCGTCTGCGCTGGCGGCGGCCGGAGTCAATTGCATCGGCTGCCAAAGACACATAGACAAGGGCAGGGCGTTGAGCACGCGCTTCAAAGCAGTCAGATGCTTATGCGGCGCAGGCGCAGCGCATTGGAGACGACAGAAACCGAGCTCAGGCTCATCGCGAGCGCCGCAATCATCGGAGACAGCAGCAAGCCGGTCGTGCTGTATAGAACGCCGGCCGCAAGCGGCACCCCCAAGGCGTTGTAGACGAACGCAAAGCCGAGGTTCTGCTTCATGTTGCCGATCGTTGCCTCAGACAGCGTGCGCGCGCGTGCGATGCCGCGCAAATCTCCCTTGAGGAGCGTAACTTGCGCGCTATTCATCGCGACATCCGTGCCCGTGCCCATGGCGATGCCGACATCGGCCTTCGCCAGTGCGGGCGCATCGTTGATCCCATCACCGGCCATGGCAACGATTCTGCCTTCGCTTTGCAGCCTCGTCACGAGGGCCAATTTATCGGCGGGCCGGACTTCGCCATGAAATTCGGTGATGCCGAGCGATTGGGCGACGGCCTTTGCCGTTACCGTGCCGTCGCCGGTGGCCATGACCACGCGGATGCCCTTGTCCTTGAGCTGCGCCAACGCTTCGGCCGTCGTCGGTTTGATTGGATCGGACACGGCAAGCAAACCGGCAAGCGCCCCATCTGCGGCAAGGTACATGACGCTGGCGCCCCGGGCTCTTAGTTCGTCCGCGGCCTGGGCCAGCGGGGCGGCGTCAATGTGCTCTTGCTCCATCAACACGGTGTTGCCAAGTGCAAGCTTTTTGCCAGCGACAGACCCACGCACGCCGATGCCACTGCTGGATTCGAAATTCTGGGCGGCCTGCAATAACAATCCGCGCGCTCTGGCGGCCTCTACAACGGCCGCCGCCAATGGGTGCTCGCTGCCCTGGTCCAGACTGGCCGCTAAGCGAAGCACTTCCGACTCATCGAAGCCGTTGGCGCCCAAGCAGCGATCAAAGGCGGGCTTGCCTTGCGTGAGTGTTCCCGTCTTGTCGACCACCAGCGTGTCGACCTTGCGCAGATTCTCGATGGCGGCTGCGTCGCGAAACAAAATGCCGTTCATGGCGCCCTTGCCGCTGGCCACCATGATCGACATTGGCGTTGCGAGGCCCAACGCGCATGGGCACGCGATGATCAGCACAGCAACCGCGTTGATGAGCCCATACACCCAGCTAGGCTGCGGTCCAAAGACCCCCCACGCGAAGAGGGTGAGCAGGGCAATCGCCACCACAGCAACAACGAAAAATCCCGCGACCTGATCCGCCATGCGCTGCATGGGCGCCTTGGAGCGCTGAGCCTGGGCGACCAACTGAACGATCTGCGAGAGGACGGTCTGAGAACCCACTTTCTCCGATTCGATGATCAGGCTTCCTGCGGTGTTCATCGTGGCGCCGATCACATGGTCACCCACTCGCTTGGTCACAGGAATGGGCTCGCCAGTAATCATCGATTCATCGAGGGAACTTGAGCCTTCGATCACGATACCGTCGGTGGGAACCTTCTCGCCAGGACGCACGCGCAGACGGTCGCCGACGTGTACGTGGTCCAGGGGTACGTCCATTTCGCTGCCGTCCGGGTTGAGGCGCCGTGCGGTTTTGGGGGCAAGGCCGAGCAGCGATTTGATTGCGGCTGATGTCTGGGAGCGCGCCTTCAACTCCAGCAGTTGACCAACCAGCGTCAGCGAAACGATGACCGCCGCCGCTTCAAAGTAGACGCCGATGCGACCATGCTCCGCGAACGTCTGAGGAAATGCGTTCGGAGCGATGGTCGCGATCACGCTGTACAGATACGCGGCGCCCGCACCCAGTCCAATGAGCGTCCACATATTTGGACTGCGGTGCATGAAGGATTGAACGCATCGCTTGAAGAATGGATAGCCCGCCCACAGCACGACGGGCGTCGAGAGGGCCAGCTCGACCCAGCTCTGCTGCGGGGCGTTCATCCAGCCATATTGGTGTCCGAACATCGCCAGGACGAACGTGGCAACGGTGAGCGGAAGCGTCCACCAGAAGCGCTGCTGGAAGTCTTTAAGTTCGGGGTTCTCTTCGTCATCCAAGTCCGGAACGATCGGTTCCAGAGTCATACCGCAGATCGGACAATTGCCTGGACGGTCTTGCCGGATTTCAGGATGCATGGGGCATGTGTAGACGGTCCCCGCTTGAAACTCGGCGGGAGCGGCCGCAGCCCGGTCTTTGTCAGCATGCCCGGCAGCTGCTGTTACGGCCCGGCCGTGCTCGTGCATTGCACCGTGTCCGTCATGGCGATGGTCGGCGTGGCCACCATGCGAGTGCGAGTCGTGCTCAGCAGCGTGGACGTGGCGGTGTTCTTCCATTGACATCGGCTCCTATCAATTCGACTGCTGCCAGATGCACTTGCTTGAACGGCAACATGCGTTTCTTACGCTCAGGAAACGATAAACCCTCCCATGCAGGGAGGGTCAACTGGAATTGTTGTGCGAAAGCAGCGTTGAACGCACCCCGCCCGAATCTACTTCTGCATCATGCCGCCCACACCGGGACCCATTCCGGGACCCATTCCGCGGCCCACGCCCATTCCCATGCCCTGACCATCCTTCATCATTTGCATCATCTCCTGCATCAAGGCCGTGTTCCGTTCCATCATGCCCCGACACGTGGCCATCTGAGTGGCTTGGCCCCTTCTTGCTGCCGGTTGCATAGCGCCCGTCTGTCGCACGCTGGTCATCATGTCTTGCATGACCCGCATGCGCTCGCTCATGAGCGCTTGTCGCTCTTCCGGGGTATTGGCCCGTGTCATGCGTTCCCTGATGGCACGCAGATGGGCGATCTGCGCGTCAAAGTCTGCATTGCTTTGCTGAGTGGCCGTCGCGGCCGGCGGCGATGTCTTTTTTTCGTTGGATGGACCGGCGGCGAGGGCAACAAAACTCGATGCGAACAGTAGCGCGGTCGATGCTGTTGCGATGAGGGTACGTCGATTGTTTGCCATGATGAGCGGCCTAGAGTGTGATGTGCGGCGGATACTCGCTCTGTCAATGTAGAGGCCACGCACGATCGGCCATTGATGCATGTCAAGCGCCGCGGCTTGGTCTTGGCGGAGGGGAGTGGGGCGAACGTGGGCGGCGATTGTCGCGCCACGCGCGCGCCCGTCGTGATCTCTTTGCGGAAACTAGTGCATCGGCCAACCATCGATCCGTTAGAAGCTGCGGTCCGAGCAAACATGACTTGTGAACGTCATTAGTTCCGGTCTAACACGTGCCGGCCCGCAGATATGTGTCCAGCCGGTTTTTAGTTGTCGTGCTCGCAGCCAAATTCAAATGTCGGCACGGGCGTGCACTTTGTGCTCGGTTCGATTCTTCCTGGGGGCGGTTCGTCGGGCGGTGGTGCTGGTGGCTGGCCCGCTGCTGGGCTGGCCTGGCCCGACTTGCTGCATGGCCCGCTCCAGGTCCAGCCGGTTGATCAAGCGCTGCCGCTTGGTCTGCGGCGCCGGACGTTTGGGCCGCGGCGGCTCGCCCACCAACGTGCGCGAGGGCCCGACCTGCCGTCGATCATCGCGCTGCGCCCGCAGTTCGGCCGCCACCGCCAACACGTGCCCCAACCGTTTGTGCTCCACGATCGCGCCCTGGTCAATCTGCGCCAGCCGGTCATAGGTGGTGTAGGGCAGGGAAGCGCCGTCGGCCCACAGCTCGATCGTGCCATCCGGGTACTCGGCCACCTCGAGGTAGCGGTGCACCAGCTTGCGGTGCTCCGGCCGGTCTTCCAACAAATACATCACCTTGGCGTACTGCAGGGTCAGGCTCGCCGACACCTTGCGCCATTCGCGCCAGCAGAAGATGCGCGCCAGGTCCTCGTCGCCACGCAGCGGCCGGTGGGCATCGAAGTCGCTCCTCGGCAACTTGGCAAAGCGCGCATTGAAGTCCGCCATGAACGCCGGCACAAACGCGTCGCTCCACTTGCCGTCGTGACAAGCCCAGCCGCTCAGCCGCGCGCCAGATCGCCAAGCCTTGGTCAGCAACGGCTTGAACCACCTTGAAGCGGTCCAGTTCACGCATCGTCATGGTGATGGTCTCGGGCTTCGGCATGGCGGTCTCCGGTCTCGAACAGACGGGAAACCGCCAGCAGTCGCCGAACCTAAATCTCCTAGCCCTGAAAGCTTGCCTGTTCGGGTCAGCCTGGCTCCAACGCATCGTTGCGTCCATGACCTCCCAGACGTAATCGTCGGGTGACAAACGCCTTCCGACAGAAAAATGCAATGACAAATTCGCTGAACAAAGCGAATTTGGGCGCACTTTTCTGGCCTGGAGGGTGAGATGCAGCACAAGGGAGGCAATTTCAAATGCACTAAGAAGCTCTAACAAAAAGAGTTTTGAAGCTGTCGCCAGCAGATGATGCAGCAAGCGATTTTCATGAATGCCTCGTGGATCACGGCGAGGCGTTCGAAGCGGACGCGCAGGCGCTTGAAGTTGTGCAACCAAGCGATCGTACGCTCGACTACCCATCGGGTTTTGCCAAGGCCGTTGCCGTGCGGTTCGCCTCGGCGAGCAATTTGAGTCCGGATGCCTGCGGCGTGTAGCGGGCGACGGTATTTGTCGTGATCGTAGCCGCGATCGCCTTGCACGATGGTCGGTTTGGACAGCGGCCGGCCGCGCTTGCCTCGAATCGGCGGGATGGCATTGATGAGCGGCAGCAGTTGCGTGACGTCGTGCCGGTTGCTCCGGTCAGGATCAGCGCGAGGGGGATGCCTTGCGCTTCGGTAACAAGGTGGTGCTTTGAACCAGGTCGAGCGCGATCGGTGGGATTGGGTCCTGTTTTTGACCCGATCCCACGGCGCGAATGGAGGAAGAATCGACGATGACGCGTGACCAGTCGATGCGGTCTGCCGCGCGCAGCTTGGCTAGCAGAACCTCGTGCAGTCGGTCCCAGACGCCGGCTGCCTGCCAGTCGCGCAGACGGCGCCAGCAGCTCATGCCCGAGCCGCAGCCCATTTCCTGGGGCAGCATCTCCCACGGTATGCCGGACTGCAGCACGAACAGGATGCCGGTCAACACCGCACGATCGTCCAACGGCTTGCGCCTTGGGTATCGGGGCCGACGTGGCTTCGGCGGCGGCAGCAATGGTTCGATCAGCGCCCACAGATCGTCATCGAGTATCGATTTGGCCATGTCCTCTTCGCCAATGAAACAACGAAGAGGTTAACAGGACGCGGCCAGGGTTAACAGCCCTGTCTGTTCATTATGTTAGAGCTTCTAAGCCACAAGCTCGGCAGGATCCGTCCAATCCTAACTCAACCACGCCCAGTTAATAAAAAAAAACCCGCAACAATGAAATTCCACGTGGATTTATCGAATCCGAAACAAAAAAATATATGAGTCTTGGTTTTTTTGTAAAACTCTGGCATCAAGCCTTTACTTGATTGGGATTTATGCTTATGTGTAAGCAGAATTGGCCCACATCAGAACTTGACTGGCCAATGAAAACGAGCGGTTGCATGGCAGTGCGACCGCTCGATTGCCCGAATGAAGAACTTCGGAAGAAGGAAATCTATCGAAACGCAAGCCCAATGTATCCGCACCTTCACTTTGTGGGTGATTGGTACGTTAGCCCTCGATATGCAAACTGATTTTGGTTGAGGTCGCGGCCAAAATTAAGGCGATTTCGCGCCTAGCATTGGCGATCGGGGCCTTCGTTTGCAAAATTGATCGAGGCAACGATGGTACGAGTGAATCAGCCTAATGTAAGGCATCGTGTCAAACCAAGGGGTACAGCGAAATCCTCTTATAGAGGGCGGCGTACATTGTATATCTTTGATTCGCCGCGCAATCGACAACGTTTCCAGGTGTATGGTCAGCTTTGTTTTGCCCACTGCATTATCGCGGAGGGTGATCCAACTATTCGACACTATCTACCATCAAAACCACCGGACGAGCCCGGCGAGGGCCTCTATCGACAGACGGTTATGGTTGAGCGTTATGACGGTCATTGGGAGCGATGGCAGTTCGAAAAATGGCACGCCGATGACTGCGCAGGCGACGCCAAGCTCGTTCTCAAAACAGAAGATCAGATCAGGCGATCCAAGTTTTTGCTAATGAATTGGATGGCCTTGTGCGCTGATCGAAATCGCGTACAGGGAGAATCATTGGCGCTGGAGCTGGGAGCGCTCATGAGGGCGATGGATGGTTGCGAACGCCTGACAGTTCAGCAAGCTATCCGCATCGAGGGAATCGATCCCGCACTGATGCTTGGGGTTATCGCGATTGAATCGCCCCGACTTTCCTAGACACCCGCGAGCCGTTGGGAATGGCGTTGTTCGAACTCTACCGGTGATAGACCGTTGGCGCTCGAATGGCGCCGTGTTGGGTTGTAAAACATCTCGATGTAGTTGAAGACATCGGACTTGGCCTCCTGCCGGGTGGCATAGATCTGCCGGCGCACCCGCTCGCGTTTGAGTAACTGGAAGAAGCTCTCCGCCACTGCGTTGTCGTGGCAGTTGCCGCGCCGGCTCATGCTGCACAGCAGGTTGTGCTCGCGCAGGAAGCTTTGCCAGGTGTGGCCGGTGAACTGGCACCCCTGATCGGAGTGAATCAGAACCTGCTGGTGCGGGCGCCGCCGCCATAGCGCCATCAGCAAGGCATCCAACGCCAACTGGGTATCGATGCGCTGCCCCATGGACCAGCCCACGACCATGCGCGACCAGAGATCGATGACCACGCTCAGATACAGCCAGCCTTCGTGTGTGCGGATATAGGTGATATCGGTCACCCAGGACTGATTCGGGCCGTCGACCGTGAATCGCCGTTGCAAGTGGTTGGGCGCGACCACCGCCGGCTTGCCGGCCCACCTCGCCGGACGCCGCCGGTAGCCCGATTGCGAACGCAGCCCCTCGGCCTTGAGCAGCCTCGCCACGCGGTGCTTGCCGCAGCGCTCACCCAAGTCGCGCATGTCCAGGGTGAGCTTGCGATAGCCATAGACCCCGCCGCTCTCGAACCACGCCTGCTTGAGCAGGCCAAGCAGGCGCTGGTCGTCCCTCGCACGCGGGCTCAAGGGCTGCGCCTGCCAGGCGTAATAACCGCTGGGATGCACCGCCATCGCTTTGCACAGACGGCGCACGCTGTATTGACCCGCGTGCGCCTTGATGAAGGCGTACCTCACCCGGATTGCTTGGCAAAGTACGCTGCGGCCTTTTTTAGGATGTCGCGCTCCTCGGTCACCCGCTTGAGTTCAGCCTTGAGCCGGCGCACCTCCTCGGATTGCGATACCTGCCCTTGCGGCTCTGCCACGGGCTGGCGTCGCTGTTTGATCCACTGGTACAGGCTGTGCTGGCTCACGCCTAACCGCTGCGCGACCTCGGCCACGCTGTGGCCTCTATCCACGACCTGATTGACCGCCTCGACCCTGAATTCTTCGGTGTATCTCTGTGCACTCATCGCACCTCCTGTCTAACCTCTAGTTTGAGGCTCACAGGTGTCTACTGGGGCCGGGGCGATTCATTCTTCGGGTAAGCCGCTCGCAGCAATATCCTTCAAGGTGCGCGGAGACGGTGAACCGGAGTCATGCATATCTGAGCCTGCGGCGGAGATGTGTTGACTAACGCGGCGACGCCCAATGTTGCTCATATTGACGTACGCCGCATGTCATAAGTGTGGCACCCCGGGAGTCGCGGCGAAACAGTTCAAACGAACGAAGTAACGCCTCAGATCCTGCTGCAGAACAGAGGGACGTAACCATGAGCCGACAAATCGGCATGTGCCTCACACAGCATTTCGACGCAGTTTTACGTCTGAACCCAACGCATTTTTAGGTTCGGCGACTCCAGCATGCCTGGGTTAGCCTGGGGGGGTACGACATTTCTATTTGGCTCAAATGCGACATTACTATTTGGGTCTAACATGCTTGGTTCGCATAATTTGTGTTATGTAAAATAATATAGATGCATCCTAGCGACACGACGGCGGGCCCTGGAACTCGGCGATTTCCCCAAAAAACCTTATGAGCACAGCTTGACGGCATGCCGTGCTGCCACCCACTCCTCATTTGTAGGCTCTACTGCCACGCGGATCCGGCTCGCTGAACTGGAAATGACTGCTGCGTGCGCTTGGTTGGCCTCGTCATCAAGGTTGGCGCCCAAGAAACCAAGTCCGCCCACAATGCGCTCGCGCAGTACGGCGTTGTGCTCGCCAATACCCGCCGTGAAGACCAGAAAATCCAGGCCGCCGAGTACGGCCACCAGGGCGCCGATCTCGCGGACGATCCGGCGCACGTAGAGCGCGAGCGCCGCTTGCGCGCGCGGGGTGTCACCCTCGTGCGCAATCAGGTCGCGCGGGTCGGAAGACAGCCCTGACACCCCCAGCAGGCCCGATTCGTGATACAGCACGTGCCCAACCTGCGTGGGGGAAAGATGCTCCGTTTCCATCATGTAGAGCACTGCACCCGGATCAAGCGCGCCACATCGCGTCCCCATCATCAGGCCATCGAGGGCGGAGAACCCCATCGTTGTGGCCGCGCTCTTCAGCCCGTGCATTGCACACAGGCTGGCGCCACTGCCCAGGTGCGCGACGATGGTTCGCCCGAGTGCGATGTCGCCATGCCGTTCCAGCAAAGCGATCGACATGTATTCGTACGACAACCCATGAAAGCCATAACGACGCAGACCGCGCTCCCATGCCGTGTACGGCAGCGGCAGCATCGTCTCTACCTGCGGCAGCGTGCGGTGGAATGCGGTATCGAAGCACGCGACTTGCGGCACATCGGGCAAGTCCGACAGCAGCGCCTCGATGGCCTCCAACGCAAACGGCTGATGCAGCGGCGCCAGAGGAATGTAGCTGCGCAGATCGGACAGCACATCGGCGTTCACGTGTACCGGCACGAAATATTTGGAGCCGCCATGCACCACCCGATGCGCCACGGCCATCAGGCGGCGGCCGTCCAGCCTGTGTTCGACACGCCGGCGAATGTGCATGAGCGCGGCGTGATACGGCTGCGCGCTGTCTAGCGCTAGCGCCTGTGTCGGCGTGCCAGCCTCCGTCGCCGTGGGGTGATCAGTGCCAATCCCCTCCACTTTCCCGCTCCACATGGGCACACGCGGCAATGGGCGCAAGGTGGCATCGAACATTGCAAACTTGATGCTCGACGAGCCGCAGTTCAGTACGACGATGCAATCGGTCATGGCGGTAGATTGCGGTAGCGGTGGGCCAGCAACGTGGCAAGGGCGCACGACGCGATGCGCGATTCGCGCGAGTCGGCGCGGCTGGTCAAAACAATGGGCACGCGGGCGCCGAGCACAATGCCCGCGCTGGCTGCGCCACCCAGGTATTCCAACTGTTTGGCGAGCATGTTGCCGCTTTCCAGATCGGGCACCACCAGCACATCGGCCTGCCCTGCCACTTCCGAAACAATGCCTTTGATGCGTGCGGCAGCGGCAGACACCGCATTGTCGAAAGCCAGTGGCCCGTCCAGCACTCCGCCCTCAATCTGGCCGCGGTCCGCCATCTTGCATAGCGCGGCCGCATCGAGCGTGGCAGGCATGCGCGGGTTCACCGTCTCGACCGCAGCAAGGATCGCTACCCGAGGCCGTTGAACGCCGATTGCATGGGCCAGGTCGATGGCGTTGCGGACGATGTCAGCCTTTTGATCCAGGGTCGGCGCGATATTGATGGCGGCATCCGTCACGATAAACGGGCGCGGATACGCGGGCGACTGCATCAGGAAGCAATGGCTGATCCGACGTTTAGTGCGTAGCCCGGCCTCCTCGCGCACCACCGCCGCCATCAACTCGTCGGTATGCAGGCTGCCTTTCATCAGCGCCTCTGCCCTGCCCTGCGTCACAAGCTCCACTGCGCGGGTTGCAGCGGCACTGCTGTGCGGCACGTCCTCGATCTCGATGCCACTGAGGTCAAGGCCGGCTTCGGCGGCTACGCGCATCAGCTTGGCCTTCGGCGCGACAAGGCAAGGCACGATCAGGCCTTCGGCGCGCGCGTCCAGCACGGCAGACAGGCTCAGCGCATCGCACGGGTGGACAACGGCCATCCGGATCGCACCAAGAGGCCGCACATGGTCGAGCAGCCGATGGATGCCATCACTGCCGGTGGTGATACGCACATCCGGCAGCGTGGTACGCGGACGCTCGATCCGCTCGGTGGGCGCGATGACCTCGGCCTCGCCCGTGATGGCCACCGTGCCGCTGTCGTTTGTGCAACTGCATGCCAGCTTGATCCGCTTTCTTTCCGCCTCCTTGCTGACCACCGTCACGCGGATGGTCAAGGTGTCGCCAACGCGCACCGGCGCGAGAAACTGCAGCGTCTGCCCAAGGTAAATCGTTCCCGGCCCCGGCAAGCGGGTCCCGAGCAATGCGGAGATGAGCGCACCGCCCAGCATGCCGTGAGCAATCACGCCATGAAAGCGTGTGGCCGCCGCAAACTCAGGGTCCAGGTGCTGCGGGTTGACGTCTCCCGACAGCACGGCGAAGAGCTGGATATCCTCGGCAGTGAGCGTGCGCAGAATGGCAGCCGTGTCGCCAATGGCAATTTCGTCAAAGGTGCGATTGCGCACCACACTCAGATCGCCGGCCGGCAGCAACGCCGGCGGTACAGGCAGATGATCGGGGCCCATGTGTGTTCGTCAGGAAGCTTTGTGAAGCTGACCGTTGCCCTTGCCGGGCGTACGGACAGGATTTGAGCGCTCGGTTGCAGAGCGGAGCCATGCATCGCCCGGCACGCCCCAAGCCGATAGCATGCCCTGCAGCGCTGTATGGACCGGCATGGCGTTGCCGGTCGTGCTCAACGCGCGTACGGAAGCCTGTTGCCATTCCAGCATGACGCGCTGGTAATCCGCCACCAAGCTCGACTGGTTCGAGATGGCCGTCTGCAGCACGCCTTGCAGCACATCCATGGTGCGCTGGCTGGCCTGCCAAAATGCGTTGGGCAGCAGTGCTGCAAACGCGTTCCAGTCCTCGACGCTTTGCAGATCGGCCAGCGCAGACTCGGTGCGGGCAACGTCCTGTGCCAGCAGCTCGGCGCCCAGTGCATACCAGTGCTGCCGTGTTGTCTTGAGCAGACCCAACGTCTGCAGCCCGAATGCGATCTGCGCCTTTTGGAGCGCGAGAGGCACGTTGGCGGGTGTATCCATGTTGGCTCCTTATGCCATCTGGCTGATGGTTTGGCGAAAGCGCGTCAATGATGCGACAAACAGCACGGTGCCGATTACGCAGATGGCCAGACATTGCGGCCACACGACCTCGAGCCCCGCACCGCGATAAAGAATGGCTTGCGACGCCGATACAAAATGTGTGGTCGGCGCGGCCAGCATGATGTCCTGCACCACGCTGGGCATGCTTTCGCGCGGGGTGGTGCCGCCCGAGAGCAACTGCAGTGGCAGCAGCACCAGGACCAACAGCATGCCGAACTGCGGCATGGACCGCGCCACCGTCGCAAGAAAGATCCCCATGGAGGTCGTGGCAAACAGATGCAGCGTAGCCACCAGCATGAACAGCAGGATCGAGCCTTCGATCGGTACATGCAGCGCGCCCTGCACCACGCACACCAGTGCAACAAGCGCGGCCAGCACCACCACCAGCCCCATCGACCACACCTTGGACACCATGATCTCGAATGGCGTGACTGGCATCACCAGCAGGTGCTCGATCGTGCCGTGCTCTCGTTCGCGGATGAGTGCGGCGCCGGTCAGGATGATCGACAGCATGGTGACGTTGTTGATGATCTCCATCAACGAGCCGAACCACGTCTGCTCCAGGTTGGGGTTGAAGCGCGTGCGCAGCACCAGGTCGACCGGTGTGGCGGGCGCGGCGCGGTGGCGCTGCAGGAAGGTGCTCACCTCGCCCGAGACGATCTGCTGGATGTAGCCGTTGCCGGTAAAGGCCTGGCTCATCCGCGTGGCGTCGATGTTGAGCTGGATGGACGGTGCGCGTCCGGCCAGCACATCGCGCTGGAAGTTGGGCGGGATATCGAGCACGAACGTATAGCGGCCGCTGTCCATGCCTGGGTCCACCTCCGTGAGCGGAATCAACGCAGGCGTGCGGAAATGCGGAGGATAGAAGCTTGAGACAATGCGCGCCGACAGCGGCGAGCTGTCTTCATCAACAATGGCGATCGAGGCGTTGTGCAGGCTCTCTGGCATGGCGGTTGCCGCCACGTAGATCGACAGGGTGAAGGTGTAGACGATCAGCACCAGCATCATCGGGTCGCGCGCCAGGCTTCGCAGCTCCTTGATACCAAGGCGGAAGATGTTATTCAGGCGGGCGGTGCGTCGATCGGCTTGAAGGTTTGGCATGGCGGGGCTCTCCTATCGATCCTGCTTGCGCAGCATCAGCAAGGTGGCGCCCAGGATGACCGGCACTGCCGCCAGGAGCGGCCAGAAGGCGCTGCCCAACGCCCCCATGTCCAGCGCCTTGCTGAAGACGCCCCGGCTGATGGTCAGGAAATGCGTGGCGGGATATACGCGCCCGATAATGGCCCCCGCTCCTTCCAGCGACGACACGGGATTGAGCAGCCCTGCAAATTGCACGCACGGAATGATCGTGCCGATCATGGTGACGAACATGGCCGCGATCTGGCTTTGCGTGAAGGTGGACGCAAACAGCCCGAAACCCGTCGAACACGTCACGAAGATCAGTGCCCCCAACGCGAGCGTCGCAAAGCTGCCCTTGATCGGCACACCGAACACCGTCACTGCCAGCAGCGCCAGCAAGAGGAAGTTCAGCATGGCGAGCACGATATACGGCAACTGCTTTCCAAGCACGAACTCCGCGCGAGTGACCGGTGTCACGTAGAAATTAATGATGGAGCCCAACTCCTTTTCGCGCACCACCGACAACGCCGCCAGCATGGCTGGAATCATCATCAGCAGCATCGGAATCACGGCGGGCACCATGGCAGGCAGGCTTCTCACGTCGGGGTTGTAGCGATAGCGCGTTTCGATGCTGCTGGGCGCCGCCAGACGCACCCCCAGCCGGTGCACCGCAGTATCCGCAAGCCAAAGCTGGTGGATGGCCTGCACGTAACCGCGGACGGTTTCGGCGCGGGTGGGCATGGCACCGTCCACCCAGGCACCGATCTGCACGGCCGTGCCGCGTTCTACGTCGCGCGCAAAGCCAGGCGGGATTTCAATCGCCAGCGACAACTCGCCGTTGCGCATGCGGCGATCCAACTCAGCGTAGTCGCGAATTGGGGGTTTTTCGATGAAATAACGCGAGCCCGCCAGGTTGAGCGTGTAGTCGCGCGAGAGCACAGTCTGGTCGCGATCCAGCACGGCGTAGGTCAGGTTCTCCACGTCCAGGCTGATGCCGTATCCGATGATGAACATGAGGATGGCCGTGCCCAGCAGCGCCAGCGTGGCCCGCACGCGGTCGCGGCGCAGCTCCAGCGCCTCGCGCTGCGAATAGCTCAATGCGCGCGCAAGACTGAAGCGGCGGCGGGCGGGCATGCCGGCGGGTGCGCTGGCCGCCGCCGCGCGCACCGGCAGCGGCGCAGCAATCTCGCCGGTGCCCGAAGACGCTTCGGCAGCCTCCTGCAGATAGGCAACGAACGCCTGCTCCAGCGTCTGCGTGCCGCGAGCGCGCACCAGCGCCGCGGGCGCATCACTTACCAGCACCCGGCCGGCGTGCATGAGCGAGATGCGGTCGCATCGCTCGGCCTCGTTCATGAAGTGCGTGGAGATGAAGATGGTCACCCGATCCCGCCGTGCGAGGTCGATCATCAGGCGCCAGAACATATCGCGCGCGACCGGGTCCACCCCCGAGGTCGGCTCATCTAGAATCAGCAGCTCCGGCTTGTGCACCATCGCCACCGCGAGCGACAAACGCTGCCGCATGCCCAGCGGCAAGCTCTGAGGCAGGCTGTCGGACACCTCCTGCAGCCCGAAGCGGGTCAGCATCTCAGCCGCACGCGACTGCACCTCGGCTTCGGGCACCTGGAACAGGCGCGCATGCAGCACGAGGTTCTGACGCACGGTCAGCTCGCCATACAGCGAGAACGCCTGCGACATGTAGCCCACGCGCCGGCGTGTGTCGATGTCTTTCGGGTCCACCGGATGGCCAAACAGCCACGCCTGACCCTCGCTGGCAGGCAGCAGGCCGGTGAGCATCTTCATGGTGGTCGATTTGCCGCAGCCGTTCGAACCGAGAAAGCCGAAGATCTCTCCACGACGGATGCGGAAGTCGACGTGGTCGACTGCGACAAAGTCACCAAAACGCATGGTCAGGCCGTTCGCTTGCACCGCAATATCGTCTTCTGCACCGGCCACCAGGGGCGGCACGACCACGGCGTGATGCCCCTGCCGGCGCGTCAGCGGCAGCAGTGCAATGAAGGCGGCCTCAAGGGAATCGGTACCCGCACGGCTGCGCAGGCCAGCCGGTGTGCCGGTGGCGAGCACCTGCCCCGCGTCCATGGCGACCAGCCAGTCGAAGCGTTCGGCCTCTTCCATGTAGGCGGTGGCCACGATCACGCTCATGCCCGGGCGCGTGGCGCGAATACTGCCAATCAAGTCCCAGAACTGCCTGCGCGAGAGCGGGTCGACGCCCGTGGTCGGCTCGTCCAGAATCAATAGGTCCGGGTCGTGGATCAGCGCGCAGCACAACGCCAGCTTCTGCTTCATGCCACCCGACAGCTTGCCGGCAGGCCGTGAGAGAAACGCCCGCAGGCCGGTGCTGGCCGTGAGGGCATCAATGCGGCGGCGGCGCTCCGCTGCATCGTGGCCGAACAGGCGCCCGAAGAACTGCAGGTTCTCCTCGATCGACAGCGTGGGGTACAGATTGCGCCCCAACCCTTGCGGCATGTAAGCAATGCGTGGGCCGACCGCGGCGCGCGCGCGATGGTCGGCCATGTCGCTGCCCAGCACATGTACTGCGCCGTCCTGCAGGGCACGCGCGCCGGCCACCAATGACAGCAGGCTGGACTTGCCCACGCCATCCGGACCGATCAATCCGACCATGCAGCCGGCGGGAAGGTCGAGCGTGACGCCATCCAGCGCCAGCGTCTTGCGGTAGCGCAGGCTCACGCCGGCAAGGCTCGCCACGGGCGCCGCGGGGTGCACCTCATGCAAGGGGGATGGGTCAGCAGACCGCGTCACTGCGGAACCTTGATCGCCAGGGTGGCCGGCCATTCGGCCTGCGTGTCGAGCTTGAGCCACGCCATGCCGGGCAGACCGGTCTTCACCAGCTTCAAGTGCTTACGCAGCAGATCGCGATCGATCTGCGCCTTCACGCGGAACATCAGCTTCTGCCGCTCGCTGGCCGTCTCCACGGTCTTGGGCGTGAATTGAGCGGTGCTGGCCACAAAGGACACGCGCGCCGGAATCACGTATTGCGGCGCAGCGTCCAGCACGATACGCACCTCGCTGCCCATGGCGATGCGGCCCGCGTCCGTCTCCGGCACGAAAAAGGTCATGTAGACGTCGGACAGATCCACGAGGTTGAGCAGCCGCCCGCCGCCGGCCAGCACCTCACCGGGCTGGGCGATGCGGTATTGCACACGGGCGTCGCGCGGGGCCGTCAAGGCGCTGTCGTCAATATCGGCCTTGATGCGCAATACGGTTGCGTCTGCTGCCTTGACGGTGGAACCGGCGCCGGCCACCTGCGTATGAGCGGCCAGCACGGCCGCCTGCGCGGCCTCGGCTTGCGCGCGGGCAGCCACAAGCGCGGCCTTGGCGCTGCGCACGCGGGCGCGGTCGTCGTCCAGCTCCTGCATTGACGAAGCGCCTTCGTGCGACAGCGTTTCCGAACGCGCCAGCCGGCGCTGCGCGGCATCAAGGTCGCTTTCACGCAGGGCGATTTGTGCGAGAGCCGCTTGCCTATCGGCTTCTCGCACGGCCACCTGGGCCTGCGCACTCGCCACGGCAGAGACCGCTTGTTGCTGCCGTGCCTGGGCCTCGTCACGTTGCGCTTCCAGCGTCTGCACCTGCATGTGCGCAAGCGGCTGGCCGGCCGTCACGAAGTCGCCCTCGTCCACCAGAATGTCCTGCACGCGGCCAGGCAGCTTGGTGGCCACGTCGATTTCTGTGGCCTCGATGCGGCCATTGCCGCTCGCAAAGCCCTTGCCGGGGCCCTCTTGCCGCAAAGCCTTCCACGCGAACGCTCCGCCAGCCATCACCAGGGCGGCCGCCAGCAGCGCAATCCATCGTTGTCGGGGAGTCGTAGTCATGGTGTTGTTCCGCCCGATACGCCCGATACGCGCGGGGGCGGCGTCAGGCTCAGGTGAGGTTGCAAATCAGATTCGGATTCGACGGCCTGCGTGCCACCACCCAGTGCGGCATACAGGCCAACGCGGCTAGAGAGAAGCGCACGGCGTACCTGCACCAGTTGCTGCTGCGCGGCCAGTAGGTCGCGCTGGGCGTCGAGCACCTCCAGGAAGGTCGATGCTCCAGCGTCGAAACGTAGTTGCGACAGCCGCGCGCGTTCGGTCTGTGCCGCCAGTGCGGCCTTCGCAATGTCGAGTTGGTCGGCCAGCCACTTGCGTGCAGAGAGCGCGTCGGACACGTCGCGGAATGCGCTCTGCACGGTCTTCTCGTAACCAGCCACGGCAAGGTCTCGGCGGGCTTCTGCCAGGTCGAGGTTGCTGCGCAGCATTCCACCTTCAAAGAGCGGGAGGCTGATACTCGGCGCAAATACCCAGGCGCGTGTGCCGGGCGCAAACAGGTTGCCCAGTTCCGGACCCAGCGTGCCGTAAGCGCCGGTCAGCGCCACGCGGGGAAAGAACGCGGCCCGTGCCGCGCCGATGCTGGCGTGCGCAGCACGCAGCCGGTGCTCCGCGGCGGCAATGTCCGGGCGCTGCGTCAGCAGGTCGGAAGGCAGGCCTGCGCGCAGTTCGGCCAGCATGCGGTGCTCGTCAAGTGGCTCGGAGACCGGCGGCAGGTCGATTGGTTTGCCGACAAGCAAGGCCAAGCCGTGCGCCTGCGCGTCGCGCGCCTGCTGCAATTGCGTTAGCAGCGCCTGCGCCTGGGTCAGCAGGGTCTCGACCTGCGTTTGGTTCAATCTTGACGTCGCGCCCACCGCCACGCGGCGCGAGAAGATGCGCAGTGTTTCGGTCCGGCTATCCACGGTTTGTTGCGCCAGCGCGATGCGCTCGTCGAGTTCACGCAGCACCAGATAGCTGTCGGCCACCTGCGCGATCAACCCAAGCGCTACCGCACGGCGTGCGGCGTCGGAAGCCACATAGCTTTCCAATGCGGCCTCGTTGAGGTTGCGTACGCGTCCCCAGAAATCGATCTCCCAACTGGAGACACCGGCCCCCACCTGGTACTGGGTGACACGCATCGGCATGCCGAACGGGCTCACGTCCGCCGGAATGCTCAAGCGGCTGACGCCGGCCTGCGCATTGAGGTGCGGAAATATCTCCGCGCGCTGGATGCCAAACGCAGCACGCGCCTC
Organism: Ralstonia sp. Ralssp110; assembly: GCF_047325135.1. Taxonomy (NCBI): domain Bacteria; kingdom Pseudomonadati; phylum Pseudomonadota; class Betaproteobacteria; order Burkholderiales; family Burkholderiaceae; genus Ralstonia; species Ralstonia sp. Ralssp110. The sequence continues at coordinate 317,149 of NZ_CP168609.1, read as the reverse complement.
TTCCACACGCAGCACGGCAGTGCGCAGGTCGCGGTTGTTTTCCAGCGCCTGCTCGATCAACGCCTGCAGGCGCGTGTCCGTAAAGTACGCCTGCCAGCCGGTCGCTGATGCTGACAGGCCATCCCGGCCATCGTCGGCGTCGTAGTGCTGGGCCACGGGCAACGCGGGCGCCTCGTAAGGCGGCGCCATCGAGATGCAACCCGACAGTGCCAGCACAGTGACGGTGACTACCATGGCGGCCATACGCGTGTCGGCGTAGCTGCCACACGCCCGGAGCTGCTTCTGCACACGCATTTATTTCTCCAGCACGTAGGCGCCTGGCGCGTCCGCCAGTGGCGGCAGTGCCGGGGCGCCCATCTTCGGTGGCTTCACCGGTGCGGGGCCCGATGCATGCGCGATCAGCCATGCATGCCACGCCGGCCACCACGAACCGTCGGTAATGGGTGCCGATGCCAACCAATCATCCGGCGCCACTGATACCTCGCCGACGTTACGTGTCTGCATCTGGAACCGCCGATGCGAGTTGGCCGGCGGGCTGACAATGCCGGCGTTGTGGCCGCCGGTGGTCAATACGAACGTCAGCTCCGCCTCGGTCAGGTGATGCAGCTTGTAGACCGAGCGCCACGGCGCTACGTGGTCAGTCAACGTGCCCACCACGAAGATGGGCAGGTCGATGTCGTTGAGGGCCACCGGCTTTCCGTTGACGGGGTAGCGGCCCTCGCTCAGGTCGTCATTCAGGAACAGATGCCGGAGATACTGGCTGTGCATCCGCGCGGGCATGCGCGTGGCATCGGCGTTCCAGACCATCAGATCGTTCATCGGTGCGCGGTCGCCCAGCAGGTATTCACCCACGACACGTGACCACAGCAAGTCGTACGAGCGCAGCATCTGGAAGGCTCCGGCCATCTGGCTGGCGCGTAGATAGCCGGTTTGTTCCATCTGCGCTTCCAACAGACTGACCTGTGCCTCGTCGATGAACAGGCCGAGTTCGCCCGGCTCGCAAAAGTCTGTCTGTGCGGCAAAGAGCGTCATGGATGCCAGCCGCGCATCGCCATCGCGCGCCATGGCAGCCGCGGCAATGGCCAATAACGTGCCCCCGAGGCAGTAACCGGTGGCGTGGACGCGCTGGCCCGGCACGATGGCATTGACGGCATCGAGCGCGGCAAAGACACCGAGCTTGAGGTAATCGTCCATGTCGAGGGCGCGATCAGCCTCGTCGGGGTTTTTCCAGGAGATGCAGAACACCGTATGGCCCTGCTCTATCAGATAACGGATCAGCGAGTTCTGCGGTGACAGATCCAGGATGTAGTACTTCATGATCCATGCCGGCACGATCAGGATGGGCTCGGCTTGGACCTTGCTCGTGGCCGGCGCGTACTGGATCAGCTCGATCAGGCGGTTGCGCAGGACCACCTTGCCGGGCGTGATTGCCACGTCGTGGCCCACCATAAAACGTTCGGTGCCGGCGGCCGGCGCGCCGCTCATGGAACGCTCGAGATCATCGAGCGCATTGAGCGCACCGCGCACGAGATTGGTGCCGTTCTGCTCGAACGTCCGACGCAGGACAATCGGGTTGGTCGCCAGTTGGTTGCCCGGCGACATCATGTCGAGCCATTGACGCGCAGCAAAGGCAACGACGTCCTCATGATGCTTGGCGACACCCCAGACGCCGCGCGTGGCCGCCTCCCACCATTGTTCAGTCAACAGGAAAGACTGGTGCAATACGTTGAACGGCCACAGGCGCCACTCGTCAGCCGAGAAACGACGGTCGCGGGCCGGCGGCTGGACGCAAAGACACACGTCCTGCGGGCCGGACGCCATGCAGTTCCGGATGTAAGCCTCGAGTTGCTCAGCCTGCGTCAGTGCCAAGCGGAACAGATCCAGACACTTGCCTGGCGAAACAGCCAGATGCAGTGCCCAATCCATCAATGCCAGTTGCATTGATGCAAGCGACAGCGAATTCGATGTACGCGCAAGAGCGGCGTGAAACGGCAGATCAATCAGCTCTGCAGTTGGTGAAGACGGCACGGGGGCGGTGCGCATGGTTGGGGGCGTCAAACGATTGCGGATATGCAACCCATTAGATGCCAGCGGCTGCGGGCCGGACTTGACGCACCTCAAACCAAGACAAGAGTGCGGACTCTACGTAATTTCAAAGAAATGACATCTGCGGTTGGCTGCCAGTCGTTGCAGAGCCTTGGCCCGCGACTTACGGGCCTAAATGGGTGTGTTAGAGTCCGGCGGGGAAAACGTGACGATCTGCAAGATCAGCCCCATATCTGCATCGATCTCAGCGTTGTACCCGCGAATCTGTTGCACCAACAGGATGCATTGGGCGCTTGGCGTGGGCGTCGCCCGAAAAACGACATCGCGCAGAGGCCAATCCCACGAGACGAGATGCAATCCCCACCTCTCGGGCCAAATCAGGTAAAGGGCCGCGCAATCTTCTAGGAATGGCGCGGCAAAGCCATTTGTGATTGATGTATTGATCTAGATTTACATAGGCGCACACGCGGCGCCGGTCTACCTGCCTCGTTATCGAGACGCAACGAAAAATCCATTCAGAGAAAACCGTGTTCACTTGCATCAACCAGAGCTGCGGCACGCAGTGGGAACTGTCCGATGTCGTCATCAAGGACGAGGGCCAAGGGCCGCTGTTCCGTTGTGCGCTATGCGGCGCCCGCAACTATGTCGAACGCTTCGAGGCTGACGACGGCACCGTCGTCTACGAACAACTCGAAGGCAAGCCGTCCAAGTGAATCAGCGCAACAACATGACCATTGAACCGACCGCCACGCCCTTCAGCACCCTAGCGCTCGCCCCGGCCGTGCTCGCGAATCTGGCGCAGCTTGGCTACACCGACATGACGCCGATCCAGGCTGCAAGCCTGCCCATCGCGCTGGCTGGCCACGACCTGATTGCGCAGGCAAAGACGGGTAGCGGCAAAACCGCAGCGTTTGCGCTGGCCCTGCTCGCACGGCTTGACGCGCGCAGCTTCGACGTGCAGGCGATGGTTCTCTGCCCGACGCGCGAGCTTGCCGATCAGGTGGCACAGGAGATCCGCCGCCTGGCACGCGCTGAAGAAAACGTGAAGGTCTTGACGCTCTGCGGCGGCACGCCGATGCGTCCGCAGGCGGCAAGCCTTGAGCATGGCGCGCATGTCATCGTCGGCACGCCGGGGCGCATCATGGACCATCTGGAGCGCGGCAATCTCGCGCTCGGCGCGCTGAAAACGCTCGTGCTTGACGAAGCAGACCGCATGCTCGACATGGGCTTCTTCGATGACATCGCGACGGTCGTGCGCCAATGCCCGGCCGATCGCCAGACGCTGCTGTTCTCGGCAACGTACCCGGAAGGTATTGCGAAGCTGAGTCAGCGCATTCTGCGCAATCCGAAGGAAGTAAAACTCGAAGAGCGCCACGACGACAGCAAGATTCGCCAGCGCTTCTACGAGGTGACGGACAACAAGCGGTTGCATGCGGTCGGGCTGCTGCTCAAGCACTATCGGCCTGTGAGCACGCTCGCCTTCTGCAACACGAAGCAGCAATGCCGTGACCTGCTCGACGTGTTGCGCGCCCAGGGCATCCACGCGCTGGCGCTGCATGGCGAACTCGAGCAGCGTGAGCGCGATCAGGTATTGATCCAGTTCGCGAACCGCAGTTGCTCGGTGCTCGTCGCGACCGACGTTGCCGCGCGCGGACTCGACATCGCACAGCTCGAAGCGGTGATCAACGTTGACGTGACGCCCGACCCCGAAGTACACGTGCATCGCATTGGCCGCACGGGCCGCGCCGACGAGAACGGCTGGGCGTTGAGCCTCGCGAGCATGGACGAGATGGGCCGTGTCGGCAACATCGAACAGGCGCTCGGGCGCGAGGTCGAATGGCACCAGCTCGACGAGCTTGATACCGGCAATGACGCTCCGCTGCTGCCGCCAATGGAAACGCTGCAGATTCTCGGCGGACGCAAAGAGAAGATCCGCCCCGGCGATGTGCTCGGTGCCCTGACAGGCGATGCCGGCTTTCGCGGCGACCAGATTGGCAAGATCAACGTGACCGAATTCTCGACCTACGTCGCGGTCGAGCGCGGCATCGCGCGCGATGCGCTGCGCAAGCTCAACGCCGGCACGCTGAAGGGCAAGAAGGTCAGGGTTCGGCTCATGGACGAATGACCCGCTGCCTTTGCGCAGCTACCGGTTGCCGCTCGTAGGGAGAGCGCGATTCAACCCAGCACGGCTGCGGCAACGCCCGCCGCCGCACAAAACGCCACCACAATCAGCGGTGGCGTTTTCCATCGCGTCAGCAGCAGAAACGCAATCGCCGCGACGGCAAAATCGCTCCATGACCGCACGGCGCTCGTCCAGACCGGCGTGTAAAGGGCAAATGCCAGCAATCCAACCACTGCGGCATTCACACCCGCCAACAGCGCCGCCATGGAAGGACGCGCGCGCAACGCTTGCCAGTAAGGCAACGCCGCGGTGACCAGCAGCAGGCCCGGCAGAAAGATGCCCACCGTAGCAAGCGCAGCACCGGCCCAATGATTGAGCCCCGGCGCGATCGTCCAGCCGAGGAAAGCGGCGAAGGTGAATAACGGCCCGGGCACCGCCTGCGCGGCACCGTAGCCTGCCAGAAAATCGTTCGACGCGACCCAACCAGTCGCCACTGTCTGCTGCTCCAGCAGGGGCAGCACGACGTGCCCGCCCCCAAATACCAACGCGCCTGACCGATAGAACGCGTCGAACACCCTGGCGGGCATCCATGGGTAGATATCCGTCGCGACAGGAAGCCCGAACAGCAGTGTGCAGAAGAGCATCAGGCTGACGATGCTCGCCACGTGGGACACGCGGAATGCAGCCCCCTGCTCTGCCCTCTGACCGCTACTCACCGGACGGGATGATCTGCACAACGCCAACCCGAGAATGGTGCCGAGCACGATCACGACCAGTTGCGCGTAAACGGTCGTCAACGCGCTGAGCACGGCAATGCTGACCAGCGCGATACCTGCGCGCTGCCAGTCAGGACAGAGCTTGCGCGCCATATCCCACACGGCCTGCGCCACCACCGCAACGGCAACCAGCTTCAAACCGTGGATCAGCCCCGCGCCAATCGGGCCGCCGAGGCTCGGCGCGAGCATCGCAAAGACCAGCAGCAACAAGACGGAAGGCAGCGTAAAGCCGCACCATGCCGCCAACCCGCCACGCCATCCCGCCCGAAGCAGCCCGACGGAGAATCCCACCTGGCTGCTGGCAGGCCCGGGCAGAAACTGGCATAGGCCAACGAGGTCCATGAACGTTGCGTCGTCCAGCCAGCGGCGGCGCTCTACGAACTCGCGCCGGAAGTAGCCGATATGCGCGACAGGGCCGCCGAAACTGGTGAGGCCCAGCTTGAGAAAGACCGCAAGCACTTCCATGGCAGAGCCCGCTTGGTGCAGGCGGGACGGTGTGGCGGATGCGGTCATTTACGGGCGAGATCGACGTTTGGGAAACGCGTATTAGAACATTGCCGCCGTGACATAGAAGGCAACTAAAGTGGCAGGATAGGCATTGCCGTCACCGTCATTGGACGCTTCCGCGTATCCCATCATGCACTTCGCTCAGACCATTGGCGTGCAACGCCATGTGTTCAACGATCTCAAGACGCTCCTGGCCAAAGCCAGCCCGGCGCGCTCGGGCGACTATCTGGCGGGTCTGGCCGCGGCCAGCGAGGGCGAACGCATGGCCGCGCGCATGGCGTTGGCGGATGTGCCGCTGTCGGTATTTCTCAACGAAGCGCTGGTGCCTTATGAAGACGACGAGGTCACGCGCCTGATTCTTGACCGGCATGACGCGCAGGCCTTCCAGCCGATTGCCTCGCTCACGGTGGGCGAGTTTCGCAACTGGCTGCTCCTGCATGAGACGGACAGCCAGACACTGGCAAGCGTCGCGCCTGGTATCACGCCCGAAATGGCTGCCGCGGTCAGCAAGCTGATGCGCAATCAGGATCTGATCGCCGTAGCCCGCAAGTGCCGCGTGGTCACACGCTTTCGCAACACCATCGGCTTGCCCGGCCGGTTGTCGGTCCGGCTGCAACCCAACCACCCGACGGACGACCCCAAAGGTATTGCCGCATCGATCATCGATGGCCTGCTCTATGGCTGCGGCGACGCGACCATCGGCATCAACCCCGCTGGCGACAATCTCGGCGCCATCGTCTCGCTGCTGCAATTGGTTGACGAACTGCGCAACCGCTACGCCATTCCCACGCAGTCGTGCGTGCTGACCCACGTGACGAACACACTGCGCGCCATTGACCAGGGCGCGCCGGTGGACCTGGTGTTTCAGTCCGTGGCCGGCAGCGAGCAGGCCAACGCGGGATTCGGCATCAGCCTTGCCTTGCTGGCAGAAGCGCATGACGCCGCGCAGGGCCTGGCGCGCGGCACGGTCGGCAACAACGTGATGTATTTCGAGACCGGCCAGGGCAGCGCGTTGTCGGCCAATGCGCATCACGGCGTCGATCAGCAAACCATGGAGGCGCGTGCCTATGCGGTGGCGCGGGCGTTCTCGCCGTTGCTGGTCAACACGGTGGTCGGTTTTATCGGTCCGGAGTATCTCTACGACGGCAAGCAGATCATCCGCGCCGGATTGGAAGATCACTTCTGCGGCAAGCTGATGGGCCTGCCGATGGGCTGCGACGTCTGCTACACCAACCACGCCGAAGCCGATCAGGACGACATGGATACGCTGCTCACCCTGTTTGGCGTGGCGGGCATCCACTTCATCATGGGCGTGCCGGGCGCCGACGACATCATGCTCAATTACCAGAGCACATCGTTTCATGACGCACTCTATCTGCGCGACACGCTGGGCCTGCGGCCGGCGCCGGAGTTTGAGGCGTGGCTGCAAAGCATGGGTATTGTCGACGCCGCTGGGCGCCTGCAAGACGCCACGGCGCGGCAGCCGCTGCTGCAGTTGGCCCATGCGCTGTGAACCCCGTTGGATATCCGCACATGCCGAAACACACGCTCGTTCAGCCGAATTCGTGGACACACCTGCGTGCCTTTACCGACGCACGCATTGCGTTGGGTCGGGCCGGCAACAGCCAGACGACCGACGCCGTGCTCGCGTTTGGCGTGGCGCACGCCCAGGCGCGCGATGCCGTGCATTTGCCGCTCAATCGTGCATCTTTAGCGGTCGCGCTTGGGCAGGCGGGCTTCACGGCCCTGGCGGTGCACAGCGCGGCGGCCGATCGGGCCCAGTATCTGCGCCGCCCCGATCTCGGCCGCCGGCTTGACGAAGCCAGCCGCGCAGAACTCGGCGCGCTGCGGCCAGCGGAGCCATTCGACGTTGTCTTCGTGATTGCCGATGGGCTCTCCGCATTGGCCGTGCAAAGCCATGCCGTGCCGCTGCTATGCAGCGTGCGTGAGCGTCTGCCGGCCGGCTGGTCGATCGGGCCGGTCGCCATCGCCGAGCAATCCCGGGTTGCGCTGGGGGATGAGATCGGTGCGTTGCTTCGCGCACGACAGGTCGTAATGCTGATCGGTGAGCGGCCGGGGTTGAGTTCGCCTGACAGCCTAGGCATTTACCTGACCTACGCGCCGCGCGTTGGCCGCTCGGATGCAGAGCGCAATTGCATTTCCAATGTGCGGCCGGCGGGCCTGACCTATGACCAGGCAGCGAACCGGCTGGTGTTCTTGCTCAAAGGCGCACTGGCGCTCGGCCGCAGTGGCGTGGACCTGAAGGACGACACGCCGTCCGTTGCCCCCGGTACAGCCCGACTTGCCGAACGCCACGACCCGTGACACACTCCCTCCCGCTGCCCACACCGGCAGCACGCAGGCGCGGCTGACGCACCAACGACAGTTGCAACACGCCGCAGGAGAGACCGGGCTCAACGCACACACGCGCAACGCCCGGCGCCGATGGAGCAACCACCCCGGAAACTCTCAGGCAAAAGGACTGTGGCGTCGACTGCGAATCTGGAGAGAGGCGCACGCGTGCGCCCACCGAAGGGGAAGGCGCCACCACTGCTGGCGCCCAAGCTCTCAGGTCCCAAGACAGATGGGGTGAGCCGACCGGATCGTCCGGTCATGACATCACTCCATAGGGACCGCCATGACGCACATCGTCATCGTCGGCGCCGGCATATCCGGCGTCACCACTGCTTACACGCTCTCGCAACTCGGCTATCAGGTCACGGTGCTCGACCGCCACTTGTATCCGGCCATGGAAACCTCGTTCGCCAACGGCGGGCAGCTTTCCGCCAGCAACGCTGAAGTCTGGAACAGCACCGGCACGCTGCTCAAGGGCATCAAATGGATGCTGCGCAACGACGCCCCGCTCCTGCTCAATCCCAAGCCGTCCTGGCATAAGTATTCGTGGATCGGCGAGTTCGTGGCCAGCATCGCGCACTACCGCCGCAACACTATCGAAACCACGCGCATGGCCATCGAGGCCCGCAAGCATCTGTTTGCGATGGCCGAACGGGAGCAGATCGATTTCGACCTGCAGAAGCGCGGCATTCTGCACGTCTATCACGACAAGGCGAGCTTTGCGGCCGCAGGCAAGGCCAACGCCCTGCTCATCGCCGGGGGGCTTGAGCGCCACGCCGTGAGCCCGGAAGACATTGCCGCCATCGAGCCCACACTGCGGGGCAACTACTACGGCGGTTATTTCACCGAGTCCGACGCCACCGGCGACATCCACAAGTTCACGCGCGGCCTCGCGCAGGCCTGCGAAAAGCGCGGCGTGCGCTTCATGCACGGCGTGGACGTGCGCGATGTGCAAACCACAGAGCACGGCGTTCGTCTCCTGCTGCAAACCACGCTGGATGACCGCCTTTCCACCAGCGAGGCGAACGTCGTGCAGGACCTTGCCGCCGACGCGATGGTCGTCTGCGCGGGCGTGGGCAGCCGGCATATCGCACAAATGGTTGGCGATCGCATCAACGTGTATCCGGTCAAGGGGTATTCCATCACGGTGCACCTGGACGACGAAGCCAGCGTGCAAGGCGCGCCATGGGTCAGCCTGCTCGATGAGAGCGCGAAGATTGTGACCAGCCGACTTGGCACCGGCCGCTTCCGCGTGGCCGGCACGGCGGAGTTCAACGGTTACAACCGTGATATCCGTGCGGATCGCATCGAGCCCCTGGTGGCCTGGACGCGCCGCAACTTCGCGATTGGTACGTCGCGCGTGGTGCCGTGGGCCGGCTTGCGTCCGATGATGCCGGACATGATGCCGCGCGTCGGCCGCGGGCGGCATGGGCGCGTGTTCTACAACACCGGCCATGGGCACCTGGGCTGGACGCTTTCCGGCGCCACCGCCGCGATGGTGGGCGACGTGATCGCGCGAGATTGCCCGGTGCATTGATCGCAGCATGAAAAAAGCCCGCCAGTGTCCCGGCGGGCTTTTTTCATTGTGAGAACGATCCCAGCGATCAGAACTTGTGCCGCACGCCCAGCATGACGCCCAGGCGCGAGTTGTTGCCATACGTGTTGCCCGAGTTGTTGAACGTGGCCGCGCTGTTCAGTGCAATCCAGGCGCCTTGCAGGCGGGTGTAATCAACTTCGGCGTAGACGTCAGTGCGCTTGCTGAGGGCGTAGTCGAGCATACCGGCGGTGGTCAGGCGCTTGCCGCTGGCATCGAGGTGCTTCATCCAGTCGTACTGCACGGTGCCGATGAAACTCAGTGCGCCGGAGATCGGTACCTTCGCGCCCACATAGGCGGCCTGGTTCTTGTAGTCGGCCACGTCGAGGCGGCTGTTCGTATAGCCCAGGTACCACGTCGCGATCGAGGTATCGAGCTTGCCGCCAAAACCCCAGACCGTCTGCTTGCTGGCGAGCGCCGCCGGCACCGCGCCGAAGAACGCCGATGACACATCGCGCGTGACCTGGTACACCGCGCCCACTTCAGCCGAGCCCATGCTGTAGACGATCGAGCCGGCGCCGGCCGAACTCTTGCTGAAGCTGCCCGCAGCCTCGCCAAAGGTCCAGGCGCCCGCAAGCTGCAGCCCGCCGAACGACTTGATGTATTTGACCGTGTTGTCGTAGCGCAGGCCGGTGTAGTTGCCGCCCTGATAGCCAACGATGGAGTTGTTGGCAAACGCCATCGCCTCGTACGAAGACAAGACCTCGTGCGCCAGCGTGTATTGCCGACCGAGGTAAAGCTTGCCGTAGTCGCCTTCCAGGCCGACCACCGCGGTGCGTCCGAACAGGCGCCCGCCCTGCTGGCTGCCGCCGGTATCGGGGAAGAAGCCCGATTCCAGGATGAACATGGCCTTGGTGCCACCGCCCAGATCTTCCGTGCCGCGCAGTCCCCATCGGCTGCCGGTCAGCACACCGTCCATCATCTGCAGATTGCTGTTGCCCGCTGCGTTTTCGTGCGTGCTGTAGCGGATGGTGGTGTCGATCAGCCCGTAGAGCGTGACGCCGCCGGCGGTTTGCGCTGCCGCTGGCAGGCTCGTGGCTCCGAGCACCAGTGCGGCAATCATTGTCTTGTTCATGGCTCCCTTGTCTCCTCTTTGTGTGATGGGTATGAATGTGCGACGGCCGCACGTGCAGCCGTGGTGTTGCGTAGATAGCGCCCACGGCCGCACAACCGTGAGTGCAAAAATTCTCGTGTCTCAGTGGTCAGCCGAAGTGGTGGCGCCGCGGCTCAGTTGTGCCTGCACAGCCATGCGCACGGCAGCATTTGCTGCGCCGTAGCCGAGGTAGCCGTTGCGCTGGACAAGCTCGAAGAAGAAGCGCTCGCGAAAGGGTTCGGTGTAGGCGTGCAGAAAATCGCCGTGCGGGTCGCGGTCGTAGAGAAGACCATCGTCGTGCAGGCGGTTGAGCAATGCGTCATCCAGCCCAAGTCGGGCGGCAACGTCGTCGTAATAGTTCTCGGGAACGTGCTGCAGGCGGGCCGCGCCACGGTCGATGGCCTCGATGGTCTCGAACAGTCGCTCAGTACGGAATGCGATGTGATGCACCCCCGAGCCCGCGTAGGCGGTGATGAACCTGCCCGTGGCCGTGCGCCCGCTTTCCGATACGTTGAGTGGAATCCGCACGTTGCGGTCCGGACTCACCATCGCCCGGCTTTTCACGAGGCCGTACGGGTCGGCAATCTCCTGTACGGCTTCGGCGTGCATGCCGAAGATGGCCCGGTAGAACAGCACGAAGCTGTCGAGCCTGTGCGCGGGCAGCGCCTGCGCAACGTGGTCGATCGATGCCCACCCGGCTGCATCGTCTTGCACGCCTGGATGCAAGACAAAATCGCTTTCGTAGATGCTGCGATCGGCCTCACGATCGTCGATCAGATAGAGCAGCGTGCCATCGGGCGCGCGCAGCGCGGGAATGCTGCGCTCAGTCGGCCCCACGGGCCCGCGCCATTCCTGGGCGCATAACTCACGTGCGCGTGCCATGGCGCGCTCGGCATCGTCTACTTTCAGGCCGATCGCGCAGACAGACGGCCCGTGCAACTGGAAGTGTTCCGACGCTGCGCTGTCCTGCTCCATATTCAAGATCACGTTGACGCCGCCCTGCCGATACAGGTCAACCGCCTTGGAGCGATGGTGCCCCGCAAGGATGAAACCCAGCGCACGCAGGCGCGTTTCAAGTTCCCGCCCTGCCGCAGCATCCACGGCAAACTCCAGGAAATCCACGCCTCCAAATTGCGCTGGCGCCGGCAGTTCCGCACCGCCAGCTTCGGACTCCAGCCAGCGCAGCGAACGCATGCCGTCCAGCGCCGTTAGTCGTGCGGGCGCAGAGCGGAATTCGTCATTGAAGACCTCAAGCGACAACGGCCCGGTATAGCCCGCAGCAAGCAGGTCGCGCGCAAACTCCGTCACAGCAAGGTCACCCTGCCCCGGGAAGTTACGGTGATGCCGGCTCCAGGACAGTACGTCCATCGACAATTTCGGGGCGTCTGCAAATTGCACAAAGAAGAGCTTGTCCGCCGGCACATCGTGGAGGCCATCCAGCGAATCGCCCAGCGAGAGCGTGTGGAAGCTGTCGAGAATCAGCCCCAACGCCGGGTGGTCAGCCTGTCGCACGATCTGCCACGCCTGCCGCCAGGTCCGCGTATGCCGCGCCCAGGCCAGTGCCTCATACCCTACGCGCAGCCCGCGCCGTGCCGCCGCTTCTGCCATCTGGCGCAGATCGTCTGCCGCGAGCGCCGGATCGTCGATAGCGATGTCCTGCACGTTGCTGCAGACGAGTACCATCTCGACGCCCAGCTCGGCCATCACGTCAAACTTGCGCTCGGCCCGCGCCAGGTTTCGCGCGAACAACTCTCGCGGCATGGCTTCGAAATCGCGGAACGGCTGATACAGCATGATCGCCAGCCCTAGGTCTGCCGCCATTTGCCGCACGCGCGCCGGCGATCCATCGAAATTCAGCAAATCGTTCTCGAAGATCTCGACACCGTCAAAGCCTGCGGCGGCGGCAGCCTCCAGCTTTTCAGGCAGCGTGCCGGACAGGCACACCGTGGCGATGCATTTGGGACGACGTGCTGGGTGAAGCGAGTTCATGGCGATACGGTGGTCGGGCGTCAAGCAATGCCCGCAGCGTAGGAGGACCCCCACATGTCGACAAGCGGCATTCGCGCAACAGCGTTCGATGATCGTACAATCGTGCGCACATATCGCTCGTTTTTAGGGTTATCGCCATGACGAAGGAATCGCTCGACAGGCGCGACTGGATCGCCGGATTGGAAAAAGGGCTCACCATCCTGGAGGCGTTCGACCACGAGCACCCCCGGCTGACGCCCACCCAAGCCGCCGAGCTGACCGGCCTCACCCGCACAGCCGCGCGCCGCTACCTCCTGACGCTCGAGCACCTCGGCTACCTCACCAGTGAAGGCACGCTGTTCAGCCTGACGCCGCGCGTGCTGAAGGTGGGCTGGTCGTACTTCGATTCAGCGCGTCTGCCGCGCACGGTGCAGCCATTCCTGCAACAGGTGACCGCCGCCGTGGGCGAGGTGGCGTACCTCAGCGTGCTGGATGACTGGGAGCTCGTCTTCATCTCGCGCACCAGTACCAGCCGAGTGATGAGCACCGGATTCGTGCTGGGAGCGCGTGTGCCGGCGCCGCTCGCCTCGGCCGGCGTGATGATGCTGGCCGCGCAACCCGAGCAGAAGGTCAAGGCATGGCTGGAAACCTGTGTGCTGACGCCCTATACGCCTTACACGATCCTGCGGCGGGACCGCCTGTTCGATGAAATCCGCAAGGCTGGTCGGCAGGACTACGCCGTGGTCGAACAGCAATTGCAGATTGGCGTGCGCGGTGTGGCGGTACCGCTGCGGGATCGACACGGCAACGTGATCGCCGCACTGAGCGTGAACATGCAGGTCGGTGAAGAAACCACGGAGCACGCTTTGCAGCGGGTGCTGCAGGTGCTGCAGGACACCGCGCTTTCGATCATGCGTGTGCTGTAGCGCCTTCCGCCCCGGGAGATAGACAGACTCGGAGAAACCCTCGGGTCGTACGCTATTCGCACCATTCCGTGCGATTATCGAACGTTTTCAATCCACAGTCGCTTGTGCCCCGCCATGGCGGCGGACTACGCTGCGTTGCGTGTACAGACGGTCCTTCATCGAACGAATCGCACGATAGACCGCACAGATAAAACCGGAGACAACCATGACCGCAGCCCCTGCCCACGAGCCCCTGGGCAAGCACCAGTCGAAGAAAGCCGCCGCCAGCGGCTGGATCGGCTCGGCGCTCGAGTACTACGACTTCTTTATCTACGCCACCGCCGCGGCGCTGATCTTTCCGCAGATATTCTTCCCCAAGGGCGACCCGAAGACGGCCATCATCGCCTCACTGGCCACATATGGCGTGGGTTATATCGCACGGCCGATCGGTGCGTTCGTGCTGGGCCATCTGGGCGACACGCACGGGCGCAAGAACGTGCTGCTCTGGTGCATGTTCCTCATGGGTTTTTCGACGATAGCCGTGGGCCTGTTGCCGACGTACGACCAAGTTGGGCTGTTGGCGCCCACGTTGCTGGTCATCATGCGGCTCATCCAGGGTTTTGCCGTGGCCGGTGAAATTTCGGGCGCCAGTTCCATGATCCTGGAGCACGCCCCATTTGGCCGGCGCGGGTTCTTCGCGAGCTTTACGCTGCAAGGCGTGCAGGCCGGGCAGATCCTGGCCGCTGCCGTGTTTCTGCCGCTGGCGCACTACATGCCCGCCGACCAGTTCAACGCCTGGGGCTGGCGCATTCCGTTCGTTCTGAGCTTCGTCGTCATCATCGCCGGCTACGTCATCCGCCGCGAAGTGCACGAAACCCCCGCTTTTACCGCTGAGCAACAGCAGCAAGGCCGCCCACGCTCGCCCGTGATCGACGCCTTCAAATACAGCACGCCAGACATGCTGCGCGTGGTCTGCATGGCGCTGATGAACGTGATTCCGGTGGTGGCGACCATCTTTGGCGCCGCCTATGCGGTGCAGCCGGCTTACGGCATCGGCTTTGCCAAAGACATCTACCTGTGGATTCCGGTGGTGGGCAACATCGTTGCCGTGCTGGTCATTCCGTATGTTGGCGACCTGTCCGACCGCATCGGCCGCAAGCCACCGATCGTGATCGGTTCGCTGCTCGCTGGCCTGCTCGCGTTTGCCTACCTATACGCCATCAGCATCAAGAACGTGCCGCTTGCCTTCGTCATCTCGATTCTGATGTGGGGCGTGGTCTACCAAGGCTACAACGCGGTGTTCCCGAGCTTCTATCCGGAGTTGTTCCCGACGCGCACCCGTGTGTCGGCCATGGCGATTTCGCAGAACATCGGTACCGCCATCACTGCCATGCTGCCGGCCCTCTTCACCGCCGTGGCGCCGCCAGGAGCCACCAACATCTGGCTGACCGTGGGCGCCATTGCCTTTGGCGTCACGGTGATTGCCGCCGTGGCCGCCATGACCGCACGCGAGACCTACCGCATCCATATGGACGACCTGGGCAAGCCAGCCGCCCAACCCGTCGACAAGGCTGAATATGCCCGCCAGCGGGCCGGAGCCTTGGCCGCCTGAAACCCGCACGCCTGAACCATGATTTCTGGAAAAACCACCCTCATCGCCCACATCGGCTACCCGACGGAGACGTTCAAGTCGCCGATGATCTACAACCCCTGGTTCGAGCAAAAAGGCATCGACGCCGTTGTGGTGCCCATGGGGGTCAAGGCAGAAGATTACGCGCAGAGCTTCCAGTCGATCTGCCGCTTCACCAACCTGCGTGGCGCGCTGATCACGATGCCGCACAAGGTCACCACGGTGAATCTGGTCGATGAGGTCACGCCGGCCGTGCGCATCGCGGGGGCTTGCAACGCGGTGCTCAAGCGCGATGACGGCACGTTGCTGGGCGACCAGTTCGATGGTGCAGGCTTCGTGCGCGGCGTGCTTCGCAAGGGGCGCCAACTGAAAGGGGCGCGTGTGCTGCTTTCAGGGGCCGGCGGTGTCGGCTCAGCGATTGCCGCGTCGCTGGCCGCTGCGGGTGTGGGCGAACTTGCTTTGTATGACACCCGCGCAGAATCGGCGGAATCGCTGGGCCGACGTCTGCGCGAGCATTACCCCGCGCTGGTGGTGCGCACCGGTTCGAATGATCCGGACGGCTTCGATGTGGTCGTCAACGCCACGCCGGTGGGCATGAAGGAAGACGATCCGCTGCCCTTCGACGTGGCACGCATCGCGCCGAGCTGCTTTGTCGGCGAGGTGGTGATGAAATCCGAATACACGCCGTTGCTGCGCGCGGCGCTCGACAAGGGTTGCGATGTCCAGGTCGGTACCGACATGCTGTTCGAGATGATTCCCGCGTACCTGGAGTTCTTCGGTTTCGGCACCGCCACCGCAGATGAGTTGCGGCGCAGCGCAGCCATTGCATACTGAGCTGATGACGCGTCGCCCTTTGAGCTTTGCCCTGCTGCTGCCGCTATTGCTGTCGGCACAGCCGGTTGCGACCGACAGTTATCTCCCCGCCCTTCCCGCCATTGCCCAGACGCTGGGCTCGGCCAGCACGAGCCTCACGGTCTTCGCGCTGGCCTTTGGCATTGGACAACTGCCGATGGGCAGCCTTGCCGATCGTTTTGGCCGTCGTCAGGTGCTGCTGATCGGGCTCGCGTGCTATGCCGTGGCTGCACTGGCCGGCGCGCTGGCGGTAACCGCTTCCATGTTGACCGCTGCACGCGCCCTGCAGGGGTTCTCGATGGCCGCCATCCTGGTGTGCGCACGCGCAGCCGTACGTGATCTGCACCCGGCACGCGATGGTCCGCACGTCATGGCGCGTGGCCTCACGGGGCTGGGTTTCGTTGCGTTGGTGGCACCGATTCTGGGTGCCTTTGTCGCGCAACACGCGGGTTGGCGCTGGGTGCTGGCGGGCATGAGCTTCTATGCAATCGTTCTATGGGTGATGTGCTGGCACGGCTTTGCCGAAACCCGGCAAGAGACACAGAGCCAGGCAGGCAGCGTGCGCGAGATCTTCGCCAGCGCGGATTTTCGCGTCTGGGGGTTGCTGGCAGCCACGACCTACGCCGGCATCTTCTGCTTCCTGCTGCTTTCGCCGATGGTCTATATCGCCTATCTCGGCCTGTCTCCCGAGCTTTATGGCTGGATACCGGCCGGCGGATCGCTCGTCTATATCCTCAGTACAACGGGCTGCCGGCGCCTGCTGCGCCGGCAGAGCCTCGTGCGGACGGTGCAGCAAGGCGCAACGCTCAGCCTGCTCGGCGCGGGCATCCAGGGCTTGGGCTGCTGGCTGCTTCCCGGGCAAGCGTGGCCGCTGCTGCTCGGACACGGCATCTATTGCATGGGCCACGGCATTCATCAGCCTTGCGGCCAGGCAGGTGCGGTGGGCGAGCTGCCGCATCTTGCGGGGCGCGCGGTGTCATGGTCAGGCTTCATCATGATGCTGGCGGCCTTCTGCCTGGGGCAGACCGCGGCCGCCTTTGACGATACATCGCACAGCCTTGGCGCCTGGCCCATGGTGGTGCCGATGATGCTTGCCGGCGCCGTGTTGGCGTCCATCGCTTTCCTTTGGCTACCGAAGCTGCAGAGCCAGCCGGATCCACAAAGGGCTGCCGCATAGCGACTGTGGGATGCGCATTGCCACCCGCGTGGTACACAATGCGGTGTCTGCATTCTTAGCTTCAGCCACAGGAGTCTCACCATGAGCCGCAACGCCGACCTGCCATTCAAGACCGCCGGCTTGGAGTTCATCGAGTTCGCCACGCAAGCGCCGGCTGCGCTTGGCCAGGTGTTTGCATCGCTCGGCTTCAAGGCCATCGCGCGGCACGTAAGCAAGGACGTCACGCTGTATCGGCAAGGCGACATGAACTTCCTCGTCAACGCCGAAGCCGATTCCTTCGCGCACCGCTGGGCTGAGGAATATGGCGTGGGTATCTGCGCCATCGGCATCCGCGTTGACGACGCCCAGCACGCCTACGACCGCGCCGTCGAACTGGGTGCATGGCCGGCCGAGGCCGAGCCCATCGGGCCGAGCGAGCTGGTGATCCCCGCCATCCAGGGCGTGGGCGATACGCACCTGCATTTTGTCGATCGCTGGCGCGGCAAGCACGGTGCCAGGGGCGGCCTGGGCGACATCTCCATCTACGACATCGACTTTCGCCCGCTGGACGCAGAGACCGCGCATGAGGACTGGCACCACGCTGGCGTTGGGCTGGCACGCGTCGACCACCTGACGCAGACCGTCGGCGCGGGCCGCCTGCAGGATTGGATCGACTTCTACCGCAACCAGCTCGGCTTCAGCGAAATCCACGAATTGCATGCCAACTGGCACGTCGCGGCGGATTCCCGCGTGATGGTGTCGTCGTGCGGCATGATCCGCATCCCGCTCTATGAAGAAGGCACGCACCGCGCGCACCTCATGCACGCCTACCTGCCCGACCACCCCGGCGAAGGCGTGCAACACATTGCGCTGGCCACCGACGACATCTTGCGCACAGCCGCCGCGCTGGCCGCCAACGGCCTCACCTTTGTCGAGCCCCCGGCGCACTACTACGACACCGTCGACGCACGCCTGCCCGGTCACGGATTGGACCTGGCAGCCTTGCGCCGATACGGCATTCTGGTCGACGGCGAGATCGTCGACGGCGTGCCCAAACTGTTCCTGCAAACGTTCATCAAGCGCCATCCAGGCGAGATCTTCTTCGAGATCGTGCAGCGGCGCGGGCACCACGGCTTTGGCGAAGGCAATCTGCCGGTGTTGACTGCGGCGGCCTGACCCGGAAAACGTCGCCAAGAAAAAAGCCCGCCGAAACTTGGCGGGCTTTTTTCGTACTGCGGGTGGTGCAATGCCGATCAATAACCGGCTGCCAGCCCCGTGTTGCGACGCGGGTCATTCGCGCCATAGAAGCGGTTGTTGCCGACCGGCTTGCCACCCAGCGACGGTGCGCCGACGATGATCGCAGCCAAGTGGTTGGCCGGCTGCGGCGCCCCCAGGTTGTGGCCCATCGACGTCAGGAGCTTGCGCGTATCTTCCGACAGCGCGTACGGCTCCACGTTGGTCACGTCCGGCAGCCATTGCTGGTGGAAGCGCGGCATGTCGACGGCTTCCTGCACGTTCATGCCGTAATCGATCGCGTTGATCATGGTCAGCATGACGGCCGTGATGATGCGGCTGCCGCCCGGCGTGCCTACCACCATGACAGGCTTGCCATCCTTGGTAACGATGGTCGGGCTCATCGACGACAGCGGACGCTTGCCCGGGGCAATCGAGTTGGCCTCGCCCTGCACCAAGCCGTACAGGTTCGGCACGCCGACCTTGGCCGTGAAGTCGTCCATCTCGTCGTTCAGGATCACGCCCGTCTTGGCGGCCGTGACTTTCGCACCAAACCAGTCGTTGAGCGTGTACGTGACCGACACCGCGTTGCCGTACTTGTCAGCAATCGAGTAATGCGTCGTGTTGCTGCCTTCATGCGGCTCGACGCCCGGCTTGATGTCCTTCGACACGCCCGCCTTCTTCGGGTCGATCACGGCACGGATCTTGGCGGCGTAATCCTTGCTCAGCAGGCGGTCCAGCGGGTTCTTCACGAAGTCCGGGTCGCCCAGGTAGCTGTTGCGGTCTACATAGGCGTGGCGCATGGCTTCGATCTGGTAGTGCGTGGCCTGCGCGGAATGCCAGCCCAGGTCCTTGAGCGGATAGCCTTCCAGGATGTTCAGCATTTCGCAGATGATCACGCCGCCCGAGCTCGGGGGCGGTGCCGACACCACGTGATAACCGCGGTAGTCGCACTCGACCGGCGCCAGTTCGCGCGTCTTGTAGCTGACGAGGTCCTCTTGCGTGATCAGGCCACCGCCCGCCTTGCTCGACGCAGCAATGGCCTGCCCGACCCAGCCCTTGTAGAAACCGTCGGTGCCCTTGTTGCTGATCTCGCGCAGCGTCTTGGCCAGATCGCGCTGGACAAGCTTCTCGCCCACCTGGAACGGCTGGCCCCTGTTCAGGAAGATCGCGCCCGATGCGGCGTCTTCCTGGAAGTCCTTGGTGGACGTATGCAGCATGTCGACGTCGCCCTGATCGAGGACGAAGCCCTTGTCGGCGAGCGTGATGGCCGGCGCGATCAGTGCTGCGCGTTGCATGGTGCCGTACTTCTGGCGCGCATACTCCATGCCGGACACTGTGCCCGGCACACCCACGGCCAAGTGCCCCTTGGTGGACGCACCCTTGATGACGTTGCCGTCCTTGTCCAGATACATGTTGGCGGTGGCGGCCTTCGGCGCGACTTCACGGAAGTCGAGGAAGGTCTTGCGGCCATCGGCCAGTTGGATTGTCATGAAACCACCGCCGCCCAGGTTGCCGGCTGCCGGATAGACCACGGCCAGCGCGTAACCCACGGCCACTGCGGCGTCCACCGCATTGCCGCCGCGCTTCAGCACTTCCACACCGACCTTGCTGGCCAGATGCTGTGCCGCAACGACCATGCCGTTTTCTGCGGCCACGGGTGCGACGGATGCCGCGTGTACGACGGTCGTGATGCTGATCGATGCGATTGCGGCGGCGATCCACCGCATGCCTGTTCTTGGATTCTGCATAGGAGCTCCTTTGGTACCTTCAAGGACGCCGGTCGTGCCAGCGTACGTGTTATGGCGCGCGAACCTTATCAGGCCAAGCGCTGGGGCACTATAGCCTCATCCCCGTATTGACGCATTGTGCGGGCGGTGGAACGGCGTGCACCGCTAGCCCAACGGCACCTCGAGCCCGACCTTCACGCGGTTGAGCACCACGGCCGTGCGGTACCACCGGATGTTGTCGTTGTCGTCGAACAGGCGACGCCCAAGGGCTTCGTACTCCGTCATCGTGGCCACGTTCAGGATGAGGACGAAATCGGCCTCGCCCGTCACGTAGTAGCACTGCTGCACCTCAGGGCCGGAGAGTGCCTTCTTGAGCGCGGCCATCGCCGCGGTATTGGTGCGCTCGGCATGCACTTCAACGATCACGGTGATGGGTTTGGCCACCCGCTCGGGGTCCACCACCGCCACGTTGCCGACGATAACGCCTGCTTCCTCCATCCGCTTGATGCGCCGCTGCACCGCGGCCGTCGATAGATTGACCTGCTCCCCGATCACGCGCAGCGGCGTGGTGTAGCACCGCTGCACGGCATTGAGAATGGCGATGTCGAATGCGTCGAGTTCGAGCGATTTCTGTGGGGCCATAACGGACGGGGAGCGAGAAATTTTTGCGTCTGGCTGGGCAGAATAGCTGAAATTGCTCTGCTGACGTGACATAGGATTTCACGGTGCACACGTTCACAGAGGGCCATCCCATGCATTGGCAATCCCAGCTCGTCAACCCCGAAACGCTCGCCCCTGGCGGTTTCCGGTCATTGGTCACCCCGGTCTACCGTGGTTCAACTGTGTTGTTCGACAACGCCGCGCAGGTCGTGGACGACTGGCGCCATGCGCAACACGGCTACACCTACGGCCTCTACGGCACACCGACGGCCATTGAACTCGGCGCGCGGATTGCGCAACTGGAACGCGCACGCCACAGCTTTATCGTCCCGGGCGGGCAGGCTGCCATCGCGCTCGTCTACCTGGCCTGCTGCGGCGCGGGCAGCCACGCGCTGGTGCCGTTCAGCGCGTATGGACCCAACCGCAGCATGGCCGCCGGCTTGCTCAAACGGATGGGCATCGAAGTCGAAACTTATGACCCGCTCATCGGCGCGGGCATCGGCGGCCTCATCCGCTCAAACACCGCGCTTGTTTGGACCGAAAGCCCTGGCTCGGTCACGATGGAAGTGCAGGACGTGCCGGCAATCGTGGCAGCGGTGCACGCGCGCGGTGTGCCGGTGGCGCTCGATAACACGTACGCGGCCGGCGTGTATTTCGACGCCTTTGCGCACGGCGTAGACATCAGCATGCAAGCCCTGACGAAGTACGTGGGCGGCCACAGCGACCTATTGCTCGGCTCGGTCTCCGTCAACTCGGAGGCGATGTTCGAGCGTGTGGGCAGCGCGTTTGCCGATCTGGGCATGGGCGCATCGCCCGACGATTGCAGCCTGGCGCTGCGTGGCCTGCAAACGCTGGGGCTGCGGCTTGAGCGCCTGCAAACGTCCACCCTGGCGGTGGCGCGCTGGCTGCATCTGCAGGACTGCATTGCGACCGTGTTGCATCCGGCGCTGCCGTCATGCCCCGGCCACGAACTCTGGAAGCGCGACTTTACCGGCGCAACCAGCGTGTTTTCGGTGGTGTTCCAGGAAAGCGTCTCGGCCGAACAGGTCAACGCATTCATTGATGCGCTGCGCATGTTCCGAATCGGCATGAGCTGGGGCGGCACGAGCAGCCTGGTGATGCCATATCCCGATCTGGCGCGACCGAATCGCCACTATCGCGGCCGCCTGGTGCGGCTCAATGTCGGGCTGGAAGCGCCGCAAGACCTGATTGCCGATCTGCGGCAAGCCATGGCGCGCGCAGGCATCCAGGAGCCCGCTGTTGTCGCATAACCGCCAGCACGTCAGTCAGCCGGTGCAAACGGCGGCGCACGCCGCTTTACCGGCTGCGTCTTGACGATGGCGGTGTTGGTCTCGGCGTGATACGCCACGCGATCGAGAATCTGGTCGAGCTGATCGATCGAGCGCACATACAGCCGAGCGATGAAACAGTCCTCGCCCGTGACCTTGTCGCATTCGCCGATCTCGGGAATCTCTTCGATCAGCTTCTGCACGATATGCAGCTTGCCCGGCATGGGCCGCACGCGCACGATGGCCTGCAGCGTGTAGCCCAGCGCCGCCGGGTCAATGTCGACGGTGTAATGCCGGATCACGCCGCGCTCCTCCAGCCGCCGCAGGCGCTCCGACACGCTGGGGGATGACAACCCCACCTGCTCGGCGAGTTGCTTGAGCGAGATGCGGGAATCTGTCAGCAGGACGTCGAGAATGCGTTGATCCAGCGCGTCAATCGTGTTCATTGCGTTCCACCTCCAATTCGGGCATTTCGCCTTACTTCATTAGAAAGAACGCCAATTTTGCCTTAGAAAAGCAATGGAAGTCAGCCAATTTGCGTGCGATCCTTGCTGCATCCAACGCTCAAGGTGGTTCGCATGAACGATAAGACGCGCGGCACGGTTGAGATGACCGCCGCCATGGTCATCTCCGGGACGATCGGCTGGTTCGTCGTCCGCTCCGGCCAGCCCGTGGCAGACGTTGTGTTCTGGCGCTGCGTGTTCGGCGCGCTGACGCTGCTGGGAGTGTGCGCCGGCCTGGGGCTGCTGCGCGGCGCCATCACGTGGCGGCGTGCGGGCATTGCCGCACTGGGCGGCGTGGCAATCGTCATCAATTGGCTGCTGCTGTTCGCGGCGTATCCGCGCGCATCCATCTCGATTGCCACGGCGGTCTACAACACGCAGCCCTTCATGCTGGTCGGGCTGGGCGCGCTGTTTCTGTCAGAAAAGTTCACGGCGGCCAAGCTCACTTGGCTGGCCATCGCGTTTATTGGCGTCGTGCTGATTGTTCAGGTGGGGCCTGCAGCCAGCGTGGGCACCGATTACCTGACGGGCATTGCGATGGCGCTGGGCGCGGCGTTTGCCTATGCGGTGGCCGCGCTCCTGATCAAGAAGCTGGCCGGTACGCCGCCGCATCTGATTGCCCTCATCCAGGTGTGCGTGGGCGTGCTGATGCTGGCGCCGCTGGCCAATCTGCGGCATCTGCCGGCTGATGCGCACACCTGGGGGATGTTGATCACGCTGGGCGTGGTGCATACGGGGTTGATGTACATCCTGCTGTATGGCGCCATCCAGCGTCTGCCGACGCATCTGACCGGATCGTTGTCATTCATCTATCCGATTGTTGCCATCGTGGTGGATATCGTTGCGTTCGGGCATCGGCTGCAACTGGCGCAGTTTTTGGGCGCGGGGGCGATCCTGCTGGCGGCGGCGGGCATGAACCTGGGGTGGTCGCCGTATCGGTGGTTGCGGGCACAGAGCGATTCGCCAGCGGCCAAATAAGGCACTACACGCAATAGGCCTCCACATTTGCAACACGAATGAGCAGCCCAACTGCTGTTATTCTTGTGCGTTTTCCGCTGGCGCCCGGCGCGCCCTGCGCCTGCCTCTCTCTCCCTTTGGCAGCCAGCGGACAGAAACCCCAAACATACGTACAAGATGAAGGAAGGTCACCCGCCGGAGTCGGGTCGCGAAACCGCGATCGCCTGGATCCTGGAACAAATGCAAACCTACGACCTGTCTGTCGAAGATTTGCAGGCGCATGGCTGCTTTGACGCGCCACCGCCGCCGCCCGCACCATCCGCCCCCATCGGCCCGGTCTACATGAGCGCCGACGGCCAGCACTGGGACGGCATGGGCGACATGCCCGACTGGCTGAAGCGCGCCGTCAACGCAGGACAGAGCATCGAGCATTTCCGCGTGGGCTGAACGCAAGCGATGCAGGTACGCCGGTTGCGTGGTTGTGTGCAAGCGCTGCCGGTTTGTTGATCTGTGGGCTGATGCCCAGCATGACCGGCCGGCGCTCCAACTCAACGGAGGACGTCATCATGCCGGAACGCAAAACCGTAGAACGTGCGCGCGCCGACAAGCGCCACGGCAAAGCCGCCTCAACCCAGGCGGGCAACTTCGTGAAGGAAGAGATGGATCACATCCGGGAAGGCAAGCACGGTGCGAAAAACACCAAGCAGGCCATTGCGATTGGTCTATCGAAGGCACGCCGTTCTGGCGTTGCCGTCAAGCCGCCGGGGGAAGGCAAGGCGTCGGCCGCCACGCGCAAGAAGGCGGAACATGACGTCAAGGCCGGCAGCAAGGCAAGTAACAAGACCGGCAGCCACGCCAGTGCCAGCAAGGAATCCACGGCCAAGCGCAGCAAAACCACCACGCGCACGCTGAAGAAGGAAGGCCATTCGGCGGCTTCCAAGTCGTCGCTGTCCAAGCAGGCGCATAGCGCGGCCTCCAAGCGTTCGAGCAGTGAGCGCTCGGCGGCGGCCAAGAAGGGCGCTGCCACCAAGGGCGCAGCCGGCCGATCCGCCGCCGCCAAGAAGGCGGCGCGCACGCGCGCGGCGCACGCCAGGTAAATCTTTCCTGTTCAGCCTGAAGGCGGCCCATTGGGGTCGCCTTTTTTATTGGCGGTTTGCTTCAAAAAAAAAAATCGAAAAATTTCTGTTCTCCGTGTCAGGAACGCCCACGTGCGCCGACGAAGGTGCACGGAACACATCTGCGCGATGCCGCAGTGCACCGTACGGCGAGGGATTTGGCCCTGTCCGCCGTTCAACGACACCTGCCACTCAAGGAGAACACAAATGAAACAACACGCCATGATCGCCGCCGCTCTGGGTAGCCTGCTTGCGCTGGGCGCTCTGTCGACACCGGTGCAGGCCGCTGATGCCGCCGGCAAGGAAAAGTGCTACGGCGTCGCCAAGGCCGGCCAGAACGATTGCGCCAGCCCGGGCAGCGCCCACGCCTGCGCTGGCCAATCGAAGATGGACAAGGACCCAATGTCGTGGAAGTACGTGCCGGCCGGCACCTGCGCGCAGATGGGCGGCACGATGCAGGCCCCGTCCAAGTAACGCGCGACGCCGGGTGACCGCCATGCAGACCGCTCTGCCAACCTGCGCCGGCGCAGGCCTGCGCGCACCGCACTTTCCCGTCGTGTTGCACGGGGAAGCCCGCTTCCCCTGGGTGGAAGTGCACAGCGAGAACTATCTGTATGGCGGCCCCGCCCGCGCGGCGCTGCTGGCCGCGCGAGAGCGCCAGCCGGTGAGCCTGCACAGCGTGGGCATGGGGCTGGGCAATGCGGATGGACTGGACGTCGAGCACGTACGCGCCATCGCTATGCTGGCCGATGCGGTGGCGCCAGCCGCCATTTCCGAGCACCTGTGCTTCAACCGCAGTGGCGCGCAGGTCGTCAACGACCTGCTGCCGCTGCCCTATTCCCGCGAATCGCTGGATGTCGTCTGCGCCAACGTCATGCGCGCACAGGACATCCTCAAGCGACCGCTGCTGATCGAGAACATCGCCGCGTACATCGACTGCCGCGCGCTGGTCGATGCCGACGAGGCCCTCTCCGAGGGTGCATTTCTGACCGCCCTCGCCCGGCGTACGGGCTGCGGCATCTTGCTGGACCTGAACAACCTGTACGTGAACAGCATCAACCACGGCGTGACCGTTGAATCGGTACTGGCCGATATCGACCCTGCGCTGGTCGGCGAGATTCACCTGGCGGGCTTCAGCGTAGAAGACGGCATGCTGATCGACACGCACAGCGCGCCCGTCCACGCGCCCGTCTGGGCACTGTACGACGCATGGATCGCCAAGCATGGTGCACGCCCGACACTGATCGAATGGGATGCCGAACTGCCGCCCGTGCAGGTGTTGCTGGACGAAGCGGCACGCGCCCAAGCGACGCTCGATCGCCACGCCAACGCACCCATGCAGGAGCCACGCCATGCGACTGCCTGACTGGGAAGCGCGGCTCATCGGCGCGCTGACGGCCCCCGCAACCGACGAAGAAGCACGCGGCATCGCCATCTACCGCAACGCGCGCCTGGCCATTCTGCGCAATACGCTGGCGGGGGCCTACCCCGTCTGCCGCGCGCTCGTCGGCGAGGACTGCTTTGATGCACTCGTGCGCGACACGCTTGCCGTGCAGGCGTCCACATCACCGAACCTGCATCGCTACGGAAATGCGCTGCCGGACGTCATTGCGCAATCGCCCTTGGCGCACAGCGTGCCCTATCTGGCCGATGT
The DNA here is from genome assembly GCF_047325135.1 of Ralstonia sp. Ralssp110. NCBI lineage: Bacteria > Pseudomonadati > Pseudomonadota > Betaproteobacteria > Burkholderiales > Burkholderiaceae > Ralstonia > Ralstonia sp. Ralssp110. The sequence continues at coordinate 291,004 of NZ_CP168609.1, read as the reverse complement.
CGCGCGCCTGGAATGGTGCGTGCATTGGGCGCATTACGCCCCGGACGCGCACGTTGAAGCGGCGAACGCCACCCTGCTCGCGCAGCCCGCGGACACCATCCGCGCCGGGCTGGTCGAAAGTGCGCAGTGGGTGGTTTCTCCATGGCCCGTGGTTTCGATCTGGCGCGCACACCAGCCCGGCGCAACCATCGCACTCAACGAAATCGACCTGGGTGTGGGCGAAGCCGCTGTGATTGCCGTGCGCGGGCATCGCGTTGCTGTGCTCGATCTCGATGCCCCGACAGCCACGTTCCTCGCAGCTTGCGACGCTACGCCGTCGCTTCAGGCCGCGCTCGAAACCACGCTGGCTGAGCGGCCGGATTTTGATTTGACCGCATGCCTGTCTGACCTCTATCGATCGGGGCTGCTCGCACTGTCTGCCTGCTCAACAACCTCGTCTACTGGAGACACGCCATGAACACCCTGACTACGACTTTTGCCCCGCTTACGCGCCTGCGCGCGTCGTTCGATCGGCTTGCCGGTCCGCAAAGCACACTTTGTTCGGTCATCCTGTTGATCGCCCGGGCGTATCTCTTTTACGTGTTCTTCCGCTCCGGCCTGACCAAGCTGCACGACTGGGACACCACGGTGCTGCTCTTTACCGAGGAATACAAAGTGCCGCTGTTGCCGCCCGCACTGGCAGCAGCGCTCGGCACGTTCGGCGAACTGGTTTTCCCTTCTCTGATGCTGGCCGGCATCGTGCCGCGGCTGGCGGCTGCCGGGCTGTTCTTCGTCAACGTGGTGGCGGCGGTGTCGTACTGGGCCGATCTGTCGGCATCGGCCATCGAATTTCATTTTGTGTGGGGCGTGCTGATTGCGCTCGTGGCAACGGTGGGACCGGGTTGGCTGGCGGCGCAGACGCTCTGGCAGCGCCGCACGCGTTAAGCAGATTGGGTGGGCGGCGGGCTTATGATGTTGGCTTGTCGCCCTCTCTTCAGGAGCATCGATGCGCTTCCCTCAGTTGTCCGTCGCAGCCTCGGTCGGTGTGTTGGCCGCAATTGGCGCCGCAGCATTGCTTACGGCTTGTGCGTGGGGCGATAGCCCGAACAGCGCCGGCGCGCACATGCTCGACGATTCGCTGCTCTCGTACCAGGTCAAGGCGGCGCTGGATCAGGACACCGCGCTCAGCACACGCCAGATCCGCATCCGCTCCACCCCTGATGGCAAGGTCACGCTGACAGGCTGGGTCGATACGCCCGAAATGGCCCGGCGCGCCGGCGACGACGTCAAACGCTTTGTTGACTCGGCCAAGCTCGACAATCAGTTGCGCGTGCTGTCGCGCATGCAGGTGCTGGGCGGCGGCCCGTACATCCCGGCCGGCTTGCCTCCCGAGGCACCGGCCAGCGCCCCGGCCGCGCGCTAAACGACGCAAGCGGTCACGCCGCCCGCGCGCCTGCTCGCCCGGGCACGCGGCCCACGGGCAGCGATTGCAGCAGCCCAAAGCCGATCTCCGCGATCAGGAACGGCACCACCAGCAGCGTCGCGCCCGATGCCAGCGCGTATGCCTGCCACGCCGCAAACAGCCAGCGGGCCACGGCGTCGTACCGGCCGAGCGCCACACTCGTCTGTCGGATACGCAGCACCGACCACACGCACACCACCGACCCCATCAGATTGGCCATTAGCAGATGGGTTGGCTCAAATGCCGGCAAGCTGCCGATGCCCAGCGCATGCGCCAATGCGCTGAGCGCCTGATGCAACAGCGCGAACGTCCACGGCGTAGCAAACGGCGCGGTCACGATCAGGTCATACCAGGCGCTGGCCCGCACCATACGCAGGAAGGTCGATTCGGAAACCATGGGGAAACTCCAGAAGTGAAGTGAAGGAGTCGCCACGGTAAAGCTTGGTGTACGCTCCAAGGTCAAGCCCCGACCGTACCCCTCCTCCCAAACCACCATGCCTGCCGCTCTTCCCGCTCCCATTTCCAATGCGCATGCCGGCGACCTGTCCATCGGTGATCTGGCCGCCGCCACCGGCGTCTCACGGGATGGCCTGCGCTTTTACGAGGCACGCGGGCTGATCCGTGCGCGGCGCCGAAGCAACGGCTACCGCGCCTATCCGCCCGAAATCGTGGAACTGGTGCAATACGTCCGCACGGCCCAGCAGCTGGGTTTCACCCTGGCGGAAATCAAGGAAGGCATGGCGCAGGTGTGGCAGCAACCCGACACCGATGCCGCCGTCACCGCGTTGCTGCGCGAGAAACTCGCCACGATCGATGCCCGGATCGCCAGCCTGCAGGCCATGCGCGATGCACTTGCGACCCGCGTCGGCATGGCATGCCCGCTTGCACCGGCCTGAGACGATCGTCATGTCCTGTCATATAACTGTCGCAGACTGCCGCCGCAGGGCGCGTTTTTGCGCGTTTTCTAACGCCCTGACGGCTGGCTGAGTCGTGAAAGGCGCTTGAAAGTTCGCGTCGGTAAAAACGCTCCCGTCTCAAGGGGAGTCTGCTGCAGTGAAACATCGGGGTGCGTTCCATTCACGGGCGAGAGCCGTGCTATGCGCGGTGGCCTGCCTGCCATTTGCCGCTGCCTGGGCAGCCACGTCGGCAACGGGCCCGGCCGCGGCCAGCATGCCGGTCGCCACCATGCCGCCGATCAAGCCTTCCGTGCCGGGCGTGACGGGCGCCGGCTTCAACCTGGTCGAACTGTTGCAGGAGTTGAAAGGCAACAACCCGCAACTGATCCAGGCGCGCCATAACTATCTGTCGGCCAAATCGATACCACCGCAGCTTGCGTCGCCCAACAACCCGCAGCTCGGCTACATCTGGAACAGCATTCCCAAGGGATTCCCGCTGGCGGTCAACCGCGCAGGCGGCAGCCAGTACAACCTGACCCAGCAGATCCCGTTTCCGGGCAAGAAGGCGCTGGCGGCCGAGATTGCCGATCGCCAGGCGGAATCGCTGAACGCGCAAAACGACGCGCTGTACCTGCAGCTCTACGCGCAGCTTTCCACCACGTACTACCAGGCGATCGCGCTCCAGAAGCAGATCGACGTACAAAAGCTGACCATCACGCGCCTGGAGCAGGTCAAGCAGATCACGCGTGTGCGCTACGCCAACAACGCCACTGCGTATGCCGACTTCCTCAACGCGCAGGTCATGCAGAGCAGCGCGCAGAACGACCTGTTTGCCGCGCAACGCCAGTACGACAGCACGCTGCAGACCCTCAACACGCTCATCGGCAAGGAGCCGAGCTTCCCGCTTGTGCTGCGCGCTGACGACGAGTCCGTGCACCTGCCGGAGGAACCGCTGCCCGAGCTGGAAAACCAGGCGCTGCGCGAGCACCCGTCGATCAAGGCATCGGCCGAGCTGATGGACGCGGCGCGCAAGAGCGTGACGCTGGCGCGCAAGGCTTACCTGCCCGACTTCCAGGTCATCGCCACCGTCACCACGGACAACCCGCCGTATGGCGTGCGCCCCAACAGCTACCAGATCGAGCTGGACGTGATCATCCCGTTCTGGTTTCTGACCAAGGAGAAGTACGGCGTGAACCAGGCGGTGGAAAGCCAGATTGCCACCGAGGCGAATGATGTGTCGGTGCGCCAGCAGACGTTACTGGCGGTCGATACCGCCTACAACACGTTGCGCCAGACCCTTGCGCAACTCGATTTCAACAAGCAGCGGCAACTGCCCCAGGCGCTGGCGGCCTATCGCGTGACGATGACCAACTACGCCAGCAACAACGCCGATTTCAACGACCTGCTCACCGCCCAGGGCGCGCTTAAGAACGCCGAACTGTCGGTCGCCCAGGCACAGGCCACGGCCTTGCAGGCCTATCACGCGCTGCTCGCGGCCACGGGTCGCTCGCCGGTTCAAGCTCAATAACATCATGAAGAAGTTCTCTCCCGTTGTTGCAGTCCTCGCCTTGGCCGCAGCTCTGGCTGTTGGTGTGGTGGTCGGACGCAAATGGCCCGCCGCTGCGCCCGCCGAGACCGCAAAACCCGCTGCCACCGCGGCATCCGCTCCTGCGGCCACGGCGCGCGCGAAGCCGGATTCCGTGGAAATTCCGGCCGGCGGCTTCGACCCGCAGCAGGTGAAGGTTGCGCAGGTCAGTCAGCTTTCAGTGCCGGTGGAGCTGTCCACGCCCGGCAAGCTCGCCTATAACGCCGAGCGCACCAAGCTGGCATCGGCGCGCGTGGCTGGGCGGCTGGACCAGATTCTCCTGTTCGAAGGTGCGCTGGTGCGCGAGGGGCAGCCGATTGCGCAGCTCTACTCGCCAGACTTCATCTCGGCACAGAAGGAATATCTGCTGGCGCTGAATACCGCCCGCCAGCTCAAGGGTTCCAACATGAAGGATCTGCAGGACGATGCAGACGCCACCGTACAGTCCGCGGCAGGCCGCCTGCACGTGCTGGGCATGTCCGATGCCGATGTCGCGCAGATCGCCAAGCGCGGTACCCCCGCTGAACACCTGACACTGCGCGCGCCCATCTCAGGCACGATCGTCAAGCGCAACATGGACCCAGGCGCCTTCCTGAACGTGGGCGACTCGTTCATGAGCCTCGTCGATACGCGTGTGCTGTGGTTCACGGGCAATGTGTATGAGAACGACATTGCCAGCGTGCGCATCGGCCAGCCGATCTCGCTGCATACGTCGGCGTATCCGGACCGCGAGTTCACTGGCCGCGTGAGCTTTATCGCCCCGAACATCGACCCGGCCACGCACACCCTGACGGTGCGCTGCGACGTGCCCAACACCGATGGCCTGCTGCGCCCCGAGATGTACGCCACCGCGCGCATCCAGACCGGCAGCGGCCAGGCCACGGTGGTGCCGAAGGCCGCCCTGGTGAAAGACCACGGCAGCTACTTCGTGATTGTTCAGAGCGACGCCACGCATTTCAAGCGCGTGGAAGTGCACGGCAAAGACACCGGCACCGACGGCGACTTTGCCGTGACGGCCGGGCTTGAGGCTTCGTCACAGGTGGTGGTGCGCGGCGCCGCGCTGCTCAACGAGATGATCGTCAAGGCGGGGGCGTAGGCATGGGCTTCAACCCCATCGCGGGCATCCTCAAGCGGCGGCTGCTGATTGTCTTCCTGGCGATCGCGCTGCTGGTGGCGGGCGTGCTGGCGTTCCGCGAGTTGCCGCTGCAGGCGTATCCGGGCGTGGCGCCGCTGTCGGTGCAGGCCATCACGCAATGGCCGGGCCGCAGCACGACCGAAGTCGAACAGCAGATCACCATCCCGATTGAAAATGCGCTGGCCGGTGTGCCGGACGTGCAGTCGTTCCGCTCGGTATCGCTGTTCGGGCTGTCGGTGGTGACGCTCAAGTTCAAGGAAGGCACCGACAGCTTCAAGGCGCGGCAGAACTTCTCGCAATATGTGGCGGCAGCCAATCTGCCGACTGGCGTGCAGCCGTCGCTGAGCCCCGACTCGGACGCGACCGGTGAAATCATGCGCTTCCGCCTCGTGGGCGATGGCGTCGACCTCACCACGCTCAAGAGCTACCAAGACTACGACATCTCCAAGGGGCTCAAGCACGTGCAGGGCGTGGCCGATGTCAGCTCCTTCGGTGGCAAGGTGAAGGAGTATCACATCGTGCCGTCGCCGGCGAAGCTGCAGTCGTACGGCATCACGCTGTCACAGCTCATCGCGGCCATCAGCAACGCGAACAACAACACCGGCGGCAACCTGCTGCGCGACGGCGAGCAGCAGTTCGTCGTGCGCGGCGTCGGCCTGCTGCAAACGGTAGATGACATCCGCAACGTGGTGGTAGCCGCCAACAACGGCGTGCCGGTGCGCGTGCGCGATATTGCCGAAGTGGAAGTCGGCAACGTGCAGCGTCTGGGCCAGGTGCAATACAACGATCAGCCCGACGTGGTGGAAGGCATCGTGCTGCTCAAGCGCGACGCCAACGCCAGCGAGGTGCTAGCCAAGGTGCGCGAGAAGGTAGCGGAGCTAAACAACGGCATCCTGCCCAAGAGCATTCAGGTCAAGCCGTTCTACGACCGCCAGGTGCTGCTCGACATCACCATGGGCACGGTCGAACACACGCTGGTGGTGGGGATTTCGCTGGTGCTCGCCGTGCTGTTCGTCTTCCTGGGCAACTTCCGGGCGGCGGCTGTGGTGGCGGCAGTGATTCCGCTGGCGCTGTGCGTGTCATTCATCAGCATGGAGCACTTCCATGTGCCGGCCAACCTGATCTCGCTTGGGGCGATCGACTTTGGGGTGATTGTCGATGCCGCCGTCATCGTGATGGAAAACATCATGCGGCATCTGGAAGAAGGCGCCGAGAAGCTCGACGATGCCATCGTCAAGGCCACCAGCGAAGTGCAGCGCGCGATGATCTTCTCCACGGGCATCATCATCGTGGCGTATTCGCCGCTGTTCTTCATCGGTGGCGTGGAAGGCATCATCTTCAAGCCGATGGCGTTCACGATGGGCTTTGCGCTGATGGCGTCGATCGTGCTGAGCCTGACGTTCGTGCCGGCCACCACGTCGTTCGTGTTCGGCAAGACGCTGCATCCGCATTCGCCGGCGTTTATCACGGCGATTCTCCGTTGGTACAAGCCACTGCTGCGCAAGCTCATTGCGCGCCCGATGGCCGTCTTTGCCACGGCCATCACGGCGCTCGTTCTGACGTTGTATAGCGCCACGTTCCTCGGTACCGAGTTCCTCCCCACGCTGGAGGAAAACAACCTGTGGCTGCGCATTACGTTGCCCAACACGGTCGACCTGGACTACTCATCGTCAGTGGCCAACGACCTGCGCGCGTACTTCGTCAAACAGCCGGAGATCAATCAGGTTTCGGTGCAGATCGGCCGCCCCGATGACGGCACCGATTCCACCGGCGTGTTCAACCAGGAATACGGCCTGTACTTCGCGCCACCTGACCAATGGCCCGCCGGCATGACGAAGGCGAAACTGGTCGAGCGTCTGTCCAAGCGCCTGGAGAAGATTCCGGGCATCGAATACAACTTCTCGCAATACATCCAGGACAACGTGGATGAAGCGCTCTCGGGCGTGAAGGGCGAGAACTCGGTCAAGCTGTTCGGCAATGACCTGAATGTGCTCGAAGCCAAGGCCAATGAAATCCAGGCGCAACTCAAGAAAGTCCCGGGCCTCGTGGACGTGGGCATCTTCCGCGAACTGGGCCAGCCGACGCTGAACGTTTCCATCGACCGCCAGGCCGCTGCGCGCTTCAACATCAACGTGAGCGATGTGCAGAACCTGGTGCAGTACGCCATTGGCGGGGCGCCTGTCACGCAAATCCTGGAGGGCGAGAAATCGTTCGGCCTGGCGGTGCGGCTGAACCAGCAGGCACGTGCGTCGTACGACGCCATCCGCGAACTGCTGATCGATACGCCCGACGGCCAGCACGTTCCGCTGTCGATGATCTCCAAGGTGGAAATGACCGACGGCCCGTTCTTCATCTACCGCGAACTGGGCAAACGCTACATCGCCATCAAGTTCGGCGTGCGCGGCCGTGACCTGGGCAGCGCGGTGGACGAAGCACAGCGCACGGTGGGCGACAACGTGCAGTTGCCCGAGGGCTACACCGTCAAGTGGGATGGCCAGTTCAACGAGATGAAGGTCGCCCAGAGCAAGCTGATGGTGATCGTGCCGTTGACGATTCTCGTGATCTTCCTCCTGCTGTACAGCACGTTCGGCAATTTCAAGGATGCGCTGATGGTGGTGCTGAATGTGCCGTTTGCCGCCATCGGCGGGCTGCTGGCGCTGCATATCGCGCACGAAACCTTGTCGATTTCGGCGGGGATCGGCTTCCTGTCGTTGTTCGGCATCGCCATCCAGGACGGGGTGATCCTGATCTCGTACGTCAATCGGCTGGCGCAATCCGAAAACGTGCGCGAAGCCACCGTGGACGGCGCCGCACTGCGCCTGCGCCCTGTGATCATGACCGCCATGCTGGCCGGCCTGGGCCTGTTGCCGGCGGCGCTGTCGCACAGCATCGGCTCGGAAGCGCAGCGCCCGCTGGCGCTGGTCATCGTGGGCGGCATGGTCACCACCACGATTCTCACGCTGCTGGTCCTGCCGGTGGTCTTTACATGGGCGCACCGTCATCGCCGGCCGCCCTCGCGCGATTCGGACGTCAATCCGACAGCGGCCATGCTGCCTTAAGCCGCGTGCGTTGAAAGCGCAACGGGCGCATCGCTTTGCCAGCGGTGCGCCCGTTTTCATTTGGGCTCACACCAGAATCGGACCAATCTCATGGTGACGCGTGGGCGAGGCGAGCAGAGTGCGTCTCTGGTTCTCATCGCACGCATCGCCCATGCTCCCCACGTCCAACGTCCCCACCAGCGTCGCCGCCCAGTTCCCGCCGCAGGTCGTCGCCACACTCATCGAGCTGTTTGGCAATGATCTGCAGCAATGGCGTTTTATCGTCGATCTATTTTGCGAGACGGCAGAACAGGATCTCGCCAACCTGGAGAACGCCATCCACGGCGGCGAAGATACGCAGATCGTTGAAGCGGCGCATCGCATCGTCGGTTCCGCACGCATGCTGGGGCATCAGCCGATTGGCGATGCTGCCCGCCGCATCGAGCGCGCTGCGCAGAGCATTGGGCCATATCCGCAGCGGGCGGAGGAAATGCAATCCGCCCTCACCTGCCTGCGCGCGTTGGCCGATGAATTCCGCCAGCAAGCAATCGCCTGCCCGTGGCCAAACGCAGCGGTTAGGAGCTGACGGCGCACCACGCTCCGGCGGTCATTGGTTGAACAGCAACGCCACCTTCCCACCCGGGCATTTATGTTTTCAGACACATAAATTAAGCAATTAGGCTGTACGTTGCGTAATCCGCAATACAACGGGTGACTACAACTATTGATCTAGAACACGCTGCCCCACTATCTTTCGCGGGCAATGTCGGCGCAGTCCAACTGCAGTCGACTGACACGCACCGGCCATGACCGGCGCGGCCGCAACGTTTCACAACATACGTCACAACACGGGCTCAACTTATCCGGGGGGATTCGATGTCCGAAGCAGTCCTGCATCCATTTTTTTCGCGCGAGCGCACCGTCGCCGCGGTTGGTTTCAACCGCTGGCTGGTTCCGCCTGCCGCACTGGCCATCCATCTGTGCATTGGCATGGCCTATGGTTTCTCCGTCTTCTGGCTGCCGCTTGGCCGCGCGTTGGGCATCACCAAGCCGCTCACCTGCGGCGCCGATGTCTCGCTGATCGCCGAGCTCTTCACCACCACCTGCGACTGGCGCGTCTCCAGCCTGGGCTGGATGTTCACGCTGTTCTTCGTGTTCCTGGGCGCATCCGCTGCGATGTGGGGCGGCTGGCTTGAGCGCGTTGGCCCACGCAAGGCCGGCGTCGTCTCAGCCGTGTGCTGGTGCGGCGGGCTGTTGATTTCCGCGCTCGGCATCCAGATGCACCAACTGTGGCTGCTCTGGGTGGGCTCGGGCGTGATCGGCGGCATCGGCCTGGGGCTGGGCTACATCTCACCCGTGTCGACGCTGATCAAGTGGTTTCCGGACAAGCGCGGCATGGCGACCGGCATGGCCATCATGGGCTTCGGCGGCGGCGCGATGATCGGCGCCCCGCTGGCTGACCGCTTGATGAAGCTGTTTGCCACGCCCGAAACGGTCGGCGTGTCGCAAACGTTTATCGTGCTGGCCGGCATCTACTTCGTGTTCATGATGGCCGGTGCGCTCGGTTACCGCGTGCCGCCCACGGGCTGGAAACCGGCCGGCTGGACACCCTCGCCCGCCAAGGCGAAGGACACGATGGTCACGCAACGCCACGTGCACGCAAACGAAGCGCTCAAGACGCCGCAGTTCTGGCTGATCTGGGCCGTGCTGTGCCTGAACGTCTCGGCCGGTATTGGCGTGCTCGGCATGGCCTCGCCGCTGCTGCAGGAAGTGTTTGGCGGCAAGCTGCTGGGCGTGACGACGTCGTTCATGGACCTGACCGCTGCGCAAAAGGGCCAGATCGCGGCCATCGCTGCTGGCTTCACCGGTCTGCTGAGCCTGTTCAATATCGGCGGCCGTTTCTTCTGGGCATCGCTGTCAGACCGCCTGGGCCGCAAGATGACGTACGCGATCTTCTTCGTGCTCGGCTTCGTGCTGTACGCATCGATTCCGTGGACGTCGCACACCGGCAATATCGCGCTGTTCGCGCTGGCCTTCTGCGTGATCCTGTCGATGTACGGCGGTGGTTTTGCGACCGTGCCGGCCTATCTGGCTGACATGTTCGGCACGCAGATGGTGGGCGCCATCCACGGCCGCCTGCTCACGGCGTGGTCGACGGCAGGCATTCTGGGCCCCGTGCTGGTGAACTACCTGCGCGAATACCAGATCGCCCATGGCGTGGAACGCGCGGCCGTGTACGACATCACGATGATGATCCTCGCCGGCCTGCTGATCCTCGGCTTCATCTGCAACCTGCTGGTGCGCCCGGTCAACGTGAAGCACTTCATGACCGAAGCGCAACTCGACGAGCAACGTCACGCTGCGGCCACCAAGAGCCCGACACCGTCGGTGATCGCACCGGAAACGTCGCTGGAATGGAAGGCGCATCCTGGCTCGGCCGTGGCCGTGGTGCTGGCTTGGGCCGCCGTGGGCCTGCCGTTGGGCTGGGGGGTTTGGATTACACTCCAAAAAGCTGCCGTTCTGTTCTCCTGACACCTGATTTGAAGCCGCCCCGCCACCCATGAAGCACCAGAAGATCGAGTTTTACCGTCACCCGGCCGGTGGCTGGGGCGCGCTTAAAAGCGTTGCGCATCAATTGCTGTCGCAGGGCATCGCGGCCAAGGGCGCCAAGACGATGCTGTCGGCCAACCAGCCCGACGGCTTCGACTGCCCCGGCTGCGCCTGGCCCGATCGCGACCACGCCTCCACCTTCGAGTTCTGCGAGAACGGCGTCAAAGCCGTAGCTGCAGAAGCGACGTCGCGCCGCACCACGCCGGAGTTCTTCGCACAGCACACCGTGAGGGAGTTGGCCGACTGGTCCGACTACGCACTCGAAGACCAGGGGCGCCTCACGCACCCGATGGTGTACGACGCGGCCAGCGACAAGTACGTACCGATCGAATGGGACGCCGCCTTCGCTCTGATCGCGCAGCACCTGCGCGCGCTGCCCGATCCGAACCAGGCGATCTTCTACACCTCGGGCCGCACCAGCAATGAGGCGGCTTTCCTCTACCAGTTGTTCGTGCGCGCCTACGGCACGAACAATTTCCCCGACTGCTCCAACATGTGCCACGAGCCTTCCGGCACGGGCATGCGGGGCAGCATCGGCGTCGGCAAGGGCACCGTCACGCTCGACGATTTCACCAAGGCTGATGCCATCTTCATCTTCGGCCAGAACCCGGGGACGAATCACCCGCGCATGCTCGGTGAGCTACGCGAGGCCTCCAAGCGCGGCGCGGCCATCGTCTCGTTCAACCCGCTGCGCGAGCGCGGGCTGGAGCGCTTTGCCGATCCGCAAAGCAAGATCGAGATGCTGACGCTGGGCTCCACGCGCATCAGCACGGAGTACCACCAAGTCCGCATCGGCGGCGACCTGGCCACCGTCAAAGGCATCATCAAACACGTGATCGAGCGTGACGACGTGGCACGCAGCCGCGGAGAGCCTGCCATCATCGACCACGCCTTCATCGCCCAGCACACCGGCGGCTACGACGCCTTCGCCGCCGACGTGCGCGCCGAATCGTGGGCAACCATCGAAGCCGAATCGGGCCTGCCAGAACACGAAATCCGCCAGGCCGGCGACACCTACATCAAGGCCGGCAGCGTCATCGCCTGCTGGGGCATGGGCATCACGCAGCACAAGCATTCTGTGGCGACGATCCAGATGATCGTCAACCTGCTGCTGCTGCGCGGCAACATCGGCCGCCCGGGCGCCGGCGCGTGCCCCGTGCGCGGCCACAGCAACGTGCAGGGCGATCGCACCATGGGCATTTACGAGAAGCCCGCCCCCGCGTTTCTGGATCGGCTGGAGCAGGTCTTCGGGATTCAAGTACCGCGCGAACATGGCTACGACACCGTCGGCGCCATCGAGGCGATGCGCAATGGCGCGGCGCGCGTGTTCTTCGCCATGGGCGGCAACTTTGCGGCGGCCACGCCGGACACCGCCGCCACGTGGGCCGGCCTGCGCCAGTGCGACCTGACCGTGCACGTAACCACCAAGCTCAACCGCAGCCACATCGTGCACGGCAAGGCCGCGCTGATTCTGCCCTGCCTGGGCCGTACCGAGGTCGACCAGCAGGCTGGCGGCACGCAAGGCGTGACGGTGGAAGACTCGATGAGCATGGTGCACATGTCGGCAGGCATCAATCCGCCGGCCTCGCCGCATCTGCTGTCGGAGCCGGCCATCGTGGCGCGGCTGGCGGAAGCCACGCTGCCCGAGAGCACCATCCCGTGGCGCTGGCTGGTGGAAGACTATGACCGCATCCGCGAGCGCATCGAAGCCGTGTTCGACGACTTTGCCGGCTTCAACGAGAAGATCCGCGTGCCGGGCGGCTTCCGCCTGCGCAACACCGCATCCGAACGGGTGTGGAGCACGCCGTCGGGCAAGGCGGAATTCCACACGCACGCCGTGCCGACCGACACGCCAGTCCATCGCGCCCGCGAGCGCCATGCGGATACGACGGTCTTCACGCTGGCTACGGTGCGCTCGCACGACCAGTACAACACCACCATCTACGGCATGGACGACCGCTACCGTGGCGTGTTCGGCCAGCGCCGCGTGGTCTTCATCAACAAGGAAGACCTGCACACGATCCGCATGAAAGACGGCGAGTGGGTCGACATGGTGACGCTCTCTGAAGACGGCACTACGCGCCGCGCCGATGGCTTCCGTCTGGTGGCGTATGACATTCCGCGCGGGTGTCTGGCGGCGTATTACCCCGAAACCAACCCGCTGGTACCGCTCTCTTCCGTCGCTGACCAGGCTCGCACGCCGACTTCAAAGTCGATTCCGGTGATGCTGGTGCCGAGCCAGGTCGAGCGCGCTGCGGATACCCAGGCCGCCAACACGGCAGAAGCCTGATGCCAACCGAGCCGGCATGGTCTGCGCTGCAACTAGCGCTACTGGCCGCATTGCGCGAGACCGATGCAGGCAAACCGGTGTCGCTGCCGTGGCTGACCAAGCGCGTAGGCGAGCGCGCCAGCACAGTACTGCGCGCGCTGCATCCGCTGGCTGATGCTGGCCTGCTGCGCGTAGCCATGGACGACACACGCTGGCTCATCGTGCTGCTCGACGCCGGCCGCGTTCTGCCCGATTTCACTGCATGACTTTTCTGCCCCGCCACCCCGCCGGCTTGCCCGTCGTTTCCACCATCGCGACGAAGCGCACGCGCGCCGGCACGCAAGAAGACACCTCCACCGCTGTCGCCGATGAAGCACCGGTCGCTCTGGTCTTCAACGGCATCACCCATGCAGTGATGATGGCGTCGCCAGCCGACCTGGAAGACTTTGCACTGGGTTTCGCGCTGTCTGAAGGCATCATCGACAGTCGCGCCGATTGGCGTGGTGCAGATGTGGAAGCGCATCCGCATGGGCTTGAAGTGCATGCGGAAATCGCTTCGCATTGCTTCGTGCGGCTGAAGGAACGCCGCCGCGCGCTGGCCGGCCCAACCGGCTGCGGCCTGTGTGGCATTGAAAGCCTGCAGACGTTTGAAGATGCTCCGACACCGTTGGGGCCGGCTGCATGGCTGGCGTCATTGACCGACGCACAAGTGCTGGACGCCATGCACGCGATGACGGCGCATCAGCCGGCCAACGCGCTCACCGGCGGCTTGCATGCCGCAGGCTGGGTATTTGCAGACGGCAACGCGCCGCTGCATGTGCTGGAAGACGTGGGCCGTCACAACGCGCTGGACAAGCTGATCGGCCGGCTGGCCCGGCTCGGCATCCGCCCCGCAGACGGGTTCATCGTCATGACAAGCCGCGCGAGCTTCGAACTGGCGCGCAAGTGTGTGCAGGTACAGGTGCCGCTACTGGCAACAATCTCCGCTCCGTCCTCGCTGGCGATTCGCCACGCCAAGGCCGGACAGCTGACACTGCTGGCGTTCTGCCGGGGTGATGGCGTGACGCGGTTTGCGTAGCGCACAGCACGCCCGAGGCTAAATCTCCACCTTGCTCCCCAGCTCAACCAGCCGGTTGGCAGGAATCCGGAAGAAGTCCGACGGTTTGGCGCTGTTGTGCTGCATCCAGGCAAACAACGACTCCCGCCACATCGCCATGCCGGGCAGCGGCGACGGCACCACCGTGGCGCGCGTAATGAAGAACGAGGTTTCCATATCCTCAAAAACGATGCCCAGCCGCTCACCGACGTTGCGGACGATCTCGTCAACGGCTGGTGTTTCCTTGAAGCCGAAATCGACCACAGCGGTGTGGATATCATCGCCAATGGTTTTGATGGCCAGGCGCTTGGCAGGGTCCACATACGGCACGGCCAGCGTGCGGAAGTGAATGAACAGCACGCGCTTGTGCAGCACGTGGTTGTGCTTGAGGTTGTGCAGCAACGCCAGGGGCACGAAGTCGATGCTGGGCGTGAGATACACGGCCGTGCCGTCCACCCGATACGGAGGATGGCGCAGCAGCCCTTCCATGAACGGCTCGAGCGGAATGCCGCCTTCCACATTGCGCGCCTTCAACAGCTGCGTGCCCGAGTGCCACGTCACCATCAGGAAGAAGATCAAGCCACCGAGCAGCAGTGGGAACCAACCACCTGCGGCAATCTTCAGCAGGTTGGCGGAGAAGAACGACAGATCCACCGCCAGGAAAACCGCGCCGATGCAGGCCACCAGCGACAGGCGCCACTTCCAGGCGTTGCGCATGACCACCGTGACCAGACCCGTCGTCAGCACCATGGTGGTCGTTACCGCAATACCGTAGGCCGCTGCCAGATTGTCGGATTTGCCGAAAGCCAGCACCACCGCCACCACCAGCACCAGGAGCATGTAGTTCACCACCGGCACGTAGATCTGGCCGATCTCCACATCCGACGTGTAGAGAATCTTCATGCGGGGCGCATAGCCCAGATGCACGGCCTGCGCCGTCATCGAAAATGCACCTGAGATGACTGCCTGTGACGCAATGACGGTGGCCGCGGTGGCCAATAGCACCATCGGGCCCACTGCCCAATTCGGCATCAACAGAAAGAAGGGGTTCTGCACAGCGCTTGGCTCACGCAGGAGCAAGGCACCCTGGCCAAAGTAGTTCAGCAGCAGACACGGCATGGCAATGTAGAACCACGCGTAGCGGATCGGGCGCGCGCCAAAGTGGCCCATGTCGGCATACAACGCCTCGGCGCCGGTCAGCGCCAGAAACACCGAGCCGAACACGATGAACGCCAGCACCGTATGCCGAAACCCGAATTCAATGGCGTACACGGGGCTCAGCGCCACCAATATCTGCGGCGACTTCACCACCGAAACTATCCCCATCAGCCCCAGCAGCACGAACCAAATCACCATGATCGGCCCGAAGAGGCGCCCAACCACGTGCGTGCCCTGCTTCTGGATCAAAAACAGGGCGATCAGTACGATCAGCGCGAGGGGTAACACCCATTTCTGCAACGCGGGCGCCATGATCTCCATGCCTTCAATGGCGGAGAGCACGGAAATGGCGGGTGTGATGACGGCATCGCCATAGAACATGGCGGCGCCCAGCAGGCCGAGCAGCATCAACGTGCGTGTGAACCGCGCGCTACCGCTGCTCGCACGCATGGCCAGCGCCGTGAGCGCCAGGATCCCGCCTTCGCCGTTGTTGTCAGCGCGCATGACGAACAGCACGTACTTGATGGACACCACCAGCGTCATCGCCCAGAACAGCATCGACAGGATGCCGAAGACGGTCTGATCGGAAAACGGAACCCCATGCTCGGGGTTGAAGCATTCCTTTAACGCATACAGGGGGCTGGTGCCGATGTCCCCGAAGACCACGCCAATTGCGCCCACCATGGTGGCCATCAACGCGGGATTTTTCTTGGTTTTACTGGCTGCGGCGGTCGTCATGGGTAGGCTGCGACTGGAACGACGGGGGCACACGCAATTTTCGTGCACCGTCTGCGGCGCTGGCTTTACGGTGGGCCGAGTGCGGCAGAAGCCACTAAAGCTTAGGTGAAAACGCTCGGTTTTGCGCGGGTGTTTGCACCGATGGCGAGCCTGCGCGAACCCTGCTGAACGCCAGAAAACGACGGGGCTACCCGGTCCGAAAAGAAAGCTTAAAAAAACAGACTTTGACGGGGAGACGCGCCAAGCATATATTCACCAAACGATCGTTTGGCCGGTTAGGCCGGGTCTGCCTGCTGCGTTTGTATTTGGCCGGCGGCCGATCGATTTCTCAACTTCACGACTCAAAATCATGGCTACTGGTACCGTCAAGTGGTTCAACGACGCAAAGGGTTTCGGCTTCATTACCCCGGATGATGGCGGCGAAGACCTTTTCGCACATTTCTCCGCTATCAACTCCGCAGGCTTCAAAAGCCTGAAGGAAGGTCAGAAGGTGTCGTTCGAAGTCACGCAAGGCCCCAAGGGCAAGCAAGCTTCGAACATCGTGCCCCAGTAACTAGGAGCACGCGGGCGCGGTAGCCCGGTTTTGGCTTGCCGCGCGAGGTTTCCTCGCGCGTGTATTGGCCGGGATATTCCGCCAGGCAGGTTGTTCAGTACGTGTTTGCCATCAAGCAGTCGGATGGCCGCCGGAAGCGGTGGCCTGGTTTGACGAACCCCTATTGGGAGCATGCAATGGCCAGCCGAATTGAAGAGAACGCCGTTCAATATGATCCGCCCGCCGGGGCAGCTGCAGAAATGCATGCTGCCCCGAGTTTCATTCGGGATTCGGAAATCCAGTTTTCGCGCTCGCAGACATTCCATGAAGGCCAGCGCGTCAGCTTTGATGTAGAGATTGGGCCCGATGGCGAACTGATCGCCGTCAACATCAAACCGATATGACACGCCGGTTTCAATTCGGCATGTTCAAAAGGAAAAGGGAGGCACTGCCTCCCTTTCTCATGGGTGACGCGTCGGCTTACTTGGCTGTCGGCATCACGAACTCGGCGCCCTTGGCAATCGAATCCGGCCAGCGTTGCATTACGCTCTTGTAACGCGTGTAGAAACGCACGCCTTCTTCGCCATAGGCGTGGTGGTCACCGAAGAGCGAGCGCTTCCAGCCGCCAAAGCTATGCCATGCCATCGGCACCGGAATCGGCACGTTGATCCCGACCATGCCCACCTGGATCTGCCGCGCAAATGCGCGCGCCACGCCGCCATCGCTCGTGTAGCACGACACACCGTTGCCGAACTCGTGCGCGTTGATCAGTTTCACCGCCTCGGCAAGATCGTGCACGCGCACCACCGAAAGCACCGGGCCGAAGATCTCTTCCTTGTAGATCGTCATCTCAGGCTTGACGTGGTCGAACAGCGTGCCACCCGTGAAGAAGCCCTCAGCATGGCTCTCGACCGTGTGGCCGCGGCCGTCCACCACCAGCTTGGCGCCCTCTTCCACGCCCTTGGCGATATAGCCTTCGACCTTGGCCTTGTGCGCAGCCGTCACGAGTGGGCCCATTTCGCTGTCGGCTTGCATGCCGTTGCCGATCTTGAGCGCACGGGCGCGCTCGGCAAGGCGCGGGACGAGCTTGTCAGCCACGTCGCCCACTGCCACGGCCACAGAGATCGCCATGCAACGCTCGCCAGCCGAACCGTAGCCGGCACCGATCAGGGCATCCACCGCTTGGTCGAGGTCCGCATCGGGCATGACCACGAGATGGTTCTTTGCGCCGCCCAGGGCTTGCACGCGCTTGCCGCGCTTGGTGCCCTCGGCGTAAATGTATTCGGCGATGGGCGTGCTGCCGACGAACGAGACGGCCTGCACATCCGGATGCTCGAGCAGCGCATCGACGGCATCCTTGCCACCCTGTACGACGTTGAACACGCCATCGGGCAGGCCAGCCTGCTTGAGCAGGTCGGCAATCATCAGACTGGGGGTCGGATCGCGCTCACTCGGCTTGAGGATGAACGTGTTGCCGCACGCCAGTGCCACCGGCGCCATCCACATCGGCACCATGAACGGGAAGTTGAACGGCGTGATGCCGGCCACCACGCCCAGCGGCTGGCGCAGGTTCCAGTTGTCGATGCCGCCGCCAATGTTGTCGGTGAACTCGGTCTTGAGCAGGTTCGGAATGCCGCAAGCAAATTCCACCACTTCGATGCCGCGCGTGACTTCGCCCTTGGCATCGGAGAACACCTTGCCGTGCTCCCGCGTGATGGCTGCAGCCAGGGCATCCTGGTTCTGGTCGAGCAGCTCCTTGAACTTGAACAGAACGCGCGAGCGCTTGAGCGGCGAGGTCTCCGCCCAATCGGCGGCGGCCGCATGCGCCGCGGCCACGGCGGCGTCCACTTCGGATTTGCCGCCCAGCAGCACCTGCGCGCTCACGGCGCCCGTGGCGGGGTTGAACACATCGGCGCTGCGCGTGCCGGTGCTGGCATGGCGTTGCCCGCCGATGTAATGGCTGATGACGGATTCCGTCACGGCGGGATCAATCGGTCGGTTCATTTCAGGCTACCTCTTGCAGAACGGTGCGAACGGTGTCGAAGATGCGCGCGATCTGCGCCTCTTCAATGATGAGCGGCGGGGAGAACGCCAGGATGTCGCCGGTGTAGCGCACCAGCACGCCACGCTCCAGGCATTTCAGGAAGACTTCGTAAGCCCGCGCGCCCACCGCGCCCGGCCGCGATTCCAGCTCGATGCCGGCGACCAGGCCCAGGTTGCGGATGTCCTTCACATGCGGCGCACCCTTGACCGAATGCGCCGCTGCTTCAAACGCCGGCGACATCGCACGCGCGCGCTCGAACAGCCCTTCGCTGCGGTACAGATCCAGCGCTGCGACCGCCGCGGCCGCAGCCAGCGGGTGAGCCGAATACGTATAGCCGTGGAACAGCTCGATCGCACCGGGCGCGCCGGCATCGACCACGGTGTCGTGCACCGACTGGCGCACGGCCACAGCCCCCATCGGCACGGCAGCGTTGTTGATGCCCTTGGCCATCGTCAGCAGATCGGGCGTCACGCCAAAGAACTCCGCTGCCGTTGCCGCGCCCAGGCGGCCAAAACCGGTAATGACCTCATCGAAGATCAGCAGGATGCCGTGCTTGTCGCACAGCGCGCGCAGACGCTGCAGATAGCCCTTGGGCGGCACCAGCACGCCCGTGGAACCCGCCAGCGGCTCGACGATGACGGCGGCGATGGTCGATGCGTCATGCAGCGTCACAAGGCGCTCAAGCTCGTCCGCCAGGTGCTCGCCCCAGGCCGGCTGGCCTTTGGAAAACGCATTGTGCTCAGGCGCATGCGTGTGCGGCAGATGGTCGACGCTGGGTAGCAGGTTTGCCGAGAACGCCTTGCGGTTCGGCGAGATACCGCCCACCGAGATGCCGCCAAAACCCACCCCGTGATAGCCGCGCTCGCGGCCGATCAGGCGTGTGCGCTGCCCTTCGCCCCGTGCGCGGTGGTACGCCAGCGCAATCTTGAGCGCCGTATCCACCGCTTCCGAACCCGAGTTGACGAAGAAGATGCGGTTCAGACCCTCCGGCATGATCTCGGCGACTTTTTCTGCCGCACGAAACGCCAGCGGGTGGCCCATCTGGAAGGTGGGCGCGAAATCCAGCGTGGCGGCCTGCGTGGTGATGGCGTCGACGATTTCCTTGCGGCAGTGGCCGGCATTGACGCACCAGAGGCCCGCCGTGCCGTCCAGCACCTCGCGGCCATCGCCGTCGCGATAGTACATGCCCTGGGCCGACGTCAGCAGGCGCGGCGCGGCCTTGTACTGGCGGTTGGCCGTGAACGGCATCCAGAAGTAGGACAGATCGGTGGTTTCCAGCGGGTGCGGTGCGGGTTTCATCGGTCACTCCGAAAAAACAGCGAAAGGGAATGGACTGGCAAGCCAGCCGTTGGAGCAAACTGTACAGAGTCAAATCCGACACGGACATGCACAGATGGCGGTTCTATAAGAAACTGTATAGGCGTCCACCACCGCATCCCCGCTGCATCGCAACATGCAACTCGAACTCGATCCTTCTCATCCCCAGCGTACGTTGGTCGACCAGATCGTCCAAGGTATTCGTGCGGCGGTCGACAGCCACACTCTGCTGCCAGGCACGCGGCTGCCTTCCGTGCGCAAGTTGGCCCAGGCCCACGATGTGAGCACCTTTACGGTGGCGGAGGCCTATACACGGCTGGCGGCACTGGGCGCCATCGTGGCGCGGCCGCGCTCGGGCTACCTGGTGGCGGCGCGCACCCCCACCCAACCGGCGCCCGTGGCCCCTCGCTGGGAGCCGCCCACACTCAACGCGGCGTGGTTGCTCTCGGATGTGTTTGCCGATCGCTCCATCGCCATCAAACCGGGCTGCGGCTGGCTGCCGAACGACTGGCTCGACGAGCGCGGCGTGCAGGAAGCCATGCGCGCGGTGAGCCGTGTTTCCGCGCTTCGGGTGGCGGGCTACGGACACCCGTGGGGTTATGCGCCGCTGGGCGAATATGTGGCGCAGTCGCTTGCGCTGCGTGGGCTGCCGGTGGAACGCTCGCAAGTGCTGCTGACCAGCGGCGCCACGCAGGCACTCGACCTGATCGTCCGCACCCTGTTCAAAGCCGGCGACGTCGTCGCCGTGGATGATCCGGGCTACTGCAATGTGCTCCAGGTGCTCAAGCTGGCCGGCCTGCGCGTGGTCGGCGTGCCGCGCACACCGGATGGGCTCGACACAGCAGCATTGGAAACCATCCTCCGCGCGGACGATACCGACCGGCCGCGCGCCCTTTTCACCAGTTCCGTGCTGCAGAACCCCACCGGCTCTTCAATGACCGCACAGAACGCTTATCGCGTGCTGCAACTGGCCGAACAGCACGGCCTGTGGATCGTTGAAGACGACTTGCACCGCGAACTGGCCGACCCGGCCGCGCCGATGCTGGCCGCGCTCGACGGCCTGCGCCGCACGCTCTACGTGAGCGGCTTCTCCAAGACGATCTCGCCGTCATTGCGCGCGGGCTACGTGGTGGCCGACGCCGCCATCACGCGCGAACTTGCGCGCACCAAGATGGCAGTGGCACTCACCTCGTCGGAGATCACCGAGCGCATCGTGCACGCTTTCGTCACGCGCCCCGTCTATGGAGAGCACGTGGCGCGGCTGATTGCGCGGCTTGGCGAAGCTCACACGCACGTCGAAGCTCTCATGCGCCAACATGGTGCCGAATTGTTCGATACACCAGGGCACGGCCTCTTCCTGTGGGCCCGGCTGCCGGGCCACGCAGATGCCTCCGCGCTGGCCAATCGGGCCATCGATCACAACATCTGGCTTGCACCGGGACAGTATTTCCGGCCGCATGACGAGCCCAGCCCGTGGCTACGCTTCAACGTGGCGTACTCCGCCGAACCTGCACTCTGGGAATTTCTCTCGCGCGCGTAACGGCGCTGTCCGCATATGTCGCAATGACGTATTGCATGCAATCAATCACGTTACGGGCACTCAAACGTGATTCGCGTGAACGGAAGGTTGCAGCGTCACAAAAGCGCGACACGATGCGCTGTCGCCTACCGTTCTCTTGCGCCGTACCGATTCCCAACGCCACTTGCAGCCAGCCTGCACAAGGAGTGCCATGGACATCAAGACCGTCCGCGAAACCGCGTTCGCAATGCCGCTCACGAGCCCCGCGTACCCGCCCGGCCCGTACCGCTTCATCCATCGCGAGTTCTTCATCATCACGTACCGCACCGACCCGGCCAAGCTGCGCGCCATGGTGCCCGAGCCGCTGGTGGTGCCTGAACCGCTGGTCGCCTACGAGTTCATCCGCATGGCCGACTCCACCGGCTTTGGCGATTACACCGAGAGCGGCCAGGTGATTCCCGTCACCTACGAGGGCAAGCCCGGCACGTACACGCTGGCGATGTATCTCGACGACCACCCGCCCCTGGCCGGCGGCCGTGAAATGTGGGGCTTTCCCAAGAAGCTCGCCACGCCCAGGCTCGTGACGGACAAGGACACCCTGATCGGCACGCTCGACTACGGCCCCGTGCGCGTAGCAACCGGCACCATGGGGTACAAGCACCGTGAGCTGGATCTGGCTGAGCAGAAACGCCGCCTGGAGCGCCCGAACTTCCTGCTCAAGATCATTCCGCACGTGGACGGCAAGACCGCGCGCATCTGCGAGCTGTCGCGCAACTACATGATTGATGTCGACATGAAAGGTGCCTGGACGGGCCCAGCATCGTTGGAGCTGGCGCACCATGCGCTGGCACCCGTGGCCGAACTGCCTGTGCTGGAGATTGTCGAAGCCCGGCACATCATTGCAGACCTGACCCTTGGCATGGGCGAGGTCGTGTTCGATTACCTCGCGCAGTAACGCCTGCCCGACGCCATCCTTTTTTCCGTCAACCCTCGGAGTACACACATGTCTGATTTGAAAGGCAAGGTCGCCGTCGTCACCGGTGCCGCAAGCGGCATCGGCAAGCAGATCGCCCTCACGCTCGCCGGCTCGGGCGCGGCCATCGCCATCGTTGACCTGAACGAAGACGGCGCCAAGGCCGTCGCCAAAGAGATCACCGATGCGGGCGGCAAGGCGATCGGCCTGCGCATGGACGTGACCGATGAACAAGCCGTAGACAGCGGCATCGACCGCGTGGCTGAAGAGCTCGGCTCGGTCGATATCCTCGTTTCGAACGCCGGCATCCAGATCGTCAACCCGTTCGTGAGCTACTCGTTTGCCGACTGGAAGAAGATGCAGGCCATCCACGTCGATGGCGCGTTTCTGACCACACGTGCCGCGCTGCGCCACATGTACAAGGACAACCGTGGCGGCGTGGTGATCTACATGGGCTCGGTGCACTCGCACGAGGGTTCGCCGCTCAAGTCGGCCTACGTGGCGGCCAAGCATGCGCTGCTCGGCCTGAACAAGGTGCTGGCCAAGGAAGGCGCCGCGCATAACGTGCGTTCGCACGTGGTGTGCCCAGGTTTTGTGCGCACACCGCTGGTCGAAAAGCAGATTCCCGAGCAGGCCAAGGAACTCGGCATCAGCGAAGACGAAGTCGTGAAAAAGGTCATGCTGGGTGATACCGTGGACGGCGTGTTCACCACGGTGGAAGACGTGGCCGAGACGGTGCGCTTCCTGGCCACGTTCCCGAGCGCCGCGCTGACCGGCCAATCGTTCGTGGTGAGCCACGGCTGGTTCATGCAATAAGTCTCTGCACACGCAAGGAGGTTGGAGGAGATATGCCCGCACCCAAACTACGCGTGGCCGCAAGCAAGCGGCCCACACCGGCAGAATCGTCGCGCCCGGCAGATGCACCGCTCACCACGGCACAGCGCATCGTGCTGCCGGCGTACGAGAACATCGCGCTGGTGCTGCAAGGCGGCGGCGCGCTTGGCTCGTACCAAGCCGGCGTGTTCGAAGGGCTGGACGAAGCCGGCATCGTGCCGAACTGGATTGCGGGCATCTCCATCGGGGCGCTGAATACGGCCATCATTGCAGGCAATGCGCCCGAGCATCGGCAAGCAAAGCTGCGTGAGTTCTGGCAGATCATCACGCAGCCGACGTTCTCGCCGCCGCTGCCTGACATCCTGGAAAACGCCTGGTTTGACGGCAATGCGCATCTGCGCAAATGGCTGACCGCCATGCAAGCCGCCGATACGCTGCTCGAGGGCCAGCGCGGCTTTTTCACACCGCGCTTTCCCGCTCCCCTGCCAGCCAACGAAGTCGACCCGCTCGAAGCCAGCTATTACGACACTACGCCGCTCAAGGCGACGCTGGAACGCCTGTGCGATTTCGACCGCATCAACGATGGCGGCATCCGCGTGTCAGTGGGTGCCGTGAACGTGCGCACAGGCAATCTGGAAGCGTTTGATAACACCGAGCGCCGTCTGCGCGCAGAGCACTTCATGGCATCGGGCGCGCTGCCGCCGGGCTTTCCGCCCGTGCTGATCGACGGCGAGTATTACTGGGACGGCGGTGTCGTCTCCAACACGCCGCTGTCCTATGTGCTTGGCACCAAGCCGCGCCGCGACACGCTGGTGTTTCAGGTGGACCTTTGGAGCGCGCTGGGGCCGGTGCCCAATACGATGATCGGCGTGGCCAGCCGGCAGAAGGACTTGCAGTACTCCAGCCGCACGCGGCTTACTACCGACTGGATGGAGCGCTCGCAATCGACTCGTCGGTTGATGCGCAAGCTGCTCGATCACCTGCCACCCAAGGAGTTCGAGCGCACGCAGTGGTACAAGCACGCGCAGGAAATGGCCTGCACCAAACGCTACAACGTCTTCCACCTCATCTATGCCGCCAAGGAACATGAAGGGCCGGGCAAGGACATCCAGTTCGGGCCATCAACCATGCGCGACCACTGGGCCTCGGGCCTGGCGGATATTCGCGAATCGCTCTCGCATCCGGAGTGGCTAGAGATGCCCGACAACGACACGGGCTTCGTCACGCACGACATCCACCGCCATCCAGGCGTGGAGCGGGAAGACAAGCGGCTCTGAGCAATCTACTCCTGAGCGGCCGGCATGCGCAGCGCAGTCGACAGCGGCGGCCGCGGCAGCGCGGCCGTCCAGGCACGGCGGATGACCGCGCTGATCTGCTTGTAGACCTCTTTCGAGATCACCGTTTCGGCCAGCATCGTGTCGATCTTGCTCTGACCGATGTAGAGCGCGAACAACACGAGCAGGCGCTTTTCCAGGGCGGCGCTGTAGTCGCCAAACTTTCCGCGCAGTTCGGCCAGACCCTCTTCCGCCGCCTCGATCCGGGCAATCAACACGCCGTCGAGCAGATCTGCCATGCGCTCGCCCAACACGGGCTGCAGCGACGCACGGTTGTACGCGCGCAAGCGTTCGAGCACCGTCTGGCGACAAATGAGCAATTCAAAGCGATCAGCCAGCGCGTTGGCCAGCGGGCGGTCGATATGCACCACGCGGTGCAGCCAGACCGCGAACCGGTAGCCGGCGTGCTTGGCCAGGATGCGCCGCGATGCGCGCTTGTAGCCAAGACGCCCCTCCGTGCGGGCCGCGTCGATCATGTCCGCGGTGTTGCGCATCATCGCGTCAAGGTTGCGGATGGAGACGAGGCCGTTGCCGTACTCGGGAATCAACTCGCGCTCGCGCGTGGCGAGTGAAACGAGACCTATGGTCAGGCGCTCGCGTTCGGACAGCGCTTCTTCAAGGTTCAGCTCGACCGCACCAGCCGCGACCTCCCGCCGATACGCCCGCGCCGCCTGATCCGTCGCACCCGAGGTGAAATGGAAATGCCCGCCGATGCGGCGCATGGTGGATTCCACTTCCTCCGTCGACATGTTCAGCGCCTGCCCTTGCAGGGCCTGCTCTTGCGGCGACAACTGATCCAGCCCCAGCCGGCGCATCACCCAGCGCAATGTGGCGCCGTTGAAGAGCACGCTCACCAGCACAAAGCCGGTGGCAAGGATGGTGACGAAATGGCGATCTGCCTCGTGCACGGCCTGGTTCTCCGCCACGCCCAGTGCCAACACCAACGTGACGGCGCCACGCAAGCCGCCCCACGCAATCGCAAGCTTGTAGGCATGGCTGACTGGTGCAGAGAGCTTGAGCCACGCGAGCGCAGGCAACAGACCGAACAGCACCGCGAGTCGTGCACCAAGCGCAGCCAACACGATCACCGCCAGCCAAAGCGCGTCTTTCCACACCACGCCGTGCAACAGCTCCGGAACGCGCACCGCAGCCAGCAGGAAGACCACCGCCCCAGCCAGCGCTGCAATCTGCTCCCAGATGAGCTGCAGGTGCGACCAGTTGCGCGGCGTCAGGCGCGTGCGGCCCAGCGCGCCGATCACCAGCCCCGCACAAACCACCGACACCACGCCCGACACGCCCAGCACGTTTTCGGCCACGAGATACAGCGGATACGGCAGCGCCAGCGTCCACGCGGCTTCAGCCTGGGCAATGCCGCGCAGCGCAGGCAGCAGGAATGCGGCGATGCGCCCGGCAATCAACCCGAACACGACGCCGCCACCAAACGCCTTGGCCAGTTCGCGCAGGCCGGTGCCAACGGTGGCATCACCGCCGTGGCCTGTCAGCATGGCAAGCAGCACGCCCATGATGGCAATGGCGGCCGCATCGTTCAGCAGCGCTTCGCCTTCCACCAGGCGGATCAACCGTGCTGGCGCGCCCACGTCGCGAAATACCGCAATCACAGCGGATGGATCGGTCGTGGCAATCATCGCGCCGAGCAACAAACACGTGACGATGCCGAACGGCGTGACAGCGGCCGCAGCGAGTCCGATCACGCCCGTGGCGACCACCACGGCGACGATGGCCAGCATCAAGATCGGCGCGGCATCCGGCGCCATGCTGCGCACGTCCACCGACAGCGCTGCCTGAAAGAGCAGCGGCGGCAAGAACAGCCACAGATACGCCTCTGCCGGCCAACTCGGATCGACGAGCGGCGCGAAGAACGTGGCCGCGGAGGCCGGCGCGCTGTTCTGAACGATCACATAGGCGCCGCCGATGCCGATGCCCGCCAGCGCCAGCAATGTCGATTCCGGCAGCGTCAGGCGCGAGGCCAGCATCTGCACCAGCGCCACCACGGCGAGCAAGCCGCCCGCCACCAGCAACAGGATGACGACGCCGTTCACGAGGCCGTCTCCCGCGCAGCCAGCCAATCCGCGCGTTCTGCATCGGTCAGGTCCGGTACGACAGCCGTGCCGGTTTCGGCCGCGGCCACGGCGGCTTCCAGCACGGCCATGACGGCCACGGCTTGCACGGGCGGGACCGGGTTTGCGCGCTCGCCGAGGATGGCGTCGCGCACAGCAGCGTAGTAAGCGCGCTGATCGCCCGAGGGCGTTGCAATGCTGGTTTCGGCTGAGGTTGCGCCGTCGATCAGCAGGCCCGCGTCGTCGTCCGCACCCCAGCCTTGCGCACCGGGCTGCATGCCGGCAAGGAGCTGCGCTTCCTGCTGATCCATCCGGCGCTTAATGAACGAACCGCGCGTGCCATGGACGACCCAGCGCGGCGAGCCGCCCGCCACCAGCATGCTCGCGTGAAGAACCGCTCGGCGCTCGCCCGCTTCAAGCACGACATGCGCCCAGTCCGGCGTTTCGGCGCCCGGCCGCTGGCGTGCAAACGAGGCGCTCACCGCATCCGGCAAGCCGAGCAGTTGCAGCGTCTGGTCGATCAGGTGCGGGCCAAGATCAAACCAGATGCCCGTGCCCTGCCCCGCCTGCTCACGCCAGCGGGCACGAACCTGCGGGCGATAGCGGTCGAAATGCGCCTCGACGTGCATGGCCTCGCCGATGCCCCCACCGGCAATCGCAGCTTGCACAGCGAGGAAATCGCTGTCCCAGCGGCGGTTCTGGAAGACCGACAGCACGCGCCCCGTTTCACGCGCCAGCCGAGCCAGATGCCGCGCCTCTGCCAGCGTGACGGTAAACGGCTTGTCCACCACGACATGTTTGCCCGCGCGCAACGCAGCTTCAGCCAAAGGCGCATGGCGGTCGTTAGGCGCGGCAATGACGACGAGGTCGACCTCCGAATGCGTTGCCGCCGCCTCGGGCGTGCAGACCACGGCGTTGGGCCGATCCGCATGCACGGCGTCGGGCCGGTTGGAGCCAATGACGTGTAAATGCAGCCCCGGCGTAGCGTCGATCAATGCTGCGTGA
This sequence comes from Ralstonia sp. Ralssp110, assembly GCF_047325135.1. Classification (NCBI taxonomy): domain Bacteria; kingdom Pseudomonadati; phylum Pseudomonadota; class Betaproteobacteria; order Burkholderiales; family Burkholderiaceae; genus Ralstonia; species Ralstonia sp. Ralssp110. The sequence continues at coordinate 263,402 of NZ_CP168609.1, read as the reverse complement.
AACAGTTTGCCGGCGTAGCCGTAGCCCACCAAAGCGGCTCTCAATGGCATCTGATGTGATGAATGCGACATGGGGAAAAAATGGCAAAAACAGGCGAATGAGACGGTGGCGGCGCAACTTGGTGCCCAAAACCTTACGGGTGATACATGAAAAATTGCCTCGCGCGGGGCCAGCAAACGTTGCCCATCGTCAAAAACACGCCTTAACTCTCTTGTAAATAGGAATTGTTCTCATTATTATCTGCGCCTTCACATTCTGAAGGCGCCAACCTCGGGGGAGGGAGTCGCGCCCTACTTTTCACTTTACGGGAACTGCAATGCCGCCGAAACGTTTGTGCCTGTCTCTGGCCGTCCTTGGAACGCTGCCGTTTGCCCAGGTGGCAACTGCCGACGACACCGTTGCCGCAGCCGACGCTGGCACGTTGCCGACTTCCACGGTCAAGGGTACGCGCAGCAGCACGAGCTACGACACGCCCATCGCCAACACCGCCACGAAGATTCCCGTGCCGCTGCGCGAGATTCCGCAGTCGGTGAACGTCGTGCCGCGTGCGGTGATCCAGGACCAGGGCGCGCTGTCGATCAACGACACCCTGCGCAACGTGCCGGGCGTGTCGGCCTCGCTGGGCGATGCGCAGCGCGATCAGGTGACCATTCGCGGTTTCTCGTCGATCAATGACCAGTACGTCGACGGCCTGCGGGACGACTCGCTTTACTTCCGCGATCTCTCCAACATCGACCGCATTGAAGTGCTGAAGGGTCCGGCGGCCGTGCTGTACGGGCGCGGTTCGTCCGGCGGCATCATCAATCGCGTGACCAAGAAACCGCTGGCCACGCCGCTGGCCGAGGTGGGCGTCGTGGTCGGTACGGAGCGCCAGAAGCGCGCCGAGTTCGACCTGAACACGTCCATCAACGACGACGCCATCCGCGCGCGCGTTACCGGTGCGGTTGAGGATTCGGGCGGGTTCCGCAACGACTACTTCCTACGCCGCCAGGCGATCTCGCCGTCGTTCCTGTTCAACCTGGCGCCCGATACCAAGCTGACGGTGCAGTTCGATTACCTGCACGACAAGCGCATCGCAGACCAGGGCGTGCCGTCGTACCGCGGCCGTCCCGTGAACGTTCCCATCGAGACGCGCTATGGCTCCGCCGACGCCGCTGCCGGTAATGTCGAATCCACCGTCAAGAGCGTGACCGCTACGCTGGACCACCGCTTCAACGATAAATGGTCGTTCCACAGCGTGGTGCGCAACTACGAATACTCGCTCGGCCGAAACAACTACACGACCGTCAGCCGCGTTACCGATGGGCCGATCCCGACCGTCACGCTCGCTGTCAACCAACGCAACCGCAGCGACCGCGGCACCCTGTGGCAGAACGAGCTGACGCAGAAGGCCGAGACCTGGGGCATCCAGCACACGCTGCTGTACGGCATCGAGCTGGGCTATCAGGACAAGAGCGACCGCGTGGCCGGCGCGCCCGGCACCACGACCTACAACCTCTTCAACCCGACGCTGCAGGTGTTGCCGACCGTACCCGGCAACGCGGTGCCCACCAACTACGGCCTCTCGCACAACGAGACGTATGCGGCGTACGTACAGGACTTGATCAAGTTCTCACCACAATGGACGGTGCTTGCCGGGCTGCGCTATGAAATCCTCAAGCAAAGCCGTGACGACCTGACCCCGCGCAATGTGGATCTGTCGCGCACCGACAAGCCGGTCAGCCCGCGCCTCGGCGTTGTGTATCACCCGATCGAGCCGCTTTCGCTGTACGCGTCGTACAGCCGCTCGTTCCAGCCGCTGGCAGACAGCTTCACGTTCTTCCCCAACAGCGGCGCGCTGGCCCCGCAGTCGACAACGAACTACGAGATCGGCGCCAAGTACGACCTCTCGGCCGGTGCAAGCGTCACGGCGGCGCTGTTCGACATGAAGCAGACGAACCTGACGGCGGCGGATCCCGTCACGCTGCTGGGTGTGCCCATCGGCACGCAGCGCACGCGCGGCCTGGAGCTGTCGTTCACCGGCGAGATTGTGAAAACCTGGTCGCTGATGGCGAGCTATGCCTACCTGAACGGCCGTCTGGAGAACCCGAACGACCGCAGTGGCAGTGTGGCGGTCAACGGCAACCAGCCGTCCCTCACGCCGCGGCACAGCGGCTCGGTATGGTTGAAGCACGATCTGCCGAACGGCTTCTACATTGCCGGCGGCGTGCGTGCGGAAGCTGCGCGTTACGCATCGCAGTACAACCTGACAACGCTGCCCGGCTACATGACCGTCGACCTGGGCGCCGGTTATCGCAGCAAGCACGTTGACGTCACGCTGAATCTGCAAAACCTGTTTAACCGCGCGTACTACGTGTCGGCGCACGGCGGCGCCGAGAACTACAACATGCCGGGTGCCCCGCGCATGGCGTTGCTGGGCGTGCGCTACAAGATGTAAGCGGCGAACAGGCGAACCTGCGATGCTGCGACGAGTGATCTTCCGCCTGCACTGGCTGATCGGGTTGTCAGCCAGCGTGGTGCTGGCCGTCGTGGGCGCCACCGGCGCGCTGATGGCGTACGAGGACGAACTGCTGCGGGCGCTCAATCCCGGCGTGCTCAGCCTACCCGCGCGCAGTGGCCCTGCGCCAACGCTGCCGCAGGTGGCTGCCCAGGCGCGCGCCGCCATGCCCGAGCGCCCCGTCACCTTCATCACTGCGGCATCCGACCCCACCGAGCCCTGGCGCGTCTGGTATGCGTGGCCGCCCGGAAAACGCGGTGGCAGCAGCCGCGGGGAACTGCGCTACATCGATGCCGCAACCGGCACGTTATTGCCCGAAGCGCACGGGCAGCGCTTCTTCGCCACCGTCAAGCTGCTGCACCGGACCTTGCTTGCCGATGAGATCGGCAAGCTGATCGTAGGAGCGAGCACGATTGGGCTCGTCGTCATGGCCCTTTCCGGCTTGTATCTGCGTTGGCCGCGCCGCGTAACGAATTGGCGAAGCTGGCTCGTCATCCGCTGGAGCCGCGCAGGCCGCATCCGCTGGTGGGATGTACATACCGTCATCGGAACGCTGGTGCTGCCGCTGTATGTGCTGGCCGCCTTCAGCGGCCTGTATTGGGCGTATGACTGGTACCGCGATGGCCTGCAGCGCCTGGCCGGCATGCCGGTTGTCTCCAAGGCAAAACCGATGGAAGGTTCTCGAAAACCGCTCGAAGATGCGGCAATTGAGCGCACGTGGAACGCTTTCCTCGCCAACGCGTCGAACTATGGAACAGCCACCCTCCGTATCGACGATGCCCGCAGGGGCCATGTCGATATCAACTGGCTCCCGGTCGATGCACCGCACGACCGCGCCTTCAACCGATTGACGCTGGACGCTAGTACCGGAGCCGTCCTGCGCAACGAATCCTTCGCAGCAAAGCCGCCAATGCAACGCCTGCTGGCAGGCATGTTGCCGCTTCACAATGGACGCTATTTCGGCCCGATCGGCGTCGTGCTAGTGTTGATCGGAGCGTTGATGCTGCCGGTGTTTGCGGCAACGGGGTGGTGGCTTTATCTGGATCGGCGCCGACGCGCGCAACCGCAGCGCAAACACGCATCCGCAGCGACACGTCCTTGCTGACACTGTAGGGACGTCGACGCGATGTCGGGCGCCTCAACATAACAAGGACAACACCATGGTGATCGAAAAATCGCGCGACCTTTCCCTGCGCCCGCTGGAGCGCAACGACCTGCGCTTCGTGCACGAGCTGAACAACGACGCGAAGATCATGCGTTACTGGTTCGAAGAACCGTACGAAACCTTCACTGAACTCTCACAACTCTACGACCGCCACGTGCACGATCAGCGCGAGCGCCGCTTCATCTGCGAGAACAATGCCGGCGAAGCCGTGGGTCTGGTCGAGTTGATGGAGCTGAACTACATCCACCGCCGCGGCGAATTCCAGATCATCATCGCGCCCAGCTGGCAAGGTCACGGCTATGCTTCAACCGCAACGCGACTGGCCGTCGACTATGCATTCATGGTGCTGAATCTGCACAAGCTGTATCTCGTTGTAGACGTGGTGAACGAACGCGCGATCCACGTGTACGAAAAATGCGGATTCCAGCGCGAAGGCGAGCTGATCGAGGAGTTCTTCAGCAACGGTGCGTATCACAACGCCTTGCGCATGTGCGTGTTCCAGCGGGACTACGTAAAAGCGATTCGCAACGCCAGCTAACTCGGGCTGCACGTACCTACGCCGTGTGAAGCCACGCATGCAATTCGCGCTGCCCGGCTTCGGTCACACTGAGTGCGCGCAAATGCTTCTGCCGCGCCAGCCACCCGAGTGCGATACAGCGTTCTGCTACAGCTGCCCCGAGTGCACCGGCCAGATGCGGGCGGCGCTCGCTCCAATCCATGCAACCGTAAGCGAAGCGGCGCCGGCCGTGGCGCAGCGTGTTCACATCGACGCCGATGGCGGCCAGCGCCTGCTCACCCTCGGGCGTAACCTCATAGGCGCCGTGCGTGTCATCGAGCTGCGTCAGCCAGCCGCGCGACAGTAGTTTCTCCGAGACCTCCGTGCCAAGCTGACCAGCCAGGTGGTCATAACACAGGCGCGCCGCACGCAGGTTTTCCGGCACGGTCGAGCGCCGCGGGTCGGCCGGCTTTTCAGGCGCGACCACCAGCAGCGATTCGATCATCTCTGCCACCGCCGGCGAGCGCAGCCCGAAGTATTTGTAGCGCCCGCTGGACAGCGAAGTGATGAGCGCATCGGCCTCAAGCCGGCGCAAGTGCGCGCTGGCCGTGGCCGGCTCCACGCCCGCGCCGTAAGCGAGCTCCTTGGCGGTAAGTAAGCGGCCTTCCATCAACAGCAGCAGCATGCGGATGCGGGTCGGATCACCAATGGTGGCGGCCACGCGGCCGATGTCCGGCTGAGTTGTCGATTCGGTGGCTGAGGAAAATGCGGTCATGGTTCGATGGAGACCAAACTGTTGGCGCGTGACAGGCGGGCGGGCAGTCCAGACAATGGGAGCCATCTTACTCCCGCGCCCCACGCTGATGACTGCCCTGGACATCGTCCCGCCCGCCGACGCGCTGCAAGCCATCGTGCATGCCGACCCGGCCCCCTATTACGCCGAACTTGCGGCCGACCGCCCGTTCTTCTTCGATGCCGCCCTCGGGTGGTGGGTCGCAGCCAGTGCTGAAGCCGTAGACGCTGCGCTCGGCAGCGCTGCCTGCCGCGTACGGCCGGCCGATGAACCCGTGCCCAGGGCCGTGGCCGCGACGCCCACGGGCGCATTCTTCGGGCGCCTCGTGCGTCAGATCGACGGGCCGGACCACGGCGCGCGCAAGGCGAAGGTGATGGCCGCGCTGGGCCGGCTGGACGTGTCGGCGCTGGCCGGCCGCGCGCAGCGGCATGCTCGCACTGCGCTGCCCGATGCAACGCATCTACACGCTGCGCTGGAGACCGATGCCCACTTCGCCGTGCCACTCGCCACGATCGCGCAGACGCTGCTGGGCGATCACGCCGATGCACCTGCCTGCCAGGCTGACATTGCCGCGTACCTGGCCGCGCTCGGCCCAGGTGCCAGCGCAGCAGCCGTTGCACAAGCCGATGCCGCCGTCGACCGCCTCCAGCGCCGCTTTACCGACTCCCCGCTGGCTAGCGGTGGTGATGACGGCGACACAGAGATCACCAACCTCGCCGCCCTGCTCGCGCAAACCTACGACGCCTGTGCCGGGCTGCTCGGCAACTGCATCGTCGCGCTGTCGCGGCACTCGGGATTGGCGACACGGCTGCGCGCGCAACCGCATGCCATCGAGCCCTTCGTGCGCGAGGTCCTGCGCCGCGATGCGCCCGTGCAGAACACGCGCCGCTTTGTCGCGCACGATGTTGTGCTGCTCGGCCACCCGCTGCGCGCGGGCGACAAGATCCTGGTGCTGCTGGCGGCCGCCAACGTGGATGGCACAACCAACCCGGACCCACTACGCTTCGACATCGACCGCGCAGCGCCGCGCCTGTGGACGTTCGGCGTCGGCGTGCACCGCTGCCCCGCCGACGCATTGGCAACCACCATCGCACGCGAAACAGTGCTGCATCTGCTGAGCCTGCCGGATGTCGACCGGTGGCTCGCCAGCCTTGGCGAGGTGGCATATCGCCCCTCGCCCAACGCGCGCATCCCCAGCTTTCACGCTTGAAATTGCAAACAACGAAACCGCCGCGAAAACACCCCAGGAGACTTGCCATGATCGCTGTCATCTTCGAAGTCGAGCCCGCACCGGGCCAACGCGACACCTACCTGAACCTTGCCGCGCGCCTGAAGCCGCTGCTTGAGCAGGTCGATGGTTTCATCTCGGTGGAGCGCTTCCAGAGCATCACCAACCCCGACAAGATGCTGTCGCTGTCGTTCTTTCGCGATGAAGAGGCCGTCAAGGCCTGGCGCAACATGGAGCAGCACCGCGGCGCCCAGCACGCCGGCCGCGACCACGCGTTTGCCGACTATCGGCTGCGCATCGCCCATGTGGTGCGCGACTACGGCATGACCGAGCGCGCCGAAGCCCCCGCCGACAGCCGCGCCGAGCACGCCTGAGCGCCCGGTGCGGCGCCCCGATAGGGCCCGGTGTGACGCCTTTTTCGCTCACCGGGCACCGCCTTTGCTTAGTCAGTTAGAACCCGCACGGCCGAGCGCGCCGCACCACGGCATCGGCATGCCCCGTGCGCAACGATTGCAAAGGAATTGTCATGTCTACCGCTTTTCATGAGGCCGAACGTGAGCCGCAAGCCGCTCCTGCACGTACCGTTCAGAGTCCTGTGCGTTATGCCGTGGTCGGCGCCGGTTGGATTTCCCAAGCCGCGTTTCTGCCGGGCGTGGCACAGAGCGGCAACTCCATCGTCACCGCGCTAGTCACCGGCGATGAGGTCAAAGCCACGGCACTGGCCGACCGCTATGGCATCGAGCACGTGCACGGTTACGCCGACTACGACCAGTTGCTGACCTCCGGAGATATCGACGCGATCTACCTCGCGCTGCCCAACGACATGCACCGGCAGTACGCCCTGCCCGCCCTGCAGCGTGGCATTCACGTCCTGCTTGAAAAACCCATGGCCACGAGCGAGGCCGATTGCGAAGCGATGATCGAAGCGGCCCGCAATGGCAATGCGAAATTGATGATTGCCTACCGGCTGCATTTCGAGCCCGCCACGCTGGCCGCCATTGAGCTGGTGCGCGCAGGCAAGCTCGGGCGCATCCGCGCGTTCTCGGCCATGTTCAGCCAATCGGTGGCACCGTCCAACCACCGCGCCAACCATGGTTACTGGGCGGGGCCCGTGTCAGACATGGGCGTGTACCCCATCAATGCAGTGCGCAATCTGTTTGGCGAAGAGCCGGTGGAGGTTTCAGCTTGCGGGGTTCGCGACCCCGATCTGCCATTCAACTTCGATGACACCGTCAGCGTGACGCTTCGCTTTGCCGATCACCGCGTTGCGCAATTCGTGGTCAGCTACAGCGGCGCCAGCATCGATCAGTACCGCGTCCTCGGTACCAAGGGGGATCTGGAAGTTTCGCCCGGCTTCATGTTTGGCGTGGGGCTGAAATACCGCGCCACGATCGACGGCAAGACGCAAGAGCAAGCGTTCGACGCAACCGACCAGTTTGGCGGCGAGCTGCAGTACTTTTCGGATTGCATTCTCCACAACCGCGAACCCGAACCCAACGGCGAGGAGGGCCTGGCCGACGTGCGCGTACTGGCCGCCATTGAACGCGCGCTGGAATCCGGCCAGCCGCAAAACCTGGGGCCGTTCCAGCGCCAGGGCCGCATGGAGACTGCGCAGGTACGCAAGCTGCCGCCTGTGCCGTCGCCAGAACTGGTGGACGCTGCGGAACCTAGCCAGGGATAAGAAAAACCGGGAAAAAAACGCCCGCGACGAATGGCGGGCGTGGGATTCAGGATTTACAGATTGATGCGCTGGACGGCGTCGCGCATGCGCTTCCGGATCGAGACGTCCGAGTTGGTGTTGTTGCTGGAGCCGTCGGTTTCCATGGCGTTATCGCACCGCCACTCGGTGGCTTCACCGTTGTCGGTCAGCGCACAGACGCGGTGGGTCCAGCGGTCCCACACGAACACATCGCTGCCGGCCTCGCCAGAGAGCAGCGGCTCAAAACGGTACATCCACAAGTACCCGACACCCAGCAGGGTGACCAGAAAGATCGCCATCCAGGACGCTTTGATTCGGCGCCACATTCTCTTTTCTCCTCATGGAGCCGCTGCGCCGGACGCGTCTGACAGTGCGTCGCTGGGCCAAAAGCTCGGTGCTCCGAGGGGCAAATCGTAACATGGGGCACTTGCGCCCCCGCTCAAGCGGGGCCGCCAATGCGGCAGTGCCGCAACACCGATGTCTCTCCCGGCGGCCTCAGTTGAAGACGTCCTGGCGGTAGCGGCCGGATTGCATCTGCGCCGTCAACCAGTCCGACGCGGTCGCCAGGTCGCTACCGTAGCGCGCTTGATGCATGCGGATCAGCGTGTCGCGCACCGCCGGCGCCATCGCACGGCCGTCGCCGCACACGTACAACGTGGCGCCGGCATCCAACGCCGCCCATACGGCTTCGCGCGCGTCCCACAGTGCATGCTGGACGAAGCGATGCGGATGATCGGCCACGCAGGAATACGCCGGGAAAACGCGCACGACACCTGCGTTTTCCCACCCGCGCAATGTGTCGCGGTACAAAAAGTCGTGCTCGGGGTGGCGGCAGCCGAAACACAGCAGCGACGTTGCCACCGCCTCGCCTGCCGCCTGCTGCGCGGCGCGCTCTTCCAGGAAACCTCGGAACGGCGCGATGCCTGTGCCGGCGCCGATCAACACCATTGGCTTACCGGCATCGGCGTCGGGGGCAAACGGTGGGTTGGGCGTGCGCACGGCAGCGGCGATCTCAGCGCCCGCATGCAGCGTCATCAGGTAATTCGATGCCGTTCCGCGATACGTGCCGACCCCGGACCAAGCCGGCCCCGACACCGTGCCCACGGTCAGCGCTGCCACACCCGGCGACACACGCGCCGACGAAGCGATGGAATAGAAGCGCGGCCGCATCGCGCCAAGCCGCGCGAGAAACGCCTCCAGCGTCAGTTCAATCGCAGGAAAGCGGATCAGCAGGTCAAGCACGCTCACGTGCGCGGTTTGGATGTCCTGGTCGAAGCGTTGAGCTGCATCGTCGCCTTCCAGCCAGACGGCAAGTTGGCCACGCGTGAATGGACAGCGCGTGGCCGAATGCAGCGCGGTGATGTCGCGCACGGTGGCGGTGTCCTGCAGCTCGACGAAATCACGCAGCAGCTGGCGCACGGACACCGCTCGGTTAAGCGGCAAGTGCCGCACGTGCGCATGGCGCGCGGTCAGCGTGACGAGCGCGTCGCCCTCCAGCCCGAGTCGCGCGATGGCCGCGTCGACTCGGTCGTCGGCATTGCGCGGATAGACGGCGAGGTGGTCTCCGGTGGCGTAGGTCACGTCGTCGGGCAACCGCACGGTGAGGTGACGCGTGGGGCCACGCGGGGCTTCCTGTGTGAAGTCCCACAGGCCGGTAGAGTCGCTGATGAGTTCTTCGTTGGCCAGCACCGTCATCGCGCGGGCGGTGGGTGGCAGCGTGGCGGCGCGCACGGCATCGGGGGCGAGATAGTCGACGTGGACGGATGGGCCATCGGTCTGCGCCTGACGGGCGCCCAGGGCGCTCCACAGGCTGCGCGTCCAGGCATCGACGGCGGCATCGAAACCGGCGTTGCCGTCAGCCTCGCCGCGCGGCACGATGGCTTGCGCACCGGCCGCCGCGAGCATCGCGTCCACCCGCTTTGGAAACGCCTGGAACGCGGGCCATTGCGAGTTGCCGCAGCCAAGCACTGCGTAGCGCAATCCTGTTGCCTGCCGCGTAAGGGCATCGGCGGCATCGAGCCGCGCCTCCAGCGTGCGGGCGCTGTCCGGAGCACGGCCGTTGTACGTGGCCGCCACCACGATCAGCACGCCTTGCTGCGGCAGCGCGTCGGCAATCGTATCCAGCGGTGCGACCTTGGCGTCGAAGCCGGCGCGCGATGCGGTGGCAGCAAGCTGCTCGGCGATGTCCTGGCAGGTGCCGAGGCTACCGCCGTACAGCACATGCATCGGTTCGCCGCCGCCGGCGAGTGCGGCTTCGGCGTCGTTTTGCGTGACCACCTCCGTGCGCGACGGCATGGCGATCGACAGCCGCTCCCGCGCATTGCGCAACCGCGCGCGCAGGCGGAAACCGTCGGGTTTGAGCGTCAGCGTTTCTTTGATGTGAAAGCCGTAGTCGTACGGGTCGGACAACGCAAAGCGCTGCAGGATCACCGCGAGCGCCAGCTTGGCTTCGGTCAACGCAAACTGGCGGCCGATGCAAGCGCGCTCGCCGTTGCCGAAGGGCTTGTAGGCGTGCGGGTGAAGCTTGGCTTCGTTCTCAGGCAGGAAACGGTCGATATCGAAGACTTCGGGGCGATCCCACACCGCCGGATCACGATGCAGCGCCAGCAGCACGGTCACCACACGCTGGTCCTTGCGGATGGCGTAGCGGCCGCCAATGCGCGTGTCTTCATAGGGCGCCACGCCAAAGCTCGGGGCGGTCGGCCACAGGCGCAGCGTTTCCTTCAGCACGCGCTCGATTACATCCAGCTGCGCGAGGTGCGCATACTGCGGCACGGTATCGCCCGGCAGCACGCGGTCAACCTCGGCATACGCCTGCGCCAGCACGGCCGGATGGCGGAGCAGCATGTAGAGTGCGAAGGTCAGCAGGCCGCTCGTGGTTTCATGCCCGGCGATCAGGAAGGTGATGACCTGGAAGCGGATGTTCGTGTCATCCAGTGGCTCGTCCGACACCGGATCGCGGGCGTTGAGCATCAACCCAAGCAGGTCACTCGCGCCGACGCCGCCATCTTTTGCCTGACGGCGCGCGCGGATCACCTCGTCCACCAGTTGATGCATGGCGGCCACGTCGTGCGCAAACCGGCGATGGTGCTCGCGCATGAAGCGGTCTTTGAGCGGCAGGCGCGTGAGCTTGCCCATGGCTTCTGACAGCACGCCCACCATGGCCGCCAGGAACGGATGCAGCTCCGGTGTGTTGAACGAATCGAAGCGGTATCCGAAGCCCGCCAGCGAGATGGTGTCGAGCGTGAGCCGCGTCATGTCGTCGGCCACGGGGATATCAGCGTCGGGCCCCTGGCGCGCCCATTTGTCGGCCAACGCATTGGCCACTTCAAGCATCACGTCGAAGTAGCCCTTCATCGCACGCTGGCTGAAAGCCGGCAGCAGAATGCGATGCGCCTTGCCCCAGTTGGGCTCGTCCTGATGCGCGGTGAAGAGGCCGTCGCCCGCACCCGCCCGCAAGAACGACAGCGGCGGGCCGATCAGCTTGCGAAAGCGCGTTTCGTCGCACAGTTCGGCCACCAGGTCGGCGGAATAGACGAACGGCACGCGCCGCCCGGCAAAGTCGAGCTGGTAAAGGCCTTGGGGAAAGTGTCGACTGGTTTCCAGGAGCGTCTGGGCCAGACGGTCTTTGGGAAGTTGAAGCAGGTTGCCCAGCCACGGCAAGCCCTTGGGCTGCGGGATGGGCTCCGCCGCTGCGGGCGATGCATTGGCGGGTAACTCGGAGGCGGAACGCATGCGCGGTCGACTGCGAAAATGGATTGTCCGCCAATGTACGCGCCGCCCCGCTCCGCATCAAACAAAGTCGCCATGTTTGAATGCCCACCCCTAAAAGTGAACCGGGCGACCCGTAGGCCGCCCGATCTGGGGATGACGTGAAGCGTTGAATCAGCGCCGGCGCGGCTGAGAATTGAACGGCGCGTTGACCTGCGCTTCGAGTTCGCGGATCTGACGCTGCAGCTCTTCCACGCGCGCCCGAGCGGCACGGCGTTCGATATCCAGCGCGTCGGCTTCGGTCCGGGCAGTCTTCTGCCGTTCCTGCGCCTGGGCCTGCTGCTGACGCTGGATGTCCAAGTCGGTCTTCAGGCCACGGAGTTTTTCCTGCTGGGCGGCAATCTGGCGCTCGGAGCGCTCTTTCTGGGCTTCCAGGCGGATACGCTGCAGTTCCAGATCGGCCATCGTGCGGGTCTGCCTGGCGAAGTCGTTGTACAGGCGTTCGGCAGCGGCTTCGTTGGTGGTCTTGATGACACGCCAGAGGTCCTTCTGCTGGAACAGCGTGACGTAGTAAGTCAGGTCGCTCTGGGCAAACAGCAGGCTGGCGCCATAGGCGCCGTTGTACGTCGTGCGCAACTCCGAGAGTTCGTGCGCCTGCATGCGCTGTTGCAGCTCGAATACAGCGCTGGTCGAAGCCCGGCTGCCGGTGCTGGCCGCGCCGCTGGGCGTGGCTGGCGCACTGGCAACGGGTGCAGCTGCAGCCGGCTGGCCAACCGTGGCGGTCAACGCCGGCACGGGCGCAGCTGCGGCAATCGGTGCAATGGCGGTGGGCGGTGCGGCTGGGCTCTGCGCCACGGCAGATGTGCAGGCGGCCGTACCGGCCAAGACTGCGACTGCGGCCGCGATGGCCAATCCCCTCTGAAACGCCTGATGCGACGCTTTCCCTGATTGTTGTTGTGTTCTCATCTCGACCCTGTGGATTCTGCGCAGGTGTTGCAGCCGAAAACTATACGCGATCCGCCGCCCGAGTGGCGCGCCGGACGCCCGCCCCGCAGTAGGGTGTTGTATGGCGTCACTCCAGTTCGCGCAGCTCGGCTTCGCCGTCGGCAATCTGGTATTTGCGCATCTTTTCCCACAGCACCTTGCGGCTGATGCCCAGCGTGGCGGCGGTGTCCTGGCGGCGCCAGTTGTTGGCGTCCAGCGCGGCGAGGATACGGCGGCGCTCCTCTTCGCCACCCGTGCCCCCATTCCCACCGCTACTGCGCTCGCCATAGCCGCCATGGCTGCCCTCGCGCTCGAAGGCGTCACGCTGCAGGCCGGCGAACAGCGGCAGGATGCGGGCTTCGTCCCAGCGGCCGAACTGGCGCAGCGTAATGCCGATGCGCTCTGCCAGGTTGCGCAGCTCACGCACATTGCCGGCAAAGTAGGCGCGACTGACCGAGGTACGCACCCATTCCGGCACCGGCGGCATGGCATTGAAGGTTTTGTCGCCCAGCAAATGCCGCAGGAAGGAAAGCAGCAGCGCGATCTTGTCATCCGCGCCACGCTGCTCCAGGCTGGGGATGCGCAGCTCGATCACAGCCAGGCGGAAATACAGATCGGCGCGGAACTTGCCCGTGGCGACCATCTCGCGCAGGTTCTTGTTGGTGGCAGCCACGAGGCGGAAATCCAGCTTGACCGGCACCGTCGAGCCCAACCGCGTGCATTCGCTGTCTTCCAGTACGCGCAACAGCTTCACCTGCTGATACAGCGGCAGATCGCCCAGCTCATCGAGGAACAACGTGCCGCCGTTGGCCTGTTCGAAGTAGCCGCGGTGCGCGTACATGGCGCCCGTGAATGCGCCCTTGGCATGGCCGAAGAATTGCGATTCGAACAACCCATCGGGAATCGCGCCGCAGTTGACCGCCACGAACGGGCCCTTGCCGTAGACGCTGTTCTTGTCGTGCAGCAGGCGCGCAATACGTTCCTTGCCGGCGCCGGTTTCACCGTAAAGCATGACGTTGCTGTCGCAATCAGCAAAAGTATCGACCTGCTCCAGCAACCCGTGCATGGCCGGCGATGCGGCTACGAGGTCGCTCTGATCCTGCGCCTGGGCCTGCGCAGACGACATCGACGGCAGGACCTTGCTGATCTGCGCGCGCAGCTCGGTTGCGCCAAAATCCGGACCCAGCACGTACGTGTATTCGGGCGGGAAGCGGCTCGAATCATGCTGCGTGTCCGCCGCCACCCAGATCACCGGCATGCCTTGCGCAGCCTGCCAGTCGAGCACCGTAAAGCCACCGCTTTCCACCACCGACGCGCTGATCACCGCCACCGCCGGCTTCAGCCGAGGCTCGGCCGGTTGAAAATCGATCCCGCCCGCACGGATGACCTCCGCCCCAAAAGGGGCCATGAACCGCGCCACACGATCGGCAATATCGTGACGGCCTTCCCAGACAAAAATCTCAAGCGTTTCGTACGCCCAGCGATCGGTTTTCATGTCGTCGCTTCCATGTCAGTAAACCAACTCGACGGCGTCGCAGTCGAGCGAGAGGAGTTTGATGTCGGCGTAGCCGAGTTGGATGCCGAGGACTTCGAGTAGAGGGGTGAGGACCGCGTCGAGCGTCGCGCCAATCACCGCTAGCACCGGAGACAGAATCGCCGCACCGATCGGCCCCAGTGGAATTCCGAGGACCGTCAATTGCAGTTGATTGAGGTTGCTGTTCAGGACCGAACCGAACACCGCCTGTGTCGCCACGCGTGGTGGTGAATTGCCGCTCGTATCAGTCTGCGGATTCAATCCGATCTGCGTAGCGGCAATAGTTTCATCAGTCCAACCAGAATTGGCTGCCGGCGACACATTGGCCTTGATACTCACTGCGCCGATCCCAAGCAGATTGACAAGCGGCGCTGGCGCGGCAGATGAACAATTCAACGCGCCACTGACTGCCGTATCCGCCCCCATAGCAATGCATAGCGAAACGGGCTGAGGTTGCACCGAGATGGTGGCTGTCGAGTTCAGACGAGGAACGACGCAATTGGTTGATTTCGCGTGCCCCTGCGCGCCGGCCACCTGCAAACCAATCGGCAATGTAATGCCGGCGAGCCCCAAGACGTTGGCATTGATGCCTAAGCCCAACCGGACCTGAGCCGTCCGCGCTTGCGTTCTCCATTGCCCCGCATTCGGGCCCGACAAGAATTGCCCCGGCGGCCCAACAGCAATCGCCGGCGGTTCAATGATCTTCAGCGATAGCGTGACCGTCCCAAGCCCCAGGATGTTGAGCGCAACAGGCGCCACATTCACGGCCGACTGGCTATTTGCAATCTGCGCAGCCGTTGTCAGAAGATCAAGCACGTTGACGGTGGCATTGAGCGCAGCTTGTTCATTACCGGCCAGCGCCAGCACCTGCAGCAAGCCGGGCGAAGAGGCTCCACCATCGCCAATATTGATCGGCACATTCAGATCGTTGCCAAACGACAGCGCATTGCTGGCGCCTGCCCCACCTACCGACACCCCGGCCAGCCCGGACTGCGACGCCACCGAGATCACAGCATTGAAAAGCGTCCCCAGGCTGGGCGACAGCGACAGCAGTTCCTGCATCGAACCCGCACCCAGCGCCACCGCAAGATCGGCCAGGCGGATGTTGGTCGTGGCCAGCCCCTGATACGAGACGGCATCGATATTCAGGTTCGTGTGGAGCAGGTATCCGAGCAGTTGGTTCAGGAGTCCGTTATCGACGGAGGCGAGCCCGGACCCGAGAGAGAACGCGACGATGGATGTGTTCTTCGCAATCGCCGTCGCTGTCAGTTGCCGCCGGCCCACCATGAAGAAATACGGCACGTTTTGGGTAATCGTCACCTGTGCGGCGTTGGTGTTGCCGTCGACTGCTGCCTGCGCGGTGAAATACGTGGGCGCCGTGCCCGCGCTGGCATCCCAAACGCCCGGCACGACTGCAAGCGTGACATTGGTGCCATCCACCGTCAGTCCGTTCTGCACCACCGCTTGTTGTGCAGCGGCAGGCAGGTCAAGGCGCTGGGCCGCGGCCATGGCTGCCAGATCAGCCGAGCGTTGCAGCGCGCGCTGCTGATAGAACAGGTTGCCGATGTCGATCGACACCAGCACCGCCAGACCAACCGTGGCGATAAAGGTGGCCGTCATCACGCTTACCGCGCCGCGCAGGCGGCGACGGAGCATGACGGCTTGGCGAAGATGGGAGGCGGCGGCTCGTGTCACAGCGTCGTGTGCGTTCTGCAGGAATCAGCGCCCGGACTGCTGAACAAGGTTGACCGTCGACGCCCGCGTTCCGGAACTCTGCTGTGCCAGGCCAGGCATGGCCTGATTAAACGAATTGAGGTAACGCTGATAGGCCAGCGCCGCCTGCTCGCCTCGCAACAGCACAAACTCACCCGCGTAGGTGCCATCGGCTTGCGCCTTGAGCAGCGCTCGCGTCGCATCATTCACGTTGGTGCCGACTTTGGGCGCCGCCGCGGCGCTCTGCGGGTCGCTGCCCGAGAACCCTTGCGCG
The DNA here is from genome assembly GCF_047325135.1 of Ralstonia sp. Ralssp110. NCBI lineage: Bacteria > Pseudomonadati > Pseudomonadota > Betaproteobacteria > Burkholderiales > Burkholderiaceae > Ralstonia > Ralstonia sp. Ralssp110. The sequence continues at coordinate 247,308 of NZ_CP168609.1, read as the reverse complement.
CCGGCGACGCCGCACGTCAGCCATACCGCCAAACCGGCGGCCGTCAGGATGCGGGAATTCATTGCGAAACCTCCAATGTGTCAAGCAGGCGACCGCGCTGCAATGCCAGCGGGCGCTCCGATGTGCGGGTGGCAGTCGCCGCGGCGGCGACCGAAACGCCAGCGGACGCTGTGGCAGAGGGCCCCGCTGCCACGGCGCGCGGCACCATCGTCGTGGTTTCCCGGGCAATACGGCGATCTCGCCAGGCGGTACGGACGCGTGCAACGTCGTCCTCAACCGCCTTGCGCGCCGATGCTGTCAGTTGTGCATGTGCGGCCAGCGACGCAGCATCGTCCTTGCGATCATTCACCGTGAGCCAGATCACTAGATTGCCCGCGATCTTCGGGCTGGTCGCGGCCATCTGCTGCGCCTGCATCAACGGCACGCGGGCTTGCTCGACCTCACCCGACCGCATCAGCGCGTAGCCAAAATCGCTGGCCGTGCTGGCGTCAGTCGGATTGGCTTGGGCAGCCACCTGCAGGCGGCGGGCCGCTTCGGCAAAGTTGCCTTGACGCCCCGCAACGATGCCCAGGCCGCGCCACGCTGCGGCATGGAGCAATCCGCCTTGCGTGCCTGCGCCCATGGCAGAGGTGGCGCCCACCACCGCGCGGTATTCGGCGTCGGCTGCAGCAAGTTGATCGGTTTCGCGTAGCGCGTCCGCACGCAGCAGCATGATCTCGGGCGCGCGGCCATAGCGTTGCTGGTAGGCATCGATATGCGCAAGCGAGGCGTAGTACAGCCCCTGCTCTTGCATCCTGCGAATCAGCGAAAGATACGTTGCCGGACTGGTGATCTCGGCCTTCTCCTGGCTCTGGCGCTGACGTGCCATTTCAATGTCGGCATCGGTGCGCAGGCTCATGTCGGATGTTGCCATCGATCCGCAGCCGGCCAGGAGAATGCTCAGCACGGCCACGCCGGCCAAGCTGGCGCGCGCGGCATTTGGAAAGCGTGTCATCTCAATGTCCCCCGGTGTGTTGCAGGCTGCGCATGACGCCCATGAAACCTGGTCCCGCAGTGACGATCAGGAGCGCGGGCAATAGCGTCATGACCATAATCATCGTCATCTGCACGGTCAGCTTGCCCACACGCTCTTTCAGGCGCGCGCGGCGGTTTTCCTGCAGACGCCCGCCGAACTGCCGCAGCGGCTCCTGCACCGCGCCGCCGAAGCGATCCACCTGCGTGAGAAGCGTGATGAGGCCCTTCAGGTCTTCGTTGTCGAACAGGCGTGCAATGCGCAGCAATGTCTGCTCGCGAGGGCGGCCCGAGGCGAATTGCTGGTTGGCCCGGCCAAACTCACCTGCCAGCACGGGCAGCATGCTGTGGAATTCGTTGGCAATCACCTGCAGGCTTTGGTCGATCGACAAGCCGACACCCTGAAGCAGCCGCAGCATGTCGACCATGACGGGCAGCTCATCGTCCATACGACGCCGGCGGCTCTCCTTGCGGCGCCCGAGCAACCACTTCGGCCCAAGGTAGCCCAGCGCAAGACCGACAAAGCCAAACACGAACACAAACAGCAGCGAGGACCCGTGCAATGCGCCGAACACGGCAAGCAGCGGCGGCAGCAGGATACGGGTGCCACCAAAGACGGTGCGGGCGTGTTCGCCGTAATAGCCGCATTCTTCAAGCAGCTTGCGGTCTTCCTCAGTCACGATGCGGCGGCCCAGACCGGTGTCGATCCAGCGCTGCCCCACCTTGGCAATCTGTTGCTGGAGCTGCTGGGCTTCCCGCGAGCCATGCGGGCGCGGTTTGGCAGCGGGGTGCACAACCGGCGACGCGGAGGGCGCAGTGGGGTTGGCCGCCGTCGCGCGCATGTCGGACAGCGCCGTATCGAGCTTGCGTGCGCTGCGATGTCGCGTGAGCGTTGCACGCAGCGCGAGTCCACCGAACACCAGCACGCCCGCGGCAGCTGCGGTCAGACTGAGGGTAACCAGGGTGTCGTCCATGCGTTCTCCTCAGACCGATTTCGCGAGCTTGGCCAGCATGACAGCGCCGAGCACTTCCATGCCGAAGGCCGTCAGAATCAACGTCTTGCCGAACGGATCGCGCCACATCGACATGATGTACGCCGCGTTGAACATGACGATGACTCCGCCCACCACAATCGGCAGCAGGCCGATGATCCATGCCGACAATCGCGTCTCGGCCGACAGGGCAAACAGCTCGCGCTGGGCCTGCTGCCGGTCGCGCATAAACGCTGCGGTGCGCTCCATCACAATGTCTGCACGCCCGCCGTAGCGCAACGCCAAGCGGAGCACCGATGACAGCAGGATCAATTCGTTCACGCGGTACTGTTGGCCGACGGTCAGCACCGCAGCATCGAGGTCCTTGCCGGCGCGCTGCATTTGCGTGATGGCGATCAGGCAGTTTCGCAACGGCTGCTCGGTGTTGGCGCTGGCTGCCTGAAACGCCGCGGGGACCGCGCTGCCGATGCTCATCAGCCGCACCACGCCATCGAGAAAGCCAGGCAGTTGCGCCAGCAGGCGCTCGTTCATCTTCCGGGTGCGGTTCCAAAACAGGAAAGCGACGATCACCACGTACAGGGCTAGCGCCGTCAGGGCCGAAAGCGCGCTCGACATCGCCCAGACAGCGAGCGCAATCATGAACGCGGGGCCAATAAGAAATATGTAGAAGCGCCGGCTCGGTTCGATATCTGCGCGGCGCAGTGCATCCTGCCAGGCGCGGTTCAGCGAGTCGGGCACGCTTGCCGGCACGGGCTCCACATTCGGTTGATAACGCGCATTGATCTGCTCGGTCTGTGCGCGTACGAAGCTGCGTGATGCCTCGCGCTCGCGACGGCGCACGGCCTCCGCCCACAGCATGAGCGATGCGCCCATCAGTAGCAGTGCGAGGCAACCGAACCAGAGCGTCATGCTAGACATGGAAACGGCCTCCGCCGCCGAATCCGGTCATGCCACCGTCCATCCCGCCGCCTTCGCTGTTGCGCATGCGGGCCAGCTTGGGCGAATGCGGCTGCAGGCCGAGCGCCGTCCAGCGGTCGACCTCTTCGCCATCCGGGCCGATATAGGGCTCGTAGCGGTACAGCTCCTGCGTGGAGATGATGTTGTCCCCCAGCCCGGTCACTTCCGTGATCGACAGGATGCGGCGCTTGCCGTTGGACAACCGCCCGATCTGCACGATGAAATCAATGGCGTTGGTGATCTGCCGGCGTAAGCTCACCTCACTGCCCTGGAAGCCGGCAAAGCCCGCCAGCATCTCCAACCGGTAGAGGCATTCGCGCGGACTGCTGGCGTGAATGGTGCCCATTGAGCCATCGTGGCCAGTGCTCATGGCTTGCAGCATTTCCAGCACTTCACCGCCACGCACTTCGCCCACGATGATGCGGTCGGGCCGCATGCGCAGGCTGTTGCGCAACAGCTCCCGAATCGTGACGACGCCCGTGCCCTCAAAGCCGCCCGGCCGGCTTTCCAAGCGCACCACGTGCGGATGGTTGAGCGAAAGTTCGGCCGTGTCTTCGATGGTGATCACACGCTCGGCCTCGGGAATGTGATACGCCATCGCGTTAAGCAGCGACGTCTTGCCCGAGCTGGTGCCACCGCTCACCAGGATGTTGCAGCGGGCGCGCACAGCAGCTTCGATCAGCGCGCCGATCTCTTCACTCATCGTACCCAGGCCGAGCAGGTCTTCCGGCTTGAGCGGGTCTTTCCGAAACTTGCGGATCGACACCACCGGCCCTTCGAGCGCCAGCGGCGGAATGACCACGTTGATGCGGCCGCCGTCGGGCAAGCGTGCATCGACCATCGGGTTCGATTCATCCAACCGGCGCCCGATCGGCGCGAGGATACGGCGCACGATGCGCAGCAGGTGGTTGTTATCGGCAAAGCGCACCGGAATGCGCTCCAGAATGCCGTGGCGTGACACGTAAACGTCCAGATGGCCGTTGACGAGAATGTCTTCCACCGCCGGATCGGCCAGCAGATCTTCAATGGGGCCAAAGCCGGCCAACTCTTTGGTCAGCGCCTCGGCAATCTGCCGGACTTCCGTCTCGTTGACGGGAATGCGGCGCATGCGCGTGAAGCCTTCCACTTCCAGATCGACAAAGCGCTGAATGGCTGTGCGCGACCAGCGACCGAACTCGGCACCAAGTTCTTCGATGCGCGTCAGCAGGTGTTCGTGCGCGGCTTCCTTGATGTCCTGGAAGGCCTGCGAAACGGCAAACGCGCCGTTGCCGGCGTCCGGCTGGTTGGAGAACTCGATGGGTTGGGTCATGTCGCGTTCCGTTCGGTGGTACCGATATCCAGTTCAGTGGCGTCTGCCGACTTGCGTTTGGAGCGTGCGCCAAAGCGGCCGCCCAGTCGCGCACTCACGCCTGACACCCAGCTTGAGACACCTGAAGCTCGCTCGCTCTGCTGGGCGTAGCCGAGTGTCTGGGCAATCTGGGCAAGCGCGCGCACATAGGCATCGGTAGGGTGCGTTTCCGCGAGCATCGCTCCCTGGTTGGAGGCAATGACCAGCGCTTCGCGGCGGTTCGGCACGGTCAGCACCGAAGGAATTTCCAGCCGCTCGGCGATCTGCGCTGCGTCCAGCGACAAGCGCGTGTCGAATTTCGAAATGGTCAGATGCAGGTGATCGCGGTCAATTTCTCGCTTCTTGAGTTCCTGCATCAGCTCGGCCGCCGACACGATGGCGCCCACGCTCTGCTCGGTCACCAGCATCACGTCGTCGGCGGCTTTGATGATCTGCGCGATGAAGTCGATGTTGCCAAAGCCGCCCAGGTCGACGACCTGCAGGTCGAAGAACGTACGCAGCCGGCTCAGCAGGCCGAGCGCTTCAGAGAACGAAATGTCGCGCATCTCAGCCAGCGAGATCGGCAGCGGCAAGACGGCAAGCCCGTTCGGATGACGCGACAGCGCGGTCTGCACAAACACCTGGTCGAAGCGGCGCAAGTTGCGCACGGCCTCGACGAAATGGAAATTGGCCTGCACGTTCAGGTAGAGCGCGCCATCACGCAGCGGCTGCCCCAGGTCGAGCAGCATCACATCACTGGCCGACGTGCGGCGCACGAGCGTGGCCAGATTGGTGGCCAACGTGGTGGCGCCCACGCCGGGGCGCGCACCCAACACGGCCAGCACGCGGCCACGGCGGGTCGGCTCGGCCGATGCGCGCTCCGCCAGCAAGCGGCGTACCACGCGCACAGCCTCGGCCGGGGCGCCATCCACGTCGACGAAATCCTTGACCCCTGCGCGCAAAGCAGCGAGCATCGCGCGGCCGTCGGCAGCGGAACCCACCGCCACCAGCGGCAAGCCCGGAAACAAGCGCGTGAGTTGTGCGACCAGTTGCGTCGCCTCGTTGATCGCGTCGGCCCCCTCGCCCAGCTTTTGGTCGTGATCTGGCACATCAATCAGCGTGGGCGACGAGGCAAAGCGCACGAACACCACTTCGGGGTTCACTGCGCCAATCTGCTCGATGAACGCATCGTGGCCAGTCGTCTCGGCCACCAGCACACCCAGCTCGCGAATCGCCCCGGCCAGCCAGCGGTGCACACCTGCCGCCTGGGCATCGCCCTGCATACCGCCGCGCGCGCCGCCGTGCAGAAGGAAGTAATCCATGCCGGCCCCTTACTTAGAGAACCCGGGCATGGCGGCCGGATCAGCCACCCCCAGCGCAAACGGCCGCCACACGGCGTCGCGTGCGGTATCGCGATCCTGCCCGCCGCTCTGTCCCGGCAGCATCTTGTCGATCGGCGCATTGCGTGCCATCGGCTTGACCAGATGCGGCGTGACGATGATCACCAGTTCCCGCTCTTCCTGGTTGTAGTTCAGGCGTTTGAAGAACGTTCCGATGATCGGAACGTCGCCCAGGAACGGTACCTTGTCGACGTTGGACAGCGTCGATCGGCTGACCAGGCCACCGATGACAAAGCTCTCGCCATCACCCAGTTCAACCGTCGTATCGGCACGGCGCGTGACGATGGCCGGCACCGTCGCACCGTTCAGGGTGACGCCTCGGCTGAAATCCAGGTCGCTGGCTTCGGGCGCCACTTTCAGCGCGATGCGGTTCTCCGACAGGATCGTCGGGGAGACCGTCAGCCCGATGCCGAATGGCTTGTATTCGATGGTGGTGGTACCCAGCGCTTGCGGCACGGGAATCGGAATCTCGCCGCCGGCCAGGAAGTTGGCGCTCTGACCGGACAGCGCAACCAGGCTTGGCTCGGCCAGCACGCGCGCCATGCCGTTCGATTCCATCAGGCTCAGGTTGGCGAAGAGCCCTTTGCTGACCGACGAGACCAGCAGGTTGAACGCCGAGCCGATCGGCATGGTCGATTCAGTTGTCAAGCCGCCCGATCCGAACGTGACCTTGGAAAGCGACGATGGCGCAAATGTCCGAAAATCGAAACCGCCGCGCGTACGACCGAACGTGAACCCAGCCTCCTTCAGCACCGTCTTGCTGAACTCCACCACACGCACGTCGACTTGCACCGTGCCCGGCACGTTCATCGAGGTGGTGTCGATGACGTTGCCGTCTTTAGGTTTTTCCCCGCCGCTGGCTGCGGCGGCCGAGCGGCGCGCACGGGCAAGCGCGTAGACATCTTTAGGCTGGCCGGACACGACCGCGCTATCGCCCTGCGCAACCACGGCCGGATCGCCAGGCAGAGGCGCCGCGGGGTCCACTTGGACGTTGTAAGTCGTCGCAACACCGCCTTGCGTCCATACCATCACGTTGGCCGCACCCGGCTTCTTCGCGATGATCAAAACGCTCGTGGCCGTACCACGCCCCTTGAGCAGCAACGCATCGGCAATTTCAGGGTTGCCGATGGCAATGCGCTCGAGCGGTTTGCCCAGGCGAATTTCGCGCTGACTGCCCGTCAGGAGATGAAGCGTCTGGCCGGTCGGTGCCGTCTCGGCAAATGCGCTCGGCACGAAGGCGGCGCAGCCCAACGCGAGTACGCCCATCCAACCGCGAACCATGGCGGCATCAGTCATGTTGCTCCTCACGTTTTCCTGCGCGGATGATTTCTACGCCGCCGGTCGCGGCCGTATTGGCTCGTGCGGTCGTGCGTGTTGACGCCACGACGGGCAGCGGCGGCATCTGGAGCACCGGCGAGCGGCGCGCCGTGCCAGTCAGGCTGGCCATCGATACGCCGGCCTGGGCCACGTCCATCGGATTGCGGTTGGCCGCAGCCAGCAGGGCGGCATCCTGCGGCTTCACGGTCGGCTCGGCATCGTCGGCCGGATTCCGCAGCGCGAGCAGCAGGCGGCCGCTCTGATGCGCCATAGCCAGTTGGCTGACAGCCTCCACCGGCACGGCCAGCACGGCCGTCTTGGCCTGATCGACCTTGCGCGTGACCCCGTTGTTCTCGGGCTGCTTCTGTGCCCCTTCATTGACGGCCAGCGGGCCAAACGCCAGCACGCGCAGGTGCGGCAACAGCAGGCGCGCCTGGCTGTCTTCGACCTCCTGGCCATCCTTACGCATCACCAGGAACACGTCGACGTAGTCACCCGGCATGACGCGGTTGCCCACACCGATCACCTCGTCCACGTTGATGGCGACCGCGCGCTGCCCGGCCTCCACCTGCTGCGCAAGGCCCGACGACAGCTGCGAGGCAATCAGCGGCACACCCACGCCGACTGGCAGAATGGGTTCACGCCCGACCACCTTCGTCACGTCTGAAAACGCCTCCGCCGGATTGATGGGCAGTTGCTCGACGGCCACCTGGTCTGCGGTGATGGGCTTGCCCGCTTCCAGCGGTTTCGTGGTCACGACCACGGGATAGACGGTTTTGCCATCTTTCTGCTCCGCCACGGGCGCCGGCGGGCGATGCGCCGTCTTCCATGCTACGGCGCCAAGAATGGCGGCCAGCAGCAATAGCGCGGCGGCGAAGATCTGGAGGTGTTTGCTGGTCATCTGGGCGGCGTGTCCAAGCGGTCGATCGAGAGGGTCAGCGAACTGAAAAAAAGCTTCAGGAGCCAGGCACCAGCTGCACGACGGCAGAGCCCGTCAATGTGGCCGGTGCGGGCAAGAGGGGTATCGAAGGCAGCAGCGGGTTGTTGCCGGAGGTCACGGGCAACGTCAGGACCACGCTCAGGCATTGCATGCCTGCCACGTTCTGGCAATTCACGAGCGGGGTGCTGTTCTGATTGGTCTGCACCCGCCCGGTAAGGAACGTGGGGAGTACCGACGTCACGGCCGCATAGGCAGCTGCCACGCGCTGCGTGTTGGAAGGCTGATAGCGGAGCGCGGCGCGTGCGCCCTCTTCAGCCGCAAGGGTCAGCGCCTGCTGCATGGCGAGGATCACGCCGTAGTACACGATGCCAAGCATGAGCACCAGCAGCACCGGCACGACGACGGCAAATTCGACAGAGGCTGCGCCGCGACCACCGCGCCGCCGAGGGCGACGGACAGCATGTGCGCGGACTTCCGGGTGCATGCGAGCACCCTCCCGTTCCCGTTGCAATGTCGGCATGGCCGACTCCTTTCTTATAGGCAGGCCGCTTAGCGGCTCTTGTTCAACGCTTCAACTGCCTGAACTACATGCCCGGCAGCCAGGGCATGCGCATTGTCGTAGGTACCCACGGCAAGCTCAGCAACCCGATTGCCATGTAGGCGGCGTACGGAATGCCGCGGCGGCCCGCCTGAGCGGTATCCCAGCGTGCGATAGCCGGGCACACGCGCATCACGATCCAAGCCGATGGAGAAGACGCATCAAGCTGGCGTAACCCCATGATGGCGAGCGCGTGCAAGCCGGAAATCATGCTCGAGACAAGCCAGACGGCCACGAGGCCATGCCAGCCGGCCAGCAGGCCGACGACGGTGAAAAACTTCACGTCGCCGGCGCCCATCCACCCGAGTGCATATAGCGGCAAAAAGCAGGCAAACGCGATCGCACCGCCGAGCCAGAAATCCTGCCAGTCATAGGCAAGGTCCTGCACCCCGCCCAACTTGATCAGAGCGACGGACAGCACTACCCCCGCGACGACGAGCCAGTTCGGCACGCGCCGGGAGCGAATGTCTAATGCGATTGCGAGAACTGCGAGAACTGCGACGCTTGCCCAGCCAGCACTATCGATGTGGCTATGCAAAGCCAAGCTCTAGCAAGCAGTCCCGCCCTTGACGGCCGTACAGATGTTGGTGAAGACGGTGTTGAGCTGCGTGCCCAGCTTGCCCACGATGACCGTGATCGCAGCGGCAATGAGGCCAGCGATCATGCCGTACTCGACGGCAGTGGCACCTTGTTCGTCACGGATGAACTTCAGAATGGCGTTCTTCATGATCTCTCTCCTGTTTGCACTCGCCCGCGGATGTGTTGATCTCGACCAGCTTTCGGCGCTCCAACCTTAGCCAGTTCATATTTGCTAATACCGGATAAAACGCATGGGGATTTACAGCGATGACACGAATAGCAAAAAATTTCGCTGTTCGCGCCGTTCCACTAATGGAACGAAATTCAGATATCACCAAACGAAGCGTCCCGCACACGCCTGGTGATCACCGCACGCCCCCCATGGGCATTCATTTTTCCGGCGTGTCACGTATGTCACGTAACACCCCGTAACAACTTTATAGGCGTGCAGCGCCGCAAACAAAATAACTCAATTGAGGTACTTGCCTCAAATTAGAATGAAGTCTCTATTTAATTTTATTAAAGACACGCCAACCCTCTGAAAACCAATGGAAATCCCCTAATGACGGTCAGACTAGATCGATTATCTGAACGGGTTTCCCATTAATCCTCGGGGCCGGTCTGAACGCTCCCCATTTCTGTCCAGGCAAAAAAAGGATGCGCGAGCGACGGGAACACGCCCGCGCACCTTCAAGAGCACAGACAGGTACTGCTCAGTGCGCCAGGCTGCCAACGCCGCCCAGCAAGTTGGTGACAGGGGCCAGCGGATTGCTGCCCGATGCGCCGCCGGCTGCGCTGGTCGCGCCGCTCAGCAGGTTGGTGACGGGCGCCAGCGGGTTGCTGCCACCGGCGGCACCGCCCAGCAGGCCCGTAACAGGAGCCAGAGGGTTGGAGCCACCCGATACGCCGCCCAGCAGGCCGGTCAGCGGAGCCAAGGGGTTCGTGCCGCCAGTGCCGCCGCCTACGCCGCCGAGCAGGCCGCCCAAGGGGTTGCTGCCCGCCGAACCGCCGGTCGTGGCAACGCCGCCGATTGCCGCGACGGTGGTGCCGAGGGAAGTCACCACCGGGCCAAGGTTCGAGACCACCGGCACGCCCGTTCCGGTGATGGTGTTGCCGGCGCCGGCCACACCGCCGCCAACGGTGCCCAGCAGGTTATTCAAGGCCCCGCCCAGGCCCGTGGAATCGCCAATCATCTGAGTGGCGCCGCTGACCTGCGTGGTAACCGGCACGATGGCCGTGCTCAGTTGTTGCGTCACCTGCTGCACCGCGCCGGAAGACAACGCGCTGCCCAGCAGCGTGCCTCCGCCGATCAGCGCCTGGCCAATCTGCTGAACGCCGCCACCCACGGGTTGCGTAATCGGTGCCAGCGGCGCGCCGGAGCCTTGACCCAGGCCCTGCACGAGCGAGCCGGCGCTCACGGTCGCCTGGCCAAGATCCGTCACGACATTGCCGGTGCTGGCCACCGTCGTGCCGATCGGATTGGGGTTCTGCCCCATCTTGCCGAGCCCGGTCTGGATGCCCAGGCCGAGATCGCTGACAGCTTTGCCAGCGTTGTCCACCGTGCCGCCGAGGCCTGCTTTGGCTTGATCCGACAAGCCCGGAATATTTGCGTTCTGAAGCGTCGAGCCGAGGCTGCTGACTGCCTGCCCGGTTGCCACGACGGTGTTGCCGGTGCCGTTTGCCACCTTGCCGACGGGCGTCACACCCGTCGTGTCGCTCGGGCTCGGATTCGGCGAACTGCCCGAGCCAGAGCCCCCCGAAGAACAAGCCGCCAGCATGAGAGCGGCAACAGCGCAGGCCAAAGGCGCAACGCGAATGGAGTGTCGAATGTGAGTCATGGTCCGTCCCTTTCTTGGAATGATGTGTCTTGATGTCTGAGCTCGGTACTGCGGACTGCGGGCCACATTCTGCAAATGGCATGCCAGGCGTGTCAGAAACGTGACTCAGTTCTCAAAGGACGGCGTACTTATTGGTTTTGCGGACAGCACGTCAGGTGTTACCCGACCTTAAACACGGGCTGTTACCCCACTCAAATCCGTGTTCCGAGCGTTACGACGTAACGTGACACGGAACACAATCAACCCCGACATAACGTCAAAAGCAAACGTTTAGCCCCTACTTTGGTAGGGTATGTAAATCCCGCATTCTGGTTAGTTTCCACAATCTCTCCATTTTTATTGAGGCAAACGCGGCAAATTCACAGACCCCATTACGCATTGCGTAATAATCGTGACATGGCACACCGTTTGCAGAGTCCGGCCACCTCACATCAACAGTGAGACTTTTTCCAGCTGACTAAAGCGGACTTTTTAAAACGGGAGATCCATCATGAATAAGAACATCAAGTGCCTGGCCGCCACCATGGCAAGCCTGTTGGTTTTGGGTGGTTGCGCCAGCTCCGGCTCCGGCGATCTCGGCAGCTCGTTGGGCGGCTCGAACGGCGGCGGCTCGAATAACAACGGTGGCGGTTCAACGCCAACGCCTTCGCCGGCACCGTCCCCGTCGCCCTCCCCCTCGCCGTCGCCTTCTCCGTCCCCGAGCCCCACTCCGACGCCGGCACCTGCGCCGCTGACCCCGAGTGGCGCCGTCCTGAACAATGCAGGCGGCATCGTCACGGCAGCCGGCTCGACCGTGAGCGGCCTGGGCAACACCATCGCCACCGCACCGTTGCCCTCGCAACTGAGCGGCGTGCAAAGCGGCCTGGGCGGTGTGGTTGAAAATGCTGGCGCGACGGTCTCAGCGCTGGGCACTGGCGTACAGAACGGCCTGGGCAGCATCGGCCGCAACGCCAACCCGGTCGGCACAACGGTTTCCAGCCTCGGTAATGTGGTGACCGGCGCGGGCAACACGGTCACGAGCGCCGGCACGCTGGTTAACAACCTGGGCACGGGCCCGCTGGCGCCGCTGGCCCCGGTGACGACGCCGCTGGCTGGCGTGGTCACGCAAGTCGGCCAGGCGGTTGCCAACGGCGGCGGCACGCTGGGCACGGCCCTGTCGACCGGCCCGGTGGAACAACTCACGCAGCAACTGAGCACGGCCATCGTGCCGTTGACTTCCCAGATCACCAGCGGGACGCAGACGCTGGGCGCGGCCACGGGCCTCGGTGCGCCGGCAAATACGCTGCTGGGCACGATTGGCGGCGCGGTGGCCAACGGCGGCACCACGCTCACTGCGGCCAATGTTCCGGTGGTGAGCGGCCTCGGTGGCGTGGTGACGGCCACGGGCAACACGGTTGCCGCGCTGGGCGGCGTTGTCTATTCGCCGACGGCATCGGGCGGCAACCCGCTTGCCCCGATCACCGGCCTGCTGGGCGGTCTGGGTGGCGCAACGGGTGGCAGCAACCCACTCGCTCCGATCACGGGTGCACTCGGCGGCCTCGGCGGTGCCGGTGGCTCCAACCCGCTGGCGCCGATCACGGGCTTGCTGGGTGGCCTCGGTGGTTCGACGGGTGGCAGCAACCCGCTCGCTCCGATCACTGGCGCGCTCGGCGGCCTCGGCGGTGCCGGTGGCTCCAACCCGCTGGCGCCGATCACCGGCCTGCTGGGCGGCCTGGGTGGTTCGACGGGTGGCAGCAACCCGCTTGCTCCGATCACCGGCGCACTTGGTGGTCTCGGCGGCGCGGGCGGCTCCAACCCCCTCGGCCCCGTCGGCACAATCACAGCACCGGTCGGCAACGTGGTTACCACGGTGGGCACGGGTCTGACGTCGGCTGGTGCGGCAACACCGCTGTCGCCGGTCACTGGCGCGGTGGGCGGCCTGCTGGGCACGGTGGGCACCGCACTCGGCGGCACGCGCCACTGATCAACGAGCCACGCTTCGGCGGACCGGCTATCACGCCAGTCCGCCGATGTCACGTTTCAAACGCACTGATGCCGCGCAACGCGGCATCGTTGTTGGGCTGGCTGCCACGCACCGATGCATCCCAGTATTTACCTGGGCCGTTGCGTCGCGTGAACGCTCCCTCTATGTGTCTTGTTGTAAAGCACCATGTCTCGCGGTTATCGTTTGATGCAACGCGCGGCTGCACGGCTTCGCGACACCACAAACGAAAACCACGGAGGAGACAGGCGTGCGGACCACCACCATGCGGTTGGCCCTGGCCACAGGCGTAGCACTGACCGGCCCGGCACTGAGCTGGGCCCAGAGCAGCCCCACCCAAGGCAACCCGATCGACACGCTTCCCAAAGTCGATACCTCCCGCCCGCCCCAGCAGAAGATCCAGGTGGAAGTGCAGCGGCCGAATCCGGCGCTGGAAAATCTGCTCGCGACGCATATCACACCGACCAAGTTCCAGATCGAAGGCGTGAAGACGCTGCCGTTCCCCGAGGTCGCCGCGCATTTCGCCCCGTTGGCCGGGCATGACGTCACCGTCGCGCAACTGCTGCAGGCCGCGAACGATGTCACCAAGCTGTATGCCGACCGCGGTTTCCCGCTCTCGTTTGCTTTTGTGCCGGCACAAACGTTTGAAGGCGGCGTCGTGCGCGTCACCGTGGTGGAAGGCTACGTGGCACGTATGCGCATCGAGGGCACACCCGGGCCACTGGAAGGCCGCCTGCGCGAAGTCTCGCAGCGCCTGATGAATGAAAAGCCCTTGCGCCGCGAAACATTCGAGCGGGTGACCGGTGTGCTGGCGCTGCAACCCGGCGTGCAGATCACCGCGACCGTGCAACCGCCCACCACCACCGATGGCGCGAGCGAACTCGTGTTGAACGTGAAGCGCCAGCCGTACACCATCGGCACGGGCGTCGAATATCGCTCGCCGGGTGTGCGGGCAATCATCACGGGCACGCTCAATAGCGTGACGCCGCTGGGTGAGCAGATCACCGTCTCGACGCTACAACCGCGCGGGTCGGATCACGAGACGTTCTACTCCGCCACGTGGGCGCAGCCGATCGGCACCGATGGGCTGCTGGCCAAGCTCACGTGGTCGCACTATCGCGGCATGCCCGAGAATCTGCCGCTGGAGCAACTGGGCTATCAGTCGCGATATCTGACCGACACGCAACGGCTTGGGTTGTCGTTGAGCTATCCGGTGCTGCTGTCGAACACGCGCAACCTGACGGTAACGGGCACTTTCTACGGTAACGACGACAAGCAGCGCTATACACCGCAAAACCCCGGTTTTGCTCAAACTGAACTGGATGCCAAGGTGCGCGTGGCCGGCGCCGAAGCGCTGTACACCGAGGTGAAACCCGGTGAAACGCGCCGTGCGTCGCTTGGCATTTACCAAGGCATCAACAGCCTCGGCGCAGGCAAATCGGTCAACAACAACGTCGACCTCAGCTTCTTGCGCACGCGCATCACCGCCAGCGAAGCCCACGACCTGCCCCTGGGTTTTGGCGTGGTCGTGTCGGGGGCTGCGCAGTACAGCGGCGCGGTGCTGCCGTCATCGGAGCAGATCAGCTTTGGCGGGCGCTTCTTCGGCCTCGCCTATCCGGCCGGTGAAGTGGCGGGTGATCGCGGCTGGGGCGCGTCGGTCGAACTCAATCGCGCCTTCCAGGTATCGATGGAGTACCTGAAGACCGTGCAGCCCTACGTGCTGTATGACACCGCCAAGGTCTATTCGAATGCAGGCACGCTCGTGCACGATCAGCTCGGGTCGATCGCGCTGGGCGTGCGGTTCTCCGACCGGAAGTATTACACGCTGGACCTAGCAGTCGCGCGCCCGGTAGGCGACAAACCGATCAACTCAAGCTCGCGCAGCCTGCGGTTCAACGCGGCCTATACCTACCAGTTCAACTGACACACGCCGATCATGAACATGTGTACGAATTTTTTATATTTTTTATATTTTCAGCGCTGAAAGTCGACCATACTCCCCTCTCAAGAGGGGGATACATCGCCGCTGGAATTTGGGAGCATCGAAAGCGGAATGTTAAGTTTTTCCAAAGAGTTGCCGATTACCACAGAAGTCGCGCAGAACAACAATAATCATTACAGCGACGGCGGCATCACGCCGCAACACGCCGACAGCAAGGGATTGCACTCTGAGTTGTCGCAATACGCACCGGGGGCCATCATGCTGCAACGTCTATCGGATGACGCAGAATTCCATCGACTCGTCGATACCATCTACGAGGCGGTACTCGAGCCTGCGCAGATGCCGATCGCCCTGGCCCTGCTCTCCGTCTACGCCGGCGCCGAAAGCGCACACTATTTCGTCTGGGACAAGCACACCGACACGCCGCGTCACGGCGTTTCGTCGGGCTGGTGTCAGCATTGCCCGCAGCAAGGTCACTGCAACGCCTTCTGCCAAGACCCGCAACTGCTCAGCGCAGCACAACCTGAAGAAACGTCGACGGCATCGATGACGCTGATCGACACGCCGGACATGCGCGTCACGATGCGCCTGCGCACGCGCGAGGACGATGCATCGGAAGTCGGCGCCCTTGAGCGCGAGACCCGCCTGCAGCGCGTGCTGCCTCACCTGCAGCGGGCAGCGCGCATGCAGCAGCGCCATCTGGAGCTGAACGAACTCGCCGCACTCGGCATGGCCGGGCTGGATACGCTGGACTTCGGCGTGATGGTCATCGAACGCACCATGCGCGTGAAATACGCCAATGCCTGGGCGCGCACGATGACGACAGAAGACGACCGTTTGTCTCTCGATGGCAGCGTTCTACACTCAGCAGATCACACGCACGACACTGCGCTGCGCAACCTCATCGAACATGCCGCGGGGTCGCTGGGCGTGCAGGGCGCGGCCGGCTCGTGGATGTACCTGGCGCGCGATGGCCGCCCGGTGCCTTTCATTGCTACGCCGCTCGCACCTTCCGATGCAATGCGTTCGGCCTGGGCTTCGCCGCTGGCGCTGGTGCTGGTAGGCAACTCCGAGGCCCGCTCGGTCATGGACGCCGGCGTGCTCGCCTCACTCTTTGGGCTGACCAACAAGGAATGCATCGTCGCTGCGCGGCTGGCCGCAGGTGAAACCCTGCAGGAAATTGCCGAGCGCGAATTCCTCTCGCTGCACACGGTCCGCGTGCATATCCGCGACATCCTGCGCAAGACCGGCACACACCGGCAGTCTGAACTGGTGCGCCTGCTGCATCTGCTGCCCAGCGTCGATCTGGAACGTGCAGGTGCCGCCACTCCGGCTTCACGCCGCCGAGGCCGCCTCAACGCCTGAGCGCGCGCGATTTTCCTCCCCACTTCATTTGAGTTCGGACGCCCAATCACGGGCGTCTAGCCATCCGCGTATACCCGGCTCACGTTTCGGCGGTTTCTGCCGATCCTTCAAGACAGGCGTGGCGCCGTGATGCTTGCCTGATGCCAAGCGGTAGCGGCGAATGATCCCGACGCATTCTGTGAATAGCGCGCAACAAACGCACCTTTTCACGGCCTGAAACGACAGGTTTTTGCGCTATCCTCGCCGCAAAACACAGACTAGGCGCTGGTCGTAGATCGGGGGGCCGCGCCGGATGCGCTCGCATGCATAACGATTTCCATATTGCGCTGCTGCTGTTTGCGTGGGTCAGCACGGGGTTGACCACGTTTGCCGCACTGGACGCTGCGACACGTCTGCCGGGGGGTTCGACGATCGCAAAACGCCGCAACTGGCGCATCGCCTGCGCGGTCATTCTTGGCATGGGGTTGTGGTCGGGGCTTTGGCTCGGCCAGCTTGGCTTGCATCGGCAGGTCGGCACGCCCATTTCCGCGCCGATAGCGGCGACACTCATGACGGCGCTGGCAGCATCGCTGGCGGCTTTCTCTATCGTGCTGCCGGACACGTCGTCCTCCAATGGCGCACAGGCTCCGCAACGACGCAGCATTGCCATGGCGGCCGTGGCGCTTGGCATCGGTTTGTTGACGATGGAGCTGTATCTGACACGCCCCTGGGCGCATGACGAGGCCTTGCCGCTGCGCCGCGCCCTGCTTGGCTGGGGCGGCGGCGCGCTGGTGCTCGGCGCAGGCGTGTGCCTGGCGATGTGCATGGCGTTTCATATGCCTGCGGCCCAGCGCCGCGCCGCCGTGGGTTTGCGCGCACGTGCTGCTGCCGTGCTGGCCACAACGGCTGTGCTGTCGCTTGCACTGTGGCCAGGCGCCGCCGCATGGCCGGTCGACGAGTCGGCGATGCATATCGTGCCCATCATCATGCTCAGCGCCGGCGGTGTGTTGATCGCGCTGGGCTTGCATGCTGCGCTGATGATGCTTGAAACCCGCGTCGACTCGGCGCAGGCGCACCTGGAAGCATCGCTGGCGCGCGTGGCAAGTCAGACGCCCCGGCCTCAACTCCATGACACGCTGACCGGTCTGCCAAACCGCCTGCATCTGCGCGAAGCATTAGAGGCGGCAATTCTGTCGTCCACGCGGCGCGGACGTCCGTTTGCCCTCTTCTATCTGGATCTCGACAACTTCGGTCAGATCAACGACCAATACGGCCGCAACGCCGGCGACCGTGTGCTGCAGATCATCGCCGAGCGCCTGCGACAGGCCATTCGCGGCGAAGACACCGTGGCACGGCTTGGCGGCGACGAATTCGGCATCCTTGTTGAAGGTCTGGCACTGCCCGAAGCTGCCGCCACCATCGGTGACAAGCTGCTGTTCCGCCTGCGTGAATCGGTGGAAGTGGAAGGCCGGCGCCTGCGCGCGACCGCCAGCATTGGCGTGGTCGTCCATCCGCACAACGGCGCGACGGCAGACACGCTGCTTGAACACGCCGACACGGCCATGTTCGATTGCAAGCAGTCCACCGGCAACGCCTACCGTTTCTTCGAGCCGCGCCTGAATACCACCGCGCACCGCGTGCTGCAAATCCAACGAGCGCTTTCGCATGCGGCCCTCAACGGGCAACTCTCGGTCTACTACCAGCCGAAGTACGATGCGCGCACGCAGGCCATGACCGGCGCTGAAGCATTACTGCGCTGGAACCATCCGGAGCTGGGCCCTGTATCGCCTGCGGAGTTCATCCCGCTGGCTGAACGCACCGGCACGATCGTCGAACTTGGCGATTGGGTGGTCGAAGAAGTCTGCCGCCAGATCATGCATTGGGATGCCATCGGCATGTCGCCTCAGCGCATTGCCGTCAACCTCTCGCCACGGCAATTCCAGCAGCCGGATCTTGTGCAGCGTCTGTCGCAGATCCTGCATCGTTATCAGGTTGCCGCGCATCGGTTGATGTTCGAGATTACCGAGACGGCGGCCATGCGCGATGCCGGCCAGAGCATTGCGGTCATCCGTCAGATCCAGTCGCTCGGCTTTGAGGTGGCCATCGACGATTTCGGCACCGGTTATTCCAGCCTCAGTTATCTGCAGCGCTTTCGCGCCCAGCAGATCAAGATCGACCGCGCGTTCGTCTCTGCGCTCGACGACAACCCGGCCGAGGCGGCTGCCATCATTCGCGCCATTTGCGCGATGGCGCATTCGCTGGACATGACCGTGGTCGCAGAAGGCGTTGAAACCGAAGCGCAAATGCAGGCTCTGGTAAATCTGCAATGCGATCAGGTGCAAGGCTATCTGCTCGCCCGTCCGATGCCGGCCAAGGACTTTCAGGGGTTACTTGGAATCGAATACGCCTGAACAGGAGCCTCGAATAGGCGGCACAGAAAATGCGCCGTTTTGATGTATTCGAGACAACCTTTCGTGAACCTTTCACCTTCATATTCGGAAATATTGGCGAAGAGTTGATGCGATTGCCGAAGCAATGAAGCAGTCACATAAGAAAGGAATTGAGTTGGGATTGCGGAGTTGGTGCACTGGCTTGATTGCAATGCGGCCCAATGGCTTTGCAATGGTTCATATGTTTACGATTTCGACACATCGCGCAAACGCCCGTCCCATGCAGGTTTGCGCAAAGCGCAGTGCGGCGGAAAATCCACGCCGTTGACATGAGGTCTTAACGAAATTCAATTCTCACCTGCAAAGTCGTTATAATGCCGTGGGCTACGGGGAGCGTGCCCATGTTTCAATTGCAAAGTTGAGGAATCCATAATGCCGACTTACAAGGAAATCGTTCAGAAGATCTCTGAACTGCAGCGCCAAGCCGATGAACTCCGGGCAAATGAACAAGCGACGGTGATCGCTGAAATCAAGCACAAGATCGTGGAATACGGCCTGACCGCCGAAGACCTCGGTTTTGGCGCCAAGGGCGCCGTGGCCTCGAAGAAGGCCGGTCGCAAGGTGCCGGTGCGTTATCGCGACAACAACGGCAATACCTGGACGGGTCGTGGCAAGCGCCCGGGCTGGCTGGTAAAGGAGTTGTCGTCGGGCCGGAAGATGGAGGATTTTCTGGTCGCCTGAGCAGCGCTTCATGCGCAGCATTCCGAGCCCGCACAAAGAGGCGCGCCGGAAACCACAAAAGAGAAAGGCCGGCGGATTTGCCGGCCTTTTGCATTTCTGCGCGACTGACGTCCGACGCAGTTACACCTGGAAGCGTCCCACTGCCGTGCGCAACAATTGCGCCTGCTCTTCCAGCGACAGCGCGGCCGCGGCCGCCTGTTCCACAAGCGCGGCATTCTGTTGCGTCACTTCGTCCATTTGATTGACGGCCTGGTTGACCTGTTCGATGCCGGAACTCTGCTCCTCAGACGCCGCAGAAATCTCGCCCATGATGTCGGTCACACGCTTCACGGCAGTCACCACGTCCTGGATCACCACGCCCGCCTCTTCTACGAGTGCCGAGCCGTTCTGCACACGGCCCACCGAATCGCCGATCAGCTCCTTGATCTCCTTGGCAGCGCTCGCTGAGCGTTGCGCCAGGCTGCGCACCTCGCCCGCCACCACGGCAAAGCCACGGCCCTGCTCGCCCGCGCGGGCAGCCTCCACCGCAGCGTTCAGCGCCAAGATGTTGGTCTGGAAGGCGATGCCCTCGATCACGCCGATGATGTCGGCAATCTTCTTGCTGCTTTCGTTGATGCCGGACATGGTCTCAACCACGCGCCCGACCACCTCGCCGCCCTTGACGGCAATATCCGAGGCGTTGACGGCCAGCGTGCTCGCCTGACGTGCGTTGTCGGCGTTCTGCTTCACGATGCTCGTCAGTTCTTCCATGCTCGACGCCGTTTCCTCCAGCGACGACGCCTGCTGCTCCGTGCGCTGCGACAGGTCGGCATTGCCGGCGGCAATCTGCTTGGTGGCGCTGGCAATGGAATCCGCCGAGTTCTTGATGTCGCCAATCGTGCCGGTCAGCTGCTGCTGCATCTGCGACATGGCGAAAAGCATACTGTCACGATCGCCGGGGCGGGTCTGCACCCGCAACGCCAGATCACCACTGGCGATGCGCGCGGCAATGTCTGCGGCATAAGCCGGTTCACCGCCCAACTGACGTTGCAAGCCACGCGTCACGGACACTACAACCACGGTCATCAGCAGGCCAATACCGAACAGCAAGCCCAGCGACTGGATCAGCGAGGCGCGGAACGCCGCATCGACATCGTCGATATACAGCCCCGTCGTCATCGACCAATCCCAAGGCTGGTAATACGAGACGTAGGTCAGCTTGGGTTCAGCCTTGTCGCTACCGGGTTTGGGCCACAGATAGCGCACGAACCCACCGCCCGCCTTGGCTGTTTGCGCAATGTCGACGAACAGGTGCTTGCCTTCCGGATCCGTTGCACCGGACATATTCTTGCCGACCATCTCGGGCTTGATCGGATGCATAACCGACACGGTGTCGGTTCTGGACAGCGAGAAGTAGCCGTCTGTGCCATAGCGCATGTCTTTCAGCCGCGCGATGGCCTGGGCCTTCGCCTCGTCCACCGTCATCTTGCCGTCCTGCGCCAGCTGGGCGTATTCCTTGATGACGCTGAACGCTGTTGCGCTGACGTTCTGGAGATCGCGTTGCCGCTCTTCCATTCGTACGGTGCGCGCGCCCCATGCACTCCACAATGTAATGACAAGCAGGCACAGCCAACTCAGGACGAGCGGCAGCCACAGCTTCTGACGAAGCGTGAGTCGATTCATCTTCCTTCCCTCCAAGCGTTTCTTGTGTCCGCGCATGGCACAGGTGCTGTTCGCGGCGCTCCCCTGGCGCGATTACACGCGCTCTGCTTGAGCTATCGAACACAAATGCGAAAAACTTGAGTAGGACATGCACTCAAGTGCCAGTTCGCTACTGAGGAAGGGAGAGAAAAAGAAGACGCCTTAGCGCAAGGCGTCAGGATTGATGCTGGGAAGCGTGCCGCCCGTGGACGTCGTGGCGGGCACGGGCGTGGATGTCGATGCCGTTTGCGGTGCGGCAGCCTCAGCAGCCGGATGATCGACAGGCGTCCAGGATTCCCACAAGCCATGGCGACGCAGCGTTTCGGGTGCGTCGACGGAGGCTGAAGAAGACGCCACGGCAAATTCTGCCGAGGCCACCTTTGCTGCCACCTCGATATGCGACCCTGCCATGCGCACGGCATGGCCACCGGCGTCACGCACTGCCACGCCGTGCGCGGCAATCTGGCGATAGCTGCCATCCTTGTGCCGCATACGGAATTCCGCCACGTACGCCGGCGTGTTGCCGTCAACGTGCGCCTGGATGCGATTAAGCACCATGGGCAAATCATCCGGATACACCAGGCGGAGATACTCGCTCGTGCTTGGGCCGATCTCCTTGAGCGTGTAGCCGAGCATGCCGGCAAAGCGCGCGGAAAACTGCGCTGCGCGCGTGACCAGATCGAACTCCCAGAGGCCAACATCTGCACCGTCGAGCAGCAGTTGGTGGCGTGCAACGAGTTCTGCTTCGCGACGACGGTAGCTCTGCTCCAGGTCGTTGAGTGCCTGTACGGTTTCCTTGCGCAGACGAATTTCGCGCGTCGCGATGGCGGCGGCGGTGTCGCCAGTAGCGCGATCCCGATATCCCAGCAGGAAAGCAGCGAGCACCGTTGCAACCGCGCCAATTACCAGCAGCAACTGCAAGCCTGCAGGCGCGTTGCGGGGCATAGCGGAAAGCGTCGAAAACGAGCCGGCGAGCGACGCCGTGTACACCGCATCCACCGTCAAGGCGATGCCAAACAGCACGCTCACAAACAGACTGACGCCTGGGCGGCGTACCGCCACCCCAGTCGCCCCCGAGCGCGCCGAAAACGCAAACTGCAGCGCGGCCGCACACGCCACCGCCGACAGCACCATGACGATGCCGAGCAGCCCAGCGTCTTCCCAGGCGGTGGCGCTGAAGCTCGTCACGCCCGCCAGCAGCAGCACCGCCACCGGCCCGCTCACGCTCAGCAACACGCCGAGCAACATGGCGCGCACCAGGCCTGCACGCCCGCCCAGCACGCACCACAGCGCCGCAACGGCCAGACTCCAGCAGAACGAGGCCAGCGTCATCACAAGCACGGCGGTGTCTTCGTGCAGAGGCCAATGCGCAAGCAGCGGCAGCAGCGGCACCGCCCACAGCCCGACCGCCGAGAACAGCGCTGTCATGACAAGCGGCACGCGTGTGCGCGAGGCCGTAGCACTGCGCAAGTCGTCTAGCAAACGCAGCAGCAAGCTGCCCGCGCCGCATGCCACGACAAATGGCAGCAACGCAGGCAACAATGCGCGCGCCAGCGCACTGATCAGGTGAGCGATGAACGCCTCATCCACGAGGGAGCGTCTCCTGTTGGTTCGAGCCGTTCAATGAATCAACCACGGGTCTGGAAGCCGTCCGGATTCATGCTCTGCCAACGCCATGAGTCTTCACACATGCGCTCGATGCCGTATTGCGCGCGCCACCCCAGGAGCGAGGCCGCCAGTGCCGGATCGGCATAGCACGCTGCAATATCGCCGGGGCGGCGGTCCACGATCTGATACGGCACCGGCTTGCCGCTGGCGCGCTTATAAGCCTCCACAACTTCCAGAACCGAGTATCCACGGCCCGTGCCGAGGTTGACGGTAAAGCCGCGGTTGTCCCGGCGCAGGGTGTCGAGCGCCGACAAATGGCCGCGCGCAAGATCCACCACGTGGATGTAGTCGCGCACGCCCGTGCCGTCGGGCGTCGGCCAGTCGCCGCCGTAAATAGAGAGCTTCTCTCGCTTGCCGACTGCCACCTGGGCCACATACGGCATCAGATTGTTGGGGATGCCGCGCGGGTCTTCGCCGATCAGGCCGCTGTGGTGCGCCCCCACCGGGTTGAAATAGCGCAGATAAGCGATTTGCCAGGCGGCATTGGAAATCTCCTGATCGCGCAGGACCTGCTCGCCCATCACCTTGGTCTGCCCATACGGGTTGGTGGCCGACAGCGGAAACGATTCGGTAATCGGCACGGTATGCGGATTGCCATACACCGTTGCCGACGAGCTGAACACCAGCTGGCGCACATTCGCATGCGCCATGGCCGCGCACAGCGTGACCAGCCCGCCCATATTGTTGTCGTAATAGGCCAGCGGTTTCTGTACCGATTCGCCCACCGACTTGAGCGCCGCAAAGTGGATGACGGCCGAGATGCGGGAACTGGCAAACAGGTCGTCGAGCAGGCGCCGGTCACGCACATCGCCCTGCACGAACTTCGGCGTCTTGGCGGTGATCTGCTCGATGCGGGACAGCACAGTCGAACTGCTGTTGCAGAAGTTGTCGAGGCCGATCACCTGGTAGCCCGCATCCAGCAGTTCAACCCAGGTGTGCGAGGCGATGTAGCCGGTAGCGCCGGTCAGCAGAATGGTTTCTGTCATGGGGTGCGAGGTATCGAGGAAGGAGAGAGCCAGTGTGCCGGTTTGAACCCGGCATCGTCGTTCTACGCTGCGCCGACCTGCTCCGCAGCGCGCAAAACAGCGCGATCATAACAAAGCCTGCCAACGGCTCGCGGGCAGTTTGCAGCCCTTGTTGTCCAAAGGCACTACGGCTGGCCGTCGGGATGGGCAGCCGCCTGCCACTCAGCATAGGCGGCGCGCAGACGCCATGCCGAAGTCGCATCGCGCAGGCCCAGTGCGTACCCCACCTCAGCAGGGTCCGCGCCTGCGTCGAACAGCGCGGCGGTGTAGCCGTTGCGCAGCGTCTGAGGTGACAGCCGCTCGCTGCGGTGCAGCAACGCCGGCAACGCGGCCAGCCATGCCTCCACGCGCCGGTACACCGACGCGGCGTGCATGACGCGCCCGCCGGAATCGGCAACGAACACGCGCTCGCCCGGCACTTCTGCGTGTGCGCGCACCGCCAGCCAGGCAGCCAACGCTGGGCGTGCAGCTTCAAGCATGGGCGCCTTGTACGACGGGCCGCGCGGGCGCTCGACCGTGATCGCCTCCAGCGCATCATCCACTTGGCGGAGCAGCAGCGATTGCACCTG
The DNA here is from genome assembly GCF_047325135.1 of Ralstonia sp. Ralssp110. Classification (NCBI taxonomy): domain Bacteria; kingdom Pseudomonadati; phylum Pseudomonadota; class Betaproteobacteria; order Burkholderiales; family Burkholderiaceae; genus Ralstonia; species Ralstonia sp. Ralssp110. Next base: position 223,009 of record NZ_CP168609.1, on the reverse strand, counting down.
CGCGACTTTCAGCCCCGCGCCATGGCACACGGCTACGAGTGCGCGGTCGCGCGCCAGCTTGAACGCGCTGGCGTTGACGGCGGCCTCGCTGGCCTGCGCGCCCACTTCCAGTGACGCCTCAATTGCCGCACGTTCAGCCAATGAAAGGAACGTGGTCGGATCGTTCTCGCCTTCGGCCAACTTCTGCTGCACCGCAGAGCTTGCAGGGTTGTGCGTGCCAGTCCGTTGCTGCTCGATCTGATGGAAGACGCGCTCGATCAGGCGCGCGTAGCGGTAGCGATGCAGCTTGGTCAGGCCCGACTCGTCGAGAAACGCAGCGATGTCGCCGGCACTCCAATCGGCCAGCGCGCGCTGGTGCGACTCGGCCCAGCGCAGCCATTTGCGCCACATCGCGCGATACACCGTCGCCGACGATTCACGATAGCCGCGTGCGGCGAGCCAGTGCTCGAAGGCTTGGGCGGGCTGCTCGGTCCAGTCTTGCAGGCTGGGCTGGAACAGGTCCGGAACGGGCGTGGCAGGCGGCGTGAACGAGGTCAATGCGGTAGCAGAAATGCAGAAAAACGGGTGCGGGCGGACCGGGGGGTTGGCAATTCGCGTATCCTGCCGAGCGTAACACGCAGCCCATGTATCCCATTGCGGACCCCATCGTGAAGAAAACAGACCTCGAAAAACTCAAGGGCCTCAAGATCGCCAACAACATCAAGCGCGGCAGCCAGCGCACCGGCAAGCCCGGCCAGGGCACCGGCAAGGCGATTCCCCAGAACAAACTCCTGAAAGCCCTGCTCGGCAAGCCCGCGGAAGACGACACGAAGAAGTCGGGAAAATCCTGACACGCAGTCCACACATCTAGAACCCCGCCCTGTTGTTCCAATGGGCGCTTGGGTGCTACCGTCCGGCGCGTTTCCACATCATCGCAGCGCCTGTGCCCTGCGCCGGACATGCCCTCCTCCACGCCCTCCTCGCCTTACCCCCACCTGCTCCAGCCCCTCGACCTGGGCTTCACCACGCTCAAGAACCGCGTGCTGATGGGCTCGATGCACACCGGTCTGGAAGATGGCAACCACTTTGACCGGCTGGCCGCCTACTTTGCCGAGCGCGCACGCGGCGATGTCGGCCTGATGGTCACGGGCGGATTCGCACCCAACATTGCCGGGTGGACAAAGCCCTTTGCCGGGCGCCTCGCCACGCATGGCGCCGCACGCCGCCACCGCACGGTCACCAACGCCGTGCACGAGGAAGGCGGCAAGATCGCCCTGCAGATCCTGCATACCGGCCGCTACGGCTACCACCCATTTGCGGTGGCGCCCACGGCGTTGCGCTCGCCCATCAGCCCGTTCACGCCGCGCGAGTTATCAGCGCGCGGTATCGAACGGCAGATCCGCGCCTTCGTGCGCTGCGCGCAGCTGGCGCGTGAGGCCGGCTACGACGGCGTCGAGATCATGGGTTCCGAGGGTTACTTCATCAACCAGTTTCTCGTCACGCACACCAACAAGCGCACGGACGACTGGGGCGGCAGCTATGCGAACCGCATGCGCCTGCCCGTGGAAATCGTCCAACGCACGCGCGAAGCCGTCGGCAAGGATTTCATCATCATCTATCGCCTGTCGATGATCGACCTGATCCCGGACGGCAGCTCGTGGGAAGAAGTCGTGCAACTCGCCAAGGCCGTGGAGCGCGCGGGCGCGACCATCATCAATACGGGCATCGGCTGGCACGAGGCGCGCATCCCGACCATTGCGACGAGCGTGCCGCGCGCAGCGTTTGCATGGGTCACCAAGAAGCTGAAGGGCGAAGTCGGCATTCCGCTCGTGACGTCCAACCGCATCAACACGCCCGAGGTGGCAGAGGCCGTGCTGGCCGACGGGTGCGCCGACATGGTGTCGATGGCGCGGCCGCTGCTGGCCGATGCCGACTTCGTACGCAAGGCCGCCACGAACCGCGCGCAGGACATCAACACCTGCATCGCCTGCAACCAGGCGTGCCTGGACCACGCGTTCAAGGCCAAGATTGCGAGTTGCCTCGTCAACCCGCGCGCATGCCATGAGACCGAACTCATCATCCGCCCGACGCCCGCCAAGCGCCGCTTTGCGGTGGTGGGTGCCGGTCCTGCAGGCCTGTCGGCAGCCATCACGCTGGCCGAGCGCGGGCACGCGGTCGATCTCTTCGATGCAGCCCCTGAACTCGGCGGCCAGTTGAACATGGCCAAGACGATCCCGGGCAAGGAAGAATTTCACGAGATGCTGCGCTACTTCAAGCGCCGGGTTGAGGCCACCGGCGTGACGCCCCGCCTGGGCGCGCGCGTGGAAGCGCAGCAACTGCTGGCAGGCAAATACGACGAGATCATCATCGCGACGGGCGTGTCGCCGCGCAATCCGAAGATCCCTGGGCAGGACCATCCGAGCGTGCTGTCGTACATCGATGTGCTGCGCCATCGCAAGCCGGTGGGCAAACGCGTGGCGATTGTCGGTGCGGGTGGCATCGGTTTTGACGTGGCGGAATTCCTCGCGCTTGACGGCCACTCGCCCACGCTGGATCTGCAAACGTGGCGCGCCGAATGGGGTGTGGGAGATCCGACCGAAGTGCGTGGCGGTGTGGATGGCATCCGCCCCGAACCGCAAACACCCGCGCGCGACATCGTCCTGCTGCAGCGGCGCGCCGGCAAACTCGGCGGTGGACTGGGCAAGACCACCGGCTGGATTCATCGCACAAGCCTGAAAAACCTGGGGGTGCGCATGGTGGGCGGCGTCAACTACGAGCGCATCGGCGACGAAGGCCTGCTCGTAAGCTACGGCGAAAAACGCGAAGCGGCCGAATGGCTGCCGGTCGATTCCATCGTGCTGTGCGCAGGGCAAGAGCCGCTGCGAGAACTCGTTGAACCGCTGCAGGCTGGCGGGGCAAAAGTGCACATCATCGGTGGCGCAGATGAAGCGCTTGAGCTCGATGCCAAACGTGCGATCGACCAAGGCACGCGGCTGGCTGCATTGCTGTAGCGCGGGGCCGACTGGATAGCGCGTCGCATGAAGAACTCAGCGTTCGCTTCATGTTTCGCGCTTTCAATGAGAGTTAAAAAAATAGACGCATGAAAGGGCTTTCCTGCGCTTGCTGAAGTGCGCGCCGTGACCTTAGATGCCATTGCGCAAGCCGCCCAACCGGCCATCGGGCCGCAGTAGCACGCAATAGGAAGCGGCACGCCTTGCAGTGGGGTGGGATGGTGCATGGGCACGACCACGGCCATTGCCGGAGGATCGCGCCATGCCTGACCAGCCTTCCAACTCCGGATCATCCGATCTGCTGCGTGCTCTTGGCGCAGACCTATCGACGCATCCGGGTGTGCTCTCCGAGCGCGAGCGCGAATTGCTCGCCAGTCTCGTCACACAGCTCAAGACGCAGACCACCGATCCGAACGTAGGCAACGCGATTCATACCGCGCTGTCCAACACGCTCGGCAAGCGCGCCAGCGATGTCCTCGGTGCAGCCATCGCCTCGCATCTCCTGGGCGCCGGAGGCCGCGTGCCGGTACAGGTCAATCCGGCGGTAGGGCCGGTGGTCGCGCATCCGGTGGCGCCCGTGGTGTCTGAGCCAGGCATCTTTGGCCCGATTGCCCCATCGCCCATCGGCCCCGTCGCGAATGACCCGAGCGGCGGGCCATGGGTGTGGCCGCCGTTGAACCCGCCACCGCTTTTTCCGCCATCCATTCCGCCTGTCCCGCCCAACCCGGGGCCGGGGCCGGTGCCCGTTCCCATCCCCATTCCCGTCGATCCACAACCCGTACCGGTTCCCGGCGTACCGCCCTGGTTTCCGATTCCCGTGCCGCCTTCGCTGCCGCCGGACGACCCGTTCTTCCCGCACGGTCCCCAACCCATCTTTCCGCCGATTCCACTCGGCGATCCGGGTGTTCCGCCGCCTCCGGAACCGATTGATCCGGGCGATCCGCAACCGATCGACCCAGGCTGGCCGGGCGACCCCCAACCTGGCGAGCCAGGAAATCCGGAACCGGTCGATCCTGGCGAGCCCGGCCCGGTCGGTCCTGTCGGCCCCGGCGACCCGGGGGACCCCGGCGGCCCTGGCCCTGTTGGGCCGGGAGAACCGACTGGCCCCATCAATCCTGGGCCGGTAGATCCGGGTGGCCCCGGACCTGCGGACCCTGGCAGCCCAGGAGACCCAGGCCCCGTCGATCCGGGCCCCTCAGACCCCGGTTCGCCAGAACCTGGGCCATCCGACCCGGAGGGCCGGTGGAACGGCGTGCTGGATCCTGGCGCGCTCGAATCCATCGTCGACCAGTTCGCCAGCATGGCGGTGTTGCAGCAAGTGGCCGGTGCAGTGGCTGCGGCGGGCGCGCGCTTTGAAACCCAAGTCGTCTACACGCGGTCGATCGAAGCCAGCGAAACCCTGGCTCCTGCGCCGGTGCGCATCCAGGTGCTGCGCGACGCTCCGCAGATCGACAAGCTCCTCGTAGGCCCCGTGGAACGGGCCTTGCCGGGTGCCGCCCGCCGGCTTGCGCCGCGTGCGCGGCAAGTGGGCCGGATTCGTGTGTCCGTGCTCGCGCTGCAGCCCGGTACCAGCACGCGCGTCGATCTGGCCAACCAGCCAGCGCACGCCAACGACGTGGTGCTGGTGGCAACGCTCGGCAGCACGGGCACGACCAATGCATCGCTGCGCATGCTGCGCGGACCGCTGCGCCTGGCGGGTGTCGACCCTCGCCGTGGACAGATCGTGGTACCGCTCTCCACGGGGCGCGCCGTGGTCGTGCCCGCTTTGCGGCCTGCGGAGATCGTCGCCCCTGTCGGACCCAACGCCAGGCCGCTGCTAGTCGCTATCGTGCTGGCCGAGCTTTCGGTCAAGTAAAACGGAGGCCAGCGTGATCGCCCCCATGCTTGACTATCAGCCGGACGTTCTCGCACCGCGCGCAGCGGTGCAGCGCATCCGCGCCCGCGCGATGTCGGATCAGCCGCTGCGTATCAATCCGCGGCTGCGCTTTGGGCAATCGGAGCAAGGCTGGCTGCTGCATGTTGAAGACCCTGACCGTCGCATCGGGCGCACCTTCGCCGTCAGCCCGAATGTCTGGAGCAGCCTGCGGCGGATGCAGCCCGGCGACGTCGCCCCGTCAATGGACCCGTTCATGCATAACGTGCTCGTTGACGCTGGCGTGCTGGTATCGGCCGCTCAAACTCAAATCGATGCCGCGGAGGTGCCGGCGCTCGAAGCCGCACGGGCGTCGTTCGCACGGGAAAACTATGGCGTGGTGACCGACGCCCTGCACCCGTACGAGGTGGCAGTCTTGCGGCGCTACCTCCGTCACGGCGTACGCTCGGGCGCCATCCGGTTTGGCGACCCGCAAGTGCCGCGCCGATACCGCGCCCACAATGATCCGATGCTGCGAACGCTGCAGGCGCGCCTCACGCCGTTGATCTCGCACGTGGTGGGCGCCCCGGTCAAACCGTCGTACGCCTACCTTGCGGCGTATACGCAGGGCGCGGTCCTGCACCGGCATGTCGACCGGCCGCAGTGTGAATACAGCCTGACGATCGCCGTGGACTACACGCCCGAACCGACGCTCGAAGCCTCGTGGCCCATCCGTCTGGGCCTGCCCGATGCCGAAGTGCTGGTCTATCAAAGCCTGGGCGATGCGCTCGTCTATGCCGGCCCGCGCGTGGTCCATTTTCGTGAGGCCTTGCCCGAAGGACACATCTCGACTTCGCTGCTGCTGCACTACGTCAACCTCAACTTTCGTGGGTCGCTCAATTGAAATTCGAACCACAGCACTTGCCGACGGCATCCTGGCCCGACCTGTTACCGGTGGAACTCGTCCATCCGCCATGGTGGGCGTCATGCGACGAATTCCTGCCGCCCAATGAACTCGAGCTCGTGCGCGAAGCGGCGCTGGCGGACCCGGCCGCATTCCGACCTTCTGCCGTACTCAACGCGGCCGGCGGCGGCGTCGAACTCGACATCCGCAGATCGCGCGTGCGCTACGACGAGCCAACCATCGTGGCGTTGTTCGAGGAGCGTCTGCTCGCCTGTGCCGACAACATCTTCGAGCGCTTGCGCATCGCGCCGTTTCCGGTTCAGCGCCTGGAAGTGCAGCTCACCGTGACTGGCCATGGCGAATTCTTCAAGGTTCACAACGACAACACCCATGCGCAGTTGCGCACGCGCCGCGTCACGTTCATCTACTACTTCCACCGCGAACCGAAGACGTTTGAAGGCGGCGACCTGCGGCTCTATGCATCGCGCACCGATGGCCGGCGCTGGCGCGAAACCACAGATTTCGTCGACATCGCGCCCGTGCAGAATCGGCTGATCGTGTTCCCGAGCTTCCTCATGCACGAACTGCGGCCCGTGAGCGTGCCATCGGGCCGCATGGAGGATGGCCGCTTCACGGTCAACGGGTGGTTCCACAGTTGAGGCCGTTACGGCGGCAGGCCTGTGAAGGATTTGCATCCTGCTTCCGTTTTTACACACACCGCCCCCGCCACGCGCGCGAAGAATGGCGAAATGACAACGTGTGGTGCCGCCGCCCTCTGCTCGGCCCGGTTCTTGCGTGAAAAGGCGCATCACGCACATTCCCAAGAACCGGTTTGTCCAAAAACGTCTCTCCTCAGTCTTCTGCCAACGCAGCGCCGCTGCCCTCGCTCGATCTGGGCCAAACGGCATTCCTCCTGGACTTTGATGGCACGCTCGTCGACATCGCGCCGCAGCCCGATGCCGTGCATGTCTCCGCGCCGCTGCGTGAAACGCTAGCCGCGCTGCACGCCGCAAGCGGGGGCGCATTGGCGATCATCAGCGGGCGCACGGTGCACGACGTGGAGTCTCGTCTGTCGCTGCCGGGGCTCGTCATCGCCGGTGTGCACGGTGCCGAACGCCGCTATGCAGACGGCGGCTTCGTCCGCCTGAACACCGACACCGATGCGCTCGCGCGGCTGGAGAGCGAGTTGCGCGCCGAACTCACACAGTTGTCGACGCAGTTTTCCGGCGTGGTGCTGGAGAGCAAGGGCATCGCTTTCGCCCTGCACTACCGCCACGCACCAGAGGCTGAAAACGCCGTACTGACGGTGGCTGACCGCCTCGCGCGCCGCTATGCCGACCACGTGCGCCTGCAGGCCGGCAAGATGGTTGTCGAACTCAAGCCGCGCGGCGCCAGCAAGGGCGACGTGGTGCACACCCTGATGACCGAGCCGCCCTTCATGGGCCGCACCGTGCTGTTTGCCGGCGATGACCTGACCGATGAAAGCGCCTTCGATGCCGTCAATGCGCTGGAGGGCTGGTCGATCAAGGTGGGCGCAGGCCCGAGCCAGGCGCGCTGGCGCGTGCAAGACGCCGCGGCATTGCGCGCATGGCTGACAACGCTTACGGCCCCGCCCAAGCGAGGTGCCGCATGAGCCGACTCATTGTGGTCTCCAACCGCGTTGCGCCCGTTGCCGAAGGCCAGGGGACGGCCGGCGGCCTGGCCGTGGGTGTGTTCGACGCGCTGCGCGAAACCGGCGGCATCTGGTTTGGCTGGAGCGGTGAAACTGCGACCACCAGCTCGGACACAATCGCGCACGAGCCGAACATCGTCACCAAGGGCAACATCACCTACGCCACCGTCGGCCTGAACCGCAAAGACTACGACCAGTACTACCGCGGCTTTGCCAATGCGACGCTGTGGCCGATCTTCCACTACCGCGTGGATCTCTCCCGCTACGAGCGCCAGGAGTACCACGGCTACCGCCGCGTGAATGCGCAGTTTGCGCATCAGCTCAAGGCGCTGGTGCAGCCTGATGACATCCTCTGGGTGCACGACTATCACCTGATTCCGTTTGCTGCGGAGTGCCGCGCGCTGGGGCTGACCAACCGCATCGGGTTCTTCCTGCACATTCCGTTTCCGTCGCCGGAAATCCTGACGACGATTCCGCCGCATGAAGACCTGATACGGGCGCTCTGTGCGTACGATCTGGTCGGTTTCCAGACCGAGACCGATCGCGTCGCCTTCTACGACTACATCGAGCGCGAGGCGCGGGGCTATATCGAACAGAAGGAACAGAACGGCCCCGTGCACGCCTACGGGCACACGCTGCGTGCCGAGGTCTACCCGATCGGTGTGCACCCGGACGAGATTGCGCAGCAAGCCAAGGCATCGCTGGCGCGGCGCAATCCATTCACGCGGCATGCGAGCCCGCGCGGCGAGCGCGCCGTTGGTCAGGGGCAAGGTCAAGGCCAGCAGCCGCCGAGACTCATCATGAGCGTGGATCGGCTCGACTATTCAAAAGGATTGCCTGAACGGTTCCGAGCATTCGAGCAGTTGCTGGACGATTTTCCGGACCACCGCCGGCACGTGACCTTCATCCAGATTGCGCCAACGTCGCGTCAGGATGTGCAGAGCTATCAGCAGATCCGGCAGCGGCTGGAGGCGGAGTCGGGCCGCATCAACGGCAAGCATTCCGAGCTGGACTGGACGCCCATCCGCTACATCAACAAGCAATACGAACGGCGCGTGCTGATGGCGCTCTTCCGCAGCTCGCAGATCGGCTATGTCACGCCGTTGCGCGATGGCATGAACCTTGTCGCCAAGGAATACGTGGCCGCGCAAGACCCGGAAGACCCGGGCGTGCTGGTGCTCTCGCGCTTTGCCGGCGCGGCGCGCGAGCTGGATGCCGCGCTGATCGTCAACCCGTACGACACGCGCGGCATGGCCGAGGCACTGAACCGCGCATTGACGATGCCACTGGAAGAGCGCAAGGCGCGCTACGCCCACATGATGGATCGGCTGCGGGCCGCCAACCTCACCATCTGGCGCGAGCGGTTTGTGGCCGACCTGCGCAACGCGTCGTCGCAGTAATCAGGCGCGTCAGGCGCCTGCGCTGCCAGTACGCGACATACGCTCGGCGGCTTCCGGTATGTCTGACGATGCGTCGGCCTGGGGCGACAGCATGTCGGCCAATACGGCATTCATGCGTGCCCAGTGCGAACCGGGCCAATAGATACGCCGACAGACATCGCAGGTGCTAAAGAGGCGTTGGCGCTCGCGCACGCGCGGCGGCACGCTGGCGGAAGCCTCTTCCGGGCTTAGCATCCGCAGCAGCACATTGCATTCGAGACAGCGTGAGAACGGCTTGGCCACATCAGCCAGCCGCAGGCGCGTGACGATTTCGCGCATCTGCGCCTGCGGCTCCCGCGCGCGGATGAATGCGCCCCGGCGGATGCCGCGTCGCTTGAGAAGCTCACGGTCACGCGAGAGCACGATCCAGTCTTCGCCCAGGGCCAGCGCTTCGATGGCCGCGTCGGCATAGTTGTTGTCGTAGGCGGTGTCAAAGCCCGCCATGCGCAGCAGCCGAGCCGTGGCCCCCAGGTGGGCGTCGCACAGAAAATGCAGCGGCGCGGTCGGCAACAGGGGCTCCACGGCTGACACGGCAACGTGCCCCCGGCCGGGCAACATGGCCTCCAGCCCCATGGGGGCACCATCCACCAGCACTTGCCCCACTTCGGTATGCGGCACGCCAAGCGCCTCGATGGCGTGCTTGAGCGTGGCGCCCTCTGCCCACGCGCGCACAACGGGATGCCCGCGCAACGCCATCGGAAGAAGCGGCGCCAGACTGGAATCGAACGTGAGGATGACGGTCTGCATGCCTGCCACGATACTCCCAACCCAACATCGGCGCCCTGGCGCCCCGGTTCTCGCGCCAATAAAAATGCGGCGTGACCGGTGAAGTCACGCCGCAAACAGGGAGGAGGAGAAATTCAGTTGGTGCGCGGCTTATGCGCGCGATGCAGCGCCACCGTTCGGATAGCTCGCATCGCCATTCCACGACAGGTAGCCATACGTGTCGGCCTGGCGATCCGCGCCTTGGCTGTACGGATCAAAGCGATCGTTCTTCCACGACAGATAGCCGTAGGTGTCTGCCTGGCGGTCGGCGCCTTGGGTGTATGGGTCGAAGCGGCCCGCCTGCGTCGCGGCCGGTGCGTCAAAGTTGGGCTGGATGGAAGCCGTTGCAGGCTGCGACAGCAGCGCGGCGGAAGCCGATACGGTGGCCACCATAGCCAGGACGGCGCGGCGGGAAAAAGCGGAGAAGAGGCGGGAGTTCATGATCTGTTCCTTGTTCGTTTGCGCTCGTTGTTGCGCTTGGAGGGCAGAATAGATCGTTGCTCCCGCCTGATAAATGCGACTTTTCAGAAATAACTGTTCAGGCGGCGCTAACAATCTGCAGCCGGGGATTTTCCTTGAGCTGCAGGCACGGATGGTCGGCAAACAGCGTCGCCACCCAGTCGACGAACACCCGCACCTTGGGCGACAGATGCCGGTTGTGCGGATACACCACCGAGATGGGCACCGGCTCGGAAATATGATCCGGCAGCACCTCCACCAGCGCGCCCGACATCAGGTGCTCGTACACCAGGAAGCGCGAGGTCTGCAGCAACCCCAGGCCATGCAGGCCGCATGCCACGGCCGACTCGGCATCGTTGACGGACACCATGCTGCGCACCTTGTGGATCTGCTTCTGCCCGTCGATCACGAAATCCCAGTCCATGCGGCGGCCATTGCGCGCAGAAAAGTAATTCACCGCTGTGTGGTCCTGCAGGTCTTCCAACGTCAGGGGCGTGCCGCAGCGGGCCAGATATTCGGGCGAGGCGCAATTGACCATCGACAGTTGGCCGATGCGGCGCGCGACAAGGCTGGAGTCCTGCAATTCGCCGCCACGCACGGCGCAATCCACGCCCTCCTGCACGAGGTCGACAGTGCGGTCGCTCATGCCGATCTCCAGCTGAAGATCGGGGTACGCCTCGTGAAAATCGCGAATGCGCGGCACGAGCAACCGTTTGCCAATCGACGCAGGCACGTCGATGCGCAGGGTGCCGCGTGCGCCCGATGCGCTTTGTGAAAACGCGGCCTCGGTCTCTTCCAGATCGCCGAGCAGACGCACGCAGCGTTCGTAGTACGCAGCGCCATCGGCGGTGACATTGACGCGGCGCGTGGTCCGGTGCAACAGGCGCACGCCGAGATGCGCCTCAAGGCTTTGCACCAGGTTCGTCACCGTGGCGCGGGGTAACTGAAGGCTGTCGGCAGCCTTGGTGAAGCTGCTGGCTTCCACGACACGCGTGAAAACCTGCATGGCCTGCAAGCGATCCATCTGCGGCTCCTTAAGGACGGACTCCACGGGGCGGGCGCACTGCCCGAATCAAAACGGGCAATGCGCCGGACCTGTGGAATCAAGGGGTCTGCTTGTGCTCGAGAAACGCAACGCGCTCTGAGCATGAGGCGCGATCAGGAAGGCGGCGACTACGGGTTTTCGCAGTGCAACAAGATCGGCCTCGAGCAATGACACTTTGTAGCACAACCGCAAATTTTGATTGTTCGGCTGCAACTAATAGTGATGTCTGATTATAGGCATTTATCCGCGGTCGTCTAATCACCATCATTCAGCCCATCGATATCCGGGTTATCCGCAAAGGTAAGCCCCGCCTGACATCATGGGTTCTTCTCCGCCGCGCCTCGTTGTTTCGGATCGCTCGCTGACCAGCGATGCGGCTTCAGCCGCTGTTCGTCCAGCACGGCCGTACGCAACGTCCGCCCCCACAAATGTTGCACTGAATAACAAATTGCGCAGTGCAGCATCCAAGCTGCCTGAGCAAGCTTCTGCGTGCGAGGAAACGGCTGGTGCGGGGCCGCTGCCGCGCGAGGTCACGTCCGAAGACTATTGGACGCAGGGTTACGCCAGCCGCATCCGCCTGCGGGTGTTCCGCCCTGAAATGCACGCCGACGATGCCGCCGCGCCGTTGCGCCGCCCCGGCGTGCTGTACCTGCACGGCGGTGGTTTCGTACGCGGCTCGATTGACGATGCCGATGCGCCGGCGCGCCTCCTGGCCGCCACATTGCCGGCAGTGGTGGTCACGGTCGGCTATTCGCTCGCTCCGGCTGCACCTTTTCCGGCCGCGCCCGAAGATGTGTACGCCGCGCTGTGCTGCATGGCAGACCATGCCGGTGCATGGGGTATTGACCGTCGCCGCATGGCGGTGGCCGGGCATGACGCCGGCGGCAACCTGTCTGCCGCGCTCACGATGATTGCGCGCGACCGCGGCGGCCCCAACCTGCGCGCGCAGGTCCTGATCGCGCCGATGCTCGATCCGACCATGGCCCGTGTGCGTCCCGACCACCTGGCCGACGCCGACAACTCGGCCGAAGTCTGCGCCGATTGCTATCGCCAATACCTGCCCCGCCCGACCGAGCGCGTGCACCCCTACGCCGCACCGGTGGAATCGCGCCGCCTGCAGGGCCTGCCCCCTGCCCTGCTGCTCACCGCGCCGCAAGACCTGTTGCGCACGGAAGCCGAGCGCTATGCCGCGTGCCTGATTGAAGCGGGCGTCGTCACGCAAGTCGTGCGCGTGAACGAGGCCTGCCATGACTCGATTGCCATGAGCGCGGTGGCGCAAGACGAGATGACGTGCTTCCTGCGCTGGCACCTCGGGATGACACGTCAAGCGGCTGCGCCACGCAAACGCCGTGCACGTGCGGATCGAAAGGACCGCACCTCCATCGACCCGACCGCGGAGACGCCTGGCTGAACCCATACAACAAGAAACGGAGTGCGAGGCCGCCCGCGTGTTTCTACGCTGCGGCCAAAGCGCTTTTATCCAGTCTTTTTCTCTTTGCTTACCCAACAAAATCGAGAGAGTCATCATGAGCCTGTCCAAACGCACACTCGCCATTTCGGTTGCCGCCGTGCTCGGCGTAGCAGCTGTGGGCACCTACGGTCTGGTCTCCAGTGCCGGCGCATCGCAGCAGCCCGCCGCCGCCCCCGCCGCCACGCCGGTCGATGTGGCGCCGGTCCTGGCCAAGAACGTGGCCGAATGGGACGAGTTTTCCGGCCGCATTGAAGCCGTTCAACGCGTTGAAGTCCGCCCGCTGGTGAGCGGCACCGTCACCGCCGTCCACTTCAAGGACGGCAGCATCGTCAAGAAGGGCGACGCGCTGTTCACCATCGACCCGCGCCCCTACGCTGCCGAAGTCGCCCGCACGCAAGCCGCGCTGACGGCCGCCAAATCGCGCGTGGCCTACACCACGTCGGAGCTGGACCGTGCACGAAAGCTGGTGGCCGACAACGCCATCGCGCGCCGCGAGTTCGAAGAGAAGGAAAACGCCGCACGCGAGGCACAGGCCAACCTGCAAGGCGCCGCTGCCGCGCTGGACGCCGCCAAGCTGAACCTGGAGTACACGCACATCGTGGCGCCGGTCGCAGGCCGCGTGTCGCGCGCAGAAATCACCGTCGGCAACGTCGTCTCTGCCGGTGGCGCTGCGCCGGTGCTGACCACGCTGGTGTCGGTCTCGCCGATGTACGTGGCGTTCGATGCGGATGAGCAAAGCTACCTGCGTTACTCCGCCAAGGCCGCCCAGGGCGCCAAGACCCCGGTCTACATCGGGCTGGCCAATGAAGACGGCTACACGCGCGAAGGCGTGATCCAGTCCGTCGACAACCGGCTGGACGTGCGCTCGGGCACGATCCGCGTGCGCGCCACGCTGGACAACGCCGACGGCCGCCTCACGCCGGGCCTCTACGCCCGCGTGCGCATGAGCACCGGCGCACCGCACGACGCCATCCTCATCAGCGACAAGGCCATCGGCACGGACCAGGACAAGAAGTTCGTCCTGGTGGTGGATGCCGCCAACAAGACGAGCTATCGCCCGGTTGTGCTGGGCGCCTCCATTGACGGCCTGCGCGTGGTGAAGTCGGGCCTGAAGGCGGGTGACCGCATCGTCGTGAACGGTATCCAGCGCGTGCGCCCGGGCGACGCCGTGGCACCCAACGCGGTGACCATGGACAGCCTGGTCACCAAGCGCGTGGTGTTGCCCGGTGCACAGCCCGAAGCCCCCGCCGCGCCCGCCGAAGCCAAAGCCGAAACACCCGCCGCGCCCGCCGCCAAGGCCGAAACCAAGCCCGCCAACGCCAAGACCGCAGCCAACGCCCAACGTCTTCCGGCCGACCGCGCCTGATTGCACCGATTGCGCTAAATCGCGACTGAAACTCATCGCTCACAGCCATGAACTTCTCTAAATTTTTCGTGGACCGCCCGATCTTTGCGGGCGTGCTATCCACGCTGATCCTGCTGATCGGGATCATCTCGATCTGGCGATTGCCGATCTCGGAGTACCCCGAGGTCGTACCGCCTTCGGTGGTGGTGCGCGCGCAGTTCCCGGGCGCCAACCCGAAGGTGATTGCCGAGACCGTCGCCTCGCCGCTCGAAGAGCAGATCAACGGCGTCGAGAACATGCTCTACATGCAGTCGCAAGCCAACAGCGACGGCAACCTGACCACGACGGTCACCTTCAAGCTGGGCACCGACCCGGACAAGGCACAGCAGCTCGTGCAGAACCGCGTGTCGCAGGCGCTGCCGCGTCTGCCCGACGTGGTGCAACGCCTGGGCGTGACGACCGTCAAGAGCAGCCCCGACCTGACGATGGTGGTGCACTTGCTGTCGCCCAACGACCGCTACGACATGACGTACCTGCGCAACTACGCGGTGCTGAACGTCAAAGATCGTCTCGCACGGATCAGCGGCGTGGGCCAGGTGCAGCTGTTCGGCTCGGGTGACTACTCGATGCGCGTATGGCTCGACCCGAACAAGGTGGCCGAGCGCGGCCTGACTGCCAACGAAGTGGTCAAGGCCATCCGCGACCAGAACGTGCAGGTGGCAGCTGGCGTGATCGGCGGCTCGCCCTCGGTGCCGGGCACGGATCTGCAACTGTCGGTCAACGCGCAGGGCCGGCTGAAGACCGAGCAGGAATTCGGCGACATCATCCTCAAGAGTTCGCCCGACGGCGCCGTCACGACCCTGCGTGACGTGGCCCGCATCGAGCTGGCCGCATCGGAATACGGCCTGCGCTCGCTGCTGGACAACAAGCAGGCGGTGGCCATTCCGATCTTCCAGGCGCCGGGTTCCAACGCGCTGCAGATTTCGGATGACGTTCGCAAGACGATGGCCGAGCTGAAGGAAGACTTTCCCGAAGGCGTCGACTACCGCATCGTCTATGACCCGACGCAGTTCGTCCGCTCGAGTATCGAAGCCGTCACGCACACGCTGCTGGAAGCGGTGGCGCTTGTGGTGCTGGTGGTGATCCTGTTCTTGCAGACGTGGCGTGCGTCGATCATTCCGCTGCTGGCGGTGCCGGTGTCCATCATCGGTACGTTTGGCCTGATGCTGATGTTCGGCTTCTCGATCAACGCGCTGTCGCTGTTCGGGCTGGTGCTGGCGATCGGGATCGTGGTGGACGATGCCATCGTGGTGGTGGAAAACGTCGAGCGGAACATCGCCGAAGGGTTATCGCCACGCGAGGCCACCTACAAGGCCATGCGCGAGGTGAGCGGCCCCATCATCGCCATTGCCCTGACGCTGATTGCCGTGTTCGTGCCGCTGGCTTTCATGACGGGCCTGACCGGTCAGTTCTACAAGCAGTTCGCGCTGACGATCTCCATCTCGACCGTCATCTCGGCCTTCAACTCGCTCACGCTGTCGCCGGCGCTGGCCGCCCTGCTGCTCAAGAGCCATGACGCGCCAAAGGATTGGCTGGCGCGCACGATGGACAAGGGCCTCGGCTGGATCTTCCGCCCGTTCAACCGCGTGTTTGGTGCCGCATCGGAATCGTATGGCCGCAGCACGTCGCGCGTGATCGGCCGCAAGGCAGTGATGCTGGGCATCTACCTGGCCTTGATCGGTGCGACTGCGCTGCTGTTCAACAAGGTGCCGGGCGGCTTCGTGCCGATGCAAGACAAGCAGTACCTGGTGAGCTTCGCGCAACTGCCGGACGGTGCATCGCTGGACCGCACGGAAGACGTGATCCGCCGCATGTCGGACATCGCCCTCAAGCACCCCGGCGTGGAAAGCGCCGTGGCCTTCCCGGGCCTGTCGATCAACGGCTTCACCAACAGCCCGAGCGCCGGCATTGTGTTCGTCACGCTCAAGCCATTTGACGAGCGCAAGACGCCCAACCTGTCGGGCGGGGCAATCGCAGGGCAGCTGAACCAGCAATACGGCGCCATCAAGGACGCCTTCATTGCGGTGTTCCCGCCGCCGCCCGTGCAAGGCCTCGGCACGGTGGGTGGCTTCAAGCTGCAACTGGAAGACCGCGGCTCGGTCGGCTACGAGCAGCTCTTTGCCGCCACGCAGGCCTTCATGGCCAAGGCACGCAAGACGCCTGAGCTGGGCCCGTCGTTCTCGAGCTACCAGATCAACGTGCCGCAGTTGAACGCAGACCTGGACCGCGTGAAGGCCAAGCAGCTTGGCGTGCCGGTGACCGATGTGTTCGACACCATGCAGGTGTACCTGGGCTCGCTGTACGTGAACGACTTCAACCGCTTCGGCCGCACGTATCAGGTCAAGGTGCAGGCAGACGCGCCGTTCCGCGCCCATGCAGAAGACATCCTGCAGTTGAAGACGCGCAACGCCGCTGGCGACATGGTTCCGCTGTCATCGCTGCTGCGCGTCTCGCAAGGCTTCGGGCCGGACATGGTGGTGCGCTACAACGGCTACACCGCTGCCGACATCAACGGTGGCCCCGCGCCGGGCTTCTCGTCGGGTCAGGCACAGGCGGCAGTGGAACGCATCGCGCATGAAACGCTGCCCAAGGGTGTGCGCTTCGAGTGGACGGATCTGACGTATCAGCAGATCCTGGCCGGCAACTCGGCCGTGTGGATCTTCCCGATCTGCGTGCTGCTGGTGTTCCTGGTGCTGGCTGCCCAGTACGAAAGCCTGACGCTGCCGCTGGCCGTGATCCTGATCGTGCCGATGAGCCTGTTTGCCGCCATGCTGGGCGTGTGGGTCTCGCATGGAGACAACAACATCTTCACGCAGATCGGTCTGGTGGTGCTGGTGGGGCTGGCGTGCAAGAACGCGATCCTGATCGTGGAGTTTGCGCGCGAGCTTGAGCTGCAGGGTCGCACCATCGTGGAAGCCGCCATCGAGGCCTGCCGCCTGCGTCTGCGCCCGATCCTGATGACGTCGATCGCTTTCATCATGGGCGTGGTGCCCCTGGTGGTGTCGACCGGCGCCGGCGCGGAAATGCGCCATGCCATGGGCGTGGCCGTGTTCGCGGGGATGCTGGGTGTGACGCTGTTCGGCCTGTTCCTCACGCCGGTGTTCTACGTGCTGCTGCGCACGCTGGCGGCACGCCGTGGCCAGCGCTCTGAAGATGCACCCGATCGTGATCTGGACCTGGATGGTGCGCTGCCCGTGCCGTCGACCCAGCACTAAGGTCAACACTCATCAAGACATCGTTATGAACGCGTCGACACAACAACAAACAGGTCCGGCCATGCGGTCGGGCCGCTGGACCCCGCTGGCGCTGGCCGCCGCGCTGTTCCTCGCGGCCTGCTCGCTCGCCCCGACCTACGAGAAGCCGGACGTTGGCACACCCAACGCCTTCAAGGAAGCTGCACAACCAGCGGACGCACCGCTGGCCGCAGGCGAGCAAGGCAAGTGGAAGACCGCCGAGCCCGCGCTGCCCGCCGACGGCGCGTGGTGGAAGATCTTCAACGACCCGACGCTCGACAAGCTCGAAGCGCAGGCCGCTGAAGCCAGCCCCACACTGGCCGCCGCAGCCGCACGCGTGAACCAGGCGCGTGCCTTCGTGCAGGCCAACCGTGCATCGCTGTTCCCGGAACTGGATGCGGGCTTCGGCCCGACGCGCCAGCGGGCGTCGGCGGCATCGGCTGGCTTGCCAGTTGGCGCGCCCGTGCAGCCGCAGACGTACTGGCGTGCGCAGTCCACCGTGGCGTATGAGGTCGACCTGTTCGGCCGCGTGCGCAACAACATCGATGCCGCCGGCGCCGATGCCGAGCGTGTCGAAGCGCTGTACCGTGCCGCCCGCCTCTCATTGCAGGCCGACGTGGCGCAGACGTACTTCAGCCTGCGCACGCTGGATGCGGAAGAGGCCTTGCTGTCCCGCACGCTGGTCGGCCGTGAAGAGGCGCTCAAGCTGGTGCAGCGCCGCTTCAACACCGGCGACATTGGCGAGCTGGACGTTGCCCGCGCCGATGCAGAACTCGCCACGGCACGCTCCGACCGCATCGGCGTACAACGTCGTCGCGCGGTGCTGGAGCATGCACTGGCAACGCTGCTGGGCAAGGCACCGGCCGATTTCACGATGGGCACCGACCCCCTGCAATCTGCCGACGTGCGCGTACCGGCCGGGCTCCCTTCCGCCCTGCTGGAACGCCGCCCCGACGTAGCCGCGGCGGAACGCTCGATGGCTGCTGCCAACGCGCGCATTGGCGTGGCGCGTGCGGCGTTCTTCCCGCAACTGCAACTCACGGGTGGCTTCGGCTACGAGTCGCACGACATCGGCGACCTGCTCAAGTGGGGCAGCCGTACGTGGATTCTCGGGCCGCTGGTGGGCACCGCGCTGTCGCTGCCGATCTTTGACGGGGGCGCACGCAGTGCTGGCGTGAAGCAAGCGCGTGCGGCGTACGAAGAGAACGTTGCCAACTACCGCGAAAGCGTGCTCGTCGCCTTCCGCGAGGTGGAAGACAACCTGTCGGAACTGCGCCTTCTGGCCGACCAATCCAAGGCCCAGGACGATGCCGTACGCGCTTCCACGCGTGCAGCGCAACTCTCGCGCACGCGCTACAACGCGGGGTCGGTCAACTACCTGGACGTGATCGATGCCGAGCGCAACATGCTGTCCGCCGAACGTATCGGCGTGCAACTGGCCGGCAGCCGCATGAACTCCACGGTGGGGCTCATCAAAGCGCTGGGCGGCGGCTGGGGCGATCTGCCGCCAGCCGCACCGGCCAACGCGTCTAACGCAGCCCAGCCCGCAACGGTGGCGCAGCAGTAAGAATTTCTCTCCTCTCTCTCTGGAAAGCGAGATCTGCGCGGCTTCGGCCGCGTTTTTTTTTTTCGTGCGTTCAGCGCGAACCTCTGGCCCCGCGCGCGTTCCAGCTCATCGCCCACGCATAGAAGCCGACCAGCGTGCCGAACTGCAGGAACACCGCCCACAGCAGAAAGATCTGCGGGTACCAGAGCATCGACCCCTTGAGCAGCACCACAGATGCCAGCGTGTACTGAAACGGAATGAAGACCGTCAGATACGCCATGCCCATGACGGACAACACCAGCTTGCGGATCAGGCCAAAGTCCAGCACGTTGTAGATCAGCGCATAGAGCCACGGTGTGATCAGCACAACCACGACCGACGCCTGCGTGAGCGAGCCGATCGACCCTCCGCCGTCATACGGAAAGCTCGCGGGCCACATGAAGAAGTAGAACTGGGCGCTCGCCTGAACCACGCCAATAAAGCGCAGCCAGTACGCCAGCGGCAACGCACGGCCGCCGATGAAGCGGGTGCCGAACAGCAACGCCAGCGTGACGATCATCCCGACCAGCCATTGCACGGCAGTGGGCAACGCGGCATCGCTGTGCGGATACGGAATGGCCCCAAAGCCCGGCACGAGCGCCTTCACGGCCGCCACGCGAACCTGCCCTTCCAGTGCCACGCTCCAGAAACCGATGATGCGTTCCCACAGACGCGCCACGGTTGGCCAGAGCGCGCAGTAGCCGGCGGTGAGCGCCAGCGGAATCCCGAGCACATCGATCCAGCGCGAGAGCGGGAACGCCAGACGCCGCATCGCGCGGTGCATGACGATGCGATCGCCGCGATAGCCGATCACCCGCTTGGGCTCATGCCCGCGCAATCGGCGCTTGGTGGGCAGGTCGTCGGCCGGCCCGTCTTCGATGGGCTTGGCGTTCATCGGAAGCTCCAGCGGAAGCCGATTTCACCGTAGGTGCGGTTGTAGAACGGGTTGTGGTAGTACTGCGCGCCGATGATGAGCAGCAGATCACGCGCGACACGCTCGCGCCACTGGATGGCGTAGCTCATGCTGTTGTAGTCCGCGCGCTCGGTGCCGGTGGTCAATACCTGGTAAGCCTCGCGGGCGTGCTCCACGCGCAGCACGAGCGCGCGCTTTTCGTCGTTGCCGATCGTGGCAGCAATGTACTGGCTCGGGCCGAACACCATGCCGGGATTGGCCCGGTTGAAACGCAGACCGCCCTCCAGCACGACCGACGGGAAATACGCCAGCGAGCTGAGCACCAGCCCCTGGTCATTGCGCACGCTGTCCTGGCCCTGCGCGTAGTAAGCGCCGATGCCGGCCACGAAACGGCGGTCCGGGCCGAACTTGCGATAGCCCGCCACATCCACACGCCACTTCGAAAACAGCTCACTGTTGCCTGTGCCCGCACCGACGAGAACGTAGTAATCCTCCGAGAGATCGCGCGTGAGCGAGAGCGCGCCGTACTGGCCTGCAAAACCAAACCGGCTCTGCCGATCCAGCTCGGCCTGCCAGATGCCATATGAGGTGACCATCATGCCGCGCAAGGCCACTGCCGTGGCACCGCCAAAGCCGTCGCTCATACGGCCGGTGTCGAGCACGGCCTCGATGGCGGCGCGCTCCGGGGCGTAGGGTTCGGGCAGCGGCTCCGGCACGGTGGGCGCGGTGGCGCCGGGCGTCGGCACAGGCGTTGCGGCCAACGCCGTCGCATCCGCCGGCGGGGCGGCACCTTCCTGTGCAACCGGCTGTTCTGCTTCCGTTGCGGCTTCTTGCGGTGTTGCCGGCTCTGCCGGTTGCATCGCTTCGGCGGGTTGTGCCGCTTCTGTCGCTTGCGTCGGTTGTGCCCCTTCCGCGCCTTCCGCGGGCTTGGCGGCGGCATCGTGGGCGGCGGCCGGCTCGGCAGCCTGTGCCCACACCGCTGGCAATGTCATGCCGCAGATGGCAGCCGCCGCCATCCACGCGATTGGAGTTCGGTTCACGCTGGTATTTCCCCGTCTGTTATTGACAGCGGGCGCCGGCCTTTTTTTGATGCGCGGCGGCGGCCCTTTCTGCTTGTTGTCTCGTGCTTAGCTGCCCGTGTTCAACTTGGCAGCAATGGCGAGCTTGGTGCCGGCGCCTGCCACCACCCGCCAGTTGTTTCCCTCCCTGACGATGCTGGCCTGGCCCGTTTCCACACGCGGCTCGGCATAACGATCCGCCGGGAACAGCCATGTCAGGTCGTTCAGTGTTTCCGGATTCTCAGCAATCACGCGCACGTCGCCGCGCTCCGATGTCGTGTGCCACACGGTCTTCTCACGCCGCTCGGCAAACTCGGCCATCTGCGTGATGGTGTGCCAGCGGAAGCGCTTGCGCGCCTCTTCCGCGTCGGCGGCTTCCATCAGTGCGTCAATGGCGTGCAGGTAGCGCACCGCGCCGGGGGGGTGGAAGTAGATCAGGCGGATCTCGCCGGAGTCGGTGGTGAACTTCACCAGCGAAGTCAGCCACGCCGCAATCTCCGCTTCCGGAATGTGCGCCATGTCGGCTTCTTCAATGGTCGCGTACTGGCCATACGTCTGCACTGGGAACGACCAGATGTGCTCGTCGCGCCGGCCGTTGCGATACGTGCGCGTCGGCCCCTGGCCGATGTTGCCGGTGAAGTAATAACCCTTGACGTTGTGCTCGTCCAGCCAGCGCGTCGCCCATTCGGGCTGGTTGCCTGTGGGCGCGGAATACTCGGTCTGCGGCTTGCCGGTCAGTGCCTCGATGGCGTCTGCGTTCTTCTGCAGGTAGGTCTCCATGGTGGCCTGGTTCTCTTCCGTCACGTTCAGGCCGAACCAGTCGTGAATCCAGCCGCCGTGGCTGCCCACCTCGTGCCCTTGCTTCATCAGGCCGTGCACCACTTCCACAAAGGCGGGGTTGTGGGCGAGGTTGACGCCCAAGCCGTCGCCAAACTGGCGCTGGTCAGGGCCGGCGGTGATGTGGAAGCTGAACGGGCCGCGCTTGAACACGCCGTCTTCAATCAGCTTGTCTGTGGCGTCAATACAGATGCGGGCGTCGCAGTGCCAGTTCAGCACCAGGCCACCCACACCCTGCGGCGCCGGCGACAGGCGCGGCTGTTCCAGCACGTGGCCGGCAAAGTAGCTGAGGAAGCCGTGCATCAGCACGCCGTCGGTACGCAGCTTCAGATACGTCAGCGGCAGGTTGACGAACAGCACGTGGCCTTTGCCCACGGTGCGCTCGCCCGCGATGATCGAGTTGTCTTCGGAGCGCAGCAGCACCTTGCCGACGTAGTCGCCCTGCGTGCGCAGGGTCGGGTACTGCAGCATGTCTTGCCCGTAGCCCGACAGCACCGCACGCCCATTCGACACAATCCAGCGCCCCGGCGGAATATGCAGATCGACCATCGCATCGGGTTGGCCATAGACGGTGGCCTGGCTGGCCATCTTTTCGCGCAGCGTTGAATAGAAACCGTACTGCACGCCGGCCAGCGTCGACATGCGCGAGGCGCCATCCTCGTAGAAGCCCTTTTCGTTGAGGATGCCGGCGTCGTACACCTGCATCAGTGCGCCGCCGTCCTGCACGAACTGGCTGATCTGGTTGACGAGCGCGGTGGTCATCGACCGGTGCACGGTGTCGGGCAGGATCACGCCGGCAAATACGCGCTCTCCATTCAACCCGTGGCGCACGAAATCCGACGCCGACATGGTGCGCAGGCGCAAGCCCTCTTCCAGTGCGGCGTCTTCCCACGCCTGCACGTAGATGCGGTTGTCTTGCCCGAAGTTGTCAGGCACCACCAGCACGATGTCGTCGGTCTGCGGGCGGCCTGGGCCGGCGCTGAGGTTGCGTGCCAGCAGCAGCGCGCAGGCCGCAAAGGCAATCAGGATAAGCAGACTGGTCAGGTGCTTGCGCCAGTCGATGCGCTTGGAAGGTGTGCTCATTGGGAAACAGCCAGTGCATGCGAGAGCCCGATCAGCGCGCCCTCTTCCATCAAGTTCCAGCGGCCGGCTGCGCGCCATTGCGGCGCGGCCTGCAGCCACTTTTGCGCGGTCGGTGTATCGCCCAGCGTGTAGGCAGCCCAGGCGATCAGGCCCCACGGGAACGGGTCTGCCTTGCCCGACAGCCACGTCTGCCCGTAGCGGAACTTCCACACCGCCCATTTACGCTGGGCGGCGGAGCCGGTCTCCAGGTCATGCACCCATGGATAGACCGGCGCAACCGCCGTCGGATAGAAGCCGTAGGGCGTGGGCGGCAGGCTCACGCGTGCGGGTTCCAGCGCGCCATTCCGTTGGTAACCATAGGCATGCGCAAGGCCGTCCATCATCTGCTTGTGTGTGGGCAGCGCGGCCAGCTCCAGCGTGTAGTGCAACGATGCCTTGGGGTCGGCGCGCAAGTGCTTGAGTGCCCCGGCCACTTCCACGTTGTCGGCAAAGTAGGCTTCGGGCCGATCGGCAAATGCCTGGAACGTCGCGCGCTTCGGGTCCCACAGGGTGGCGAGGTGCATCAACGCAAGGCTGCAGCTCGCCAGCAGTTGCGGCGGACCATGCAAGACCTCATTGACGAGCAGGCACCAGAACACCGCTTGCGAGTCATCCGCGTCGGCGTGGCCACATGCGGCCCAGCCGTCTGTGCCATTGCGGCAAAGGCGTGGAAACGTTCCATTGGGCTGTTGATACGGCAGCAACCAATTGGCCAGTCCAACCGCCGGGGCTTGCACGTCGGCACCCAGGCGGTGCGCGACCAGCAGCGCTTCGATGGCGACGTAGGGCTCGACGTAATCGCCCTGGGCGAATACGGTCATGGCCCCGTCGGGCGTGGTGAAGTCTTCAAACATCGTGGCACCGTGCGCAGCGGCAGCCGACAGCACAAGCCCGGCCAGCACCGCGCCACAGCGGCGAACGCAAACGCGCCAGAACGTGATCATGCGCACCTCCTTACCCTTCCACACGCGCAAACTCGTGCGCGGTAATCACGCCGTGCACGACGCACCCCGGCGAGACGAACAGGCGGTTGCAGACGAGCGTGGTCGGTGCATCGGGGCGGCCGATGCGGCAGTTCGGCCCGAGCACAATGTCTTCAAAGCCGATGAGCGGGCCCAGCACCGCGCTGCCCGCACCGATTTCCAGGTTCTTGCGCGCCGACAGCGTGCCCGCGATGCGCACGCCATCGCCCGTGCGCAGGTGCCCGTGCGTCTTGATGCTGCCCTGGAGCGCCATGCCACCCGCGACGCGGCAATCGCCGCGCACCACGTAGTCGCAATCGGTTGCCTCGTTGGCCGCGAGCGTGGCATCGCCGTCGAGCACGCGCCGCTCCGTGGCCGGCTTCGGCAAACCGACCGGCTGCGCTGCGCTGCGCACGTCGCCAAACATCACCTCCCCGGCGCCCGCCCGCTCGAAGCGCGCCGGGGCGGCCATCTCGATGCGGTCCTCCGCCGTGACACGGCCTTCGACACGCACGTTGGGCAGCAACCGCACATTACGGCCATGCACCCAGCGCTGCACCACCACGTTCTCGCCCAGTTCGATATCGCCCTCGGCCAGGCAGGCACGCAGGCGGGTATCGCGCTCGACTTCGACATCCTGCTCGACATACAAGTCGGCACGCACGCGGCTGCGTGGGCCCAGCCACGCGTTGCCCCGGAACACGACGATGTGGTTCACCTTGTCGAGCATGCGCGCCAGCCCCGACTGCTCGGCTGCGGGGCGGCCGCGCGGGTCGCGCCCCACGCTCAGTTCTGCGCTCACGGGCACCTCGTAGGCGGCACCTTCGGCACGCATGGCATCAACATCCACGCCGTACTGCTCTTGCAGCCGGCGGCGGAAGCTGTTGGCAAAGAAGGTGAGATTGTTCGGCTGGTCACGCCGCATCGGCAACGGCGCGGAGTCGGTCGGACGCAGCCATTCCGACAACGCCGGCAGGAACGGCAGTACGAGCAGGCCAGCAACCGCGCCGCTCAGCAGCAGCACGCTTCCGATCATGTGCCCTCCGGGCCGGTGTGCACGGGCACCTCGCCAGCCATGATGTTGACCACGCCCGCGGCTTCCGTGCGGAAGCGCTCGGTCTTGTCCCACACCAGTTCGCGCTTTTTCACGGCGTCGATGACTTGCGTCACACCCGCGCGCGCGATCGTCATCATGCTGACCAGGAAGCCGAACAGGTTCAGCGGCAGCAAGCGGATACGGTTGCGATGGCCATCGAGGTAGGTGGCCGCCGCAATCTCGAAGAAGGCCGCATTCGTGCCCAGCCCGCCATAGCACAGCAGCGCCGCCAGAAGAATCCAGCCCGAGACGATGGACTGCGCCGCCGCATAGAACAGGATGACCGCCACCACCCAGCCGGCCAGCTGCACCATCGGCATGACGAAGATCAGCAGCAGCAACGCACCGTCCAGCCGCTCAAGCCGGCTGATGCGGTCATTGGCGAGCAGCTTGCGGATGTTCTGCACCATCACCTGGTTGTGGCCGCGCGACCAGCGGCTGATCTGCTTGAGCCGCACGGGCCAGACTTCGGGCACCTCTTCGTAGCATTCGGAGCGGTTCTGGTAGACCGTTTTCCAGCCGTGCTGCAGCAGGCGGAACGTCACATCGGTGTCTTCGGCCAGCGTGTCGATGTTCCAGCCGCCGATATCGTCCAACGCGCGGCGGCGGATACCCCCCACGGTCCCACCGTACTGCGGCACCAAGCCCAGGTTCATGCGGGCAGTCTGGTCGACCTGGTAGCCGCCGGAGCGCTCCAGATCGAGCAGGCGCGTAAGCAGGTTCGCGCCGGCATTCACCGGCACCACGCGGCCCATGATGGCGCCCACTTCCGGGTCGAAGAACGGGGCCACGAGTTGCTTGATCAGCCCGCGCGCCGGCAGGTAGTCGGCATCGAACACGATCATGATCTCGGCGTCGATCAACTGCGTGGCATCGCGCAACGCAGCCGCCTTGCCGGGCCGGCCTTCGGTGCGGTGGAACAACTGGAAGCGGCCCGGGTTGCGTGCCGCAATCTCGTCGATGATCTCGCGCGTGCGGTCCTTGGAGCGATCGTTGACCGGCATGATGGTCAGCTTGTCGCGCGGGTAATCCACCAGCAGCAGCGCGTTGAGGCAATCGGCAATCACGCGCTCTTCGTTGTGCGCCGCCACGCAGACGACCACGCTCGGCCACACACCCTGTTCAATATCGAGGTACGGCTGACGCTGACGGCCGAACAGCCGGTTCAGTGTGAACAGGTAGTGACGCGCGGTGTAGACGACGAGCAGCGTGATGATGCAGAACGCCAGCACCAGCAGGATATCGATCGCAAGCGTGGACATGGTCTTCGTTGCCTTCGGCCGTCAGGCCGCTTGAAGTTCTTCGCCCAGAAACTCCTGGACATGCGCACAGCCCAAGGCGGCCACGATGCGCTGCGAGGCGAGCCCGTCGCCATATGGGTTCAGGCGCTGCGAGAACGCACGCCAGGCGTCGTCGTTGTCGTACAGGTGGCTGACGGCACCGACGATGCTGTCCACCTCCGTGCCGACCAGGCGCACGGTGCCGGCCTGCACGGCCTCCGGGCGCTCCGTCACGTTGCGCATGACGAGCACCGGCTTGCCCAGCGACGGCGCTTCTTCCTGCACGCCGCCCGAGTCGGTCAGGATCACGTGGGCGCGCTGCATCAGGCGCACGAAGCGGGCGTAGTCCAGCGGCTCGATCAGGTGCACATTCGGCAGGCCTGCCAGCGCGGTCTGCACGGGCCCGCGCACGTTCGGGTTCAGGTGGATCGGGTAGACGATCTGGATGTCGTCGCGGCGCGCCAGCTTGGCCAGTGCCTCGCAGATGTTGGCAAAGCCCGAGCCGAAGTTCTCGCGGCGGTGACCCGTCACCAGCAGCACCTTGCGGTCGTCCTTCAGGAACGGGAAATGCGCATCCAGCTCGGCGCGGAAGGCGTCGTCCTTCAGGATGCGCTGGGTGGTCTGCAGCAGCGCGTCGATCACGGTATTGCCCGTCACCAGGATGCGGCCGCCCAGGTTTTCCGCCTGCAGGTTGCGGCGCGACGAATCGGTCGGGGCGAACAGCAGATCGGCACACACGTCGATGGTGCGGCGGTTCATCTCTTCCGGCCACGGTTGGTAAAGGTCGCCTGTGCGCAGGCCGGCTTCCACGTGGCCGATGGGAATGCGGCGGTGGAACGCCGCCATGGCCGACATCATCGCGGTGGTCGTGTCGCCGTGCACCAGGATGCGGTCGGGGCGCACCGTCTCCAGCACGTCATCAAACGCCGTGAGCAGGCGCGCGCTCAGTCCGTTCAGCGTCTGGTTCTGCGTCATCAGTTCCAGGTCGTATTGCGGCGTGATGTCGAACAGGTCCAGCACCTGCTGCAGCATCTGCTTGTGCTGCCCCGTCACGCAGACGACGGACTCCATGGCCGACTGCTCGGCCAGCGCCTTGACGAGCGGCGCCATCTTGATCGCTTCGGGCCGTGTGCCGAAAACGGAGAGAATTTTCATAGCCGGGTAGAAAGAAGCACGGCATGCGCATCGCAGACGCACATACAGCACACAGGACTGACGAAGGGAATCGGGTGACGCCTCCTCCGTGCCTCCTTCTTGTTCTTATGCGACCGTGGGGGCGGGGAAACCGGGCGTCGTGCAGGCCGCAATTTTCTCAATGAACACGCCATTACCGCCACCCCTCGTTTTTTTAAACAGAAAGGCTGACTAGGATTACCCCTTCTTTAGGGGGTGCCGGAAATAACGGGCGCTAACGGAGAAAATGAGATGAAGGATCACGTGCGTTGCTGAAACTGTCCGCAAGGCGCGGATCCGCACTGACATTGGCGTTGCAGCAGGTTGATTGCCTGAACGCGGATTATCGATGAATCAATCTGCGTTTCATCTTCGGCTTTTCTTGAAGTCGAAGCATGCGTAATTGCAACGCAAATGAAAACACAAAAAGGATAAATTATTCCCACCCATTAGTGGGGTATACCGATTTATCTGAAAAAAACGCGGCGTCTTCCAAACGCCGCGCGCTGTGCACTTTGGGGGAAGCACAGGAGTTAAATCGATTCGAGTTCGCGGCCGCGTGTCTCCGGCAACGTGAGTGCTGCCACGATGAGCAGCCCATAGGCGCCCGCCGCGAAGATGCCAATGGCATGCCCCAGCGACGAATGCGCGCTCACCTGCCCGATCAGGAACGGAAAGCACGCGCCCACAGCCCGGCCAACGTTGTAGCAAAAGCCCTGGCCGGAACCACGCACCGCCGTCGGGAACAACTCGGTCAGGAAGGCGCCCATGCCCGCAAAGATGCCCGAGGCAAAGAAGCCCAGCGGCAGGCCGAGCAGCAGCATTGTGCTGTCGGTCACCTCCAGCTGCGTGTAGGCCAGCGCCACCACCATCGAGCCCACGGCAAACAGGATGAAGTTGCGCTTGCGGCCAAGGCGGTCAGTCAGCACCGCGCTGGTCAGGTAGCCGATGTACGAACCGATGATCACCACGGCCAGATAACCGCCCGTGCCCAGCACGGTCAGATGGCGCTCCGTCTTCAGGAACGTCGGCAGCCACGTGGTGATGGCGTAGTAGCCGCCTTGCGCACCGGTGGTCAGCACGGCGGCACGCAGCGTGGTGCTCAATAGCCGCGGAGAGAAAATCTCGAAGAAGCTCGTACGCTCGGCGGCTTGTGACTTCGCTTCCTGAAACACCTCCGGCTCTTTCACCAGACGGCGCAGGAAGAACACGAACACCGCCGGCACGATCCCCACGAGAAACAACGCGCGCCATGCGGTTTCAGGCGGCATCACGCTGAAGAACCACGCATACAGCAATGCCGACGCGCCCCACCCCAGCGCCCACCCCGCTTGCACCATGCCAACGGCCTTGCCGCGATCCTGCGAGCGAATGGCCTCGCCGATCAGCACCGCGCCAGCCGTCCATTCCCCGCCAAAGCCGAAGCCCATGAGCGTGCGGGCAATCAGCAATTGTTCGTAGTTCTGCGCGAGGCCGCACAGGAAGGTAAACACGGCAAACCAAAGGATGGTGATCTGCAACGCGCGCACGCGCCCGATACGGTCTGACAAGATGCCCGCTACCCAGCCGCCCGCCGCCGATGCCAGCAGCGTGCACGTGCCGATCAACCCCGCATCGGCCTTGGAAAGGCCCCACACGCCGATCAACGTAGGGATGACGAAGCTCAGGATCTGCGTGTCCATCGCGTCGAGCGCGTAGCCCACCTTGCAGCTCCAGAACGTACGGCGCTCCTGCGTGGAGATCTCTCGGTACCAGCGGAACAAACCGCCGGAGTTGGCTGCGGCAGTGGCGTCCGTCCCAGCGGGCGCTCGCGCAACCGTTGCTTCGGTTGTCATGGTGTTTCCTCCTTGTTACTGATGCTGTCTCGATGCGTCTATCGCTTATTGCTATAAACCAGCGCCTCTGCGTGCGCCAGTTGGAACCCCGGTACCCGTCCGTCTTTCGGTCTTTCGGCCTTTCGGTCTTTCGGCCTTTCGGTCTTTCGGCCTTTCGGTCTTTCGGTCTTTCGGTCTTTCAGACTTTTGGTCTTGCAGCTGCGTGTTCAGGCCAACGCCGCGGTACGCAGGTCGGTGATCAACATGTGCCCCGGCGCATGCGTGATGCACAACTCAGGCCGCGCCTGTTGCACCACCGCCTGGGGTGTCACGCCACAAGCCCAGAACACCGGCACTTCGCCCGGCTGCACAGGCACCGCATCGCCCCAATCGGGCTGTGCGAGATCAGCGATGCCGATGGCCGCCGGATCGCCAAAATGCACAGGCGCGCCGTGTGCACGCGGCATGCGCGAGGTGATCTCGATCGAGCGGATGGCATCGGGCACCGACATCGGCCGCATTGACACCACCAGCTTGCCCGCCAGGCGGGACGTGCCGATCGTGTCGACCGACGTGCGATACATCGCCACGTTGCGCGACATGGCGATATGGCGCAGCGGCACGCCCGCTTCCATCAACGCATGCTCGAACGAGAACGAGCAGCCGATGGCGAAGGCGACCATGTCGTCGGTCCACAGCGCTTCAACGTCGGCCGGCTCGTCGGCCAGTTCGCCGTTGCGGTAGACGCGGTAGCGCGGCACGTCGCGGCGCACGTCAACGTCCTGCCCCAGATGGCGGAACACGGGCACGCCGGGTTCGGTCACGTCCAACAGGGGGCACGGTTTCGGGTTGAGTTGGCAGAAGCGCAGAAACTCGTTGGCCCACGTATCGCGCAGCATCACGATATTGGCCTGCACGTAGCCATCGCACAGGCCGCTGGTGTGGCCGCGCAGCACGCCCGAGCGCGCCGCAAGGCGGGCGGAATACGGATTTGCGTACGCCACGCTGGCACCCGGGCGGGTGTGTACGGGCATCGGCGCCGGGTGTTCCGGCACTCTTTTTGCCTGGGCTGTCTCCACTGCCGTCATCATTCAAGCTCTTCCACAAGGTGGTTCGTGCGCCAAATTGTGAAAGCGCGATGAAACGCGGTCCAACGAAAGTTTCGGATTGCAGGCGATAGGAAAAGGTGATTGCCAAGGCGGGTGCCGCATCCGCGCGTGTAGAATCCGTCGCCCCTCCGTTTTGCCGCTCTTCGCCCGACATGGACTACCAAGCGATCCTGGACACCATCCACCGCGACATCCAGCCGTATCTCGGCCAGGGCCGGGTTGCCGACTACATCCCCGAGTTGGCCGGCGCCAGCGCAGCGGATTTCGGCATGGCCCTCGTCACGCTCGGCGGCGACGTCTACACGGTGGGCAAGGCGAATGTGCCGTTTTCGATTCAAAGCGTCTCCAAGCTGTTTGCCTGCACGCTGGCCTTCCAGCTCGAAGGCGAAACGCTCTGGCAACGCGTCGGCCGCGAACCCTCCGGCAATGCTTTCAACTCGCTGGTGCAGCTCGAATACGAGAACGGCATCCCGCGCAACCCGTTCATCAATGCCGGTGCGCTGGTCGTGACCGACGTGCTGTGCCGCCGCTTCGTGCAGGCTGAAACCGCACTGGTGCAATTCATGCGGCGGCTGGTCGACAACCCGCGCATCGACTACGTGCGGCGCGTGGCCGAATCCGAACTGGCCCATGCCGACCGCAATCGCGCAATGGCCCACTTCATGAGGAGCTTTGGCAACCTGCACATGCCGGTGGAAACCGTCATCGATGCGTACTGCCGCCAATGCGCCATCGAGATGGACTGCACCGACCTCGCCCGCGCGGTCCTGTTTCTCGCCAACGGCGGCGTCGTGCCATGGAGCGGCGAGCGCATCGTCGATGCCAGCCCCGCCAAGCGCCTCTCTGCACTGATGCTGACCTGCGGTACCTACGACGCGGCAGGCGACTTCGTCTATCGCGTGGGGCTGCCGGCCAAGAGTGGCGTGGGCGGCGGCATCGTTGCCGTGCTGCCGGGCGAGTTTGGCGTGTGCGTGTGGTCTCCGGGGCTGGACGTCAGTGGCAACTCGCTCGCCGGCCTTCAGGCGCTGGAATGGCTCACGACGCTGACCGGCCGCTCGATCTTCTGACGCTGCCGCGACGGCACGCTTGCGTGGCTCAGGCGGCCTAGGCGGCTTCCGTGTTGCGCTCGACTTCTTCGGCAATGGCATAGCGCGGGCCGACCGACAGGCAGAATTCCCGCGCCATCGTTCGCGCCAGGCCGACAATGGCTTCGTGCACCTCCAGCCCCGCTCCAGCGCGCCACGACGCGATGATCGGCAAAGTGGGCAACGCGGGCTCCACATCCAGTACCGTCAACGCGCCGCTCTCAATGCGGTCGCGTACCAGCACGGTGGGCAACGCGCCCACGCCAAAGCCATCACCCACCAGGCGCGTCATGGCGGCCACCGAATTGACGCAGTTCACGCGCGGTGATTCCACCCCGCTCAGGTGCAGCAGGTTCAGCATGTCTTGATGCGGCCGCGAGTTGCGCACGAAGGTGATGAGCCGTTCGCGCGCCAGTTCACCCAGGCTGCCGTACGGGTGGGCTAGCCGGGAGTTGGTGGCGACCACCCAGTGGATCGGGTACTGCGCGAGCTGCACGTTGCGCACACTTTCGGCGCGCAGCAGATCGGTCTGGAAAGCAATGTCGAGCGCGCCCTTCTGCAAGTGCTCGACGAGGTGCATCGCGCTGTCGGCCACGAGTTCGATTTCCAGCGCAGGAAACATCTCGGCCGTGCGCGCGATGAGCGGCGAGAGCCACGTATGGATGACGCTGTCCATCGCCCCCACCCGCACGCGCCCTTCAAAGCCCGGGCGTTGTGCCACGGCTGCCTGCAACTGGTGCAGCGTGCTCACCATGCGGTCAGCATATTCGAGCACCTTGTGGCCATCGGGCGTGAGTTGCACGCCGCGTGTGTCGCGGTCAAACAGGCGCACGCCCAGCTCTTCTTCCAGCGCGGCAATCCGCGCCGAAATGGACGCCTGCGTGGTGAACAGCTTGTCTGCGGTAAGGCGAAAACTACGCAGCCGCGCCACCCAGACAAAGGTTTCCAGAAAACGTAGGTTCATGCCCTGCCCCTCGTGTTGTTGTAGGTGGCTCGCTTGCGTTGCACCCGCTGCGCCATCGGCCCATGCAGCGCGTTTAGATTACGGATTTTCGTGCTGCGGCGCACGCTCATGCACGCCTGTTCGGCGGTTTTTACCAAAGCCCCGCCAAAACTGCCACGGACCCTCGTAGTTTCTACAAACGCGGGCGCGCCCACACCGCGGCGCACTACGTAATTTGCCAATAGCTGTGCTGGCAACCGGCGTCCAGAATGCCCTTATCACCCGCTTGCTTTCAATCAGGCCCACCCCGCATGGGGCGCAGCTGGAGGACACCATGCCTGCCATCGACGAGATCAACGGCCGCATCGTCTACTACCGTCCGCCGCCCCCTCCGCCTCCCCCGCCCACCCCCGCGCAGAAACAAGCCGCAGCCGACGCAAAGACCAAGACGGACGCGGCCATCCAGACAGCCAATACGGCGGTCAACGACTACATCAACAACGGCGACGACTCCACGGCCGCGCAGGACAAGCTCGACAAGCCGCTTTCGGACGTCATCAACTCAGTGCAGAACGAGTTGCGCCGGCAGGCCGACGAAGCGCCCGGCGGCGGCGAAAAGAAAGCCATTGAAGACGCGGCGGACGCCATCAAGAAACGCGATCCCGATGCCAAATGGCTCGACAAGATCGTCGACGACGCAAAAGACGCGGTTGAGAAGCAAGACCTGAGCCAGCGAACCGCATCGGAAGCGCGCGACGGCGTGCTTGATGCCCAGGACAAGCTGCAGGACGCGCAAGACATCAAGGTCACAAACCGGACTATTGCTGAAGACAAGCAGGACTCGATCAACGCGGCCCAGGCCAACCTGAACCAGGCCATCGAGGATTTCAAGACTGCCCTTGGCGGCGAGCTTTCCACCTACGAGAACTTCGGCTCGGGCGACAACCTGCAGGCCGCCAATGACGCCACCGATGCGCTGGCAAAAGCCCACCCTGATTGGGACGACGGCAGCCTTGCCCTTGCCAGGAACATCGCCACGGCCGATGCAATCCAGTACCAGATCAACCACATCAACCCGAACGACCCAACGCTGTCTGCCCAGGACAAGGCACTCGCCACCGACGACCCGGTGCAGTTTGCGTGCGTGCAGCTTGCGCGGCCGCATGCCAATGACAAGAACGCCGAGCAGATCTACGAGCAGATCGGCGCAGCCAGCTACGACGTGCGCGTGAACTTCACCAAGGACCAGGTCGCAGCCAAGATGAAGGCGGGCGATGCTCAGGGCGCGCTGAATATCCTGTCGACCAACATGAACGACGTGTCGGTCACCAGTGCCGACCCCGACGCGCGCGACCATCTGTATCAGGTGGCCGGCGCGCCCTTCTTCAACGCGCACAGCGACTACTTCAACAAGCAGATCAGCGACCTCACCCAGGTCTACAAGTACAACCCAGACGACCCGGACGCCAATCGCAAGATGGCCGACAGCACCGTCAAATACGACGCCGTCGGCAAATGGATGAAGGACCTGGCCAAGGTGGCGCCACCCGAGGTGGCAAACAACCTGCTGACCACCGTAGAAGATCGCTTCAACGACAACGGCCACTGGTTCCAGAGCAACGCCGGCGCCGACACGTCTGGACTCGTGCCCCACGGCTCGGACTTTTATGGCGGCTTGAGTCTGACGGCTGCCGTGGCCGATTCGCCGCGCTTCGCCAGCGACCAGTCGAGCACCGACCACGCCCAGCAGGTTGCCAACTGGCTGACCACCAACTCCAACGCCAAATCGTTCCTCTACAGCATGCAGACCTCCGGCTCGGGGGGGAGCATGCCGTCGTGGGTGCCGGTGCAGAACGCCGTAGGCGACGGCAACGGCGCCACCGTCACCGATGCGCTCATCCAGCAGCACGGCAAGGACTTGCCCAACGTCGACATGCTGCAACGCGCCTTCGACCGCGGCAACGAGAAGGTCCAGCAAAAGCAGGCAGAGGCTGACTACAAGACGTTCCAGTCCGACCAGAATGCGGGGCTGAAGAACATCTTCGGGCAGATGTCCAAGGCCACCTTTGGAAAGGACACACCGCTTTACAACGACAAGGCGCAGACCTTCAGCGGACCCGATTCCGACACGCAGCTCAAGAACTACATCGGCGGCGCGCTGATGATCCAGGCCGACAACGCTGGCGCGCAGAGCAGCGGCGCCACCGGCACCGCGTGGTTCACCGGCGGCAACAGCACCAAGGTCATCAACGAGGTCAACAAGACGATCCACGAGGCGGGCGGAGACAACCCGACCGTGAAGGCCATTCCCATCGCCTATGTGGACAAGAGCGCGGGCGTGATGCCGACGGCGTTGTTCGAAGTGGCCGACAAGAATGGGGGTAAGCCTCACTACATCGACGATCGCGGTTGGGACTACAGCAGTCTGGATGATTACCGCCACAACAACGCCCTGTCTGACGGCGGCACGATCTACGTGCCGAAGAATCTTGCCGGCACGGTCTCGCTCGACAGCAATGGCATTCCGGACGTCGATCACTTCAGTGCACATATCACCACGACGGGGCAGAAGATCCGGCACGTTGTGGACATCGTGGCCGGTGTAGCCACGGCGGTGGGCGGCGTGATCCTGTCAGTCGGCACGTTTGGCGGCGCAGCACCCATTGGCGGGGCCTTGGTTGCGGTCGGCACGGGATGGATCGTGGGCGAATCGATCGATCACCTCGACACACTGGCCGATCACGGCCGCTCGTGGTCGCCGCTGAACCCCGAAGCGACGAATGACTGGCTGGCCATCGTCACCTCTGCTGCGGGCGAGTACAGCCTTGCGGGCAAGGGCCTGGTCGCCGTATCGGACGTGGCCAATGCATCGAGGCTCTTCAAGATCACGCGCTCGGCGTCGGACCTCGTGGCTGGCGGCGGCGGCATGATCATGACGGGCGCGCAGGTCAAGGACCTGCTGATGTACGGCGACCGGATGTCGGGCTCGCAGAAGGCCGAATCCATCATGTTCCTGGGCCTCGGCCTCGGCCAGGTGGGTGCAACGCGCATGCTCGAACGCGTTGGACTGTCACAAGGCACGGAACGCGTCGGCCTGCTCAACGCACTGAAGAACAACGCCGGCCGCTACAAGCCCACCGAGGTGGTGCCCGAGCCCACTACGGTGGCTGCCAATGACCCAGCCACTGCGGGCCGACCAACCACCGATCCGACCACCGAGCCAGTGATCACGCAAGCCGGCGGCAAGACCACGGAGCCTGCCGGCACCACCGCTGGCAACGATGGGAAAGACGGCACGACTGGCAAGCCCGGCACGGACCCGACCGCCCCGATCGACCCGGTCACAGGCAAGCCCAAAACCGCCGGAGACCCCGTCACCGAACCAGGCAAAACGGGTACATCGGGCGACGAAAGCAATCCGACCAAGCCGGGGCCCGCGCGCCCCTCGCGGCCGCTGCCGGGTGCCCTGGACGACCTCGCCAACCCGGAAATTACGCTCACCAGCTTTACCGACACACAAAAGGCTCTGGACGCCGGCACGCAGAATGCACTGTCGCAGCATGCCGATCTGCTGCTCGATGCCGAGAACTACCGCACCGACGGCACAACCAATGGCCGCCACCCGCACGGCATTGGCGTGCGCAGGCTGGCCGCCAAGCTGGCCGAGATGAGCGACGAGCAGCGGCGCCTCATCCTGAACAAGGCCGAGTTCGCGCACGACACCGCCAACATCAAAGACCCCGTGCGCATGAGCTGGCGCCAGCGCATGCAGCTCTATCGCGGCAAGTCGTCGGTATTCGGCCGCACGGCAGATCGGATCATGTCGCCGGTGGACCGCATCCAGGCGCTTTTCGTGGATCGCGGCATACGCAAGTTCTTCGTCAAGGGCGGCACGGAAGACGCCGCCGCCGCGCTGAAAGACACCCAGCGCATTCTGCTGGTGACGGGCTTCACCGTCGGGCGAGACCCGGTCTCGGGCCGTGCCCTGCCCGAAACGGACGGCCCCGTCGGCACCGCTGAAATGGCGGCCAAGCTCGCGCTGGCCGGCCGCGACATGACCATCGCCACCGATTCGGCCAACATGCCGGTCGTGCAGTCGGTGCTGGCGAGCCTCGATGGCGGGCATCTCGTCAAGCTGGAGCCGTTCGATGCCAAGCGCGGGCAGCCCGCTCGCGATGCCGCAAACGAACTGCTTGACCGCGTGCAGCCCGATGCAGTCGTCGCCATTGAACTGCCGGCCCGAAATGCCGACGGCGACTACCTCAACATGCGCGGCATCTCCGTGGCGGAGGTGAATGCCCCGAAGGATCAGATCGTGCTTGAGGCCAACAAGCGCACGGGGATTGTCACGGTAGGAGTGGGCGACGGCGGTAACGAGGCCGGCATGGGCAGCCTGCGCAGCAATATCCCACCCGTCACGCTCGCCGATAACACCACGATCGATTTCGCATCGACCGTGCCGGTGAAGTATCCCGTGACTGCGTGGAACTCCAACTTTGGCGCACAGGCCATCCTGGCCAACATGCTGCACCAGATGGGCCGCATGGACCTCATGACCACGCCGGAGGAACTACACGCAGCCATCAAGGCTTCAGTGGATGCAGGAGCGGTGGACGGTGTCAGCCGCAAGAGCGAAGCCAGCGTCGACGGTTTCCCCTCACAGGTGCATCAGGGCATGCTCGTGCTGCTGCGCAATGCCATGAACCACATGCCTGACGGCAAGACGTTTGACGAGGCCACGCCCAACGAGCCCTTCACCGTTGCGGCCTTCGACTCCAGCAACGGCGGACTGATCGCGGCCAAGAACATGCTGGCCATCATCAAGGCCGAAACGGGTGAAGACTTGCAGATGGTGCCGGTGGTGGACCACGCCAACGCACCATATGGCCCCAAGAGCCCGGACACGCTCATCCGTCTTGTCGGCAATGGGCTGCAGACCGCACAGCGTCTGAAGGCCGCCATGGTGGCCATGGCGTGCAACACGGCGTGCACGGCGTTCCCGAAGGCGCTGGACAACGTTGATGTGCCTGTCATCAACCTGATTGACGTGACGTCGCGCGCCATGGTCGAACACGGCGGGGACCGCCCTGCCGTCCTTGCCACGGCGGGCACCGTCAAGAGCGAGGCATACCAGAACACGGTCGCTGAGCTGTCCGATGGTCGGATCACCCCGCAAGCCGTTGCCGCCCACAAGTTCGCGGATTTCGTCAACGACCTGAAGCACAAGAGCGATGACCCAAAGGTGAAGGAAGAGCTGCAAGACGCCTCGGACGCATACGTCAACGAACTCCACCCGGAGACCACGTCGCTGTGGCTATGTTGCACGCACTACCCGGCGATGAAGGATTTCCTCGTGACCTCGCTGCTCAAGCGCGGCATGGATATTCCGGTGATCGATCCGATGGAGTACCAGGCCAGGGCGCTGCTCAATGAAATCGGGAAGAGCGATTGGCACACGCCAAGCGCGGCGTATTCCACCGATCCGTACGTCGTCACCTCGGGCAAGACCGGCCCGGTGAGCGAATCGGCGCAGAACCTGATGGAGCGGCCCAACGTGCCCGTGCAGCGGGTGCGCAGGTTCGGCCCCGGCAAGACGCTGGATGGCGCCATTCCACCGAACCCCCGCATGGAGCCCACGCCCATCAGCAACGCCGTGATGGCGCTGTTCAACCCGGACATGGCGCGCATTGAAAATCCTAACGGGGTCGGCAACGCCGCCGCTGCGCTGCAGGGCAGCAACCGCATCCTGGTGCTGGCCGGGTCGCGCAACGCGCATGGCGCGGTGGATACCGACGGCATTGCCGGCGCCGCCGTGTTCGGCCATGACTTGCAGGCGGCGGGCAAGCAGGTCGTCTACGTGGTGCCGCACGAAGCGGTACCGGCACTCGATGCCGCCTTGCAGGCGCGCGGGGCCGCCGTCAACGACTACAGCATCGTCCCGTTCAACGCGGAGCCCGGCGAGCAGGCGCGCACAACGGCGCAAGATCTCATCGATCAGGCGTCGCCCGACACGATCGTCTCCATCAACGTACACGGCCGCAATAGTGAGAACCGCTACGTCGATCAGAACGGCAACGACGTCACTGACCAGACCGTCCCGCTGGACGAGGTGGTCATTGCCGGCTGGAAGACCGACGGCGTGACCACCATCGGTGTCGGCTCGCGCGGGCATGAAGCCGGCATGGGCAACACGCGCCGCACCGCGCCGCAGGTGATCCTGCCCGACGGCACGGTGGTGGACCCGCGTTCAGTGGTGCCGGCGGACCACTATGTGAGTGCATCGAACTCCAACTGGGGCGCGCACGGCCTCGCGGCTTCGGTGCTAGAAGCCGCCGGCCGCACGGATCTGCTGACCACTCATCAGCAGCACATGGACGCGCTGAACGCCACCGCCAGCGCCGGCGCGGTCGATGGCGCGACGGGCCAGGCCACCGGCACCGTCGGCGGGCACGACAGCAACACCTACCAGACCGTCGTGCAGATGATCAACCTGGCGGCAGGCAAGAAGCCCGACGTGCCGCCACCCACGCCCGCAAGCGCGACAGGGCCGAAGGGGCCGGGAGGCCCGCAGCCCACCGGCAGCAAGACCACTGAGCCCACCACCCCGGCCATCAAGACCGGCGAAGCCGGCGACGATGGCAACGGCACCCCGCCCACCGAGCCCGACAGCGCCGCCAGCGCCGGCGAACCCAAGCGCAAGCCGTGGATCCGCTGGATCTTCGCGGGCTCGCTCACGGGGGCGTTCTCCACGGCTGCGAGTTCCGCCACGCTCACCGGAAGCGCCGCGACGCACGCGGTATTCGATCCGTCCGTCACCAGCCCGCTGTCGTTCATGTATCGGGGCGGCATCGCAGCGCTGCGTGCCAACAAGACGCGCGCCGTGTCTGACCAGGTCAGCAAGTTGGGCACTGAAGATTCAGACTCGGCACTGGCCTGGCTCAAGACCAACATGTCGGATCGCGGGCGCCGCTGGGGCGTGACAAAGGGCGACCGGAAAACCATCGCTGACGCAGTCGCGCGTTTCCAGGACAACCCGGATGCGCTCACTACAGCGCTGTCCAAGGTCGACGATCCCAAGGCCAAGGACGACCCCGATGTCCAGGCACTGATGGCGCTCAAGGGGGCGCCGGGCAAGCTGCTTTCGCCCAAGAGCCCCGTAGGGCGCGCGAACGACACGCTGCAACTGCTGACACTTGCGCTCAATAACGGCAACACGGCTTACTGGTTTGCCACGCATGGGGCGCACCTGAACACGCCATCGTTCTGGAGCAATGCGCTGTTCCTGAGCGCCAACCTGGCGCTGTCCAGCCGCAACTTTGCCGGCCGCCTGGGCGCTACATTCAACGACAAGGCGACCAACACGAGCCCGTGGCTGAACCGCGCGCAGGCATTCACGATGTCGCTGTACACGGTCGGTTCGGTGCCCCTGGCGATGAACGACGCGCTCATGCACACCAATAGCCCGGCCATGGGGGCCACCAAGGCAGCACTGGACCTGGCATTCGGCGCAGGCGCCCTGCGCATTGCCGGCGACCTGATGCCCAAGGTCGGCCAACGGCTGCCGAGCAACGCCATGCTGCCCGGCGGCGTGATCCTGGGTGTGGCGGCGGTCACGCGCTTCGGCATCGAGCTGTTCGTGCCCAACCAGGCGGCCAAGCCGGCGGTTGCGCAGGTGCAGGCCAACGGCAACGGGCAGGATCAGAACAACCAGCCTAATGCCGAGTTTCCGCTGCCCGACATGCAGGGCGTAAGCGGTGATCTGCTGCGCGCCAATGCGCCGCACGCGTTGCCATCGATCGGCACAGGCACCTCGCCGCAGTACGCGATCGTTGGCCCAGGCGGCACGCTCTGGCAATTGAGCGCTGCCGATTCT
Organism: Ralstonia sp. Ralssp110; assembly: GCF_047325135.1. Classification (NCBI taxonomy): domain Bacteria; kingdom Pseudomonadati; phylum Pseudomonadota; class Betaproteobacteria; order Burkholderiales; family Burkholderiaceae; genus Ralstonia; species Ralstonia sp. Ralssp110. The sequence continues at coordinate 182,924 of NZ_CP168609.1, read as the reverse complement.
GCCAAGCTGCTTGGCACCACGGGCCCGGCATCCGATGCGCGCACGGCTGCCGCGCTCGACAAGCTGGCACCGATGAACAGCCAGTTCGACTGGGCAGCGCTGGATGGCAATCCATATACGCAAGGCGCAACGGGACAGGACCCGGATCTCGTCGTCCCGGGCGACATCGTGCGGATCGGATAACGGGGAAAGCGGGCAACGATCGGCGGGCGCAGCAGTCAGGCGCTTGCCGTTCTTTTTTTGCGCTCCCTTACGCGCTCAGGAGGTGGACGACACGTACGGATTGCCCACCGCATCCGCGCCTTCAGCCCAGCGCAGCAGCGCCGCCACATCGCGGAACAGCGTGCGGTCAATGGTGGTATCCATCGGCACGGTGTCGTGCAGGCGCTCCGCCAGCCCCGCGTTGGCTGCGGTCGGCACGAGGTGGTATTCGGCCATCTGCCGGATGCGCTGGACAGACTCGCCGCTGCCCTTGGCGATCACCATCGGCAACGTGCCATCGCCGGGGTAATACAGCGCCACCGCATGCCGCGCGCTGAACACGATAGCGGTAGCAATGCGCATGCGATCTTCCAGCGCGCTGTATTGCACCTCCAATGCAAGCTGGCGACGGCGCCCCACGATGTGCGGATCGCCTTGCAGCTCGCGGTGCTCACGGCGCAGTTCTTCGGTAGACATGCGGTTCTTCTTGAAGAATTCGAAACGCACGTGCCAGTAGTCCAGCGCGGCCATCAGCACATACACCACCGCCGCCCAGCCGAACAGCAGAAGAATCATGTGCGCGACCACGGCCAGGATGGCCGCCGGCCGCCCGTAGCCCGCCTGCAGCGGCAACGCCAACGACGCGCGAATCACCACGAACAGCGTCAACGCCAGGCAAGCCACCTTGAACAGCATGATGGCCAGGCCGATCAGGTTGCGCACGGAGAACATGCGCTGGATGCCCTCCCCAGGATTGAGCCGTGACATTTGCGGCGTCAGGCGTTTGGGCGCGAACATGCCGCCCACCTGGGCAAACGCACCCAGCACAGCCAGCACGGTCACCAGCACCAGGACGGCTGCGCTCAACAGGATCCACTCCGCCCCCGCCGATACCAACGCCTGCCGCACCGCCGCGGCTGGGTCGCGCGCCTGCGCCACGGCGCTCACGTTCTGTATCAGCAGGCCGCGCATGCGTTCGAGCAACCACGGCCCGCCTTGCCACAACAGCACGAGCATCCCGATAAAGACCAGCGCGCTCGTCACGTCCGTGCTGCGGACGACTTCGCCTTCGCGCCGTGCGTCCTCCAGACGGCGCTGTGTGGGCTTGTGCTGTTTCTCGCTCATGCGCCGGGGCTGTGCAGCAGCGCGCGCAACAGCCAGACCATCTCGCCATTGCCGGCCAGGAAGGTGCGCATCGATTCGAAGACAAAGCCGAGGAACAGCACCATCATCAGCACGGCCAGCAGGCTCTTTACCGGCTGAGCAAACAGGAACACGTTCAACTGCGGCACCGAGCGGTTGATCAGCCCGATGCCCAGCTCCGCCACCACCAGCACGATGATCACGGGTGCGGCCAGCTTGAGCGTCCAGCCGAGCACGCTATCGGCTTCGTGCACCGCAAACTGCTCCAGCGCAACCGATGCGCTTGGCAACATGCGCTCGATCGGCCAGAGCTTGTACGACTCGAAGAACGCGCCAAGCATCACATGCAGGCCGCCGCCTGTGACGAACAACGTGACAGCCATGAAGCCGAGAAAACTGGCGGTCGGCCCGCTCTCATGCCCGGCCACCGGGTCAAAGAAGGATGCGTTGCCCGAGCCGGTCTGAAAGTCGATCAGGTGGCCGATGTTCTCGATGGCCCAAAGCAGCGCGCCAAACGCCATGCCGAGCAGCACGCCGATCAGCGCTTCCTTGAGCGCCAGCGCCATCCACAGGCCGCCGCCCTGCACGTTCATCGCCGCGCCCGCCATGGAAGGCGCCACGAACACCGCCAGGATGGCGATGAACCCGCTGCGCACCATGCCCGTCACCACCCGCCCGCTGAACACGGGCACGATGAACATGATGGGCAGCAGACGCGGCAGCACCAGCAGCGCCTGCCGGAACAAGCCTTCCATGGAGTGCGGATCGAACCCTTGCATCGGCTCAGGCGGTGATCTTCGGGCTGACAAGCTGGCGCGCGAGCTGGGCTTCAAGCGCGGCGTCTTCTTCCTGCCATTCCGCCGCGCGGCGCTGGGCGGCCGCCACGCGCTGCTCGGCGCGGTCGACGGCTTCACACTTGGCGTTCGCGCGGGCCACATGCCGCTGGGCGCGTGCCTGCGCCACCTGCTCGGCCGCCAGCACTGTGCTGGTCTGCATGGATTCGACATGCGCATTGACGATGGCACGATCCAGCGCCAGCCGCGCGGCATTGGCGCCGCACAGCAGTGCGACAGCGCTGCGCGCATCCTCACGCACGGCCTGTTCAATGGCAGCGTCGTGCGCAGAGCGCGCCGATACCTTTTGCTGCAACCCTTGCTGCGCCGCCGCGTTCTGCGCGGCTGCCTGGGCCAACAGGGCTGCCTGCTTCTGCGCACGCGCCATGGCGCCGAGCTTGCGCGCCTCGCGCACGCGGGCGAGCTGACGCAGCACGTCACTCATAGCGCCCCCACCACGGCTTCAAGGTCGGCCACGGTGCGCTCCAGCTTCACGCGCGTATCGGCGTCTTGCTCAAAGAAGCGGGCGAGCGCGGCATGGGCGCGCAATGCGGTATCGCCCAGGGCATCGCTGCCTTCGCGGTATTCGCCAATCTGCACGAGCAATTCGATCTCCTGGTATTTGGCCAGCAGCTCGCGCACGCGTTGCGCGGCGGCACGGTGCGCAGGCGTGGTCACCTGCGGCATCACACGGCTGATGCTGGCCAGCAAATCAATAGCCGGATAACGTCCCGCCAGCGCCTGCTTGCGCGATAGCACGATGTGCCCGTCGACGATGGAGCGCACCTCTTCGGCAATCGGATCGCTCTCTTCATCGCCCTCCACCAGCACGGTGTAGAAGGCGGTGATGACACCATGCGCCCCCGCGCCCGCCCGCTCCAGCAATTGCGGCAATACCGAGAACGTGGAGGGCGGAAAACTCCGCCGCGTCGGCGGCTCGCCGCTCGCCAGCCCGACCTCGCGCTGCGCCCGCGCAAACCGCGTGAGTGAATCCACCAGCAGCAGCACGTTCTTGCCGCGATCACGGAAGTATTCGGCCACGGCGGTGGCCACCAGCGCGCACTTCACGCGCTCCATGGCCGGCCGGTCAGACGTAGATACCACCAGCACCGTCTTGCGCCGCGTCGCCTCCGGCAGGCACAGCTCCAGAAATTCACGCACTTCGCGCCCGCGCTCGCCAATCAGTGCGATGACGTTGACGTCGCTCTGCGCGCCGCGCGCGATCATGCCCAGCAGCGTGCTCTTGCCCACGCCCGACGGCGCAAAGATGCCCAGCCGCTGGCCAATGCCCACTGTCAGCATGGCGTCGATGGCGCGCACCCCGGTTGAGAGCGCCGCGTCGATGCGGCGGCGTGACAACGGGCTGGGCGGCTCTGCATGCGTTGAAACACGCTCCTTGGTGAACAGCGGCCCGCCGTCATCCATGGGCGCACCCAGCCCATCGAGCACGCGGCCAAGCAACGCATCGCCCACGCCAAAGCGATGCGCGCTGCCAGAGGGAATCACCTCCGTGGCGGCCGACAAGCCGTGCACGCTGCCCAGCGGCGTCAGCAAAGTGGACTGCCGCTCGAAACCAACGACTTCCGCATAGACGCTGCGCTCGCCAGGCGTGCGCAGTTCGCACACCTCGCCCAGCCGCGCCTGGATGCCCGATGCATTGAGCATGAGCCCGACCGCACGGTGAATGCGCCCGCGCATCTGGACGCCCGCAGCCATCCCGTCGGTGCGCTCCAGCACGTCGCGCAGGCTACGTTCCAGATCGCCCGCGTCAATGATGTGGCTGACAGCGGGCTCGGTCATGCTTCGCCTCCCACCAGGGCGGCGTGCAGCGCTGCCAGTTGCGTGTCGATGCCGGCTTCGACCACGCCGGATGCGGTCTCCACCACCAGCGCCTCTTCCGAGAGGCTGGCGTCGGGCACCACGCGCACGCGGCGGGTACCGTCGATCATGGTGCCCAGCACACGCTCCAGATCCGCCACCTGCTGCGGGGCGATACGCACCGTCAGCACGGGTTCGTGTTCGACCAGTGTTTCGATGCGCGCGAAGGCCTTGGCATAGATCGCCTCGCGCGGCAGATCGGCCGCCAGCTCGCGCACGGTGCGCGTGACGAGTTCGGCCATCAGCTGCTTCATGGCCGCCAAGGCCCGCGCGTTGGCAAGCGCATCGGCATACAGCCGCGTGGCGGCTTCGCGTTCGCCCTTTTCATAGCCTTCGTCGTAGCCGGCCTTGAGTTGTTGCTCGCGTTGCGCCTCGGCGTCTTCCAGCAGGCGCTCGCGTTCTTCCTGGGCGCTGCCGAGGATGCTCGTGGCATCGAGCAGCGCCGCATACTCGTGCTGCTTGAGCACCTTGCGCTCGCTCAGGATATGCAGCTTGTCGGTGGTAATCAGAAAAGCCAGTCCCATGCCGGCACCTGTTCAGGAATCAAGCTCAGCCGCAACAACTCGCCCAGTTCTGCGCGTTGCGTGCGGCCTAGCAAATACGGCGGTCGATCGGCGTCGGCCGCGTTGCGCGGGAACTTCAACGCCAGCCGACGGATGACGGCCGGGCCAAACGGCACCAGAAAATCAGTCAGCAACCGGCGCCCACGGGCGCGCAGCGTTTCCACCGCCAGGCGCGGGTACTGGCGCTGCGCCTGCAAGGTCTCGGCAACGGCCTCGAAGGCCGGCATGCGTTCCAACGCAAATGCCACAAGCGGCGCGCCGAACGCGAGGTCGATGGCCTGCCGGGTCTTGCGCGAGACTTCGCCCTCGCGTAGCCATTGGCGATGCAGGCAAAGGCCGCAGCACATGGCCATGCGCTCCAGCGCGTCGGCGGGCAACAGGGCGATGCGCTTTTCCACGGCGGCAAAGTCGTAGTCCCATTCGCCCTGCAACTGATGGGCTTGGAGCAGCGCCCGCGCCAGCACAGCGCGCCCTGCCTCGCCATAACGGGCTGGGTCGCGCAGCGCAAGCGGCCAATCCGCCGGCAGCCACGACGCGTCGATATAGCGATCCGGCCGCAGGTTGAACGTGGCAACCAGCCCTGCCAGGCGCGCATCGTTGGTCATGACGCCCGCTCCGGCCGACGTCCGCTGAGGTTGTCGAACGCGCCACGTCGCCATGCCACGAGACCTGTTACAACGAGTGCCGCGATGATCAGCAAGCCGAGCAGCCACACCAGCGGGTTGCGCGTGCTGAATGTGCCGAGCAACGCCGCGCCCTTTCGCACGTCCACCGGCACCGGCTGGGCGCCCTGCAGGAACAGCGATACGTTGTCGTAGCTCAGCCCTTCAATGCTGTGCGCGACGAGGTCTTTCACCATCGGCGCCATGGCGGTGAGGTTCACGCCGGGCCGGTAGCGGATGTACACCGCAGCGGAGGCTGGCTTGGCCTTGTCGGCCAGCGGATCGTTCTCGGGAATGACGACATGCACGTGCGCGAGCATCACGCCATCCACATCGAGCAGCGTGCGCGACAGCTCCTGCGAGACGCCGTAGATGTAGCGAACGCGCTCTTCAGCAGGCGTGGCCACCAGCCCCTGTTTCTGGAACACCTGGCCGAGTGACGCCAGGCGCGGGCGCGGCAGGCCCTGCGCACGCAGTACCGCCAGCGAAGGACCCATGTCGGCCTGGTCGACGGTAAGCGTCCAGGTGCGGCCCTCCTGGCCCTGGCCGTCCTGCACGAGCTTCTGCCCGCTGATGCCAGCCGCCGACAGCGCGGACACCATCTCGTTGACCTCGACCTCCGACAGGCCGGTGTACAGCTCCTGCTCGCACCCGGCCAGGCCGAAGAGGCAGGCAAGCGCCATCAGCACACCCAGCAATCGGTTCATGTCAGCCTTCCTGGTTTTTCAGCAGCGAGTGGCTCACGCCGTTGGCGGCCTGCGCAAAGCTCATGTCCATCTGGTACTCGGCCAGCGTCATCGAGGCGAAGTAGCTGAAGTCGGCCAGCTTCACCATCGTCATGGTCACGTCCATGCTGTCGAGCGAATCGAGCATCTCCTGCCGCTTGCTGTTGATGCTGGTGTAGCGCTCGTTGAGGTCGTGGCCGTAGTCGCGCCACTGGCCCATCGCACCGTCGGCGCCAGGCCCGCGCGTGAACGAGAACGACACATCCGGCACCGGCGATGGCGTTGCGTGGGAGGCCATCGGAATGGGTTGTGCCGGCAGCGTGGCCGGCTGCACCGTCGTGGTGGCAACCGGGCGCATCATGCCGCCAAACTGCTGGGCGTCGGTGGGCATCGCGGCTTGCGTAGCCGGAGTGCCGATGCCCTGCTCGACCTGCCCCGGGCCCTGGGCCGCATACGCCGCGGGGTTCACCTGCGCGGCCTGGCTGGCGCCGGCAGCACCGCCGGCTTGGGCCTGTGCAGCTTGAGTCGCGGCAACGGCCGCAATCGCATTTGCTTCGATCGACATCGTGCCCTCCTGAATTCGATGAAGCGGCGGCAGGCCGCGCCCGCCGCCGCTGGGGTTGCGCGTCAGCTCGCGCGCGCGCCGTCGCGGACGGCACCGGCTGCCGAAGCCGCCGTATTGCTCAGCGATTGGGCCGCGCCGATGATGCCGCTGGCGGCGGCGCCCTTGGCTGCGGCGGCCTGCACTGCCGTGGCGATCTTCAGTTGGTCTTCGCCGGACTGGTTGATGCTGCCGATGGCGCCGTCAACGCCGGTGGTGGGTGTACCTGCCATGGTGCTCTCCTGGATGTCAGTCAAAAAGGTCAAAAGGGTCAAAAGGAACTACCAACTGCACTGCCAACTGCTTGCGGCGAAAGCCGACCTCGCATCTGCCGGCCACCTCCGTACGACACACCGGGCGCATAGGAGAAAGGGGACCCGCTGCGCTACGGTGTTTGCGGCTGGATCGGCCACGTGACCGATTGCCCGCCGCGGTCGAGCACCACACCATCTGAAGCGATGCTCTTCACCTGGAGGCCGCCCTTGAGGTGGGCGCCCTCGAAATACAACTGGCCGTCGCGCGTCTGCACAAAGCGCGTACCGTCTTCGTCTTCATATGTGCTCACGATGGCGGGCAGGCCGTCGGCGCGCGGCGTTTCCGCCACGACGTTCGGCGGCGGCGGGCCATCCCACGCCACGCGGTCAACCACCTCGACGGCGGGCTTGGCGTCGCGCGCGTAGTTGCGGATGCGCTGCCATGCCTGTGCGCGATCGGCCGTACCGCTCACCACGATGCGGCCGTGCCCGTCGTAGGCCACGTTCAGCGCGGCCGTGCCGCTTGTGCCGCCCGCGCTGAAGTACTGCTGCGCAGCGGCCAGCAGGTCGCTCACCACGTACACCTCGCCGATCGACACATCGGACAACCCGCGTGCGCGGCTCAGCAGCGCCTGATGGTCTGCCTCGGTCGGTACGTAGCCGGACACGCGCGACGTGCCGTCCGATGCCGGCGTCACCACAATCTCTGCCGGGTCACCCAACGCGTGACGGACCTGCGCTGCACGCGCCGCAGGGTCGCGGCCCCACAGCGACCAGCCGTCATGCCCGGCAAACGCGACCACGCCGCCGGCCAGCAGCACCGCAAGCCACAGGCCGATGCCGGCAACCAGCCACGTTCGCCCGCGCCCCGCCTTGGTGGACACCCGCGACAGCCACACCGCTGCGGCCAGCGGCAGCCACGACGGCACGCGCTCTGCCAGCACCGCAGCACCCGCACCTTCCACCGCGGCGGCCGGCATGCGGATCGTTCCGACCTTTTCGATGCCGACACGGATGTCGCCCATGGCAATCACATCGCCCGGCACCACGCTGCGGCGCGTCTGGCCGAATGGCTGGCCGTTGAGCGTTGGCTCGGCATCGTCCAGCCGGCGTGCAGAGACGGCAATGCCGCCCACCTCGAACATCAGCTCGCGCGCGGCGACACTGCTGTCGGGCACGATGATTTCGCAGTTGGGCGCCGAGCCGACCACGTTGGCGCCCATCCGCAGCGGCATCGATCTGCCGTATAGCGGGCCGCTCAGGAAGCACAGCTTCCAGGGCGATTTATCCGAGTGCGGCGAGGGTTGTGAGGCTGGCTGGTTCATGCAGTCGTGAAACAGGCGGCGTGGGCAAGGTGCCGACACTGGCCGGCGGCTGGTTGGGTGCCGGCGTGTTGGGCAACGGGCCCGGTTTCCAATCGGTTGATCCCGGCACCGGCATGCCAACGCCCGGAATCGACACGGCGGGCACGTCGTTCGGGTTGGTGCTGGCGGCGGTCAGGACGCGCGGGGTCAGCAGATAGAAGCGCTCCATGTGCTGGCCGGTCTTATTGGTGTACTTGAACAGGTTGCCGATGAAGGGCACGTCCGACAGGAACGGAATGCCCGACTTGGTGTTGTTCAGGCTGTCGGAGTTGAAACCGGCAATCAGCAGGCTTTTGCCCTCTTCGATCATCGCCTTGGTGACGATGGAGCGCTCCTGCACGACCGGCAGCTGCGAGACGCGGTCGTTGGTCAGGTTGCCGTCGTCAATGTCGATCGACATCATCACGCTCATCTGGCCGGCCTCGTTGACGATGAGCGGCGTGACCTTCACGCTCGTGCCCGTCGTGATGCCGTACAGCGATGCATCCTGAAAGCCCGACACCGGCACATAGAAGTGGATGAGGTTTTCAAGAATCGCCTCGGTGTTGTCCAGCGCCAGCACCTTCGGCTTGGCTTGCAGTTGTGCATTGCCGCTCTGCGTGAGCGCATTGATGCGCGCCAGCAGGTAGTTGCGCAGACTGCCGCCAATCGATGCGGTGAGCGCCATGCCGATCGGCGTGGTGGCGCCGGTCTGGCCGTCTTCGGTGGTGCCGAGGTTGAACGTGAGCGGCGGATTGTTGCCGTTGCCGGATTGGAAATCGCCGTGCGTGGTGTGCAGACGCCAGTCGACGCCCAGGCTATCGAGCGAATCGGTGCTGATGTCGATGATCGTGAGGTTGATCTCCACCAGCCGCGGCTTGGTATCGAGCGAGGCAATCAGGCGCTCGTACTGCGCCATGTGCTCGGGCACGTCGCGGATGAGCACGGCGTTGATGCCGGCGTCGGCCTCGATGCGCGGCAGGTCAGGCGGTGCACCGCCGCCCGATGCTGCGGGCGCCTGTGCGCCGTAGCCGGAATCGCCCTGCGCGCCTGCCAGCGGAATCTCGATGCGCGGCACGTTGATGCTGTCACCGGAACTGAGCTTCATCTGCCGCGTCGGCCCAGTCAGCCGCATGGCGCGCGTGGGCGACATGCCGGGGCTGCTTGCACCGGGGTTGGGCGCGCCCAGCAGGCGACGCATCATGGTGGCAATGCCGGGAATCGTCACGGGCTTGCCAGACCGATTGATCTCCACATCGCCCGCCCATGCGTACTTGAGCGGGAATGCGCGAATCTCAGCGCGATCCGCACCGCGCGACGGATCGGCAATCGATGCAATGGCCTGGCGCACCAGTTCCACATAGCGCTTCGGGCCAGACGCGTAGACGGTGTTTTCCTTGTCGCTCACAACCAGCGGAAAGCGCTGATCGGTGATCTGCATGGCGCGCAGGATCTGCGCAAGCTCCGGGCCGCTGCCCTTCGGAATCGGGAAGACCTGCGTCTGTGAATCATCTGCACGGTCCACGTAGATGAGCGAACCGTCGTAGTACCACGTGAGCCCGTAGGTGGCGCATACGGTATTGAGCGTGCTGGCCGGCGGGCCAGAGAACTTGCCGTTGATGGTGCCTTCCACCTTCGGGTCGACGACCGCCGTCACGCCTTGGGATGCCGCCAGCTCGCGGATGAAATCGCCCACCTTCTTGCCTTCGGCCACCAGTGTGTACGACCGGTTGCGCCAGCGCAGCTCGGCCGCCTGCACCAGGGCCGCCGTCGTCAGCAGCCATAGGCACGCTGCAGATGCACTCCACCGCAGGAATCGATAGCGTTTGTTCACGCGTGTTCTCGCTCGGTTATGTTGTTGTTTGTTCGGCGCCATCTCGCGATCCCCCCGCTAGAAAGGCGCCACACCGCCGTAAAACACCTGATCGAGTGCCATGCGGGCAAAACGCAGCACTTCGCGTCCGCCCCACCCCGCCAGCACCACGATGGTCACCATCACAGCAATCAGCCGCACCGACAGGCCGATGCTCTGATCCTGGATCTGCGTCACTGCCTGCGCGATGGCAATCAGCAACGCCGATACCGTCGCCACCGCCACCACGGGCAACGAGACCAGCAGCACCAGAAGCAAGCCCTGGCGCGTGGCTTCGAGAATGGTGGCGCTCATGTTCATGGGCCTGTCTCCTTGTGCGGTCCGTGCGTTCTGTGTGTTCAGGCGGGGTTGGTCACCCAGCCCACGGTGTTGAGTTCGATCGCTTCGTCGATCTCCTGGTACGACAGCACCGGCAGATCGCCAAACACCGGCTGCAGCATCGTCTTGACGTAGCGCCGGCAGTTGAGCGACACCATCACCGCCAGCGGGCGGCCATGGCGGTCTTTCTCCAGCGGGCGGGTGCCGCCCAGGATCTTCACCACCTGGTCGGTGATCGCCTGCTTGGCGTCGCGCGTGAGGCTCAGCACGCTACCCTGCTTGGTGTGCACGACGGCCTGCTCGATGCGCTCCTGCAAAGACTGCTCGAACAGCACCACGTCGAGCACGCGGCTGGTGCCGCAGAACTGCTCGGTGATCTGGCGGTGCAAATCCACGCGCACCAGCTCCACCAGGCCGATCACGTCTTCGGGCTCTTTGGGCGACCACGTGATCAGGCTCTCGAAAATGGCGCGCAGGTTGCGGATCGACACGCCCTCCTGCACCAGCCGGCGCAGCACTTCCGTAATGCGCTGCGGAGGCACCAGGCGCGTGAGTTCAGCCACCAGCTCGCCGTGTTCGCGGCGCATGATCTGGATCAGGTTCTGTGTTTCCTGAATGCCGATGAGTGACGCAGCGTTGCGCTCGATGAGCGTTTCGACTTCTGCAGCCAGGCGGTCTTCGGCGGGCACGGCACCGTCTGAAATCGCATCGCGCTCCGGCAGCGTGCCTTCGGCGGCCAGCACGTCCTGCACAAGCAGCGCGTAACCGTGGGCGGGCAACGCCGCATCCCAGGTCAGTTGCACGCGTGGGAACACCGCGCCGAGCCTGCGCTGCACGCGCGATTTGGCTTCGGCCAGGCGGGTCTGCAAGGCAACGAGTTCGATCTTGCCGCGCAGGTCTTCCGACAGGCGCACCGCAATGGGCGCCGCAATGCCTTCTGCCGGCGAGCCAGCTTCGGGTTCGGCCAATCGCCGGGCATCGGGGCCGAGCACAAGCAGATCGAGCGGCGGAGCCTGCCGGCGCTGGCGCATGCGGAGGAACGCGGCGGCCGCGGTGCCGATCGCCAGTAGCAGGAACGACCATTTCGGAAACCCAGGCACCAGCAGGAACGCCAGCAGCACCCCGCTGGCCATCAGCATGCCGCGCGGGTGCGCGGTGATCTGCGCGCCGATCTGCTGGCCGAGGTGGCGGGCCTCGCGATCACGCGTGGCTACTCGGGTGGTGACGATGCCGGCGGCAATCGATACCAGCAGCGACGGAATCTGCGAGGCCATGCCGTCGCCAACCGTCAGGATCGCGTAACGGTGCAGCGCATCGCCGATCGACATGCCGTGCATCAACGCGCCCACGGCAATGCCGGCCAGGATGTTGATGACGGCGATGATGATGCCGGCAATGGCGTCGCCCTTGACGAACTTCATCGCGCCGTCCATCGCGCCGTGCAGTTGCGATTCCTGCTCCAGCGCCTCGCGGCGGCGCTTGGCCTCATCCGACGTGATGATGCCGGCGCGCAGGTCCGCATCGATGCTCATCTGCTTGCCCGGCATCGCGTCGAGTGAAAACCGCGCGCCGACCTCGGCCACGCGCTCCGAGCCCTTGGCGATCACGATGAACTGCACCACCGCGATCACCAGGAAGACCACGCCGCCCACGACGAAGTTGTTGCCGACCACCAGTTTTCCGAACGTGTCGATCACGTGGCCCGCGTTGGCCTGCAGCAGGATCAGCTTGCACGAGGCGATGTTCAGCGACAGGCGAAACAGGGTCGTGAACAGCAGCACCGCCGGAAACGACGAGAACGCAAGCGCCGACGGCAGATAGATCGACACGCACAGCAACACGATGCTTGCGGCCAGATTGAGCGAGATCAGCCCATCGAGCACAACGGTGGGCAGGGGCAGAACGAAGAGCGCGACCACCGCCACCACGAACACGGCAATCGCGATGTCGTAATTCACCAGCCGCGCCCAGCGCATGCCGGAGAGCGGAACATCCAACGCTGCAGCAAGATTCCGAGGCTTTGCCATGGAGCGCCTTTGGGCCCGTTTTGGACTGTTGGGACTGTTTTGGGCCGCGTGGGCCCACGAATCTCCGTAGAAGACAGGCGCTGTTGAGCCCCCGCTTCTCTTGCGAAAGTGTAGAAGTGAGGGGCCTGTCCGCTCAACGCTGAAACTCGTAGTCGAGCGGCCAATCTCTGACGAAGTTTCGGGGTCGACTACGCTTTTCGGTAGTTCATCGTGGTGTGTGCACGCCACTACAGTGAGTGCATTCACTTGCCACGCGAGAGGCCACGGTTGACTGCTTCGAATGTGGGTGCCGGCGATGTCCGCGCGCCGATCCTGTTTGGCGAAGAACACATCGTGGTCGATGCCGAATCGATCCGCCTGGGTGCGATGGCGCGCGCCGAGTCCTTCTCTGAAACCGCCCAGGATCTGCGGGCCGCGCACGGTGCGCAGGAACGGCAATTGCTGCTGCGCGCCGTCTTGCGCAGCATCGGCTTCGACTGGCTCTGCTACTACCGGCTGACACGCATTGGTGAATCGATTACGCGCGTGCTGTACTTCCGTGCGTATTCCCCGCCGAACTGGCCCAAGCGCTACATCGAAGAGCGCTACTTTGAAATCGACCCGCGCCTGGCCTTTGCGCTGCGCCACGAATGGCCCCTCGTGTGGGACCTGGCCGACCTGGGCGCCACGCTTACCGCGCCGGCGGATGCGGACCGCCTGCACCGCCTGCTGCAAGACGCGGAACGCTCCGGCCTGCGCAGCGGCATCAGCTTCGGCGTCGTCAGCCCACGCAGCCTGGAACACAGCGTCATCTGCTTTGGATCGGGCAATAACGCCAAGGGCTGGATTGCCGACAACGTGGTCGGCCAAGCCTATGCCGTAGGGCTGGGCCTGCATGAATTTCTCATGCAGCACGCCAAGCCATTGCATGAAGACACGCACGCGCGTGCGCTCACGCAGGTGCAACGGCAGATTCTGGAATTCATCACCAGCGGGTTGTCGGACAAGGCGATTGCCGAGCAGCTCAACATGTCGCCGCACAACGTCGACTATCACCTGCGTCAGCTCAAGAAGAAATACGGTGCACAGAACCGCGTGCAGCTGGCCTATATGGCCGGGCGCATGTTCATGACATGAATACGCTCGACGCACGCATGCTCTCCGCTGTGGACCAGACACTGGCGCGTGCGCTGTCGCGCCTGTATCTGGCGCGCGCGGCACTACCGTTTTCCGTAGGGAACATGCCCTACGAAGCGCGTTGCGAAGCGCATGCCGTGCAGGCTGCGGCACAGGCCTACCGCTTCACGTTGGGCGATGCCCCGGGCTGGCTGCTGCTCGATGCCGCCGCTGAACGTGCATGGCTGGCCGACGCCGCAGATGCGCACGTGCCGCAAGCCCTGCGCTGCGCCGTGCTGGCCGACGTTCTGGCACCGCTCACTCGGGCCATCGAGCAACGCAGCGGACGCGCGCTTATGTGGTTGCCAGAGACCGCCTCGCCCGACGTACGGCTGGACCGGCCAGACGTCCTGCAGATGATGATCACCCGCCGCGATGACGAATCCGTCGGGGACGGTGCCGCGCCGTGGCTGGCGCGCGCCGGTCTGCTGTTCGACGCGCCGCAGGTGCTAGCCGAACTGTGCCCGCCGGAGTTGGCCGCGGAGCCCATTCCGCTGGCCGCGTTCATGGGCACGCAGGTGCCGCTGCGCTTCGAGCTGGGCGCCACTTTTCTGTCGCGCCGCGACTTTGCCAGCATTGCGCTGGGCGACATCGTGCGCATCGAAAAATGGCTGCCCGCAGGCAATGCGCTGCGCTGCGTGGCCCGCGTGCGGGGGCAACTACACCTGCGTGTTTTCGGGCAAGTGCAAGGCAACCGCATCGTCGTGGAAACCGTAGAGGAAAAGCCGATGACAACAGAGAACCCAGCCCCCAATACCGCTGCATCCGGCACGGAACCCTCCGCGCGCCCGCTTCCCACCGACAGCCTGGACGACATCGAACTGGTCACCACTTTCGAGCTGGAAGAGCGGCGGCTGTCATTGGCCGAACTGCGTGCGTTACGGCCCGGCACGGTCATGGAGCTGGCGCAGCCGCTCAATCAGGCTGTCATCCGCATCCTGGCCAATGGCATGCCGGTTGGCGAAGGCCACCTGATTGCGGTCGGCAACCGGCTCGGTGTGCGCGTGTCGCGCTTCATCGGTCAGGCGGCACCGGGGCAGGCATAACTAACGCCCCTCCCTCAACAAGAACAACGCATCGACACACTCGACACACCCAATGGGAAACCTGCCCAATCCCGTAGCGATGATTGCCGTGGTGGCGGCGCTGGGCATCGCGCCCTTTGCCGCGCTCATGGTCACGAGCTACACCAAGCTGGTGGTGGTGTTTGGCCTGCTGCGCTCGGCGCTGGGCATTCAGCAGGTACCGCCCAACATCGTGCTCAACGGCATCGCGCTGATCCTGACGGTGTTCATCATGGCGCCGGTCGGCATGGACATGGTCGACAACCTGCGCGGGCGCAACTTCAACCTGAGCAGCCAGATGAGCGTGGACGACGTGATCGCCATCCTCGATGCCGCGCAGCCGCCGGTGAAGAAATTCCTGGAGACCCATACGCTGGAATCGGAGCGCAACTTCTTCGTCAAATCCGCCACGAGCATCTGGCCCAAGGAGCGCGCCGCCGGCCTCAAGAACGACGACCTGACGGTGCTCGTGCCGAGTTTCACCCTCACCGAGCTGATCAAGGCGTTCCAGGTGGGCTTCGTGCTCTACATCATCTTCGTGGTGGTCGACTTGGTGGTGGCCAACCTGTTGCTGGCCTTAGGCATGCAGATGATTGCGCCGACCACCATCTCGGTGCCGTTCAAGCTGCTGCTGTTCGTGATGCTCGATGGCTGGTCGGTCCTGGTGCACGGGCTCGTGCTGTCTTATCGATAGAGGTGGCGACCATGCGTGTCAGTGCTTTTATCGTTGCCGCCATGGCGTTTGGGGTCTGCATGGCAGCCACGTCTGCCGTAGCGGGGCCACGCATTGATGCGCGCGCCTTCGCCACGCTGGCTGCCACATGCGCGCCACGCGTTGATCGCCTCACGCTCGAAGCGCTGGTGCGCACGGAGTCTGCCTACAACCCGTATGCGATCGGCGTGGTGGGCGGCAGGCTTGTGCGCCAACCGGCCACGCTGGAAGAAGCCGTCGCAACCGCGCGTTCACTGGAGCGCCAAGGCTACAACTTCAGTGTCGGGCTCGGGCAGGTCAACCGCTACAACCTTGCGCGCTTTGGCGAGACACTGGAAACCGCGTTCGACGCCTGCCGCAACTTGCGTGCAGGCGGCACCATCCTCGCCGAGTGCTTTGCACGCTCATTGCCGCGCTACGGAGATCAGCAGCAGGCGTTGCGCGCGGCACTGTCGTGCTACTACAGCGGCAATTTCGAGACCGGCTTCCGCCATGGCTATGTGCAGAAGGTTGTCGCCAACGCTGGCGACGTGCCTGCCATCGTGCCCGACGCTGCCGGTGGGCGAATCGAGCCGATTCCTGTCGTGCCCGCCGGCGGCGCTACGCCGGCTGCAAGGGCACCCCGCCCCGCCTCTGCACCAGCGCAACCACGGGTGCTGACCGGCAGCGCGTGCACGGGCCAGACCGGCCGGCAGGTGATGATCGTTGCGTGCAATCGCGCCGACGGCGCGTCGTGCCTGCGCTGCGTGGCACTGCCGCGCTGAACGCCGCGCGGCAGCTTCCACATCGCCCCTTCCCCCCGTCAGATCAGGTTCAGGCGGCCCGCAATGTAGGCCAGCTGAGCGCGGTTGGTCGCGCCGTAGCGGCGGCGAATCAGGCGCAAGTGGTAATCAACGTTGTGCGCCGTGGTGTGCAGTTTGATGGCGATTTCCTTGTCGCTCATGCCCGCGGCCAGGCACGTCAGCACACGGCTTTGCATGACGGTGAGCGGTGCCTCTTCACCGGATACGCACGTGTTGCGCGTGAACGTTTGCAGTGGCGCCCGCCAAACCTGATGCAGCGCCATGCCAAAGAGGATCGACTGGCCAAGCACACTGTCGCTGATCCATTCCCGCCCTGCATGCGGCGAGCTGAGGCTGACGATTGCATGGTTCATGCCCTTGCCCGCGCCCAGGCTGAACATCACGCCGCTGCGCAGGCCGTGTTCGTCCATCGCCTGCAGCAGCGCGCGCATTGTGGGCTCCATGCGCGCCTGGCCGCGCGCCAGCGATGCCAGATCCCACACCAGCGGCATGCCGGTGGCAAACACCGCGGGCAGGCGCGGGTCGACAGTGAACAGACGCTCGTCGCAATAGCGCTGCAGGAACCGCGGCGCCACGTAGTTCTTGAGCATGGCCACCGTGGGCGGCGCGTTTTCGTGGCGCTCGGTCAGCGCGTAGGTGAGGGACGAAAAACCCATCAGCCCCATCAGCCCGGACACAATGCGTGCGCGCTCGGCCACCCCGCGTGCGGCCTGCAGTTCGGCAGCCAGGCGCAGGCGACCCGGCTGTGCAGGCGCGGGCTCGAACAGCAGCGCGTGCTCGTCCACGGGAACAACGTCCGTGCCGGACGGCAGCGGCACGAAGAAGCGATCGCCATTGGCGGCATCGTCTGCTGCGGTGCGCGCGGCCAGGGAATCGGCGTGCCCGGGTAGCGATGCGCTGTCCGCCTTCGGGGACAGCGCATCCAGGTCGAGCTGGAGGGAAGCGCCTGGGCAGGTGGAAACACCGGACTGCGCGTCCGCCCCCTTGAGCGCGGTGCGCATGTCCATCAGCAGCGCCACGTCTTCGGCGCGGGGGAAACGTACTGCCTGCAAACCATCTGAGCGATGTGCGGCGGCCATTGCCGTCCTCCGGTCATGTTGGAAACACCTGCTTGGCCGCCGGAAAGCTTCCGGCCATAGCCAAGACTGTTTCCCCCCCGGGGGATGACATTTGCTGTGCGGTGACCCTGAGCACCGCTGGGCATGGATCGTGAAAAGCGACGTCCGGCCTACGTTTTGGCGCATTGTTGCAAGCCGACGGCAAGGTTGTCCAACAAAACTTTTTAGTGCCCCACCATCGACGTGGCTTATGTTGCAACGCAGCGGAGGACGCCGCTGACAGCGGTGGCAGGACGGCGCATCCATGCCCCTTGCGGCATGCCGGACATCATTGTGTCAGGATTGACCGTGCGTTATATCCAACCCTATATTGCGAATAATTAACCCAATCTGTCGCCGGCGCCCAACGCGTCACCTCGTGGTTTGCGGGAATCATCCGGCCAGCCAACCGCACCTTCGCAACGTATCCGCATGTCCGCTTCCATCTGGACGCCTCTGCTGCTCTCACTCAAGGTGGCCGGCTGGGCGACCGTCCTGAACCTCGTGCTGGGCGTGGGCGCGGCTTACGCGCTCGCGCGCACGCGCAATCGCCTGCGCGACGTCATCGACTCAATCCTGACGCTGCCCCTCGTACTGCCGCCCACGGTGCTCGGTTATTACCTGCTGGTGCTGCTGGGCCGGCGCGGCACGATCGGGGGGTGGCTCGACAGCCTCGGGATTCAGCTCGTCTTTACGTGGCAGGGTGCGGTGATTGCCTCCACGGTGGTGGCGTTTCCGCTGGTCATGAAATCCGCACGCGCTGCCTTTGAAGGCGTGGATCACCAACTGGAAAATGCGGCGCGTGTGCTGGGCCTGCCGGAGGCTGCCGTGTTCTTTCGCGTCACGCTGCCGCTGGCCGCACGCGGCATTGCCGCTGGCGTGCTGCTGGCCTTTGCGCGTGCATTGGGCGAATTTGGTGCCACGCTCATGATTGCCGGCAACCTGCCGGGCCGCACGCAGACGCTTTCCGTGGCTATCTACGAAGCCGTGCAGGCCGGCGACGACGCCACGGCCAATACGCTGGTGCTGATCACCTCACTCACCTGCATCGTAGTGCTGGTGGTTGCCAGCCGGCTGCTGCAAGGGCGCGCGCCCAGCCTGCAGGAGCAACTGGCATGAGCGGCGGCATGATCGACCTCGTCGTGCAGAAAACGCTCACCAGCGCGGCGCGTGTGTTCTCGCTGGACATTGCCGTACGCTCGGACAGCCGGCGCGTGGTGCTGTACGGGCCGTCGGGCGCTGGCAAGAGCCTCACCTTGCGCGCCATTGCCGGCCTCATGACGCCCGAGCGCGGCCGCATCGTGCTGAACGGCCGTACGCTGTTCGACCACGCCGAGAGCATCAACCTGAGCGCGCAGGAACGCCGCGTCGGCTACCTCTTCCAGGACTACGCGCTCTTCAACCACTTGACGGTGGCGCAGAACATCGCGTTCGGACTCAAGCGCGGGTGGTTCAACCCGCCCCGCCGCACACGCGACCCTCGCGTGCAGCAGTGGATCGACACATTCGAGCTAGGCGCCGTCGCCG
Source organism: Ralstonia sp. Ralssp110 (assembly GCF_047325135.1). Lineage (NCBI taxonomy): Bacteria > Pseudomonadati > Pseudomonadota > Betaproteobacteria > Burkholderiales > Burkholderiaceae > Ralstonia > Ralstonia sp. Ralssp110. The sequence goes on along the minus strand of NZ_CP168609.1, from coordinate 164,145 downwards.
CCAATTACCCGACGCAGATTTCCGGCGGGCAGCGCCAGCGTGTGGCGCTGGCCCGCGCGCTGATCGCCGAGCCGTCCATGCTGCTGTTAGACGAGCCCTTTGCCGCACTGGACCCGGCGCTGCGCACGCGCATGCGTTCCGAGCTGTCTGCCCTGCAAGCGCGGCTGCAGGTGCCGATGCTGATGATCACGCACGATCCGGCCGATGTGGAGATCTTCGGAGACCACGTATTCGAGCTGCGCGATGGCCGCGTCGTGGCCGATGCCGTGCGCGCGCCCGATGCGGCGCCGCTATCGCCGTATCCGCATCTGACGGCGGTGCTGAACCGCTAGAAAACGCCTAACGCGAGCCCGGTTGCCATGGCCTGCCCGAGGGTGCGGCAGCGCTCCAGATCGTCTGCCCCGATGTGCTTGAGAGCCAGGATGGCCTCGGGCGTTTGCGCATGCGTGCAGACGATGAGCGGTCCGGCCACGGCCTTGAGCCGCCAGCCGGTGGCAATGCGCTCAATCTGGCGCACCGCGTTCTGGCCATCGCTGCCTGCACAGATCAGGCATGCGTATGGCCGGCCGTTGATACGGTCGAGCATCGGGTAATAGCAGCGGTCGAAAAAATCCTTGAGCTGTCCGCTGATGGCCGCGAGGTTTTCCGGTGTCGCGAAGAGATAGCCGTCCGCCGCCAGCACATCGTCGGGGCCAGTCTGCGCCGCGTGCAGCAACCGCACGGCAACGCCGCCCTCTTCCGCGGCACCCGCCTGCGCGGCCTCAGCCATCTGGCGCGCACCGCCCGTCATTGAGTGGTAGACGATCAACAGGGTTTTGGGCGTCATGAAGGCTTAAGCCAATCCCAGGATCACGCTCGACGCCTCAAAGACGGCCACGGCTTCCACGCCTTCGGCGAGCGCCAGTGTTTCCACAGCGGTACGCGAGAGCATGGCCACCAGCACCGTTTCTCCCGCCAACGCAGCGTTCGCATCCAGCAGGCGCAGGCGCACTTCGGCCTGCACCGCGCCATCGCGGATTTCCGTGACCACGCATGGCAACTGGTTTTCTGCCGAGACGCGCCACTCGCCGGCGCCACGCATCAGCATCACAGCAGGCGCCTTGATGAGCGCGACGGCCTGCACGCCCGGCGCCAACCCCAGCACGCGCGTGCTTTCCTGCGTGATGGTGGCGGCGACAGCCTGGCCGCCGGGCAGACGCAGCGTCACCACATCGTTGACAACGCCCGGTGCGACCGATTCGACCGTGCCGAACAGCGCATTGCGCGCGCTCGTGCGCAGCATCAGGCGGCGCAGCAGGTTGACGTCTTCACTGGCGGCTTGCGCGGCGGCATCCAGGCGCTCGACAAAGCGACGGTGTTCGGTTTCCAGCGCGCGAAAGCTCTCGATCAGCCGTTGCGCGCGCGGCGTCAGCACACTGCCGCCACCGCCCTTGCCGCCCGTGGTGCGCACCACCAGCGGCTCGCCGGCCAGGTTGTTCATGGTGTCGATGGCGTCCCACGCGGCCTTGTAGGAAAGACCTACCGCTTTTGCGCCTGCGGTGATGGAGCCGGTCTGCCCGATGGCAGCCAACAGTTCGATCCGGCCACGCCCGCCCCAGTTGTCTTCACCGGCGCGCAGCCAGATGGTGCCGTCGAGTTCCAGCATGTCGTCCCGTCTTGGATGGAGATTGCAACATGCAGGATGTTAACGTGTTAACACCGATTCGCTGGCTCAAGCCGCCGCCAGGCGCGGCGTACGCACATGCAGCAGCACCGAGCGCGAGAGCAGCAGGCCACCCAGGAAGCCGAACAGCGCGCTGAACAGCGCCATGAAACTGCCGGAGTGCGAGACTTCCGGATGCATCGCCAGCATCACGTTGTAGGCATAGCGGGACGCGAACAGACCCACGACCACCACCATCGGCACCCAGCTTCCGGGCACGCGCACGGTGTCGGCAGTTTCGGACACGGCGCCGTTGGGCGGCGACATGTACGTCAGCAGGAATGCCATCAGAACGGCCACCAGCCACATCGTGAGCGCCAGCGCGCTGCCATGGCTTGCCATCGACACACCGTAAAGCGAATACGCGGCCACCACCAGCGGCAGTACGATCAGGCGGCGGCGCGACACGATGCGGGGCTGCATCTGACGCACCCCGATGGCGATCAGCACGGCAAACACGACGAACACCCAGGTGGGCGTGTGCGAAACGATGGAGGCGATCGATTCGAGCATGGCGGTCTCCCTGTTGGAATGACGCCAGCTTAGGTGCCGGCCCCCGCACGCGGGAGCGGATTGCGACGAACGGCAGAAACCCCGGTGTGAACGGCTCAGTCAGCCATGCAGCCGGCCGGGCGGTCAGCCCAGCGCCGCGCGTACGCCGGCATCCACCACCGACAGGTGCGCCCGCAGCAAACGGTCGAAACCCTCGGCCGTGACGGGCTTGCCGATGTAGTAACCCTGGATTTCCTGGCAGCCCGCCTTGGCAAGAAACTCCACCTGGTCGGCGTCTTCCACACCTTCGGCGGTGACGGTCATGCCCAGGGCGCGCGCCATGGCGACGATGGCCTCCGTCAGCGCCACGGAATCCGGATCGCCCGGAATGCCGGTGATGAACGAGCGGTCGATCTTCACGTTGCTGATCGGGAAGCGCTGCAGATACGACAACGATGAATACCCGGTACCGAAATCGTCGATGGAGATCCGGATGCCCTGCGCGGTGAGCGCATCGAACATGGGGCGCACTTCATCCGCACCGCCCATCAGCAGGCTTTCGGTAATTTCCACTTCGAGCGCGGTTGGCGGCAGCCCGGTGTCGGCCAGCGTCTGCTCGATCATGGGCACCACGTCGCCGGCCTGGAACTGGCGCGCCGACAGGTTGACCGCCATGCGGAAGTCATAGCCCAGCGCTTCGTACCAGATCACGGCCTGCTCGCAGGCGCGGCGCAAGACCCATGCGCCAATCGGCACAATCAGACCGGTCTCTTCCGCCACCGGGATGAACTCCACCGGCGAGATCGCCCCGAGCTTGGCGCTGTTCCAGCGCAGCAGTGCCTCGGCGCCGACGATGCGATGGCTGGCCAGGTCGTATTTGGGCTGATAGACGAGCTGCAGTTCGTTGTTCTCGCGCGCATCGCGCAGCGCGTTTTCCAGCATGTAGCGGCGTTGCAGGCGGGCGTTCAGTTCAGCCGTGTAGAACTGCGCGCGGTTGCGGCCATTCTGCTTGGCGCGGTACATGGCGGCATCGGCCGAACGCAGCAGGTCGGAACCCGAGATGCCGTCGTGCGGATACAGCGCCACGCCAATCGACACGCCTAAGTAATACCGTCCGTTGACAGTATCGAACGGCTCGCGCATGGCCTGCAGCAAACGTTCGGCCAGCAGCGCGATGCGCTTTCCTTCGACACGCTGGTCGATCAGGATGACGAATTCGTCGCCGCCCAGGCGGGCGATCATGTCGCCAGGGCCGATGCAATCGGTCAGGCGGGCGGCGGCGCTTTGCAGCAGCGTGTCGCCGCAGGCATGGCCGGCGGTGTCGTTCACGCTTTTAAAGCGGTCGAGGTCAAGGAAGAAAAGCGCCAGTTCGCGGCTCTCGTCGCGTGCGCTCTCAATGGCGCTTTCCAGGTGTGCGATGAAGAAGCTGCGGTTGGTCAGCCCTGTCAGCGCATCGTGCGCGGCCAGATGGCGCAGGCGCTGCTCGGCGCGCTTGATGTCGGTGATATCGGCAAACGACAGCATCACGCTACTGGGCGTGGGCTCGGCGTGACGACGAATGGGAATGATGTTCTGCCGCACCCACATCAGCTCGCCCGTCTTGAGCAACAGCCCATACACGCGGCCGAAGATGGGTTCGCCAGTGCGCAGAACCTGCCCGGACGGCATCATGGTCGAACCGATTTCCTTGCCGTCTTCATCCACGACGCGTTGAATCGGGTCGAGCCGGTTACGCCCGACAAGCTGCCCAGGACGCACGCGCAGGATGCGCTCGGCGCTGGCGTTGGCGGCCTGCACCACACCGTCCGGCGACATGATGACGACGCCTTCGTGCAGGTTCGAGATCGCCAGGCGATAGCGTTCTTCGCTTTCGGCCAGGCCGCGCTCGACGTTGTCCTTCTGAATGGCAACGCCTGCCAGGTGCGTGACGTCGTCGAGGAAATGCTGTTCTTCTTCCACGGGCATGCACGGTTGTCGATAGAACAACGCGAGCACACCAAGCTTGTCCCCGCGCGATGAACGGATCGGCAACGCCCAGGCAGAAGCAAAGCCCGCCGCCAGCGCCGCCGTGCGCTCACGCTGCCAGCGCGGGTCGGTCGCAATGTTGTCGATGAAAACGGCGTCACCCAGGAATACGGCGCAACCGCATGCGCCAACATCGGGGCCGACTGGTGTGTTTTCCAGCGTGGCGGCATAGGCCGCGGGCAGCGTAGGCGCGGCGGCCACACTCAGGGTCTGGGAGTCGGCGTCCAGCAGCAGCAGCGCCGACATGGCATTCGGGTAGACCTGCTCGACGTACAGGCACAGATGGCGCAGCACCGTCGACAGCGTCGCATTGGAGGCAAGTTGCGCAAGCACGGCATTCTCCGAAGCGAGCAGGCGGCGCGCATGCAGTGCTTCGGCGCGAGCCTGTACGGCGTGGCGCTCCAACGCATGGCGCGACACGGCTTCGCGCAGCACGATCATGACGGCGGGCTGCCCCTCGTGCTCGCACGCGGCGGCTTCGCTGGCAACCAGCACGTGCGTGTAGTCGGCGCGCACCAGACGGTGTTCGACCGGCTGTGCAGAGACGCCGCTGCTCACCATGCCCGCCAGGCGCGGAACCACCTGGGCAACGTCATCAGGATGAATCAGGCCGGCGAGTTGCAGGCCGGCCAGTTGCGCTGGATCCTGCGCGCCCAGCAAGCGGGCGGCTGCCGGGTTGGCTCGCACGAGGCGCCCGTCCACGGTCAGCAATACCGCGTCGGACGACAGCCGTGACAGCGCATCGAAATCGGTACCACGCACATCAGTCATCGCCCCGACCATGGCCGCCACCGGACGTTGCGCGGCCTGGGGGCCCAGCGCAACGTCTGCAGGAGAGGCTCCGGCCTGGGCCGGAAGAAACTGGGTCATGGGCAATGCGATGGCTTGAGCGATAACAGCAACAGCAGTGGCAATGGGAAAGCGAGAGGGAGACTACACGTGTCTCGACCCTAACCACAACGGCGCGCCGGCAGAAAACTGAAGGGTGCTGCGTGCGATACCCCTGACGGGCGTGTGGCGGCCGTCCTACGTTGCATGCCCCAAGAAAAAACCCGCGCTCAGTTGACGAGGCGCGGGTTGAAATCTCTGGACCGTGTCGATCTGTTCCAGAGAGGAGAACCGACCCATGAGGCAAGCGAGGCAAAGCTGCATCGCATCGCCATGTTGTGAATCATAGTTGCCCCCTTGGAAAAACAAAGGGCGGAAAAGACCGGATATTTCGTCCCATTTTCATTTCCGCCGACCCATTTGTTTTGGCACTGCACGAACCCCTGTGCTGCTTATCCCGCCTGCTTACATCGCCTGCATGTGCGAGCCTTATGGGCGGTTCGTTTCACGATGCAGACGATGCCGGAAAAATCTCCCCGGCGTATCGGTTGGTCGCTACATTGGCAAGAATGTTCCAAGCTGCCAGATTATGTCGGTTCACATGAAGCATTTTGCGCAGGCAAAATCACGTCGGAGTGGCTCATGAGGCAGATTGCCGCGTCAAGTTCGGGCGCGGCGTGCCGTTACTGGTCGAAAGAGCGCGCCTGTTCCGTGACCTAGCAGGCGCAATTTGGATGCCCGTTCCTGGACTGTCATGCCGTCTCTGTCTCCCCCCACTGGATCGCTTTCACGGCGCACGACGCGGTTGCTGATTGCCGTGAGCGTGCTGGCCGTCCTTGTTGCGTTGCCGCGCGCACACGCTTCAACGCCGCCCGCGGCCGCAGTTGTGCCTGCCCCCAGCCGGCCACCCGTTGCTGCTGCCCCGCCCGCACCGATTCCGGCCGCTAAGACAACCAAGGCGACGACGGTTGCCTCTACCGCCCCGACCTGCCAAGCGATCATGCGGCGCCTGTCGGGCAGCCTGGCTGCCACGCCGAGCACGGCCGATAAGCCGGGCACCGTGATGATCGACGTGGACAAGGCGGGCGTGATGATGGCCTGCAGCCATTCCGACTCCATTGCCATCCCTGTACCGGGTGGCAAGCCGCGATGACACCCTTCGTCTTCGCACACCGTGTCATGGCCGGCATGCTGGCGGCGCTGGCAGCGCTGTCCATGCCGGTGGCCGGTGCGGAGCGCTGGATCAGGCTGGCCGATCAACCGGACAGCTACGCATCGCTCGACGTCGGAAGCATCCAGCGCATGCCCAGCGGGCCGGTCAGCGCATGGGTGCGCGTAGAAGCGTCGAACCGCTCGGGCATGCGCTCGCTGCAACGCATGTTCGGCGCCTTTCGCGGCGACATGGCCGATTTTCTGTACACCATCGATTGCCGCAGCCGGCAGTTCTCCGTCTCGCAAGCCAAGCTGTATCAAGGCGCGCTGACCGTCAGCGAACGACAGCTCGCCAACGATGCGGGCTGGCAACGCGTGGATGCCGTGGGCCTGGCCGGCGAGGTGGCGCGCCAGCTCTGCAGCGGATAGCGTCCAGGCTTCTTGCATCGCATCGCGGTGCCATCGTTGGTAACATCAACGCGTGCGCCCCGCTCCCAAGTCCCCTTCGCTTCAGCCTGCCGACCCTCGCGTAACCGCAGACGCGAGCGTCTTCGGCACGCTTGCACGCGGCTCGCGCGCATCGCTCGAGCGCGTGACGAATCTGGGCGATGGGGTGACCGCCGCCATCTGGCGCAACGAGCACGACGAGGCGCGCTACATCCAGCCCGAGCACCACACGCTTTCGGTCTATCTGCGGGGCGGGTACACCACGCACCGCCAGGATCTGCCGCACCTGTTCGGTGCGCCGGGGCGCGTCTGCATGCTGCCGGCCGAACACCAGTCGAGCTGGGTAATCGAGCAGCCGATGCGTTTCGTTCATCTGTATTTCACGCCTGACGCGTTGGCGGGGCACGCCGTACGTTTGCTCGACGCAGAGCCCCGCCTGTTCACGCTGCACGACCGCACCTTCATTGAAGATGTTCATCTCGCACAAGCCTGCGCGAACATCGCTCAGCTCGACTGGACCGACCTGGACGACCGCATGCGCGCCAACGCGCTGGCCAACGACACGCTGTCGTATCTCGTGCAGACCCAGGGCCGCACGCGGGCGCTGGCCGTACGTGGCGGACTGGCGCCGCACGTATGCCGGCGCATTGCCGCGCGTATCGATGCCGAGCTGCATCTGCCCCTGTCGCTCGGGCAACTCGCAGCAGAAGCAAACCTGTCGGAGTTCCATTTCGCACGGATGTTTCGGGCATCGTTCGGGGTGGCGCCGCATGAGTGGGTGATGCAGCAACGCATGGCGCGCGCGCAAACGCTGTTGCGCACTACAACCCTTGCGCTGGCGACGATTGCCGAGCGCTGCGGCTTTGCCAGCGCCAGTCATTTCAGCCGGCGATTTGCTCTGCAGCTCGGCGCGTCGCCGTCGCGCTACCGGCAGGCGTGGCACGGGGCTAGGCCGTAGCCTGCCACGTCAATATGCGAACGACCGTGCATCGCGATCGCCCGGCTCTCCATATCAGCCGAAAAGCTGCGCTGGACTAGCGTTTTCCACGATAGAGGCGCATCGGCGGGCGCAGTAACGTGGAGATGGGTTCCCCATGGAGACCGCCATGTTTACCCATATCCTCCTGCCGACCGACGGCTCCGAACAGTGCCGCAAGGCCATCGACGGCGCGCTCAAGCTGGCGCGCGCCACGGGTTGCCGCCTCACCGCCTACACGTGCATTGAAGAATTCCCCAACATGGCCTATTCGGCCGGCGTGGGCGAGTGTCCGCATGCGCACTACATGGAAACGGTGCAGGGCCACGCCAAGGACTGCATCGACCGCATTGCAGAGCGCGCCCGGGAAGAAGGCGTGCAGTTCGACAGCGATGTGTCGCAGTTTCCCGAGCCCTATCTGGGCATCCTGGATGCGGCAAAGCGGCACGCGTGCGACGTCATCTTCATGGCATCGCACGGGCACCGCAGCCTGATGGGACGACTGTTGATCGGCAACGAGACGCGCAAGGTGCTGACCTACGCGCATGTTCCGGTGGTGGTCTACCGCTAGGCATCCGTTCACGGGCCGCCCTGCGGACCGGGAACCGATTTCATCTTTGGGCCAATCCCGAATTACATCATCGGTGCGGGTTCCAGCCCGCCTTCTCCGGGCTCGAGCTCGGCCACACGCTGAGCCTCACGGTCGGCGATCTGCTTGCGCTGCTCCGGCGTGAGCACCTGCATGATCTTGGCGCCAGCCTGCGCGCGCAACTGCGCTTCGCGAGCCACGGCGCGGCCCAACGATTCAGTCAGGCTGCGCGCACGCGCTTCGTCATACTGACCCGAAGCCACCATCTGATGCAGATCGCGCCGGGCGTGCTCGATGGCCTTGCGCTGTTCGCGCGCTTCGGGCATCTGCGCATATTCGATGGCGAAGATCTTGTCGCGCTGCTCTTCGGTCAGCTTCAGGCCGTGCAGGAAGGGCGCGCCGCCATGATGCGGGCCCATGCCACGCGGGCCGCCGGGGCCCATGCCTGGCCCGCGCTCCATCATGCCCGGACCATGTGGTGACATAGGTGGCATGGGCGAGAGCGGATCAGCGCCGGGCCCGGCGGTCTGGGCCAGCGCGGCGCACGAGAGCAAAAGTCCGGCGGCAATACCGGCCACGCGGGAAGTCACTGCGGTCATGTTGAGGCTCCTGATGAGATCGTCGGCCGGACATGCCAGCCATACGCTCACTGTAGCCATCGACATCGCACCAAAGGTGGGCAAACAGAGGAGTTTTCTTGAACCTCAGGCGTCAAGGCGATAACCCACGCCATAGACGGAATGGATCAGGTCGGTGCCCGGGCTCACCTGCTCCATCTTGCGGCGCAGGTTCTTGATGTGGGTATCGACCGTGCGGTCGGTCACGATGCGGTGGTCGTCGTAGATCTGCTCGAGCAGGTTCGATCGCGACAGAATGCGCCCCGGTGCGCCCGCCAGCGCAGCCAGCAGGCGAAACTCCACCGGCGTGAGGTCGAGGCGCTGCCCGCGCAGCGTGGCGGCATAGGCGGCACCGTCGATCTGCAAGGCGCATTCCGGCATGCCGCCACCGCGCTGTACGCGGCGCAGGATGGTCTTGATGCGCGCCACCAGTTCGCGTGGGCTGAAAGGCTTGCAGACGTAATCGTCGGCGCCCAGCTCCAGGCCGAGCAGGCGGTCGATTTCTTCAACACGCGCCGTCACCATGACGATGGGCACCTCGCTGAATGCGCGTACCTCGCGGCAGATTTCCAGGCCGTCCTTGCCGGGCAGCATCAGGTCGAGCAGCACGAGTTCGGGTGCCGTCTCGCGAATGCGCTGCGTGGCATGCGTGCCATCGGCCAGCCACTCGGTCTCGTAATGAGCGGCGCGCAGATAGTCGGTCATCAATGCGGCCAGCTTGGGTTCGTCTTCAATGATCAGAATCATGGTCGGCTAGCGGATCAAGCACATCAAGAACAGGCAGGCGGATGGCGATCCACAGCCCGCCCAATGGCGAATGTCTGGCGTCAATGGTGCCGCCGTGTGCGGCAATGATGGTCTGGCACAGGCTCAGGCCCAGGCCAGCCCCGCCCTGCGCCCGGCTGCGTGAGGCATCAACGCGGAACAGGCGATCGAAGATGCGCGGCAGCATCGCCTCGGGCACGCCCGGCGCGCTGTCCTGCACGTCGATCTGCTGCCAGTCACCGTCCTGATGCACGTGCACACGCAGCGTGCCGCCGGCATCGGTATAGCGCAGCGTGTTCTCCAGCAGGTTCTGCATGACCTGCCGCAGACGCTGCGCGTCGCCCTTGACCAGCGTCTCGTGCGACGGCGCCTCCGGCAAGTCCAGTTGCAACGCGATGCCCTTTTCCATCAGGCGGGGCGTGAAGCCCTGCACGGCGCTGCACACGGTATCGGCCAGATCCAGCGGCTCCATGTGGAAAGCGAGCGCGCCTACATCGGCCAGCGAGAGTTCGTACAAGTCGTCGATGAGCTTGTTGAGCGTCGCCACCTCCGCCTGCAATGAGGCGAGCGAGGTGGCCGTCAGCGGGCGCACGCCGTCTTCCAGAGCTTCCAGTTCACCGCGCAGCACGGCCAGTGGCGTGCGCAGTTCGTGCGAGATGTCGGCCGTGAGCTGACGCCGCATCTTCTGGTTGGCCTCCAGCGATGCTGCCAGGTGGTTGAAATCCGCCGCGAGCCCGCCGAGTTCATCGCGCGAATGCACGTCGACACGGGTGGCGTAGTCCCCATCGGCCATGCGGCGTGCGGCATCCGTCAGCCGGCGCATCGGAGCGAGCAGACCGCGTGCGAGCAGCACCGCCACCAGCGCCGCCAGCAGAACCGACAGCCCCGCGATGATCCACGTGGCGCGCAGCTGCTGCGCCTGGAATGCCTGGTCGGCGCCCTCGGGGACCCGCACGCGCGGGGGCATGGCCAGCCAGCCGATGGTCTGGCCGTTATGGTGCAGTTCCTGCCATCGCGCGTTCGGCCCGAGCGGCGGCCCGTCTCCAATGACGACGTTGCGCTGCGCATCAAGCAGCCAGATTGGCGAGTGCGGCATCGGCGGCTCGCCGGGCGGGTGCGAGGGCATGCTCCCTGCGGGAGGCGGGCCGGGCGGCGGCGGCATGTCTCCGTCGATGCCGCGGTCCGGGCCGGGTGGGAGCGGATCAAAGCGATGGCCCGGTGGCAGGTCGAAGCGATCGCCGCCCATGCCGTTGGCGCGTGCCCGGGCGCCCTCGCGGCGCAGCAGGCGGAACCACGCCATGCGATCGTTGCGCAGGAAATCCCAGTTGCCGTGCTGCGTGTAGGCACCCTCCACGCCCTGCGCGAGCACGGCCATGCGCTCGGATTCGCGCGCGTTCACGTAGTCGAGAAAATTGGCGTCAAAGCGCCAGCGCACCGCCGCGCCCATGGCGAGCGCAACAACGATGCTCAGCATGAACAACGCGACGAACAGCTTGGAGGTGATACCGAAAGACGGGCGCATGGATCAGTCAGGGGCTGCCGGGCTCCGCTAGCAGGAGCGGTTCCCGCACTGCCCGGCAGCAGGCACGGCCTCATCTTACCGGGCGCGCTGCCGCAGAAAGCGCCAGCATACCAACCGCCTGTGGGCAAAAAATGAGCGAAATGCGAAGAAAGCGTATGCTGCTGCCACGCTACAGATCCATATATTCGCGTATCCCCTTCACAAGGAACCGCCCTTGCCCAGCCGGTCGGCCAACCTCGCGTTTTCGATGCATCGCTGCGCCATGCGCGGCGTGGAAGCCGTCGCCGCAGATTCTGGCCACGCCTTCCCGCGCCACACGCATGGCCAGTTCGGCATCGGCATCGTTGATCGGGGGGCGCAGAGATCATTCAGCGGACGCGGCACGGTAGAAGCCGGCGCAGGCGACGTCATCACGGTCAATCCGTTTGAAGTGCACGATGGAACACCCATCGGCGATGCCGGCCGCGCATGGCGCATGCTTTACCTCGACCCCGGCGTGGTCGCAGAGTTGGCGACGGACCTGCACCCCGGCCACTGCGGCGACGCTGAATTTGACCGCCCTGTCATCCACGACACAGACCTCGCCCCTCGCATGCACCTGTTGTTTGCGCAGATGACGGTGCCCGCCGCGCAAAGCGATGCACTGCTGCGCGAGCAGTTGCTGTTCTCCGTCCTGGCAGACGCGCTGCACGCCGCCAACGACCGTACCAACCACCACATTGAAACAGCCCCCGACGCCATCCGGCTTGCCCGCACCCGCATCGACGACGACCCCGCGGCCGCCATCTCCCTGCTCGACCTCGCGCGCGAGACCGGCCTGAGCCGCTTCCAGGTATTGCGCGGCTTTGCCCGTGTCACGGGCCTCACGCCCCACGCCTATCAGGTGCAGCGCCGCGTGGCCCTCGCGCGCCGGCTGATCGCCCAAGGGCAGCCGTTGGCGGAAGTGGCGGCCGCCTGCGGCTTTGCAGATCAAAGCCACATGACGCGGCAGTTCGTGCGCAAGTACGGCGTATCGCCGGGCATGGTGGCGGCGGCGCGCTAGCCGCATCCTCCGCACCCTCGCGCTGCAATTTCGTTCAAGACGCGCACATCGCGTGCGCCCATCCTGCGGCTTCCACCCACGCAGGATGCGATATGTCCAAACGACTCGAAGGTTGTCTCTACCTTGCCCTGGCGATGGTGCTGGTGGGCAGCACCGTGGCGGCCAGCAAGATCATCGCGGCGGGCTTGCCGCCCTTTACAGCGACGGCGTTGCGCTTTGCGATGGCACTGCCGATGTTCCTCGTCATCATGCGCATGACCCGTTCGCGCTGGCCCGTGCTTGCACGCCGCGACTGGGTGCTGCTCTTCCTGCAGGCGGCCGCCGGCAGCGTGGGCTATACGACGCTGCTCATTTCGGGCCTGCGGCACACGTCTGCCGCAGACGCGGGCGTCATCATCGGGACGCTGCCGGTCATGTCGGCGCTCATTGCAATCGTGCTGCTGGGCGAACGGCCCGGCCGCGCGGTGCTGGGGGCGATTGGGCTGGCCACCGCCGGCGTGCTGGCCATCGCCCTGCAGCCGCACGGCGACGCGACGCATCCGCTGCTGGGCAATCTGCTGGTGATGGGCGCAGTGGTGTGCGAGGGGCTCTTCATCCTGCTCAACAAACGCCTGCGCACGCCCGTACCGCCGCTTGCGCTGTCGGCATTGATGAGTGCATTCGGTTTGCTGACGGCGCTGGCGCCCGCGCTGTGGGAAGCGCCGTGGCAGCTGCACGCATCGGTGCAGACAACGCACGCGCTGATGGCGGTGGCGTACTACGCCATCGTGCCAACAGTGGGCGGTTTTGTGCTGTGGTATGCCGGGGCCGCGCGCGTGAGCGGCGCGGAGGCGTCGCTGTTTACCGCGCTGGCGCCTGTGGCAGCCATGATATTTGCAGCAACGCTGCTCGGCGAGGCCGTCAGCACGCGCCAGGTCAGTGGCATCGCCTGCGTGCTGGCGGCGGTGCTCAGCCTTGGCCTGGTGCGTGCACCACGGCCGGTCACATCGACGACGTCTTAGGCTTCCGCCTCGGGTGCCGTCACATCTTCCATGCGCTCGATCCGCACGCGCACGATGCGGCGGCTGGCGGCTTCGAGAATCTGGAAGCGGAGGTCGTGGCGAACCAGCGTGTCGCCTACTTCGGGCAGGCGGTCCCACTGGTTGAAAAGGTAGCCACCGAGGCTCGTGGCGCCGCCGCCTTCATCGAGCAGCCAGTCGACATGCAGGACATCTTCGAGCTGGCGCAGGTCGGCCTCGCCGGCGACTTCCCAGCAGCCATCGCTGACTTCCACCACGCCCAGGCGTTCGTCCTCATCGGGGAATTCACCGGCAATGGCTTCGAGCACGTCGATGGGCGTCACCACGCCCTGCACCACGTCCAGCGGATCGGTCACCAGCAGCATGCGCCCGCGCGCACGCTTGAGCTGATCCATCAGGCGGAGGATGCCGATGTTGTCGGACACCTTGAGCGCAGGCTTCACGCTGCGGTCTACGTCGATTGAGCCGCGGGTGTCGAGATCGCCCATCAGGTCCTTTGCGCGAGCAACGCCCACCAAGTCATCCAACCCGCCGCGGCAGACCGGAAACTGGTTATGCGGCACAGCCAGCAGCAACTTGCGCGTGACGGCCGCATCGGCATCGATATCCACCCACGAAATATCGTGGCGCGGCGTCATGATCGAGCGCACCGAACGTTCGGCCAAATCCAGCACGCCGCTGACCATGCTGCGCTCTTCCGGGCGGAACACGGTCTCGGGCACGGACTTGCCGGTCTCGTGCGAAGCGGCTTCGTGCGATTCAGACTCTGCCGGCGCGCCACGGCGGTCGCCCAGCAAGCTCAGCACGGCATCGGCAGTGCGCTCGCGCAGCGGGCGCCGGCGCTCGTAGCGCACGGTATTGCGCTGGGCCACCTGGTTGAAGAACTCGATCAGGATCGAGAAGCCGATGGCGGCATACAGATAGCCCTTCGGAATATGAAAGCCCAGGCCCTCGGCAACGAGCGAGAAGCCGATCATCAGCAGGAAGCTCAGGCACAACACCACCACCGTGCGATGCGCGTTGACGAATTCCGTCAGCGGCCGCGAAGCAAACAGCATGGCGCCCATCGCGATCACCACGGCCGCCATCATCACCGGCAAATCGTTGACCATGCCCACGGCGGTGATGACGGAGTCGATGGAGAACACCGCATCGAGAATCACCACCTGCGCGATCACGTTCCAGAACTTGCCGTGACCGCTGCCGTGGCTTTCGTCCTGCGGCTGGCCGTCCAGACGTTCATGCAGCTCGGACGTGGCCTTGAACAGCAGGAAGAAACCACCCAGCAGCAGGATGATCGATCGGCCCGACAGGTCGACCGGCCCCAGCGTGAGCAACGGCTTGGTCAGCCCGATCAGCCACGACATGGCGGCCAGCAGCACCATGCGCATCAGCAACGCCAGGCCTAGACCGATCATCCGGGCCCGGTCTCGCAGCGCTGGCGGCAGCTTGTTGACCAGGATGGCGATGAAAACGAGGTTGTCGATGCCGAGAACAATCTCGAGCACCACCAGGGTGAACAGGCCGATCCAGATGGACGGGTCAGCAAGCCAGGTCATAGCGGGAAGTAGAAGACAGCAAAAAGACGATCCGCCGATGATAACCGCAGCGCACGCGCGGCCTTGCGGGAATCCCTCGCAAGGTGTTGCAACAAACGGGCCGCGAGGCTTGGAGCCGGCGGTTCAGCGCTGTGCAACGCGGCTGCCGCCCTGGGCACCGGATTGCGCTGTCCGCACGGGGCGGTAGCCGTCGGAGAGCGTCTTGAGGAAGGCAACGATGTCGCGCACATCAGCCTCGGACAGCACGGGCGTGTCGCCGGGCTTGCCGCCAAACGGCGGCTCCATGTTGACGTTGGCGCGGTATTGGGGCGGCAGGTCATCAAACTTGTCGACCGTGCCGTCTGCCTTGCGCGGGTACCACTTCTGCGGCTGCGTGTCGCGCTGGGCGTAGAAGCGCACCGCGTCTTCCAGCGAATGGACCGCGCCGTTGTGGAAGAACGTCTTGCGCAGCGCCACGTTGCGCAGCGAGGGCGTGCGGAAGCGGCCGCAGTAGTCGGCGCGGTCTTTCAGATCGGTCCGGTCAGGCCCGCACAGGCCCAGATCGAAGAACTTCGGATCAGCATTGGCGGCCAGCGTGCGGTTGCGTGGAACGCCCACGGCAATGTGGCCGAAATCGGTGAAGGCCGGGAATGCACCGTCCTGCTTGATGGCGCTCACGTGGCACGAGGCGCAATTGCCCTTGGCTGGATCGGAAAACGCCTGCAGCCCGCGCATTTCCTGCGGTGAAAGCTTCGCCTGCTTGCGCAAAAACGCGTCGTACTTGCTGTCATACGGATAGAACTCGGACGGCGTTTCCTGGAAGACCTCCAGCACCATCAGTGCGGCGCGGAAGGCAGTGTCTTCGTTGTCGAGAATGTCGTTACCGAACACCTGACGGAACGTCTGTGCATGACGGCCATTGCGCAACTTGGCCACAACGCTGGCCTGCGTGCCGTTGGCCATCTCGTGCCCCGACAGCAGCGGAATACGCGCCTGGCCGTGTGTGGACGACACGCGGCCGTCCCATGTGTAGCCGCCGGTCGGACCCTGGTCTTCAGAGTCGTTACCGTCGCTTTCATAAAAGTGTTCGGAGAACGGCGGCACATTCTGCAGATAGCGCAGCGATGGCGCGGCACGCACACCGGTCTTGTTCATGCCCGTGCCGCCAAGCTGCACCGACAGATCATTCGGCGGGCCATAGGCATGCGTGGGGCTGTGGCAACTTGCGCAGGCCAGCTTGCCCGAGGCGGACATAGCCGGATCGAAGAACAGCGCCTTGCCCAATGCCGTCATCGCCGGAACCGACGGGCGGCGCGTTGCCATCATCGTGTAGAAGGCTTTTTCATAGGCCGGTGCCACCGTTGGCTTGCCGACCGTTGCCGTTGCCGCTGCCGCTGCCGGCGCCGCAGCGGCCGGTGCAGAAGCCGCCATGGTTGCGGCATGGGCTGTCGCCGAATCGCCCCGCTCGCAGCCGCCCAACCCGACGACCGCGCCCGCAAGCACCGACATAGCGATCACGCAAAACGTTGCAGCGGGCAGGACACGGGACATTTTCGACAGACGAAATTTTGGGAGCCTTGCAACTTAGCATGGCGCCCATGACACTTTGATGTCGTCAAACGTGTGTCACGTCAGCCCTTGGAGAGGTCCTATGGTGGCAAATGTCTTCAAACGTTCGGTGGTGCCCCTGCTCATCCTGATGATGGTTATCACGCTGAACTGGGGCGAAATCGGCGCTACGCCTGCGTTTTCATCATCAACTTGTCACACACAAAGCACAGACTCCGGCTCGCTTTCGTCCCCCACACAACAATCCAGGGAAATCATGAGCCGAGCGCTTCGTCTTTTGCCGCTGACCGCGTTGGTTGCGGCCAGCATGTCTGCCTGTGGTGGCAGCGATTCGAACAGCAATGCCTCCGCGTCCACCTCGGGCGTCGTGACGGGTAGCTACTTCGAACATGCCAAGGTCTGTATCGACGCCAACAACAACGGCAAGTGCGATTCGGGTGAGACCAGCACCTACACCGATGCGAACGGCGCTTACACGCTGGCTGGCTCGGGCGCCATCACCGTGGAAATTGGCACGGACGCCTTCCGCAACGACCCGGACAAGGGTACGCACACGGCCATCACGCAGCCGCTGGTGTTCCGCGCACCGGCCGGTGCCAACGCCGTTGTCAGCGCCATCTCGACCGAACTGGCTGTGCTGATGGACAGCAACGGGGGCGACATCAATGCCGCCAAGACGGCGCTCGCCGCACGCCTTGGCGTGACGATCGACAAGCTGCTGGAAGACCACAACAAGGAAACCGACGCTGGCACCAAGGCTGCCCTGCAGGCTGAAATCGACCAGGCCATCGCCCTGATCGCTGACGCCATTACCAACGGCGGCGACGTCGGCAAGAGCCTGCGTGACGGCGTGGCCAAGCGCATGGCGCTGGCCAACAACGTCAAGACGATCGTGGTGATCTACGCAGAAAACCGCGGCTTCGATAACCTGTACGGCCTGTTCCCGGGCGCCAATGGCATCCCCGGTGTGAACCCGACCTCGACGGGCACCGCCGTTGCGCAGAAAGACTTCGATGGCTCCGTGCTGCCGACGCTGCCGCCCACTTGGGGTGGCGTGACCGCGGCCGGCCAAAGCGTGCAGATCACGCAGGCGTCCACGGCCAACATGCCCAATCAGATGTTCCAGATCGACAGCCCGTCGGGCTTCGGCAGCACGGGCACGGTCGTCGGCCAGAACGTCATCACGCGTGACCTGTGGCACCGCTTCTATCAAAACCAGATGCAGATCAACGGCGGCAAGAACGACAAGTTCGCCGCCTTTGCCGACGCCGGCGGCCTGACCATGGGCTACTACGACGGCAGCAAGATGACCATGTGGAACATCGCCAAGCAATACACGCTGGCGGATAACTTCTTCATGGGCGCATTCGGCGGTTCGTTCCTGAACCACCAGTACCTGATCTGCGCGTGCGCGCCGGTCTACCCGAATGCCGCCACCTCGCCGGCCAAGGGCAGCATTGCCAACGTCAAGACGAATGCAGACGGCAGCCCGACGCTCATCCCGGCGGCAAGCTCGGTGATGGCCGGTGCGCCGACCTCATACGCAGGCGCGGCCGACGATGGCAACGCCACGAAGGACGGCAACCTGACGCCGGTCGACAGCAACGGCAATTCGTACGCCGTCAACACGATGCAGCCGCCGTACCAGCCGTCGGGCAACGCCGTAGCCAGCGGCAACGCGGCTTACGCCGATCCGACCAAGGCCACCACCCTGCCGAAGCAGTCGACCACCAACATCGGTGACCTGCTGACGGCACGTGGCGTGGACTGGGCCTGGTACGCCGGCGCCTGGAACGCGGCCATCGCCGACGCCCCCAACGCTACGCGCAGCGTGATCTACAGCGGTTCGATCCAGTTCCAGCCGCACCACCAGCCGTTCAACTACTTCAGCCGCTTCGACCCGGCCACGAGCACCGGTGCTGCTGAGCGTGCGGCCCACCTGCGCGACTACGACGCCGCCTTCCTGCAAGACGCAGCCGCAGGCAAGCTGCCCGCTGTCACGTTCTACAAGCCGCAAGGCAACCTGAACCAGCACCCGGGCTATGCCAACGTGGCTGACGGCGACGCGCACATCGCCAACGTGATCGCCCAACTGCAGAAGAGCCCGCAGTGGAAGAACATGGTGATCGTCGTGACGTATGACGAAAACGGCGGCTTCTACGACCACGCCACGGTGCCGAAGGCTGACCGCTGGGGCCCGGGCACGCGTATCCCGGCGATCGTTGTCTCGCCGTTCGCCAAGAAGGGGTTCGTTGACCACACGCAGTACGACACGGCTTCGGTGCTGCGCCTGATCACGCACCGCTTCGACCTGCCAACGCTGCCGGGTATCAAGCAACGCGACGCCGCGCTCGTCTCCAACGGCAACAAGCCGATGGGCGACCTGACCAACGCGTTGGACTTCACGCAGGCGCAATAACGCTACAACGCAGTCCTCACGAAAAAGGCGGCCGGAGCAATCCTGGCCGCCTTTTTTCTTTAACCGCTATTTGCCCTTCTTCTTGCCGGCGGGCTTTTCGCTCTCCAGCGTTTCAAGCCGCATCCCCACCTTGATCGTCACCTGCCAGTGGGCGATTCTGCCGTCCACCAGGTGGCCGCGTGTTTCCAGCACTTCAAACCAGTCCAGATGCTTGAGCGTCTCGCCCGCTCGCGCGATGGCGTTGCGGACGGCTGCATCGCTGGAGTCGGGTGAAGACCCGACCAGCTCGATCATCTTGTAGGTATGGGAACCCATATCGCCTCCTTGTTGGCATGGTTGGAACGTCGGCAGGGTGCCTGCAAGGCGCGATGTGCATGCGATGCGCGCGCCATGGCACTTACCAGAATGGCACCTGTCCCTCCGCCTTGATAGCCCGGATTTGCACGGGGCCAAAAAATCCTGGCGGTTAATTGCGTTTACAAAGCTGACAAATCTCGTCAACGGACCGACGCATGGCGTCAAACCCGCTCGCATGCCGAGCGCCTGACTGCTGTTGAGGTGCCACTTTTCGGGCGACCGCATGGCATGTCCAGGCCAAAGGGAGCTGGTACGGAACCTGCGTTGGAGTGCACACCCGTTTCCCCCAAGAGGAGGCGTCATGCGCCACCCAGAACAACAAGCATCCGCCTCATACTCGCCGCTGTCGGCCGTACCGCCCACGCCGCCGGCCACACAGGAAACCGCGCGCCTAGTCGCCGAGACCATCCCTTTCAATCTCGAGCGCGGCGGCCGGAGCATCGAAGCCACCTATTCGACCCGCAACGGCATCGTGACGGTCAAATACCGGGGCAAGACGCTGTCCACGTATTCGCCGCAGGGTGACGAGGCCAACTACAAGGCGGTCGCCCGCCAGTTGCTCAGCGTCATGCTGACCATCTGAGCCGCGCCACACCTTCCCATCAATGCCGGGCCTTGGCCGCGCTATGCGCAGGGCGACCGAACTCGGCACGCAGCGCATCCTTGGCACGTTCGAGAATCCGGCGCCGGCCGGCGCTGAGGTTGTGCCCCGCCCGATTGATATAGAACGTCAGCATTGACATGGCCGACTGGAATGCCGTCCCCTTGCGCCGCCGGCTGTGCTCGGCCGATGCCTTGAGCGACGCTGCAATCCGCGCGGGGCTGCGCGACTTGAAGATGTCGGGTTCGATGTCCAGCGCGTCACTGGTTTCCATCACATGGTGCGACCAGCGCTGGGGCTTCGGTTTGGCCTTCGATTTGGCCGTCGCCGGCTTGGGCCGGGCGTGGTGCGTGGCCATGATGAAATCTCCTGTAATGATGTACCGGCAGTTCCGCAAGCCACGTACCCGCGCGGGCAGCTACAAAGCGGCGACTTCCGTTACGATGACGGACGCTTCACGCCTCTTTTCCGCCTCTTTCATTGATCGCCGGGTTCCGGCGCACATCCAACGTGTCTGGCGACGCCGGTCTTTCTCCCGCTTCCTCTTCCGCATCCGCGCAAACGCTTTCACATGCGCCGTTCTCCTACCCCGCCTTCAGGCTGTTCTGGTTCGCCCGGCTGTCCACCACCTTCGCGTATCAGATGTTCGGGGTGGCCGTCGGCTGGCAGATCTACGACCTGACGCGCAGCGCCTATGTGCTGGGGCTGGTCGGGCTGGCGCAGTTCTTGCCGTCGGTGGTGCTGGTGCTGGCTTCCGGCCATATTGCGGACCGCTACGACCGGCGGTACGTCGTGCGTGCCTGTCAGGCCATCGAAGCCCTGGTGGCCCTCGCGCTGGCTGTGCTGGCGGCCAATGGGCACGCCGGTGTGCAGCCGATCTTCCTGTGCGTGGTGGTGATTGGCGCCATGCGCGCCTTCGAGACGCCGACGCTGCAAGCGCTATTGCCGACGCTGGTGCCACTGCAGGCATTGCCGCGCGCAGTGGCGCTGTCGAGCTCGGCCGGGCAGACCGGCGTCATCCTGGGGCCGGCGCTGGGCGGCTTTCTGTACGTGGCCGGGGCCCCAGTGGTGTATGCCACGGCAGCCGCGCTGTTTTTGCTCGCGCACGTGTTGCTGGCGCTGGTGCGGATGGAGCGCGCTGTGCCCGTCAGCACGCCTGTGAGCCTCGAATCGCTGTTCGCGGGTATCGCGTTCATCAAGGGGCGGCCAGTGGTGCTGGGCGCCATCTCGCTCGACCTGTTTGCCGTGTTGCTGGGCGGCGCGACCGCGCTCCTGCCGATCTACGCGCGCGACATCCTGGGCACAGGCGCATGGGGGCTGGGGCTGCTGCGCTCGGCGCCGGCGGTGGGGGCGCTGGGCATGGCGCTCTTCCTGGCGCACCGCCCACTGGATCGGCGTGTTGGCCGGGTGATGTTTGCTGCCGTGGCGGTATTTGGACTGGCGACGCTGGTGTTCGGGGTGTCGCGCTGGCTGCCGCTGTCTATGCTGGCACTGGTGTTACTGGGCGCGTCGGACATGATCAGTGTGGTGATCCGCACTTCGCTGGTGCAGCTCGATACGCCCGATGCCATGCGCGGGCGCGTGAGCGCCGTCAATTCCGTGTTCGTGGGTGCGTCCAACCAGTTGGGCGAATTCGAATCGGGCATGTTGGCCGGGCTGCTGGGGCCAGTGGCCTCGGTGGTGCTTGGCGGCCTTGGCACGCTGTTGGTGGTGGCAGCCTGGATGCGGCTGTTTCCCGCCCTGACGCAACGCGATCGCATGCGCGATCCGCACCCCGAGCATGCCGGACACCCCTCTTCAGGGGGATAAACCCGCGGGCCCGCGCTGCTGCTGGCCTGAGCAAGAATGGGGCGCTGTCTTGCAAGCGTGTCAGCGAAACCCCGATGGCATCGGCGACGGCCAATTCGTATCCTGAGTCACCTTTGGCTGCCTTGTTCCACGCCCGGTATTGCGCCCGACTGTGACGTCCATTCCGCCCTCTTCGTCCCACCCTTCGGACGCGCGCGCTGCCGCCCCTGCCCCGTTGCCGGACCCTGGGCCCTTCAGCACTAGCGGGTTCAACGGTGCGCCGGCCATTCGTCCTTCCGCATGGCTCGTGGCGATCGGTGCTGCCGCAGTCGGCACGATCGGGCGGGTGCTGCTCGAATCGGCGATGGGTATCCATCTGCCGTTCTACCTGGCCTTTCCGGTAGTGACGATTGCCGCGTGGTATGGCGGCTTCTGGCCGGGGATGCTGGCCATCGCCTGCTATGCGGGGTTGTTCATGGCACTGGCCACGCTGCAAAGCTGGCCTGCCGCGATGCCTCTCACGTCAATCCAGATGACGGTGTTTGGGGTGGGCGCATTGCTCATCTGCGCCTTGTGCGAGCAGTTGCGCCGCGCCCGCGCCGGGGCTGAACGGCGTGCGCGGGCCGAAACCCAGCAACGCCTGTCGCAGCAACGCCTGCTGGCCGCACTGCAGGCCTCGCCCATTTCACTCTACGACGTCGACAACACGATGCACTTCACGTGGGTGCACAACCCCGTGTTCGGCCTGCAGCCCGAGCAGCTCATGGGGCGGACGGTGCGCGAAGTGTTCGGCCGCCGCGCCGCGTCGCGCCTGACCGAAGCCGGCCAGCGCGTTATCGCAACCGGCACGCCTACGCGCGTTGAGTTCGCATTCCGTCGGCGCCATACGCAGCGCGTGGTCTACGACGTGGTGGTCATGCCGCTGCGCGACGACACCGGAGAGATCATCGGTCTGACCAACGCCGTGATCGACATCAGCGAGCGCCGCCAGGCCGAGGCCCGCCGCACGCAGTTGCTCGAAGCCGAATCCCGCGCCCGCGAAGAAGCCGAGCGCGCCAGCCGCCTGAAGGACGATTTCCTGGCGACCGTCAGCCACGAGCTACGCACACCGCTCAATGCGGTGCTGGGCTGGGCGCAACTGCTGAACATGCGCGCCTACGATGAAGCGATGTTCAAGCGCGGCATTGAAGCCATCGAGCGCAGCGCCCGCACGCAAGTCCACCTGATCGATGATCTGCTCGACATGTCGGCCATCCTCTCGGGCAAGGTCCCGCTGGAGATCGGCCCCGTGGACCTGGCCGATGTGCTGGAACGCGCGCGCGAGACCATCGAGCCCATGGCGCGCCAGAAGAACATCACCATCGATACCGAATTCCTGCCCGTGCCGATGCTGCAAGGCGATGCCGGGCGCCTGAAGCAGGTGTTCTGGAACCTGCTGGCCAACGCCGTCAAGTTCACGCCTGAGGGTGGGCACATCCGGCTCTCGGTGCACCCGTCGCCCGAAGGCGTGGTCGCCACCGTGCGCGACACCGGCATCGGCATCGAGCCGGCCTTCCTGCCGCATATTTTTGACCGCTTCCAGCAGGCCGATCTGTCCAGCACACGCCGCCACGGCGGGCTCGGCCTGGGGCTGGCGATTGCCAAGCAGCTTGTCGAGCTGCATCACGGCCGCATCACCGCCGCCAGCAGCGGTGCGGACCGTGGCACCACCATGGCCGTGTCGCTACCGCTGCATGCAGCGCAACCGGGCGAACAGGCCAACCGCGCGCCGGGGCTGGTCGCAGGGACAGGCATGCCGACGCTGGACGGCATCCGCGTGCTGGCGGTGGATGACAACCCCGAATCGCTCGGCGTGATCGCCCTGATGCTGGAGCGCTACGGCGCCGAGGTTGTCACTGTATCCGGCGGAGCCGCCGCGCTCGAGGCGCTGGAACATGCAGTCGCCAACGCCTACCCGTTCGATGCGCTGGTCAGCGACCTTGCCATGCCGGGCATGGACGGCATGCAGCTCGTGCGAGCCGTGCGCGAACGCGGTTTGACCGACCTGCCCGCCATCGCCGTGACGGCTTTCGCCGACCCGATCCGCCTGAAGGCAGCGAAGGAAGCCGGTTACCAATCCGTCATCACGAAGCCGATCTTCCCGGGCGAGCTGGGCCACGTGCTGGCCGCAAATGTGCATCGCAAGACCGGGCCTGAGACGCTGGTGTGACACATCGGCAACCATGCCTTGACGGAATGGTTGACCGAACAAAAGTCATTGGCGCAGGTGGCGAGAGGTCCGCATACTCGTCAGTCTGTGCCGATCGGTGGGCATCTCTCCCCTAGCAGTTGCCAGCACCGGCTCACTCGATCGGCCAGCTTGCCCTTCCCAATCAGCCGCGCTCGCGGTTGTCTGCCGTATCCATAAGAACGCCTGAATCCTCCCTGCCCATCTGGGCTGCGCTGGCATTCCGGGCTCAGAGAGGAGACTGCATCGCCATGCTTATCCGTTCGCTTCCCGTGCTGTTGTCTGCCGTTGCGCTTGGCATTTCTGCGCAGGCCGCTGCCAAAGACGCGCCCAAGGCGGCCACTCAGACCATCGCCGTACCCGGCCTGTCAAAACCCGCCGACATCCTGATCGACCGCTGGGGCGTGCCACACATTTACGCCAAGAGCGAAGACGACGGCTTCTTCGCGCAAGGCTTCAACGCGGCGCGGGACCGCCTGTTCCAGATCGATCTGTGGCGCCGCCGCGGCCTGGGACAGCTTTCGGAGGTGTTCGGGGCCGCCTATGTCGAACAGGATCACGCGACGCGGCTGTTCCTCTATCGCGGTGACATGCAAGTCGAATGGAATCATTACAGCCCCGATGCGCAGCGCATTGCCACGCGCTTCGTCGCCGGCATCAACGCGTATGTCGACTGGCTGATCAAGCATCCGGAGCAGATGCCGTTCGAGTTCCGCAAGCTCCACTACACGCCCGCGCACTGGGCGCCGGAAGACGTGGTGCGCATCCGCAGCCACGGGCTGACGCGCAATCTGCAATCGGAAGTCGCACGCGCCAACGTGGCCTGCAAAGCCAACCTTGCTGACGACACCGTCCGCTTCGGCCTGCAACCCGCCTGGCAAACCCAGTTGCCCGAAGGCCTGGACCCGTGCCTGCCGAAGGATCTGCTGAAGGTCTTCACGTTGGCCACGCAGGGCGTGAAGCTCACGCCAGAAGCGCTCAAGGGCGTGGATATCGACAACACGCGCGTGGCCGCCGCCGCCAACCTCGAAGAGACGATGGAGGGCAGCAACAACTGGGTGATCGCGCCGGGCAAATCCACCACCGGCCGCGCCGTGATGGCCAACGACCCGCACCGCGCGTATTCGGCACCGAGCCTGCGCTACATCGCCCACGTCAGCACACCTACGCTCGACATCATCGGCGCCGGAGAGCCATCGCTGCCGGCCGTGTCGATCGGGCATAACGGGCACGTCGCGTTCGGCCTGACCATCTTCAACATTGATCAGGAAGACCTCTACGTCTACGAACTGAACCCGGCCAACAATAGCGAATACCGCTACAACGGCGGCTGGGAGCCCTTCACCGTGCTGCACGAAGCCGTGAAGGTGCGCGGCGGTGAGTCCCGCCCCGTCGACCTGACCTTCACGCGCCACGGCCCCGTCATCTACATCGATGCCGAGAAGCACCGGGCGTATGCCGTGCGCTCCGCGTGGCTGTCGCCGGGCATGTCGCCGTATTTCGGCTCGGTCGGCTACATGCGCGCACGCACTTTCGCGCAGTTCAAGCAGTCGATGATGAACTGGGGCGCCCCCACTGAAAACCAGGTCTATGCGGACACAAAAGGCAACATCGGCTGGGTTCCGGGCGGCCTCGCCCCGATCCGCCCGAACTGGGACGGCCTGCTGCCGGTGCCCGGTGACGGCCGCTACGAATGGGCCGGATTCTGGCGCGGCGATCAACTGCCCAGCACCTACAACCCCAAGTCAGGCTACTTCACCTCGTCCAACGAGATGAACCTGCCACCGGACTACCCGTACCGCGAGCGAAAGCTCGGCTTCGAGTGGACCAACGGCTCGCGCCACGCACGCATTGACGAAGTGCTGGCCAGACTCGACAAGGTGTCGATCGAAGATTCGATGCGCCTGCAGAACGACATGGTCTCGATCCCGGCGCGCAGGCTGATGGCCCTGCTGGCGCCTCTGTCGTCCAACGACGCCGACACGCAAGCCGCGCTCAACCTGTTCAAGGGCTGGAACGCGACCATGCTGGCGGATTCTCCGCAAGCCGCGCTGCATGAGGTCTGGTTCACGCACCACCTGAGCCGCGCATTCAAGAACGCCGTGCTTTCCAAGGCCAGCGCCGAAGCAATGGCCGCGCCCGACACCGACGTCATGCTCGACACGCTGGAACACCCGCAAGGCAGCGAACACAAGTTTGGCGAAGACCCGCAACAAGCCGCCACCAAACGTGATGCCGTGCTGCTCGACAGCCTGAAGAATGCGTGGAGCGATATGGTCAAACGCCAGGGCCCGAACCCGCAAGCGTGGAACTGGGGCCAACTGCACCACAACCTCAACGCCCATCCGTTCGCCGCCATCGTCGACGAAGCCACGCGCGCCAAGCTCAACGTCGGCCCCACGCCTGAAGGCGGCAGCCCCTACACGCCCAACCAATCGACGTATCGCGCGAGCGATTTCCTGCAGACGAACGGCCCGTCGTTCCGCACGGTGGTGGACGTCGGCAACTGGGACAACTCGCGCGCCGTCAACCTCCCCGGCCAGTCCGGTGACCCCGACAGCCCACACTACCGGGACCTGGCACCGCTGTGGCTCAAGGGCGAATACTTCCCCCTGCTGTATTCGCGCAAGGCGGTGGAAGCGGCAACCGAGTCGCGCGTGCATCTGGTGCCTGGGAAGTAAGCACACGATGAGCAAAAAGAAAACGCCACCGCAAACAATGCGGTGGCGTTTTCCTTTACCCAACAAGAACACAGCTGGGCACCAACACAGGCACACGACGGTTTGGCCGTACCTTGCCCTAGATGGCGCCTTGGATTTTTGTCGCGGGGAGGAAAAAGGAAGGAGCCCTGTTTGAGCGCAGCGAGTTTGGCTCCTTCCCCTCCCCGTGACACAAATCCAAGGGGAAGTCGCCATCTCGGGCGCGCCTTTCTTTGCTTACTTTCTTTGGCAAGACAAAGAAAGTGAGTCAGCCCCGGCAGGGGATGAAACACCAGCGCACCAACAACATCCTTTCAGGCAGTCTGCGTGGACGCCAACACCGCCCGCACCACCTCCGCCCGCGGAATCGGCGCCACAGCGCTATAGCCCGTCGTCGAAATCGCCGCCGCCACATTCGCATACCGCGCCGCCTCTACCGGCGAATCCCCGGCCACAATCCGCGCCACAAACGACCCGCCAAAACAATCGCCCGCACCGGTCGCATCAATCGCATTGACCGTATGACGCGGCACCAGCGTGCGCGACTCGGGCGTGGCCACGTAACAGCCTTCCGCGCCCATCTTGAGCGCCACCAGCTTCACGCCCCAGCCGAGCAGCGTATCGACAATGCCATCGCGGTCATGGCAGTCGAGCAGCACGGTCACGTCATCCCAACTCGGCAGGCAGAGATCGCACGTCCGCATCGCTTCCTGCATCACGGCGCGGGCGCGCGCCAGCGGCCACAGGCGCAGGCGCAGGTTGGTGTCGAACGACACCAGCACACCCGACGCCCGCGCATGCGCCATCGCCGCCAGACCCGCGTCGCAGGCCGTATCGCTGATGGCGAGGCTGATGCCCGACAGGTGAAAGGCCTTGGCAGACGAAATCGCCTGCAATGGCAGTTGCGCCGTCTGGAAGCGGCTGGCTGCCGAGCCCGCGCGCAGGTAGTCGAAGTGGTGGCCACGTGCATCGTGCGACACGAAGTACAGGCCCGTGGGCGCCTGCGTATCGGTGTGCACGTAGGTGTGGTCGACACCTTCGTCCTGCCACAGCGCGCGCAGCGCCTGGCCGAAGCGGTCGGCGCCCACCGCGCTGATGTAGCCCGTGCGTGCGCCCTGCCGTGCCGCGGCAATGCAGAAGTTCGACGTATCGCCGCCGAAGCCGAAATTCCACGACGTGCTGCCGGGATCCGCCTGGTTGAACTCGATCAGCGCTTCGCCGTAGGCGAGGATGTCTGCCATGGGCGCTCTCGCTCAGAAGTAGGTCTGCACAACGTCGACCACGTTGTACGCATCGTCAACCACCGAAATCTGGCGCCACTTGTCGAACGTCAGGCACGGGTGCGAGATATCGAAGGCGATCATGTCGCCGACCTTGATGTCGTCGCCTTGGGCGATCTTCAGGTAGGCATGCTGATCCATCATGCCGGTGACTTCCCAGTGCGCCGGCGTGGCTGACGGCATCTTGTCACCCGGGCGGAAATGCAGCACCGGCAGCGGCAGACCGGCGTCGAATGCGGCGTCACGCTTGCCCATTGCGATGATGGCGCGCTCAGCCTCAGGCACCGATTGCACATAGGCCCAAAGCTGGAGCGCCGGCAGCAGGCTCGAACGCATCTTGTGCGCGATCGGGTTGTTGGCGTCGATACGGGCTTGCGCCGCGCGGTAGATGCCCACATCGTGCGTCAGATAGCAGCCCGGGCGCAGCACCACATCCAGCGGCTGGCCGATACTGGCCTTGGCGAATTCTTCGGCCACGACGTCGTACCAAGCCGACCCGGCGCCGGTCAGCACAGCCGGCGTGCGTTGCAGGCGACCCGCCTTCGCCAGATCCTCCGTCACCTTCACGGCGCGCTGCAGGAAGGCGCGGATATCCGCCTCTTCCTTGATCACGCCCTCATAGACTTCAACGCCTGCGAGCTTGACGGCGCCATCGGCACGCGTGAGCGCATCGAGCACCGATTGCAGTTGCGCGTCGTCGCGCACGCCGGTGCGGCCGCCTTGCACGCCCAGTTCGATCAGCACCTGGATCGGGCGCCCCGCCTTGCCGAAAAATGCGGCAAGCTGATCGACCTGATCCGCCGCATCCACCAAGCAGAAGAACTCAAACGTCGGATCGGCCAGCAACTCGGCGAGGATCGCCATGTTGCGCTTACCGACCAGCTGATTGGCCATCAGGACGCGACGCACGCCGTGGGCATAGGCAACGCGCGTCTGGTGCGCCGTAGCCAGCGTGATGCCCCATGCACCGCCGGCCAGCTGACGTTGGAACAGGCGAGGCGCCATCGTCGTCTTGCCATGCGGTGCGAGCTTGGCGCCGTATTCGCTCACGAAGCGCTGCATCCAGGCGAGGTTGTGCTCCACGCGCGATTGCGAGAGCACCGCCGCGGGCAGGTTCAGGTCTTCGTTCAAAACATTCCAGCGCTGCGCAGCAATCTGCTCCGGCGCGCATGCGGTTTCCAACGCACCCAAGCCCTTGTCGAGCGGGTTGACGACGGCGTTGGCGTCTCCTTGGTACTTTGTATCACTCATGGGATTCGGCTCGTGTTCCTTTGGGGGTAAACATCGGGTTGACACAATGATAGCGGCGAAACTATTCTCCGGGCCAGCCTGTTACAAAGTACCAAAGCACTCTCAAAGCCGCTATCCGGACCACTACCGGGGGCCAGAATGCGAGACCCTAAGCCCGACCCGATGCGTGAACCGATGGACATCGTGACCCGACTCTCCCAGCGTGCCGCTGAACTGCGTCCCGCCGAGCAGAAGGTCGCGCAGACGGTCTTGAGCGACATTGCCGAAGCCGCCGCCGGCAGCATCCAGACGCTGGCCGAACGCGCTGGCGTGAGTGAGGCCAGCGTCACCCGCTTTGCCAAAGCGATGGGTTGTCGCGACGTGCGAGAACTCAAGCTCAAGCTAGCGCAGGCAGCCGCAGTCGGCCAGCGCTTTCTGGATGGCGGCGCGGACCGCCCACCTTCAAGCGCGGACGGCATCCTGGCCGACATCAGCAATGTGCTGGAGGCCAATCGCGCGCTGGTGCAGCCCGAGGCGTTCCGCACTGCGGCACTCGCCCTGGTGGCGGCGCGCATGATTGCCGTGTTCGGCATGGGCGGCGGCTCGACCACCATGGCCGACGAAATGCGCTACCGCCTTGCGCGCCTAGGACGGCCGGTCACCACCTATCATGATTCGATGCTGCAGCGGATGGTTGCGGCCACGCTCAGCCCGGACGATGTGGTGGTCGTGTTTTCCGTGACTGGCCACGTGCCCGAGGTGATCGACAGCGTGACAATCGCGCGCGAGTACGGCGCGAAGATCGTCGCCATCACGGCCATCGGCTCACCGCTGGCTGCGCTGGCCGATGTCTTGCTGCCGATCCAGGCCATGGAAACCGATTTCATCTTCAAGCCGTCGTCATCGCGCTACGCCATGATGATGATGATTGACCTGCTGGCCACCGAGGTCGCACTGCAGCAGGCCGATCGCAGCAAGGAGCTCTTACGGCGCATCAAGTACGTGCTCGATGCGCATCGCGGCGGCGGCAATCGCCAGCCGCTCGGGGATTGAGCAGGAGCAGCACATGCAGCAGTACGACACCGTCATCCGTCAGGTCCGCATTGTGGACGGCAGCGGCCACGAACCCGAGGCCACGCTGTTCGACGTGGCCATCACCGATGGCCGCATCGCCGCCATCGCCACATCCGACTCCACCGCCTGGCTGGGGGATGAAGAAATTGCCGGCGAGGGCCGCGTCCTCGCCCCCGGCTTCATCGACGTGCACACGCACGACGATACCAACGTGATCCGCACGCCCGACATGCTGTGCAAGGTGTCTCAGGGCATTACGACGGTGATCGTCGGGAACTGCGGCATCAGCGCGTCGCCCGCCACGCTCAAGGGTGAACCGCCCGACCCGATGAACCTGCTCGGGCCAGCCAGCGCGTTTGCGTACCCGACCTTCGCCGCCTATGTCGACGCGGTGGAGCGCGCCAAGCCGACGGTCAATGTGGCGGCGCTGGTCGGCCACACGGCACTGCGCAACAACCACCTGGACCGCCTCGATCGCCCCGCCACCGCCGATGAAGTCGAAGGCATGCGCACACAACTGCGCGAGGCGCTCGACAACGGCGCGCTGGGCCTGTCGACAGGCCTCGCCTATGCCAACGCCTTCGCTTCGACCACCGAGGAAGTGATGGGCCTGGCCGAACCGCTGGCCGAAGCCGGCGCCATCTATACGACGCATTTGCGTACCGAATTTGCCGCGATTCTCGATGCGATGGACGAGGCGTATCGCATCGGCAAGCATGCACGCGTGCCCATCGTGATCTCGCACCTGAAATGCGCGGGTGCGGCCAACTGGGGCCGCGCGGGCGAAGTGCTGGAATCCATCGAAGGTGCCCAGCGCTATCAGCCCGTGGGCTGCGACTGCTATCCGTACACCGCAAGCTCGTCCACGCTGGACTTGAAGCAGGTGACGGACGAATTCGACATCTTCATCACGTGGTCTGAGCCGGAGCCGGGCATGGCCGGACAGACGCTCAAGGAGATCGCCGCCGCGTGGGGCACCGACCTGATGGACGCCGCGCGCCGCCTGCAGCCGGCAGGCGCCGTGTACCACAACATGTCCGCGCAGGATCTGGACCGCATCATCACCCACCCTGCGACGGTGATCGGCTCCGACGGCCTGCCGAACGATCCGAAACCGCATCCGCGCCTATGGGGCGCCTTTCCGCGCGTGCTGGGGTACTACAGCCGCGAGCGCAAGCTGCTCTCGCTGTCGGCCGCCATCCGCAAGATGACAGGCCAGTCCGCCGAGCGCTTCGGCCTGACTGAACGCGGCCTGGTGCGCGAGGGCTATTGGGCGGATCTCGTTTTGTTCGATCCCGAAACGGTTCGCGATGTCGCCACCTTTACCGACCCGCAGCAACCGGCCGCGGGCATTG
The DNA here is from genome assembly GCF_047325135.1 of Ralstonia sp. Ralssp110. Classification (NCBI taxonomy): domain Bacteria; kingdom Pseudomonadati; phylum Pseudomonadota; class Betaproteobacteria; order Burkholderiales; family Burkholderiaceae; genus Ralstonia; species Ralstonia sp. Ralssp110. Next base: position 132,832 of record NZ_CP168609.1, on the reverse strand, counting down.
CGGCGGTGTGGGTCAACGGCCATCTGTCATATCAGGGTGGTGCCGTGCAGCCCGCGGTACAGACACCCGGCGCGGGGCGCTTTCTCAAGCGCGGGCCGCGTGCGCAGGCAGTTGCGGCCACCGAAGTCCACTGAAATCCGAGTTTGTTTGAGAGTTTTGAAAGAAGGAACGTAGCGATGACGATTACCCGAATTGGCGTTGAAGGCGGCACCGGTACCGGTGGCCAGCACCTCCCCTTTGCCCGCGCGGCCGGCGCAGACGGCTGGCTGTTCGTCTCGGGCCAGACGCCCATGGTGAACGGCGAGGTGGTCGGCAACGGCATCGTCGAGCAATCCCACCAGACCATCAAGAACGTGCTCGCCATCCTGGCCGAAGCGGGCTACGGCCCCGAACACGTCGTGCGCTGCGGCGTGTGGCTGGATGACCCGCGCGACTTCCAGTCGTTCAACAAGGTGTTCAAGGAGTACTTCGGCGCCAACCCGCCCGCGCGCGCCTGCGTGGTGTCGAGCATGGTGATCGACTGCAAGGTTGAAGTCGATTGCGTGGCGTACAAGAAGCCGTAACGCGCAATACAAGCGCAGTTCAAAACGGGCGCCCGCACAACGGCGCGCCCACGACAACAAGAGCCGTGAATATCCCTGAGGAGGAAACCCGATGGTCCCGATGCAAGGCAACTCGCTATTGCTGACCGCCGCGCTGGCGGTGGTCGCGCTGATCTACCTGATTGCAGTCCAGAAGCTGAACCCGTTCGTCACGCTGATCGTCGTCTCGCTCGCGCTGGGCGTGGTGGTCGGTATGCCGATGGGCAATATCGTCAAGGCGTTCGAAACCGGTGTGGGCGGCACGCTCGGCCACATTGCGCTGGTGGTGGGCCTCGGGACGATGCTCGGCAAGATGATGGCGGAATCCGGGGGGGCCGAGCGCATCGCCAAAACGCTCATCAGTGCCTTTGGCGAGAAGAACGCGCACTGGGCCATGATGGTCGTGGCGTTCATCATCGGTTTGCCGGTGTTCTTTGAAGTCGGTTTCGTGCTGCTGATCCCGATTGCCTTTAACGTGGCCAAGCGCACGGGCACGCCGATCCTGATGGTCGGCCTGCCGATGGTGGCCGGCCTGTCGGTGGTGCACGGCCTGATTCCTCCGCACCCGGCCGCGCTGCTGGCCGTGACGGCTTACCAGGCAGACATCGGCAAGACCATCATGTATGCGCTGATCGTTGGCCTGCCGACGGCCATCCTGGCCGGTCCGCTGTGGGCGATGCTGATCTCGCGCTACGTCAAGCCGGACGAGAACAACCCGCTGGCCGCGCAGTTTGTTGAGGCCGACCAGAAGCGCGAACTGCCGGGCTTTGGCGTGACGCTGTTCACGATCCTGCTGCCGGTGGTGCTGATGCTGATTGGCAGCTGGGCCGACCTGATCGCCGCGCCCAAGACGCTGGCAAACGACATCCTCAAGCTGGCCGGCAACTCGGTGATGGCCCTGCTGATTGCCGCCATCGTGAGCTTCTACACGTTCGGCAAGGCACGCGGCTTCAATCGAGACACCATCCTCAAGTTCACCAACGAGTGTCTGGCACCGATCGCCACGATCACGCTGGTGGTGGGTGCAGGCGGCGGCTTCGGCCAGATCCTGCGTGATTCGGGCGTGTCGAAGGCCATCGTGGCTGTCGCCACCGACGCACATCTGTCGCCGCTGCTGTTGGGCTGGGTGGTGGCCGTGCTGATCCGTATCGCCACGGGTTCGGCCACGGTGGCCATGACGACCGCCTGCGGCATCGTCGCCCCGATCGCTGCAGCTTCGGGCGCCGCCGTCAAGCCGGAGCTGATGGTGCTAGCCACGGGCGCCGGCTCGCTGATCCTGTCACATGTGAATGACGGCGGCTTCTGGCTGGTGAAGGAGTATTTCAACCTGACCGTGCCGCAGACCTTCAAGACGTGGACGGTGCTGGAAACCATCATCTCGATCGTCGCGCTGCTGCTCACGCTTGCGCTGGCGACCGTCGTTTAAGCTTGTTCTGTTGAAGTTGATCTAGGAGAACGTTGTGGGTATCGATTCCGTCGTCAAGGCCGGCCCGGTCATCCCGGTGCTGCAGTTCCAATCTGTCGATGAAGGCGTCAAGGTGTGCCGCGCGCTATACGAGGGCGGTATCCGCACGTTCGAGATCACGATGCGCACGCCGGTGGCGCTGGATGTGATCCGTGCGGTGGTGAATGACCTGGGCGGAGATGCCATCGTCGGCGCCGGCACGCTCACGCGGCCGGAGCATTTCCAGCAGGCGAAGGATGCCGGTGCGGTGTTCGCGGTGTCGCCGGGCATTACGCCCATGTTGGCCGTGGCGCAGGCCAAGACAGAACTCGATTGGCTGCCGGGCATAGCCACGCCGTCCGAGCTGATCCTGGCGCTGGAGTTCGGCCTGAACACGCTCAAGTTCTTCCCGGCAGAAGCGGCTGGCGGCATCCCGATGCTCAAGTCGATCTATGGCCCCTTCGGCGATGTGCGTTTCTGCCCGACCGGCGGCATCACACCGCAAAGCGCGCCCGACTACCTCGCGCTGCCCAACGTGGTGTGCGTAGGCGGCTCGTGGATGGTGCCCAAGGACAAGGTCGCTGCCGGTGACTGGGCAGGCATTACGGCGCTCGCCAAGGAAGCGGCCGCGCTCAAGCGGTAAATCAGCGTTACCTTTTTCGCGCGGCCGGCTTTGGCATTAGACGAAGCTGACCGCGCGCTCCATCTGCTCCCGATATTGAACGATGTCTTCAATGGTCAGCACCGGCAGGTTGTGCTGATCAGCGAAGCGCACCGCGTCGTCCCGGCGCGCCATGGTGCCGTCGGGCAGCATCAGTTCGCATAGCACGGCAGCCGGCGGCAAGCCCGCCAGACGTGCCAGGTCGACCGAGCCCTCGGTATGACCGCGCCGCGCCAATACCCCGCCCTCCTTTGCCACCAGCGGAAACACATGCCCGGGGCTGACGACCGATTGCGTATCGGCATCTGCCGCGATGGCTGCGCGGATGGTCGTGATGCGGTCCGCTGCAGATACGCCGGTGCTCACGCCCGTGCGTGCCTCGATCGACACCGTGAACGCCGTGCCGTACTGGCTGCGGTTGTCTTCCACCATCGGGCGCAAGCCGAGCGATGCGCTCTTCTCCGCCGTCAGGCACAGGCAGACGATGCCGCTGCACTCGCGAATGAGCATCGCCATGCTGGCCTGGGTGAGCTTGTCGGCGGCGACGATGAGGTCGGCCTCGTTCTCGCGGTCGGCATCGTCGAGCACGACAACGGGCACGCCCAGCCGCACCGCATCGAGCGCGGCGGCCATGCGCGCGGGCATGTCGGCCGGATCAAAGCGGGCATCGATGGCCTCAAGCATCACATTGCTGGCAGGCAACGCGGGCGGGCGAACTACAGGGGATTGCTGAGTGGACAACATGGAAACGCTCCTCGCAAGATTGGCGACAAGACGTTCCAGGGCAAGCAGACAAACACGCGCGAGCCATGCAGCGGCGCAGCCAGGCACAAAGCCAAGCGCGCCCCTGTAGCGGGGGCGTGTTGTTCCGCACATCTTCTTCCATCCGGACTCTGACCGTCGGCCCCGGCATCTCACCGGATCTGCTGACCCTTGCATGCAGGCGCATGCAAGGCGCTCGCGGGCTCACGGACGCAAGGTCCGCATACCGCCGGTGGGGAATTCCACCCCGCCCTGAAGACGTACTGAACCGGCAGGATTGCCGGCAAGCGCCATGCTACCGCAACAAGTTGCAACGATTCGACCCTACTGACGGGTCGGGCAAAGCGCTATCTAGGCTTCGTGATGGCTGCGGTCGCTAATACACGGCATGAAGATCAACGCTGATCCGGCATCGACTAGAATCCACCCTTTCCGACCGTGCCCGCGAAGTTCACCCCTGCATGGAATCCCGCCTTGTTTCCTCCCGCCGCTCGCCATGGATGGCGTTGCTTGTCATCGCGCTCGTCGCTGTGTTCCTCGCGCTGTGGACGGATGACCTGTTCCAGCGCTCTACCCTGTTCCGGCCAGATGAAGGCCGCTATGCGGAGATCCCGCGCGAGATGGTGGTCTCGGGCGACTGGGTAACGCCGCGCCTGAACGACCTCAAATATTTCGAGAAGCCGCCTCTGCAGTACTGGACGACGGCGGCCACGTTCCAGGCGTTCGGCGTCAATGCCTGGGGGGCGCGCCTGTGGCCAGTGCTGTTCGGTCTGGGCGGCATCCTGATGACGGCCTGGACGCTGGCGGTCTATCGCGGCGGGCGGGCCGCGGCAACCGGCGCGGCAATTCTCGCCTCGTCGCTGCTGTATCTGCTGTTCGGGCAGGTCATCACGCTCGACATGGGCGTGGGCTTCTTCCTGACCGTCGGAGCGTGCGGCTTTGCGCTGGCGCAGCGGCCGAGTGCATCGCGTGGCGGGCGGCTCGCATGGATGCTGGTGGTCTGGCTGGCGCTGGCAGGTGCGACGCTCACCAAGGGGTTGATCGGGCTGGTCGTCCCGGGCTTGATCGGCGTGGCCTATCTGCTGATGACGCGCGACTGGGCACTGATCCGCCGCATGCACTGGCTACCGGGCCTTGCGCTGTACCTGATCGCCACGGTGCCATGGTTCGTGATCGTGCAGCAGCGCAACCCGGAGTTCTTCAACTTTTTCTTTATCCACGAGCATTTCCAGCGCTTCCTGACCAATGAGCACCATCGCAGCGGCAAGTGGTGGTACTTCATCGCGGTGGGCGCGGCGGGGCTGCTGCCGTGGACGCCGCTGCTGTTTGCGGCCATCGGCCGGCGCATGGGGCGCGTGGCCGATCTCTTCGTTGGCACGCGACAGTTTGATTTGATGCGCTGGTCGATTGCGTGGGCGGGGATGATTTTCCTGTTCTTCTCGGCGTCCAGCTCGAAGCTGCCGGGCTATATCGTGCCGGCCTTCCCTGCGCTGGCGATTGTGCTGGCTTTGGCGCTGGAGAAGATGCCCACGCGCACCGTCGCGTGGTCGCTGGGCGTCAATCTTGTGATCGCCATCGGCCTGTGGTTTGCGGTGCCGATGATCGGCGCCAAGGCCGGCGCGAAGATGCCGGTTGAACAGGTTGCGGTGGCCATGCCTGCGTTGCGTGAGGTCATGGCCATGCTGGCCGTCGGCACGCTGGCTGCACTCGTGGCGCTGCGCTGGCAGAAGCGCACCGTGGCCGTAATCGTGCTGTCGATCTCTGCCCTGTTCTGCTGGGATCGCGTGCTCAACGCCAGCGAGATCTTCCGCGACGCGCTGTCTGCCCGCGACGTCATCGAAAAGACGCTGAGCGCGACGGGCCCGATTCCGGCCGAGACGCCGTTCTACTCGGTCGAGTGGCTAGATCAGACCGCCATCTACTACCTCGGTCGCCCAATGACGCTGGTCTCGGGCTTTGACGAACTGGAAATGGGCGCCGGCCTGGAACCGAGCAAGGTCGTTGCCACCACTGACGAATGGATCAAGCGCTGGACCGACGGGCCACCCGCTTACGCATTCATGCGCCGCACCACGTGGCAGAAACTCCAAGACGCCGGTGTGCCGATGCGCCTGGTGGCCGAATCTGCCGACAAGGTGGTGGTGGCGCGGCGGTAAGCGCACCTCCAAACCATTCGCCTCCTCCAAACAAAAAGGGCCGCAACATCTGCGGCCCTTTTTCATTGCCTGCGGTTACCACGTACAACTGCCGCGCAGGAACGCCCATTCCTCGCACTCATCGCCGCCGGGACTGACGCACGTTCCTACGTCAGCGCCGTTGGCACGCGTGGAAAACTCAAGTTGACCGCCGCGCTGCAGGCAATACGTGGATGCCGGATTCGCCATGCCCGGCGTTGCGCGCGGGGGTTCCGCATCTGCGGCAGGCGGCGGCGCGTAAGCCGGCGGCTGGGACGGCACCGACTGCATGGCCGGTGACGGCGGCAGCGTGGTCGCCGGCGCAGGTGCCGGTGCGGGCGGCGGCGGAGGTGCGGGCTCGATGGTCATGCGCGGCGGCTGCCACGGAGGCATCGGCGACGAGCAGGCTGCCAAGCCCATCGCCAGCACACAAGCGGCAACGGTGGCGGCCATGCGGGCCTGGCCAGCATCCTTGACGAGACAGACAGCGCGATCCATGCGTTTTCCTCCCGGAGTTCTGGTGAGCGCACGCAACAAGCGTGCTTGCGCCGCCTAGGATAGCTTACGCAATCGCTTGCTCATATGTCAGTCAGGCGAACAGTCGAGCGTTCCGGCGATCAAGCCACCGCAGTTGAGACTGGAAATCGCATCGTGACGCGAAAACCCGGCGATGGCGCGTCCGCAGCCGCCGGTCCGACTGCGAGATCGCCGCCCAGGTGGCGCACCAGCCGATCGACGATCGCCAGGCCGAGCCCGCAGTGCGCATTGCCGCCGCGAGCCGGGTCCAGGCGCACAAAGGGCCGCATGACGCGGTCAAAGTCAGCCACGGGGATACCCGCGCCGTGGTCTTCCACCGTCAGCGTATAGCCGGTTTCGTCCACTGCGGTGCGCACGTTGACAGGCTCGGCGCCATACGCGAATGCGTTGTCGAGCAGGTTGACGACGATGCGCTCGAGATGCGTCGGCTTGAGGCGAAAGCGGTCTCCCGCATGCAGATCGAGCGCGACATGCTTACCCTGCTCGGCAAACGGCTGCACCAGGCTGCGCAGATGGCGGTCGACCGACACCTCGCGCGCCTCGCTGTCGCCGCTTTGCGCATAGGCGAGAAACTGCTCGACGATGGCCGACATGGACTCGACATCGCGTTCGATACCGGCGCCTGCTTTCTGGTCAGCCAGCATTTCGGCACGCAGGCGCAGGCGTGACAGCGGCGTCTTCAGATCGTGCGCAATGCCGGCCAGCATGGTGTTGCGCTCTTCGTCGGCGGCCGACAGGTCAGCAGCCATATGGTTGAACTGGTCGGTCAACTGGCGGAGTTCGTACGGGCCACGCTCCTTGAGCGGGGCCACGTAGCGGCGCCGGGCCAACGCCCCGGCCGCATCGGCCAGCTCGCGCACGGGGCGTTGAATCTGCCACGCCGCAAACAACGAGAACGCAATAGCAATCGCCAGCACCACCATCACGCCCGGTACCACTGCCGAGATGGTGGGCGGCGCATGCACCCACACCAGCGGCATGGCGATCCACTTGTTGCGCTGCGGAAAGCGCACGAACACGCGCGGCGTGGGGCCGGGTTCCAGCCGCAATTGCGTATCGGATGGCAAACGACGCGCGAGCTGTCGCACCAGTTCGGCGGACTTGTCCGATGCGGATGACGGGTCCCCCGCGGGCGGCTCAGCGGTTTCGGTCACTAGGTCAGGCAGTTTGACCTTCAGATGACCGTCCATCGCTGCCTGGAAGGCTTGCAATTGGAATGCCATCTGATCGACCGAAGCCTGGAATTGCCGCTCGCGCCGCTCCGCGCGCAGCACGCCCAGCCATGAGAAGTGGCTCAGCACGAGCACCACCACGATCAGCACCGCCAGCCGGCCGAACAGCGTGTCGAATCTAGCCTTGAACTTCATTGACCTCTTCCCGCTCATCCGGCACGAAGGTGTAGCCGCGGCCACGCACGGTCTGGATATACCGCGGGCGCTGCGCGTCTTCTTCCAGCACGCGGCGCAGGCGCCAGATCTGCACGTCGATGCCCCGGTCGGACACACCGCTGCCCGGCCCGTACATCAGCTCAACGATGTGCTCGCGCGTGAGCACCTGCATCGCATGCCCGATCAGCAGCTTGAGCAGCGCGAATTCGGTATCGCTGATGGAGAGCGCGGTATCGCCGCGAAACAGCGTGCGCATGCGAAAGTTGAGCTTGAACGGGCCGAAACTGAAGCTGTCGCGGTCTTCCGGAGCCGATGCCGGCACGGCGAGGCGCCGGCGCAGCACCGCGTTGATACGGGCGAGCAGTTCGCGCGGCGAGAACGGCTTGCCGAGATAGTCGTCGGCACCGATTTCCAGGCCGATAATTCGGTCGATCTCGTCGCTGCGGGCCGTGAGCAGGATGACGGGCACGTCGTCGTTGCGGGCGCGCAGATCACGCAGGGCAGACAGGCCATCCACCTTGGGCATCATCAGGTCGAGCACGACGAGTGCCGGACGCTCGCGTTCGAGCCGGGCGCCGAGTCCATCACCGTCGTGCAGCACGGAAACGGCAAAGCCCTGCTGGGTCAGGTATTCGCGCAGAAGGTCGCGCAGTTCGACGTCGTCATCGACGACCAGGATCTTGGTGCCGCTCATCTGTCTGGTGGAGTCTCTGGTATGCGCAGGAAGGTGTGCTCATGATAGCGATTGTGGCCACCACGAATTGCGTGCACTTTCACCATATTGTTTCGCCCGGTAACACCGCGATGGGTTTGTAATTAGCCGTAATAGAACCCGCTGCGCGACTAATTCTGCGCAAAGGCGTTGCCTTTAAGCTGCGGTCTGACTGGCACGGGCGCCAGCTATCATGTGCGCTCGTCCCCATATTGCTAAGAACAGGAACGCCAACATGTCCGATCCCAAGGACCAGAAGCCCGGCCAGTTTGACGACGCCGGCCGCCGCACGTACGACGGGAAGGAGACGCCCAACGAGGTATCTCCGACGCTGCTGCCGCCCCCGCGCGAGGGTGGCAAGCGCCGCCGCTGGGGCATCTGGGTGGTGATCGTTATCCTCGTGCTGATCGGTTATGCGGTCTATCACGCGAAGTACCGCAATGCGGGCGGCCCGGGTGGTCGAGGTGGCCCCGGTGGGCGCGGCGCAGCCATGGCCGGCAAGCCGACGCCGGTGATGGTCGGCACGGCCGTCAAAGGCGACATCAACGTGGTGCTGTCGGCGCTGGGCAATGTCACCCCGGTCAACAACGTGACGGTCAAGACGCGTGTGGACGGCCAGCTCGTGCGGCTGGCGTTTACAGAGGGGCAGACCGTCAAGGCCGGCGACCTGCTGGCCGAGGTCGACCCGCGCACCTATCAGGCACAACTTGCCCAGGCGGAAGGTCAGCTTGCACGCGATCAGGCGCTGCTGCAAAACGCAAAGCTCGATCTGCAGCGCTATCAGACGCTGCTCTCGCAGGATTCGATCTCCAAGCAGCAGGTGGATACGCAAGCCGCGTTGGTGCGCCAGTACGACGGCACGGTCAAGCTGGACCAGGGCAACGTCGACAACGCCCGCGTGCAGCTTTCCTATACGCGCATCACTGCGCCGGTGTCGGGCCGGGTTGGCCTGCGCCAGGTCGATCCGGGCAACATCGTGCACGCCTCGGACACCAACGGCATCGTGGTCATCACGCAGATCGACCCGATCACCGTCATCTATTCGATTCCCGAAGACAACCTGCCCAAGGTCATGCCGCGCCTGCAGTCCGGCGACAAGCTGCCGGTGGAGGCCTGGGATCGCGGCCAGACCACGCAGCTCGCGCGCGGCGTGCTCATGACCGTGGACAACACCATCGACAACACCACCGGTACGGTCAAGCTGCGTGCGCAGTTCCCGAACCAGAACGCCATGCTGTTCCCGAACCAGTTCGTGAACGTGCGCATGCGTGTGGATACGCTACGCGACGCGGTAATCGTGCCGAGCGCAGCCATCCAGCGCGGCACGCAGGGCACCTTCGTCTACGTGGTCGGCGAAGACAACAAGGTAGCGCTGCGCGTGGTCAAGCTGGGCGTGACCGAAGGTGAGCGCGTGTCGGTGGCGCAAGGCCTGCAGCCCGGCGAACACGTGGTGATCGACGGCGCAGACAAGCTGCGCGACGGCTCGCCGGTGGAGGTGATCCAGCCGGGTGCCGCCGCTGCAAGCGCACCCGCGGCCGGCCAGGCCCATCAGGGCGGGCGTCATCGCCGTGGCCAGGGTGGCGCTTCGGCACCCGCCGCAAGTGCCCCGGCTGCCAAGCCGTAAGCCGTGAGTCGTGCATTGCGTGCACTCGCCTGACGAAGTCTTCTGTTCCGAGCTGGCATGAATCCCTCCCGAATCTTCATCCTCCGGCCCGTGGCGACCACGCTGTTGATGGTCGCCATCCTGCTCTCGGGCCTGGTGGCGTACCGGATGCTGCCGCTCTCTGCGCTGCCCGAGGTCGACTATCCGACCATCCAGGTCACAACGCTGTACCCGGGTGCCAGCCCCGACGTGATGACGTCGTCCATCACCGCGCCGCTGGAGCGGCAGTTTGGACAGATGCCTGGCCTGAAGCAGATGACGTCGTCCAGCTCGGGCGGCGCCTCGGTCATCACGCTGCAGTTTGACCTGTCCCTCTCGCTCGACATTGCGGAGCAGGAGGTACAGGCGGCCATCAACGCGGCCGGCAACCTGCTGCCGAACGATCTGCCGATGCCGCCGATCTACAGCAAGGTGAACCCGGCCGACGCGCCGATCCTCACGCTGGCGATCACCTCCAACACGATGCCGTTGCCCAAGCTGGAAGACCTGGTCGACACGCGCATCGCGCAAAAGCTATCGCAGTTGCCGGGCATTGGCCTGGTCAGCATCAGCGGCGGGCAGCGGCCGGCCGTCCGCATCCAGGCCAATACGTCGGCGCTAGCCGCGCTCGGGCTGTCGATTGATGACATCCGCACCGCCATCGGCACCGCCAACGTGAATGGCGCCAAGGGCAGCTTCGACGGCCCGATGCGCGCCTCCACTATCGACGCCAACGATCAGCTCAAGTCGGCCGCCGAGTACGGCAAGATGATCGTCGCCTACAAGAACGGCGCGCCCATCCGCCTGACCGACGTGGCGCAGATCGTTGACGGCGCCGAAAACAGCAAGCTGGCCGCGTGGTCCAACACCACCCCCGCCATCATCCTGAACGTGCAGCGCCAGCCTGGCGCCAACGTGATCGAGGTGGTCAACCGTGCCAAGGCGCTACTGCCACAGTTGAAAGAAACGCTGCCCGGCAACGTAGAGGTATCGCTGCTGACCGACCGCACCACGACGATCCGTGCCTCGGTATCGGACGTGCAGTTCGAGCTGATGCTGGCCGTGGCGCTGGTCGTGATGGTGATCTTCCTGTTCCTGCGCAACGTGCCAGCCACGGTCATTCCGGCGGTAGCGGTGCCGCTGTCGCTGGTCGGTACGTTTGGCGTGATGTACCTGGCAGGTTTTTCGATCAACAACCTCACGCTGATGGCGTTGACCATCGCCACGGGTTTCGTGGTGGACGACGCCATCGTCATGATCGAAAACATCGCCCGCTACATTGAAGACGGCGACCCACCGATGGAGGCCGCACTCAAGGGCTCCAAGCAGATCGGCTTCACGATCATCTCGCTGACGTTCTCGCTGATCGCCGTGCTGATTCCGCTGCTGTTCATGGGCGATGTGGTGGGGCGGCTGTTCCGCGAGTTCGCCATCACGCTGGCGGTATCGATCCTGATCTCGGCCGTGGTGTCGCTCACGCTCACGCCGATGATGTGCGCACGCTTGCTCAAGCACATTCCCGAGGCCGAGCAATCCCGCTTCTACCACGCGGCCGGCGCGTTCTTCGACAACGTCATCGCCCGATACGGCCGCATGCTGCAGTGGGTGCTCGACCGGCAGAAGACCACGCTGCTGGTGGCCATCGGCACGCTGGTGCTGACGGCGTTGCTGTATGTAGTGGTGCCCAAGGGGTTCTTTCCGGTGCAGGACACGGGCGTGATCCAGGGCATTTCGGATGCGTCTCAGTCGATTTCGTTCTCGGCCATGGCAGAGCGCCAACAGAAGCTGGCCGAGGTGGTACTGAAAGACCCTGCGGTCGAAAGCCTGTCGTCGTTCATCGGCGTGGATGGCGTGAACACCACGCTCAACAGCGGCCGCATGTTGATCAACCTCAAGCCGAAGGATAAACGCGACGCCGACGCCACCGAGATCATTCAGCGCCTGCAGCCCGAATTGGCCAAGGTGGCAGGTATCTCGCTGTACATGCAGCCGGTGCAAGACCTGACGATTGAAGACCGCGTGAGCCGCACGCAGTATCAGTTCACGGTAGAAGATCCGGACCCGAACAACCTCTCGAAGTGGGTGCCGAAACTCGTTGAACGCCTGCAGCAGACCAACGAACTGCGCGACGTGGCGAGCGACCTGCAGGACAACGGCCTGCGCGCCTACGTGCAGGTCGACCGCGACAAGGCGGCGGTGTACGGCATCACGATGGCAGCGGTCGACAGCGTCCTGTACAGCGCTTACGGCCAGCGCCTGATTTCGACCATCTTCACGCAATCGAACCAATACCGCGTGGTGCTCGAGACGGACCCGAAGATGCAGCTTGGGCCGCAATCGCTATACGACCTGCATGTGGCGTCAAACAGCGGCCAGCAGATTCCGTTGGGCGCGTTTGCCACGGTGGTGGAACAACCGGGCTCGCTGGTGGTGAACCATCAGGGCCAGTTCCCGGCGGCAACCATTTCGTTCAACCTCGCCCCGCATGCCTCGCTGGGTGCGGCCGTCGACACCATCAATGCCGTCGAACAGGAGATCGGCCTGCCGGCCAGCATGCAGACCAGCTTCCAGGGGGCCGCGCTGGCGTTCCGTGCGTCGCTGTCGAACCAGTTGTGGCTGATCCTCGCGGCTGTCATCACGATGTACATCGTGCTGGGCGTGTTGTACGAAAGCACGATCCACCCGGTGACGATCCTGTCGACGCTGCCGTCAGCCGGTGTAGGTGCCCTGCTGTCGCTGCTGGTGTCGGGCAGGGACATGGGCATCATTGCCATCATCGGGATCATCCTGCTGATCGGTATCGTCAAGAAGAACGCGATCATGATGATCGACTTCGCGCTGGAGGCCGAGCGCGAGCAGGGCATGGCCCCGCGCGACGCCATCTACCAGGCGTGTCTGCTGCGCTTCCGTCCGATTCTGATGACCACCATGGCCGCCCTGCTGGGTGCCCTGCCGCTGATGCTCGGCACGGGCGTGGGCTCCGAGTTGCGCCAGCCGCTGGGGATCACGATGGTGGGCGGCCTGCTGGTCAGCCAGGTGCTGACGCTGTTCACCACGCCGGTCATCTATCTGGCCTTCGACAACCTGGGCGAACGCCTGCGGGACTGGCGCGCCCGCCGTGCTGCCCGACGCCACGGCGCCGCAGGCACCAACCAATCTGGCGGACCGCGATGAATCTGTCCGCCACCTTCATCGCCCGGCCGGTTGCCACGGCACTGCTGACCATCGGCGTGGCGTTGGCCGGTATCGCGGCGTTCCGCTTACTGCCGGTGTCGCCGCTGCCGCAGGTGGACTTTCCGACCATCTCGGTCAATGCGTCGCTGCCGGGCGCCAGCCCTGAGACCATGGCGGCCACTGTGGCGACGCCCCTGGAACGCTCACTCGGCCGCATCGCGGGCATTACCGAGATGACGTCTTCCAGCTCGCTCGGTTCGTCGCGGATCACGCTGCAGTTCGATCTGTCGCGCGACATCGACGGCGCGGCGCGCGATGTGCAGGCCGCCATCAATGCTTCACGCAGCCTGCTGCCTTCCGGCCTGCCGAGCAACCCGACGTATCGCAAGGTCAACCCGGCCGATGCGCCAATCATGATCGTGGGGCTGACGTCCGACACCAAGTCGCGCGGCGAGCTGTACGACGCGGCCTCGACCATCCTCGCGCAGAAGCTGTCGCAAATCAACGGCGTGGGCCAAGTCACCATCGGCGGTGCGTCGCTGCCGGCGGTGCGGGTCGAGCTGAACCCGATGGCGCTGAACAAGTACGGCATCTCGATGGAGACCGTGCGCACCGTCATCACCAGCACGAACGCGAACAAGCCCAAGGGCATGATGGAATCCGGCGACCGCGTCTGGACCATCTACGCCAACGACCAGGCCAAGAAGGCCGTCGAATACCAATCGCTCATCATCGCCTGGCGCAATGGCTCGCCGGTGCGGCTGGCCGACGTGGCCGAGGTGACTGACAGCGTGCAGGACATCCGCAACTACGGCTCGGCCAACGGCAAGCCTTCGGTGCTGCTCATCATCAGCCGGCAGCCGGGCGCCAACATCATCGACACGGTCGACCGCATCAACGACATCCTGCCGTACCTGCGCAACACCATTCCCGCGCAGATCAACCTCGATGTGATGATGGACCGCACGCCCACCATCCGCGCCTCGCTCAAGGATGTGGAGCGCACGCTGGTGCTGTCGATCGCGCTGGTGATCATGGTGGTGTTCCTGTTCCTGCGCAACGTGCGGGCAACGCTCATTCCGAGCGTGGCGGTGCCCGTCTCGCTCATCGGCACATTCGGGGTGATGTACCTGTGCGGCTACAGCCTCGACAACCTCTCGCTGATGGCGTTGACCGTAGCAACAGGCTTTGTCGTGGACGATGCCATCGTCGTGCTGGAAAACGTCTCGCGCCACATCGAAAACGGCATGCGGCCCATGCAGGCTGCGCTCAAGGGCGCGCGCGAGGTCGGTTTCACCGTGGTGTCGATGAGTTTTTCGCTGATTGCCGTGTTCATCCCGCTGCTGATGATGGGCGGCATCGTCGGCCGGCTGTTCCGTGAGTTTGCGGTGACGCTGTCGGTGGCCATCCTGGTGTCGCTGGTGGTATCGCTCACGACCGCGCCGATGATGTGCGCACGCTTGCTCAAGCCTGCCGCCGAGGAAGAACATGGCTGGTTCCATCGCAAGACCGAAGGCTTCTTCACCTTCCTGCTCGACCTCTACCGCAATTCGCTGGCGTGGGCGCTGCGGCACAGCTGGCTCACGCTGCTGATCCTGCTGGCAACGGTGTGCCTGAACGTCTACCTGTACATCATCGTGCCGAAGGGGTTCTTCCCGCAGCAGGACACCGGCCGAGTGATCGGCTTCATCCAGGCGGACCAGTCGATCTCGTTCCAGGCGATGCGCACCAAGTTGACCGACTTCATCACCATCGTTCGGCAAGACCCGGCGGTAGAGAACGTGGTTGGCTTTACGGGCGGCAGTCAGCGCAATACCGGGCAGATGTTCATTCAGCTCAAGCCGCTGGCCGAGCGCAAGATGTCCGCCGACCAGATCATCAACCGGCTGCGCGGCAAGCTCGCGCGTGAGCCGGGCGCGAGCCTGTTCCTGCAATCGGTACAGGACATCCGGGTGGGCGGTCGGGCCAGCAACGCGCAGTACCAATACACGCTGCAGGCCGACGACCTGAACGAGCTGCGCGCGTGGGATCCGAAAATCAAGCAGGCGCTCACGCAGGTGAAGTCGCTGACGGACGTCAACACAGATACGCAGGACAAGGGCTTGCAGACTTCCCTCGTCATCGACCGCGACAAGGCGAAATCGCTCGGCATCAATCCGAGCGATATCGACAACGCCCTGAACAACGCGTTCGGGCAGCGCCAGGTATCGACCATCTACAACCCGCTCAACCAATACCGTGTTGTGATGGAAGCCGCGCCTCAGTACTGGCAGAACCCGGACGGCCTGCGCGACATCTACATCATCACGTCGACGGGTGCGCAGGTGCCGCTGTCGACCTTCTCGCATTACGAGCCCACCAACACGGCGCTGGCCGTCAATCACCAGGGGCAGTTTGCGGCCAGCACGATCTCGTTCAACCTCGCGCCGGGGGCATCGCTGTCGGGTGCCACGCAGGACATCCAGGACGCGATGAACCGCATCGGCGTGCCGTCCTCCGTGCACGGCAGTTTCCAGGGCACCGCCAAGGCGTTCCAGGATTCGCTCTCGAGTCAGCCGGTGCTGATCCTGTTTGCGCTCATCACCATCTACATCGTGCTGGGCGTGCTGTACGAGAGCTATGTACACCCCATCACGATTCTGTCGACGCTGCCCTCGGCCGGTGTCGGGGCGCTGCTGGCGCTGATCATCACCGACACGGATTTCTCGATCATCGCGTTGATCGGCGTGATTCTGCTCATCGGCATCGTCAAGAAGAACGCAATCATGATGATCGACTTCGCACTCGAGGCTGAGCGCAGCCAGGGCATGAGCCCCGCAGATGCGATCTTCCACGCCTGCGTGCTGCGCTTCCGACCGATCCTGATGACGACGATGGCCGCGCTGCTGGGCGCCCTGCCCCTGGCGCTCGGCCACGGCGACGGCGCGGAGCTTCGCACGCCGCTGGGCATCTCCATCGTCGGGGGGCTGCTGGTCAGCCAGATCCTCACGCTCTACACCACGCCGGTGGTCTACCTGGCGCTCGACCGGCTGCGCCTGCGTCGCGCCGGCCGCAGCAAAGACGCACCGCTGCCCGCATTGGATTCGCAAGGAAGCTGAACATGACAAGAGGCACTCAAGCCCTTCGCACCTCGTTGCTCGCGCTGGCCGCGTGCGCGCTCGTCTCGGCCTGCGCGGTCGGGCCCGATTACAAGCGCCCCACCGCCGAAGTGCCGCAGCAATACAAGGAAGCCGGCGACTGGAAAATCGCCGACCCGAGCGACGCCATCGCCCGCGGCAAGTGGTGGGAGATCTTCAACGACCCGCAATTGAACGCGCTCGAAGAACAGGTGGCCGCCGCCAACCAGAACATCCTGGTGGCCGAGGCGCAATACCGCCAGGCCCAGGCGCTGGTGCAATCGGCGCAGGCTTCGTTCTTCCCGACGCTGGGTGCCAATGCATCGGCCACGCGCAGCCGTTCAGTGCGCACCTCGGTCAACCCGGACGGCAGCCTGTCGACAGGCAACCCGAGTCTGCTCAACTCGCAAAGCCTGTCACTCAACGCCAGCTGGGAACTGGATCTGTGGGGCCGCATCCGCCGATCGGTGGAGTCGAACAAGGCCAGCGCGCAAGCCAGTGCCGGTGATTTGTCGTCCGCTTTGCTGTCCGCGCAGGCAACGCTTGCGCAGAATTATTTTCAATTGCGTGTCACGGATACCCAGAAGGCTGTCTTGCAACGCACGGTTGCAGACTACGAGCGCTTCCTGAAGCTCACGCAAAACCAGTATTCGGTGGGCGTGGCGCAGCGTTCGGATGTACTGACCGCGCAGACGCAGCTCAAGCAGTCGCAGGCGTTGCTGCTGGATACCGAAGTCACGCGCGCGCAGCTTGAGCACGCCATTGCGGTGCTGATCGGCAAACCGCCGGCGGAATTCTCGCTGGCCCCGGCCACCGCTGCCAGCGCAGCCGACTTGCCGGCCCTGCCCGCCATTCCGCTGGAAGTGCCATCGGCCGTGCTGGAACGCCGCCCCGACATTGCCGCCGCCGAGCGCCGCATGGCCGCTGCCAACGCGCAGATCGGTGTGGCCAAGGCTGCGTACTTCCCGACGCTCACGCTGGGAGCCTCGACCGGTTTGGCGGCCAACACGCTTTCGCGCCTGGCAACGCTGCCCAGCCGCGTCTGGTCGATCGGCCCAACGCTGGCCGCCACGCTGTTCGATGGCGGCGCGCGTGCAGCCGCCGTCGACAAGGCCGGTGCTGCTTACGATGCGTCGGTCGCGACATACCGCCAGACGGTGCTGGGCGCGTTCCAGGATGTCGAAGACAACCTCGCCGCGCTTCGCTGGCAGACGCAGGAATTTGGCGTACAGGCCGATGCCGTCAAGGCCGCGCAGGAAGCCGCGCAACTCAATCTGAACCGCTATCGCGCGGGCACGGTGAGCTTCCTGGAAGTCATCACCGCACAGGCCACGGCCTACAATGCCGAGCGCACGCTGCTCACGCTGCAGGGCAAGCAGTATTCAGCAGCGGTGCTGCTGGTCAAGGCGCTGGGCGGCGGGTGGCACGGCGAAGTGCCGGTGGTTGGCCAAGCGGCGCTGCAACCGGCATCCGCGCCTGCCGCGCAATAACCCTTCTCTTGTTGCCGGTGGCCGACAACGTTTCGCCACCGGCAATGTCCCCTTGTGCGTAAGCCCGCACGCAGTCGGAAAGTTCCCCCTATAATCGACGGAATTTATTTCAGACCGCCCGACCATCCGGGCCGGCTGATGCAGCAGCGGGCGCGCAAATTGCGTCGTCCGATGCCTTGCAAGCCGCCCCGGTGCTATCCAGACCGTCTGTTTGCCAGCCACCATGTCCGCCGCGCGCGTGGTTGCCGACGCAGTTGCCCCGATTCACGCGCGCCGCTCAACTGACTCTGCTCTCTCTGATGATCCGATCCGCGCTTCCCCGTTCTGCCAAGCTGCTGGCTGCCGCCCTGGGCGCCGCCACGCTGTTTGCCGCCCTGCCTGCCCAGGCCGACCCGTCCGTGCGCGTCATCTACGGCAAGGACAACCGCCACGGCATCGAGAAATATGGGGTCGATCTGGATTTCGATTCGGGCTACCACTGGGGCAACCCGGAAGGCTGGTTCGTGAACCTGGATTGGGAAGTGGCGCTGGGCCAATGGCGCTCGACCAAGGGAACCAACCGCCAGAACCTGACCGAATTTGGCGTAACGCCGCTGTTCCGCATTGAAAAGCGCGGCGGCTCGTGGGTGCCATTCATTGAAGCTGGCGTTGGCCCGCGCCTGCTCTCGCACACCCGCACGTCGGATGAGCACAACTTCAGCACGGCCTTCCAGTTCTCCGACATGATCGGCGTGGGCGTGGCCTTTGGCAGCAAGCAGCAATTCCAGATGGGCTACCGCTTCGAACACCTGTCGAATGCGTCGATCAAGCGCCCGAACCCGGGCACGGACCTGAATGAGCTGTACCTGCGCTACACGTTCTAAGACCTGAGCGTTTGCGACGCTCCAAGAAAAACGGCCTGCCTTTCGGCGGGCCGTTTTGTTTGGGTGCGCGGTAGCGGATCAGCGTGCGCCGGCTTCGCCATCGAGATCACGATCGCGCGATCGCATGCCCATCAACCGCTCGTAGTTGAGCGAGGCATGGAAGCCCAGGCCGTTGCCGCCGGCACGCTTGACTTCATACATCGCTGCGTCGGCATTGCGGATGAGTGTCTGCGCGTCATGCCCGTCGGTCGGATACAGCGCCACGCCGGCGCTCACGCCCATCGACAGCACATGGCCTTCCACACGAAACGGCGTCTGCAATTCTTCGATCAGGCGTTCCACGGTTTGCGTCACATCGTCGCGCGTGGCGCAGTGCGTGAGGACAGCGACAAATTCATCGCCACCCAGGCGCGCCACCGTGTCCGAAGCGCGCAGTCCGCTGCGCAAGCGCATGGCCGTGGCCTTCAAAACGAGATCTCCCACGGCGTGGCCATACTCATCGTTGACCGGCTTGAAGCGATCAAGATCAATGAACACGACGGCGACCTGGCCGCGCGCGCGACGTGCCGCCTGAATAGCCACGAACAGGCGATCACGAAGCAAACGCGCATTGGGCAAGTCCGTGAGCGGATCATGCAGCGCGAGGTGGTGCGCCTGATCCAGCGCCGCGCGCCGCTGCGTCACGTCGAGCAGCGTTCCGCTTACACGCGTGGCCACGCCACGGGCATCGCGTTCGGTCACGCGCCCGCGCGCAGCCACCCAGATCCATTGGCCATGGCGAGCGCGCATGCGCTGCTCGATCTCAAAGCTGTCGGCATCGCCGCGCATATGGCGATAGATGCGTCGCGCGCTCAATGCGGCGTCTTGCGGGTGCACCATGGCGTACCACGCATCCGGATCGTTGGACAGATCCGCCGGCTCGTAGCCGAGCATGTCGGCCGTCCGCCGGTTGAACGACACATGCCGTGTGCGCGTAGACCAGTCGAACGTACCCAGCCCCGCGCCATCGAGCACATAGGCCAACCGTTGCTCCGACGCGCGCAGCGATTCCAGCGCCAGCCGGCGCGCGGTCACGTCCTGCATCTGCACGACGAGATGCTCGTTGCCGTCGTCGCGCGCCACCGCCACGTCGGTCTGCACCCACACGGTGCTGCCGTCCTGACGGACGAGGCGCGTTTCCATCGACAGCGCATCGCGCTGACCGGCGAGCAGCGACTCGACACCATGTCGTGCGCGTTCAGTGTGATCGGGGTGGCAAAGGTCGAACAGATCGCGCGCACGCAGGGCCTGTGCTTCGTGACCAGTCAGCGCGCACAGCGCACGGTTCACGTCGAGGAAGCGACCCTCCGGCGCGCACAGGCCGATTCCTATCGGCGAATGTTCGATCGCAGCCTTGTACAAGTGGTGGTCCTCAAGCATGGCGATGCTGTTTCGCGAATGCGGCAGTCCCGGGGGCGTGGCTGATGTGATGGCCATCGCGCCTCCGGTGCCCTTTGACGCAATGGTTGCATCAGGCGCGCGCGGTGGCGGTTGGCGTGATCCCCGTAACCGGTCTCGTGGTCTGCGTGGCCCAGTTGGCGGCCGGTAATGGCAAACCTTGGTGCGTTACAAGCGCACGAATCGAGGCGGACTATAGAAGCCGCGAGTTAACGGGGCAATCCCTTCCCGCGAGGGGACATGGACCGCGTGCCCGCTTTGGGTCCCCTCGTGCGCGAAATGACGCGAAGGAAACGCGCCCCGCGTCA
The DNA here is from genome assembly GCF_047325135.1 of Ralstonia sp. Ralssp110. Taxonomy (NCBI): domain Bacteria; kingdom Pseudomonadati; phylum Pseudomonadota; class Betaproteobacteria; order Burkholderiales; family Burkholderiaceae; genus Ralstonia; species Ralstonia sp. Ralssp110. Next base: position 112,543 of record NZ_CP168609.1, on the reverse strand, counting down.
TTCCCGTCTGCGTTTGTCGACCTTGATTGTCGACAGCTGCCCAGCGTCGCCGGACACCCGAGCACTCTACACCGGACCCCGCTGCGAAGCAGCTAGCCGTTTGGTTAGGTCGCGCAGGCGCTGCCGGCAAGCAACCGTTTGCTATGTGGGTTGGCCACGATCTCCACATTGTGAATGTCTTAAGGTGAAGACAAGGCCCCTCGACCTCATCCGGAAGGACGAAACGCGCAATCGGGCGGCTCCGTTACTATTCTTCAATATCGCTTCGGGGGGCGAATTCAAACACGGCGAAGCCGCGGCACCAGCGCACGCGGCTGTGGGAGGTCGTATGGAATTGAGTTTTGTCGCCCCAGGCACGCAGACGCATCGGTATGCGCTCAAGCTCGCGGGCCTGCCCGAAGCCGAACCGGGTACGCCAGTGGATCCGGCTTGGGTGGACGATGCCCTTACTGCCGCCGTGCGCGTATTCGATGCGCACCGCGTGCACTTTGCCGACGCGTACTTCGCCTATCGCGCCCGTGAGACCGCGCAGCATCCCACTCGCGCTGCCCACCAAAGCTCGCCCGCACGCGTGGCAGGCGATCTCCACGACGACACGCCGCTGCTGGCGGATACGTTTGCGATTGCGCAGTTGGCCGCACTTGTTTCGCTAGAGGCAGCCGGCGTGGCCGATGTGATCGATGTGCGCTTGGTGGTGGAGCGCTTGCGTGACGATGCCCCCGCCCCGCCCGCCGACGGCATCGGTGAAGTGACACTCGTCACGGAAACCGCGGCCAGCCTGCAAGGCGTAGCCAGCCGGCATTAACGCGGCGGGACCGCTCAACGCCCGTGGTGCGTGGGCCGCTCCGGCACGATGGTCGGCTGCGGCTCAGTGGGCGCGCCGACTGCGTCGGCGTCACGAAACGTCCAGTACCGGTGCACCACGAAGTTGAAGATTGCCGTGATGGCCGAGGCGAACATCTGCGCGATCAGGTAATACAGGCCAATTCCCAGGCCGATGGCCATGATGGTCGCGTTGCACCCCAGCGCGAGAAAGGCCACCAGGCCGAACCGCACCATCGCGCCCACGTGCCCGCGTGTGCTGTTGAAGACGGCCTGCCGGCTGATGAAGTAATTGAGCGTCGCTCCGATCACGCTGCCCGCCACGGACGCTCGCCAAGGCGAGACGCCTACTTGCACCAGTCCGAACAGCACCACATAGTGCGCCAGCGTTGCGCTGCCACCGATGACCACATAGCGCGCAAATTGCTCAACCGCCGCCCAGAAATGCTGCCGAGACGCCATACGCGCGCTCACCCCGTCCACTTTGGAACCGACATTGTGCTCGATCATGGCTGCGAGGCCGCAACTGGCGTGCCACGGTCCCTGCACAATAAGTGCGCTTAAAGTTGTGCAACATTTGGCCGTATAGAAACGTGGGGCCCTGCGCGGCTGTTGGCTCCCCCATTGCCATGCTCGAACTTCAACCTCTCGACATTCCGCTTGCGATCCCCCTTCCGTGGCCGATGCTTGACGCCGACGGGCAGTTGCTCGTCCCAAAGGGCGACGTCATCCACTCCCCGGAGGAGATCGACCTGCTATGCACGCTGCACCGCCCGCATCGGCTGGCGGACGGCACGCCCGCGCCTGCGCCCGTGTTTGCAAATACGCAGTTCCCGAACACGATGTTCCCCGACATGGGCGACGACCCTGACGGTGAACGGACGATCGCCATGGAGCTGCTGGGCCTGCGCCCCGGCGGCATGCTGACCGTGCGCCTAACTGCGGGCGCCGGCCAGACCAAGGGCGCCGCACGCGTGATGGGCTACAGCCCGCAGCGCCATCTGCTCATCACCATGCCCACCGAAAGCGGCCGTACGGTCATGCCGGTCAAGGACGAACTGGTGGAAGTGCACGCCTTCTCGGGCGAGGGCATTGCCAGCTTCGAATGCACGGTGATGGCGGTGTGCCGCATCCCGTTCGAATACGTCGTGTTGTCACCGCCGCGGCGGATCAAGAACCGCACGTTGCGCAAATCGCTGCGCGTGCGCGCCAACGTGGTCGGCAAGATGCTGGTGAGCGGCGACCCGCCGCGCATGATCCATATCTCCGACATCAGCACGACGGGCGCGTCGTTCCGCTCCGCGCATCGGCTGGAAGTGAGCGGCGCGCCGGCGCGTCTGCGCTTCCGGGTGAAAACGCGCGACTACCACTCCGAGCTGGTGGCTGCGGCCCTCGTGCGCAGTGAAAAGCCGGCCGACCTGCCCAACGTCTACCAATACGGCGTGGAATTCGTCGAATTGGTCGCGGCCCAGAAAATGCTGCTGCAATGCTTTATCTACGAACAGTTGCTGTGGGGCGGCCAGCGCATGGTGTAACGTGCCGACCGACCTGATATTCGTAGTTCTTTGATCAGAATTAATTGCTGTTAAACGTTAAAAAGGCGCGCCGGACTCACGCGAAAACATGCCGGTAATCGGCCACCGTGGCCGATTTTCGGCTTATGATGCCGCAGGCTTGCTTGTGACAAAGCTATACAATTGACAACGTATCAAGTGCACGTATATCCGTTTTAAAGGCATTTGCAGGACGATCCCATTTATGAGCCGCGCAAGGTCTGCCGCGCCATCGAGTCTGGATCCGATCTCCGGATTGCCGGGCCGCGAACGATTCGTCCAACTGCTGGCTGCCATGCCGCAACCCGCACGCCAGGACGCGATCGGCGCCCTGCTGCTGATCAGCTTCGACCATTTTGCCGAGGCGACCAACACGCTCGGGCCGCTCGCCGCGCGCGAGGTCATCGTCGAATGTGCATCGCGGCTTGAAGCGCTGAGCGTGCCGCCCGCGGATGGCATCGCACCCATCGTCGGGCGCGTCGGCCATGAGACCTTTGCCGTTGCCTGCGCAGATTTCGTCTCGGCACAGGATGTGCACGATCTCGCGCGGCGGATTTCTGCTGCGCTCACGCGGCCTTACATCACGCATGGTTATGAGCTGGTCTGCTCGTGCAGCATCGGCATGACGCTTTTCGAGGGCATGCCCTCGGATGCAGCGCGGCTGATCGAACAGGCCGACCGGGCACTGTACGGTGTTCAGCACGGTGCCGAACGAAGCCCAGCGCTTTACGCCCCGGCGGCCATGCCTCCACGCAGTGGCGTTCACGTCGCCGAGGACGATGGATACGACCCCGTCACCGAGCACCCGCGCCTGGCCGCCCAACTACGCCACGCGCTGGCCCGCCGCCAGTTCAGCCTGAACCTGCAGCCGCAACTGAGCCTGACCGACGGACGGATCGTCGGCTACGAATTTTTGCTGCGCTGGATTTCACCGGAGCTGGGAGGCGTGGCACCGGCCGATTTTCTGCCGATCCTGGAGCAGACGGGCGACATTCGCGAAGTGGGCCACTGGGTGCTCGACAACGCCGCCCAGATGCTGGCCGGGCTGCTGCGCGAAGAATCTCAGCGCGCAGGACGCAACAACCGGCATCAGCCAGGCGTGCATGCTGCCGTCAACTTGTCGGTTGCGCAGTTGCTCGATCCGCAGTTGAGCGACGTCGTGCGCGACATTGCCGCGCGCCATGCAGTGCCCACCACGCGCCTCGTTTTCGAGATCTCAGAACACACGCTGCAGCGTGCCAACGGCTCGGCGCAGAAAGCCGTGGAAGCCCTGCACGCCTGTGGCGCACGCGTAGCAATAGAAGACTTTGGCGCCACTGCACATAGCCTCGATTGCCTGGCAACGTTCCGCCCCGATCAAGTCAAGCTCGATCAGGCCGTCGTCAACGCAGTGACCAACGCAAGCGATCACGCGGTGCTGCAACGCCTGGTGACTGCGGCGCATGGTGCGGGCGTGCCCGTCACCGCCACGCGCGTGGAAACCGCCGTGCAGCTCCATGCATTGCGTGCCTGCCGATGCGACGTGATCCAGGGCTACCTGCTCTCGCAACCCTTCCCTGCCCGCTGGATCGACGACACGCAAGACGTGATTGCCGAGCGCGCACGCGATCTGATGCCGTAAAAGAAAATGCCCTCCGGCCCGCCAGGCGGAAGGGCGTTGGTGCTTGCGCGCGTGCTGCTTATGCGTGCTCGACACGGAAGACCGACACCGCGCTGCGCAACGCCTCGGCCTGCTCTTCCAGCGATTCCGCCGCAGCCGCAGCCTGTTCGACCAGCGCCGCATTCTGTTGCGTCACCTGATCCATCTGCGTAACGGCTTGGTTGACCTGTTCGATGCCGCTGCTCTGCTCTTCCGACGCAGCGCTGATCTCGCCCATGATGTCGGTCACGCGGCGCACCGCCACCACCACCTCGTCGATCACCGTGCCAGCTTCGGCCACCAGGGTCGTACCGTTTTGCACGCGGCCCACCGAATCGCCGATCAGTTCCTTGATTTCCTTGGCCGCCGTGGCGCTGCGCTGCGCAAGGCTGCGCACCTCTCCGGCAACGACGGCAAAGCCGCGGCCCTGCTCTCCAGCGCGTGCGGCTTCCACCGCGGCATTCAACGCCAGGATATTCGTCTGGAACGCAATGCCTTCGATCACGCCGATGATGTCGGCAATCTTTCGGCTGCTTTCATTGATGCCGGCCATCGTGTCCACCACGCGGCCCACGACTTCCCCACCCTTGACCGCGATATCCGACGCATTGACGGCCAGCGTGCTCGCTTGACGCGCGTTATCGGCATTCTGCTTCACGATGCTCGTCAGCTCTTCCATGCTCGACGCGGTTTCTTCCAACGACGATGCCTGCTGCTCCGTGCGCTGCGAAAGGTCGGCATTGCCGGCAGCAATCTGCTTGGTAGCGCTGGCGATCGAATCCGAGCCCGTGCGCACCTGCCCGATGATCTGCTGCAGACTGGTCTGCATGGACGACACCGCATGCATCAGGCGTGCGGTTTCATCGCGGCGGCCCGCGGCGGTCTGGCCTTCCATACGCGTGGCAAGGTCGCCCGATGCCATGCGCTCGAACACCTGAATGGCGCGCTCCAGCGGACGCACCACCGTACGGCCGAGCACGCCGCGCGCTACCACCGACAGCACCAGCGCGGCGGCCAGCAAGCCACCCGAGATCCAGATGCTCATCGCGTAGCGCGACTGGGAATGGTCAAAGCGTTGCTGGCCGTACTTGAAACGCGCCCCGACCAGGGGCCCGAGCGCCGAGTCGTAATCCACAAACAGCTTGGGCACCAGGTTCGTGTTCAGTTCGCGATACGTGGTGAGGTCACTGCGTTCCAGTGCGGCAATGGCCGGCTCCAGCGCCGTTTTGACGAACTTGGTGCGTGCCGCGTCGGCGGCCTGCAACTGGGCGCGGTCGGCTTCCGGAATCGGCAGCTTCATGAACTGGGCCCAGGCATCGTTGGCCGAGTTGACCATGCCATGCGCATCGGACAGCAGCTTCTTCAGTTCTTCAGGCGACGAAACCGAATCGAAATTGGTCAGGTGAATGCGCGCCCACAGCAGGTTGATGGTGTCTTTGGCCAGCAGATCCAGGCCCTTGGCATCTTCCAGATACACCGCACGCAAATCGTCATTGGTCGCCCGGCCGGTGGTGATACCCGCGAAGCCCACCACGGCAATCATCACCGCAAATACCGCGACCAGGAACGTCAGCCGCGTGCGAATGCTCGTATCCATCCACTTCCACATGTGTTTTTCCCCTGCATGGTTGAGCCGTGTGGCGCCGAGATCCTCTTCCCGCGCCCCTCTTCAGGCACCCTGTTCACTCCCCAAAGGTGCTAACGGCAGGGCACGGTGGAAATAGAGGGCGTGACCGCGAATGTCCGGGATACGCTGCAAGTGATATGCAAGAAGGTAAAAAAGATGCGGCTGACGCACCCCACGTGCGCGGGGTCGCACTAAAATGCGGGTTGCGCCACCGCTCGGGTGGCAATCACGCGAACATCGTGCGGGATACCGCACGGCTCACAAGGGGATCGAGATGAAGAAACTGATCGCACTGCTGGCCCTGGGCTGCGCCGTCCTGGCGGGCTGTAACACGATGGCAGGCATGGGCAAGGACATCCAGACGGGTGGCCAGAAGCTGGAAAACGCTGCGGACAACACCAAGCAGAAGATGTAATGCAGCGACGGCTGGGCGAGCGCCTGGCCTGAGTCAAGAAACGCCGCCATTCGCGGCGTTTTTCTTTTGGAACCGCTACAGCAGTTCTTCCGGGGTAAACGGCGCCAGCATCTGAATCCACGTCCGGCGGCCCAGGCCCACTTCCGGTTCGTGATCGACAACGACCTCCTTGCCGTTCTCATGCGTGGTCCAGCGCAGGTGGCCATCTTCCTTGGTCACCCGGTAGGCGCTGTCGCGCACCGAGTCGTCAAACAGCTTGGCCACCGCCTCTGAAAGCACCGGGCTGCGGATGATCAACCCTGTCTCCGTATTCAACCCGATGGAACGCGGGTCGATGTTCATTGAGCCGACAAACAGCGTGCTGCGGTCCACCACGATCGATTTCACATGCAGGCTTGCCTGTGACGAACGGAACGTGCCGATCACCTTGGGGCGATCCCCCAGCGTCGGACGCAGTTCGTACAGCTCAACGCCGTCATCGATCAACTGGCTCCGATATCTGGCATAGCCCACATGCACGATGGGCGCGTCGGTCGCTGCCAGCGAGTTGGTCAGCACCCGCAGGCGCACGCCACGATCCTGCAGGCGCTTGGCCACCTCGATACCGCGCTTGCCCGGCACGAAGTACGGCGAGATCAGCACGACCTCCCGCTTGGCCTCGTCAATCAGACGCAGAAGCGTCTGGGCGAGGCGCTCGCCGCCGGGTTCCACCTCATCACCCGACACCTTGGCTGGACGGTCGACGATCACCTGCGCGGGCGCCCATTCCAGGCGCAGGCGGCCCCGGGCAATCTGGTCGGCCAGAAACCAGTCGCGCGGCGCGGGCTTCAGCGGCAAGGGCTGCTCTGGCGCCGGGCTGGCGAGATCGGTCTGGTTGCGACGCTGCTCGAGCTGCGAGATGGTCTGCTCGGACGCCGACTTGGCGGAACCGGAGCCCATGTTGATCGGCCGGGTCGGCACATCGATATGCTGCGGTGGCCCTGCCGGCCGATCTGGCATCGTCACCGGCGGCGGATAGCTGCCCTCCTTCGGCTCGGGCGGATGTGCCGTGCTCGGCTCGGGCGCCAGCGCCTGCACCGGATAGGCAAATTCGCTATTCCAGTACGCATCGAACGCTGACGATAGCTGACGCACCGCCGGCCCCGCGGCCAGCACGTCCAGATCGACGAAGTTGGTGGTCTGGTTCTGCGTGAAATACTCGGCGCCCAAGTTGCGCCCGCCCGTCACGGCCAACGCGTTGTCGGCAATGAAGGCCTTGTTGTGCATGCGCCGATTGACGCGGCGGAACTCAGCCGCGCCGCTCAGGTACCGTGTGACATTCGACATCCGCCCGCCCGGAAACGGGTTGAACAGCCGCACGTCGATGTTCTTGTGCGACGAAAATTTCAGAAATGCCAGATCGCGCCCATCGCTGTGCAGATCGTCTACCAGCATGCGCACGCGCACCCCGCGATCCGCAGCGGCCCGCACATGGCGCATCAATTCGCGCACGCTGTTGTCGCTCGCAATGATGAAGTACTGCAAGTCGAGCGTGCGCTCGGCCCGGTCGGCCAGCGTGAGCAACGTGGCGTAGGCTTCTTCGCCCGACGGGATCAGCCGAAAGCCGGACACCTCGGGCGCCGGCGCATTCGTCTGCGCCAAGCGCCCCAGCGAGGTGGCCGACTCGGCATTGGGCAGCGCCGTCGTCACGGGTCGATCGACGTGCTCGGGCAGGCTTGCGCAGCCTGTCACCAGCGCGATGGCCAGACAGGCGAACCAGGCGCGCAGATACGCGATCGGGAAGTTCCTCGGGTGCCCTTGCATATTCGATGTCGTCTTGGGTACGGCGGGTCGAAAGGACGTCGACTTCACACCAGCACGCGTCGTGCCTGAACGGCCGCCACGGCCAGACTACGCGAGATATCAGCCGGGGCAGTATCCGTGTTTGTCCGACGCCACGTGGGGCGTGTCAAAATGGCCAACGGTGTGCTGTTTTCCCCGCCGCTTTCCATGCTGACCAACACCACGGCATTTGCCACCTTCCTCTTTCTTGTGCACTGCGTGGGCGTCCTCGCCGCCATGCATGCTGTGCTGACCGTGCGCACGTCGCAGGGCGCCATCGCGTGGGCCATCTCACTGGTGACGCTGCCGGAGTTCACGCTGATCCCCTATCTGATCTTCGGGCGAAGCACCTTTGCCGGTTACGTGGATGCGCGGCGCTTTCACAACGCCCGCCTGCGCGAAATCACCCTGTCTGACGACTGGCGCCGACTGCGCGACCATGAATCCAGCGTGGTCGCACCGCAGCACACCTGCATGCAGGCCTTGCCGCGCCTGACCGGCACGCCGTGCCTGGCTCGAAACCGCGTGCGGCTGCTCGTCAACGGCGCGGAAACCTTCGATGCCATCTTTGCGGCGATTGCGCAGGCGCGGCGCGTGCTCATCGTGCAGTTCTTCATCGTGCATGACGACACGCTCGGCCGCCGCCTGGCCGAGCTGCTGCTCGACCGCGCGCGGGCCGGGGTGCACGTGTACTTTCTCTTCGACAGCATCGGCTGCCACGCGCTGCCCCGCCACTATGTGCATCGGCTCGTCGAAGGCGGCGTGCACGCCAAACCGTTCTCCACGCACGCCGGGTTCGTCAACCGCTTCCAGCTCAACTTTCGCAACCACCGCAAGCTCGTCGTGGTGGACGGCGAGCGCGCTTACGTTGGCGGCCACAACGTCGGCAACGAATACATGGGCGAAAAGCCGCCGCTTGCCCCGTGGCGCGACACGCATATCGAGATCGTCGGTGCCGCAGTGATGGACTTGCAGCTGACCTTTGCCGAAGACTGGTACTGGGCCGCGCACGAAGTGCCGCAGCTGATCGTTCCGGAACTGCGGCCCGAAGAAGACATGGTCTGCCAGGTGGTCGCCAGCGGCCCGGCCGACAAGCAGGAAACCTGCTCGTTGTTTTTCATGGAAGCCATCCAATCAGCACGCAAGCGGCTGTGGATCACGTCGCCTTACTTCATTCCAGACGAAGCTGTGTTTGCCGCGCTGCGTCTGGCCGTGCTGCGCGGGGTGGACGTGCGCATCCTGATCCCTTCGCGGCCGGATCATCACATGGTGTTCCTGGCGTCCACGCTGTATGCATATCAGGCGATCCGCGCCGGCGTGAAGATCTACCGCTACCTGCCCGGCTTCCTGCACCAGAAGGTCGTGCTGATCGACGATGAGGCCGCCGCCGTGGGTAGCGCCAACCTCGACAACCGTTCGTTCCGCCTGAACTTCGAGCTGATGATCATGACCGCCGACCCGCGCTTCGCCAACGACGTCGCGCAGATGCTCGAAGCCGATTTTGCCGAAGCTGCCCGCGTCGGCCGTGACGAATACGAACACGCACACCCGCTGCGCCGCGTGATCATGCACGTCGCCAAGCTGTTCGCCCCCATCTTGTAATCACGCTCCAAATTCCGAGTTCGCCCGCAAGAAGCGGAGCGCATCCAGGCATCGCCGTCCCTACCCTGAAGCGAACATTTTCAGGAGTGTGCGATGTCAGATTCCCATGATCTTGCTGCCGACCGCCTGCCGCCGGGTTTCAATCGGCTGGCGGGTTCGAACCTGGCTGCGCAGTCAGCCGAGCAGATTGCACTGGCCGCCATGCCAATGGTTGCGGTGCTCACCCTGCATGCCGACGCCAGCACGGCGAGCTGGCTGCAAGTGGCGCTCACGCTGCCGTTCGTGCTGTTTGCCATTCCCATTGGCATGCTGGCGGACCGTTGGCCCAAGCGTGCATTGATGGCCGGCGCAGAGGCGGTGCGCGCGCTGGCGTTGTGTGTTTTGGCGGGCCTGCTGGTGGCCGGGCGGTTGAACCTGGCTGCGCTGGGCGGGCTGGGCTTCATTGCCGTGTGCGGCACGGTGGTGTTCAGCGTGGCGGCGCCTGCGCTGGTGCCCTCGCTCGTGCCGGCAGCAATGCTTGGACGCGCGAACGGCCGAATCGAACTGGCGCGCACCATTGCATTTGCGTGCGGCCCGGCCATCGGCGGTGCGTTGATCGGCTGGACCGGCTCGATGGCGGCGTTCACGCTGGCTGCAGCGTTGTCCGCCATGGCTGCGGCACTGCTGGCCGGCGTGACCGCTCCGGAGCCCGTGGCGCGGCATGCGGCGCACCCGCTGCGGGACATTGCCGAGGGCGCGCGCTTCGTGTTTCACCATCCGCTGCTGCGGCCGGTGTTCATCACGCAGTGCGTTTTCACCATGGCGTTCTTCATGGTGTTGGCCATCTTCGTTCCGTATGCGGCGCATCGGTTGAACCTCTCTGCACAAGCGATTGGGCTGACGCTCGGCATGTACGGCGCGGGCATGGTGATCGGCGCGCTGCTGGCCGCCCGCATTCTGGCGCGCTGGCGCTTCGGCCATGTGGTGGCGACTGGCCCCGTGTGTGGACTGGCGGGCGGTGTGCTGCTTGCGGCCACGCTCTGGCAGCCGTGGCCGGCACTGGCACAAGCGGGCTTCTTTCTGCTGGGTTGTGGGCCGATTCTGTGGGTGGTCAGCACCACCACGCTGCGGCAGACGGTGACGCCGCCCGCCCTGCTCGCGCGCGTATCCGCAGTGAATGTGATGTCGTATGGCGCCCGGCCGATCGGCGCGGCAATGGCCGCGTGGCTCGCTGCACACGCCGGTGTGGGGGCGTGCCTGCTCATGGCGGTAGCAGGTTTTGCGCTGCAGTTGCTGTGCATCCTGCAATCGCCTGCGGTGCGGCTGGCGCGTCAACCGCGTGCGGACGATACGTCGGCCGGGCTCGAACCTGCCTGAGCCGCGTCGGCACCGAGGTCGCCGCGCTGCCGATCGCGCCACGCGCGCGGCGTCATGCCAAAGTGGGCGATGAACCAGCGCGTGAACGACGCCTGCCGCGTGTAGCCGAGCAACGCGGCCACCCGCCCGATCCGGTAGCTCGGGTTCGCCATGTAGCGAACGGCGAGGTTGTGCCGGACCTCCTCCACCAGGTCAGAAAACGTCATGCCGGCCGCTTCCAACTGACGTTGCAAGGTCCGCACACTCAGGTGGAGGTGATCAGCCACCTGCTCGACCGAGGCACGCTCCAGCGGCAGCAGCAGGTAGATCGCGCGACGCACGTCCTGCACCACCGCCTCCTGCGCCGACACATTGAGCGGCTCGGCGAGGCTTTCCGCATAACGCACGAGGGCCGGGTCAGCGGCAGGGTTGGGCGTCTCCAGATCGGCCGCCGCACAGACGATGCCGTTAAAGTCGCTGCCGAACACGATGGGGCAACCGAACGCGCGCCGATGCAGGCTGACGTCGTTGGGGGCGGCATGTGAGAAGTGGATGCTGCGCGGCTTCCAGTGAACCCCCAGCAGCGCGCTGCACGTCCGAGCCAGCACGCCGACGGCCAGCTCGTTAGCCTGCCGCAGCGGCACCGGCGTCTCGGTGATGACCTCTTCGCGAATGACCACCATGTCGCCATCGGATTCCAGGTAGATCGCCAGCGCCTCGTTCAGCAGGTGGCGGTACTGGATGATGGCCTGCAGTGCCTCGCGCAGCGTGCGCTTGTGGGCCAGCAACAAGCCGAGCACACCGAAATCCAGCTCCTGACGCGCCTCGGCCATCTGCAGCCCCAGCGTCGGACATGGGGCACTGGCGGCGGTGATCTCCATCAACTGGCACGTCGCCACGACCGACACGAGCTGCTCTGGATCGGTCAGTCTGGCCGGGTCCAACCCCACCTGCCGCAGGGCTTCCTGCGGGTTGAAACCGAGCCGGCGCACGACCTGGAAATAACCGTTGAGCGAGCGGGCACGCACCATCGTTTCCATAGGTTTCAGTGAGCTCCGGGCCGTCTTGGTGTTTACGCGGAATGGCGTGTGAAGAGATAAACTTGGCGCCAATTGAGAAATTCAAAGCTACCGCTTCCCTATAGTGAAGTCCAGCCGAGACATCCCCTACAGGAGCCCCCAACATGCAATTCCTCGATGATTCGCTGCACCCGGAAAACCAGGACAAGGTCGTCATTACCGTTGCGCCGTACGGCCCGGAATGGATGCCGGAAGATTTTCCCGAAGACATTCCGGTCACGATGGAAGAACAGGTGCAAAAGGCCGTCGATTGCTACAACGCCGGCGCTACCGTGCTGCACCTGCACGTGCGTGAACTGGACGGCAAGGGCTCCAAGCGGCTCTCGAAATTCAACGAACTGATTGCCGGCGTGCGTGCGGCGGTGCCCGACATGATCATCCAGGTGGGCGGCTCGATCTCGTTTGCGCCGGAAGACGAAGGGCAAGCCGCCAAGTGGCTGTCGGACGACACGCGCCACATGCTGGCCGACCTGACCCCGGCGCCCGACCAGGTGACCGTGGCGGTCAACACCACGCAGATGAACATCATGGAGTTGCTGTATCCGGCATATCTGGAGGGCACATCGCTGGCCAATCCAGCGCTGGCTGCAGCCTATGCAGAAATGACCGTGCCCGCCGGCCCCGCCTGGCTAGAAGAACACCTGCGCCGTCTGCAGGCCTCCGGCGTGCAGCCGCACTTCCAATTGACCGGCATCCACGCGCTGGAAACGCTGGAGCGCGTCGTCCGCAAGGGCGTCTACAAGGGCCCGCTCAACCTGACGTGGATCGGCATTGGCGGCGGCTTCGACGGCCCCAATCCGTTCAACTTCTTCAACTTCATCCACCGTGCGCCGGATGGTTGCACGCTGACGGCCGAGTCGCTGCTCAAGAACGTGCTGCCGTTCAACATGATGGCCATGGCGATGGGCCTGCACCCGCGCTGCGGCATTGAAGACACGATCATCGATCAGCACGGCAATCGCATGACGTCCGTACAGCAGATCGAGCAGTGCGTACGCGTGGCGCATGAACTGGGCCGTGAGATTGCCAGCGGCAAGGAAGCCCGCGCCATCTACCGCATCGGCGTGCAATATGACAGCGTGGAAGAAACGCTGGCGAAGAACGGCATGTCGCCCAACCGTGCCCCGAACGTGAAGAACCTGCCGCTGCGCGCGGCCTAAACTAAAAACCGCAGTATCACCGGGCCAACACAGGCGGCGCTCAACGCAAGCGCCGCCACTCGGAGACAACCATGAATCTGCATGCCGCCGACCCGCGCGCAGACCACCACGACGGCTACCTCGTCAGCCGACCCCAGGCGTGGTTCGCGTTTGCAATGACCTTTGCACTGATGCTGTTCGATTACATCGACCGGCAAGTCATCGTGTCGCTGTTTCCGCATCTGAAGACCGCCTGGGCGCTGTCCGACAAGCAACTTGGCGCGCTCGTCTCGGTCATCTCGATCGTGGTGGCGGTGGGTGGCCTGCCGGTGGCGCTGTTGGCCGACCGCTACAGCCGCGTCAAGAGCATCGTCGTGATGGCCACCGTATGGAGTCTGGCAACGATCTCCTGCATGTTCACGCGCAATTACGGACAACTCTTCACCGCGCGCGCCATCGTGGGCGTGGGTGAGACCGGCTACGGCTCGGTGGGCGCGGCACTGATTGCCAGCCTGTTCCCCAAGCGCCTGCGCGCCACGTTGATGGGCGCCTTCTTTGCCGCGGCATCTGTCGGTTCGGTATTGGGTGTGTTGCTCGGTGGCGTGATTGCAGCGCGCTGGGGCTGGCAGGCGGCGTTCGGCGTGGTGGGCGTACCGGGTCTGGTGCTGGCGCTGCTCTATGTATTCGTGCCGGACTACAAGACAGTGGCGATGGCGGCTGGCGGCCCGCAAGTGCGGCAGCCCGCAGGCACGCTCCTGCAAAGCGTTGCGGGCGCGCTCACCAGCTCGCGCACGCTGTGGTGGACGTGCCTGGGCGCAGCCTTCCAGTTGATCGTCGTGTCGACCATCTGGGCGTGGCTGCCGAGCTACCTGAATCGCTATCACGGGACACCGCCGGACCGTGCTGCCATGCAAGCCGCACTGGTGGTGCTGTGCGGTGCGCTGGGCGCCTTCGTGTGGGGTGTGGTGGCCGATGTGGTTGCAGCGCGCCGCCAGCGCAACCGGCTGATTGCCGTGGCTGTGCTGGCCGTGGTCACGCTGCTCGTATTCATGGCGGCGTTCGGCATGAGCATGCCGGCCAACCAGCAGTTCCTCCTGATCGCCTTCGGCGGCTTCTTGATGACGTGCACGGTGGCGCCGGCTTCGAGCGTGGTGTTCGATGTGGTGCACCCCGGCGTGCGCTCGACAGGCGCCGCGGTGCTGTCGCTGTTCCAGAACCTGTTCGGCCTGGCGATCGGGCCGTTTGTGGGCGGCGCCATGTCCGATGCATGGGGCCTGCAGACTGCCCTGGCCGTGATGCCGGTCTTCGGCGTGGTGGCTGCGGGTTGCTTCTTGCTGGCCGCACGCAGCTATGAAGCTGAACTCAAGCGTGTGGCTAACGTGTCGATCGACGCGGCGCCCGCCGCGACCCCTGCCGCCGTGGCTTCCGCATGACGCCCTTGCTCAGCTAACCGCGCGCCGCCTTCAAGGCACCCATCCCCTCTCCGCTTTGACCGCGTCTCCTGAACGAGCCGCGCGGGCGGCGCGCACCCAAACATCTTGAAAAGCATCCAGGAGATACCCATGGCAACCGCAATCCGCTTTCACGAAACCGGCGGCCCCGAGGTCTTGCGCTGCGAGACCGTCGAGGTCGGCCAGCCCGGCCCGGGACAGGTCCGTCTGCGCCACGAGGCCGTCGGCCTGAACTTTGCCGACACCTACTTCCGCTCGGGGCTCTACCCTGTGCCGCGTCCGGCCGGCATGGGCGTTGAGGCGGCAGGCATCGTTGAAGCCGTCGGCGATGGCGTGAGCAACGTCGCCGTGGGCGATCGCGTGACCTATACGGGCTTCATCAACACGCTGGGCGCGTACAGCACCGAACGCCTCATTCCGGCTGCACCACTGATCAAGCTGCCCGCTGCCATCGCCTGCGAAACCGCCGCCGCCATGACCATGCGCGGCCTGACGTCGGCCTACCTGCTGCGCCGCATCTACCCGTTTGCAAAAGGCAACACGATCCTGCTGCATGCGGCCGCCGGCGGCGTGGGGCTGATCGTCTCGCAGTGGGCCAAGCTGCTTGGGCTGACGGTGATCGGCACGGTATCGAGCGAAGCCAAGGCCGACATCGCCCGCGCGCACGGCTGCGACCACGTCATCAACTACGCGCACGAAGACGTTG
Organism: Ralstonia sp. Ralssp110; assembly: GCF_047325135.1. Lineage (NCBI taxonomy): Bacteria > Pseudomonadati > Pseudomonadota > Betaproteobacteria > Burkholderiales > Burkholderiaceae > Ralstonia > Ralstonia sp. Ralssp110. The sequence goes on along the minus strand of NZ_CP168609.1, from coordinate 97,354 downwards.
CAAAGCGGGTGCGCGAACTGACCGACTGCGTGGGCGTGAACGTGGTGTTCGACAGCGTGGGCAAGGCCACCTTCGATGCCTCGCTCGATTCGCTCAAGCGACGCGGCCTGATGGTATGCGTCGGCACGGCGTCCGGCCCGATCGCGCCGTTCAACCCGCAGCTGCTGGCGATGAAGGGATCGCTTTACCTCACGCGCCCGGCCCTGGCCGATTACATCGCCGACCCGGCCGAGAAAGCCGAGCTTGCCGGCGAGCTGTTCGATCACGTCGCCGCCGGTCGCATCAAGATCGAAATCCACCAGCGCTACGCATTGGAAGACGCCGTGCAGGCCCACCGCGATCTGGAAGCACGCAAGACGACGGGTTCGTCCGTCTTCGTCATCTGAGGGGCCGTCATGCGCATTGAACAACTGACCAACGCCCTGGGTGCCGAGCTGACCGGCGTGCAATTGCGCGACGCCATCGAAGACGATGGCCTGTTCAGCGAAATCCGCGCCGCGCTGCTCAAGCACCGCGTCGTCTTCCTGCGCGACCAGGACCTGAGCCGCGCGCAGCACGTCGCATTTGCCCGCCGCTTCGGCGATCTGGAAGACCACCCCGTGGCCGGCAGCGACCCCGAACACCCTGGCCTCGTGCGCATCTACAAGACGCCCGATCACCCGAACGACCGCTACGAGAACTGCTGGCACGCCGACACCACGTGGCGCGAAGCGCCGCAGTTTGGCGCCGTGCTGCGCTGCGTGGAATGCCCGCCCGTTGGCGGCGACACCATGTGGGCCAACATGGTGCTGGCCTACGAGAAGCTGCCGGACGACGTCAAGCGCGACATTGCGGGCCTGCGTGCCCGCCACAGCATCGAGGCCAGCTTTGGTGCCGTCATGCCGATCGACAAGCGTCTCGCACTCAAGGCGCAGTACCCCGATCCGGAACACCCCGTGGTGCGCACCCACCCCGAGACCGACGAGAAGGTGCTGTACGTCAACGGTTTCACGACCCACTTCACGAACTACCACACCCCTGCGCGCGTGCGCTACGGGCAGGACGCCACGACAGGTGCATCGGAGCTACTGCGCTACCTGATCAGCCAGGCCTACATTCCCGAATACCAGGTGCGCTGGCGCTGGAAGCCGAACAGCGTGGCCATCTGGGACAACACCGCCACGCAGCACTACGCGGTCATGGATTACGCGCCGTGCCATCGGAAGATGGAACGCGCCGGCATCATCGGCGGCAAGCCATTCTAACGATCGTCGGGACACATCGGACCCGTCGGCGATAACACCAAGAGGAGACCCTGCAACATGAAGACGAAGCACATCGCCCCCGCTGCACTGCTGGCCTGCGCCGGCGCGGCCTGCGCGCAATCCGGCGTCACGCTGTATGGCGTGGTGGATACCAACATCGAATATGCGACGAACCTGCCGGGCGCCACACCGGGCAGCTCGGGCAATCGCGTGTCGATGCAAAGCGGCGGCCTGTCAGGCTCGCGCTGGGGCCTGCGCGGCGTGGAAGACCTTGGCGGCGGCCTGAGCGCCCTGTTCGTGCTCGAAAGCGGCTTTGCAAGCGACACGGGCCAATCGCAACAAGGGGGCCGGCTGTTCGGGCGCCAGGCCTACGTTGGGCTCAAGAGCAGCACGATCGGGCAGTTCACTTTCGGCCGCCAGTACACGACGCTCTTCCAGTTGCTGGCCAACTTCGAGCCGATGGCGTATTCCACGCAGTACGAACCGGCCGCCGTGCAGACCGGCGTCAACTTCCGGTCCGACAACACCGCCATGTACACAGGCAACTTCGGCCCGGTGACTGCGCAGGCGCATTGGTCATTCGGCACGGGCGCCCCGAGCGCCAACCCCACCGGCGGCGGCAACGGCGAGGTGCCCGGCCAGGCGCGGCGCGACAGCGGCTACGGCGCGGGGGCGGCCTATTCGTCGGGGCCACTGGGCGCCACGCTCGCGTATGACCAGTACAACCCGAGCACGCCGCTGGGCGGCGGCGCATTCAGCTCCGGCACTGTGCGCAAGGCGGCGCTGGCCGGCAGCTATCTGGTGGGCGATGTGCTCAAGGTCATGGGCGGCTACCGCTGGGGCCAGAACAAGAACGCCAACGGCAGCGTGGCGCTGCGCGACGACTATTTCTGGGCTGGTGCCAACTATCAGGCGACGAACGCGCTGATGCTCTCGCTCGAATACTCGTACCAGAAGATCAAGACCATCAACAGCGCGCCGTCCACGCAGGCCAACCCGTGGCAGGTCGCGTTCATTGCCGACTACACCCTTTCCAAGCGCACCGATCTGTACCTGACCACGGCCTATGCGCGCAACGCGGGCCTCGCGCTGGACCAGGCCACGGTGGATCTCAACGCCACGGGCTATGGCCTCGCCGCAGGCAAGACCAGCATGCTCGGCGCGGCCGTCGGCATCCGTCACAAGTTCTGAGCGGCCGACATCCAAAAGCACCACGGGAGGCGGACTCCGCCGTCTCCCCGGTCGGCATTCGAGGAGGGCGACCTCCTCGTTTTTTCTTCATGGCGTTTCATCATGACGTTGTCCAACCCTTCTCCCACCATCCTCATGGTGCCCGGCCTGCGCGACCACGTGGCCGAACACTGGCAGACGCTGCTCGAGGCCGAACTCCGGGCGGCAGGCCACAAGGCCGTGTCGGTCCCGCCGCTGGAGGTCGACAAGTTGAGCTGCGCGGCACGGGTCGCAGCGTTGGACAAGGCCATCAGTGCCATCGCGGGTCCGGTGATCCTGGTGGCGCATAGCGCAGGCGTGATGATCACCGTGCACTGGGCTCGGCTGCACACGCGCAAGATCCACGGCGCCCTGCTGGCCACCCCGGCCGATCTCGACACGCAGTTGCCGTCGGGCTACCCCACGCACGACGTGCTGCAAGAAAACGGCTGGCTGCCCTGCCCGCGGCATCCGCTACCGTTTCCAAGCATCGTCGCCGCGAGCCGGAACGACCCGCTGGCCTCGTTCGAACGCGTGGCCAGCATGGCCGCCGACTGGGGCAGCCGACTGGTCGATCTCGGGGATGTCGGACACCTCAATCCGGCATCGGGCTTCGGCCCCTGGCCGGGGGCGCAGGCACTCATCGCTGCCCTGCGCTGATTCGGGAGGCCAGCATGTCGCACGCCGTGTCGATCCCCTTGGCGGAACTGCCGCAGGGTCAACGCAAGCTCATATGGATTGCGGACCGGTGCATCGCGCTGTTCAACATCGACGGCGCGGTCTACGCCATCGACAATGCGTGCCCGCATCAAGGGGCGGCGTTGGCCAACGGGCCACTGGAGGGCACGTGGCTGCGGTGCCCCGCGCATGGCCTGCGCTTCAATCTGGCGGCACCGGCGACGGGCCTGTGCCTGACGCATGTGCCGATCAGCATCGCCGATGACACGCTGGCCGTCACGCTCGGCGGCCCGCAAGACGGTGCGTAGCTCCACGGGCCCATCACACCATGCGGCGGATGCCGAACCGCTGCGCACGGCGTCGCCACACGAGCGCGTAATACAGCCCTTGCATCACGAACATGGCGAGGAAGGCAGCCGGGTACGCAGCCCAGATGCCGTCGGTGCCGATATGCCGGCTCAGCACCCAGGCCACTGGCACTTCCACCGCCGCAATGGCGAGGATGGAAATCGCCGTGGGCGCCATCACCGTACCGCTTGAGCGCATCACGCCCGAGAAGACGCTCGCCATGCCAAAGATGACCGAGCTCCACAGCGAGATATGCAGCAGGCTCTGGGCAAGGCTCATCACCTCCGTGTTCGTGGTGAACCAGCCGATGACGGCACGCGAAAACAGCAAGGCCATCACCACCAGCACGCCGGTAATGGCCACGTTGAGCCACAGCCCGGTGCGCGTGATGGCGTCAAGCCGCTCCGTATTGCCCGAGCCGATGGCTTGCGCGCCGAGGATGGACGCCGTAATCGCAATCGACATGGCGGGAAACTGCACGTAGCTGATGATCTGCGTGCCGGCGCCGTAAGCGGCCGTCGCGTCGGAGCCGAAGCCGTTGACGAAGGACAGCAGCGCCAGCTCGGCAATCGAGATCACCACAAGCTGCACGCCCGTCGGTACCCCGATCTTCAGCACGGTTTTGAGCACCCCGAAATCGACCCACAGGTGCCGCGCCAACACGGCATCAGGCGCGAGCGGATGACTGCGGCGGCGCAGGAAAAAGGCGAGCCAAACCAGCGCGACCGTAAACGAGATGATGGTGGCCACAGCGCCGCTTGCCACGCCCAGTTGCGGCAAGCCGAACCAGCCGCGAATGAAGGTGGGTGTCAGCACCAGCCCGATCGACGTCGACAGCGCGAGCGTGCGTAGCGGCGTGCGCGTGTCGCCCACACCTCGCATCATCGCCGTGGCAAGCAGGTAGACGAACAGCCCCGGCATGGCATAGAGCATGACGCTGGCATAAAGCGTGGCGTCCTGCAGGATGTCGGCCGGCGTGCCGAGCCACCCCAGCAGCGCGTTGGCGAAGGGGCCGCCCAGCAGTGCCACCGCCAGCCCGACGATGAAGCCCACCGACAACGTTGTCCCGGCCACGGTCTTGACTGCCTCGGGCTTCTTGGCGCCCCACGCCTGCCCGATCAGCACCGCCGCACCGGACCCGAGTCCGATGATGAAAGCGATGAAGAAGAACAGGATCGGGAAGAACGCCGACACCGCGGCGAGCGCCTTCACGCCCAGCATGTGTCCGACATAGACGTTGTTGAGCGTGCCCGACAACGATTGCAGGATGTTGGCTAGGATCAGCGGGCCCAGGAATGCAATGAATGTTCGCCACAGCGGGCGAGCAGCAGGCGCTGTCATGCAGCCTCCTGTTGAGGATTGAATGCCTGGCTCGCCAGTTCGCGCGCAAAGTCGCGCACGTCGGCGGGCCAGGATTGAGTGAGGGAAGCGAACGCCACGGCATCTGCGGCAAACAAGGCGCGTGTGGCATCTTCAAAGCCTGCGGCGTTGCCGGCCATGGCGGACATGAAGCGATACGCCGCCTCTTGCGCAACGCGGCGGCGGTCTGCGCCTTCGGCGGCGCGGCGCGCGTCTTCCACCAGCTTGCGCAGCGTAACCGACGCCCCGCCCGGCTGCGCGGCCAGCCAATCCCAGTGGCGCGGCAGCAGGGTCACCTCGCGGGCAATCACGCCCAGCTTGGGGCGGCCGGGGCCACGCGGGCGGCTTTCGGATTCGGTGGGTTCAGCGGCAGATGGGACGGCGCGATCGAGCCGCGCCAGCACGTCTTCAACCGTGCCGCGCAAGTCGAATTCCACGGGCTGTGCGCTGGTGTTGTCGAACACCAGCACCGGCGATTCGGGATGCGCATCGAGGTGAATCTTGACGGCCCGTGCGACATCGCGGACGGGCCCGCCGGCCAGGCGTTGTGTGCCGGCAAAGGCCGTGCACGCGTGGATTGCTGCGGCATCCATGAGAAGCGCTCCTGCTGAAGTTTCAACAGAAACGCATTCTACCCGGGTTTAATTGGATGTCAATATTACCCGGACATAAAAGCAGTCTGGTGCGTAACGTGATGCAAAGGTCATGCGGCCTGCTGCACGCGCGCCTCCACCAGCAGCCGTTTGAGTTCCGGCACGCATGACCCGCAATTGCCGCCCGCCTTCAGGCAAGCCGTGATCTCGCTGGTGGTTTGCAGGCCCTTGGTGCGGATGGCATCGCAGATCGTATTGCGGCCCACGCCAAAGCACGAGCACACGGTTGGCCCCACATCGACGCCCGCTTCGATCGGCTGGCCGAGCAGCACGCCCGCGCGATCGACATCTTCCAGGCGCTCTTGCGCGAACAGGCCCGCGAGCCAGTTGCGCGACGGCAGATCCGGGCGCGGCGAGAGAAACACGCAGGCTTCGATGCGGTCATCCACCACGTGCACGGCGCGGTAGACATGCGCAGTGGTGTCTTCATATTCGAGCCAATCGGCATGTGGGTCGGTCACGCCCAGCAGCGCGCGCGCCCAATCGTGTGCGGAGCCAAGATGCTGGCGGCCGGCCAGCTCATAGCGCACGAACTGCTTGCCTTGAATGCGCGTCCACCACGTTGCATCGTCGGTGTCGAGTGCACGGCGCGAGAGGACGAAGCCGTGCCACGCCACATCGAACGGCTCGACCATCACCGGCGTGTGCTTGAACTCCGGCTCGCCCGACACCGGGTCGACCACCGGATTGACGACCGCGCCCACGCGCGCATCGGAAGCAAACTGGCCGTTCCAGTGGATCGGTACGAACACGCTGCCGCGCGCGATGCCGCCCGTCATGCGCACACGTGCCACCACACTGCCCCAGCGCGATGACACGCGCGCCAGGTTGCCTTCGCGCACGCCGGCCAGCAGCGCATCGTGCGGGTGCAGATCGACAAACGGTTCGGGCACGTGGTCCGCCAGCTTGGGCGCGCGGCCGGTGCGCGTCATGGTGTGCCACTGGTCGCGCACGCGGCCGGTGTTGAGGATGAGCGGATATTCGCCATCTGCCGCATGCGCGGGCGCACGGGCAGGCGTCGGCACGAAACGCGCGCGGCCATCGGCGTGGGCGAAACGGCCATCGCTGAAGAGGCGCGCTTCGCTGTTGCCCGACGTTGCGATGGGCCATTGCACCGGCGACATGTCGTTGTATGCATCGGTATCAAGCCCCGTCAGGCCGCCCAGATGGAAGGCGCGACGCGTGCCGCTCGCATCGTTGGCGTAGGCGGACAGGCGTGCGTGTTCATCGAACACATCGCCCGGGCTCTTGAATTCGAAGCCGTCGTAACCCATGCGGCGGGCCACGTCGGCGATGATGTCCCAGTCGGCGCGTGCCTCGCCGGGTGCGGGCAGAAAGGCGCGCTGGCGCGAGATGCGGCGCTCGGAGTTCGTCACGGTGCCGTCTTTCTCGCCCCAGCCCAGCGCGGGCAGCAGGATGTCGGCCAGAACGGTGGTGTCGGTGGCTTCAACGATGTCGGAAGCGACGACGAGCTCGCACTTGGCCAGCGCACGGCGCGCCTGGTCAGCATCGGGCAGGCTGACCACGGGGTTGGTGCCCATGATCCACACGGCCTTGATGCGCCCGTCTTCGATGGCGTTGAACAGATCGACCGCCTTGAGGCCCACCTTGTCGGCCATGCGTGGTGCGCCCCAGAACGTCTGCACGAGGTCGCGATGCGAAGGCTCGTTCAGTTCCATGTGCGCGGCCAACATGTTGGCCAGACCGCCCACTTCGCGTCCGCCCATCGCATTCGGCTGGCCGGTAATCGAAAACGGCCCCATGCCCGCACGGCCGATACGGCCCGTGAGCAAGTGGCAGTTGATGATGCTGTTGACCTTGTCCGTGCCCGCTGTCGACTGATTCACACCCATCGAGAACGCGGTGATGGTGCGTTCGGTCTCGGCAAACCAGTTGTAGAACATCAGCAGATCGTCGAGCTTGAGCTTGCAGGCCTTGGCAACAGCTTCGATGTCGTGGCTCTCGGTGCCGGCGGCTTCCAGGGCGGCGTCCGGGCCGTTGGTGTGCAGCGTGACGAAGTTGCGGTCCACCACACCACGCCGCGAGAGGAACGACAGCAGGCCATTGAACAGCCACACATCGGTGCCGGGTTTGATGGGCAGATGCAGATCGGCCAGCTCGCACGTGGCCGTGTGGCGCGGGTCAACCACCACCACCTTCATCTCAGGCCGCGCTTCCTTTGCGCGCACGATGCGCTGGAACAGGATCGGGTGACACCACGCCGTGTTGGAGCCCACCAGGACGACGAGGTCTGCCGTTTCCAGATCGTCGTAGCAGACGGGCACGAGGTCTTCGCCAAACGCGCGCTTGTGCCCGGCCACGGCCGACGACATGCACAGCCGCGAGTTGGTATCGATGTTGGCCGTGCCGATGAAGCCCTTCATCAGCTTGTTGGCGACGTAGTAATCCTCGGTCAGCAACTGGCCGGAGACGTAGAGCGCAACGGAATCCGGGCCGTGCTCTTCAGCGATGCGGCGAAAGCCGTGCGCGACCGCATCGAGCGCGGTGTCCCACGACACGCGTTGCAATGGCGCCGGCTTGGTGAGCTGCGCGGCGTCCACATCATGCGAGCGATGGCGCATGGCCGGGTGGAGCAGCCGGCCGTCCAGGCTGACGGTCTCGCCCAGCGCCGAGCCTTTCACGCACAGGCGCCCTGCGTTGGCGGGATGCGTCGGATCGCCTTGAATGCTGACACTGCCATCCGCCTGCGGGGTCGCGAGCACGCCACAGCCGACGCCGCAGTAGGGGCAGGTGGTACGCACGGCGTTCGTTATTGGGTGAATGGGGATGGTGGTCATCGTCATCTCTGTGTTGCTCTGCGTGATTGGTGCATCCCTGGTTTCACCCCCTGCCGGGGGCGACTCACTTTCTTTGTCTTGCCAAAGAAAGTAAGCAAAGAAAGGCGCGCCCGAGATGGCGACTTCCCCTTGAATTTCTGTAACCGGGCGGGGAAGGAGGCAAACTCGCTTCGCTCAAACAAGCCTCCTTCCTTTTTCCGCCCGCTTACATAAATTCAAGGCGCCATCCAGGGCAGATAAGTCAAAGGCCACACCGGCGGCATGCAAAGTGTGTTGCCGGTTTCGCGTCTTACCAGTGGTCATTACGCGGCTTCTGCTTCGCACAGCGCACGGCCAAACAACAGGCGCTGGCGAATCGGTGTGATCGGGGTCTGGCGCTGGATCATGTCGAAGTACCACGGGCCGTCGGCCACGTCGCCGTACAGCACCGCGCCGACAATGCGGTCCTCTTTCAGCACGAGGCGCTTGTAGACGCCGCGGCGCGGGTCGCGCAGCACGATGTCTTCGGTGCCATCGCCGCCGATGAAATCGCCAGCGGAATACAAGTCCACGCCCGTGACCTTCAGCTTGGTTGCCGTGGCCTGCTGGATATAGCGGCGGTGTCCGGCGCCAGCCAGGTGCGCGGCACACACGCGGGCCTGATCCCAGATTGGCGCAACGAGACCGAACGTTGCGCTGCGGTGTTGCACGCATTCGCCCACGGCGTAGATGCGTGGGTCGTAGGTTTGCAGCGTGTCGTCGACGATGATGGCGCGTTCGCAATGCAGGCCGGCGGCCTTGGCAAGCTCAATGTTCGGGCGCACACCGGCAGTCATGACGACGAGGTCGGCGGGAATTTGGGTGCCATCCTTGAACCGCACGGCGGTCACACGGTCGGTGCCAAGCAGCTCCGCCGTATGCGCGCCCAGCAGGAAGCGCAGGCCCTTGGCCTCCAGCGCCTTCTGCAACAGCTTGGCGGCCGGCTTGTCGAGCTGGCGCTCCATCAGGCTGTCGGGCAGGTGCACCACGGTCACGTCCATGCCCTGGCGCATCAGGCCGTTGGCGGCTTCCAGCCCAAGCAGGCCACCGCCGATGACGACCGCGTGCCGGTGGTTGCGGGCCGCCTCCAGCATTGTCTCCACGTCCTGAATGTCGCGGAAGGCGATCACGCCCGGCAGCAGGTGTCCCGGCACCGGCAGGATGAATGGCCGCGAGCCGGTGGCGATCAGCAGGCGGTCGTAGCGCACCTCCACGCCATCGCGCGAGCGCAGTGTGCGGCGCGGGCGATCGATAGCAACCACCGGATCGCCCGCATGCAGCGTGATGTGGTTCTGGTCGTACCACTCGCGCGTGTTGAGCATGATGTCGTCAACCTGCTTCTCACCCGCCAGCACAGGCGAGAGCAGGATGCGGTTGTAGTTGCCGTGCGGCTCTTCGCCGAACACGGTCACGTCGTACAGGTCCGGCGCCAGCTTGAGCAACTCTTCGACCGTGCGCATGCCGGCCATGCCGTTGCCGATGACGACCAGCTTGGGACGTACGGTCTTGGCGTTCATGCTGCCCTCTTCTGAAGGTTGTCGGTCATTTGATTCACTCAGTGCCGGCGGCCATCGGCATGCGCCGCCGTGTGTCTGCCCACTGCGCAGGGCAGCCGCTTACGGCTCATGCCGCTACCCAGACCTTGCCGTCTTCCACCTTGGTCGCGTACGCGTGCACGGAGTTGGCCGGCGCTTCCAGGCACTCGCCCGTGGTCAGATCGAAATGCTGCTTGTAGATAGGCGACGCGACGACAATGCGCTCGCCCAGGTTGCCGACCAGTCCGCGCGAGAGCACGGCGGCGTCGGAGTTCGGGTCGTAGTTGCCGATGGCGTACACACTTTGTGGTGTGTTACCGCCCACGCGGAACACGGCAACCTGGTCGCCTTCCACCAGCGCGCAGACGCCGGTGTTGGGAACGATGTCGTCCAGGGCACAGATCGGGGTCCAACGGGATGCTTGCATGGCGTTCTCCTCTTCTCTCGGGCTCAAGCGGCTTCAGCAACAACGGGAATGCGCACGGGCCGCGTCTTGGCACGCTCCTCGACCGTCGCCGGGCGGATCTGGCCACGCTCCTCGACGAAGACGACATTCGCATCCTTCGCTTCGCTGTTGACGAAGTGACGGAAGCGCTTGCGTACCTCGGGGTTGGTCACGGCCGTCTTCCACTCGTCTTGATAGGTGTCGACCACGTGCTGCATGTCGGCTTCGAGTTCCGCCACGATGCCCAGCTTGTCGTTGATGACCACGTCTTTCAAATAGTCGAGACCGCCTTCGAGGTTGTCGCGCCACGTGCTCGTGCGTTGCAGGCGATCGGCCGTGCGCACGTAGAACATCAGGAAGCGGTCGACATACCTGATGAGCGTTTCCTGGTCCAGGTCTGCCGCCAGCAGTTCGGCATGACGGGGCTTCATGCCGCCGTTGCCGCACACATACAGGTTCCAGCCTTTTTCGGTAGCGATGATGCCGACATCCTTGCCTTGCGCCTCCGCGCATTCACGCGTGCAGCCCGAAACGCCAAACTTGATCTTGTGCGGCGAGCGCAGGCCCTTGTAGCGGTTCTCCAGCGTCACCGCAAAGCCCACCGAATCGCCCACGCCATACCGGCACCATGTGGAGCCCACGCACGACTTCACCGTGCGCAGCGACTTGCCATAGGCATGGCCCGACTCGAAGCCGGCCGCAATCAGCTCTTCCCAGATCAGCGGCAACTGCTCCAGACGCGCACCGAACAGGTCGACACGCTGGCCGCCCGTGATCTTGGTGTACAGGCCGTATTTCTTGGCGACCTGCCCCACGGCGATCAGGCCGTCTGCCGTCACCTCTCCGCCGGGCATGCGCGGCACCACGGAGTAAGTCCCATCCTTCTGGATGTTGGCGAGGAAGTAGTCGTTGGAATCCTGCAGGCCGGCGTGCTCTTTCTTGAGCACGAAGTCGTTCCAGCACGAAGCGAGGATGCTCGCGACGGCCGGCTTGCAGATGTCGCACCCCATGCCGCTGCCATGCGCCTCCAGCAATGCTTCGAACGACTGGATGCGGCCCACGCGCACCAGGTGATACAGCTCCTGGCGCGAATACGGAAAGTGCTCGCAGATGTGATTGTTGACGGCCAGGCCTTGCTTCTTCATCTCGGCCTTCATCACCTGCGTCATGAGCGGCACACAGCCGCCGCACGAGGTGCCGGCCTTGGTCGCATCCTTGAGCGCGCCTACGGTGGTGGCACCGGCACACACGGCCTGGCACAGCGCGCCCTTCGACACATCGTTGCACGAGCAGATCTGCGCGCTATCGGGCAGCGCATCCACGCCCAGTGCGGGGCGTGCATTGCCATCGGCCTGCGGCAGGATCAGGAATTCCGGCGCCTCAGGCAGCTCGATACGGTTGAGCATCATCTGCAGCAGCGTGCCGTATTCGGCCGCATCACCCACCAGCACGCCGCCCAGCAGGTACTTGCCGTCTTCCGACACCACCAGCTTCTTGTAGATCTGCTTGCGCTCGTCGGTGAACTGCACGCTGCGGCTGCCCGGCGTCACGCCCTGCGCATCGCCCAGGCTGGCGACATCCACGCCCATCAGCTTGAGCTTGGTGCTCATGTCAGCGCCGCTGAACTCTGCCGCATCGTCGGCCGCCAGGATCTGCTTGGCGGTGATGCGCGCCATCTCGTAACCGGGCGCGACCAGGCCGTAGACCTTGCCACCCCACAGCGCGCATTCGCCAATCGCGTACACGTCGGGCGCGGAGGTACGGCACTCGGAGTCGATCACGATGCCGCCGCGTTCGCCCACCTCCAGACCGCAGGCGCGCGCCAGCTCATCGCGCGGACGGATGCCGGCCGAGAAGACGACCATGTCGGCTTCCAGGTGCGTGCCGTCGGCAAAGTTCAGGCGATGCGTCGCCGTTTCGCCGTCGACGATCTCCGAGGTGTTCTTCTGCGTGTGAACGGTCACGCCAAGATCTTCGATCTTCCGGCGCAGCATGCGGCCGCCGCCGTCGTCCACCTGCATGGCCATCAGGCGGCCGGCAAACTCCACCACGTGCGTTTGCAGGTTCATGTCACGCAGCGCCTTGGCGCATTCAAGGCCCAGCAGGCCGCCACCAATGACGACGCCCGTCTTGGCGCGCTGGCCACATTCGGCCATCGCTTCGAGGTCTTCGATGGTGCGATAGACAAAGCAGTCTTTGCGGTCTTTGCCCGGCACCGGTGGCACAAACGGCGACGAGCCCGAAGCGATGACGAGCTTGTCATACGGCAGCACCTCGCCGGTGGAGGCCGTGACCGTTTTGGCAGTGGTGTCGATGGCCGTGGCGCGAGCGTTGAGCTTGAGCACCACGTCGTCGCGGTCGAAGAAGCCCGGGGCCACGAGCGAGAGATCTTCCGCCGTCTTGCCCGTGAAAAATTCCGACAGGTGCACGCGGTCGTATGCGGGGCGCGGCTCTTCGCACAGCACCGTCACCTCAAGGTGATGGCCCGGTGTGTGCAGCAGGCTTTCCAGAAACTTGTGGCCCACCATTCCGTGGCCAATGACGACGATCTTCATGGTCATGGTGATGTCCTCTTTCAGGCGTTGCCGGCGGCGGCCAGCGTGTTGTCGTACAGCGCTTGTTCGCGCGCCTTGTGTTCTGCCGAGAAACGCACGGCGATGGCGCAGATGGCCGACAGCGCCACCAGCACGCCGAGGATGGACAGCGTGGCCTGCGTATCGGCCATGCCCTTGAGCAGGAAGCCCGCCGCCACCGCGCCGGCGTTGCCGCCCGCGCCGATGATGCCGGCCACGCCGCCCAGCGCGCGGCGGTCAATGAAGGGCACCAGCGCATACGTCGCGCCGCACGCCATGTGCGTGAACAGGCCGAAACCGAGCATCGCGAGCACTGCCACCGTCACGCTTCCTGCATGGGCGAAACCGAACAGGCCCAGGCCCTCGCCCACCATCAGCACGCACAGCAGTTGAGTACGCGCATCCAGGCCGCGCTTGGCTGCCACGCGGTCCGACACGATGCCGCCCAGCGCGCGTGCAAACAGCGCCAGCAGACCGAAGCTCGCCGCAGCCATGCCCGCAGCCGAGAGCGACAGACCAAAGTGATCGACGTAATAGGTGGCAGCGATGTTGTGGATGAAGATTTCCACGCCAAAGCACGCGCCGTAGGTGATGAACAGCAGCCACACGCGATAGTTGCCAGCGGCCGCCACGAAGCTGCCCCAGCCGCCCTTTTTGCCGCCTTCGATGGTCTTGCCGGCGGCGCGCAGCGCGCTGAAATTGCCTTCCGGGCAGTCTTGCGTATAGCGCCAGTAGAGCGCCGCGACGATCAGCATCGCCACGCCCGGCACCACCATGGCAAGGCGCCAGCCCATGCTCTGCGTTACACCCATCATCACGATGGCGGTGAGCAGCAGCGGCATCGTGCCTTGTGCCACACCGCCGCCCGCATTGCCCCAGCCTGCAGCCGCCGCGTTGGCCGTGCCCACCACGTTGGGCGCGAACATGACCGACGTGTGGTACTGCGTGATGACGAAGCTCGCACCAATCGCGCCGATCGCCAGGCGGAAGAAGAGGAAGGTTTCGTAGCTTTGCGCGAGCGCCACGCCCAGCACCGGGATGGCGCCCAGCAGCAGCAAGCCGGTATAGGTCTTGCGCGGGCCGAAGCGGTCGCACAGCGGGCCGACAATCAGCCGCACCAGGATCGTCACCGCCACCGCGGCGATGTTGATGTTGGCGATCTGGCCGGGCGTGAGGTGGAACTCGCCCTTGAGCACCGGCATGAGCGGCGCACAGGCAAACCATGCGTAGAAACACACGAAGAACGCGAGCCACGTCAGATGGAAGGCGCGCATCTGCGGCGTACGCAGGCTGAACAGGTCGATTCGGGTGGCTTTGCCGGTCATGTTGAATCCCAATCAGGGGCCGAAAAAAAAAAGAAAGGCGTCCGAGAGCCCGGCTGCAGTAGCCGGGGTCTGGGACGCCGTTGTCCAAGTAGCCCTGAGCACCAGGGCCTTCACCACGAAGAGCACAGATCGCCTTTGACCCGCGCGATGGTGCTATGCAACAGGTATGCCAGGCGGGCAAAGCCTTGAGCTATCGCGGTTTGCAGGAGATTGAGGAGAAGTCGCCGCCCGCGCGTGCCTCATGCGGGAGCACCGCGCCGCACGGTTTCGGTGCAGATGCGATTCGCGATGGTGCGGCACAGCAAATGCGTGGGCCGCCACCAATGGCGACCGACACATCACGTGCATGACCGGTGGAAGGAGAAGCTGCCGGGATCCGTAACCGACGTCAGTAGCCGTGCGTCACGATCGACAGCACAGACAGATCCGGATGCGTGCCGTCAACAATGCTGCGCGCCACGTGCATGGCTTCCTCCATTGCCTCTTCGGGGCTGTGGAAGGTGTCGTCCCCGTCGGCATGAAAGGGCACGACGTGACCGGGCAACTGCGGATCGGCGCCAGGGTGGCACACGTAGCCGGTGTAGGTGTAGCGCGTGGAGTTTGCCCGCGTCGGGCTTGGCACAACGTGAATCTCGAACCCTTCGTAGAGTTCTTGCGGTGCGGTGGTGAGCTGGTCAGACATGGTGGCCTCGCTGGGTTAGCGTGTACCGGCCGCGCTGGTGCTTGTGGCGTGGCGCGACTGCCCTTGGTTCAACCAGTCTAGGTGATGAGGTGCATGTTGAAATCCGGCGGTTGGATGACATCCGCATCCACCGCCGTTCTTGGGTCTGGTGCTGCCTTGCGCTATGCGCGCTTGATCAGCCGAATGATGAACAGCAGGATCACCGCGCCGATCACCGCCGTGATGATCGAGCCGATCCACCCGCCGCCCAGCGAGATGCCCAGCACCCCCGCCAGCCATCCGCCGATGAACGCACCGACGATGCCGACCACGATGTCGACGAAGATGCCGAAACCGCCACCCTTGACCAGGATGCCGGCAAGCCAACCCGCCACCGCGCCGATGATCAACCAGGCAATCAAACCGTGTGAGGCCATGTTCGCGCTCCAAAGAATGTGCGTTTTGAGGGACGTTACCGCACAGGCATAGTAGGCGAAGACCGCACAATCGCGATGTGGCGCTCACTCGGTTTTTGCAATTGCATCGTGCTCAACGGAACACGTTGACCGCCTCCACCAGGCGTGTGGCCTGAATGCGCAAGCCCTCGGCCGCCGCCGCGCTCTGGCCAACCAGCGTGGCGTTCTCCTGCGTGACCTGATCCAGATGGTTGACCGCCTGGCTGACCTGCGTGATGCCGTCGGTCTGCTGCGCCGTCGCCAGGCTGATATCGGCGATCATGGCCGAGACCTTTTTGACCTGCTCGACGATGTCGTCCATGGTCTTGCCGGCATCGTCCACCAGCCGCGAGCCCGATTCAACCTTGTCGACACTGGTGCCGATCAGCTCCTTGATCTCCTTGGCTGCACCCGCGCTGCGCTGCGCAAGCGCACGCACCTCGCCTGCCACGACGGCAAAACCCCGACCTTGTTCGCCGGCGCGCGCGGCCTCCACGGCCGCATTGAGCGCCAGGATGTTGGTCTGGAAGGCAATGCTGTCGATCACGCCGATGATGTCGGCAATCTGCTTGGCACTCTGCGTGATGGCGCTCATGGTGGCCACGACCTGCTCCATGGCACGGCCGCCATTGACCGCCGCCTGCGTAGCCGCGCTCGACAACGTGTTCGCCTGCCCGGCCGTCTCGGCATTGCTCGCCACCGTGGCGGTCATCTGCGTCATGGAGCTGGAGGTTTCTTCCAGGCTCGCGGCGGCCTGCTCGGTGCGGGTGTTGATGTCGCCGTTGCCCTTGGCGATCTCCTGGCTGGCCGATTGCACGTTGATGACCTGCTCTGCCACGTCGTCGATCAACCAGCGGAACATCAGCCCGAGCTGGCTGATCGTGCGCAGCGTCATGCCGATCTCGTCCACGCGGTCTGCGATGGCGACTTTCCGGCTCTCGCCCGAGGCCACGCTCAGCGCAAGTTCCTGCAGTTTTTCGAGCGGCGTGGCGATCTGCACCTTCAATGACCACGAGGCAATCGCCAAAGCCACAAGCAACGCGCCGGCAAAACCGCCGAGCGCCGCGCCAGAGAGGCCGAACGCCCACCCTATTGCCAACAGCGCGGGCAGCAATGTGAGAAACGTGAGCCGAATGCGCCAGCGCACCGGCATCACCTGAAACACCGAACGCCAGGCCATCAGCCCGGTTCGCACGATCAGGCCCTTGTGAAACTTGCGGCTGCCCGCCTGGCCGGTGCGGAAATCTTTATAGAGCGCCTCGGCCGCCGCGATTTCTTCGCGCGTGGGCTTGGTGCGCACCGACATATAGCCGCTGGCCCGTCCGTTACGCACCACGGGCGTGGCGTTGGCACGCACCCAATAATGGTCGCCGTTCTTGCGACGGTTCTTGACCAGCGCCGTCCAGGGCTGCCCCGCCTTGAGCGTGGCCCACATATCGGCAAATGCCTCGGTTGGCATATCGGGGTGCCGCACGATGTTATGTGGCTGGCCTTCAATTTCTTCGCGGGAAAAACCGCTCACTTCCACAAACGCTGCATTCGCATAGGCGATGTAGCTCTGGGTGTCTGTGGTTGACATGAGCGTGGCGTTGTCCGGGAACTCGTATTCGCGCTGGGTGACAGGTTCGTTGACACGCATGGGGGATCTCCTTTGATGATTTACTTCGCAACGGATTATCGGCACATAACTGGATTTATTAAGACCCGATAACCTCGTTTTGCAACGCCCCGCAATTCAGCTGCCGTAGCAAATACTGCATTCTTGAAAATGATTCTTATCTGCCTTACCCGCCTTCTTTCTCGCCTCCGCCAGCAAAGCGATGCGGATTACTTCCGCACGCTGGCCTCGTAATACCTTATTTGCGTTAAATATTGTCAGATAAAAAAGATAAAAATCCCGATATTGAGGCACCAAACGTTTTATTGTGAGTTTTTCTCACACTTGAGGCACCTTCCGCCTGCTGCCAACGCCCCACACGCCCCGCGACAGCGCGTCACATCCCAAGGGCGGAAAGGGGGGCTAAACTTTCAGAAATTCCTGAAAATTGAGAAAGATCAAAACAATGCAACTCTCCCCCTTGAAACAGCGGTTCGTTCTGCATTTCGGTGAGATGGGCAGCCGCTGGGGCATCAACCGCACCGTCGGGCAGATCTACGCCCTGCTCTACGCCGCGCGCGAGCCGATCAACGCGGACGAGATCGCCGAGGCGCTGGGCTTCTCCCGCTCAAACGTGAGCATTGGGCTAAAGGAGCTGGAGTCTTGGAAGCTCGTGCGGCTATCGCACAAGCCGGGTGACCGGCGCGAATACTTCTCCGCCCCGGACGACATCTGGACCATCTTCCGCACGCTGGCCGAGGAGCGCCGCAAGCGCGAGATCGATCCCACGCTCTCGTTGCTGCGCGACGTCATGCTCGAATCCCCCACCGATCCGGATGACCGACACGCTCAGGCGCGCATGAAGGAGATGTATCAGCTCATCACGCTCATGACCAACTGGTTTGACGACGTGCAGAAACTCGACGCCGAATCGTTGCAGCAACTCATGAAGATGGGCTCCAAGGTGCACAAGCTGCTGGAGATGAAGAACAAGCTTGCCGTGGTCGTTGGCGGCAAATCGAAGTAGCCCGTATCAAGAAAAACCATGTCGCTCGATCCCGTTGTCCTGGCGCGCATCCAGTTTGGCGCCAACATCACGTTTCACATCCTCTTTCCTACCATCAGCATCGCGCTTGCATGGGTGCTGCTGTTCTTCAAGCTGCGCTATCGCAAGACCGGTGACGAGGCCTGGATGGCCGCATATCGCCTTTGGGTAAAGGTCTTTGCATTGACGTTCGCGCTGGGCGTGGTGTCCGGCGTGACGATGAGTTTTCAGTTCGGCACGAACTGGCCGGGCTATATGAATACCGTCGGCAACATCGCCGGGCCATTGCTGGCGTATGAAGTGCTGACCGCGTTCTTTCTGGAGGCCAGCTTTCTCGGGATCATGCTGTTCGGCACAGGCCGCGTGAGCCCGCGCATCCATACATTCGCGACGTTCCTGGTTGCGCTGGGCACGACCATCTCGGTGTTCTGGATCATCGCGCTCAACTCTTGGATGCAGACACCCGCCGGCTACGTGATGATCGACGGTCGCGCACATCCGCAAAGCTGGCTGGCGATCATCTTCAACCCGTCGTTTCCATATCGGTTCACGCACATGCTGCTGGCCTCCGGCTTGACGGTGTCGTTCCTGCTGGCGGGCGTATCGGCCTACCGCTGGCTGCGCAACGACCGCGGAGGCGATGTGCGCGCCGCGCTCAAGACAGGCGTGGTGATCGCGGCGATGCTGATCCCGCTGCAGATTGCCGCCGGCGACGCGCACGGTCTCAACACACTGGAGCATCAACCGGCCAAGCTGGCCGCGATGGAAGGCATCTGGCAAACCGAACGCGGCGTGCCCGCCGTGCTGTTCGGCATTCCCGATGCGGCCTCGCACAGCAACCGCTACGAAATCGCGGTGCCGAAGTTGGCGTCGCTGTATCTCACGCATTCGCTCGACGGCGAGGTGCGGGGGCTCGATCAGTTCGACCAGCACCCGCCCGTGCTGCCGGTGTTCTTCGCCTTCCGCCTGATGGTCGGCGTGGGGCTGCTGATGCTGGCGGTGTCGTGGACAAGCGCCTGGCGCCTCCGCCGCCACGGAGAACTGCCGAACTGGCTGGCACGCGCCCTCGTTGCCATGACGTTCTCAGGCTGGGTGGCCGTAGTGGCCGGCTGGTACGTCACCGAGATCGGCCGGCAACCGTGGCTTGTCTACGGCGTGCTGACCACCGCGCAGGCTGCGTCGTCCGTGCCCGCGCGGATGATCGGCAGCACGCTGGCGATGTATCTCGCGCTGTACGCGTTCCTCATCGCCTCCTACATCGGCGTGGTGTTCTACCTGGCCCGCAAGGCCGGCGGCGCCATCGATCCGACGGATGCCGATATCCCCGGCAAGCACACCTCTCAATCTTCTGCGCCCCTCGCGAGCCACGCATGAGCACCATCCCTGACCTCACCCAACCCGCCGGCTGGCTGCCGGTGGTCTTCATGGCCCTGATGGGCATTGCCGTGCTCGCCTACGTCGTGCTCGACGGGTACGACCTGGGCGTCGGCATCCTGCTGCGCCGCGCGGATGACGCCGAGAAAGACACCATGATCGCTTCCATCGGCCCGTTCTGGGACGCCAACGAAACGTGGCTCGTGCTCGGTGTCGGGCTGTTGCTGGTGGCGTTTCCGGCCGCCCATGGCGAGATCCTGGGCGCGCTGTATCTGCCGGTGGCGCTGATGCTGTTCGGCCTCATCCTGCGCGGCGTGGCCTTCGACTTTCGGGTCAAGGCACGCGCGCACCACAAGCCGTGGTGGAACCGCGCGTTTTACGCCGGCTCGGTCATCGCCACCGCAGCGCAGGGCCTGATGCTCGGGCTGTACATCACGGGGTTCCAGTACGACGCGGCCAACGTTGTCTTTGCGATCTGCACGGCGGGCGGCCTGATTGCGGGCTACCTGCTGCTGGGCGCCACGTGGCTCATCATGAAGACGGAAGGTGCGCTGCAATTGCGCGCGGTGCAATGGGCGCGCGGTAGCCTGTGGTTCACCGCGCTCGGCGTAGCCGCCGTGTCGCTGGCAACGCCGTGGGTCAGCACACGCGTGTTCGACAAGTGGTTTGCACTGCCGAACATCATCCTGCTGGCGCCCGTGCCGCTGGTGACCATCGTGCTGTTCCTGCTGATCGACTGGGTCCTGCGCCGCCTGCCCCAGCAGATTTCCAAGGGCGATGAACACCTGATCTGGGCGCCGTTTGTCGGTACCGGGGCCATCTTCCTGCTCGCCTTCAATGGCCTGGCCTACAGCCTCTTCCCGTATCTGGTGGTGGATCGGCTCGACATCTGGCAAGCCGCCAGCGCGCCGGAATCGCTTGAGTTCATGCTGGTGGGCGTGGCGATTGTGCTGCCGACCATCGTCGGCTACACGATCTACTCGTACAAGGTCTTCCACGGCAAGGCGACGGAGTTGCGCTATTACTGATACTGAACACGCCGCCCGCACACGGCATTGACCGGACTGCGGGCGGACGTTTAGGCTGGTGCGCTCCCGACCTCACCATACGCGCCATGATCACCTGCTACCTCCGCTACATCATCAACCCGGCACGGCTTGCCGAATTCGAAACCTACGGAAAGATGTGGATTCCGCTGGTCGAAAAATTCGGCGGCCAGCACCACGGCTACTTTCTCCCATCGGAAGGGGCGAACAACGTTGCGCTAGCCTTGTTTTCGTTCCCGAGTCTGGCGACCTACGAGGTCTATCGCGAGCGCGCCAAGACCGACCCGGATTGCATGGCGGCCTTCCAGTACGCAGAAGACACCGGCTGCATCGTCAGCTACGAGCGCAGCTTCTTCCGACCGGTATTTTCCTGACAGCCGTCTAGCCTTGCGGCCTGCGCTGCGACAGCACCCACAGCATCGCGCCCACGGCCTCCGCCTGCGAGCGCGTGCAGGTCTTTTCAAAGATGGCCCGTAGCTGCGAACGCACGGTCGACATGGCGACGTTGGCGCTGGCCGCATATTCGTCAGGCGTCTTGCCGACGATCAGCGCTTCGCCCACCGCCGCCTCTGCCGCTGACAGACCGAACGCCTGGCGCAACTGCACTGCTGTCACCGGCGCCGCATCGCCCTTGCGCCGGGCCGTGACCAGCATGGCGGCATCCCCAAACGCGGCATGCGCGGCATTGGCGGGCAATTGCGAGATGCCAAGAAATATCTCGTGTGGCGCCCCAAGCGCCGGCCGCACAGCGAAGCTCTCGCCCTTGCGTGACTTTGCCACCCGCGCCAGCGCGGCTTGCAGGCCATCGTTGTCGACAGCAAACGCGGCTGTCAGTCGGCCGTGCTCCAGCCGCAGGCAAGTCGATGCGCGCAGCAATGCTTCGGCTTGCACATTGGCAAAGAGCACGCGCTGGTCCCGCCCGAGCGCGAATACGGCCAGGCCAAGCTGCTCCATCAGTTCGGCGCCGAGTGCAGCATCGCGATGCAGCACGCGTGTATCCCGCCAGAGATTGATCGTGCGCTGCAGGTGGTCGGTCATGCCGGCCGCGTTGAAACGATCCTCGTCGGAAAATGGCGTCCGGCCGTGTGCCCGCAACATGCCGAGCAGGATGTCGCTGCTGCCGGGGCGCTCCAGGCGCACGCCCATCAGGTAACGGAAGCCCGCCGGAATCTGGTAGTCCTGGAAGAACTCGCTGCGCTCAACATATGCATCGGACAGGTAATCCTGGCAGAAGGCAAACTCGCGCACACCCGCACGTTCGACAAAACCGCGGCGAGGGTCCAGTGCGCCGTAGTACCTGTCATACAGCCCGATGGTGTCGTCCAGCCCCCGCTTCGGGGAGTAGACCGAAAGTTGAGGCGCATTGCGCACGGTGTCCCAACTGAACATGTGGAACAGGTCGGCACCAAGCGATTCGGTCACGCCCTGGAACACGTCCAGAAACCCTTCCTGCGTTACCGCAGCTTCGTACAGATCACCGATGAGCTGGTCTTTGAGCACGCGTCCCTCCCCCGAAGGATGGCTGTCTGGCCTTGGCGTCTGCCATGCTCACCCCGGGAAAACTGGGTGGCGGCGGACATGTTATGCGTGCAAACGTAGCACGTGTGCGTATCCGTCAACATCGTTCATTTGGCGACGCTTTCCTCCAAATGAATGATGCGGACGCTTGGGGCGCGCTTCGAGAATCTCCGTGCCGAATAACGGAATAACGGCGTCGCACGCACGGCGCACCCACGATCCAGGGAGGACTCCATGAAACTCACCCCCATTTCCATCGCACTCGCCACGCTTGCGCTGTCGGCTTGCGGCGGCGGCGATTCCGGCAGCAGCACCAGCACAGCGCCCGGCACCACCGTTCCGGCAGCACAGACCGTCAGCGGCGTCGCTGCCACGGGTGCAGCCATGCAAGGCGCCACAGTCACGCTGATGGATGCGAACGGCAAGTCGGTCGACTGCCCCGCTAACGCCACTACGGGCGCCTTCCAGTGCACGGTCACGGGCCTTGCCGCGCCGTTCGTGCTGTCGGCGGCCGGCAACGTTGCCGATTCGCAAGCCACGCTGATCGCGCTGTCTGCCAGTGCCGGCACGCAGACGATCAACATCACGCCCATCACCAATGCCATTGCCGCCACCATCGTGGGCGATAACCCCAGCAAGCTCCTGGGCAACACGGGCCTGCTGCAGAGCAAGGTGACCGCGCAAACCGTCTCAAGCACGGTGGCCGCCTATGCCGCCGCGCTGGCCGACCTGCTGGCCGCCACCGGCAACACGGGGGCGGACCTGATCTCGGGCCCGTTGACTGCAGGCGCGCCGGGGCTGGACCGCCTGCTCGACCAGTTGAAGGTGAACGTGCTGCCGGACGGCAGCGTGCAGATCAGCTCCGTGGCCGGCGCGTCGAGCGATACGCCCGCGCAGCTGCAACTCGCGCCAGGCGTAGCGCCCCAGCCCAGCGACAAGGCGAGCCTGCCCAGCGTGGCGACCATCAATGGCAACCCCGTCTCCAACCTGCCGACCGCCTCGGACCTGGCTGCGCTGCAAACTGCGCTGAACCAATGCTTTGCCGGCTCCACGGGTGCGGCGCGCACGGGCGGCAGCGTGCCCGTTTGCGGCCAAATCTTCGTGGATGACGTGGCCAACGGCGCGCTCATCAACGGCGTGCCGTCGGCCTACCTGAACAACGGCATGACGGCCGACCAGGAATTCGGGCCGGCATCAGGCGGGGGCAACCCAGGCCTGTTCGCCGATGATGCGATGAACAACGCCAGCTTCAGCCTGCCGGAGATCATCCGCGTGGCGTCCAACAGCGGTGACACGCTGTGGGTCAAGCTCGCCTGGACCCGCGCCGACGGACTTCGCGACGGCATGCAGCAGCATGTGCAAGTGGCGGTACAACCTGCCTCTCGCGCCAGCGGCGACAACGGCTGGCGCATCGTCGGCAATCAGCGCGCGGTGCTCACGAAAGTCAACGCCAACGCGCAGAAGTGGGATTGGCTGAACAGCGCCACCGCAATGACGGGCACCAACGCGTTTGTCGATTCGATCAACATGCAGGTGGGCGTCGTGGATGCCGCTGGCACGCCCGTCGACTTTGCGATTGTTACCGGCCCCGGCCTGCGCAATGGCGTGTTCCTGCAGCCGTCGTCAGGCACGTGCGACACACTCAACATCCGCGCCCAGGTTGGCGCGAGCCAGACGGCAGCACAGCTTGCCTTGCTGGCCAAGCAAAGCTCCTGCCGCAATAACTTCCGCCTGGCAGGTGTGGCCCAAGACCCGGCCAACCAGGGCAGCTTCACATGGCCCGGAGATGCACCGCGCAACAACACGGCATGGGCCAAGCCGCAACTGACGGCATCGGAGCTGGCGACCATCACGCCGTTCAGCGCCTACACGATCGCCATCTATCAGGGCGGTGTCACGAGCCAGCCGTCCAAGACGTACACGGTGCGGCTGCGCACGCCGTCGCCCTCGCCTGATGCGCTGCGCCAATACACGTGGCAGGACATCTCACAGGCCACGCGCGACATCCTCACTCCGGGTACGGGATCGACGTTTGCAGGCGGCGCCACGCTGCCCGTCACGTGGACGACCAAGGCGGGCGTGCCCTTCGTGAAGCGCGTTAACGTGCAGATCCGTTCCACGATGTCGGGCCAGTCGACGGTGTTCGTGAACGGGGTGGGCCGCGCCTCACCGGCAGCGCCCGGGACCACGCTCACCGTGAATGTGGCGGGTGATCAGGGTGTGGCCTTCCCCGCCGTGACGGGCTGGACGGGCGCGCAGGACATGTCGTTCACCAACATGTCGTGGGCCGACCCGCTGGATCTGAACTTCACCACGTCGGTCGAGTACGACCGCTAACACGCAGGACCGCAGGGCACACACGGGGAAGTGCGGTGATCGGGCCCGCAAGGCGTCATGGCTGGCGCCCTGCGGGCCACGATCAACCCACCGTCATCTCGAACACGCGCCGGCAACTGCGCATTGCTGGTGAACACCGGCGGCCGGATAAAACCGAGCATGTCGGTGCCCAGCCCCACGTGCGCCACGCCGACCACGTCGGCCATGCGCTTGATGCCCAGCGCCATGGCATCGAGATTGGGAAAATCGGCCGCTTCGGGCCACACGCCAATCACGCCGCCAGTGTCCGCCACCGCGCGCGCATGCGGCATTGACCGGACGGCGGGCGGACGTCTAGGCTGGCGCGCTAACCCACCCGCATGCACGCGCCACGATCTTTTACTACGTCCGCGCCATCATCGGCCGGGCGCCGCTGCCCGGTTCCAAGCCTACCAATCGACCTCAATGTTGGCATTGGTGGCGTTGTTCACGATGTTGTTGATCTGCGTCCAGACGGCGCGGTCGTAGTCATCTCGGTCGGTGTGCTCGACACGCATGATGGCGGGGCCGTTGGAGTAGAAGTGTCCGAGCAGATCGCGGAGTCCGCGCTCGTTCAGCCGAATACCGACGATGAAACGCTGATCACTCAGGGCGATGGGCGCAGCGTACGTCTGCAGATTGGTATGCAGGCTGCCGGCCGAGACGTTGTTCTGGGTGAATTCCAGTTGATAGATGCGCAATGCTTGGGGCATGGTGGGCTCCGCAAAGAGTGAAAGAAATGCCCCCGACAGACAGCAAACCGCAGAGGGCGAGACCACTCTATGGGCGCCATCGCTTCTGCCCTATAGCGCTTGCGTACCACGCGTTGGCCCGTGAGAAAGAGCACGGGCCCCGATCAACCCACCGTCGCCTCGAACACACGCCGGTAGTTGCCGCCCAGAATCTGGCCGGTCTCGACTGACGGGTCAGCGTCCAGCGGCATCGCCCAGCCTTCCATGTCGACAACAGTGTCGTGCAGCGCGTCAGCCTCGCGCGTGGCGATGAGGGACCAATCGATAAGCATGCGCACCCCGCAAAATTGAGCTGCGGTATTGTGCGCGCGATCGGTCCATCGCTCTATCGCCGTTGCTTACATGGTCCTACAGAGCACGACGATCTTGAACGTTCGTGGCGCTCACCCCCAGAAGCCGATGTGCGATTGTGCGGCTTCGTCTTCGATGAGCGGGCCGTGCACGTCGATGTGGCGCTGACCGCGTACAAACACCTCCCGGCATGGCAGCGAGAACGTCGGGTTCTCGGGGTGGTCGCCGGTGAGCGTCAGCAGGTGGTGCTCAGACAGCGCATAGACCACGCGGCCGATGTTGCACCAGTAGATGGCGCCCGAGCACATGCAGCAAGGTTCGGCACTGGTGTACAGCGTGCAGCGCGCGAGCTGCTCGGGCGACAGGACCTTGGCCGCTGCCGCCGCGGCAGCCAGCTCGGCATGCTGCGTGGGGTCGCCTTCGGGCGGCATCGAGTTGTTGCCAGCGGTGGCGATCACGTTACCGCGCTCATCGGCCACCAGCGCGCCGAACGGATGGCGGCCGCGCTTGCGCGCGTCGTCGGCCACCGCAATCGCCTGGCGTAACAGTGCCATGTCGAGTTCGGTCAGTTGGGATGGCGTGTGGGGCTCAGGTGCGGTCACGATGAAATCCTTGGCATGAGAATCGACGAAAGACGCGGGGGCAATTCAGCGGATGCGCGGCCTGGGAGGCTCCGGGCTGCCCGGCACGCCACAAGATGCTGGAAAGTAACCGCAACGGCAATCCCACCACGCTGTAACCATGCCATTTGCGCTACGCTTACGGCCTTTCGCTTGCCCTCGCCTTCATCGCTTTTGCGTCACCTCATGCCCACGCTGCAACACGTCGACCTGCGCACGGACCCCGCCGCCCGCCCCTTCGTCAAGGACGAGACCGTCCACGTCGACTTTGCCGCAGAAGCCGGCGAGCTGATGAGCCTGGAAGGCCCCAACCGCTACGCCCCCGGCGATGCGCTGATCACCGGCTCCACAGGCGACCGCTGGGTGGTCTCGCGCGAACGTTTCGATACGAAATACGTTCCCACCGATGCATCGCTCGCGCATGGGCAGGCCGGCGCCTATCGCAACCGCCCCAGCGTGGTGCTAGCCAGGCAGATGAGCGAAGCGTTCTCGATGGCGCGCTCCGAAGCCGGCGATGTGTTGCACGGCCAGGCCGGTGACTGGGTGCTCCAATACGCCCCGGGTGACTACGGCGTCGTGCAGGCGCAGCGCTTCGCCAAGGTCTACCGCCCGGCCTGAAGCGTTACTGCGCCGCCTGCTGGCGCTCGACTTCGTGGTGTTTCATCTGCAGATAGTCCTGCCGTTCCACTTCATGCAGTTGGCGCGGGTACTGCTCGGTGGCGTTGAACCACGTGTTCAGCCGCTGCTGCAAGCGCTTGTCCGGGGGCGCCGACAGCGACTTCAGATAGGCGTCGATGGCCAAGTAGTAGCGCATTGTGTTGCGCTCGAGCAGGCCGCGCACACCGCCCACATATTCCGGCTCTGCGCCCGATGACGAGTCCGCCGCCTTGGTAAAACCGACTTTGCCGCTGCCCACGGTGGCGAGGTACGTGCGCATCGCCAGGCGGCCGGCCGTACCGTAACCGTACGCGTAGGTCAGGTGCAGAAACGTGTGGTTACCCCCGCCCGGCGCGGGAATGGCCTCCAGCATGATGTGATAGTCCCGGGTGCTGAGCGGGCCGGAAGCCGCGCTGAGTTCCACGCGAAAATAATCCGCACTGCTGGCAACTGGGTGATAACCAAACTCCAAGCGATAGCTGCTGGAAAGCGAGTCCTCCACCTTGCGGCCCAGATTCACGTTCAGCACGCCGCCATCTGCGCCCTGCGTGGCGTGGCAGTACTTGATATTCAGATGCAGGATCAGCACGTCGCACCAGTTGGCAGCCCCGTGCTCCGGATCGCCCAGTGCGTTCTTGACGGTCGCGAAGGGGTAGTCGAGCACGCTATAGATGTCACTCTTGAGCCGGTCAGGCGCTTCGGTGGATTCCAGGACCAACGGGCGATGGAACACGTTATCGGCCAACTGGGGCGCCACAGTCTGGTATTTGTCGCGCAGACCTTGCGCGCTGTCCGCCGCACGCAGGGGGAGGCTCAGGCATAGGCCCGCCACCAAAGCAAGAGCGGCAAGCGAGCCCAACCAGGCGGTATGTCGATGGGAGGTCATAGGCATGGCGTTCTCGTGGAATCGTTCTTCATTCTAGGAGGCCCGGACAGACATGCCGTCGCAACAAATGGTCCTGCGAAGGCACATCGGCCATGCGGCGTTCTGTCATCACAATAGGTGCAGTGTGCCTCGATGCGGCTCGGTAAAATGGATGCTCCTTCGCCTCGTGCTTCCCGGCACTTCCGGCACCATGCCCTCGCCACTCGTCGCCATTCGCGAACGCATCGCCAACCAGGTCCGCGGCCTTACACGTGCCACCGGCAGCCTCACCCTCGACATTGCATCGCCGCCTGGCGACCCCGGCCTGTTCGGCCCCGACGCCGTCTGCTGGAAAGTGCATGCCGATTTTCCGGCGATGATGGCCGGCGGCATCAGTGCGCTGTTGTTGCAGGCGTTGCACCCGCGTGCGCTGGCCGGCGTGTGGGACCACTCCAACTTTCGCGAAGACCTGCAGGGGCGCCTGGGGCGCACCGCGCAGTTCGTAGCCGGCACCACGTACGGCAGCCGCAAGGATGCGCTGGCGCTCATCGAGCGCGTGAAGACCATCCACGACCGCGTACAGGGCATCGCGCCCGATGGCCAGCCGTATTCGGCCAACGACCCGGACCTGCTCACCTGGGTGCACGTGGCGGAGATGTCGAGCTTCCTGGCAGGCTATCTGCGTTACGTGGATGGCAACCTGAGCGGTGCCCAGCAGGATCGTTACTTTGAAGAGACTGCGCTGGTGGCCGAGATGCTCGGCGCGCGCGACGTGCCGAAATCGCGGGCGGCCGTGCAGACCTATCTGAATGCGAAGCGCGCCGAGCTGGTGGCCAGCGATCGCACGCGCACGGTGGTGGAGGTGTTGACGACGTGGCAGGCGCCGCGCCCCGGGTTGCGCCCAGCGGTACGCCTCTTCCTGGACGCGGGCATCCAGTTGCTGCCGCCGTGGGCAATACAAATGCTCGATCTCAAGCGGCCGCCGCTGCAGGCGGCCATTGCATCGGCAGCCATGCGCACCGTGGCGCCCACGCTGCGCTGGGCGCTATACGAGGGCAGCGTGGCGCGCCGGGCTCGACACCGCGCACTGGCGCCCGCAACAACCTAGTGCGTCCGCGAGCTACTCGATGGCGTCGGCAAGCGACACCTTGCCGCGCAGCACCTTCTCTTCCAGCCGGATGATCAGCAGCGGCGAGACCACCGACACGGCTGCCGCAAAGAAGAACAGATGCCTGAAAGCGCTTTCACCCGCGCGCTGCAGAGCCTCGGCATCGGCACCGCTGCTGGCAAGCGCAGCGTGGAAAAGGTCCATCAGCACATCGCCGCCGGCCGCCACATGCGCTTCAGGCGCAGCCTGGCGCAGCAACGCAATCAGCACGGACGTCAGCACCGCCACACCCACCGCGCCCCCCAGCAGACGCGAGAAGGCCGTCAGCGCCGTGGCCAGGCCCACCGTCTGCGGCGGCACGGCGTTTTGCGTGGCGACCAGGCCGGTCGGAAACTGCACGCCAATCGCCAGACCGAGCACAATCATCGCAAGGGTCAGCGGTAATACGCTGTGCGGGTCCAACAAACCCAGCGAAGCCACGGCAAACGGCACCACGCATGCGCCACCCAGCATGAGCGGCTTGTAGCGGCCGCTGTGCGTCATCCACTTGCCGGCGATGAAGGCGCCAAGCGGAATTGACAGCGTGAGGGGCACGAGGCGCAGCGCCGCAGCATCGGGGCTGGCACCGGCCACCATCTGGAAGCGCAGCGGCATCAGCACCGACGTGGCAATCAGTTGGAAGAAGCAGAGGAACAGCGCGAGGCAGCAGATCGTGACCGTGCGAACCCGGAACATCGACAGCGGAATGATCGGCTCGACGGCACGGCTCTCTTGCCAGACAAACGCGCCCAGCAGCACCACCGCGCCCGCCAGCAGGCCCAGGTTTTCGGGTTGCATGAGCGGCGTGCCCTGCCCCACACGGGTAATCATCAACAACAGCGCAGTCAGGCCCCCGGCAAACAGCACCACGCCCGGCACGTCGATGGGGCGACGCTGATGCGCCACCGGCAGATGCCGCAGCGTGCGGCGCACGACCAGCAGCGCGACAATCCCCAGCGGCAGGTTGATCCAGAAAATCCAGCGCCACGACAGGTAATGCGTGAGATACCCGCCGATCACCGGGCCAGCAAGGCTGGCCATGGCCCACATGCCGCTCACGTAGCCCTGGTAGCGACCCCGCTCGCGCAGGGGCACCACATCGGCAATCGTGGCTTGCGATACCGAAATCAGGCCGCCGCCGCCCAACCCCTGGAGCACGCGGGCAAGCAGCAGCATCGGCATGCTGGTTGCCAACGCGCACGCCACGGAGGCCAGCACGAAGAGGACGATGGCCGTCGTCAGCATGGCGCGGCGGCCGTAGAGATCACTCAACTTGCCGTAGATGGGCGTCACCACGGTAGACGCCACCAGGTACGCCGACACCAACCACGCCATCAGCGCAAAGCCGTTGAATTCGCCCGCGATCACGGGCAACGCCACGGCAACAATGGTTTGCTCCAGCGCGCCCAGCAAGATGGCGAGCATCAGCCCGCCCATCACGGCCATCACCGGAATGTCGGCCACCGGCGGCGTATCCAGCGGGCTGGATACCGACGCGATGGGCGCGGTCGGTGTGTCTGGCTTGGGCGGTTCGATGCTGGGGCGGGAAGACATGGGAATGTGCGCGAATGCCGCTCAGGCACCCGCGCCAATGGAAGAAGCGAAGCCGTTGATGATACTGCCGATTCCCATTCGTTGCAGAGTCAACGATCCGGTTGCCGGACGATGTCCTCATAACAACGGCTGACATTTGCCGTCATGCCAGGCAACTCTTCTGCGAGGAATTCGATGAACGCGCGCACGGCCGGCACCAGCCCGCGGCGTGACGGAAACACCGCGTGAAACTGGTGGACCGGCAAGCGGTATTCCGGCAGCAGCACGACCAGTCGGCCATCGCGCACCGGCTCCGCGCACAGGTTGAACGGCAGTTGCGCAACGCCAACGCCAGCGAGCGCCGTCTGTCCCATCAGGTACAGATCGTCCGTCACCAGCGCGGGGGTGTAATCGATATCAACTGCGCCGCCTTCCGGGGCGGTCAGGCGCCAGCGCGTCCGCTCGCCGCCCGCACCGTCAAAGCCCACGCCAATCGCGCCGCGCATCGCTTCCGGCGTCTCGAACGGGCCATGCTCGGCAACAAACGAAGGGCTGGCGACGAGCACCTGATCGCTGACGCCAAAGCTGCGCACGACGAGGTTGGAGTCGTCCAACGCCGAGCGCACACGCAGCGCCACGTCGTAGCCGTCGCCGATTACGTCGACACGGCGGTTCGTCACGTCCAGCTCCAGCCGTACATCGGGCTGGGCGCGCAGGAATTTCGACAGCACGGGGGCGATGAACACGTGCGCCACGCCAACGGGACAGCTCACGCGCAAGCGGCCGGAAGGTTTTTCGCCTGCGTGCTCGGCCACCTCGAAGGCAGCGCGGGCCGCCTGCGTCATCGATTCGCAATGCGTAAAGAACGCCGAGCCCACGTCCGTCACATGCACCGCCCGCGTTGAGCGCTGCAGCAGCCGCACGCCCAGGCGCGTTTCGAGATCGGCCACGCGGCGGCTCACGCGCGATTTGGGGATCCCCAGCGCCCGCGCGGCACCGGAAAAACTGCCGTGCGTCACCACACTGGCAAACAGGACGAGGTCGTTCAGATCTTCCATGGCCGTTCTCCGAAGCACGGGCGCATTGTCTCATCCATAGAACGAAGTGTGTCAATTCGACCCACTACTGGAACTCGCTGCATCGCACTATCTTTCCAGCAACCCACCTTTTCTTGGAGAGACACCATGCAAGTCCTTCACATTGATTCCAGCATCCTCGGTGACGCCTCGGCCTCGCGCATCCTGAGCGCCGCCATTGTTGATGAGCTGCGCCGCGAAAACCCCAGCACCACCGTCGTCCACCGTGACCTGTCGGTCGAAGCGATTCCGCACCTGGACGGCGCCATTGCCGCCGGCTTCCGCGCCACGGGTGCCGATGATTTTGACGACGCCACCCGCGCCGAGCATGCCCGCTCAGAAGCGCTCGTAAATGAACTGCTCGCCAGCGATGTGATCGTGGTCGGCGCGCCGATGTACAACTTCTCGGTGCCGAGCCAGCTCAAGGCCTGGATCGACCGCGTGGCGCAAGCCGGCCGCACGTTCAAGTACACGGAAAACGGCCCAGTTGGCTTGGCCGGTGGCAAGAAGGTGATCGTTGCATCGACACGCGGCGGCATGTACTCCGCCGGCCCGGCAGCCGCCATGGATTTCCAGGAGGCCTATCTGAAGACCGTGTTCGGCTTCTTCGGCATCACCGATGTGCAATTCGTGCGCGCAGAACGCCTGGCGATGGGCCCGGACGCCCGCACGCAAGCCTTGGAAGCAGCACACGCCGCCATGCGCGACGTGGTGAGCCAGGCCGTGGCAGCCTGAGCGAACACGGTTGCGGCGCAACGGGACGCGCCGCAACCGGCCCCGCAAAATGCCAAACGGGCGCCAGCAGCAATGCGGCGCCCGTTTTCGTTTTTTACCGGCGTGGCAAGAAGATTGGACCGGCGCAGATGGCCGATCGGCAAATTACTCGTCGCGGTGTTCGCGTGCCTGGTGCATGGCTTCGAGCAGACGGCGGGTACGCAGCTTGCTCCACATAACAGGCACGACGATCGCGGTAGCGATCAGGCACGGTGCAGCCCAGGCGATGCTGGATTCCAGAAAATTCGTCATGATGCATCCCCCCGATATGTTGCCGATGCGCCCAATTGGGTGGCGCGCATCGTATGGTCCCCGCAGGGCTTTGCTATCTCGATTGGGCCGAGATGCCCTGACATCTATATGAACGGCTATCGGCGCTGTGCGTTCAAACTTGAAGCCCAACGTTTGCCGTTTGTTGTATTTCCCGCCAGTCTCGACGATCTGTCAATAGTGTGGCGATAAGTTCGTGGAACATTGTGGCGCTGCGCTGACAGTGCCCGAAGACGCCCGAACTGCTCCACAGTCCGATCGCAAAGGTAACGGCAAATTACTGCGGCCGTGACGCAACCGTTGCCAACCCGGGGCGGGCCGTCGATTACCGGCCTGGGCGTCACAGTTTTTCTTACAAACGGTAAAGCGCGGTTGCGAAGCGTTTCCATACAGTGAGGCCAAGTCCAACGATAACCACGGAGCCTCACCATGAAACGCACCATCGCCCTGCTCATCCTTGCTGCTGCCGCTACCTCTGCGCTGAGCGCATGCGTGGTGGTGCCGGCAGGCGGCTATTACGAACGCCCGCATTACTACCATCCGTATTACCGCGGCTATTGATCCACGCGGTGCGCGGCGCGGCCTGCATGCCCGCCGCTCAGGCCTTGCGCGCCTGCAGCATACGGATGCGCGCGACCGCCTGGTGGTCTGTCGTGGCAGCGTCGTAAAGGCGCGCCAGGTCGGCCTTCAATGCCGTGCGCGAACCACCGTCCAGGTACACCATGTGCCCCGACGGATAAAACCCCGCGGAGAGGTTCTTGCGCACGCCGGCATCCAGCAACGGCATCGCCTTCAGGTCCAGCATGGTCTGGTAGAACGGCGTGACGAAGTCGTAATAGCCGTTGGCGGAGAACACCTTCAGATCCACGTTGAGGCTCATCGTGGCCGCAAGGTCACCCGCGGTGTAGAGCGCGACATTGCCGTTGGCGTCGAGCCCCTTCTGCGCGCCGGTCGGGTCGGTGTGACGGAAATCCCAATGGCGGAAGGCCTGGTCGTTCAAGTCCGTAAAGGCGGAGTTGGACGTGAACTTCAGGTCGTCGTTCAGGTAGGTGTTCCACATGGCGGTGTAGACGCCGGACACCGCCGTCATGGTCGGATCGTTGCCTCCGGAGTTCGGATCAACGCTAGCCGCAATGCCGGTGTGGATGCCCGTGACCCGACCGTCATACGCACCCAGCGACAAGCCTTTGTCTGCCAGCAGCGTGGTCAGGAACAGCGACGTGCCCGCGCCGTCAGAGGCTGCCACATCCAGCCGCCAGCCTTGCAACGTAGCCGCATCGATGCCGGTGTAGGCAGACAACGTCTTCAGCACGGCCAGATCGGCATGCGTGGGTTTGGCGAGCGCTTTTTCGTAATCGGTGCTGGCAAATACGGCGGCGGCTTCGGCAAAGTCGCCCACGTCAGCCGGCAGCGGGCCGCCTTTGGGTGAAGCTGCACGCTTATGGAACCACGCATCTGCGGCACACGTCGGCAAGAGCCCGACCGGGTTGCCCGCCTGCGTGTAGTCGAGGATGGACGATTGCAGCGTGATGCCGTTCAAATCCACCCCGTCTTCATGCAGCACGTATGAAAGCACGCAGGAACGCGCCGTGCCGTAAGACTCGCCAAACAGGAACTTGGGCGAATTCCATCGATCATTGGCCGTCAGCCAGCGCTTGATGAACTGCGCGATGCTGCGCGCGTCCTGATCGACGCCCCAGAAATCGAGGTTGCGCTTGGGCGCAATGGCCGTCGAATAACCGGTGCCGATCGGGTTAATGAAAACCAGGTCCGAGCGATCGAGCAGGCTGTCGGGATTGTCTTCCATGCGATACGGCGCGGGCGGCGTGAACGACGGCATCGACGTCACGATGCGGCGCGGCGCAAACGACCCCAGCAGCACAAATACGGCCGAAGACCCCGGCCCGCCGTTATAGAAGAACGTCACCGGCCGCGCCTGCGTGCCGCCCGCTGGCGTATCTGCCACAAAGGCCACGTGGAACATCTTGGCCACGGGCTGCGAGCTGCTCGGGTCTACCGTGACGAGGTGGCCGGCATGCGCGGTGTAGGCGATGTCGCGGCCGCCAATGCGCACGGTGTGGTGCGTGATCGCCATGCCCTCGCTGGTGTCGGTCACGCTGTCGTCGGGGCCGTTGCCGTAAGCGGTGGGGTCAAAGAACGGCTGGTCGGTGGTGGTCATGCGTGCCTCGCTGCTAGAAAAGGTTTGCGATCGCGTCGCCCTTGGGGCTGCCCAGGCCGGTGCAGGCATCCCAACCGGGCGCGGCAGCAAAGGTGCCGTTGTTGCCCTGCTTGATGTCGTTGAACGCCCCGGGGTTCTGATACAGCCGCGCATGCAGATAACCCGCCGGGCGCCCCTTGATGGCGTTGATGCGCGCGATGAGCGCGGCCCATAACGGTGCCGCGGCGCTGGTGCCGCCCACCACGCCGGACTCGCCATCCACGCGGACGACATAGCCGGTCAATGGGTCGGCATCGGCCGATACATCAGGCACGCCGCGGCGCGCCAGCGGCACACTTTCGCCGCCGGTCTGCTGCGCGGCCAGGCCCTGCTGCCAACTCGGCAGTGCAAAGACGGTGCTCACCCCGCCGCCGCCCGCGCCGCCTCGTGCGCCGTCGTTCCAGACGGTTTCCTCTGCGATGCGGTTTCCGCTGGCACGCACGCTGGTGCCGCCGCATGCCAGCGCGTACGGGCTGGAGGCGGGAAAGTCGACGTGATCAGCGCGATCAGGCTGGCCGTCGCTGGAGCCGCTGTCGCCCGAGGCCGCACACACCGTCACGCCCATCGTTGCGGCGCTCTGCAACGCGGCGTTGACGGCCTGCATGGCCTGCGGCGTCCAGGCGCTTTCAGGCGCACCCCAACTGATGGAGACCACCGAGGGCCGCAGCTTGGTGTAATGGATGGCGGCGTTGATGGCCTGCACAAAACCGGCGTCGGTATTGACCGTGAAGTACACGGCTAGCGTGGCGCCCGGCGCCGCGGCGCCTGCCACTTCCAGGTCAAGCATGACTTCGCCGTCGGGACCGCCGGGGTCCCCCGTGGGACGGTTGGCGCCCTGCCCGACCGGTATGGCCGTCACCTTGGGCATCGGCACGCCCAGCTCCTGGAAGTACGCACGCAGATCGTCTTCTCGGTAGCCGCCGCCAAGTTCAATAAACGCAATGCACTGACCCGCGCCGTCGCCCTGCGGAAAGCCGTAGAGCTGCGCGAGCTGAACCGGCGTGTACGACGCGGTGGGCGCCGCACGCGCGGGCCGTATGCCTCCCGGCTCAACCGGCCCGGTCGGCAGCGGCACGAAGCGGAAATGCGGCGCCGCCTGCGGGCGCGAGTCGAGCCCCAGCACGGCCACGACCACGTCCTGCAACGACTCCGGCAACCGCAGCGGGCCGGAGCGCCCGCGGTATTCGCAGTCGCCATGTGCCACGCGGTGCAGATGCGTATCGAAGGCCCTGCAAAATTGTTCGACGGAGCCTTCGAGCGTGACGGTAGCAGCCGCAACGTTCACTTCGACCACTTGCAGGCCATGTTCGCGGGCAAACGTGCGGACGGCGTCGATGTCGTCCGTGGTGGCGCCGAACTGTGCGGCCCACTCTTCGCGGGTCAGGGGTGTGGGCGATGGCGTTCCTGCGGCATGCGCGTGGACAAATCCGGACAGGCGCGCATCGAGTTCAGCCTCGTTGGGTTGGCGCAATTGCACGAGCGCCCGGATCTGCTCTGCCGGATGCGCATCGCCGAGGATGCGTGCGTCTTCAGGAATGGTGCGCTCGCTGCCGCGCAGGGTGTGCCGGACCATGGGCCATCTCCATGTAGGTAGGTGGCCCGAGCGTCGCAACCGGCGTGCCGAGGGTGCCGACAGGATGCGGCGCCACCTCCAACCACGTTAGGCGATGGCTTGCCCGCTTGATCTGCGAGGCTGGTCAGTCGGCAAAATCGGCGGCGCCCCCGCTTTCTGCGGGATGCTGCGGCTTGCCCTCGGCAAAGGCACGGCGGATCAGTGCGCCGCATGCCGCGCTGCGCACATAGGCGCGTGGGGCAAGGGTCTCGCGTACGAGCATGCCGTAATGGCGCTTGTCAGCGGTGATCCAAGGGTAGAAGCCGAACGCGCCGGCCGAGCTGAACGCGCCGTCGCCGCCGGGCTGGTCTTCGATCCAATAGTTGAGCGCGTAATGCCACGGCAGGGCGGCCGGGGTGCTGACAGCAGTCGAGCACGTGCCCGGCTCGGTGCAAACGGCATGCTGACCGAGCATCTTGCCGAGCTGGTATTCCCCGCGGATGAGACGACGCAAGAACTGACCATAAGCAGCCGGCGTGGCGATCATTCCGCCGGCAGGCTCCGGTGCGAGGTAACGGATGCCCAGGGGCTGGCCGGCATCGCGCATGCCTGGGGTATTGGCAAGCTGGCGATCGAGGTCGTTGTTGAGCGCATCGGCATCGGCACGGCCCAGGCCGAGATCGATCAACAGCTTCTGATCATGGCCGCCGTTGTAGCTGAAACGGCCGACGTGGCCCGGCGTGAAAGTCGCGTTGCGCCCTCGCTCAAAGCAGCTTTGCACGGTGTCATTGCGATTGCACAGCAGAGGGTTGAGCCCGTCGTACCCGGAGCGCATGGTGAGCGCATCGATTTCGCCGGGCGTCGGCTTGCCTTGCGCACGCTCGACCACGTAGGCGCCAAACACCCATTTGGATGCCGATGCCAGCCGCACCGTCTTGTTCGCGCCGATGCGCTGGCCCTGCTGCCCGTGCATCAGCTCGCCATGAGCGTCCCCAATTTCCCAGTAGTAATCGCCCAGGCGCTGGCAACTGCCTGCATGCGCCAGCGTCGATTCCACGGCAGCACGGCGCGTTGCCAGGCTCGGCGCGGCGGCTTGGGCCGCGGCGGTTGCCACCAATACTGCCGATGCCACCAAAGCGGCCCGCCCCCCCGCCCGATCCCTGCAGACGCCCTGATGTTCCGGACGTGTCTTGCTTGCGTCATATCGATGTCCCGCTCATTCTCTGCTGCCTTGCCAGCCCGGCGGCACTGTACCGCAGCGCGCGTGGCATTTCGCTGTTTTCCGCAGGGCGTCGATCGTTGTGCAGTCTTGCAACATGCCACCCGCGAAATGCGCATGACTGTATCGGCGGCACCTTGCAGGCAGTTTGCGAGGCGCGAGCGGCGCCCGTTTCAAACGTAAGCGTTTGCGCATCGATTAATCATCTTGAAGGTGATGAAAATCGTTTCATATTCGCCCCCCCAATATGTCCTAAACCTCCCGTTTATGAGCCAAATGGAGGATAAGAATCGTGCCAAGGCACGCTGGCGGTCTGCGTAGAGTGTCCTAGAATGCAATCGAAGAAAAGCAGAATTAAATAAAAGTAAATACGCGGCAGCGGCGAGCCTTCGGGAGCGGACCATGGGAACAATCAAACGGGGAACAGCGAGCTTGACCGCTCGTTTGGGGTGGGAACGTCACACTGCCAATTGGCAGGTGATTCCTACGCGTCGGCGCCTTTTTCAAACACGCCTTCCGGCGACGCGCGCCTCCACCGTTTTGCTCTGGCTGGTAGCTTTCTCGATTGCCATCGGCGTCGGGCTGCTGCACAGATTGTGGTAACCAAAAAACATAACTGAAATTTGTACGGGGAAGGTCGCAGCGCGAGAGCGAACCCGCAGTCAACTACCGAATTAACAGACCGTATAACGGCACCGAGGGATAGTCCGACCCGCTTCACTGGGTCAATCGCACCGGATGGATTCAACATCTGGAGCATCATCATCCCTCCATTCGGAAACACGCTCCCGCATGTGATCATTTGCGCCGCGAAAGCGGCATGTGGGGTATGCCGCTCAAACGGCACGCCTGATCAATGGGGGGAGCATCATGAACATTTCATTCACCGGCAAGACCTTCAGGTCCGTAGGCGACCTGTTCTTCCAAGCCATTGTCGACGGCAAGGTCGTGAGTTGTTTCGTCACGTCTGAAGCGCTGTCGCTCTGCGATTGCGCGCATCAGAAAATCACGGCCGAAGAGGTCTACCGCAATTACCGCGACTGGATTGAGCTGGCTGCGTCGGACCTGATCCGCGCTGGCTCGCTCGCCCCTGTCATCGTGCGCGGCCGCGACCTGGCCGCTTCACGCGCATCGCTGCCGCACGGTGGCGTGCCGGCTTACGATCTGGATCGCGCGCGCCAACTGCGCCTGGTCCCGCGTTCGTCGCGCTGATATCTGTCAGCGCTGGCGCAGCGGAACGTGCGGTCGGGGGGCTGCACGTTCCGTGGGTGCCAAGCACACCGCGCAAATCAATCGGCCGGGAAATCCTCTTCCCAATATTCCTGCATGTTGCGTACGCCCGCGGCGCTTTCGCTGCGCGCGGCTTCGCGCATGCGCAGTTCGACACGACGGATCTTGCCCGAGATGGTTTTGGGCAGATCGGCAAATTCGATGCGGCGCACGCGCTTGTAGGAAGCCAATCGGCTGCGGCAAAACCCAAGGATGTCCCGCGCCAGTTCCGGGCCGGCTTCGTGCCCCGCACGCAGGACCAGAAACGCTTTCGGCACGGCCAGGCGCAACGGGTCGGGACTTGGCACAACAGCGGCCTCAGCGATGGCCGGGTGTTCGATCAGCACGCTCTCCAGCTCAAATGGGCTGACACGGTAATCCGATGCCTTGAATACGTCATCGGCGCGGCCGACGTAGGTCAGGTAGCCACTGGCATCGCGCGCCGCAATGTCGGAGGTGTGATACACGCCGCCGCGCATGGCTTCGGCGGTTTTGTCGGCGTTGCCGGCGTAGCCCTCCATCAGGCCGGTCGGGCGTGAATTCAATTCGATGCAGATCTCGCCCTCTTCCGCCTCACGGCCGTCGGGGTCGCGCAGCGTGATGCGGTAGCCCGGCAGCGGCCGGCCCATCGAGCCCGCTTTGACCGGTTGCCCGGGGCTGTTGCCGATCTGGCAGGTGGTTTCGGTCTGGCCGTAGCCGTCGCGAATGGTGATGCCCCACGCCGCGCGCACGCGTTCGATCACCTCTGGGTTGAGCGGCTCGCCGGCGCCCACGAGTTCGCGCAGCGCGGGCTTCCATGCGGCCAGGTCTTCCTGGATCAGCATGCGCCACACCGTGGGCGGTGCGCACAGCGTCGTCACCTTGGCGCGGCAGAGCACATCGAGCGCCGCCTTGGGTTCGAAGCGCGCGTAGTTGTAGATGAAGACGGTGGCGCCGGCATTCCACGGCGCGAAGAAGCAGCTCCACGCGTGCTTGGCCCAGCCGGGCGAGCTGATGTTCCAGTGCACATCCCCCGGGCGCAGGCCG
The DNA here is from genome assembly GCF_047325135.1 of Ralstonia sp. Ralssp110. Classification (NCBI taxonomy): domain Bacteria; kingdom Pseudomonadati; phylum Pseudomonadota; class Betaproteobacteria; order Burkholderiales; family Burkholderiaceae; genus Ralstonia; species Ralstonia sp. Ralssp110. The sequence goes on along the minus strand of NZ_CP168609.1, from coordinate 57,849 downwards.
ATCCAGTACAGCGTGGACAAATGCCCGACCGGATAGCTCGCATGCGTATGCATCACGAGTTTGGGTTTGGACGTGGTGCCAGACGTGAAATACAGCAGCAACGGATCGTTAGCCTGCGTTGGCGCGTCGGGCGTGAATTTGGCGGATGCATCGTAGGCATCTTCAAAGCGGTGCCAGCCGGGCGGCGCCTTGTCCGTACCGACCGCGATGCGCGTAAAGGTGCCCGAGACCACGTCGAGCTTGGCGCAATCTGCCCCGCCCACCACCACGTGGCTCACCTCGCCCATGGCAATGCGTTCACGCAAGTCTTCGGCGGTGAGCAGTGTCGTGGCTGGGATGATGACCGCGCCAATCTTGATGCTGGCGAGCATCACATCCCAAAGACCGGGCACGTTGCCGAGCATGAGCAGGATACGATCGCCGCGCTGCACACCCAGCGCCCGCAAGTGGTTGGCCACGCGCGCCGAGCGCTCGGCCATCTGCGCGAACGACAACCGCGTTTCGTTGCCCTGATCGTCGACCACCCAGAGGGCGATGCCGTCGTTGCCACGCGCCATGGCGTCGAAATAATCGAGCGCCCAGTTGAAGCGATCCAGCTTGGGCCATGCAAAATCGCGCACGGCGGTGTCGTAATCCTCACGGTGCGCGAGCAGAAAATCGCGGCACCGCAGGAAGGCGTCCAGCGATGTCATGCCTGTCTCCTGGGGTTCGGAGCGTGTTGTGCACGCTCCAACTGCACGCGCCTCGTCCGGGCGCTACGGAAACGCATCTGCAACCGACATCGCCACTTATAGGAGGAATTCTTCCGCCAGACCAGCCCGGATTGTCCCGAGCCATGCGCTCATTGCGAGCGCGGCGGAAAACGCAGCGAACGGCCGCCACCCAGGCTCAGCCACGCCCAGGCCGTTGCGGCAACCACGACACCCAGCACGACGATCCACTGGGCGCTGACCAGCATCAGCTCAATCGTGCCGGCCATGTCCGGCAGGATCTGCGGCCAGGCGGGCGCAAGCCAGCCGTCGGCGTCGAACCATGCGCCGCGTCCGGCACCCGTGGCCAGTTCCACCGCGAGCAGCGCCGCATTGATGGCCGCGAATGCCATGCCGCTGTGTGCCAGCAGGCGGCTGAACACCGGCAGTTCATACAGGGGCTTCATATATTGGATGTGCCGCGTGAGCGACCACGCGCACACGATGAGCAACGCAACGCCGATGGCAACCATGGGCGCCGGGCTGCGCAGGCACACGCCCAGCGCGATCCACGCCAGCGCATTGACCTCGTGGCGCCGATAGATGCGCAACGCACGCGCCGCGTGCAGCAGGCCAATCGGCGGAACACCAGGGGGAACACCGGCAGACGCCATGATGTGCTCCATGAGCAGAGGGTTGGTGCGGCGCCGCACGCCTGTGGCGCTGTGCGGCCCGCAACTGCTTGCAGTGTACCGACGCGTTTTCACACGCGCGAGTTCAAACAGCATTCCTCAGCCAAATGACGGACGCGCAACGCGCTCAGGCCTCGCGCAAATGCTCGATCAACTGGCGTGCGAAGACGGGCAGGTCATCGAAATGACGCACGCAGATGCGCAGCAGGCGCGTCGCCCAGGCGTCGGTCAGGCGTACACGGCGGATGCCCATGGAACGCTGCAACCGGATCGCCGCATGCTCGGGAATGACGCCCACGCCCACGTTGCGTTCCACCATGCGGCAGACGGCGTCGAAGCTGCGCAACCGCACGCGGTATTTGAGCCGGTGACCGGCGCGCGCAGCATGCCCCGCGAGATACGCCTGCAAGGCGTTGTCGCCCGTCAGGCCGACGAAATCTTCCTGCAAGGTTTCAACGAAGGCCAGCTCACGGCGATCGGCCAGCGGGTGGTCGCGCGCGGTCACCAGCACGAGGCGGTCGTGGCGGAACGGAAAGGTCTCCAGCCCGGACAAGTCCACCGCGTCGTTGACGATGCCGATGTCTGCCCGCCCCTGCGCAATTGCTTCGACAATCTCGTGGCTGACCAGCTCTTCCAGGTCGATATCCACTTCAGGATGTGCAGCCAGGAAAGCGCTGAGCGTTTCCGGCAAGAACTCGGTCATGGCTGCCGTGTTGGAAAGCAGCCGCACGTAGCCCTTGAGGCCACGCGCATATTCGCCCAGCTCGCCACGCATGCGATCCATCTGCTGCAGGACGACGCGAGCGTGATGGACGAGCGTGCGGCCGGCAGCGGTCGTTTCCACGCCACGCCGGTTGCGCGTGAGCAGCGGCACGCCCAGTGTGTCTTCCATGCCGCGGATGCGCGCGCTGGCAGACGCCAATGTCAGGTGCGCACGCTCGGCCCCCGCCGTGATGCTGCCGGCTTCGGCGGTATGGAGGAAGAGTCGCAGGTCGGTCAGATCAAAGCGCACGATGCATCTCAAAATTGGCATGAGCCTCAGTTTCACACTGAGGCAAGGTCAATGTATCGCAGATTGCCGCGCAATTCCCAGTGCCGGAAACTGAGGCATCCCAAAACAGAACATCCCCAAATTCGCCCCCAATGGAATCCGCCACGCTGCTGCTTTTTGGCGCGGGCCTGCTCGCCGGCATGATGAATGCGCTGGCGGGCGGCGGCTCGTTTGTCACCCTGCCCGCGCTCATGTTCGCGGGTGTGCCCTCAGTCTTTGCCAATGCGTCGAGCACGGTGGCGCTGCTACCCGGCGCGGCCACCTCGGCGTGGGCGTACCGCGCGGACTATCGCGGGTTCGGGCAGGTCTCGATGCGCGCAATGGTGGGGATCAGCCTTGTCGGCGGGCTGCTCGGCGCGCTGCTGTTGATGAACACGTCGTCCCGCGCGTTCGATTTCATCGTGCCGTGGCTGCTGCTGATCGGCTCGCTCGCATTTACCTTCGGCAAACAGGCCGGTGTGTGGCTGCGCCAGCGCATGCAAATCGGACGGACCACGCTGCTGGTCTCGCAAGGCGCGTTGGCCATCTATGGCGGCTATTTTGGTGGCGCGGTCGGGATCATGATGATGGCCGTCTGGGCACTGTTCGGCCACGACGACATCAAAGCATTGAACGCCTCGCGCACGCTGCTCGTGGGCGCGACCAACCTCGTGGCCGTGGTCTGTTTTGCCCTGGCCAAGATGGTGTTGTGGCCGCAGACGCTGGTCATGCTGGTGGCTGCTGCGCTGGGCGGCTATCTGGGCGCCCATGTGGGCAAGCGTTTGCCGGTGCCGATTGTGCGGGCGCTGATTTCCACCTTCGGCTTTTCGATGACGGCGCTGCTGTTCTGGCGCGCCTGGTCACACGTTTGAGTATGAGGAGAACCGCCATGTCGCACATGCAACCTCATCCGACGCACCGCACGCTCGCGCCACGCGCCTATCGTGATCCGCATCCCCATCGAGATCGGGCAGCGCGCAATGCCTGGCACGCCCATCTTGCTGAAACCACCTCTGCCAAGCCGGAAATGACGGGTGCGCAAGCGGTGTTCTACATCGCGCGTGGTGTTGCTCTTCTGCTGGCCGCCGTGGCGGTGGGCCTGGGTGCGGCATCCGATGATGCGGAGCGCCCTTCCGCGCAATACCCCTCTTCTTCGCACGCGACAACGCGCTGAGGGCGCGTTATCATCCGCCCCCCGCAGCACAGGCCCGTTCAATACAAATCCAGTATCGATCGGGCAAAGAAAAAGCCCGCGGGCCGGGGGGCGGGCGGGCTTAACATCTTCAGCCTTTGACGACGAAAGATGGTCGGGTGTGCTTTGTGAACGAGCAATGCGCCGGAATTCACAAAGCGAGGCCATTATAAAAAGTGCACGCCCCCCGCCATACCCCAACAACGAGGGGGGTCTGCGTCATTTTCTGATTAATCCCTGAGCGCTGTGTCCAGTGTCTGCGGCGTCAGCAACCCGCTCGATGCATGGCGCTTGCCGTCCGGGCGCAAGATGATCGTGCGCGGCATCTCGCCCTGCCAGCCAGGATCGAGCGCGGCGCGCAGCCGCTCCGGCATGTCTTCGGCATTGGCGTACTGCGGCACGCGGGCAATGTCGATCTTCCTGTCGCGGGCCAGCGGCGCCAGCACGCGATTCAGCATCTCGGCTTGGTCGGGCCCGTCCATCGACACCATCACCACATCCACATCTTGCTTGGCGCTACGCCGCCATTGCGCGATACGCGCGATGTTCTCGCGGCAGTAGCTGCATTCCAATGACCAGATTTCGACGATGAGCGGGCGCGCGGGTGGCGTCTGCAGCAGCGCCGGCACATCACGCGCATGCAACGGCTGGAACTGCAGCGCACCTGCGGCCTGCGCGGCGAAGGTGGCGGTAAAGGCGGCGGCGGATAGCGCCACGCCCATCGCAAACGATTTCCATCGAATCTTCATTTCGATGCCTCCAATGATGGATTGGACGGGCTGACATTGCTGACATCAATCAGCCGATAGCCCTCGGCCTGCGTGCGCCACGATAGATAGACACGGCCATCGCGCGTGAGCAGTTGCGGGTGATCGCTTCCGCTATCGGTGTTTGCCACGCTGGCCGGCGCTGTCCAGTGCGCGCCGCCATCGGTCGATTTGCGCAGCAGGATCTGCATGCGGTCTTCAGCAAACTGTTTCCAGACGAGCCACAGTGCGCCATCCTCCGCGAGCAGCGCGGGGTGCGACGCCTGCGCACCAGCTTGTGCCGAACCGGCAAAGGACCATGCGCCGCCGATCGGCTTGCCGTCGGCCGAGAGCCGGCTGTAGAACAGGCCAGGCTTGTCCTGCAGCACCGAGAACCACGCCATGTGCCGCACGCCATCCGCCGTAACGACCAACGCGGGGCCATGGTGCGGACACGCATCGACGCGCCATTCCGAGAACGTTGCGCGCGTGACGGTAAGCGGCGTGTTACCAATCGGTAATGTTGTCAATGCGTGGTCGCGGATCTGCCCCGCAAACACGTTGCGCCACAGCGCGAGCATGTGGCCGTCGGCATCGGGCGCCAGCGCAATGCGGCAGCATTCGCAGGTCTGGTCGATGACCTTGCGCTCGGGTGCGAAGGTAGCACCGCGGTCGGTCGAAACGGTGTAATACACCGCCGCGCCGTCGTACGGCTGTTTGGCAGCCTGCGCGCGCAGCAGGTCGCGCTTGTCGATCCACGTGACGAAGATATGGCCAGCGCTGTCGACCGCAATCGAATCGAAGCGGTGTGTGATCGGCTGGCGGTCGTGGTGGACGGTGATTGGCGCGCTCCACGTCTTGCCGCCGTCAAGCGAGCGAGAGAAACGCACGAAGCCCGTGTACGGCGCATCGAGCGGGCGCGACCAGCTTACATACAGCGCGCCGTCCGGGCTGGCGATGACTTTCGGACGGTTCTCGCCGTCGGTATAGATCGGCTCGGGTTGCGGGTTCACACGCTGCGGCTTGGAGAGCGTCTTGCCGAGGTCATCGGATGAGGCGATCACCACGTGCTGCCCTTCTGCCCACGTCACCCACAAGCGCCCTGCCTTGTCGAACGCCGCGGTCGTCGCAAGCTGCGGCTTTGCGGCAGGCTTGGCTGCCATGGCGCCGTGGTCGTGGCCTTCGTGCGCGGGCGCCACCGTGGCCGCGAGCGCCAGCAGCGCACCGGCAAGGAATCGAGGAATCGACTGCATTACAGACGCCATTTCAGTTGCCCATAGAAGGTGCGCGACGGGTACGGGTGATACACGAAATACCGCCGGTCGGTCAGGTTGTCGATTCCCAGCGCCAGCGTGATGTGCTTGTCGATGCGGTAGCTGGCCTTGAGGTCCACGGTGAAGAAGCTGCTGGTGCCACCGTAGACGTTCGGCAGCACATCGGTGTTGTCGAGCGTGCCGTATTGGCGGCCGGAGTAACGCACGCCCGCGCCGATCGTCCAGTCAGGCGTGGCATGCCAACTCGCAAAGAGATTGGCGCGCACGCGCGGCATGCGCGGCCAGGTCTTGTCGACGTAGGTTGGGTTGGCGGCGTCGGCCAGCGTTTTAGATTGCGTGAAGGCGACGTTGGCTTCAACGTCAACGCCGCGCACACCCGCATCCTGCAGAACGTCCTGCCCTGAATACGCCAGTTCGATACCGCGCGTGCGCACGCGGTCCACGTTCTGTACGTTCGTCACGTTGGGTGTGACCGTGATGTTGGTCTGCGTGTAGATGCTGTCGCGCACGTCGCTCTGGAACAGGCTGGTACGCAGCACGCCGTAGGGCACAGCCTGCTCGACGGTGAAGTCGAAATCGTTGGCGCGTTCAGGCTTGAGGTTCGGGTCGTTGTTGACGATCGTGTTGCCGCTGATCGTGCCCTGGAACAACTCCGCCACCGTCGGAAAGCGCACTGCACGGCCGTACGACAAGCGCAGCAGCGTGTCGTGCGTCGCCTGCCATTGAATGGCCGCCTTGGGCGAAAACGCGTCTTCGGTACGGCTGGCGTAGCCCAGCGTGCTTGTGCCGTTGCCCAACTGGCCGTTGTAGGCGCGCCAGCTTTCGTAGCGCAGGCCCAGGGTGGCCAGCCAGCGCGGCGCAAACGCCCACGCGTCCTGCAAGAAGACGGCCTGCGTTTGCGTGTCGCCCTGGTAGCTGGATTTCAACGTGGATAGCGTTTCCGCCGACCAGTTCGTCGCGTTGAAGGTCTGGTTGCGCAGGTGGTATTGGTCGTAGTGGTAACCGGTCGTGAAGGTATGGCCGGACACCGTGGGCGAAGTCGCCTTGATGTCGAAGTTGGACCAGCCGGTGCCGTCGCCGTAGAACACGGTGCCGGGTCCATTGCCGGCCGCCGTGTTCGAGGCGCGCAGGATGTCGCGCGAAACGTTGTAGGCCGACGCGTTGGTGTCGATCTTCCAGCCGCCGATCTTGCCTTTCACGCCCAGGCCGTAGAGCCAGTTTTCCTGGTCGCCGTTTTGCGGGGCGAAGGTGTTCGGGGCGATCGTATAAGGCGTGCCGTTGATCAGCACATTGCCACCCGTGACGGTGTTGCCGGCGGCGTCGCGCAGGAAACTGAGCGCCTGATCGTTGAAATGGTTTTCCCAATGGCCCAGCGTGAGCGATGCCTCCAGGCTGTCGCTGAACACGTAGCCGAATCGCAGCGTCTCTTGCAGCTGCTGCGTGCGCTCAAGCATCTGGGGCCCGAGAATCACGCGCGGCTGGCCGTTGGGGCCGAGATCCTGCCGCGCACCCGTGACCGGCACGGGCGTGCTGCCTGCGGTGAACCTCGAGTTGGGCGTGGCGTATTGCATCGGCTGGCTGTCGTTCTCCAGCCGGTCGACCGACAGCGCATACCAGAACTTGCCGATGCGGTCGCCCAGCGATGCGCTTTCGTGGTTTCCGGTGACGTTGCGCGAAAAGCCATAGGCATCGTTGTAATGCTGGCTCATCACCTGCGTCTGCGCGGCGGCCTCGAATTTTTCGGGGCGGCGCAATGTCATCGCGATGGTCGTGCCCATCGAATTGCCCGGCAGCAGCGCCGAGAACGGCCCATACAGAATATCGACGCGCGCCAGGTCGTCCGGCCCGACCATCGACCAGCGCGGCGGGAAGCTGTAGCTCGACCCAAGCAGGTTCGAAAGCAGGATGCCGTCGGCATACAGCAGGCCGCGTGCGCTTTGAATTTCGTTGAAATCGCGGCCGGCAAAGATGGAGTTGCGGTCGCCAATGAAGCGGCGGCGCACCATCACGTTGGGCTGGTATTTGACCGCGTCTTCGGTGGTGACGACGTTGCGGTCGTCCAGTTGATCTGCCGTCACGCTTTGCACGACTGCGGGCGTATTGCGGGCGAACGGCGCGGGGTTGGCGTTGGCCCGCACCACGGTGGGCGCGAGTTCCTGCGTGACTGGCACGGGCACGGGGGCCGCATCGTCGGCGGCAAAAGCAGACAGCGGTGCCGCCGCGCTCAGGGCGAGCGCAGCACGGCACACCAGCGTGCGCTTAGGAGCAGCGGCCCCAGCGCGCTTGTGGAATGACATCGGAAAGGTCTCCGGATTGCGATGGCGTTGGCCGCAACGAGGGCCAGACGCAAAGGCGCCACGGAGTGCATCCCCGCAGGCGCGTCAGATCGACAACGACGGAGAAGCGGGAGGCGCGCGCGACTCGGCCACGCGCAGCGCGCTGCGCGCGTAGACGGGCGCCGGTGTGGCCGGCTGCCGCACGCGATAGACGAAATGGGCGGAGGGAACATCCAGCGCCGGCAATGAGGCCAGCGCCAGCCCGGCTGCAAACCCCGGGCAATATAGACAGTGCGCCACGCTGTGGTGGGCGGCCGAATCGTCGGTAGAGCCATCGCCTTGCAGGTCGATGGCAACCTGCACGGTGCTGCCATGCGGGGCCGTTGCGCTGCACAGCTCGACGGCAAGGGTGCCCGTGGCCGCCGCACGGGCGGAAGCGAGCACCGGCGACAGTACGTTCAGTACGATCGCAAGCCAGACGAGGAAGAACCAGCGGCGATGGAGCATGGGTGGACAACGTCAGAATGTGTGGAGTATAGCGCTGCACACAGTTCCCCGAATTGCCTGCGGCACAGTGCCGCGCATCGGGAAAATCGGCGGAGATCGACTGGCGCTTGGATTGGAATTAGCCTTAATTATTGAATCGACTATAATTTATACCGACTTCCATAATCAGGTCTAAAACAGGGCTTTCCATGGATTCCCGAATCGACTCCGGCGACACCGCCCGCTTCAACTTCCACCGCCAGGACCTTGCCAACACGCTGTGCGACAGCCTGGAAGGCAAGGGTTTGGCCGACGCGCGCTCGGGACTGTTCCTGGCGGCGCCCCGGCGCACCGGCAAAAGCACGTTCCTGCGCGAAGACCTGGTGCCCGAGGTCGAGCGCCGGAAGTGGATCGCCATCTACGTGGATTTATGGGCCGACCGCGCCCGCGACCCTGGCCTGCTGATCGCCGATGCCATCAAATCGAAGCTGGCCCAGTACGACGGGCCGATCGCGAAGCTGGCCAAGCAGGCCGGGATGGAAAAGGTCGACGTGCTGCGCACCTTCACCTTCAACCTCGGCAAGATCGGGCTGCCGCCGGGCATCACCCTGGCCGACGCGCTGGATGTGCTCTACAAGGCGGTGCAGCGGCCTGTCGTGCTGATCATCGACGAGGCGCAGCACGCGCTGTCCACCGAGGCCGGCACCAACGCCATGTTCGCGCTCAAGGCCGCGCGGGACCAGATGAACCAAGGCGTGGACGAACCCCGTCTCTTCCTCGTCTTTACGGGGTCGAACCGTGACAAGCTTGCCAACCTGCTACTCAATCGCACGCAGCCGTTTTTCGGCTCGCGCGTAACCAACTTTCCGCTGCTGGGGCGGCCGTATGTGTCAGCGTACACGGCGTGGGTCAACCAGCACCTGGCGCCGAATAACCAGTTCAAGGAAGACGACATGTTTGCCGCCTTCCAGTTGGTCGGCCACCGGCCCGAGATGCTCAAAGGCATCGTCAGCGAGATCGCCCTGGAGCTGGGTGAAGCCGCCAGCCTGGGCGAGCTGCTCAAGCGCGGCGCGCAGGGTTTTCGCGATCGCATCTGGGGCGAGATCGAAAGCGATTACAGCGCGCTGACGGAAATCCAGCGCGCCGTGCTGGCGGTGCTGATCGAGCGCGGGCAAAGCTATTCGCCGTTCTCTGAGGATTCGATGAAGGCGTATGCGGCAAAGCTGAGCCACAGCGATTTTTCCACCGCCACGGTGCAAGCTGCGCTGGATGCGCTGCGCGACAAGAACCTGATCTGGAAGGAATCGCGCGGCGCCTACGCGCTGGAAGACGAAAGCCTGGCGCTGTGGTTTCGCGAGACGCGGGGGGCGCATGCCGTGCCGCCGCGGTTGAGCGAGTAGCACGCCAGATCGTCAAACAGCCGCCACCGGCACCGCCTGCGTGCGGCCGAGCAGGCCCCACACCACCGCCGCCGACACCACCGATACGACGGCCAGCGCATGGGCAATCTGCGCAAACGCGGCAACGTAGGCCGAGATGAGCGTCGGCGCCGATCCGGCCGGCAGCAGCGTCAACGCTGCGGGTACGTTGCCCATGGCGGTGCGATGTGCGGCCTCCATCCAGGTCGCTACGTTCGCACTGCCCGACGCGCCGGCCTGCGAAACGATGAGCGCCGTCAGCACCGCGCCCACCACGGCCAGCGCAATCGCCTCGCCAGCCACGCGCGTGGTGCTGAAGATGCCGGTGGCCATACCTGCGCGCTCCTTGGGCACCACGCTCACCGACAGACCATCCATCAGCCCCCACGCGAAGCCCGTGCCGAAGCCCGTGAGCAGCATCGGCAGAATCCACGCAGCGGCCGGCTGGCCTGGCGCGACATCGCCCAGCCACCAGAAGCCCATCGCCGCCACCACCAGCCCGCCGCACGTCAGCGCCGCCGCAGACCACCGATGCGCGAGTTGCACCGCCAGCAGCGGCACCACCAGCAACGGGAGCGACAAGGCAATCATCGTGATGCCTGCCTCGGTTTCGCCCTGCCCCTCGATGCCGATGAGGCGCGCGGGCAGCAGTACCAGCATCGCCACGTAGCACGCCGTGGCGAGCGGCAAGAACTGCACGCCGACAAAACGACGGAAGCGGAAGAGCGAGAGATCCAGCATCGGCCTGACCACGCGCTGCTCGATGGCGACGAACACGGCCAGCCCAAGCGCCGACGCAGTGAACAACGCCAGCACCACGCCGTCGCCCCAGCCGCGCTCGGGCACTTCCATCAGCGCCCACGTGAGCAGGACAAGCGTGGCTGTAAAGCTTGCGGCGCCGGCCCAGTCGACGCCGCGCGCATCGGGATCGCGCGTTTCCCGCATGCGCGGCACGCCAAACACAAAAGCCAGCGCGCCCACCACCGCGCACAGCACGAAGATGGCGCGCCAGCCTTGCGTCTGCACCAGCGCGCCCGCAATCAACGGCCCGAAGGCCAAACCCACGCCAAAGGTCGTCCCCAGCAGGCTGAAGGCGCGAATGCGCGCATGCCCATCAAACTCCTGTGCCAGCGCAGCCGAGCCACCCGCCAGCGACATCGCCGCCGCCACGCCCTGCAGCGCGCGCAGCCATCCGATGGCGTTCACGCTGGGCGCCAGCGCGACGCCAATCGATGCCAGCACGAACAGTGCGATCCCGCCGGCGAACACGCGCTTGCGGCCATACGAATCGGCCATCGCACCTGCCACCATCAGACAACTGCCGAAGGCCAACATGAAGCCATTGACCACCCAGTTGAGCGCCGTGGCACTGCCGCCCAACACGCGGCCGATGGCCGGCGTGGCCACCGCCGCACCGGTGAAAGACAGCGGCAGGACCAGTCCTGCCATGCAAACCGCCGCCAGCACCAGCCAGCGCCCGGCGTGTTGTGGGCGATGCGAAATCGTCGTATTCAAGGGAGCCTCTTATTTTTGTATCGATCGGTATACAAATTAACGAGGCGACACGGCCGACGTCAAGGATTAATATATTGACCGGTACAGAAATAGGGATTTCAGGACTTCATCATGGCGACACGAGGACGCCCCCGCACCTTTGATCGCGACGAAGCCTTGCGCCAGGCCATGACCGTGTTCTGGGCGCGCGGCTACGAAGGCACCACGCTCGACGAACTCAAGCTGGCGATGGGCGGCATCACCGCGCCGAGCTTCTACGCGGCATTTGGTTCGAAGGAAGCGCTCTTTCGCGAGGCCGTTGCGCTGTATCGGCAGACGGCCGGCAGCACCACGGCCATCGCCCTGACCGAACCGGCTACAGCGCGCGAATCCATCGACGCGCTTTTGCGCAGCAACGCCCTTGCCTTCAGCCAGCCGGACGCGCCGCGCGGATGCATGGTCGTGCTCGGCGCGCTGCTGTGTTCGGCCCCCAATCAGCAGGTGCAGGAGGACTTGCGCGCGATCCGGCTGGCAACCATCGAGGCCATCCGGACGCGCATCCGCCGCGGCATGGATGAAGGCGACGTGCCTGCCACGGCCAACGCCGATGCACTTGGCGGTTACTACGCGACCGTGCTCAACGGCCTGTCGATCCAGGCGCGCGACGGCGCCCCGCGTGAGGCATTGATCGCGACCGTCGATTGCGCGATGGCCGCGTGGGACGCGATGGTCTGCGCCCGCTAAACTGCACAGACGACCACAACAATATTTCGGGGAGCAGCCAAATGGCACGCAATCGCACCACGTGGCGCGCGCTGGCGGCCGCGCTTTTTCTGCTGATGGGCGCGGGCGCCGCCCTCGCGCAAGACGCAACGCTAGCACAGGCACAAGCACAGGCCCCGGCCGCGAACTGTCCGCCCCCGGCCTCCAGCTTCATCCCCAAGGACGGCTGGGCCGCCGCCGCGCAACGCGCGACCGACCACGGCCTGCTTTGGCGTATCGAAAAGAACGGTCACACGTCGTGGCTCTACGGGACGATCCATGTGGCACGAGCTGACTGGATGCTGCCCGGCCCGACCGTGCGCAGCGCGCTTCAGCAGGTGGATAGCATCGCGCTCGAACTCGACCTGCTCGACAAGGACGTCGACCGCAAGCCGCTCACAGCACAAAACAGCGCAGAAGATCGCCGCCTCATGGCTGGCCGGCGCGGTGAACGCTTCAACAAGCTGCTCTCCGCGGCTTGCCTGCCCGATACGGCCCTCACACAGATCCGCAAATTCCAGCCGACCATGCAGTTGGCCTCGCTGGCGGTGCTGGGGGTACGCACGGACGGGCTCTATCCCGATTTCGGCATCGACCTGTTTCTGACGACCTACGCCAAGAGCGTGCACTTGCCCATCGTGCCGCTCGAAACGCTGGCGCAGCAGGTGCGCGTGCTCAACGAGATCGTGCCGAAGAACGAGGTTGCGCAGCAATTCGACACCGTGCTCGACGCGATTGAATCCGGCGAGGCGCGTACGCAGACGCTCACCCTCGCCAATGCGTGGGCCGACAGCGACATCAGCACGCTGGAGCACTATCCGCAGTGGTGCGATTGCCTGAAGACGGCGACGGATAAACGCGCCTTCCAACGCCTGGTGACGAATCGCAACCGCGCCATGGCTGACAACATTGCGCGCGTGCACAACAGCGGCCAGCGCGTGTTTGGCGCTGTGGGGGCGTTGCACATGATCGGGCCGAAAGGGATTCCGGCGCTGCTGGCCGCGCGCGGATACAAGGTCACGCCGGTGTTGCCGGCGGCTGCACCGCGTTAGACCCTCAGCGCTTTTCCGGCGGCGCGGCTCCAACAGCCGCCGCCAGTTCGGCATGCGCGGCCAAGTCTGCGCGACGATGCTTGACCGTCGTGCTGGCCGGGTGCTTGCCCAGGAAATTGCCGTTTCTCCAATCTTTCGACGGGCGGATCGGCCGCGCCGTAAAGCCGCCCCCGCAGTTCGGACACACATTGCCGAACACGCCGTCCGCGCACGTCGCGCAGAATGTGCATTCGAATGAGCAGATGCGCGCGTTGGTCGCGTTGGGCGGCAGCGCCGTGTTGCAGTGTTCGCAAGTTGGGCGGAGTTCGAGCATTGCGTCCTCGGTGTGGTGGGTTCAGTCCATTGCAGCCAGAATCCGCTGCGCGGACGCTTCGTCGGTCACAAGACCGGTCAGCCAGCCGCCTCGCAACGCCGCCCCGATCGCGCCCGCCTTGGCCACGCCGCCAGCAATGGCGATTACCGGGCGAGATGGCATCGGCTTGAGCGGCAAGCTGGTGATGCGGGTCTGCAGTGGTACATCCAGCAAGCGCCCCTGGGCGTCGATCGGCCGGCCGATCAACTCGCCTGCCGCGCCATGGGCAAGCAGATCTTCCACATCCTTCGCACTGATGAAGCCATCGACCTGCAATGCGCAACCGGGCCCGATCGTGCCGACCCCAATGAAGGTGACATCGGCCTGCGCAGCCAGATCGGCCACCACGCCGTAGAGCCGGTGCTGGCACCACTGCCGGGTGTCTTCGGCGCTGTCTGCAACGAGCGGCGCAGGAAGCTGGTAATAGCGGCTGCGGGTTTTCTCTGCCGCGGCAAGCGCGACGTCGTAACGGTTGGACGAGCCATCCGCCGCAATCGCCCCGACCATCGAGACGATGCGATGCTGCGGCCGGTCAAGATCGGGAAGTTGGTCGATCGCGGCGCGCAGCGTGCGGCCCGAGCCGACATTCACCACGCGCGGCGCGTCGGCCAGCAGGTGACGCTCCATGATTTCTGCGGCGGCCACGGCAATCATGCGCTGGGCGGCGTCGGCGTCGTCGGCACTGGCCGGCACCACATGGCAGGTCTCCAGCCGGAAACGGCTGCGCAGGTTCTCCGCCAACTCCAGACACGCTGACACCGGGTGCGTCACGCGCACCTTCACCAGCCCGTGCTCCACCGCATAGGCAATCAGCCGCTGCGCGATCTGGCGCGACACGCCCAACTGCTCGGCGATGTCGTGTTGCGTGTGGTTGCCGACGTAGTAAAGCCACGCCGCACGCGCGGCCTGGTCTCGTTTTTCCTGCTGCTTGGACACGCAGCGCCTCCTCTAGAACCTTGGCGATATGGCGTGCATCGTAGCGTGCTTTTGCCCTTTTACCGAGCATTTGCTTGACAAGCGCAACACCGCATCCGATTATTTGCTCACAACACGGACAATTGCTCAAAGCCCGAAGCAAGTCCAGGCGGTGCGCCCGCATCGCCACATTCCAAGAAAGGAGACGACTGCATGTTCCGCACGCTTCTGCGCGGGATGGCCCGCCCATCCCAACTACTCAAGCTGACCGCCCTCGCTGCCTTCCCCGCTCTCTGCGCTATCACTGCGCATGCCGCGCCCACCACGCTCACGATTGCCACGATCAACAACCCCGACATGATCGTGCTGCAGAAGCTGTCGAGCCAGTTCGAGCAGGCGCACCCCGACATCAAACTGCGCTGGGTCACGCTGGAAGAAGGCGTGCTGCGCCAGCGCGTGACCACCGACATCGCCACCGGCAGCGGCCAGTTTGACCTGATGACGATTGGCGGCTATGAAGCGCCGCTGTGGGCCAAGAAAGGCTGGCTCGCCCCGCTGGACATGCCCGCCAGCTACGACACGGCCGACCTGCTGCCGACGGTGCGCGACGGGCTCTCGCAGGGCGGCAAGCTCTTCGCCGTGCCGTTCTATGCCGAAAGCTCGATGACGTACTACCGGCGGGATCTGTTCAGCGCAGCCGGCCTGAAGATGCCCGAGCAGCCCACGTATGACGACATTGCAAAGTTCGCCGCCAAGCTGCACGACCCCGCCAAAGGGGTGTACGGCATCTGCCTGCGAGGCCGTGCGGGCTGGGGCGAGAACATGGCGCTGATATCGACCATGGTCAACACGTTCGGCGGCCGCTGGTTCGACGAGAAATGGCAACCGACCATCGACACGCCGCAGTGGAAACAAGCGGTCAACACGTATGTCGACCTGCTGAAGAAATACGGCCCGCCCGGCGCAAGCAGCAACGGCTTCAACGAAAACCTCGTGCTGTTCTCGGGCGGCAAGTGCGGCATGTGGATCGACGCCACCGTCGCGGCCGGCATGGTCAGCAGCGCGAAGGATTCCAAGGTGGCCGACAAGGTCGGCTTTGCGAATGCGCCCATCGCCAGCACGCCCAAGGGCTCGCACTGGCTGTGGATCTGGGCGCTCGCGGTGCCGAAGTCGTCGAAATCGCCGGAGGCTGCCAAGACGTTTGCGGCGTGGGCGACATCCAAGGAATACATCCGCGCCGTGGCCAAGGCCCAGGGCTGGGGCGAGGTGCCGCCGGGCACGCGTGCATCGACGTATGACGACCCGGCCTACCAGAAGGCTGCGCCGTTCTCGAGCTTCGTGCGCCACGCCATCGAGACTGCCAACCCGAACGATCCGTCTGCGCAGAAGGTGCCGTACACCGGCGTGCAGTTCGTGACGATTCCGGAGTTCCAGTCGCTGGGCACGGTGGTTGGCCAGGCGATTGCCGGCGCGCTCACAGGCAAGACGACTGTGGACGACGCGCTCCGTGTCTCGCAATCGCAGGCCCAGCGTGCGATGCGCCAAGGCGGCTATCTGAAGTGATGCAGCCGCTGCTGCGCCCCGGAGGTTTCATGGAACACGTATTGGAGTCGCACCCGAAATCGCAGATGAGCGGCGTGGGTGGTACGCCGTCACCGGCCCAGCCACAGCGCGCCCGGCGCTGGCTGCCGACGCTGCTGGTGTCGCCGTCGGTACTGGTCCTGCTGCTGTGGATGACGGTGCCGCTGGCGATGACGCTGTATTTCTCCGTCAGCCGCTACAACCTGCTCAACCCGGATCAGACCGGCCTGGCGGGGCTCGACAACTACCGCTTCCTGGTCGAAGACCCCGCCTTCTGGCCGGCCATCGGCAACACGCTGGTGCTGATCGGCTCGGTGCTGGTGATCAGCGTCGTGGCGGGCACGTTGCTGGCTGTGCTGTTCGACCAGCCGTTTGCGGGGCGCGGTGTGGCGCGCATTCTCGTCATCAGCCCGTTCTTTGTCATGCCGACGGTGGCGGCGCTCATCTGGAAGAACATGATGCTGCACCCCGTGTACGGGCTGGCCGCGTGGGTGGCGCGCCTGTTCGGCGTCGAGCCGGTGGATTGGCTCGCGACACAGCCGATGCTCTCCGTGATCATCATCGTTGCGTGGCAGTGGACGCCGTTTGCCTTCCTGATCCTGCTGACGGCGCTGCAATCGCTCGACCCCGAGCAGAAGGAAGCCGCGCAGCTCGACGGCGCGAGCCCGGTGCGCATCTTCTGGCACATCGTGCTACCGCACCTGAAGCGTGCGATTGCCGTGGTGGTGATGATCGAGACCATTTTCCTGCTGTCGATCTTCGCCGAAATCCACACCACCACCGCAGGCGGCCCCGGCACGGCCACGACCAACCTCGCCTACTTCGTCTACAGCCTCGGCTTGCAGCAGTTCGACATCGGCATTGCGTCGGCCGGCGGCATCGTGGCCGTGGTGCTGGCAAACGTGGTGGCGTTCTTCCTCGTCCGCATGCTGGCGCGCAACCTGAAGGGAGTGCACGAGCAATGAGCACCCTCACCTCAACCTGGCGCACGCGGCTTGCGGGCGTTCTGGCGTGGGCGATTGCCCTGGCGCTGTTCTTCCCCATCGCCTGGGCAACGCTGACCGCCTTCAAGACCGAGCAGGACGCCTATACGCCCACGCTGTGGTTCACGCCCACGCTCGACAGCTTCCGCGAGGTGTTGGAGCGCGCGCACTACCCGAGCTTCCTCGGCAACTCGCTGGCGGTGTCGATCCTCTCCACGCTGCTGGCGCTAGCGATCGCCATTCCGGCGGGATATGCGATGGCGTTCTTCCCGAACAAGCGCACGCAGCAGGTGCTGCTGTGGATGCTGTCGACCAAGATGATGCCCGCCGTGGGCGTGCTGCTGCCGGTGTACCTGCTGGCAAAGACGGCCGGGCTGCTGGACTCCATCACCGCGCTCGTCATCGTCTACACGCTCGCCAACCTGCCGATTGCCGTGTGGATGGTCTTCACCTATTGCAACGACGTGCCGCGCGAGATTCTGGAGGCCGCACGCATGGACGGCGCCAACCTCTGGCAGGAACTGGTCTACGTGTTGCTGCCGACGATGCTGCCCGGGCTGGCCTCCACGGCGCTGCTCCTGCTCATCCTGTCGTGGAACGAAGCGTTCTGGAGCCTGAACCTGACCAGCATCGATGCCGCGCCGCTCACCGTGTTCATTGCGTCGTACTCCAACCCGGAGGGGCTGTTCTGGGCGAAGCTGTCGGCGGCCTCGGTACTGGCGATTGCGCCGATCCTCGTGCTGGGTTGGCTGGCGCAACGGCAACTTGTGCGCGGCCTGACATTCGGGGCCGTGAAATGACACCACACGCCAACGAATATGCCAACGCGCGCGCCCCCGCCTACCTGATCTGCGATTGCGACGGCGTGCTGATCGACAGCGAATCGGTGGCGTTGCGCGCGCTGATCCGCACGTTGGGTCCGCACATACCGCATCTTTCATCCGCCGCGCTGGAAGACATGCTTGAACCGCGTCTGGGCATGAACACGATGGCACTGCTGAGCGAGTTGCAGAGCAGCGTCGGCTTTCATCTGTCCGACGCGCAACTAGCCAAGGTGCTGGCCGACGTCGAACACGACTGCGCCACGCAATCGCAGCCGGTGCCCGGCATTGCCAACCTGCTCGCCACGCTGCCGCAGCCCAAGGCCGTCGCCAGCAACAGCAGCCGCCTGCGCATTGAAGCGAGCCTGCGTCGCGCCGGACTGCGCGAGCTGTTTGGCGAGCATATCTATAGCGCCTACGAAACACCGCGGCCCAAACCGGCACCCGACGTGTATCTCGCCGCCTGTGCGGGCCTGCGTGCCAGCCCCGCGCAATGCCTCGTCATTGAAGACAGCGACACCGGCGTGCGCGCCGCCCGCGCTGCCGGCCTGACCGTATTCGGCTTTGCCGGCGTTGCGCATGTGCCGGCAGTCGCCACGCAGCGCCTGCTGGCTGCCGGCGCACGCCACGTCTTTACCGACATGCGGGCACTGGCCGATGCGCTTTCGTCGACGCTCGCCACGCCCGCCTGACCCGCACACAGAACACGCCCAAGGAGACCTCGCCATGGCCAGCCTGACCCTGCGCAATCTGCAGAAGCGTTACGAGCAGAACACGGTTCTGCACGACATCAACCTCGACATTGCCGATGGCGAATTCGTTGTCTTCGTCGGGCCATCGGGCTGTGGCAAATCGACATTGCTGCGCACGATTGCAGGCCTGGAGGGCATCGATGCCGGCGACCTGTTGATCGGCGATACGCGTGTGAACGATGTGGTGCCCGCCAAGCGCGGCATTGCGATGGTGTTCCAGTCGTACGCGCTGTATCCGCACATGAGCGTGTACGACAACATGGCCTTTGGGCTGAAGCTCTCGGGCATGAAGCGCGAAGCCATCGACGCTGCCGTACGCCGCGCCGCCGAAGTGCTGCACATCGATGCGCTGCTCGATCGCAAGCCGCGCCAGCTCTCCGGGGGCCAACGCCAGCGCGTGGCCATTGGTCGAGCCATCACCCGCGAGCCGAAGGTCTTCCTGTTTGACGAGCCGCTCTCCAACCTCGATGCCGCCCTGCGCGTGAAGATGCGTCTGGAGTTTGCCCGCCTGCACGACACGCTCAAGACCACCATGATCTACGTCACGCACGATCAGGTGGAAGCCATGACGCTGGCCGACAAGATCGTCGTGCTGCGTGACGGACGCATCGAACAGGTGGGCTCTCCGCAGACGCTGTATCACCATCCGGCCAGCCAGTTTGTAGCGGGCTTCATCGGCTCGCCCAAGATGAACTTCCTGCGTGGCGTCGTTGATCGTGCCGATGCGTCGGGCGTCTCCGTGGCGCTCGCGGGCGGCCAACAGCAGGTGGCCGTATCGCCGGGTGAACTGCGTGCGGGGGATGCCGTCACGCTCGGCATCCGCCCGGAGCATCTGCATCTCGACACGGCCGGCACCCTGCGGGGCACCGTCACGCATATCGAGTCCCTGGGCGACGTGGCCTATCTGCATGCCGATTGCGAAGCCGCACCCGACGGTCTTGTGCTGCGCGTGCCGGAATCGACCCGGCTCGCGCACGGCAGCGCCATCACGTTGTCTGCCGACGCCGCGCACTGCCACCTGTTCGACGCCGAAGGCCGTGCGCTGGCGCGCCTGCAAGCGCAACTGGCCGCCTGAGGTTCACACCGCCCAACGTTGCTCTCCCCGATCATGCCCTCCCCCAACGCTTCTTCCACCTGGCTGCACCTGGGTGCCGGCTCCTTCCATCGCGCGCATCAGGCGTGGTATCTGCATCGCCTTCGCGAGACCGGCGACACGTCGTGGCGTTTAGCGCTGGCCAATATCCGCGACGATGCCGGCCCGCTGCTGCATGACCTTGCCGCTCAGCACGGCGCTTACACGCTGGAGACCGTCGACACCGCCGGCCATCGCGCGTACACGCGCGTCCAATCCATCGATGCCGTCGTGCCGTGGGATACCGAACTTGCCGCGCTGTGCGAGATCGGGGCGGCGCCCGATACGCGCGTGATCTCCTTTACCGTGACGGAGGGCGGCTACTACCTCGACCAGCAGCACCAGCTCGATGCCACGCAGCCGGACATCGCCGCCGACCTGCGCGGCGGTGCTGGCACGCTTTACGGCGCACTGGCCCGCCTGCTGCGCCTGCGTCTGCAGCGCGGCGGCGCTCCGCTCACGCTGCTCAATTGCGACAACCTGCGCCACAACGGCGAGCGCTTCCGCAGCGGCCTGCGCCAGTTCCTCACGCTGCGTGGCGAACCAGGCGACAGCGGCCTTGTTGCATGGCTCGACGCACATGCCAGCACACCCAACACGATGGTCGACCGCATCACGCCGCGCCCCACCGACGCGTTGCGCCAACGCGTGGCCGCGCAAACCGGCTGGCCAGACCGCTGCCCCGTGATGGCCGAGACCTTTGCGCAATGGGTGGTGGAAGACGACTTTCGTGCCGGGCGGCCCGCGCTCGAACGCGTGGGCGTGGAGTTCGTCGCCTCGGTGCTGCCGTACGAGGAAGCGAAGATCCGCGTGCTCAACGCCAGCCATAGCTGCATCGCCTGGGCCGGCACGCTGTTGGGGCTGCACACGATTGACGAAAGCGTTGCCGTGCCGTCCATCCACCGCATGGCGTGCGACTACGTGACCGACGATGTCATCCCGTGTCTCACGGCCAATCAGCCCAGCCCCATCGACCTGGCCGCCTACCGCGACACCGTGCTCGACCGTTTCGCCAATCCGCACATCAGGGATACCAACCAGCGCGTGGCGGCGGACGGTTTTTCGAAAATCCCGGGGTTCGTCACGCCCACGCTGGCGGAATCCTTTGCGCGCGGGCATGTGCCGCTTGCCACGGCAATGCTGCCGGCGCTGTTCTTCGTCTTCCTGGAGCACTGGCATGCGGGCACGCTGCCGTATGCCTATCAGGACGGCCAGTTCGATCCCGTTGCCGCGCAAGCCATGCTTGAGGCCGATGACCCGGTTGCGGTGTACTGCCGGAACGCCGCACTGTGGGGCAGCCTCGCGGGCACGGAAACGCTCACGAGCCTTGTTCGCAACGCCATCGAGCATGTGCGAGCGTGGCTGGCAGTCGAACAAGCCGCAACGGCCGGTTAGTTGCCAACCAACGTATCAGCGGATTCGCGCGACAATCCACGGTTCAAGCAACCGGACCCGGCGGCCCCATGTACCTCGGCATCGATCTCGGAACCTCGGAAGTCAAAATACTGCTGCTCGATGCAGCGGGCGCCATCGTCGGCACGGCGGGCGAGCCGCTCACCGTATCGCGGCCGCATCCGGGTTGGGCCGAGCAGACGCCGGAAGACTGGTGGCAGGCCACCAGCGCCGCTATCGGCAAGCTGCGCGAGGCCGCACCGGAAGCCTTTGCCGCCACACGCGCGATCGGCCTGTCGGGCCAGATGCACGGCGCGGTGCTGCTCGACGCACGCAACCGCGTGCTGCGTGCCGCCATGCTCTGGAACGACACACGCAGCACCGTGGAATGCCTTGAACTCACCCGCCGCGTGCCCGAGCTGCATACCGTTGCCGGCAACCTGGCAATGCCCGGTTTTACCGCGCCGAAGCTGCTGTGGAGCGCACGCCATGAGCGCGATGTGTTCAACGCCATTGATTGCGTGATGCTGCCCAAGGATTACCTGCGCCTTCGCCTGACGGGCGAGCGCGCATCCGACCCATCGGACGCGGGCGGCACGCTGTGGCTGGACGTGGCACAGCGCGCGTGGTCTGACGAACTGCTCGCCGCGACGGGCTTGTCACGCAGCCAGATGCCACGCCTGGTAGAAGGCAGCGCGCCCAGCGGCACGCTGCTGCCCGAGGTGGCCGATGCATGGGGCCTGGCGCGTGGCGTCGTCGTTGCTGGCGGCGGCGGCGATGGTGCGGCCAGCGCTGTGGGCATCGGTGCGACCCAGCCGGGCGATGGCTTTCTGTCGCTGGGCACGTCGGGCGTGATCTTTGTCGTCAATGACCGCTTCCGCCCAAACCCGGCTCAAGCCGTGCACGCGTTCTGCCATGCGCTGCCGGGGCGCTGGCATCAGATGAGCGTGATGCTGTCCGCCGCGAGCTGCCTGCGCTGGTTCTGCCGGCTGACAAGCGTGCCGGAAGCCACGCTGCTGCCTGAAATTGCCGCAGTGGCCGAATCTGAACGCAAGTCCGCACCGTTCTTCCTGCCCTACCTCAGCGGCGAGCGCACGCCGCACAACGATGCGTTTGCGCAAGGCCATTTTCACAACCTCACGCATGCCAGCGACCGCGCCGCGCTCGGTTACGCCGTGATCGAGGGCGTCGCCTTCGGCATGGCGGATGGCCTGGACGCATTGCGCGCAGCGGGCACGCAGGTTGCATCGCTCTCGTTTGTGGGCGGCGGCTCGCGCAGTCCATTCTGGGCGCAGTTGCTGGCCGACACCCTCAACACAGAACTGACAACGCATGTCGGCAGCGAAGCCGGTGGCGCGCTCGGTGCCGCGCGCCTGGGCTGGATGGCCGATGGCGGCATCGAAGCGGCCGTCTGCGCCAAGCCGCCCGTGCAAGCCACGTATCGGCCCGATGCCACACGCCACGCACGCCTTGCTGAACGGCTGTCGACATTCCGTGCGCTGTATCAGCGTGCTTCGCCGCTGCCGGTTACACCTTCCGCCCAAACGACTGAGCTGCCCTTGCCCGCATGACCGACGCCCTGCCCTTGCCCCGCCTCGTCGTCTTTGGCGAAGCGCTGACCGATTTCCTGCACCAAGGCAACGGCCAATGGCTCGCCCGGCCAGGCGGCGCATGCTGGAACGTCGCGCGCGTGGCAGCGCGCCTGGGCGTGCCCACGGGCTACGCAGGCGCCATCAGCAACGACGTGTTCGGCGATGCGCTCTTCGCCGATTCCCAGGCGGCTGGCCTCGACTTGCGCTTTCTGCAGCGGGTCGACCGCTCGCCATTGCTGGCGATGGTCACGTCCATCCAGCCGCCGCACTATTTCTTCGTGGGCGATGACAGCGCCGATCTGCATTTCGATGCGCAAGCCCTGCCCGCCGGCTGGCAAACGGCCGTGGAGATCGCCCACTTCGGCTGCATCAGCCTGGCGCGCGAGCCGCTGGGCAGCCGCCTCGTGGCGCTGGCCGAAACGCTGGCCGCGCAAGGCACCCGCATCACCTTCGACCCGAACTGGCGCACGGCGATGAACGCTCCGCACTACGCGCCGCTGCTGCTGCGCATGGCTGCCATCGCATCGGTCATCAAGGTGTCGGATGAAGATTTGCGCCAACTGTTTCCCGGGGATGCCGATCCACTGACCACGCTGCGCACCCTCGCGCCGCAGGCCGACATCCTGCTCACGCTCGGGGCGGAGGGCATGGAATGGATGGCAGCGGCGCACGGTGGGCAAGACGATCCGCGTATCGCCCAACCGGCCTTTGCCGTGCCGGTGGCGGACACCGTCGGCTGCGGCGATGCCGCCATGGGCAGCTGGCTGGCGAGCCTGCTGCAATCGCCCGAAGCGCCCGTGCAAGCGCACTTGCGCCAAGCCGCTGCGGCGGCCGCTCTCACCGCCACGCGCACCGGCGCGTATGCAGGCACGCAAGCCGAAATCGATGCGTTGCTGCAGACGCATGCCCCCTCGCCGGCCTGAGGTCGCCTGAGACCGTGTGGCAGCGCCGCCCTGCATGCCACAATCTGCGCCGTCTGCGTCTTGATTGCTCCGAGGCCCGCTTTGGAACTGCTTCGTATTGCCGTGCTGTTTGCCGTCACCGCCGTGGCGGAAATCGTCGGTTGCTATCTACCCTGGCTCGTGCTGCGGCAGGGCAAGCCGGTCTGGCTCTTACTGCCGGCGGCCGCCTCGCTGGCGCTGTTTGCGTGGTTGCTGACGCTGCACCCGACCGCAGCCGGCCGCACCTATGCCGCATACGGCGGCATGTATATCGCCGTGGCGCTGGTGTGGCTGCGCCTGGTCGACGGCGTGACGCTCACGCGCTGGGACATCGGCGGTGCGGCCATTGCGTTGACGGGAATGGCGGTGATCGCCCTGCAACCGCAGGCCAACTGATCGAATTGCACGCGATATTTAGGTTTTCCTGAGCGAAACGGAACCCTAAGCCACCGCCAGGATCGGAGGGAGGATCATTGCCGCGGCCATCGCGCTGCGCGCCGGTCATCTACCCACCCAACCGTTTTGCCCTGGAGGCCACGATGCCTGCCACCACCCTCAAACACCTTGTCGTGGCCGCGACGCTGATGTCGGCAGCAATGTCCGCTTCGGCCCTGACCACGTCGACCTTCACATTCACCGATCAGGACCTGCAAGGGATGCTCGCCCACAGTCAGCCGATCCAGCCGGCCAAAGCCGCCGAACCGGCGTCTACGGACACACTCCGCATCGGGCTGAGCGATCCAGGCACGCAGCTCGTGCTGCCCTGGTTCCTGGCGGACCTGGTGGAGGCCGTCAACCGGCGTGCTTCACCGCAGGATTTCGCGAAGAAGCTGCAGGACGGGATCTGATCCACCCTCCCATTCACCGCCCTCACTTTCCGAAAGCAGGCAGCACGGTGCTGTATATTCATACAGTTATTTTTTGTGACGCCATGCCGTGCTTACCGCCTCCTCCACCCCTGACACCGCCAATGCCCCGGCCAGCCCCGGCTACCTGGCCCAACTGAACGACCAGCAGCGCCAGGCGGTCGAGTTCGGTATTTCCGGGGCAGACGCGGCGGAAACCGGCCCGCTCCTCGTGCTGGCCGGAGCCGGGTCCGGCAAGACGCACACGCTGGGCTGGCGCGTGGCGCACCTGGTGGCCAACGGCGCCGATCCGCAACGCATCCTGCTGCTGACGTTTTCCCGCCGGGCGGCGAGCGAGCTGTCCAACCGCGCCGGCCACCTGCTGGCGCGTGCCATGCAGGGCGAGCGATCGAACAACGCCCTCAATTCGGCTGGCACTTCGTACAAAACCACCCTGCCCTGGGCCGGTACCTTCCACGGCATCGGCGCGCGCCTGCTGCGTGAATACGCCGAGCGCGTCGGCCTCGCGCCCGATTTCACCATCCACGACCGCAGCGATTCGGCCGATCTGCTCAACGTTGTGCGCCATGAGCTGAACCTGTCGACCAAGGAACGCCGCTTCCCGCTCAAGCAGACGTGCATCGCGATCTACTCGCGCGCCATCAACGCCGAGAGCCCGCTGAACGCCGTGCTCAAGCACCACTTTCCGTGGTGCGCGATGTGGGAAACGCAGCTGCGCACGCTGTTCGATGCATATGTCGAAGCCAAGCAGGCGCAGCACGTGCTCGATTACGACGACCTGCTGCTCTACTGGCACGCGATGGTGTCTGACGCAGAACTGGCGGCCGAGATCGGCGCGCGCTTCGACCACATCCTCGTCGACGAATACCAGGACACCAACCGGCTGCAGTCGTCCATCCTGCGTGTGCTGCGCCCGGACGGCCGCGGCGTTACCGTGGTGGGCGACGACGCGCAATCGATCTACGCATTTCGCGCGGCGACGGTGCGCAACATCCTCGATTTTCCGCGCCACTTTTCGCGGCCGGCGCACACCGTGCTGCTGGAGCGCAATTACCGGTCGACGCAACCGATTCTGGATGCCTCCAACGGCGTGATGCGCTTCGCAACGGAGCGCTTTGCCAAAACGTTGTGGACGGACCGCGCATCGACGCATCGCCCGCGTTTGATTTCGGTGCGTGACGAAGCCGAGCAGGCGCGCTGCGTGGCCGAGCGGGTGCTGCATCACCGGGAAGGTGGGCTGACGCTGAAATCGCAGGCGGTGCTGTTTCGCACCGCGAGCCACAGCGCGCCGCTGGAGATCGAGCTCACGCGCCGCAACATCCCGTTTGTGAAATACGGCGGCCTCAAGTTTCTGGAAGCCGCGCATGTGAAGGATGTGCTTTCGGTACTGCGCTGGGCCGAGAACCCGCGTAACCGCATTGCCGGGTTTCGCGTGATCCAGCTGCTGCCGGGTGCGGGCCCTGCCACGGCGGCACGCGTGCTCGACGCCATGGCGGAAGCGGCGGACCCGATTGCCGCACTGCTTGCCTACGAGCCACCGGCACGGCTGGCCGGCGACTGGTCTGCGCTGATGGCACTCATGCAAGCCCTGCGCACGCCCAAAGACAGTCTGGAATGGGCTGGCGAACTCGAAGCCGTAGGCGCCTGGTACACGCCGCACATGGAGCGCCTGCACGACGACGCAGCCGTGCGCCAGGGCGATCTGGACCAGCTCGCCCGCATGGCCGCCACGTACGCCACGCGCGAGCGCTTCCTGACCGAGATGACGCTCGACCCGCCCGAGCTGACCAGCGATGAATCGGGCGACCCGTACCGCGATGAGGACTACCTGATCCTCTCGACCATTCACTCATCGAAAGGCCAGGAGTGGAAGGCGGTGTATGTGCTGAACGCCGTGGACGGCTGCATGCCGGCCGATCTGGGCGCCGGTTCGCATGAAGAACTGGAAGAAGAACGCCGGCTGCTCTACGTGGCGATGACCCGTGCGCGCGAGCATCTGGACATCCTGGTGCCGCAGCGCTTCTACGTCACGCAGCAAACACCCAATGGCGATCGGCACATCTACGCGTCGCGCACGCGCTTCATTCCGCCTGCGCTGCTACCGCTGTTCGAAGCGTGCGCATGGCCGGAACCGGAGCCCGGCGCGGACCCTGCTGCAGAAGCGCGTGCCGCAGCCAAGGTCGACCTGAGCAAGAAGATGCGCGGCTACTGGAAAAAGTAGCCAGCGCGATCGCCGAAGGGTGCAGTCAATGCACCTCCAACTCGGGCTGCTTGACGACCTGCGTCGACTCGAAGCGCGAGAGCTGGGCGAAGATCCACGCGGCCGCGCAGGTCATGACGCCCACGCAGACAAACGTCTTGTGGAACGCAGCCAGCGTGTCGCGCCCTTCCGGCCCGGCGGTGAAGTCCGTAAAGCCCGTGAGCAACGCGCCGGCTGCGGCCACGCCCAGGCTCATCGACAGCATCATCACCATCGACAGCATGCTGTTGCCAGCGCTGGCCAGCGGGCCGGTCAGGTCCTTCAGCGTGAGCGTGTTCATGGCCGTGAACTGCATCGAGTTGAAGGTGCCGAAGACCGCCAATTGCACGATGCGCAGCCACACCGGCACGTTGGGCGTCATCACAGCAAAGCTGGCCATCATCAGGCCGACCATGACCGTGTTGACAGAGAGCATGCGGCGATATCCGTAGCGCTTGATGGCCCACGTGCCCAACGGCTTGGCGGCCATGCCGGCAGCGGCCACCGGCACCATCATCAGCCCGGCCTGCAGCGGCGTGTAGCCCAGGCTCACCTGCAGCAGCAGAGGAATAAGGAACGGCATCCCGCCGCTGCCGATGCGCGCAAACAGATTGCCCAGCACACCAATCGAAAAGCTCGGAATGCCGAACAGCGTGCGCGGAAACAGCGGCCCGGTCACGCGCCCCGCATGCAGCCAGTAAGCCGTGAGCGCGGCCAGACCGAAGATCAGCAGCACCAGCACCGTGGCGTGCTGGAAGCCCAGTTCCGACAGCCCATCGAGCGAGAACGACACCGCCGCCATGCCAAAGGCCAGCATCAGGTAGCCGGACCAGTCGAAGCGGTTGTCGTCTTCAGCGTGCACATCGGGCATCACCTTGAGCGTGACCAGCGCGCCGATCACCCCCACGGGAATATTGATCAGGAAGATCCAGTGCCACGACACGGCCTCCACCAGCCAGCCTCCCAGCGTCGGGCCGATCAGCGGGCCGATCAGCCCCGGGATAGTGACGAAACTCATGGCGGGCAAAAACTGCTCCCGCGGCACCACCCGCAGCACCGTCAGCCGCCCCACGGGCATCAGCAGCGCGCCGCCCACGCCTTGCACCACGCGGGAGGCAATCAGCATGGTCAGGCTGCGGGACTCCGCGCAGAGCAAGGAACCGATCGTGAACAGGAAGATGGCGGCGAAGAACATCTTTCGCGTGCCGAAGCGATCGGCCAGCCAGCCCGAGGCCGGCATCAGCATGGCGGTCGTCAGCGTGTAGGCGATGATGACCGACTGCATCTTCAGCGGGCTTTCCGACAGGCTGCGCGCCATGGCCGGCAAGGCGGTGTTGACGATGGTGGAATCGAGGGTCTGCATGAACAGACCCATGGCCACCAGCCAGAGGAGCGGTTTCAGCGATTTGTCGAGCGAGGCGGAGGGCGTGGTGGGCATGGGGCGGGGAGGCGGAAGCGGCGGGGTGTGCGAGGCAGCCGTCATTGTGGCGTGCCTCGCCCGAGCCCGCAAACGCTGTACTCGGCCAAGCTGGCGTATCCGCCCTACCGCCAACAGGGGCACTGGGCTCTGCCTATACTGGAGCGTTCATTCCAGTCACCTCGTGCCATTCCTCTGCCATGACGACCCGTACCGAACGCGACACCTTTGGCCCCATTGAAGTCCCTGCCGACCACCTGTGGGGCGCACAAACGCAACGCTCGCTGCAGAACTTCGACATTGCCGGCGACCGCATGCCGCGCGAGTTGATCGACGCGCTCGCCCGCATCAAACGTGCCAGCGCCACCGTCAACCATCGGCTCGGGCTGCTCTCCGCGGAGAAGGCCAACGCCATCGTGGGGGCAGCCGATGAAGTCATCGCAGGCAAGCACCCGAATGAATTTCCGCTGGTGGTCTGGCAAACGGGCTCGGGCACGCAGACCAACATGAACATGAACGAGGTGCTAGCCAACCGCGCCAGCGAACTGCTGGGCGGCGAGCGTGGCGAAGCGCGCCTCGTGCATCCGAACGATGACGTCAACCGCAGCCAGTCGTCCAATGACGTGTTCCCCACGGCGATGCACGTGGCGGCCGTGACGGCCATCACGCGGCACCTGCTGCCCTCGCTGCGCACGCTGCGCGAGACGCTCGCCAAGAAAGCCGAGGATTTCAACGACATCATCAAGATTGGCCGCACGCATCTGCAGGACGCGACGCCACTCACGCTTGGCCAGGAGTTCTCGGGCTACGTCGCGCAGTTGCAGCACAACGAGACGCACCTGAACGCCGCCCTGCCCCACCTGTGCGAACTGGCGCTGGGCGGCACGGCCGTCGGCACAGGCCTGAACGCCCCCAGCGGCTACGCAGAACAGGTGGCAGCAGAACTGGCGCAACTGACCGGCCTGCCCTTCATCACCTCGCCGAACAAGTTCGAGACCATGGCATCGGCGGATGGCCTCGTACACGCGCACGGCGCGCTGAAAACGCTGGCCGCCAGCCTCACCAAGATTGCCAACGACATCCGGTGGCTGGCCAGCGGCCCGCGTAGCGGCCTGGGCGAAATCTCCATCCCCGAGAACGAGCCGGGCTCGTCCATCATGCCGGGCAAGGTCAACCCCACGCAAAGCGAAGCCGTGACGATGCTATGCGCGCAGGTGTTCGGCAACGACGTTGCAGTGAACATCGGCGGCGCATCGGGCAACTTCGAACTGAATGTGTTCCGCCCGATGATCGCCTACAACTTCCTGCATAGCGTGCGCCTGCTGGCCGACGGCATGCGCAGCTTCAACGACCATTGCGCAGCGGGCATCGAGCCGAACCGCGACCGTATCGCCGAGTTGGTACAGCGCTCGCTGATGCTGGTGACGGCGCTCAACCCGCATATTGGCTACGACAAATCGGCGCAGATTGCCAAGAAAGCGCACAAGGAAGGTACGAGCCTGCGCGAAGCCGCCCTGGCGCTGGGCTATGTCACGCCCGAGCAGTTCGATGCGTGGGTGCGGCCGGAGAACATGGTCGGCCACTAACGTGATGTGTCGCGGGCCCGCGGCTTGCTACGCGTGAGCTATCCCTCTCCCATTGCCCGTTTCAAGCGCGCCGGCCCGACCGGCGCCCCCTGCGCATGAAACCCGCCCCCATTCCGGATAACGAAGCAGAACGTCTGGCCTCCCTCCAGGACATGCTGTTGCTGTCCACGCCGGATGAGGAACTGTTCGACCGCGTCACGCGCACGACCAAGCGGGTGTTTGAAGCGCCCATCGTGCTCGTGTCGCTCATCGACGCCCAGCGCCAGTGGTTCAAATCGTGCATCGGTCTGAGCGTGCGCGAGACCCCGCGCGACATCTCGTTCTGCGGGCATGCCGTGGCCGAAGACCAGATGCTGGTCATTCCCGACGCCATGGCCGACCCGCGCTTTGCCGATAACCCGCTCGTTATCGGCGCGCCGCACATCCGTTTCTATGCCGGGCGGCCCGTCAGGAACCTAGCGGGCTACGCCGTCGGCACGCTCTGCGTGATCGACCAGAAGCCGCGAGAGTTCGACCAGGCCGAGCAAGAGCTGCTCGACGACTTGGCCAGTTGGGTGGAATCGGGTTTTCGCGAACGTGAACTGAGCGAAACGCAGCGCTCCATCCTGACCGAGCTGCAGGTCGCACGCCATGAGAGCCTGACCGACCCGATGCTGAGCATCTGGAACCGGCGCGCTGCGATGGAACTGCTCACACGCGAATGTGGCCACGCGATGCGGCACGGGCAGCCGCTTTCATTGCTGGTGGTGGACGTGGACCACTTCAAGCGCGTGAACGATACCTACGGTCACCCCGCGGGCGATACGGTATTGATTGAAATCGCGCGCACGCTGCGGGTGAATTCACGCCCCGTCGATGCGGTGGGCCGCTACGGCGGCGAAGAATTCCTGGTGTTGCTGCCCGACACGACCACCCAGCAGGCCGCCAGCATCGCGGAACGACTCCGTAGCGCGGTGGAAGCCTTGGTGATTGCCACGCCCGAGGCCGACATTCGCTGCACCATCAGCCTGGGCCTGGCGAGCTGCGAGCCGGGGCGCAACCTGTGTACGCCCACAGACCTCATCATGCGCGCCGATGCCGCGCTGCTCGCTGCCAAACGGCTGGGGCGCAATCGCGTGATATTCGACGGCCAGCCGGTGTAGATCAGTTCGGCGCAGGCTCGCCGCCGCGGCGGGCGACGCGCACGTCAACACGTTCCGGCGCCAACGCACGCTCGAACACCGCGCGCGCGGCATGCGTCGTGCCAGTGCCGCACATGAACGCATCGATGGCAGCAAAGCCGTGCTCGGGCCAGGTGTGAATGGAAAGATGCGATTCGGCAAGCAATAACACACCGGTCACGCCGCCCTGCTCGCCAGCAGGCAAGCCCGTGCGCACGGAATCGAAACGATGCAGATGTGCATGCAGGATGGTGGCGCCCAGTGCGTCGGCAGCATCGCGCAGCGCGGTTTCCAGTGCAGCGGCATCGCGCAGCAGCGCAGGCGCCACGCCGTACAGATCGAGCAGAAGATGCTCGCCCACGGCGGCGGACGCCTCATCCACCGAAAGCGCTGCGTCAGTGCGCGTCACTTGTGGCCCCCGCTGAAGCCGCCGCCATAACCGCTGCCGCCCGATGAGCCGCCCCAGTAAGACGATCCGCCCGTGCTGCTGCCGTAAGACGGCGTGCGCGGCGCGGCAAAGCCGGCCTTCCAGTCCATATAGGTCGCGCCAATCACCACGGCCACGGCATAGAGAACGAACCAGTTCTTCATTCCCCGCCCCCAATCTTGGCGACCAGCCACGCGGGCACCAGCAACAGCAGTGCCGCAAAGAACGTGATACCGAACACGGAGCCGGGCGCCATGAAGAACGGCACGAGGTTCAGCAGACCGAGCAGCACGCAGGCCACCACC
Source organism: Ralstonia sp. Ralssp110 (assembly GCF_047325135.1). Lineage (NCBI taxonomy): Bacteria > Pseudomonadati > Pseudomonadota > Betaproteobacteria > Burkholderiales > Burkholderiaceae > Ralstonia > Ralstonia sp. Ralssp110. The sequence goes on along the minus strand of NZ_CP168609.1, from coordinate 26,277 downwards.
GCCACCGTCATGTAGTTCGACGATGATGCCTTGGCCGGCTCGGCGACCACCTTGCCGAACCACGCCTTGATCTGCGCGGCGCTGACCGGCGTGCTTTTGGACCACGTCAGCTCATGCGCGTCGCTCTCCGCCGCCAGGCTTTCCTCGCCGGCGGCATATTCGACAACGCGCGTCTGGTCGCCCGATTGGACACGCCAGTTGAAGGCTCCGGCGGCGTAGGTCACTCGCGAGGTGTAATCCTCGTCGCGGGCGTAGACCTTGCCGTCGAGCACTGCGGTGCGCCCGTCCCGCTGGGTGGGCCAGCGGTCGAGTACGTTGGCGCGGAACCAGCCGTCATCGGTTTCGACCATCCAGCTGAAGCCGCGCTTAGGGGTGTACAGCAAGTATTCGAACCATTCGCCTCCGCCGTCGACGACCGTGCGGCGCATCACGCCGATCACCTGCCACTGCAGGCCATCGATGAGCGCCTTGTCGCCCAGCTCCAACGTGGTGGCCACCTGCGGCACCGACCGCGCGCGCGCAATGATGTCGCCGCGCGGCGTGGCGGCATCAATGGCTGCGCCGCAGCCGGGGCACAGCACATGGCCCGTCAGGCCGGGGCTGAACGGGATCGACGTGCCGCACTGCGGGCAATCGAGATTCGTGAGCTTGCCCGGGACGCGGCCGGCGGTTTCCTTGATCTCCGCGTCGGTGCGCAGAAGCTGGCACTTGAGCACGTCGAGCGTGGTGGCTTCGCCCACGTAGAGCGTGGGGGCCGTGCCGTCGGAGTAATCCAGCGTGATGAAAGCGTCTTCTCGGCGGCCATCGGCCACGCGCGCATGCCAGCCTTCGCCCACGCGGAACGGCAATTCGCCCTGGCCGCCTGTGCAATCGGCCTCGCGCACGTCGGACAGCGTGAATTGCGTGCCCTCGGCATCGTAAAGCTGACCCGGGCGCAGCCCTTCGAACGCAACCGCATTGGCCGGCGTACCGCGCGCGAACGTCATCGTGACCTGCCCGGACGCCTCTGCGAGCCAGCCATCGGTGCCGTCGTCAAACAGCACGTACCACTCGTTCCAGAAGCCCGCGTCGTAGCGCAACTGGATGCGCCCGACAACGGTGAACGCCTTGTTCTTGTAGCGCCCGGTGGTGCCGATCTGCACGCGCGCGTAGTCCTCCAGCACGGCAGACATCTTGCCGATGTCGGACAGCGTCTCGCCGTCGCGCAGCAACGTGCTTTTGCAGAAGCTGCACACCGCCATGACGGCAGCGGCAGACTTCAGTTCCACCGGCGCGCCACACGCCGGGCAGTTGGCATGAAACATGGTCAGGTCGTTCGATTGCGCGAAAAATTGCGCAGAAAAACGGGCGGCTTGCGGTGCCGCCCGGTCATCCGATCAGCGGGGCCGAAGCTCAGCCTCCGGTCAGTGCCTTGAGCACGGCAGCCTTGCCGGCGTCAAAGTCAGCTTGCGTGATGAGGCCCTTGTCGAGCAGTTCCTTGAGCTTGGCCAGGCGAGCGGTGGGGTCGTCCGCTGCCGGAGCGGCAGGTGCCGCAGCCGCAGGTTGAGCCGCCGGAGCAGCTGCCCCGCCAGCGTTGCCTTGCACTGCCGTGCGCAGGCTGTCGGCCATCGCCTGGCCCATCGCCAGCCCTGCCGCCAAACCCGCGCCCGTACCGGCGATGCCGCCCTCGTTGCGCGCGGCCAGCGGCAGCGATTCGGCCGTCTGGTATTGCGTGAAGCGCTGCATGTCGCCGGTCATGTCCATGCTGATGCGGCGGTCCAGTGCGGCCTGCAGCTCGTCCGGCAGCGTGACACTGGAAACCTGGAAGCTGTCGAGCGCCAGGCCGTACTGCGTGAACTGCGGCAGCAGCGCCTCGCGCACCTTGTTCGACATCAGCATCTGGTTGGCGGCCAGGTCCAGGAACGGCACGCCGGATTCGCCAAACGCCGTGGCCATCGCACCCATGATGACGGGGGCGAGTTGCGCCTCGACTTCATCCACGGTGTAGATGTCGCGCGTGCCGCTCACCTGCTGGTAGAACAGCTTCGGATCGGCCACGTGGTAGGCGTACACGCCAAACGCGCGCAGGCGGATCATGCCGAAATCCTTGTCGCGCACCGTCACCGGCTGCGGCGTGCCCCAGCGGCGGCCGAGCTGCTGGCGCGTGCTGAAGTAATAGACATCGGACTTGAAGGGGGATTCGAACAGCTTGTCCCAGTTCTTCAGGTACGTGAGAACGGGCAGCGTCTGCGTGGTCAGCTTGAAGGTGCCGGCGCTGAACACGTCGGCGATCTGGCCTTCGTTGACGAACATCGCCATCTGCGAGTCGCGCACGACCAGGGTGCCGCCGTTCTGGATTTCCATGTCCTGCATCGGATAGCGCCAGGCAAGCACGCCATCTTCGCTCTCCGTCCATTGCAGGATGTCGATGAACTGCTTCTTGATGAAACTGGACAGGCTCACAGCAAACTCCTTCGCGATGATTCGCGGGGCAGGAACAATCAGAACAAGGTCAGGACAGGCACGCCGCGTTGATCACGCCCACGGCCAGCGCACTCACGCCAAACAGCATACCGGCGGCGATATTGTTGTGCTCGATCTGCAAGCGGTAGTCCGGCATCAGCCGCGTGAGCACCAGAAAGACGATCAGTTGCACCACCGACGCCATCACCGCCCAGAACAGGAAGGGCACCAGGCCATCGGCATGTGTGATGCTTGACGCAATGGTCAGCACGAAGCCGAGCAGCGCACCGGACAGCGACAGCGCTGCCGCAATATTGCCTTCACGGATCAGCTTGAACTCGTCATACGGCGTCAGGCGCAGGTAGACGAAAAAGAAGCCGGAGAACACCACGGCGCCGGCCAGCAGGTGCGAAGCGTAGGCGATCACGGAAGCGGTCATGTCGGGCATGGGAAGGCCGTGCAGTACATAGGTGGCGCCACTATAGCGGCTGATGCGCCGCTTGCGTACCCCCCGATGCGGCCATGCAGCCGCCGGCTCGCCGGGAGGGAAAAAAGGCGGCACAATCGCGCTCGCCTTGGCATCCGCCGTTTGTTAACACCCCTTCATTTTCCACCTTCGCAGCATGTCGACGCCGCAGCCTGACGCCACATACGAACCCACGCAGCCTGCGGGCCGCGGCAATGCCCTGCTGGTCCTCGCCGTCTTCGTGGTTGCCTCGTGCGGGCTCGCGTACGAATTGATTGCCGGGGCATTGGCTTCGTATCTGCTGGGCGATTCCATCCTGCAGTTCTCTTCCATCATCGGCGCCTATCTGTTTGCCATGGGCATCGGCTCATGGCTCTCGCGCTACGTGGCGGACGAGGCGCTACTCGCCCGCTTTGTCGATCTGGAATTGCTGGTCGGGCTGTTTGGCGGCGTGTCGGCTGCGGCGCTGTTTGCGTTGTTTGCGCTGGAATCGGCCCCGTTCCGGCTGGTGCTGTACGCGCTGGTGACGGTGATCGGCGTGCTGGTCGGCATGGAGATCCCGCTGGTAATGCGCATGCTGCATCGGCGCCAGGCCAAGTTCTCCGATCTCGTCAGCCGCGTGCTGACGTTCGATTACCTTGGCGCGCTGGCGGTGTCGCTACTGTTTCCGCTGGTGCTGGCGCCGCGCCTGGGGCTCGTGCGCACCGGCTTCCTGTTCGGCCTGTTCAATACGGCGATTGCGGTCTGGACGCTCTGGCACTTTCGCACAGAGCTGGCGCTCACGGCCCGCATGCGCACGGCGATGGCGTGGCGCGCCGGCGCAGTGGCTGCAGCATTGCTTGCGGGCTTTGGCGCATCCGACAAGCTCACGCATTGGTCGGAACGCGCGCTTTTTGGCGACGAGATCATCCACGCGATTTCCTCGCCGTATCAGCGGCTGGTGGTGACGCGCTGGAAGGACGACCTGCGCCTGTACATCAACGGCAACCTGCAGTTTTCTTCGCGCGACGAATACCGCTATCACGAGGCGCTGGTGCTGCCCGCGCTGGAATCGGTGCGCGGCGCGCGGCGCGTGCTGGTGCTGGGCGGTGGGGACGGCCTCGCGCTGCGGCAGATCCTGAAGTACCCGCAGATCGAGCACGTCACGCTGGTCGACCTGGACCCGCGCATGACGAACCTGTTCTCGCACGCCGAAGCGCTGGTCGCGCTCAATCAGCATGCGTTCAGCGACCCGCGCGTGACGGTGGTCAACGCCGATGCAGCGCAATGGATGCAGACCGCTACCGACATGTTCGACGTCGCCATCGTGGATTTTCCAGACCCGTCCAACTTCAGCATTGGCAAGCTATATTCGGTGCCGTTCTACCGGCTGCTGTCGCGCCACTTGGCAGACACGGGGCTCGTGGTCATCCAGGCGACGTCGCCCTACTTCGCGCCGCGCTCGTACTGGTGTGTGGATGCGACATTGAAGGAAGCCGGCTATCGCACATGGCCGTACCACGCGCTGGTGCCGTCCTTCGGTGAATGGGGCTTCATCCTGGCCGCGCCGGGCCGCGCAGACTTCCAGCCGCCCACCTCATACCGCGTGCCGACGCGCTTCCTGGATGCCGACACCACGCACCAGATGTTCAGCTTCGCGCCCGACATGCCGCGCCCGCAGGTGGAACCGAACCGGCTGAACAACCAATCGCTGGTGCGGTATTTCGAAGAAGACTGGCACGGCGTGCTCCGCTGATGGCAACGCGACGCAGCTTTCTTGTGGGTGCAGCTGCGGCCGGTGTGGCTGCGGCGGGTGCCGCTTCGTGGGCAGGCTTTCGCGCCTTTACCGAAATCACGCCCAACGTGCGCATGCCCGGCCAGGCTGCGGGCCATCGGCTGCGCGACCTGCGCACGCTGCCGGCACCATCGGAAACGCGGCGCGTGGGCGTTGCCATTTGCGGCAGCGGCATCGGCGGATTGAGCTGTGCGTGGCGACTCGCAAAAAGCGGCCGGCGCGACGCGGTGGTGGTAGAAGGCCCGGAGCGCTATGGCAATGCCGCTGGCGGCGCCTTCGGTACGCAGCGCTTCCCGACCGGAGCGCATTATCTGCCGCTGCCGTCGATGGAATCGACGCACGTGCGCGAGATGCTGGCCGACTTTGGCGTGATCGAGCGTGACCCGTTTGCCCTGCGCCCGACGTACGACGAACGCGTGCTCGTGCACGCCCCCGATGAACGCCTGTGGCTAGGCAATCGCTGGCAAGACGGCTTTGTGCCGCATGAAGGCATTACTGAAGCGGAACGCGCCGAGCACACACGGTTCTTCGCCCACATCGACCGGCTGCGCCAGACCACCGGCGCCGACGGCCGCCGCGTCTTTGCCGTGCCCACGGCGCTCTCGTCCGCAGACCCGGCATGGCGCGCGCTCGATGCGCTCACCTTCCGCGACTGGCTGCACCGCGAGGGCTACCATGCCTCCACCCTGCACTGGTATGCCGACTACTGCTGCCGCGACGATTACGGCGTCACCGCCGATCACGTTTCCGCCTGGGCCGGCATTGCCTATTTCGCCAGCCGCGGCGGCATGGCGAGCAACGCCGAACAAGGCACCGTGCTCACGTGGCCGGAAGGGCTGGACTGGATGGCCGAGCGAATGTTCAAAGCTGCCGGATTGAACGAGCCGGGCCGCTTGCTACCGGGCAGCGCCGCGCGCATCGGCATGACGAACGAGGCCGGCGCACGCGTCTTCGCCGATGTACTGCAGGCAGACGGCAGCGTCGTGCGCCTGCTGGCCGATCACGTGGTCAGCGCGATGCCGCTGCACGTTGCCAAGCACGTCGTCGAGGGCTTTGATGTGCCCGCCGCCGAGTTGCCTGAAACCGCGCCGTGGCTGCTCGCCAATCTGCTCATCGACGGCTTTCCGCCCGAACACGACGACACGCCGCTGGCGTGGGACAACGTGGTGTATCGCGGCACGGGGCTGGGCTATGTGGTGGCCAATCACCAGGACATTCGCGTCGGGCCGCCCGCGCAGAGCGTGTTCACGGCCTACGTGGCGCTGTCTGACATGACACCGAAGGCCGCGCGCGCATGGCTGCTGAAGGCATCGCCGCAAGCACTGCTCGATCGCGCGCTGGCCGATCTCGATACGGTGTACGGCATCCGCCTGCGCACCCAGATCCGCCGGGCCGACCTGACGCTACGCGGCCACGCGATGGCGATTCCCACACCGGGCTTCCTCTCTCGACCGGGCATTGCGCGCCTTCGTGAGAGCGCCGGGCCGATCCACTACGCGCATGCGGACCTGTCCGGCTACTCCGTGTTTGAAGAAGCCGCGTGGTGGGGAGATCGGGCGGCGCGGCGCATCCTCGGTGGCTGATTGCTGGCGCCGCCGCAGGGCATCTAGCGCAACCGCGCAATCTCGGCCATCAGTTCCCACGTGGCCGGATCGATATCGCTGCGCTCAAGCGCCAGCGATAGATACGCTCCGATCATGTCGACAAACCCGCGCGCAAATGCGGGCGAATATGCGCTGCCCGTGTACTGCATCAGTTGCTGCCGCAAGAGGCGCGGCCGGTGCTGTCCAAACTCGCGCACGTAGGCCTGCGTTCGGCAGAGAAAGGTTCGCGCCTCGAGCGCACCGTCAAGGTAGACGCGGCGTTTGGTGAGTGTCATGGGCGGCTCCGCATCGCAACGGAACGGGGCACAACCAAGGCGGAGAAGGATAGGACGCGGGGCGACGCCCGCTGAACACAACAGTCATGGAGCCTCCTACGGATAGCAAAAGGCCCGACTAGTCGCTGCTAAACGAGGGTGGCGGGCCCGACGACAGGGTTAGCAGACCGGCCCGTAGGACGCCGGCGACCCGAAGGTCCCCTGCCCGGCCCGCCATGATGCAGACGTGCACGAGCACGGACGTAAAAAAGCCGCGCGAGGCGGCCGTCCGGCCATACGGTAAAAATAGGCTGCTAAACCCAGCTGCCGTTGGTGCGGCAGCGCCGTGAATTATAGCGGCGGCAACGGCGCAGCCCACATGCGAAATTGCAGCATTTCGTGAGCGCGCCGTACCGCCAAACCCGCCCTCCTGTGTGGGCTTACCAGAGTGTGCGGCCGAAGAACGTCAGCGCGCGATCCCAGGCGTGTTGCGCCCACACCGGGTCGTACTGCGTGATGGCGATGCGGTTTTCGCCCACGGCCGTTTCATTGGCGAAGGCGTGGTGCGCGAGATAGCGATGAAAGTCCACATCGACGCCGGCATCGACGAGCTTCTTTTCCAGCGCATCGACGCCCTCGATCTTGAAGGCGGTGTCCTGCGTGCCCCAGTGGCCCTGCACCGGCACCTTGATCTTCGAGGCGTCGATGTATTCCAACGGAGGGTAGCCGTACCACACCACGCCAGCATCCGCTTCCGGCACATTGCTCAGCGTCAGGAGCGTCAGCGCGCCGCCCATGCAGTAGCCCGTCACGCCCACGCGGCCGCAGGTCTGCTTGAGGTATTGGACGGCGCCGCGCACGTCCTGCGTAGCCGCGTCGCCAAAATTCAGGTTGGTCATCAGGTGGTGGGCTTCCTCCTCTTCTACCGTCATCTTGCCGCGGTAGAGATCGGGCACCAGGGCCACGTAGCCCGCGCGCGCGAGGCGGTCCGCCACGCCGCGAATCTGGTCGTTCAAGCCCCACCACTCCTGGATGACGACGATGCCCGGGGCGCCTTCCGCCTTGGCGGGCTGGGCCAGATAGCCCTGGACATCCTGCCCGTCCGGGCGCTTGAACGAGATCATGGATCCTTGGGTTGCGGTCATGCGATGGCTCCTCTGCCTGGAACGAAAGCGCACAGGATAGTCCTGGCGGATGAAATTTGCAGCCAGCGCATTTGCGGTAATGGGCCTTCGTGCGCCCTTGCCCAGCCGATACCCCTCCATCAGGGTGCCGATACGCGGCGCAAAGTCTCTATCATGGCGGCACGCTCACATCTGACTGCCTCCCATGATCAAAACCCTCGGCCTCATCGCCTACCTGCTCGTATTGCTGATCCACGTCTATATCGTTGTGCTCGAAATGGTGCTCTGGAAGACGCGCGGGCCCAAGGTCTTCGGCATGACGCCCGAGAAAGCCGCCGAAACTGCGGCCATGGCGTCCAATCAGGGCCTGTACAACGGCTTTCTGGTGGCTGCGCTGGTGATTGGGCTGGTGGCGCCAGACCCGACCGTCAACGCGTCGTTCGCGCTGTTCGGGCTGATCTGCGTGGCGGTGGCCGGCATCTGGGGCGCCATCACCGTCAACAAGCGGATTCTTTTCGTGCAGACGGTGCCGGCTGTGGCGGCGTTGGTGCTGGGGTGGTTCGCCTGAGGGCGATAGGCGATGGGTGCTGAAGCGACGGCGGTAGTGCTTGTCTGCCGCTCCGCCGCGCACTAGCTTGAAAGGAGTCAGGAGCGCGTTAGACGACGCGCTCTCGCCAACCGGGTCCTCGCACATGCCGCCTGCAGACTGCCAAACGCTCCGACTGCTGGGCCGGGCGCTGCTGCTGGCAACCCTGCTGTGTGGACCTCCCGTCTCCGCTCAAGTGAGGAACGCCATGACGCTCACCTTGACCTCTCCGGCCTTTGCCGCTGGCGGCGAAATCCCCAGCCGTCTGACATGTGAAGGCGCGGATACATCGCCGCCGCTCGCGTGGGCAGGCGCCCCGGCCGGCACGCGCAGCCTGGCATTGATTATCGATGACCCCGACGCACCCGACCCCGCGGCACCAAAGATGACGTGGGTCCACTGGGTGCTCTACAACATCCCGCCCGCCACCACTTCACTGGCGGAAGACGCGGCGCGCACGGGACTGCCTCCCGGCGCACGCCCCGGCGCCAACGACTGGAAGCGCACCGCATACGGCGGCCCCTGCCCGCCCGTCGGGCGCCATCGCTACTACCACAAGCTCTACGCGCTGAACGTGGAACTGCCGGAGCTTGGCGCACCTACCAAGGCCGAGTTGGAGCGGGCCATGCGTGGCCATGTGCTGGCTGAAGCCGAACTTGTCGGCACCTATCAGAAGCACGACCGCTGAGCCGATTCGTCAGAAGGTGAGGCCGATTGGCTCTCAAGGCTTGGCAACCGCGCCGTTGTGGAACAACGCATACGGCACGCCCCGCTCCGGGTGTGCCGTTGTCTCGTTGATAAAGCGTTCGACATCGGGCACGTCATGCAGGGCGGTCATGAACGGCGCCAGCGCATAACCCGGCGCCACGCAGCCTTGCACCAGCATCCACCGCTCCCATATGGTCACCCACAGCGTGGTGTTCTGCTTCCATCCCGGCACATGGATGGACATCCATTGCAGGCGCCGCTTCGCAGTCTCGGCAATCTCATCGTCGTAGGCGAAGGAGTTGAACTGGCGGCAGCGGCCTTCCAGCCAACAATGGTTGCCGTGCTCGATTCGGTGGTGCGAATCACGCTTCCATTCCGCCTCGGTGATGCGCGGGCCGGCCGGCTCAGGGCAATTGGCTACGCCTGACGAGATCTGAAAGAACGGATCGTGACCGCGGTTCTGCAGGTCGTCTTCAGCGTGGGTGGCCGGCGCAGCCAGCAGCAGCGCCAGGACAAGACAGCGTGCGGAAATCATCACGGTGGCCTCCTCGCCCACACGGGGGCGTCGGCTTGAGCAATGCTGCGAAGGATAGGCGCAAAGCGGCGGACCATCCAGACGCCCCGGACGACTCCCCAAACTATCTCGACTGCACGTGCGCCGCGAGCATCGGGGCAAACACATCGTGCAGCTCGGTCTTGCCGAAACGCTGCTCGGATACGCCCTTCTCCACGTCGATCTGCCCAGCGTTGACCGCGTCGTACAGTTCGGTGATGAGCTGCACGTGGTTCGCGCTCAGACCGGCGCGTTGCAGCATCGGCGCCCAAGCGGTGCGCGGCACGGCCTCGGCAACAATCTCCCGGCCGATAACGGCGCTGAATGTGCGCGCGACGTCGGTCAGGCTCACGCGACGCGGGCCCTCCACGCTGACGATGCGCGGCGTTTTGGCCGATGGCGCCTCCAGCAACAATTCGGCGGCCAGCGCACCAACGTCTTGCGTGGCGACAGTCGCAAACGCGCGGTCCAGCGGCTGGTGCAGGCTCGGCAGCCGTCCTGTTGCCAGCATGACGGGCAGCATCGCCGCCCAGTTCTGCGCGTGCTCCGCTGAACGCAGCAGCGTCAGATGGGTCGCCAGCGGCTTGAGTCGCTGTTCCAGCAGATGAAACAACCGCGTCAGGCCAGTGCCCCGGTCCAGTTCTGCGCCGTAGTCGGACAAGGCCAGGACAGCCGATGGCGGGTTGGCACGCAGCGCATCGGCGGCCACGTCGATCATGCGCTCCATGGTCGACGCCGGGTCCGCATCGCCCACCGGCACCGGACACAGGATCTGCACGGCCGTGGCACCCTTGATGGCCGATGCGACCGAGGCCGGATCTGTCAGGTCGGCAATCGCAATGTCGCAGCCGAGCTTGACCAGCGCCTCGCCTTGCCGGGCATGGCGCACCACCGCGCGCACTGGCCGACCCGCGTTGCGTAGTGCCGTGGCGGTGGCGCGACCAACTTTGCCCGACGCCCCAAAGATGACAAACATGTTCGCGCTCCTCTCAAGTGGGAGGCACGAGCTTAGAGCGGCCCCGCAAACCCGACTTGCAGGAACAGAGGAATCTGGCAGATTCGGAGGATTGGCTACACGGCCAGCGTGTCCGGAGAAGCGGCCGCAGCCTTGCCCGCGCGCGCGATGTCACGCGGGCCCACACCGAGCAACCGTTGCATCCACTGCGTCATGTGGCTCTGGTGTGCGAAGCCGACCTCGAGCGCGACCTGCGATGCGCTGCGCCTGCCTTCGAGCAGCAGCACTTTCGCGCGTTCCACGCGGCGCTGCACGACATAGCGATGCACCGGAACACCCAGCGTTGCGCGAAACAGCACGTTGAAATGCGGCACGCTCAAGCCGGCCTGCGCCGCCAGTTCGGCCAGCGTCAGGCGCTGATGCAGATGGGCTTCGATGTAGTCGATCACGCGTGCAGCCACGCGGGGCGCCAGCGTGCGAGCGCTGTTGGCCGCCCCGGCAGCCACGTCCCGACTGCTGTTGAGCAGACGAACGACCAGCGCCGTGCACAGGCTTTCCGCATACAACGCATCAGAGGTGTCTTCTGCCTCCAGTTCTGCCCCCAGCGCAGCGGCAAGATGATGCACGCGCGCATCGCGCCATTGCAGACGCGGCGTCATGTCTGCCGGTGCACCCACCTGTTCGCCGATGCTGCGTACAAACGTATCGGTGATAGCGATGCGCAGAATCCGGCAGTCGGCATCGTCCGTCCACATGCCGGGCAGGCCGGCGGGAATCACGTTCGCATCGCCGTGGGCCTGGATGCCCGAATAACGGCGGCCGTCGCATACGCAGTTCGTCCGCACGGGTGTGCCGACATGCACGGTGACGCGGTGATGCGCCATGGCGGGCACCCGGTACGTGCCGGGGCGGATGCCGAGCAGTGTGGCGGCAAAGCCGTCCCAGCCAAGCCCCTCGCTAGAGCGCAGGCAGACTGGAGCGGGTTCAAGCAAGGCGGCGGGCGTGATGGCGTTCATGGCGGGTTCGGGAATTCGGTGGTGCCTCGACATTCTGCGCCCACCCATCCCCTATCGCTTTCATAACAAAGATCAATTAGATTTACGATATCGATAGCCAAATACTTGCCAGCGTTGTATTTGGCTTCCCCACAGCCAAATTTCCGACGGCCTCCGGGCCGTCTTTTTATTTCGGTGCCTTGCGCTTATGGTGAAACGGGGCACGCATCACAACACGGAGACACGCCAATGGACCGCGACGCATTCGTCAGCGCACTGAGAGCGGAAGGCTTTTCGGAGTTTGTTCTGGTGACGCGAGAGCCGGGCGAGCTGGACACGCACACGCACGCGTTCGAGGCGAAAGCGCTCATCCTGGAAGGAGAAATCCATATCCGCGCAGGCGGCGCCGAGCGCGTCTACCGGCCCGGCGACACATTCCATCTGGCAGCAAACGCACCGCACACCGAGCGCTACGGGCCGCAGGGTGTGCAGTATCTGGTCGCTCGGCGCTAGGCCGCAGATCAGGCGCGCGCCGGATACTGCGCGAGCACCTTGTCGCGAATCGACGGCTTGATGTTCGCCAGCAACATGTTGCCGTTGTAGTGCGCCACCACGCGCGGGTTCATCACGCGGAACCACAGCGGCGGCACATAGGCGATGAGGATCATCGCGGCATAACCGGCAGGCAGTTGCGGTGAATGCTCGAAATGCCGCAGCGCCTGGAATGACCGCGTCGGGTTGGCGTGGTGATCGGCATGTCGTTGCAGTTGATACAGGAACAGGTTTGTCACCACGTGGTTGCTGTTCCACGAATGTTGCGGCGTGCATCGCTCGTAGCGGCCGCTGGGCAATTGCTGGCGGCACAGGCCGTAGTGCTCCAGGTAGTTCACCACCTCCAGCAGCGATGCGCCGTAGATGGCCTGGATGATCAGGAACGGCACCGCCTTCAGCCCGACAAACGCGATGCACACGCCCCACAGCACCACCGTCATCGCCCAGGCGTTGAGCACATCGTTGCGCCATGACCAGATCGAGTGGCCGTGCTGCTCCAGCCGACGCTTCTCCAATGCCCACGCCGATTTGACGCTGCCCACCACCGTACGCGGCAGAAATTCCCAGAACGACTCGCCATAGCGCGCGCTTGCCGGATCGGCCGGCGTGGCCACGCGCACGTGGTGGCCGCGGTTGTGCTCCACATAGAAGTGCCCGTAGGCGACCGGTGCCAGCGTGATCTTCGCGAGCCACCGCTCGAAACGGTCTGTCTTGTGGCCAAGCTCATGCGCAGTGTTGATCGAGATGCCCGTCACCACGCCCACCGAAAACGCGAACGCAATGTAGTCGTACCAGACGAGGTCATACGTGCGCAGCACCCACATCGCCACCGCAAAGCTCACGTAGAGCACGGTGGTCGCCAGGTAGACGATACGGCGGTAGTAACGCTGTTTTTCCAGCGTGGGGACGACGTCTTCGGGAGGGTTGTCGCGGTCGTCGCCAATCAGAAAATCAAGGGCTGGAATGATCGTGAACACGATGAACGGCCCCGCCCACCAGAGCGGATGCCAGCCCGTCGCAAGCGCCGACACGGCTGCGATGATGGGTAGCGTGATAGTCAGCGCGCCGAGCATCCAGAGATAGCGCTTGCCGTCGGTCCATTCCACGGACGCGACCATGCCGGGTGTTGCCATTGTCTTCCTCCTGTTTTGCCCCGCTGGGTGGCTTGGCTTGTGTACGCACATGCGTGCGCCGCCGGGGTCGTGCCCGACGCTTGCGTTATAGGCGCAGCAGGAGAAGAGACCAACGCCAGAAACTAGGCGCGAAACTCCAAACAAAGCAGCCGCTGTGCAGCCCTCTGGAGCCGAGAAAAAAGCAGGTGATTGAAACGGACGATTTAAAAACGGTCGTTCGATTTTGGTGCGGCGCACCTGAACGAAGGCTCGCAACAACCGCTTATGCCTGCGCCCAAGGGCGCCGGGGGCAATGCGGATCAGGCCAATGTGGGGAGGAACATGTTGACCGCTTCGAGCACAGCGGCCTCCTGCTCCCGATGCGGCACGTGCCCGCAACGCTGCACGAGTTTGAGCGTGGCGGGCGCACCGGCCAGCGTGACGATGCGTTCGGGCTGCGCAGTCGAGCCGTATTCGTCTTCGGTGCCGTGCAGCGCCAGCACGGGGCTGCGCACGGCAAGCAGTGCTTCGTCCAGACACCACTGCGCAAATGCCGGAGACAACCACGTGTTGACCCACGCATCCAGCACCCATTGCGCCTTGCTGCCGTGATAGCGCTCCAGCCGGCCCATCTGGCCGGGCTCGGCAAACTGTGCCTGGGCGACGCGGATGCCCTCGCGCGTTTGCTCTTCCACAAACGCCTGCGCCGACTCGGTAATCAACCCCGCGCAGCGGCCCGGATACGCCGCCGCAATCGACACGGCCATCCCACCCCCGACGCTGTGGCCGAAGACGATGAAGCGATCCACGCCAAGTTGCTCGATCAGCGCGGCAAAGCCACCGTACGCTTCCTGCTGAATGAAGCCCGGATCGAGCTGGCCCGCACAGGCGTCGGATCGGCCGAAGCCAAGCCGGTCGTAGGCGATGACCGCGTGTCCGGTCGACTGCGCCAGCCGCTGCGGAAAATCACGCCACAGCGCTACACAGCCGAGGGAATCATGCAGCAGCACGATGGGCGGTTTGGCGGCATCGTCAACCGGGCCGCCCCACTGCTTGGCATGGAGACGGCCATCGGGTGTGGTGATCCATGCCTCGGCGCCATCCGCCGAAACCGCAGAAAGCGACTCAGCCATCCCGGTCTCAGAACAGGCGGTCGAGCCAGCCGTGCGGGTCCGGTGCGCGGCCGTTCTGCAGATCGACCAACGCCGCCTTCAGCTTGGTCGTCAGCTCGCCCGCCTTGCCATCGCCGATGGTGAAGTTGTGCTTGTGGCCCTTGACCTTGCCGATGGGCGTGACAACCGCTGCGGTGCCGCAGGCAAAGGCTTCATGCAGGCGGCCGCTTTGGGCGTCGGCCTGCCATTGGTCGATGGAGTACGGCTCTTCACGCACGGTCAGGCCCATGCCGCGCGCCAGCGTGATCAGCGAATCGCGCGTGATGCCCGGCAGGATCGTGCCGGTGAGCGGCGGCGTCTGCAGCGAACCGTCATCGAAGACGAAGAAGACGTTCATGCCGCCCAGCTCTTCAATCCACTTGCGCTCCACCGCATCGAGGAAGACGACTTGGTCGCAGCCTTCGCGGGTGGCTTCAGCCTGGGCAACCAGGCTGGCGGCGTAGTTGCCGCCGCACTTGGCCTCGCCCGTGCCGCCGGGCGCGGCGCGCGTGTAGTTGTCCGACACCCAGATGGTGACGCCTGACGATGCGTCGCCCTTGAAGTACGCGCCCACCGGACAGGCAATCACGCAGAACAGGTATTCGGCCGACGGCTTCACGCCCAGGACCACTTCGGTGGCGATCATGAAGGGGCGCAGGTACAGCGACGAGCCCTGGCCCGACGGAATCCAGTCGCGATCGAGCTTGACCAGCTCGCGCACGGCCTGCAAGAAGAGGTCTTCCGGCAGCGCGGGCATCGCCAGGCGCTTGGCAGAATTCTGGAACCGGCGCGCATTCGCCTCCGGGCGGAACAGCGCACCGCCGCCGTCCGGCAGGCGGTAGGCCTTCATGCCCTCGAAGATTTCTTGTGCGTAGTGCAGCACCAGCGTGGACGGATCGCACTGGATCGGGCCATGTGCACCGATTTTGGCGTCGTGCCAGCCCTTGCCCTCGGTATAGCGAATGGTGGCCATGTGATCCGTGAAGACGCGGCCGAAAGCTGGGTTTTCCAGCAGGCGCGCCCGCTCTTCCGCCGGAACAGGGTTCGGGCGCTTCTCGATCGAAATAGCCGATTCGACAACGTTGTTCATACCGTCTCCAAGAGTGCGAGGGGGCACAAAAATGCCCAAACCGCTATTTTGCGCCAACGGCGATGCAATTTGGTTGCGTATTCACGCGCATACGGTATTGCAGGCGGCGGAAAAGCAATGCCCCGGACAGGCGCCCAGGAGCATTAGCCGCCGTGACCCAGCGGCTGAAACGTTCTCGTCGTGCGACGTGGAATCCCGCAGCGGAACGGCGATATCGCCGCGCATTCGCGCGCCCAAAGACTTGATGGCCCGGCATCACCCCTGCGTGATATGAAGCCCTATGGTACGGTTGACGGAATGAACGTCATGACCCGCCATCCCTTGCTGGCGTGCGGCGGCACAGCGGTGCCGCCATGGAGCGTTGCGCACCATGAGTGATGTGAAACGCGATCCGCGTCGTCAGATCCACGCCGAGAAAGTCGCCGCCAGCCGGGCTTTGCGCCTGAGCGTGCCGGCAGAGGCACGGCCCGCGCCGGTGAGCCGAAAAGACTGGCTCCGGCAGCGGAAGGAGCAACTGCAGGCCGCCCGCGTTGCCGCCAAACAGCGACGTGATCAACTCAAGGCAGAAATCCTCTCGGCCGCGCAAGAAGTTGCCCGCGAAGAACGGGTAGCCGCACGACTGGAAGCGGAACGCGTCAAGGCAGAAACGAAGTCGGCCAGCGTGCATGCCAAGGAAGACGCACGTGCTGCGGCCAAGTTCGAACGCAGCAAGCCAGGCCGGTCAACGTCAAAGCGCAAGACGCTCGGGACGGGAAAGCCCAAATTGGTCTCTTACGCCGATCTTCTGCGCATGCGCGGATGAGTCCGGCCTACGCTGACCCTGCAATCGTTAGCGCGCCTGCACAGCCTCGGCTTCTACGTTCTTCGAACGAACCGGCATGGGCTTGCCGTCAAGCTTGCGGAAAATCCACGCAGAAAACACGGTCACGACGCCCATGGTGAAGAACGCCAGCCGATACGCCGGCGCGGCCACACCAAGCTTGACCGAGAAAAGGCTGACAAGCCCACCCCCGATCGATACGCCCAGGCCGATTGCGAGCATCTGCACCATCGAGAACAAGCTGTTGCCGCTGCCCGCATCCTGATGCGACAAGCCTTTGAGCGTGATGCTGTTCATGGCCGCGAACTGCATCGAATTGGCCCATCCGAACACCGACAGTTGCACGATCGATAGCACAAGCGGCCAGCCCGGCGACATGGCCGCAAACGAGGCAATCGAGACACCGACGACCCACGTGTTGACCTGGAGAAACACGTCGTATCCGAACCGGTTCACAAGCGGGACGACCCAGCGCTTGGCGAGCATGCCGGCAATGGCAATCGGCAATAGCAGCAACCCGGAATGGAACGGCGAATACCCAAGCTGCAACTGGAACAGCAGCGGCAGCAGGAATGGCACGGCGCCGGACCCGATGCGGCAGAACAGGTTGCCGATCAGCCCAATGCTGAAGTTCGGCTCGCGAAAGAGCGCAAGCTGGAACAGCGGCGCCACACGCCGCCTTGCGTGCGGAATATAGAGCAGCGCGCTGACGATGCTCACGGCGATCAGCACCACGCTCCACGGGCTATGCGCACCGTTTTCGAGCGCCAGCGAGAACGCCACCATGCACAACGACAGCAGCCCGCAGCCAAGCCAATCGAATGGCGCCACGGCGCGCACGGCGTCCTGCGGCAGATAGCGCCGTACCGCGAACAAGCCCACGAAACCCACAGGCACGTTGATCAGGAAAATCCAGTGCCACGAGACATCCTGTACAAGCCAACCGCCCAGGGCGGGCCCCAGGAGCGGACCAACCTGCCCCGCCACCGACACAAAGGCCAACGCTGCGATGTACTGCTCGCCCGGAATATTGCGCAGCACCGCCAGCCGGCCAATCGGCAACAGCATCGATCCGCCAATCCCCTGCAGCACGCGTGCGATCACCAGTTGCGGCAGCGTGTGTGCCGTTGCGCAGAACACCGAACCGAGAACAAAGATCAGGATCGCGGTGAAATAAACGCGCCGCGTGCCGAACTTGTCTGCCAGCCACCCTGATGCCGGCGTCAGCATCGCCATGGTGAGCGTGTAAGCCACGACCACCGATTTCAGGTCGAGGGGCTTTTCACCCAGGCTGCGCGCCATGGATGGCAGGGCGGTATTGACGATCGTTGTGTCCAGCGCCTGCATGAAGAAGCCGGCAAAGACGATCCACAGCATGGCCTTGTGGGAGGCGTTCTGCGGGGCGGCGGGAGTTGAAGCGGTTTGCATGTGAATCCTGGAATACCTGCCCGGAAAGCGCCGGACATCCACCCGCAATGCTACCGACGGACAGCCAATCGGGAACCCCTCTAGAGACGTTGACTGTTATCGGAAAACTCGATGACAATGCCGGCATGCTCAATCCAGTCTGGATTCAAACCTTCGCCGCGGTGGCCGCCGCCCATAGCTTTACGGAGGCCGGACGCCAACTTGACCTGTCGCAATCGTCGGTTAGCGATCACATCCGCCGGCTGGAGCAAAGCGTGAACCGGCGGCTGTTTGTGCGCGACACCCATTCGGTGTCGCTCACGCCCGACGGCGAGGCCCTGCTCGTTCACGCGAAGCTGATCCTCGAATCCCTGGCGCGTGCTGAGCTGCAGTTCAGTGCGCCCCGGCTGCAGGGCCGCGTTCGGCTGGGCTCTTCGGAAGACTTGGCGCAAGGGCCGTTGCCCAATCTGCTGGCAGCGTTTAGGGCCACGCATCCGGATGTGGAGCTTGAGATCACGATGGGGATGACCAGCAAACTGTATGAAGGCATCGAAGACGGCTCGCTCGATCTGATTGTCGGCAAACGCCGCGAAGGCGGGCGACGGGGCGTGCCGCTATTCCGCGGCCAGCTCGAATGGCTGGCCCGGCCCGGTACCGTGGTGGATGTTGGTCAGCCGTTGCCGCTCATCCTCGTCAACGAGCCCAGCGTGACCCGCTCCATCGTGCTGGACACGCTGGCCGCAGCGGGGTGGCTGTGGCGCGTGGTCTGCACCAGCAGCAGTCATTCCGGGTGTATTGCGGCGGCGCGCGGCGGGCTGGGGATTACCGTGCGCGCGCAGAACCTCGCGGGCGGCGGGCTGGTACCGCCCGTCAATGGCGATGTCTTGCCGCCGTTGCCGGCAATCGAATTCATTACGTTGTCAGCACGGCGCTTGAGCAAGCCGGCGGAGACACTCTTGCAGCTCATCCGCAAAAGCGACCTGCGCGCCGGGCGGACGGACTGAACAGCGTTTACCGTTACGAGAGGACGGCCTCGTCGACTTGCTGGGCAGTCTGCGCAACTTCAAGCCGATTGCCGCCCAGCGATTTGGCACGGTAGAGCGCCTTGTCTGCCGCAGCCAGGCCATCCGCCAGCGATGGCAGATCGGCGTTGAACTCTGCCATGCCAATGCTGACTGTCGCCAGAATGCCGGCGCTGTCGCTGCGGCGTTGGACCGCTTCTGCAAAGCACTTGGCCACGGCCTCGCCCCGCGTTCTTGCGTGGCGCGCGTCATCACCCAACAGCAGCGCGGCAAATTCCTCGCCGCCAATGCGCGCAAGCATTGCGCCGGGGCCAAGCACACCCTGCGCGATTTCCGCAAACACCGTGAGAACGGTGTCGCCAGCCTGGTGTCCGTAGCGGTCGTTGATGGCCTTGAACCGGTCCAGATCGAACACGAGCGTAGCGACTGGGCCGTTGCTGCCGACGCCTTCGATCAGACGTGTGCCCTGCTCAAAGAACCAGCGGCGATTGCCAAGGCGGGTCAGGTAGTCGGTCTGCGATTCGCTCAGAAGCTGGCCGTGGGCCTCGTCCCGAATGAGCTTCAGCAACGTCATCGGCAACACCATCGCGTACAAGACGCCCTCGATCATCGTCAACTTGCTGGCCAGCGGCTGCATGGCGGGTCCGTATGCGGACACCAACCCGGGCAGCGCGAGCCCGCGGGCAAGGTAGAGCGCGGCATGCAAGGTCGTCACCATCACCACGAGTTGTCGCGGGCGCAGCGGCTTCATGGTGTCGCATCGCCACATTTCCCGGGCCGTCATCGCACTGACCAACGCAATCGGAATCGCGCTGACGTAGTTCCAGAGGATGCCTTGCCACTGCGCACCCCAGATCGCCCAGACCAGGGCCATGCCGATGAGCACGCCGGCTGCGGCGCCGCGATACTGCCGCCCGTTCAGCGCCGCCACGCCGGATAGCACGAGCAGATAGCCGCACAGCATGATGAGGTTGCAGAGTGCTGCGCCCGTCGCGCCCGGCACTTCGTGGCGGAACAGCACGGCCGTGCACCCGAGCGAGAGCGTCGCAAACCCGGCCGCCAGCAGGCGCAACGCCTTGCTGCGCCGGGGGTTGGTCCGATGCTCCCAGAACAGCATTCCAGCGCTGGCGAGCAGGATGCCGACGGCAAGGAGATAAAGGGTAAGAAGATCGACGTACATCCGGATATCAAGACGGTGCGCCGAGCATGGCGGCGCGCGCTCCGGATTTTACGTGGGAATGTCGTTGCGCATCGGGCGCGGCAGCCCCTCCCTACGGGGGTGAATGCATTATCACTCGCAGCGAAAAACGCTGGAAATGGCATCAAAAACCCGTGTGCCTACCGTTGCGTGCGTCCCCGTCAAACACGTACGAGGACGGCGCCAACGACCCACGCGGCGGCGCCAGCAATTCGCGGCAAGCCGCCCGGATGCTGCGGCATACCAAATGGCCCGCGCTATCTGCTGGCGTTCAGCCTCGACACGAGCAGTGCATATTTTTCCGGCGAGGTATCAGCCAACGCGGCTTCGCGTGTGGAAGGCGTGTCGTCATACGGCACCGGTTCGGTAAACTGGCTCACTGTCAGATCCCACATCTTGCCGTCAATCCGGTTGTAGAAGTGCGTGCCGCCTGGCGTCTGCGTCGTGAGGATGTCTCCACCGAAATGGTCCTGCACGACAAGCGAAGTCACGCTGCAATGATTCTGCGCCGGATTTGACGGCGACCAGGCATTGGTGGGGCTCGATGTATCTGCAGACCACACGTTCGAGAGGGCTCGGTACAGATCGAGTGGCACTGCGAAAGGGGACGACACGGCTGGCATTTGATCTTCCTGTTTCATCGATAGGGAAGCGGCGGTTGAATCGAGGTTGGATACCCCGGTTGATGCGACAGCGGATGGAACGCGCAAAAACAAAAAGCCCCGTCGTGGTCGGCGGGGCTTCGGTGCGCATGGTCTTGCGGATTGCTAATGCGTGCACGCCCCCAGAGGCCGTCCCCAATGGGCATGCGCGTGATGCTGGATCGCAATGGTGAGGGACGTGTGGGCTCGCATGGGACGAGTGTGCCTTCCGGCGTGAGTCGCGTCAACGAATGTCGGTTGACCTTTGACGCCGGCGTGCACATGCTTGGCACGCAACGTGTGGAGTCTTCCGTTGTACTGAAAACCAACCGCCGGTGCCGCGGCCTCCACGGGTGGCTCCAGGCACGCATCGGAGCGCATGAATGATCCCCACCATTACCGCTTTTGAACGCTCGCCCGATGGCGGCAAGGGACTGGCGCGTGACACGCGTGTCCGCTGGGCGCTTGAAGAAGCAGGCCAGCCCTACAACGTCCGGCTGGTTTCGTTCCAGGCGATGAAAGCGCCTCCGCACCTGCGCCTGCATCCATTCGGCCAGATCCCGACCTACGAGGAAGGCGACCTGGCCTTGTTCGAAACAGGCGCGATCGTCTTCCATATCGCCGAGCGGCATACGGTTTTATTACCAAACGATAACAATGCTCGCGCACGGGCGATCACGTGGATGTTTGCGGCGCTCAACACCGTCGAACCGCCGATTCTGGAACTCGTTACTGCCAAGTTCCAGGAGGGCGACAAGCCGTGGACCGCTGAGCGCTTGCCGCTGGTCATGGATCGCATCCGCCGTCGGCTCAATCAACTTTCTGCGCGCCTGGGCGATGCGGATTGGCTTGATGGTGCATTCAGCGCAGGGGACTTGTTGATGGTGTCCGTACTGCTCCGGCTGCGGCCCTCGGGCCTTCTGGACGAATTCCCGAGCCTGGCCGCCTATGTCGCGCGCGGTGAAGCGCGGCCCGCTTACCAGCGCGCGTTCGAGGCGCAACTGGCGGTGTTTACCGGCACACCGCCAGCCGGCTGACGAAGCTCAGGCCGCTTTGGCCTGTTGCATGGCGTCGAGCTGATCGCCGCCAAGACTGTCGACCAGGTCGGTCAGCATCCGAGCCAACTCGCCGGTCATCAGTGCGACATCGGAGTCGAAGCGTTCGTCGTCGTTCTGGGCGGTGGGGTCTTCGGCTTCCTTGATCACGTCAAGCGGCGTCACGCGCTTGATCAGGAGCGACGGCGTCAGCACGAAGGAGACCCGGTCGTCCCAGGTCATGGCAAGGCGCATGCATTGTTTGCCAGCTTCGATATGCCGGCGCATGTCTTCCGCTTCCAGCGCGTGGCCGACGTATCGCACCGTGGCACCGCCCTCACCTGTCGAGCGCAACTCGGCGTCCTGGTCTACGGTAAAGCCGCCGGGCGCCTCTCCAGAGAGCAGCCACTCCGTCATTGCCGCAACCGGCGAATGCGCCACGTGCACGGTGGTGAGCGGCAACTGATCGACCGACTTCACGAGCAGGCCGCGCACATCGTCGGCAACCGCTTGCGAAGCCGCATCGATCACGAGCCAGCCGTTTGCCGTATCGATCCATACACGGGTATCGCGCCGAATGCTGAACGCGCGTGGCAGCAGTTCGTCAGTCACCTGCTCCTTGAGTTCGCGCAGTTGCTTTCGGCCGGGCTTGAAGCCCTGCTGCTCCTCCAGCTCAAGCGCGCGGGCTTTGGTCACCTGGTTGATGACGGACGCCGGCAGCAGCTTCTTTTCTGCGCGAAAGACCAGCAGCACCTGCCCGTTGTTCGAATACACGAGCGCGCCGTCATCGCGCGGCGATGCCCAGCCGGAGGTTTGCTTTTCTACGCTGTTGCCCGGTTGAAACGCGTGGGGCGCCAGCCACTTTTCAAGTTGGTCAGGGGTAACGGCCCAAGGTGCCGGCAGGCGATGAAGCTGAAGGTTTTTGAACCACATGGGAGTACGGGCAAAGTGCGCGATTCTAAATGATGGCGGCACCCCTCCTCCCAATGGCCGATGTCCGGCCCGGCGCGCGCGGCACGTTCGGCTGGCGCCGGTACTAATATGCAGGTCTTGACGCCGGCATCCGTTGATGATCGATCGGGCGTCGCATTCGAGCTGGAGACAAACGATGACACGCGTTCGCGTTGCGGGCTTCACCATCTCGCTTGACGGATACGGCGCAGGTCCGGATCAGGACATCAACAATCCGCTCGGCATTGGCGGGGCAGAACTGCACACGTGGCTAGTCACGACGCGCACGTTCCAGCACGCCCTGCTCGGCAAGGACGGCGGCACAACCGGTGTTGACAATGATTTTGCCGCCCGCAGTTTTCAGAACGTTGGGGCGTGGATTCTCGGGCGAAACATGTTCGGCCCCATTCGCGGGGATTGGCCCGACGACAACTGGAAAGGCTGGTGGGGTGACAACCCACCGTATCACGTTCCCGTATTCGTGTTGACCCACTACGCGCGTGCACCCATCGAGATGGAGGGCGGCACGACCTTCTACTTCATCACAGGCGGCGCTCAAGAAGCGCTCGACCGTGCCCGCGAGGCCGCCGGCGGGAAAGATGTACGCATCGGCGGTGGGGCAGGCACCATCCGACAGTACCTTCGTGCGGGCCTCATCGATGAGCTGCACATTGCGATCTCGCCGATCTTGCTTGGCCGTGGGGAACCTCTGTTCGAAGGCATTGATTTGCGAGCGCAGGGCTATACGTGTGTTGAATCCGTAGCGTCGGAAAACGCAACGCATGTTGTTCTGCGGCGCCCGTCCCGTACGAACATCTGAACGGACGATGACAGGACGAACCATGACTGAGCACGACGCAAAACTACACGGTAGCTGGCGCTTGGTGTCTTTCGAGACCGAGATGCAAGAGACAAAAGAGCGCACGCAGCCCTGGGGCGCTGATCCCAAGGGGTCACTGATCTTCGGCGCGGATGGACGCATCATGGTGCTTCTCACCGCAAAGGTGCGGGAGCCCGGGAATACAGACGAGAAGCTGCTGGCGCTATTCCGCACGGTGATGGCCTACACGGGGCGGTATCGGGTCGACGGAGACCGGTTCATCACAAGGGTGGATGCGTCCTGGAATGAAGCCTGGACCGGCACGGAGCAGGAACGGTTCTACACGCTTGACGGGGACGAGCTCGAGGTTCGCACGGCGTGGATGCCGAACCCGTTGGCATCCGGAAATCCAATGGGAAGAGGTGTTCTCCGTTTCAAGCGCGAGTCATCTCCCCTGCCGGCTTGACGATGAGTGGCCTAGAAAGATGCATAGCGAACAACTTACGTTCACCAGTCAGGAAGCCTGGGAAGCCTGGCTCGAAACCCATGCAGAGGCTGTGACCGGTGTCTGGCTCCGCATCGCAAAGCGGTCGGCCGACCAATCGACTGTGTCTTACGCCCAGGCACTGGAGAGTGCCCTCTGCTACGGATGGATCGATGGCCAAAAAAAGGCTGAGAGCGAGCACTACTGGCTACAGCGATTTACACCTAGAACCGCCAAAAGCATCTGGTCGAAGATCAACAAAGCCAAGGCTGAAACGTTGATCTCCGACGGGAGGATGCGCCCAAGCGGACTTCGCGCAATCGATCTGGCCAAGCGCGACGGGCGTTGGGAGGCTGCCTACGCATCTGCGAGTACGTCAACGGTGCCCGATGACCTGCAGCTGGCTCTCGACGCCAACCCGAAGGCCAGGCAATTCTTCTCGACCCTGAATAGCCAGAACCGCTATGCGATTCTGTTCAGAATCCAAAACGTGAAGAAGGCCGAGACGCGCGCAAAGAAGATCGCTCAGTTCATCGACATGCTGAACAAGGGCGAGAAGCTTCATCCATAGCATTCATTTAACTGTGCTGGACGTGTGTCAACAGACCTCGGCGAGCTCCCATCAGGAGCGATTCGTGCATTCATGCCGTCAAGCATGATCGAGTGCCGAGACCGCAGCCCTCAGGGCCAGAAGGTAACTCTGTACTCCGAACCCACAGATCTGCCCGGTGACGATGTCTGCAAACACCGAGTGATGCCGGAACGGCTCGCGTGCGTGGATATTGGACATATGCAGTTCTACGACGGGACACGTCAGGATCGCCAGCGCATCGCGGATGCCGTAGCTGTAATGCGTCCACGCACCTGCGTTGATCAGCACGGCGTCCTGCCCTTCTTCAAATGCACGGTGAATGCGCTCGCACATCGCCCCTTCGCTGTTTGTTTGGAAGGACGCCACCTGCACGCCAAGTTCGGCGCCCAACGCCTGCAATCTGGCGTCGATCTCGGCCAGCGTGATCGTCCCGTATTGCACAGGATCGCGCTTGCCGAACATGTTGTGATTGACGCCGTGCAGCATCAAGATGCGCTTCAGCTTCATTCGGGCCTCCGTGCTGGGCTCAATCAAGGGGAACGGTGAGCCGATCGATCACCGGCCGTGTCTCCGGACGCACGCCGCGCCACCACGCGAACGCTTCAGCGGCCTGTTCGACCAGCATGCCAACACCGTCTGCGATGTCGCGCACGCCCGCGTTGCGGGCGAGCCGCAGGAACGGCGTCAACCCCTTGCCGTAGGCCAGTTCATAGGCCATGCCTTCATGGCGGAAGATGCTCGGTGGAACAGGTGGCAGATCGCCCGTGAGACTGGCTGATGTGGCATTGACCACCAGATCGAAGCGCCCCATCGCCGCCAGCTCGGCATACCCGCACGCGACGACCGGGCCGCGCTCTGCAACCTGTGCAGCCAGCGCCTGCGCTTTTGCGACGTCGCGGTTCGCGATGACCATCTCCGCCGGCATCGCCTGCAGGAACGGCAGCAGAGCACCACGCGCCGCACCGCCGGCACCGAGCATCAGCACGCGCTTGCCAGACATCGGCAGCCCCAAGTTGGCTTCGATGTCGCGAACCAGCCCAATGCCGTCGAAGTTGTCGGCCAGGATGCGGCCATCCTCAAACTTCAGTGCGTTCGCCGCGCCGGCCAACGTTGCACGCTCGCTGCGCTCGTCGGCCATCGCAAAGGCCTTGAGCTTGAACGGCGCTGTGACATTCATGCCCTTGCCCCCGCCTGCGGCGAACCTGCGAACGACATCCGCGAACGCCGCCTCCGGTTCGACCGGCCCTTCGATGGCCGTGTATTGCATGTCCTGTCGCGTCTCCTGCGCAAATAGCCCGTGAATGAGCGGCGATTTGGTATGAGAGATCGGATTGCCGATCACCGCATAGTGGTCAGTCATCATTGAGCTCGCTTCGAATAGAGGACGCCATCAACCTGCATCGCGTGGATCTCGTCTGAGTCGAAACCCAGGGCGCGCGCCACTTCGGCGTTGTGCTCGCCCAGGTCGGGCGCGACATCGCGGACCGTCGTATCGCAATCGGAGAACTTGAACGGCAGGTTCGGCAGGCGCAACGTGCCATAGCGTGGGTGCTGTTGCTCGACCACCATCCCCCGCGCTTGAATTTGCGGATCGGCCAGCACCTCGTCAATGCGTTGCACCTTGGCGCATGGCACATCGATGCCATCCAGCAGCTCCAGCACCGATGCCACCGACCGCGCCGCAACCCACGGTTCCACCACAGAGAGGATTTCCGTGCGGCACGCGTTGCGCCCAGCGCCCGCATGAAAGCGCGTGTCGGTGCCGAAGCCCGCCGGGCCACCATTTGCCTCGACCAGCGCGGCGAAACGCTTCCAGGCGTCGTCCACCTGCGCGGCGATCACCAGATCGCCGTCAGCCGCGCGGAACACGCCATAGAGGGTGGAGGTCGGCATGTCATGTCCAGTCTGCTCGGGCAGTACGCCCTGCAGCGTGTAGCACTGC